>CAWJOH010000001.1:0-449075 GCA_963844455.1 uncultured Actinomycetota bacterium
CAACCATTTCCACAAGGCCCGGGAAATCGAGATCACCAGATCCGATTTCCCGGGCCTTCGTGCATCCCGATGTCGATTCGGACGGCGGACGTATCGTGCATCGAGGGCCGGCCGGGCCGCGACCGGGCAGGTCCAACGATTCAGGAGGCCGGCCGCGATGCACCGCCGCACCGCCCTTCTCGCGCTGGTCGCCGCGTTGGTCGCGTCCGCCTGCACCGCCGGCACGGAGGCGGCGCCGCCGGCCGGCGGCTGGCAGGTCGTCACGCCGCCGGGCGTCCTCGCCTCGGACCTGTTCGCCCGAGCCGGCGGGGTCCTGGTCGGCGGGGTGTCCGCAGGGCCCGGCCCGCGGCCGCTGCTCGCGATCGAGCGGGACGGCGCCTGGCAGGACATCCCGGCCACGCCGGCGACCGCGTACGGCGGCCAGGCGGCCATCCTGCACGCGTCGATCGATGACGCGGGCCGGGTTGTCGCCATCGGTGCGGTCACCGGCGGCGCGCACCTCAACCCGCGCTGGTCGGCCTGGACCGGTACCGGAGCCGGCATCCTCGAGGAGCCGCAGACGGTGGAGACCTTCGGCGGTCCGGCGGCGGGCGGGGTCACCGGCGTGGTGGGCGGCGACGACCCGCTGGTCGTGGGCACCTGGAGCCTGGCGCCCGGCGTCACGGGGATCGCCGTCTGGAAGCACGCGGGTGCGCTCTGGATCCGGCAGCCGAGCCCGGAGGTGTTCACCGGCAGCGCGTCGGAGCAGGTGACCGCCACGGCTGCCGCCGGCAGCGGCGGCGCGGTCGTCGTCGTGGGACTGTCCACCTCGTTCCGGCACGGCCTGGTGCGCCAGCGGGCGATCGCCTGGGTATCCGATGAGGCGCGCGCGTCGTGGACCCGGGTGGACCTGGACGCCTCCGACGACGACAGCGCGGCCACCGACGTCTCCTGCGCCGCCGACGGATGTCTCGTGGTCGGCCGGCTGGGGGGCCGGCTCGCCGCGTGGCGGCTGGCCGGGACAGCCGCCGCCCGCGTCCCGCTGCCCGACCGCACCGTGGACCGCTACGCCGGACAGCCGCGGGTCGCCGACGACGGCTCGCGCGCGGTCGTCGCGGTCGGCGCCGGCGACGAACTGTTCGCCCGATCCTCGGCGGACCGGTGGGAATCGATCGCCGCGCCGGCCGGCGAGGTGCGGCGGCTCGGCCTGTCCGGGGACGGGCTCTACGTCCTGCTGCGGCCACCGTCCGGCGATCAGCTGGTCTACCGCCGCGACCTGTGACGGCGCGGCCGCCCGAGCGGGCCGGAGCCGCCCGCCCTCAGCCGGCCCGCTGCCCCCCGGCGGCCGGCGCCGGATCGAGTTCGGTCAGCACCATCGCGGTCGGCGCGCCCGCCAGCGCCGGAGAGTTCGCCGGTGTCGCCCAGACCGAGCGGCGCAGGAACCCCAGGAAGTCGGCCGCCTGCTCGGTGCTGGGGAAGTCGAGGTCGATCATCAGGTAGTCGTCGCGATCGACGGGGCGGGCGACCCGGACGGCGGTCACCCCGGCCCGGCGCCGGGCGTCCTCGAATCGGGCGAACGCGGACCGCCAGGCGTCGACACCGGTCACGGCGTGTTCGATGTGCAATGTGGGCATCTCTCGACGGTAGGAGCGGTCCGCCCGGCGGCGCCATCCCAGCTTTCTGGGACTGGATGTCACCCGCTGCCGGCATACGCTCGCGTGGTGTCCCGGCGCGACGACGCCTTGCTGGCGCGGATGGACGAGTGCTGCCGCGACGCCGCCGACGCGAGAACGCTCCAGCGAACCGTGCTCGCGGAGATCCGTCGCGTGGTGGAGTTCGACTTCTACGTGTGGGTGCTCACCGACCCGGCGACCTGCGTGGGCGTCTCGCCGCTGGCCGAGACCCCAGCATGCCGGACCTGCCCCGGCTGATCAGCCTCAAGTACCGGACCGCCATGAATCGCTGGACCGCGCTGCCGGACGACGGCTGCGCCACGCTGCAGGACGCCACCGGCGGTGACCTCGCCCGCAGCGCGTGGTGGAGCGGGCTGCTGCGCGACTACGGCGTCGTCGACGTCGCGTCGACGGTGCACCGGGATCGCTTCGGTACCTGGGGTTTCCTCGATCTCTGGCGGTGCACCGGGGGGCGGCCGTTCACCGGCGACGAGTGCCGCACGTTGGTGGCCGCTGCGCCGACGGTGACCGGGGGGATCCGGCGCAGTTCCCTGCGGCAGGCGGCCGCGCCCGCCGATCCCGGGCCCGCACGACCGGCGGGGCCGGCCATCCTGGTGCTCACCGACGAGCTGCGCGAGACCGCCCGCACGCCGGCCGCCGACGCCGCCCTGCGGGCGCTGCTGCCGACCGAGGACGACGCCGCCCCCGTCCCCGCCGCGGTGTTCAACGTGGCCGCCCAGCTGCTGGCGATCGAACAGGGCGTCGACGCGCACCCGGCGTCCGCCCGGGTGCGCGTGCCGGGCCGGGGATACCTGACGGTGACCGCCGCCCGGCTCGCGAACGGCGCCGGATCGGCCGATCCGACGATCGCGGCGAGCATCCAGCCGTCCACGCCGGCGGAGCGGCTCGATCTGTTCGCGCGCGCCGCCGGGCTCACCCGCAGGGAGGGCCAGCTCGTCGGCCACCTGGCCGGGGGCGGCGACACCCGCGAGCTCGCCCGCCGCATGGGCGTCGCGGAGAACACCGTGCAGGACCACCTGAAGGCGATCTTCGCGAAGTCCGGCACTGCGAGCCGCCGCGAGCTCATGGCCAGGGTCACCGGGCTGGCCGAGCGCTGACGCGCGAGCGGACCCCGGATCGGGTCGGAGCGCGAACCCGGCGCGCGCGACGTGGTGGGAAGCTGTTCACCCCGTGGTGCTCGCGCTCGCGGCGCTCTCGGCGAGCTGACCCGGCGATTGCGCGCCCGCATCCGGGCGGTCACGGCCCTGCGCCGCGAGCACGAGCGGCTGCTCGCCGAAGTGCAGGACGCCGCATCCGCCAGCGAGGCGAGCTCGGCCCTGTTGCGCGAGACCACCTTCCAGCTGCAGAGCGTCATCGACGCGGTCACCGAGCAGGCGATCGTCGGGACCGATCCGCAGGGCCGGATCGACGTGTTCAACTCCGGCGCGCAGCGGATGTTCCAGATCGCCGCGCACGACGTCATCGGCCGGCGGCTGATCAACGAACTGCAGCAGAGCAGCGTCTCGCCCGTCGGGTCGAACGGCGGCCTCCCGCCGCGAGGTCCGGACAGCGTCTCCAGCATCGAGCAGACGATGGGCGCCCGCGATGCAGGGCAGCGCCCAGGTCCAGGAGTGGTCCTTCGAGCGCCCCGATCACCGCGTGCTGCGGCTGCAGGTCTCGGTCACCGCGCGCAAGGACGCCGGCGGCGACCTCGAGGGATTCCTGTTCGTGGCGACCGATGTCACCCACGACCGGGAGCAGGCGAGGCCGAAGGACGAGTTCGTCGATCTCATCTCGCACGAGCTGCGCACCCCGCTGAGCTCCATCCTCGGGTACGCCGAGCTGATCTCCGACGACGACGAGCACCCGCTGACCGACCAGCAGAAGCAGTACACGGCCACGGTCGAGCGCAACGCGCAGCGGCTGTTGCGGCTGGTGTCGGATCTGCTGTTCACCGCTCAGGTCGAGTCCGGTCGGTTCGCGCTGCAGGAGCAGCGGGTGGACCTGCACGGCGTCGTCGAGGCCGCCGTCACCGCCGCCATGCCGGTCGCCGAGGCGCGCACAGTGCGGCTCGTGCTGTCCGAGACGGCCGACCGGGCGGACGTGTGGGGGGACCCGGTCCGGCTCGGGCAGGCGGTGGACAACCTGATCTCCAACGCGATCACGTTCACCCAGCCCGGCGGCCGGGTGGCGGTCGGCCTCGGTGTGCAACCCGACGCCGACGGCGGCGATCGGGTGGCGATCTCGGTCAGCGACACGGGCATCGGCATCCCGGCGGACGAGATGGACCAGCTGTTCTCGCGGTTCTTCCGCGCGTCCACCGCCACCCAGTTCGCGGTGCCCGGCGTCGGTCTCGGGCTGACCATCACCCGCGCGATCGCGGCCGCCCACGGCGGGCATATCCGGGTGGCCAGCACCGTCGGCGAGGGCACCACCTTCGCCGTGACCTGCCGCTGATGGCCACAGCGGCGGACCGCGGTTCGCCCGCCGAATCGGCGGTCTGAGTCCCGGCCATCCCGCCGACCGTCCGCCTCGGCGCGGCCCGCTGTGGGCGGAAGGCGCCGCGAAGCTGCGGGTCGGGGCGGCGGCCCACGGTGTGTCAGAGTGGTCAGTGCCCGTGCTGTCGGGCGGTCGGCGACCTGGTGGGAGTTGTGGTGTCGGACAACGCGGCCGATGGCCCGAGGCCGGAAACCCCGTCCGTACCGCAGGCCGGCGGCTCGGCCGACCGGTCCGCCGGACGATCGGACGCCTCGAGGCCGCCCGCCCGACACTCGAAGCCGCCGGCCCGGTCCGGCAAGCCGCCCGCCCGGTCCGGTCAGCCGCCGCGCACCGGAGCGCCGCGCCGCCCGGCCGACGACGGCGGCTCGCGTTCGGACCGGCCGCGGCGCGAGACCGGCTCGGCCGGCGGCGATGTCGACCGTCCACGGCGCACCGGGAGTGGTGGCGGGAAGCGGCCGGACACGCCGCCACGCGCCGCCGGCACGGGATCGAAGCCCTGGCAGCAGAAGTCGTTCGGCGCTTCGGGAGCCGCCGGGCGCGCGCGGTCCGCCGAGCGCGGAGATCGACGCCCGCGGACGGACCACCCGGACGGGCCGCGGCGCGCGCCGGACGACCGCAGCGCCCACGCGGATCGCAGCGCCCACGCGGATCGCGGCCCGGCGGCGGACCGGCCGGCCGCCCGCGACCGGCGCGCCGCCGACGCCCGATCGAGCGCCCCCGACCGCCGCCCGACCTCGGATCGGACGTACCCGAAGGGACGCCGCCCGACACCGGACCGGCCGTCCGCCAAGGACCGTCGCTCGTTTCCGGACCGGGCGCCCACCGGCGATCGGCGACCGCCCGCTGACCGGTCGGCGGGGGCGGACCGGCGCGCGCCGGGCCCACCCGTGCCGAAGGACCGGGGTGCGGCGTCCGATCGCCCGAACCGCCCCGATCGGGCGTCCGGCACCCAGCGGCCGTCCCCGCAGGACCGTCGGCCGCCGGCGGATCGGCCGTTCGGCCGGGATCGCTCCGCGCAGCGGGAGCGTCGGGACGACCACTCGTCACCGCTCGGCGGCGACCTGAGCGCCGGGCTGTTCGGGCCCGGCGGCCGTCCCGAACAACCGCCGCGTGCGCCGCGTTCCCCGCGGGACACTCAGGGCGACAAGCCGTCCCGCGAACGCCGCGGCCCCGACGGTGCCGGATCCGGCGCCCGCCCCGCGCACGGCGCCGGCCGAACGGATCGTCCGCGCAGGCCGGGCGGTGAGAAGTCCGTGCGCGGCACCGAGCGGCCGGGGCCGTGGCGCTTCGACCGCCCCGGCACCCACCGCGAGCGGCCGGAGGTGGCATCCGAACGCGAGCCGATCGGCGGCTCCCGCCGCCGGGTCGAGGACGTCGGCGAGGTGTGGCCGGAGCTGCCCGAATGGGCGAGTGCCGAGGAACTCGAGCCGGAGGTCCGGCGCGACCTGCGCGGCCTGAGCAAGGACAACGCCGACTTCGTCGGCGGCCACCTGATCGCCGCCGGCACGCTCGCCGACGACGATCCGGAGCTGGCCTGGATGCATGCCAGGGCCGCGCGGGCGAGGGGTGGCCGGGTGGCGGTGGTGCGCGAGACGGTCGGCCTCGTGGCCTACCGCGCCGGCGAGTGGGCCGAGGCCATCGGCGAGCTGCGCGCGGCCCGCCGGATGGGCGGTGGCCCAGGCCATCTCGCCGTCATCGCGGACAGCGAGCGGGCGCTGGGTCATCCCGAGCGCGCCATCGAGCTGTCCCGGTCGGCGGAGGCGGCGAGCCTCGACCGCGGCGCGGCCAGGGAGCTGGCGATCGTCGCCGCCGGGGCCAGGGCCGACCTGGGCCAGCTGGACGCCGCGCTGGCCCAGCTGCGGCAGCTGGCCGCCGACGGCACCCCCGACGCCAGGGTCGCGTACGCGTACGCCGACCTGCTGGAGCGCGCGGGCGACCGTGACGAGGCGATCGGCTGGTTCGTCCGCGCCGCCGACGCGGACGCCGACGAGGAGACCGACGCGGGCGACCGACTGGCCGCCCTGACCGGCAGCGGCCAGGCTGACGATTCGTGAGCACCCTCGCCGAGACGCACGACGCCCTGCTGCTGGACCTCGACGGCACCGTCTACCTCGGGGGTCAGCCGATCGATCACGTCGCACCCGCCCTGAAGCGGGCCGCGCAGCAGGGCGCTCGATCGATCTTCGTCACCAACAACGCGTCCCGGCCGCCGGACGAGGTCGCCGAGGCGCTGGCCGGCATGGGTGTCCCCGCGACCGCGGACCAGGTGCTCACCTCGCCGCAGGTGGCCGCGAGCATGCTGGCGGCGCGGCACGAACCGGGGTCGCGCGTGCTCGTCGTGGGCGCCCCGTGGCTGGCCCGGTCCGTCGAGGAGGCGGGCCTGCGCGCGGTGCGGCTCGCCACCGACGGGCCCGTCGCGGTGGTCCAGGGACATTCGCCCGACACCGGCTGGCGGCAGCTCGCCGAGGCGTGCATGGCGCTGCGGGACGGCGCCGACTGGGTCGCCTGCAACGTGGACAGCACGCTGCCCACGGACCGGGGGCTGCTGCCGGGCAACGGAGCGATGGTCGCCGCGCTGGTGGCGGCGACCGGCCTGCGACCGCGGGTGGCCGGCAAGCCGGAACGGCCGCTGCTGGACGAGGCGGTGCGCCGCGTCTCATCGACCACCCCGCTGGTGGTCGGCGACCGGTTGGACACCGACATCGCCTGCGCGCACGCCGCGGACACGCCGAGCCTGATGGTGCTCACCGGCGTGTCCACCGCCGCCGATCTGCTGGCCGCGCCGCCGGAGTTCCGCCCGACGTTCCTCGCCTTCGACATGCGCGGCCTGGTGGACGAGGACCGCGCGGTGAAGATCCCGTCGGTCGGCCGCGCGGGGCACCTGGAGTGGACCGTCGGCATGGACCACGGCGCGCTGGTGCTCGCCGCCGCGCACCCCGACACGCACGGCGGTGCCGATCGGCCGTCCGTCACCGACGCGAGCGCGCTGCGCGCGCTGGCTCAGCTGGCCGCGCACGTCTGGGACTCCGCGCACTCGACGGACACGGTCAGCCCGCGGGTGACCCCACGGGACGCTGCGGCGGCGGCCGCGCTGGCGCGCTGCGGCCTGCCGACTGCCGACGGCCGCGCACCTGTGCTCCACTAGCGTGGTTCGCGGGCCGTTCGGCGCCTCGTGGGCGGGCGCGGCCCGCGGGCATCGGTGCGGCGCGAGCACCGTGGATGACGGACCGGGGAGGCACACGTGCGGGAGAACCAGGACCAGGCGGCGCTGTTCCGGTCGGCATCGACGGGGCATCCCGCGGAGGAGCAGCTGCTCGCGGCCGAGTCCCGGCTCGCCACCCTCGATGAGCTCCCGCCGGCCGGCCAGGTCGCCGCGTACGGGGAGCTGCACACCCTGCTCACCGACGCGCTCGCCGGCACCGCCGAGGTGGGCCCCGCCGGTCCCGCGCGGCCGGGCGAGGTCGGCGCCGGCGCCACGGGGTTCGAGCCGAGCCCCTGACGTGCGTCGCGCGCGGCTGGATTCCGAGCTCGTGCGCCGCGGGTTGGCGCGGTCGCGCGAGCACGCCGCCGACCTGATCGCCGCCGGCCGGGTGTCCGTCCACGGCCTGGCCGCGACCAAGCCGGCCACCGGGGTGGAACCCGGGGCGCCCGTCGTCGTCCGGCCGGACGAGACCGACGAGGGCTGGGCCTCGCGCGGCGCGCACAAGCTGATCGGCGCGCTGGACGCCTTTCCCGGCGTGGTCGTCGCGGGTCGGCGCTGCCTGGACGCGGGCGCGTCGACCGGCGGCTTCACCGACGTGCTCGTGCGCCGCGGCGCCCGCGAGGTGGTGGCCGTCGACGTCGGGTACGGGCAGCTCGTCTGGCGGCTGCAGTCGGACCCGCGGGTGCACGTGGTCGACCGGACCAACGTCCGCACGCTCACCCCCGAGGCGATCGGCGGCCCGGCGGAGCTGGTGGTCGCCGACCTGTCGTTCATCTCGCTCTCCCTGGTGCTGCCGGCGCTGACCGCATGCGCGGTGCCGGGTGCCGACCTGGTGCCGATGGTCAAGCCGCAGTTCGAGGTCGGCAGGGCACGGCTCGGCGCGGGCGGCGTCGTCCGCGATCCCGCGCTGCGCGCGGAGGCGGTCGACGGCGTGGTGCGGGCTGCTGGTCTACTGGGCTGGACAGCGCTCGGTGTCGCCGCATCGCCGCTGCCGGGGCCGAGCGGGAACGTGGAGTTCTTCGTGCACTTCCGGCGGGATGTGCCGCGGGTGCCCGATCGGCCGGTGCAGGACATGATCATGGCTGCGGTGCAGGAGGTGTCGGCGTGACGGACCGACGGGTGCTGCTGGTCGCGCACACCGGTCGCGCGGACATCGCGCAGACCGTCACCACCGTGCACGCCACCCTGGCGGAGGGCGGGATCGACCTCGTGTGCCTGCCCGGCGAACACGACGGCCTCGAGCTGGGCGTGTTCGATCCCACCGACACCGACGACTCGCCGATCGAGATGGTGCTGGCCATCGGCGGCGACGGCACCCTGCTCCGGGCCGCCGAGCACGCCCGCCCGATGAACGCCCCCGTGCTCGGCATCAACCTCGGCCGGGTCGGCTTCCTCGCCGAGGCCGACGCGTCCGACATGGAGTGGGCGCTGTCCGCCGTCATCGACAAGCGCTACCGCCTGTCGCCGCGGATGACCGTCGAGGTGACCGTCGAGCTCGAGGGCATGCTCATCGCCGCCGGTTGGGCGCTCAACGAGATCAGCGTCGAGAAGGGTTCGCGCGAAAGAATTCTCGATGTCGTGGTGGAGGTCGACGGGCACGGGGTGTCCGCCTACGGCTGCGACGGCGTGATGTGTGCGACGCCGACCGGGTCCACCGCCTACACGTTCTCGGCGGGCGGTCCGGTGATCTGGCCGGGCGTCGAGGCGCTGCTGCTGGCGCCGTCGAACGCGCACGCGCTGTTCGCCCGGCCGCTGGTCATCGCGCCCGAGTCGATCGTGACGGTGCACCTCGATCCGGACGGCCAGTTCGCGGTGCTCGCGTGCGACGGGCGGCGCAGCCGGGAGATCCCGCCCGGCTCGCGGATCCGGGTGTGCAAGGGGCAGCAGCCCGTGATGCTGGTGCGGCTGTCCGACTGGACGTTCACCGATCGACTGGTGCGCAAGTTCAAGCTCCCGGTGCACGGCTGGCGGGACAAGCGCTACTGAGTTCACCCAGCCGGAGCGTTCGTCCGCCCGGCATTCGGCCGTCGGCGTTCGGCCGTCGGCGTTCGTCCCGCCGCGGGCGATCCCGGTGTCGATCACCTCGTCGTCAAACCCTTCTTCGTCGATCCCTTGCTTGTCGATCGCCTCCGGGTCCGTCGTCTGGGTGTCCAACGCCGTGTCCAACGCCATGTCCAACGCCGTGTCCAACGCCGTGTCCAGCGCGGCGCGCGGGCGGCTGTCGGTGTCCGGGACTAGTGTTCGGACCATGCTGCAGGAGCTGCGGATCTGCGGCCTCGGGGTGATCGACGAGGCCGCCATCGAGCCGCACGCGGGGCTGACCGTGGTCACCGGGGAGACCGGCGCCGGCAAGACCATGATCGTGACGGCGCTCGACCTGGTGACCGGGGGCCGGGGCGCCGCCGCGCGGGTGCGGTCCGGCAGCGAGCGTGCCGTGGTGGAGGCCCGGTTCGCGCTGCCGCCCGCCGGCGCCTCGGCCGACACCGTGCGCGCCGCCGGCGGCCAGGTGGACGACGACGGGTCGGTGATCGCGGTGCGGTCGGTCACCGCGGACGGTCGCTCCCGTGCGCACGTCGGCGGCCGGTCGGCTCCGGTGGGCACCCTCGCGGAACTGACGGAGCCGTTGGTCGCCGTGCACGGCCAGGCCGGGGCGGCGCTGCTGCTGAGCCCCGCCCGGCAGCGCGCGGTGCTCGACCGGTTCGCGGGCTGCGCCGGCCTGCTGACCCGGTACCGCGCGCTGCGCGATCGGTGGCTCCGGCTCCGGCTGGACCTGTCCGACCGGCGGGCGCACGCCAGGGAGCGCGCGCAGCGGGAGCAGATGCTGCGCGTGGCGCTTTCCGAGATCGCCGCCGCCGCGCCGGAGCCCGGCGAGGATGTCGCGCTGGTCGAGCAGGTCCGGCGGCTGCAGAACGCCGACGGCCTGCGGTCGGCGGCCGAGGCGGCACTCGTCTCGCTCTCCGGCACGGGCGACCTGCCCGACGAACCGACGGCCGTCGGCCTGGTGACGGCCGCGCTGCGGCAGCTGCCCGCGGACGGGGATCCGCGGCTGGCTGCGCTCGCCGGCGAGCTCGAGCAGGCCGCCGTCCTGCTCGCCGACGTCGCGACCGAACTCACCGGCTACCTCGGCGACCTCGATGCGGATCCCGAGCAGCTCGCCGGGCTGCTGCAGCGCCAGTCGACGCTGCGCTCGCTGACGCGCCGGTACGCGGAGGACGTCGACGGCGTGCGCGCGTGGGCCGCGTCGGCGGAGCGGGAGCTGGCCGAGCTCGACACCTCGGAGCACCGGCTGATCGAGCTCGAGGCCGAGCTCGACGCGGTCGCCGAGACGCTGGCCGCCGCGGCCGGCGGGCTGTCCGCCAAGCGCGCCGCGGCGGCCGACCGGCTCGGTGCCGTGGTCACGGCGGAGCTCGATCGCCTGGCGATGGGCCGGGCGACCGTGCGGATCGCCGTGTCCCGCCGCGCGGCCCCGGCGGACGAGACCGATGCCTTGATGGTGGACGGTGCGCGGGTGAGCGTCGGCGTCGACGGCATCGACCAGGTCGAGATCGTGATGACCGCCCACCCGGGGGCCCCGGAGCTGCCGGTCGCCCGAGGCGCCTCGGGTGGCGAGCTGTCCCGGGTGATGCTGGCGCTCGAGGTCGCGCTGGCCGGCGCCGATCCGGTCACCACCATGGTGTTCGACGAGGTGGACGCCGGCGTCGGCGGCCGCGCGGCGACCGAGATCGGCGCCCGGCTGGCCGCGCTCGCCGCCGATCACCAGGTGATCGTGGTGACCCACCTGGCGCAGGTGGCCGCCAGGGCGGACCGGCACTTCGTGGTCGACGCCGGCTCGGGCGGCGCCGTCGGCGCATCCAACGTCCGCCAGGTCACCGGCGCCGAGCGGGAGATCGAGCTGGCGCGGATGCTGGGCGGCGACGAGGGCCCGCGCGCCCGCGCGCACGCCCGTGACCTGCTCGGCGGGTCGCCGAAGCGTCCCGCCGACCGTGCGCGCGGCGCAGCGCTCTCGGCGATCCCGCGGGTGCCGGCACAGCGCCGCGCCGCCGCCCGTGATTCCGGAAAGGCGGTGCGGCGCAAGGCGAGCTGATCCCGGGCGGTCAGGCCGCGGGCCGGCCGCCGCGGCCCCGCTACCGGCTGACCGCCGCGAGCCGTCCGCGGACGGCGGGTGCGGCCGGCTACTGGCCCACCGCGGGTGCTGGCGCACCGCGCTACTGGCTCACCGCCGCGAGCCTCCCGCGGAAGTCGGCGAGAACCGCCGGGTCGCCCGACGCCCGGAGCCGGTCCCAGGATCGGCGGCCCCAGATGGCCAGCAGCAGGTCCTCGTCGTCGTCACACCGGACGGTCGCGTCCGCGGCCGGGGCGGGCGGGTGGACGAGCTCGAAGCGGATGGCCGTGACGTCGTCGGGCCGCATCCGAACGCGCCAGCCGTGCCGCACGCCGATCACGTCGACCTCGCCGCTGCCGGTGGTCGGCTCGGCCGACCAGTCGTCGGCGAGGAAGACGACGAGGTACTCGTCGACACCGTCGTCGGCGACGGCGCCGCCGATCTCGTAGGCGCCCGCGGTGCCGACGGCGTCCTCGGCGTCCCAGCGGTGGATGACCGTCTCCTGCATCATCCGGCGCTGCCAGAAGCCGACGCTCTGATCGGGCCCGAACCAGGTCCAACTCGGGTCGCCGGCGTCGCGCGACTCCAGCTCGTGCAGCAGCTCGGCGCCGGCGACCCGCAGGTGGTCGGCCGGCGATCCCGGCCGCTCGCCGGCCGCGTCCGCCCGCCCGTCGGCGGCGGGGCGGGCCGCCGTGCGCAGCGCCACGGTCTTGTCCGCGTACACGTCGGCGACGTGAACGGCCAGGTCGCCGAGGGTCCAGCCCGGGCAGGCGGGCACCGGGCGCGCCGGATCCGAGCGGTCGATCACCCGCTGCAACCCGGCGAGATCGGCCCGGAGCCTGGCCAGGGTGGTCCGTTGGTCCATGGGCCGAACCGTAGCCGGGCGGCGCACGGGCGCGCCGCGAGGGGATCACCGCTGATCACGCCCGGTTCGACCGACCCGAAAGGCGGCGACACGGGGGAGGAGTTACCGCCGGATCCCGGGTTCGGCTGTCACGATCGGCGCATGAAGCTTCTGTCACGCCAGTCACGCACGTTGCCAGGAGTCACAGGCGTTGCACGCGTGTCGCGACGCAGCGAGACCTTGCTCGGCCGCGTCGGCGACCGCGACATCGTGGTCATCGACCACGTCGACATCGATCGGGCGACGGCGGATGCGCTGGTCAAGGCTGGTGTGACGGCGGTGGTGAATGCCGCACCGTCGATCTCCGGGCGCTACCCGAACCTGGGTCCGGAGATCCTGGTGTCGTCCGGCGTGCTGCTCGTCGACGGCGTGGGCGAGAAGGTCTTCGGCCGGCTCAAGGACGGCGCCAAGGTGCGGCTGGACGGCGGCACCCTGTACGCGGGCGACGAGGCGATCGCGCAGGGCACCGAGCAGACCCAGGAGTCCGTGGCCGATCTGATGATCGAGGCCAAGTCCGGGATGTCCAGCCAGCTGGAGGCGTTCGCCGCCAACGCGATCGAGTACATGAAGCGCGAGCGGACGCTGCTGCTGGACGGCGTCGGCATCCCCGATCTCGCGACCGCGATCTCCGAGCGTCAGGTGCTGCTGGTCGCGCCGTCCGCGGACTCCAAGGCCCAGCTGAAGTCGCTGAAGAAGTACATCGCCGACTTCCGGCCGGTGCTGGTCGGCGTCGACGCCGGCGCGGACGTGCTGCGCGCGGCCGGCTACACGCCGGACCTGATCATCGGCAATCCCGAGTCCATCGATTCCGAGACGTTGCGCTGCGGCGCCGAGGTGGTCATCCCGGCGCACGTCGACGGGCACGCGCCGGGACTGGAACGCCTGCAGGATCTGGGCGTCGGGGCGGTGACGTTCCCCGCGACGGGGACGACCGAGGATCTCGCGCTGCTGCTGGCCGACGCCCACGACGCGACGCTGATCGTCACGGTCGGCATGCGGACGACGCTCACCGACCTGCTGGATCGGGGACGCGGATCGACCGCCTCGACGTTCCTGGTGCGGCTGCGCGTCGGCAACAAGGTGGTCGAGGCGCCGGCGGTCGCCGCGCTGTACCGCTCCCGCATCTCGTGGTGGGTGGTCATGCTGCTGGTCGTCGCGGCCGCGGCCGCGATCGTGTGCGCGCTGCTGGTGTCCGACGTCGGCGGTGTCTACGCCGACCTGGTGCGCGACTGGTGGAACCAGCTGGTCGCCTGGGTGCAGGGGCTGTTCACATGATCTCGATGCGGTACCACATCGTCTCGATCGCGGCGGTCTTCCTGGCCCTCGCCCTGGGCATCGTGCTGGGCGCCACCAAGATCTCCTCCCCGTTGCTCTCGGGCCTGCAGGGGGACAACGCCGAGCTGACCGCGCAGCACGACGAGCTCAGCTCGGAGAACGGCGCGCTCAGCGACCGGGTGACCGGCGACGAGAAGTTCGCCGAGGCGATCGGCCCGCTCACCGTTCGCGGCACCCTGCCGAACACGAGCGTCGTGCTGATCACCACCGCCGACGCCGACCCGGCCGACCGTGACGCCGTGCTCTCGCTGCTCGCCCGCGCGGGCGCGACGGTGAGCGCGCAGGTGCAGCTGACCGAGGCGTTCACCGACCCGGCGCGCGCCGACGAGCTTCGCTCCCTCGCCGCCCAGACGCTGCCGACCGGCGTGACCCTGCCGGAGGTGCCGCAGGCCGGCGCCGTGGCGGGTGGCCTGCTCGGCGCCGTGCTGGTGGCCGCGCCGGACGGCACCGTCAGGTCCACCCCGGAGCAGTCGGCGGCCGCCCTCGCGGCGTTCACCAGCGGCGGCTTTATCCAGGTCGCCGGCACCCCCGCCGCCGGCCGCGCGGTGATCGTGCTGACGGGCGCCGAGGTCGCCGGTACGTCGGAGGGCGATCGGGCCGCCGCCGTCGCCGATCTCGCGACCGAGCTGAAGAAGTCCGCATCCGGCGTCGTCGTGGCCGGCCGGTCCGGCTCCGAGGAGGCGGTCGGCGTGGTGGGAGCGGTGCGCAACGACACCGTGTCCAGCGCCGCCGTCACCACCGTCGACAACGTCGATTCCCCCTCGGGCCGGACCGCGACCGTGCTGGCGCTGGTGGAGCAGAACGGCGGCGGCGTCGGTCGCTACGGCTTCGGTGACAACGCCCAGGCGCAGGCCCCCACCCTCGCGGTGGGTTGATCCCGGCTCAGCCACCGACCCACCTCGCGCGAACTGCGCGCGGCGGCTCAGCCTTCCTCGGGCGGCAGGCAGACCGTGCCCGGAGCTCGCTCCGATCCTGGTGGTGTTCTCCCCGACCGACGGCTGAAGCGCGATCGCGGCGTTGCTCCGAGCCTCGGCGATCAGCGGCGGCACGTCCCGCTGCCGCGGCGTGAGCCGGTCAGGACCGTCGTCCGCGGCGGGCGGTCGCCGAGGCGCGGACCGTGGCGCCGCGGATCGGTGGTTCGAACGATGGTTCCGGTGCTACCGGTGGGCCATGCTGGGCGAATGACGGCACCGGGAATCCGCCTGGTGGGACGGGCCGCCGAACTCGACCGGGTGATGGACGTTCTCGCGGCGGCGGCCGCCGGACGGCCCGGCGTCGTGGTGATCAGCGGCGAACCGGGGATCGGGAAGACCCGCCTCGTGGAAGAGGTGGTCGACCGCGCAATGGCGGTCGGATTCCAGGTCGCCACGGGTCGGTGCTCACACGTCCTCGAGACCAGGCTGCCCTACGCGCCCGTGATCGAGATGATCGATCAGGTGATCCGGAGGTTCCCGCAATTGCCCACCCTCGTCGCACCGGAGATCTGGCGCGGTGTCGCGCCACTCGTCGGCCGCGGGCAGCGGGTCGCCGGCATCGATCGTGGGCTGGCGACGACCAGGTTGTTCGCCGGGGTGGTTGAGCTGCTCCACGAGTTCGGCCGCAGCTATTCGGCCCTCGTGGTCGTGGAGGACGTGCACTGGGCGGATCCGGCGACGGCGGACATGGTCGCGTTCGTCGCGGGCAAGCTCGCCCGAACGCGAATGGCACTCGTCGTGACGACGCGCCGTGACGGCCGCGCGACGGATCCGCGGATCGCCGAGCTGCTGCGATTGCCGTCGGCATGTTCGCTCGTCCTCGACCCCCTGACAGACGACGCCGTCACCGAGCTACTCGACCAGGTGTCCGTTCCCGCTGACAGCGCTCGTGCCCGGCGTGTACGCGCCGCCGCGGGTGGGATCCCTTTCTTCGCATTGCATCTCGCCTTGCACGGCGAGAACGGCGATTTGCCCCGGCAGCTACGCGATGTGCTGGCCGCGACGCTGGTCGATCTCGATGCTGACGAACGTGACATCATCGTGCTGCTCACCGTTCTCGGCGACCTGCCGGACATCGGCCTGCTCGTCGACGCGTCCGGGTTGCCGATGGAGCGGTTCAATCGCGCGGTCCGCAGCCTGCGCGATCGCGGCGCCTTGATCGCCCACGGCGTGTCGATCGGCTTCTCGCACGCCCTGATGCTCGAGGTGGCAGCGGGTGACAATTTGCCGGGGGAGACACGTCTCGCACACGCGCGCGCCGCCGACGCGCTCCTCGTCCGCCCCGATGCGACCGAACGAGCCGCCCAGCTGGGCAGGCATCTGGCGGCGTGTGGCCGGTACGCCGAGGCCATCGGATTCCTGGTCGCCGGCGCGCGCCGAGCTCGCGAGATCTGCGCGTTCGCCGATGCCGCTGCCCTCTTCCGGTCGGCACTCGACATCTGGCCCAGCGTCCGGGATGCCGCAGTGGCCGCGGGTGTCGGGCTGGCGGAGCTGCTGGTCGAGGCGTCGCTCGCCGCCCGGTGGTCCGGCGCGGTTGACGATGCGTTCGAACTGGTCGCCCAGGCCGCTGTGGTCCCGCATCTCGATGACGACCAGCAAGCCATGGTGGATCACGCGCGCGGCCAGGTGCTGTGGGCGGCGGGTGACATGGGTGGGGCGCTCGCGGCCTATCGGCGCGCCGCCGACGTGATCGCGCACGACAGTCCGCTTCGTGCGGCGGTGATGGCGGCGCTGGCGCACGGCCTCATGGCGACCGGTCAGGCGCAGGAAGCCCTCGGCGTCGCATCGGATGCCGCCCGGCTGGCGTCCACGGTCGGCGCGGAGCGCGAGGGGCTGCATGCCACGATCACCGGCGGCGCGGCACTGGCGCAGCTGGGCGACGTGGATGCTGCCGTCGACGCGCTCCGGAACTGCCTGCCTCGGGCGATCCGGCTCGACGACATCGAGCTCGTCTATCGGTGTTATGGCAACCTCTCGTTCGCCTTCGGCCTGGCCTGCAGATATCGCGAGTTGGCCGAAACGGCCGAGGAGGCCGTCCGAACCTGCGCCCGCTACGGCCCCGTCGTCTCTCTCGCCTCGACTGTGCTCAACAACCAGGTGACGGCACTGGTCCACCTGGGGCGGTGGGCGGAGGCGGCTCGGCTGACCCGCGCGGCGCTGCTCGATCCGGCCGCGGCGGGCGTCGCCGCTCTCCTGCATGGCCGGCTGGCCGAGATCGCGGTCGCCGTCGGAGCCGACGCCGACGCCGACCTCGCCGCCGCTGAGCAGCTCGGCTCCGATGATCCGTACGTGGTGTCGGAACTGGCGGTGATCAAGGCTGATCGCGCCTTCTGGCGGGGCGACCCGGTCGAGGCGATCGCCGTCGTCACCGCGGCCATGCCCAGCGTCGCGGGCCTGGACGACGTGACGCCGGCGCTCGAACTGTGTGGCGCGGGCCTGCGAGCGGCGGCCGATGTGGCGGCCCTCCACCGATTCAACGCCGTCGTCGGCGTCGTGTCCGAGCTTGATGAGATGGTGCAGCAGGTTCGGCGGCGCGTGCGACAGCCGCTGGCCGCCGCCCTCGTGTTGTTGTGCGACGCCGAGAGCGCCCGGGCCCGCGATGCGGACGATCCGGGAGTCTGGGCCGTCGCCGCCGCGACGAACGCACAGCTGGACCGCCCGTTCTGGCACGCCTACTGCCTGATGCGGCGCGGCGCCGCCGAGTTGCACCGCCATGCCCGCGAGTCGGCGGCGCTCTCGTTGGCCGAGGCGCGGGACATCGCAGATGCACTCGGCGCCCGGCCCCTCGCCGGCGAGATTGCGACACTGGTCAGAATCGGCAACGTTCGTCTCGCCGGTCCGGCGCCGATCGACGCTCAGAAAGCCCAGGTTTCGGCGGATCGCTCGCCGGCCGAGGAATTCCGGCTCACGGAACGGGAAGCGGAGGTCTTACGGTTGCTGGCGTCCGGCGCGACAAATCGGGGAATTGCTCGGACTCTGTTCATCAGCGAACGCACGGCCAGCGTCCATGTCAGCAATATCCTGCGCAAGATGGGCGTCGGGAATCGTACCCAGGCGGCACGCATCGCGGTGCGGCGCGGCCTGGACAGCGACCAGTGACGGGCAGGAGACTGAAGAATGCCCAATTACGCGCCGTGTCGGACCGCCGCCGACGAACAGTCGCACCTGTACGCCTCGGAGGATGCGGCGCGATCCCTCTGCGGCAAGCCGGTCGGCGCGGCCGATCCGGAGCCCAGCCCTGGCAAGCCGTGCCCCGAGTGCGCGAAACGCCTGCTCACCAGGATCTTTCAGCTCGGCGGCAACGGTGGAATCACCTCCATCGAGGTCACCGTCCACTGAGGTTTCCGCGCGACTAAGCGTGCCCGGGGCCACACGTACGTCTTTGTGTCGATGTGCCGTGGTACTGCGCTGCCCGATCCTGCAATGACCAGGACGCCGGAAAGGCCGGCGCCGGCCAGCAGGGGGGCATTGGAATGACCACACCGCATGCGAGGAGCCTCGTCGGCACCCTCGAGATCGACGGCAAGAAGCAGAAGATCGAGGCGAAGCAGTTTCGCCTCGAGGTGTCGGACAAGCCGGCCGGGGCGGCCCTCGGTCCGTTCGACGGGCGCGTCGTGACCGAGTCGTTCTCCCTCTCGGGAGACACGCTGGTGACGTCGGTGACCGACCGCAACGGCGACACGACCGTCACGACCACCACCACGTCCGACTCGGCGGGAACGACCACGACGACCACCACGACCGACAGCTCGGGCACCACCACCGACATCAAGATCGAGAAGAAGAAGTGAGCGCCCCCACAGGGTTCACGGCCGATTCCATCGGTGAGTGGGCATCGGAGCGGCACGAGCAGGACGTCCTCGCCATCCTGACCGAACTCCGCCGGCCGCAGCGGGTGATGGACCGGGTGGTCGAGGAAGCGTTCCAGCTGCTGCTGGGTCGGGGAGAGGTGACGCAGGACGAGCACGACGAGTTCGTCGAGTGGGCGCGTGCGGTGCTCCGCCGGGCACGTTCTGAGAAGGTCGTCCCGGACGACGCCGGCTGGAGCGAGGCGCTGGCCGCGCTCCTGGGTCGCTACCTCGCGATCGCCGGGTCGGCGCGGACGACGGCCGCCAACGTGGCGGGCATCGTCGGAGAAGGCGAAGGCCGAACTCAGCGGGTCGCTGAGCGAGGAGGAGGACGCGCTCTCCGAAGTGGTGGGCGGCGTTCTGGTCAGCAGCGTCGTGATGTGGTCCGCGGCGCCCGCCGCCAAGAAGGACGAGGGCGGCATCGACAAGTCGCAGGTGGCTGTCGCCGACGTCATGGGCGGCATCATCGGTGCCGCGACCGGTGGGTTGACGGGCGCGGGAATCGGCGGAGCAGTCGCGGGCGGCGCGGTCGGGGCCGTGCTCGGCTCTGCGGTCGACGTGTCGTTGCAGGACACCCGCAACGACGCCGTCGAGGACGCCGAGCCGGAGGACCCGGGTCCGACGCCGTGACCGGCTGAGGGCGGATCAGGCCGCCGGCGGACCGTGTTCGGAAACGCGGCCCGCCGGCGGTGCCGCGCCGCCGGCCGGCCGCGGATGGCGCCCGCGCTCGGCGCGCCGCGCCGGACACGCCGGGCGGCGTGCTCCATCGCGGCTGGTCGCGCGGGTGGCAGCGGCGCGGCTGTTAGGGTGAAATTCCGTGGGGCGAGCGTCGCGAGGCGTTCATCCAGCCGGCGGTGGTTTCATCGGTCGGCCGGACCGGACACGGGAGTCGCGTTGGCGAGAGCGCCGCGGATCACCAAGCACATCTTCGTCACCGGCGGCGTCGCCTCTTCGCTGGGCAAGGGCCTCACCGCATCGAGTCTCGGTCGGCTGCTCAGCTCCCGCGGGCTGCGGGTCACGATGCAGAAGCTCGACCCGTACATCAACGTCGACCCGGGCACGATGAACCCCTTCCAGCACGGCGAGGTGTTCGTCACCGAGGACGGCGCGGAGACCGACCTGGACATCGGTCACTACGAGCGCTTCCTGGACCGGAACCTGTCCGCCGAGGCCAACGTGACCACCGGCAAGGTGTACTCGCGGGTGATCGCCCGGGAGCGCAGGGGCGAGTACCTCGGCGACACCGTGCAGGTCATCCCGCACATCACGAACGAGATCAAGGACCGCATCCTGGCGATGGCGGACACCGATCCCGACGGCCGCTCACCCGACGTCGTGATCACCGAGATCGGCGGCACCGTCGGCGATATCGAGTCGCTGCCGTTCCTCGAGGCGGCCCGCCAGGTGCGCCACGACGTGGGCCGCGAGCACGTGTTCTTCCTGCACGTGTCGCTGGTGCCGTACCTGGCGCCGTCCGGCGAGCTGAAGACCAAGCCGACCCAGCACTCGGTCGCCGCGCTGCGCAACATCGGCATCCAGCCGGACGCGCTGGTCTGCCGATCGGACCGGCCGATCCCGGAGCCGCTGAAGCGGAAGATCTCGCTCATGTGCGACGTGGACACCGAGGCGGTGATCTCCACGCCCGACGCGCCGTCCATCTACGACATCCCGCGGGTGCTGCACAAGGAGGGCCTCGACGCCTACGTGGTGCGCAGGCTCAACCTCAGCTTCCACGACGTCGACTGGACCACCTGGGGCGACCTGCTGGAGCGCGTGCACCACCCCGAGGAGACGGTGCGGATCGCCGTGGTCGGCAAGTACATCGACCTGCCCGACGCCTACCTCTCCGTCACCGAGGCGCTGCGGGCCGGCGGGTTCGGCAATCGCGCCAAGGTGGAGATCGTCTGGGTGGCCTCGGACAGCTGCGGGACACCGCAGGGCGCCGCGACGGCGCTGGCGGACGTGCAGGGCGTGCTGATTCCCGGCGGATTCGGCGTGCGCGGCATCGAGGGCAAGATCGGCGCGATCCAGCACGCCAGGATCAACCAGATCCCCGTGCTGGGGCTGTGCCTCGGCCTGCAGTGCATCGTCATCGAGGCCGCCCGGCACCTCGGCGGACTCGCCGGTGCCAACTCCGCCGAGTTCGACCCCGACTGCGCCGACCCGGTGATCGCGACCATGGCCGACCAGACCGAGGTCGTCGCCGGCGAGAAGGACATGGGTGGCACCATGCGGCTCGGCGCCTACCCGGCGCTGCTCGAACCGGGCAGCCTGGTGGCCGAGATCTACGGCGACACCGCGGTTTCCGAGCGGCACCGGCACCGCTACGAGGTGAACAACGCCTACCGCGACGTGCTGGAGTCCGCGGGCCTGCGCCTGTCCGGGCTGTCGCCGGATGGGGGTCTGGTGGAGTTCGTCGAGCTGGACCGACAGCTGCATCCGTTCCTGGTCGCCACCCAGGCCCACCCTGAGTTCAAGTCCCGGCCGACCCGGCCGCACCCGCTGTTCGCGGCGTTCGCCCGGGCCGCGCTGGACTACCTGGAGTCGGAACGGCTGCCGATCCTCACCTCGGACGGCCCTTCCGACGACGCCGCCCGTGCTGCCGGCGCCGCTGCCGGTACCCGGCCGTCGCTGACCACCGACGATCCGGACCTGCTGCCGGACGCGGTCGGCGCCCGGTGACGCTGCCGGCGTCGGCGGCACCGGACACGTTCTCGGTGTCGTCGAGCCGCCGTACCTACGACGGCCTGGTCTGCGCCGTGCGCGTCGACGAGGTCGTCATGCCGGACGGATCGACCGCGGCGCGTGAGGTGGTCGAGCACGACGAGGCCGTCGCCATCGTTGCGCTGCACGACGACGACAGCGTGGTGCTCATCGAGCAGTACCGGCACCCGCTGCGCCGCCGGCTGTGGGAGCTGCCGGCCGGCCTGATGGACGTCGACGGCGAGCCCGCCGACCGGACCGCCGCTCGAGAACTGCTCGAGGAGACCGGGTTCACCGCGCGCGACTGGTCGGTGCTGCTGGACGTCGCGACGTCGCCCGGGTTCACCGACGAGACCGTGCGGATCTTCCTCGCGCGCGGCCTCACGCAGGTCGGCCGCCCCGCGGAACAGTCCGGCGAGGAGGCTCAGCTGCGGGTGGTTCGGGTGCCGCTGCCAGCCGCCGTCGAGGCCGTCGATCGCGGCGACGTGGTCAACGTGATGGCGGTCGCCGGCATCCTGGCCGCCGACCGGCGGGTGCGGTCGGGCGGTGACGCCCGCCGCGTCACCGACCCGCCGCTCCGCGGGCAGCACGCCGACCCGCACCCGGCGGCGATCGGCCGCGCCCCCGACCTGCCAGGGCTGGTCGAGGAGTGAGCCGGCGGGATCCGGGGCCGGAACCGGATCCGCGGCTCGCCGCCGAGCTGCGCGGTTACCTCGACCACCTCGCGGTGGAGCGCGGCGTCGCGCGCAACACCATGCTGTCCTACCGGCGGGACCTGCGGCGCTACCTGCTGTTCCTGACCGCGCGCGATCGGACCTCGGTGACGCAGGTGACGCCGGCCGACGTCACGGACTTCCTCGCCGCGTTGCGCACCGGCGACAACGAGCATCCGCCGCTGGCCGCGTCGTCGGCCGCGCGGACCGTCGTGGCGGTGCGCGGCTGGCACCGGTTCCTGCTCGCCGAGGGCGCCGTGCAGACCGACGCCTCGCGCGCCGTCCGGCCGCCCGCGCCGGCGCGGCGGTTGCCCAAGGCACTGCCGGTGTCGACGGTGATCGCCGTCCTCGAGGCGGCGCGTCCCGATGATCCGCGCGGGCTGCGGGACCGCGCGCTGCTCGAGCTGCTGTACGCGACCGGCGCCCGGATCAGCGAGGCCGTCGGGGTCGACGTCGACGACATCGACACGCTCGGGGGCACGGCCGCGGGGTCCGACGCGGGATCCGGCGCCGGCGGTGACGCCGGGCCGCTCTCGGTGGTGCGGTTGCGCGGCAAGGGCAGCAAGGAGCGGCTCGTGCCGGTGGGCAGCCACGCCGTGGCCGCCGTGCGGGCGTACCTGGTGCGCGGCCGCCCCGCGCTGGCCGCGGCCGGATCCGTGCGGTCGAGGGCCGCCGGGGCGCTGTTCCTGAACCACCGGGGCGGCCGGCTCTCCCGGCAGAGCGCCTGGCAGGTGCTCCGCGATGCCGCCGACCGCGCCGGCGTCACGGCGGGACCGGCTGCGGTGCAGGGCATCTCACCGCACACGCTGCGCCACTCGTTCGCCACCCACCTGCTCGAGGGCGGCGCCGACGTGCGCACGGTGCAGGAGCTGCTCGGTCACGCGTCCGTGACGACGACGCAGATCTACACCCTGGTGACCGTCGACTCGCTGCGCGAGGTCTACGCGTCGGCGCATCCCCGGGCCCGCTGAGTTCCGCCGTCGGCGACGAGCGCGCCGGTCCCCGTCGGGGTATAGTCAAGCATGTGCTTAACCATTCGGTCGTGCTCGACCGGACGTTCCACGCCCTGTCGGACCCCAGCCGACGGTCGATGCTGGATCGGCTGGCGCAGGGACCGGCGACCGTCTCGCAACTCGCCGAGCCCCTGCCGATGAGTCTCGCCGCGGTCGTGCAGCACGTCCAGATCCTCGAGACCACCGGCCTGATCAGCACCTCGAAGATGGGTCGCGTCCGGACCTGCACGCTGCGCCACGCCCAGCTCTCGGAGGCCGAGCGGTGGTTCGCGGGGCAGCGGGCACGCTGGGAGCGGCGGCTCGACCGGCTCGGCGACGTGCTGGACGAAGGCGGTTCCCGGTGACCGTCGAGACCGGGTCGTGGAGCGTGACACGCGACTATCCGCACCCGCCCGGCCGGGTCTTCGCCGCGTGGGCCGACCCGGCGGTCAAGGCCCGCTGGTTCGACCTGTCCGACGCCGCGGACACGGCGTCGTCGACCTACCGCAGCGACTTCCGCGTCGGCGGACGCGAGACCGTCAGCAGCCCGCCCGGCGAGCGCCCGGTGTGGACCTACGAGGCCGAGTACCGCGACATCGTGCGCGCCGAGCGGATCGTCGCCACCTACGAGATCGCCGTCGACGACCGGCGCGTCTCCGTCTCGGTCGCGACCGTGACGTTCGAGGCGGTGACGTTCGAGGCGGTGACGTCGAGGCGGTGACGGTTCAGGCGGTGACGGTTCAGGCGGTGACATCCGAGGGCGCGACGTCCGAGGGCGCGACGTCCGGGGGCGCGGCGACCGGCACCCGGCTGACCTACGTCGAGCAGGGCGCCTATCTCGACGGCCTGGACAGCCCGGGCGGTCGCCGGGTCGGGACGACCGGCCAGCTCGAGCGGCTGGCCGCCGTCCTGAACGAGAACAGTTGAGAGAGCGGAGGATCGGGATGAGCACACTGGTCGTCACCCAGAACATGACCGTGGACGGGGCCATCGAGATGCTGGGGGATTGGTTCGACCCGCAGGGTGCGGGGGACACCGGGGACCTCACCGCCGAGATGCACCGGCAGGACGAGCTGTCCGACGCACTCCTGCTCGGCCGGCAGACCTTCACCGACTTCCGCGGCTACTGGCGTGATCTCGCCGACGACACCACCGGGATCAGCGACTCGTTGACCGCGCAACGCAAGTACGTCGTCAGCCGCTCGCTCGCCGATCCCGAGTGGGCGAACACGACCGTGCTGTCCGGCGACCCCGTCAGCGAGATCCGCACCCTCAAGGACCAGCCGGGCCGCGACATCGTCATCACCGGCAGCATCACGCTCACCCACGCCGCGATCGAGGCGGGTCTGGTCGACGAGTACCGGCTGTTCGTGTACCCGGCCGTGCAGGGCGGCGGCCGCCGGCTCACGCCCGACGGGACGCCGCTGCCCGACCTGCGCCTCATCGAGGCCAGGCCCTTCGCGTCCGGGGTCGTCCTGCTCCGCTACCGCGCCTCCTGACCGCCTCCTGACCGCCTCCTGACCGCCGCCTCCTGACCGCCGCCGCCCGGCCCGTCGAGGGTTCCGCCGCCCCGTCACGGCGCATGGAGCCCTGAAGGCGGCCCGCGGTGCGCGGTCGGGCCTCGACGGAATGCGCGCCGCGGAGTTCCGACGTCCGAACGCGGTCGGGCACGCGGCGGAAAAGCGCTTGTCCGACTCATAGCGGTCGGGGATCCTGTCGCCACCCATTTGCTCCATCGCAGGCCGTATCACGGGGCGCCCACGTCGCTCTAGGTGATCGCGCACGCTCACCGCGCGCGCCTGCATCGCGTGAGTCATTCGCGCCACCCCACCGGGAGACGACGATGAAGTCCAGTGCCGCCCAGCCGAAGACCAGCGACATGGTCCTGGTGCACAAGGTGTTCCGCCGCGAGTTCGTGCTCGTGCCGCGGCTGGTCCGATCCACCCCCGACGGCGACGTCTCGCGGGCGCGGCTCGTGGGCGCGCACCTCGCGGACATGGTCAACGCCCTGCGCCACCACCACGACGCCGAGCGCGACCTGGTGTGGCCACGGCTGGCGCAGCGGGCGCCGCTGGCTCCGGAGCTGGCCGACGCGCTGGCGAGCGCGCACGCCGCGCACCGCAGCCTGATCGCGGAGCTCGACGGCCTGCTGCCGCTGTGGCTGGAGTCGGCGGAGGCGGACATCGCGGCCGTCGTCGCGGACATCGTCGACGAGCTCGCGGCCGGCCTGGCCGCGCACCTGGACGCCGTGGAGAGCACGGTGCTGCCGGTGGTCGAGCGGCACTTCTCCGGCACCGAGTGGCTGCAGCTGGGCCTGCGCGCGGCGTGCTGGATCCCGCTCACCCGGATGGCCGTGATGCTGGGCGCGATGCTCGAGGACGCCACCCCCGAGGAGCGGTCCGGCCTGCTGGCGCGCGTGCCCGGGCCGGCGCGGATGCTGTACCGGACCATCGGGCAGCAGCAGTACGACCGCGAGATGGCAACGCTGCGCCGCAGTCTCGTCGCCGCCTGAGCGCTGACCGGCGTCCCGCCGGCCGGCCCGCACAAGTGGTTTCCGACCGGTCCCGTCAGGGGCGCATGCGGGCGACGATGGCGGTGTCGTAGGCGCCCGAGACGTACTCGTCGTTCTCCAGCAGCTCGGCGAAGAACGGCAGGTTGCACTTCGGGCCCTCGATGACGAAGCCGGCGACCGCGGCGCGTGCCCGCTCCAGCGCCTGCGATCGGTCGGCGCCGTGCACGATCAGCTTGGCCATCAGTGAGTCGTAGGACGGCGTGACCACGGTGCCGGGACCGTATCCGGCGTCCACCCGGATGCCCTCGCCGGACGGCTCGACCCAGCGGGTGATCGCGCCCGGGCCCGGGAGGAACCGCCTCGGGTCCTCGGCGTTGATCCGCAGCTCGATGGCGTGCCCGGACGACACCACCGCGTCCGTGTCGAACGTGACCGGATCCCCGGCCGCGATCAGCAGCTGCTGCCGGACGATGTCGATGCCGGTGACCGCCTCGGTGATCGGGTGCTCCACCTGCAGCCGGGTGTTCATCTCCAGGAACACGAAGTCCTGGGCGCCCGGGTCGACCAGGCACTCGACCGTGCCGGCGTTGCGGTAGCCGACGGCCTCGCCGGCGCGCACCGCGGCGTCGAGCATCCGGCGGCGCAACGCCGGGGTGACGCCTGGCGATGGCGTCTCCTCGGCGATCTTCTGGTTGCGGCGCTGCACGGAGCAGTCCCGCTCACCGAGGGCGATGACCCGGCCGTCGGCGAGCCCGAGGATCTGCACCTCGACGTGCCGGGCCACCGGCAGGAACCGCTCGAGCAGCACGGACGAGTCGCCGAACGTTCGGTCGGCGAACGCGGCGATCCGCTCGAACTGCCGGGCCACGTCGTCGGCGTCGGCGGCGACGCCCATCCCCATCCCGCCGCCGCCGGCCGCGGCCTTGAGCATGATCGGGATATCCGATCCCGTCCGCGGCGTTCGTCGCGTCCCTCGGGTCGAACAGCGGCTCCCTGGTCCCGGCCGCGACGGGAACGTTCCAGTCCTGCATCAGGTTCCGGGCGTTGATCTTGTCGCCCATGGTCTCGATCACGTCGGCGTCGGGGCCCACCCAGACGAGCCCGGCGTCCGCCACAGCGCGGGCGAACGCGGCGTTCTCCGACAGGAATCCGTATCCGGGATGGATGGCCTCCGCGCCGGTCTCCCGCGCCGCCCGCAGGATCCGCTCGGCGTTCCGGTACGACTCCGCCGGCGCCGCCGCACCGATCTCCACGGCGACGTCCGCCTCCCGCACGAACGGCAGGCCGGCATCCACGTCGGAGTGCACGGCGACGGTCTGGATCCCCATCGCCCTGGCCGTGGTGATCACCCGGCGGGCGATCTCGCCGCGATTCGCCACCAGCAGCGTGCGGAACATGTGGAGCCCTTCGGTCGGTGCCCGCGAGTCCGGGCCGGCGAGCGGACGCTACCGGACACCGCGCCGGCGGCGGGTCAATCGAGCAGGCGCAGCCGCACCCGCTGACCCGGCCGTACCTGCGCGGCGACGTCGACATCCGCATCCAGCACGACCGCGACGACGGGGTAGCCGCCGGTGACGGGGTGGTCGGCGAGGAACAGCACCGGCTGCCCGCTGGGCGGGACCTGGATCGCGCCCAGCGGCAGCCCCTCGCTGGGCAGCTCGGCGGCGTCGCGGCGGCGCAGCGCCGGCGAGCTGCCGTCCGCGCGATCGAGGCGAAGCCCCACCCGGTTGCTGTCGGCGGACACCACCCACTCGCCGACCGCGAGGTCGCCGGGGTTGTCGAACCAGTCGTCCCGCGGGCCGGCCACGGCGCGGAGCCGGACGACCTCGCCGGCCGGCGGGGAGGCAGCCGGCTCGACGAGTTCCGCTGCGCCGGAACGGGTTCCGACCGGCAGCTGCATGCCGGCCGCCAGCGGCGGGGGGCCGAGGCCGGCGAGCGTGTCCGTGCTCCGCGAGCCCAGCACGGCCGGCACGTCGATGCCGCCGCCGACGGCGAGATAGGTGCGCAGGCCGGTCCGGGGGGTGCGCAGCCGCAGCGTGCCGCCGGCCGGCAGCCGGAGGCGGGTCGCGTGCCCGACCCGCTGCCCGTCGATCTCCGCGGGCGCCGGCGCGCCGGCCAGCGCGACGACCAGGTCGACCGCCGACCGCACGGTCAGGCCGCCGAGCGTGCACTCGATCGAGGCCGCCCCTGGATGGTTGCCGACGAGCCGGTTGGCGAGGGCGAGCGACGACCGGTCGGCGGCGCCGGAGCGCCCGACGCCGTCGGCGGCGTGTCCGGCCCGGCCGGCGTCCTGGACCAGCGCGAGCGGCCCGGGTCGGACCACCGTGAGGACGGCCGGCCCCCGTCGATCCGCCGGGTTCGAGGCGGCCGGGTTCGAATCGGGGGCGGCGGCCCGATGAACGGGGCGCCCCGCGGCTCGATCGCTGGCCACGAACCGGACGGCCCGGCCGGGCCGGATGGCCGCCGGCGGATCGGCGTCGACGTCCCAGAGCGACGCATCGGTGGTGCCGATCAATTGCCAGCCGCCGGGTGAGCGGCGCGGGTACACCGCCGAGAACCCGCCGGCCAGCGCGACGGATCCCGCCGGCACGGCCGTCCGGGACGCCGACCGGCGGGACACCGCGAGCCGCGCGTCACCGCCGGTCAGGTACGCGAAGCCGGGCGCGAACCCGACGAAGGCCGCGCGCCACGGTGTGCCGGTGTGCGCGGCAATCACCTCGGACTCCGTCAGTCCCGTCGCGTCCGCCACCTCGGCCAGGTCGGGACCGTCGTAGCGCACCGCGATCTCCAGCGGCTCGCCGGCGTCGGCGGCACCCGGCTCTGCGGCCGTCGACGAGTGGAGATCGATCAGCCATGAACCGATCTCGGCGAGGTCGACGCCGGCCGCGAGGCGGACGAGCACGGTGCGCATGGCCGGCACCACATCCTCGACCTCCGGCCGGCCCTCGTCCGCGAGCACCCTGGCGAGCGCGAGGGCCGCGTCCGAGCCGGCGGTCTCGATCAGCACGGCGCGGTCACCGGCCGGCAGCAGCCGCCCGGTCACCCGAAGGACCGCACGGCGATGCCGGCGCCCTCGAGCACCGCGCGGACCCGCGCCGCCATGGCCACCGCGCCGGGCGAGTCCCCGTGCACGCAGATGCTCTCCGCCCCGACCCGGACGTCCCGGCCGTCGACCGAGCGCACCACGCCGTCGACCACGAGACGCAGCATCCGCGCCGCGACCTCGTCCGGATCGTCCAGCAGCGCGCCGGGCCGGGACCGGGGAACCAGGGTGCCCTCGGCCGTGTAGCCGCGGTCGGCGAACGCCTCGGGGACGCCGCGCAGCCCACCGCGTTCGGCGACCTCCAGCAGCACGGAGCCGGGCAGCCCGAGCACGGGCAGGCGATCGTCGACGTCCCGGATCGCCTCGATCACGGCCTTGGCCTGCGGCCGGTGGTGCACCACGGCGTTGTACAGCGCGCCGTGCGGCTTCACGTACTGCACGAAGGTGCCGGCCGCCCGGGCGATCGCCTGCAGCGCGC
Source organism: uncultured Actinomycetota bacterium (assembly GCA_963844455.1). GTDB lineage: Bacteria > Actinomycetota > Actinomycetes > Mycobacteriales > Nakamurellaceae > Nakamurella. Next base: position 28,958 of record CAWJOH010000001.1, read on the forward strand.
CGACCTGGTAGATCACGTCGTCGACGAGGTCGGCCGGGTCGACATCCATGAACCGGCGGCCGAAGCCCGCGAGGTCGCGGTACCCGACCTGGGCGCCGACCGCGACGCCCGCCTGGGCCGCCAGCGCGCAGGTCCGGCGCAGCGTTCGCGGATCGCCGGCGTGAAAGCCGCAGGCCACATTGGCGCTGCTGATCGCGGTCATCATGGCGGCGTCGTCACCGAGTTCCCAGCGACCGAAGGACTCGCCCACGTCGCTGTTCAGATCGACGCTCGCGACGGCCCCGGACGCCGACCCGGCGGCCGGTCCAGCGGCAGTCCCAGACACGGTTCCGATCCTCTCGCATACCCGCTGACCTCGGGTAAGGCAGTGCTGCCTTGCTAGACGGACCCGTGGGGCCGGGCTAGCGTCAAGATCAACGTCGGCGCTCCGCCGCCCGACTCGTCGCCGAGAGTCGACAGTGCCGACGGGATCGAAAGGAACCCACCATGACCTCCGTGATGGAAATGTCCCCGATCACCGAATGCACCGTTGCCGGCTGCTCCTACAACGACCACTCGTCGTGCCATGCGTTCGCCATCACCATCAGCAGCGCCGGCCCCGACGCGCAGTGTGCCACCTTCATCCCGCTCGGCTCGAAGGGCGGCCTCACCTCCGTGCACGGCTCGATCGGCGCCTGCCAGCGAGCCGACTGCGTGCACAACGAGTCCCTCGAGTGCTCTGCCAGCTCGGTGCGGATCGGCCAGGGCACCGACACCGCCGACTGCCTGACCTACGAGAAGCGCTGACCGCCGGGCTACATGTCGTCCGGAGCGCCGGTCGATTCCTGCACCCCCGAGCCCCGCGACCCCCGCCCGAATGCGTCCGAGAGGCGCACCGGCCGTAACGGACCGGGCATCGCGGGTGGGGCGCCGGGCATGAGCACCTCGGTCCGGCCGCGGCGTATCCATCGAGACACCGGGTCGTTCGCCTCGATGATCACCGGACCCACTGCGGCGGCCACCACCAGGATGAAGGCCATCCCGGTGAACCAGCTGACGAACGACAGCGCGATGCCGAACGTGCCGAACTGATAGAAGTTGTTGGCCACGTTGGCCGGCATCCAGACCGCCGCCGCGAGCGTATAGAGCCAGACGCCGAGGCCGGTGACGATCGCAGTCGGCAGCAGGGGCCGCCAGCGCACCTCCCCGCGCAGCATGATGTGCGCCGTCCACCACCACAGGCCCATGCTGACGAGCACGCCCAGCAGCCAGTTGCCGACCGACCCCGTGAGCGTCCGCGCCAGCGCCAGGAAGCTCAGCATGCCGAACACGCCGCCGAGCCAGACCGCGCCGCGGCCCTTGTTGATCACCCCGCCGCCGGGGGGCCGGCGCCACGCGCGCAGATAGACCCGCTGCAGCGCCGTGGTGAAGGAGACGGCGAAGGCGATGGTCACGATGACGCCGAGCACGCCGGTCGCCGCCTTCGTCGCGTCGGGCGTGGTGAACGCCTGGCGCACCACATCGAAGACGTCGCCGGTCAGGCCGAGCCGGGCACCGATCGCTGCGACGATCTCCTGCCGCGCGCCTTCCGGCATCAGCGACGAAAAGACGATCAACAGGGGGAAGAACGAGACGAACGCCTTGGCTGCCAGGGCGACCGAGCGGTCGACGAACTCCATCTCGAGCAGGCGCGACCACAGCCGGCCGAGCGCGGTGTCCTCGAGCCGCACGGCGTATCGCTGAGCGGTCCGCCGCATCCGGGCGGTCCGGCCGGGCGCGGCAGCCGGGCCGGTGGCGGCCGTCGCGTCGGGCTGGGGCGGATCGGGCTCGCCCGGATCGGGCTCGCCGGGATCCGGCCGGGACGGGGTCGGTCGATCGTCGTCGGTCATCGGATCGAACCCTGCCGGATCAGGTCGCCCGGGCGCTGGGCGGGTCCGCGGCGGGCAGCGCGGCGGGCTGCGCGGCAGGCTGCGGCTTGCGGCGGAAGCGGCGCGGCCGGTTCGGGTCCTTGACCTTGAACACCGGCTCGTCGCCGAAGAACAGCTGCAGCCAGCGGGCGTCCGGATCCATGTCGACGAGCACCGCCTTCACCAGCAGGCTCGCCGGGATCGCCAGGACCGCGCCGATCGGTCCCAGGATGAACGCCCAGACGATCAGGGACAGGAAGCTCATCGTCGTGGTGAGACCCACCGCGTCGCCGACGAACTTGGGCTGCAGCACCGACTGGATGATGAAGTTCAGCACGCAGTACACGGCGATCACGGTGACCGCCAGCTGCCAGCCGCCGATCAGCAGGCCGAGGAAGGCCGGCGGGATCAGTCCGATGAGGAAGCCGACATTGGGGATGTAGTTCGTCACGAACGCCAGCAGCGCCCACAGCCCAGCGGCCGGAATGCCCATGATCACCAGCGCGACCCAGTCCAGCACCGCGACGATGCCGCCGAAGATCGTGGCCACCCCGAAGTACTTGCGGGTGCCGGCGGCGAACTTGCCGAGCGCGGTGAGCACCGGCTCCCGGCCCGCCCGCACCCGGACCATCCGATCGCGGAACACCGAGCTGTCGACCGCCAGGAAGATCAGCAGCGTGATGACGAACAGCAGCGAGGTGAGGAGGCTGCCGGCGATGGAGAGCAGTCCCGTGACGGCCGAGACGATCTTGCTCGAGTCGACGTTGGACAGTGCCGCCTGGACGCTCTCCTTGTTGACGCCCATGCCGGCGAGCCAGTTCGTCAGCCCGGCGAGCTGCTCGGAGATCTGCTCCGAGTACTGCGGCAGGATCGAGGAGAACTGTGCGGCGCCGACGACGGCGGCCACCACCATGCCGATGAGGATCGCGTAGATCCCGAGGACCAGCGCGAGGGTCGCGAGCCAGCGCGGCGATCCCTTCCGGATCAGCCAGCTGCGCAGCGGGTCGACGGTGATCACCAGCACCAGGGCCAGGAAGATCGGCCCGACGATGTTCGGCACGGCGCGCAGACCGCCCGCGACGATGACGCCCGCGGCGAGGCCGAGCACGATGATCAGGCCCCGCGGCAGCACGAAGGCGACGTGTTCCGGCGGCGGCAGGACGTCGCCCTGCGCGACGAACGACCCAGCGGGCAGGTCGAGGAAGACCCCGTCGTCCGTCGCGAGGCCGTCCGCCCCCGGTCGGACCTCCGGAGCGCGGCGAGGATCGGCGCCTGCGGGCGTGTCGGTCATGGTCGCTGTCCGTTTCTGCAGTGGGGTGCCCGGGGCCCCGACATCACGACATCGAACGGCCGCAACGACGCGTCGATCCCACCGAACTGGCTGCGCGGCGTGGACGATCGTGACAATTCCGGCCGGACCGGGTCGGTGACATCATCCTCGACGGGTGAGGCGCCGGGGCGTGGCACGCCGCAGAGTTCACGACCGGAGGGGCCCATGCCGAACGACCGAGCGGATTCCGGTGGCGATCTCAGCGCCGGCCGATCCGCCGCTGCGTCCGATCCTGTCCGCCGACCGGGCGGCCGGCTCGCCCGGCCGTGCGCCCGCCGACGCCGACACCGCGGAGATTCCCACGCTCGATCGCGATGCCGCAGCCGCCGGGCGCGCGGAGTCCGGCGGCGCGGCGGGCTTCTGGCGCGCCGTCGACCGCGGCCCGCGGGCCCGGCCCTGGCGGATCCTCTCCCTCGTCCTGTTGATCCTCGGCTGCGTGCTGGCACCGCTCGCGGTGGGCGCGGGCTGGGCGCGCAACCTCGTCGTCGACCAGAGCGCCTATCTCGACGCGGTCGGCCCGCTCGCGGAGGACCCGGTCATCGTGCAGGCGGCGGAGAAACGGGCGGTCACCGCGATCGACGACGCGGTCACGTCCCTCAACCTGGCCGACCGGCTCGAGCAGGAGCTGACCGAGCTGGGGCTGCCGCCGCGGCTCGCCTCGCTGGCGGGCACCCTCGCGCCCGCGCTGCGCAACCAGCTCATGGAGGGCGTCACGTCGATCGTGAACCGCGTGCTGAACAGCGACGAGTTCGCGAGGGGGTGGGTGAGCGCGAACGCACGGGCGCACGACGCGTTCGTCAAGGTCATGCAGGGCGACACGCCGACCGCGGACGCGGTGAGCGTCAAGCTCGGCGCCCTGTTGGCGACCGTTCGGGAGAAGCTCATCTCGAGCGGCGCCGGCTGGGCAGAGCAGCTACCGGAGGTCCCGGTCAACTTCGAGATCGCCGACAACGCCACCGTGCAGCAGGTCCAGGGCTACTACGACGTGCTGAACACCCTCGGCAGGTGGCTGCCGATCGCCGCCATCGTGCTGCTCCTGCTGTCCGTGCTGATCGCCCCGATGCGGTTGAGAGGCCTTGCCCGGGCGGGCTTCTGGCTGGCGGTGTCGATGGTGGTGCTGTCCCTCGGCCTGCTGTTCGCGCGCTCGTACCTGGTGAACAACGCGCCGTCGCAGCCGGACGTCACCCGGGCGTTCGCGCGCCAGTTGTCGGTGAACCTGCGCGACACGATCCGGCTGATCGGCATCGTCGCGCTGGTCGTGGCGGCGCTCTCCTGGCTGTTCGGCGGCTCGCGGAGCGCGACGTCGGTCCGCACGGGCGTGCGCACCCTCCGGGCACGCGCGGACGGATCGCCGTGGGGCATCGTGGTGCGCGCCACGGCCGGTGTCGCGGCGTTGGTGCTCGTGCTGATCCTGTTTGCGCTCGACGACCCCGGGGTCGTGCTCGCCGTCGTTCTCGTGGTCGCCGCGGCCCTGCTGGCGTTCGTCGCCGCCGCCCCGCCGATCGCGAGGCGTGGCGCAGCGCCGATTGCCGGCGACGGCGGGCCGGCCGACACCGTGATCGCGGGGGAGCCGGCGGACGTCACCGGATCCTCGCGGTCCGGCTGACCGCCATCAGCGGGTCGCTTTGGTCGGGGCGGCGCACCGCGCATAGGCTGGCCCGCGTCGTCGAGAGAACGAGCCGTCGGCCCGCCGGCCAGGCCGGCGCATCCGGCGGGGTCGATCAGGCGGGAGTCCTTCGAGCCGATGAGTGAACCGGACGCGCTACCCACCACGCCGGTCGAATCGCCAACCCCGCGGCCCCACCTCGACGAAACCGCCGACGCCGCGGGCCCGGCCGCCGGCTCCTCGTCGCCCGCGCTGCGCGCGCTGCGCGGCCGCGACCCGGAACCCGCGCCCCTGACCAGTCACGGCCCCGCGACCGTGCTCGCCATGTGCAACCAGAAGGGCGGGGTCGGCAAGACGACGTCGACGATCAACCTGGGCGCCGCCCTCGCCGAGTACGGCCGTCGGGTGCTGATGGTCGACCTGGACCCGCAGGGCGCGCTGTCCGCCGGGCTGGGCATCGCCTCGCACGAGCTGGACCACACGATCTACAACCTGATGCTCGGAACGGTCGACCCCGATGACCGACGTGCTGATGCCGGCACGAAGATCGAGGGCGTCGACCTGATCCCGGCGAACATCGACCTGTCCGCCGCCGAGGTGCAGCTGATCAACGAGGTCGGCCGCGAGCACACCCTGATGCGGGCGCTGCGGCCGGTGCTGCACGCCTACGACTACGTGCTGATCGACTGCCAGCCGTCACTCGGCCTGCTGACCGTGAACGCGCTGGCCTGCGCGCACGGCGTGATCATCCCGCTGGCCGCCGAGTTCTTCTCGCTCCGCGGGGTGGCGCTGCTCGTCGACACCATCTCCAAGGTGCAGGAGCGGATCAATCCCGAGCTGTCGGTGCACGGCGTGCTGGTCACCATGTACGACGGGCGCACCGATGCACGCGCGCGAGGTGGTCGCGATGCTGCACCAGCAGTTCGGCGACCAGGTCTACGACACGATCATCTCGCGCACGGTGAAGTTCCCCGAGACGACCGTCGCCGGCGAGCCGATCACCAGCTACGCCCCCGCGTCGCCGGCCGCCCAGGCCTACCGGGCGCTGGCGCGCGAAGTTCTCGCGCGATGAGCGTCGGCGATCCCGTGACGCATCCGGCGACCGCCGCAGGATCCGCGCAGGTGGCGGACGGCGCGCCCGGTTCCACCCGGCCGTTCGTCGTCCGGCTGTCCAATTTCGACGGCCCCTTCGACCTGCTGCTGCAGCTGATCAGCCAGCACCGGCTGGACCTCACCGAGGTGGCACTCAGCCAGGTCACCGACGACTTCCTGGCGCACCTCGAGGCGATGGGCCCGCGCTGGGACCTGGACCAGGTCACCGAGTTCCTGGTCATCGCCGCGACGCTGCTCGATCTCAAGGCCGCGCGGCTGCTGCCCGACGTGGACTCCGACGATCCCGCGGACGCCGACGAGCTCGAGGCACGCGACCTGCTCTTCGCCCGGCTGCTCGCCTACCGGGCGTACCAGCAGGTCGTCGCCCTGTTCGTGGAGCTCGAGGCGGGCGCGCTCCGCCGGTACCCGCGCGCCGTCACGCTCGAGCCCCGGTACCTCGGCCTGTTGCCCGAGGTCCGCATCGGGCTGTCGCCACAGCAGTTCGCCGAGCTGGCCGGGCGCGTCTTCGAGCCCCCGCCACCGCCGACCGTGAACCTCGACCACATCCACGCGCCGCGGGTGTCGGTCGCCGAGCACACCGAGGTGCTGCGGTCGCTGCTGACCGAGCGCGGGGCGGCGACGTTCGGCGAGCTGGTGGTCGGGTGCGCGGCGACGCTGGAGATCGTCGCGCGGTTCCTCGGGCTGCTGCACCTGTACCGGGAGTCGTGCGTCGCGTTCGACCAGGCCGAGCCGCTGGGCACGCTGACCGTACGGTGGACCGGGGCCGACGACACCGCCGCGACGGGCCGGCGCCGAGGTCACCGCCGCGACGGGCGGCGCCGAGGTCACCGCCGCGACGGGCGGCGCCGAGGTCACCGCCGCGACGGGCGGCCCCGGCGATCCGCACGCCGACCCGGCTCCGGTGCCGGCGCCCGACGAGGAGTACGCATGAGCATCGAGCACCTGCCGCTCGACACGGTGCCCGACCACGACCTGGTCGGCGCCCTGGAGGCGGTGCTGCTGGTCGTCGAGGCGCCCGTGCCGGAATCGGCGCTCGCATCGGCGGTCGGGCACGCCACCGAGCGGGTGCACGACGAGCTGGTCGCGCTCGCCGCCCGGTACACGTCGGAATCGTCGGGCATCGAGCTGCGCTTCGCCGGCGGGGGCTGGCGGTTCTACACCCGCGACCGATTCGCACCCGTGGTCGAGCGGTTCGTGCTGGACGGCGTCCCGGGCCGGCTGTCCAAGGCGTCGCTGGAGACCCTCGCGGTGGTCGCCTACCGGCAACCCGTGACGCGGGCGCGGATCTCGGCTGTGCGGGGCGTCAACGTGGACGGCGTGGTGCGCACCCTGACCGCCCGCGGGCTGATCGAGGAGGACGGCACCGACCCGGACACCGGCGGCGTGCTCTACCGCACCACCGAGCTGTTCCTCGACCGGCTGGGGCTGTCCGACCTGGCGGAGCTGCCGTCGCTGGGCCCGCTGCTGCCGGACATCGACGCGGTGGACGATGAGTGATTCCCGGGATCGGGACGACGGTCCCGAGGGCGTCCGCCTGCAGAAGGTGCTGTCGGCCGCGGGCGTGGCCTCCCGGCGCAAGGCGGAAGACATGATCCGCGCCGGCCGGATCAAGGTCGACGGCATCGTGGTGCGGGAGCTCGGCACCCGGATCGACCCCGACCGGGCGGTCGTGCACGTCGACGGCAACCGCATCGCCCTGCGGGAGAACCAGGTCTACCTCGCCCTGAACAAGATGCCGGGCATGCTGTCGACGATGTCCGACGAACGCGGCCGCCCGCACATCGGCGAGCTGCTGGCGGACCGCAGCGAGCGGCTCTTCCACGTCGGCCGGCTGGACATGGACTCCGAGGGCCTGATCCTGCTCACCAACGACGGCGAGCTGGCGCACCGGCTGACCCACCCGTCCTACGGGGTCAGCAAGACCTACATGGCCGAGATCCCGGGCCCGGTGCCGCGCGACCTGGGCCGGCGGCTCAAGGCCGGGGTCGAACTCGACGACGGGCCGGCGAAGGTCGACTCCTTCAAGGTCGTCGACCTGCACAACCAGCGCGCCGTGGTCGAGGTCGTGTTGCACGAGGGCCGCAAGCACATCGTGCGGCGGCTGCTCGACGCCACGGGCCACCCCGTGTCCCGGCTGGTCCGCACCCAGATCGGCGACGTGCAGCTCGGGCACCAGCGGCCGGGCACCCTGCGCAAACTGAATCCCGTCGAGATCGCGCAGCTGTACAAGGCGGTCGGTCTGTGAGCAGGCCGGGCGGCGGTACCGATCGTTTCGTCATCGCCATCGACGGCCCGGCAGGCACCGGCAAGTCGACGATCGCGCGACGCGTCGCGCTGGCGCTGGACGCGGGCTATCTCGACACCGGCGCGCTGTACCGGATCGTCACGCTCGGCGTGCTGGACGCCGGCGTCGACCCCGCGGACGACGACGCCGTCGCGGCCCTGCTGCCGGCGTTCGAGCTGGCCCCACCGACGGATCCGAACGAGCAGCGGCACCGGCTCGGCGGACGCGATGTCACCACCGAGATCCGGGGTCCGGCAGTCACTCTCGCGGTGACCCCGGTGTCGGCGAATCCTGCGGTGCGGCAGTTCCTGCTGGACCGGCAGCGCGCCATGGCGCACTCGGGCCGGATGGTGGTCGAGGGCAGGGACATCGGCACCGTCATCACGCCCGACGCGTCGCTGAAGATCTACCTCACCGCCGACCCGGAGGTCAGGGCCCGTCGTCGCCACCGGCAGGACCAGAATCGCTCAGGCGCGGGCGATCTCACCGTCGACGTGCAGGAGGTCGCGCTCGACCTGCGGCGCCGCGACGTGCACGACTCGAACCGGGCGCACGCGCCGCTGCAGGCCGCGCCGGACGCGGTGGTGATCGACTCCTCCGACATGGGCATCGACGACGCGGTGGCGGCCGTGCTGGAACTCGCCGCACAGCGGGGCATCTGGTGAACCGGTCGACGTTCGGCGCGCGGCCCGCGCGCTGGTGGCGGCTCGGCGGCAGCCAGGACCCGCCGCCGCCGCACACCGGGACCAAGGGCATGGATCGCGGCCGGCGCATCGCGATTCGTGCTCTGCGGCAGCCTGTACCGGATCCGGGTGGCGCGCATCGAGCGGATCCCCGCGACCGGGCCGGTGGTGTTCGTCGCGAACCACCAGAACTTCATGGACGGCGGCGTGCTGTTCGGGCTGCTGACCCGCCGCGTGTCGTTCCTGATCAAGGCCGAGGCGGTGCAGGGCGCGCTCGGCTGGCTGCTGACGAACGTCGGCCAGTACGCGTTGCACCGCGACGTCCCCGATCGAGAACCGTTGCTGCAGGCCCTGGCCCAGCTGAACCGGGGCGGGGCGATCGGCGTCTTCCCCGAGGGCACCCGCGGAGCCGGTACCGTCACCACCGTGCATCCAGGAGCGGCGTGGTTGGCGGTGCGGTCGGGCGCGACGGTCGTGCCGGTCGCGCTGCGCGGCACCGCTCGGCCGGAGGGGCGCCGGCGCAGGCGGTTTCGTCCGTATGTGCACACGCTGATCGGTGAGCCGTTCCCCATCGAGCACGGGGCCGGGAAGAAGGCGGTCACCGCGGCCACCGGCGAGATCCAGCGGCGGCTGTCCGCGCTGGTGATCGAGCTGGACTCCGCCGTCGCGGCCGCCGGCGGCCGGTCGGCGCTCGACTCCCGGCCGGCGTCGTCGTGACCGAGCCGGCGGACGTGGCGGAGCCGGCCGAGCAGCCGGACGGTACCTGGGCCGACGAGAGCGAGTTCACCGGCTGGGAGGACCGATCTCGAGGGAGCGGCGGACGCCGGAGCGGCGGGGCCGGCGCCCACGCTGGCCGTCGTCGGCCGGCCCAACGTCGGCAAGTCGACGCTGGTGAACCGGATCATCGGGCGCCGCGAGGCCGTCGTCCAGGACGTGCCGGGGGTGACCCGCGACCGGGTGACCTACGACGCGCTGTGGCGGGGCCGCCGGTTCACCGTGGTGGACACGGGCGGCTGGGAACCGAGCCCGCAGGGCCTGCAGGCCGCGGTCGTCGCGCAGGCGGAGCGCGCGATGTCGTCCAGCGATGCGGTGCTGGTGGTGGTCGACGCGACGGTCGGCGCGACGACCACCGACGAGGCCATGGCCCGGGTGCTGCGCCGGTCCGCGCGGCCGGTGATCCTGGCCGCCAACAAGGTCGACGACGAGCGGGCCGAGGCGGACGCCGCGCAGCTGTGGTCGCTCGGCCTGGGCGAGCCGTACCTGATCTCGGCGCTGCACGGGCGCGGGTCCGGCGACCTGCTCGACGCCATCCTCGACGCGCTGCCCGAAGCCCCGGGCGAGATCATCGGCGCGACGGGCGGGCCGCGCCGGGTGGCGCTCGTGGGCAAGCCCAACGTGGGCAAATCATCGCTGCTGAACAAGCTCTCGGGCGAGTCGCGGTCGGTGGTGGACCCGGTCGCCGGCACCACGGTGGATCCGGTCGACTCGCTGGTCGACCTGGACGGCGAGGTCTGGCGGTTCGTCGACACGGCGGGCCTGCGGCGCCGGGTGAACCAGGCGGTGGGCATGGAGTTCTACGCCTCGCTCCGCACGCAGACGGCGCTGGAGGCGGCCGAGGTGGCGATCGTGCTGGTCGATTCCTCGGCCCCGCTGACCGAGCAGGATCAGCGGGTGATCTCGATGGTCGCCGACTCGGGGCGCGCGCTGGTGATCGCGATGAACAAGGCCGACCTGGTCGACGCCGACCGGCGCGAGGACCTGGAGCGCGAGTTGGTGCGGGACCTGGTGCGGGTGCCCTGGGCGCAGCGGATCAACATCTCCGCCGGCACGGGACGCGGCGTGCACCGGCTGGGCCCCGCGTTGCGCACGGCGCTCGAGTCATGGGACCGCCGGGTGCCCACGGGCCGGCTCAACGCCTGGCTGGGCGAGCTCGTGGCCGCGACCCCGCCGCCCGTCCGCGGCGGCCGGCAGCCGCGGATCCTCTTCGCCACCCAGGCGGGCCACCGACCGCCCACCTTCGTGCTGTTCACCACGGGCTTCCTGGAGGCCGGGTACCGCCGGTTCATCGAGCGGCGGCTGCGCGAGGACTTCTCGTTCGTCGGCTCCCCGGTGCGGATCAACGTGCGCGTGCGGGAAAAGCGCGGGTCACGCCGGTCCTGATCCGGGTCGACCAGCCGGCGACGACCGCTCCTGTCGGGCCCGCGGCCGGGCGCCGCGTTACGGTTTTCGCCGTGCGCACCGAACCAGCGATCGTTCTCCAGGCCAGCGACAGCGTCGGCCCGACCCGGCTCCGGGTGCAGACGGCGTCGAGCGCCAAGCTGCCCGTGGTGGTGTGCGAGGACCGCGACGGGGTCGCGGAGTACCACGTCTTCACGGTGGCCGGCCTGCAGTCGGCGCTGACCGATCACCTGTCCACCGACGGCCTGGCCGACGCGCTGGCGCTGGCGGATCGGACGCCCACGCCGCCGGTGTCCCTGCGCGAGGCCATGGGATCGCCCACCGGGTCGCCCGTGGTGGAGAACGGGCGGGTCCTCGGGGTGCGGGCGCCGGACGTCGTGGAACTCTCCGAGCTGACCGAGGCGGACGTGCTGGCAGCGGGCAGCGCCGGCTCATCCACCGCCGGGAAGAAGGCGGCGAGGCCCGGGACGGGCGGCGACCCCGACGGCGGTGGGCAGGCGGAGCCCAAGCGGGGCCTGTGGAAGCGGATCACCCGCTCGGCCGAATGACCGCGTCCTCGCGCGCCGCCGGCGCGGCGCGCCGATGAGTCCGGGCGATCGGGTGCGTCTTCATCTCTGACAGGCGCACACCCGACCGAGGAGCCCGACCATGACGATCCCGACGACCGAGGCCGAATTCGCCGAGCTGACCGAGCGGCACCGCCGCGAGCTGCGGGTGCACTGCTACCGGATGCTGGGCAGCTTCGACGAGGCCGAGGATCTCGTGCAGGAGACCATGCTGCGCGCCTGGCGCCGCCGGGATTCGTTCGAGGGCAGGTCGTCGTTCCGGGCGTGGCTGTACACCATCGCGACGAACGCCTGCCTCGATCAGCTGCGCCGGCGGCCGCGCCGACCGGCGCCGCCGGTGACCGTGCCCGGGCAGCCGGCCTTCGTCGAGATCTCCTGGCTGGAGCCCTTTCCGGATGCCCTCGCGGATCCCGTGGCGGCGCCGGAGGAGCAGCCGGACGCGGCCCTGGTCGCCAAGGAGACGATCGAGCTGGCCTTCCTGGTGGCGATCCAGCAGCTGCCGCCGCGGCAGCGGGCGGTGCTGATCCTGCGCGACGTGGTGGAGTGGTCCGCCGCCGACACCGCCGCCGCCCTCGACATGACGGTCGTGTCGGTGAACAGCGCGATGCAGCGGGCGCGGGCGACGCTGCGGGAGCTGGCCGAGCAGCAGGACCTCGAGACCATGCGCGACTCGATCTCCGCCGCGACGGCCACCGCGGACGAGCGGGAACTGCTGCAGCGCTACATGGACGCGCACGCCGCCGCCGATCCGCAGGCGATCGTCGCGATGCTGCGCGAGGAGGCGCGCTTCTGGATGCCGCCGGAGCCGCTGCACTTCATCGGCAAGGCGGAGATCGCGGGGTTCTTCCAGGAGATCTTCGTGACCGACCCGCCCGGCGAGTTCCGGCTGATGCCGACCCGATCCAACGGCCAGCCGGCGGCGGCCAACTACGTGCGGGCGCCGGGCGACACCGAGTTCCGTGCGGTGTCGTTCGACGTGCTCCGGTTCGAGGACGGCCGGCTCGCCGAGATCGTGACGTTCCACCACCGATTCTTCGCGCTGTTCGGCCTGCCCGAGATCTGGCCCGGCGAGTGAGCCGCGGCGGTCGCGTGGGTCGGCCCCCCGAACCATGCGGCCTCGACCGCACACGGTCCGGGTCATCCACCCAAGCACCCGGAGCCTGGTGCGGATCAGGGACCTGCGCGGACGGAGCCAACCACCGGCGCGCGAGGAGCGTCGGCCGGAGGCGCGCTATCGGAAGACCAGGCCGTGGCGCTCCATCAGCGGCATGGTGCGCTCGAAGTCGACCTGCGCGCCGTACCGCCCGGCCAGCGCGGGCAGGGTCGCCGGGTCGTACTCGCCGCCCGGCTCGGCGAGCTTGCGGAACAGGTCCTCGATGCCGGCCGGCGTGATGAGTTCCAGGATGCGCAACCGGTCGTCCCCCGCGTTCCAGAACGTGTGCCAGTGATTCCGCGGCTTGAACACGAGTTCGCCTGCCGTGGCGGTGATCTCGGCTCCGTCCTGGAACACGCCGAGGGTGCCCTCGAGGACGAAGCTGTACTCGTCCTCGCGGCCGTGCCGGTGCAGGGGCGCGGCCAGCACCCCGGGGGACAGCGTGTGCTCCACCACCGCGATGAGGCCGCCGGAGTCGCGGGACTCCACCAGGTACCGATCCAGCTCGACGGCGGGATCGCCGGTCACGTCGCCGGCGCCGGCGCCGAGCACCCGGATCGCGGTCAGGGGTTCTGCAGTCATGACGCGAAAGTAGGCAGGACGCGTCATCCGGGGGAATACCAGCAACGTGGCATGTTCACGTCACGCCTCCGCTCCTAGGCTCGGTGCCGTGCGGGCGGACGTGCGGCAGCGGGCGGCGGACAAGATCGGCGCCCTGGCCGGCCGGGGCAGCGACCTGGTCGCGTTCTGGCGGGCGAGCAGCGAGGTGCTCGCCGACGTGGTGCCGCACTATCGGGCGCCCTGCTGGTTCACCGTCGATCCGGCGTCGCTGCTGATCACCAGCCACTTCCAGGAGGGCCTGCCGGAGTTCCCGGCGGAGTGGGCAGCCGCGGAGTACGCGGAGGACGACGTCAACCACATCGCGGACGTCGCCCGGTCGGCGCGCGGCGTCTCCACGCTGCATGAGGCGACGGGTGGGCAGCCGGGCAGCAGCCCGCGGTGGCACGCGAACATGCAGTACGGCGGCGACCAGGAGATGGTGGCGTCGCTGCGCACGCGGAGCGGCGAGGTGTGGGGGTCGCTCGGCCTGTACCGCGAGCCGGACCGGCCGCTCTTCGACGAGTCGGAGCTGTCGTTCGTGCGTGCGGTCGCGCCCGTGCTGGCCGACGGTGCGCGGCGTGCCCTGCTCATCGGCGAGGCCGGCGACCCCGAGGGCCCGGAGGCACCCGGCCTCGTGGTGCTGACGGCGAGCTGGCAACCCGAGTCCGTGAGCCCCGGCGTCGAGCGGTGGCTGCGGGAGCTGCCCGACGGCGCCTGGGACCGCGGCCGGCTGCCGCCGTGCGTGCTGGCGGTCGCCGGTCGGGCGATGGCGACGGTGGGAGCGACGGGCCCCGACGACCCGAGCGAGGTCGCCGTCGCCCGGGTGCTCACCCGCTCCGGCACGTGGGTCGTGCTGCACGGCGTGCCGCTCGTCGCGGGCGGCTCGTCGAGAGTGGCGGTCATCGTGGAACCCGCTCACCCGGCACGGATCTCGCCGCTCCTGATGTCGGCCTACCGGCTGACCGAGCGCGAGCAGGAGCTGACCCGCCTCGTGCTGCAGGGCTACTCGACGTCCGAGATCGCGGAGCGGCTGGTGATCTCGACGCACACGGTGCAGCAGCACCTCAAGAGCGTGTTCGACAAGACCGGCGTGCGAAGCCGCCGGGACCTGGTCAGCACGATGTTCTTCGCGCACTACGAGCCGCGGCTGCGCGACAACGAGCGCCGCACCGCCCGCGCCCTGCCGATCCGCGGCGGCCCGGTGGGGTAGGTGAAGAGTCGGCCCGGTCGGACGGACCGCGCCGGTGGTTCTCCGACGCGTCTGGCGGTGATCAGTACGGCGGGCCGGCGCCGCCGATTCCGGCGAAAGCCGGCGTGCCACCGCTGATGTGCGCGTCGGCCTCAGCGACGGCCGCACGACATCGGGAACCGTCGGGCGGTCGCGGTGGGGGCGGTTCCCAGAGCCGCGTGGGTGGCCGGACGTAGGTCCGGCCCAGCGGGGTGGTCCAGCGATACCCGTCGGCGGTGCGGCTGAGCCGGTACTCGCCGCCGTCCTTCGCGCGGTGATGATGCTTGCACGAGACCGCGAGATTGTCGGCACTGGTGGCGCCGCCGTCGGGCCGCCCCGGGTGGTAGGGCCGGATGTGGTCGAGTTCCCCGAGGTGAGCGGGTTGCCGGCAGCCGGGCAGGACACAGGTCCGATCGCGGGCGAGAACGTGGTCGGTGAGGGCGGCCGGCGGGGTGTAGGTGCTCCGCCCGTAGTCGAGCAGGGTGCCGGTGACCGGGTCGCAGACGAGGCGGCGCAGGGTGCCGTCGGCGGTGATCGCCCGGGCCTGCGCCGGGCTGATGGGTCCGTACCCGGCGAGTTCGGCGGCCTCCCCGCCGGTGATGCAGGTTCCGTGGCCGGCGGCCGGGCACGCATCACCGGCACCGCCCGGGAGCAGGGCAGTGATCGGGACGGTGACCTGGATGTGCGGTCGGCGCCGGTGATCGGCCCGCAGCGTGGTGCCGTGCCAGGAACCGCTGTCGAGGATGTCGGTGCAGATGTCGACGAGGGCGTCGACGCGACGGTTGTCGGCTGTGCGCAGGTCGTCGGGGGTGCGGGCGGCGGCGCCCAGCGCCGTCAGGCACGTCTGGACGGCCGCGATGTCCTGGGCCGCGGCGTACACCCAGAGACCCGCCATGCCATCGGGTTTCGGATGGGTGCTGATGCGGCGGCGGGACTGTTCGCCGCGGTACCGGTCCTCGCTGCCGGCGGGATCACGGGCCAGGATGCTGCGCCGGACGGCGTCCCGGAGCTGCGGCACGGTCCGGTCGGCGGCACGGGGCAGGACGTCGTCCTCGACGGCGGCGGACAGGTCCGGGTCCAGGCCCTCGGTGCCGACCCGGATCGTGGCGGCCTTGACCGCGGTGATCAGCCCGGCGTCCAGCGCGCCGAACGTGGCGGGCAGCCGGTGCACGAGGTCGGTGGCCTCCGACAGCTGTTTGTCGGCCGTGGATTCCGCGATGTGTAACGCGAGAGCGAGTTCCGTGGGCAGGAACTCGCGGATGCCGGGGTAGTTGCCCGACAGCTCGGCGAGGTCGGCGGCCTGTCGCGCCTGGAGGTGGGCGATCAGGCGTTGCCTGGCGGCGAGGGAATCGAGCAGCGCGTTCGCCCACAGCGGCATCCGGTGCGCGTCGGATGCGCGGGCCGGGATCCGGCCGGGACGGTGCTGCAGCACCCGGGCGAGCGTGGCGCCGGGAGCGGTGGACGCGACCCGCCGGCGCCAGCCCGACAGCTGGACGACCGCATCCGCGTCGCAGCGCGGCGGGATGACCTCCATCAGCGACAGTTCCGGCAGGGACTCGTCATCGTCAGCGGCCGGCCTGGCCGGGCGAACCGGCCCCGCGGAGCACGGGGCCCACAACAGCATGGGCCGCCCAGGTGGCGGAGGAGGCGAATCGTGCCACACCTCCACCGGCCTGCCTCGCCAGCTGTCACCGATGAACATGGCTCATCATAGCCCGAAATCGAACACGTGTCCAATCCTGAGCCGGCCTGTGGATCCGAGTTCGGCGGGACGATGGCACCTGGCCGGGCGGGCCGGCCGCGCCGGTACGCTCCCCCGATGACGATCACCACCGAGGACATCCGCGCGTGCATCCGGCGTTACTTCTCGGTGTTGCAGAGCGATCCGACCGCGGAGGAGATGCGGGCCGAGGGGGTCACGGACGACTTCCGCACCGGCTTCGTCGGCGGTCATCAGTGGGACGGGCCGACCGGACTGGCGGACTTCCTGCGAGACCGCAAGGGTTTCGTCGACGAGCAGCACGACATCGACGAGGTGCTCAGCCGCGAGGACGTCGGCGAGGTCGTGTGGCTCAAGACCAGGCTCACGTTCTCTTTCCGAGATCCCACGACCGAGGAGATCTTCGCCGGGAAGGCCTTCCACACCTGGGATCTCCGGCGGGACGGGGGCCGACTGCGGGTTGCCGCCCAGATGGTCGACGGCTTCGCCGATCTCAATCCGTCGGCGCAGCGGTTGTTCGGCCGCACCGACGAGGGCCTCGTCCGCTAGCGGGATGTCGATGCGCGTGCTGCGGCGCAGCGACGGCGAGGAACGTCCGGCGACGGTCCGGTCAGAATTCGACGACGCCGTGCTCCGTCGCGCTGCGCCGGGCGGCGTCGATCGCGTCGAGCACGGCGACGCCCTCGGCCGCGGGCACCGGGGCGTCGGCTGCGCCGCGCACCGCGCGCCCGAGCTGGGTGTAGTACGACTGCCAGCTGCCCTGCTCGGAGGGCACCCGCCGCTCCCCGGCCGCCGTCACGAGCGTGCCCCAGTGCTCGGGGCTCTCCCGGCCCCAGGCATCCGGGTCGTCCGCGGGCCGCCGCCCGGCCGAGATCGCGTCGGCCTGCACGTCCGTCCCGGCCGATCGGTAGCTGCCGTCGCTGCCCGTCACGCGCAGCTCGCGACCGACGGCACGGCCGAGCTTGCCCGCCCGCAGGTGGGAGACGACGCCGCCGCCGTGGGTGAGCGACACGAAGAATCCGCCGTCGACGAGACCGTCCGGGGCTTCGACCATGTCGAGCTCCGCGTACACGCGGGCGACGGGCCCGAACAGCCACATCGCCTGGTCGAGAAGATGGCTGCCGAGGTCGCTGAGCACGCCGCCGCCGGGGCCGGCCTCGACGCTCTGCGGCTCGTACAGGTCGAACCGGGACTCGAAGGTCTTGACGGTGCCCAGCTCGCCGGAGTCGAGCACGGCCTTCACCGTGCGGATGTCGGCATCCCAGCGCCGGTTGTGGAAGACGGTGAGCAGCACGCCGGCGGCGTCGGCGGCCTGCGCCAGCTCGCGGGCGACGGCGCCGTCCGGCGCGAACGGCTTGTCCGCGACCACGGACACGCCGCCGGCGACAGCCTCGAGCACCAGCTCGCGCCGGGTGCGCGGCGGGGTGGTGATCACCACGACGTCGACGTCCTGCTCCAGCAGGTCGGCGAGCGACTCGACGACGGTCACGGCGGGGAAGTCGAGCGCCACCTCGCGCCGGCGCGCGTCCGACCGGGCGACCACCGCCGCCAGCTCGACCCCGGATGCCGCGTCGATGAACGGTGCGTGGAAGCGGCGGCCACCGGCGCCGTATCCCACCAGGCCGATCCGGAGGGGCGTCTGCTCGTCGTCGATGACCGGACCCTAGCAAGGGCCCGGAGGCAGCTTCGGTCGGGCGGCTCACATCGGGGTCGCCACGCACCGGCGATCGCGCCGCGGCGGCGGCGGCGAGGCGCACGAGGTCCGGATGGTGTCCGGCGCCGTCGCTAGCCTCGGCCGATGGCGACCCACCGGCTCGATCGGGACGAGGCGCGGCGGATCGCCGTGCGCGCCCAGCTGCTCGACGCGGAGCGGCCGGCGGAGCTGCTCGGGGCCGTCCGGCACCTGACGTTCCTCCAGCTCGACCCGACGGCCGCGGTGGCGCCCAGCGCCGACCTGGTCGCGTGGACGCGGCTCGGCGCGGCCTACCGGCCCGACCACCTGCGGGACGCACTCGAGCGCGACCGCTCGATGTTCGAGCACCAGGCGATGGTGCGGCCGATGGAGGACCTCGGCCTCTACCTGGCGGACATGTCGGACTGGCCGCCGGAGCACTCGCAGAAGCGACTCTGGTTGCGGGATAACGAGTCCTTCCGCCGTGACATCCTCGCGCTGCTCCGCGGTTCGGGCCCGCTCCTGTCCCGCGACGTGCCGGATCGCAGCGTGGTCCCGTGGCCGTCGACCGGATGGACGAACAACCGCAACGTGACGCAGATGCTGGAACTACTGGCCGCGCGCGGTGAGATCGCGATCGCGGGCCGCGCCGGCCGGCAACGGTTGTGGGACCTCGCCGAGCGCGTCTTTCCGGTGGACGTGACCGTCCTGCCGGCCGCCGAGGCGACTCGAATACGCGACGAGAGGCGTCTGCGTGCGCTGGGCCTCGCGCGGGAGTCCATGGTCGGGGCAGCGGGGGAACGGGCGGAGGTCGAGGGCACCGGGGGAGTGTGGCGGGTCGACCCCGCGGCGATCGGAGCGCCGTTCGCCGGGCGCGCCGCTCTGCTGTCCCCGTTCGACCGCCTCGTGCACGATCGCCGGCGGGCCGTCGAGCTGTTCGACTTCGAGTACCACCTCGAGATGTACGCCCCGCGCGCGAAGCGGCGCTGGGGCTACTTCGCACTGCCCGTCCTGTACGACGACCGGCTGATCGGCAAGGTCGACGCGACCGCCGACCGGCGGCAGGGCGTCCTGCGGGTGGACGCGATCCACCGGGACGTCCGATTCACCGGCGGGATGGATGCCGCCGTGCACGCCGAGCTCGAGGCCCTGGCGGCGTGGCTCGGACTGACCTCGGTCGTCCGGCCGGGCGCCGCCGGATAGCCGGGCGGCCCCCGCGGTCCGGTGCGTCCCCGCCGGACCCGGCAAGGCCCAGCGAATCGGGGTCATCCCTGATGCCATCCGCCGCGCCGCCGGGCTACCGTTCGACGCGTCCTCGATCCGATCCAGCCGGCCGAAGCGGGCCGGACACGTGGAGGCCCGATGAAGGCGATCGTGCAGGAGCGGTTCGGCCCGCCGGACGTGTACGAGCTGGTGGACACCGCCACGCCCGTCGTCGGGCCCGGTGACGTGCTGATCCAGGTGCGGGCCGCGTCGCTCAACCCGTACGACTGGCACATGGTGCGCGGCGACCCGCGGATCGCCCGGCTGATGGGCGGGGTGGGCCTGCGGCGGCCGAAGAACCGCATCGCCGGGATCGACGTCGCCGGCCGGGTGGAGGCCGTCGGCGCGGGCGTCGCCGATCTGGCCGTGGGCGACGACGTCTTCGGCTTCTGCACGGGCGCGTTCGCCGAGTACGCCGCCGGCGATGCGACTCTCGTCGCGCGCAAGCCGGCCTCGCTGTCCTTCGAGCAGGCGGCGGCGATCCCGATGGGGGCGGTGACCGCTCTGCACGCGATCCGGGATGTCGGCCAGGTGCGTCCCGGCCAGCGGGTTCTCGTCAACGGCGCGGCCGGTGGCGTCGGCATCTACGCCGTGCAGATCGCCGACGCGCTCGGCGCCGAGGTCACCGGCGTGTGCAGCTCGCGCAACGTCGACATGCTGCGCTCGATCGGCGCGACGCACGTCGTCGACTACACCGCCGCCGACTTCACCGAACCGGCGGAGCCCTACGACGTGATCCTGGACAACGTCGGGAACCGGCCGCTGCGGCGGCTGCGCCGCGCGCTGTCGCCGACCGGCATCCTCGTGCTCAACGGCGGCGGGTCACCCGGCAAGATCGTCGGCGCCATGGGCTCGATCCTCCGCGCGACCGTCGTGGACCGGTTCGTCCGGCAGAAGCTGACGTTCCTGCCCACCCGCTACGGCCGCGACGACCTCGTCGCGCTGATCGAGCTCGTCGACCTCGGCCAGCTGCGGCCGGTGATCGACAGGACGGTGCCGCTCGACGACATCGCCGCCGGCGTGCGCTATCTCGAACAGGGGCACGCGCGCGGCAAGGTGGTCGTCACCGTCGCGTGAGGATCCGGCGCGATCCGGACGGGTCCGGGCTCAGCCCGCGGTGGTCTCGTCCAGCTCGGCGCGCCAGACCTGCTCGCCGTCGTCGAGCTCTTCGGTGGGACGCAGCCCGACGCGTCGTGCGACCGCAGCGGAGGCATCGTGCGCGGGATCGATCTTCGCGAGAAGGCTCCGCACCCCGTGCGCGGCAAGATGATCGACCATCGCGTCGACGGCCTCGGTGGCGTAACCCCGACCCTGGAACTCCAGTCCCACCACCCAGGCCAGTTCGGCGCGCGAGCCCTCGTCCGTCACGGTGGCCTGGACATATCCGAGCGCCCGCCCGTCGGCGCTGCGGCGCAGCACCCAGTTGTACCAATCCTCCGAACCGTCCGCGGAGTGCCCGACGACGAGCGCGGCATAGCGCGTCCGCAGCTCGTCGAGCGTCGGCGCCGATCCTCCGGTGTACGCGTACAGGTCGTCCCCGCTCAGGACGTCGACCATGTCGACCGCGTCGTCCCGGTCGAGCGGAACGAGCTCCATCCTGGACGTGGCGATCCGACGTCCGACGGCTCGTCCCCTCACCAGGTGGTCGGCTTCATCGGCTGGTACTGCCAGACGTCGAAGAAGGTGTGAAGCTGCATCGGCACTTCGACCCACTCCCAGCTTGAGTCGTCGCGGGATGCCACCTCAGGCGGGTACCGCGTGATCAACCGCTTTCGAGGATACCGAGCGTTGTCGACGGGGCGTCAGCGTCACGGAGTCGCGCACACCGGGCGTGAGTGTTGCGTGGACGCTGGAGCGAGCGCGACGAGTCTGGACTCCGCGAGCCGCTGATCGGCCGGCGCGGCGGCAGCCAGCGCTTCCCGTGCTTTGTGGCGCGCTCAGTCGAGACCGTCTCGGGAACCGTGACCTGGTCCTTCGCCGCATCGGCCTGCTGACCTTGAGGGGCACCAGTGACGCCTGAACGATCACCGAAGATCAGTCCTACCCGTCTGACCTACGGTGACGACGCGTCGGGATGACAGGATTCGAACCTGCGACCCCTTGACCCCCAGTCAAGTGCGCTACCAAGCTGCGCCACATCCCGGCCACCCGGACGGATCCGGGCGTCGAGCAGCCTATCGCAGAGCCGCGGGCCGGTCCCACGCCGCCGGGCGGCCGCCGACCCGCTCGACGGAGTGTTCGACCCGTGACGCAGGCGTTAGCCTGCTGCCACGCCGGCAAGGGACATTCCGGGCAGGGGGCGGCGGTGGGCGACGACACGGGCGACGCGGCGGGGCGAACCCGGCCGCCCGGCGTGCTTCTCCGCCTGGTCGTGCTCGCCGCGTCGACCGGCACCGTCTTCGGCTACGCGATCGCGGTCAGCAACGACGCCATCGGGTTCTTCACCGCCGAGTTCGCACTGTCCGGCGTGCAGGCGGCGATCGTGGTGAGCGGTCTGGTCGCGGGCGCGCTGATCGGCTGCTTCCTCGCGGGACCGGCCGCGGACTCCCTCGGCCGCCGCCGGGCGCTGCTGGCCGCGGGCGCGCTCGCGCTGTTCGGCACGGCACTGACGGCGGCCGCCCCTGCCTACCCGCTGCTCGTGGCGGGGCGGGTGCTGACCGGCATCGCGGTCGGCGTGACCTCCGCGGTCGCCCCGCTCTTCCTGGCCGAGCTCTGTCCGGCCCGCCTGCGGGGGGCGATGCTCACCACCTATCAGCTCTTCGTCACCGTCGGCATCCTGCTGGCGCTGGCCGTCGGGCTCGCGTTCACGCCGTCCGGCGCCTGGCGCTGGATGTTCGCCGTCGGGCTGGTGCCGGCCCTGCTGCAGATCGTCGGCGTCGCGCTCGTCCCGCCGAGTCCCCGGTTCCTGGCGCGGCGCGGGCAGATCGACGGGGCGCGCCGGGCCCTGCAGCGCATGCGACCACCCGGCGAGGTCGAGCCGGAGCTCGCGTCGATCGTCGAGACGATGCACGGCGCGCCGGCGCCGTCGTTCGGGGAGCTCCTCCGGCCCAGGTACCGCGCCGCCCTCACGGTGGGCGTCGCGATGGCACTGATGAACGCCCTGGTCGGGGTCGGTGCGGTGATCTACTACTCCACCGACGTCTTTCGCATCGCCGGGGTGGACGGGCCGAGCGGCGCGGAGATCGCCTCGCTCGCGGTGGGCGGGGTGAACACCATCGCCGCCCTGGCGTCCGTCGGCCTGACCCATCGCTTCGGCCGCCGGCCGCTGCTGTCCGTCGGACTCGTCGGGATCGCCGTCAGCCTGCTCCTCACGGGGGCCGGACTGGCGTTCCCGGCGATCGCCCTGAACGGCGCGCTGACGGTGGCCGCGGTCCTGTCCTTCATGGCGTTCTTCGCGATCTCGGCCGGGCCGCTCGCCTGGCTGCTGGTCTCCGAGGTCTTTCCGGTCGCCGTCCGCGCGCGCGGGGCGGCCGTCGCCACCGCGTCGAACTGGGCCGCCAACCTGTTCATCGCGCTGGCATTCCCGATCTTCGTCGGTACGCCGGGGGTACCGCAGCGGGTCGCCGTCGCCTTCTGGTTCTTCGCCCTGATGTCCGTCGGGTTCCTCGTCTTCGTCCGGCTCCGGGTGCCGGAGACCCGGGGCCGCACTCTCGAGGACATCGAGGCGCACCTGCACGCCCCGGACCGCTGACGCCCGCCCCGCCGCGGCGGGTCAGTCGCGCGGGCACCCCGGCACCACCGCGGCGACCGCTGGTCTTGCGTGATTCCCCGGGCACACCGATGCTGGGCGTGATGCCCGAATTGGGGGGATGTGCCATGGAGGTCGATGCGACGTCCGGCCCGCTCGGGAGACGGCCGCCGCATTTCGACCGGCTCGTGGTCGGCGCGGGTCTGTTCGGCCTGTACGGCGCCTATCTGCTGAGCCGCCAGGGGATGCGGGTCGCCCTGCTCGACGCGGACGACGCACCGATGATGCGTGCCAGCCAGGTCAACCAGGCGCGGGTGCACAACGGGTATCACTATCCGAGAAGCCTCACCACGGCGCTGTCCTCGGTGAAGTACTACGACCGTTTCACCCGCGACTACGCGGAGTGCATCAACGATCACTTCGACAAGATCTATGCGATCGCCCGCGCGCAGTCGTACATCAGCCCGGAGGGCTTCGAGCGGTTCTGCGCGCGCGCCGGAATCCGTTGCGAGGCGACCGATCCGGCGCAGTGGTTCGCTCCCGGAACGGTCACCACCGCCTACCGCACGGACGAGTACAGCTTCGACGCGCCGCGCCTGCGGCAGGCGATGTGCGCGAAACTGGCGGAGCAGACGACACTCTCGTGGTACCAGCCGGCTCGCATGCAGGCCGTGGAGCGGGATGCGGACGGCTTCTCGATCCGACTGGCGGACGGCCGCGAGCTGCGCGCGGACGGGGTGCTCAACGCGTCGTACGCCGGCACGAACCAGGTGCTGCGCATGCTCGGCGAGGAACCGCTCCCGTTGAAGTACGAGCTGTGCGAGATCATCCTGACGAACGTCGGGCAGAGCCTCGCCGGGGTCGGGCTGACAGTCATGGACGGCGAGTACTTCTCGCTCATGCCGTACGGGCGGTCTGGGCATCATTCGCTCACGTCCGTGGGTTACACGCCGCACCGCACGAGCCGCGACGTCACCCCGCGGTTCGTCTGCCAGGAGCGAAACCATCGGTGCAACGACGACGCTCTCGACAACTGCTCGTTCTGCCCGGAGGCCCCGCCGACCGCCTGGTCGTTCACCTCGGAGCTGGCTCGTCGCTATCTCGGGACCCGGCACGAGATCAGGTACGTCGAGTCGCTGTTCTCGGTGAAGACCGTGTTGAGCCGCGCCGAGATCGACGACGCGCGACCGACCCTGGTCGTGCAGCACAGCACGGCCCCGTGGGTGACGAGCGTGCTCTCCGGAAAGATCGCCACGATCTACGACCTCGAGGACGTCCTGTGAAGCAGCACAAGTTCGTGTCCGCCGTCATCCGTTGCCGGGACGCCGAGAACCGCATCGCGCACTTCCTGCGCGCGGTGGACGCCGCCCTCGACGAGCTGTTCGACGCGTTCGAGATCGTCGTGGTCAACGACGCCAGCACCGACGCGTCGACGCGCGTGGTCAAGGAGGTGGCGAGCGACCTGCACGGCGCGGTCAGCGTGATCGAGATGGCCCATCACCACGGCATCGAGGCCGCGATGGTGGCCGGGCTGGACCGGGCGATGGGCGACTTCGTGTTCGAGTTCGAGGACACCTACCTCGATTTCCCCGTCGACGTGCTGCGGCGGATGTACGACACGGCGGTCGGCGGGTACGACATCGTGGCCGCCGTGCCGGCGTCCGTGCCGAGCCGCACGCGGATCTTCTACCGCTGGTGCAACCGCTTCTCCTCGTTCGATCCGCCGCTCGCCTACGAGCGTCTGCGGGTGTCCTCCCGGCGCGCGGTCGACGCGATGCTGCAGCAGCGGGAACGTGTCCGCTACCGGCAGGTGCTGTACCGGCTGACCGGCTACAGCTACGCGCGGATCGAGTACCCGCCGGACGCGCGGTTGAGCCGCGGCGGCCCGAACGACCTGCGCTTCGCCCTCGACGTCATCTTCTCGGTCACCGAGGCGGGCGTGCGGGTGGCGCGCGCCTTCGTGGTGATCTTCGCGGTCCTCGCCGTGCTCTCGATCGTCAGCAGCATCGTGCTGAGCATCGCGACGCGGGAGACCGTCTGGGAGCTCATCCTGGCCGTGGTGGTCACCGTTGGCTTCTGCGGGATCTTCGTGATCCTGGCGGTGATCGGCGAGTACGTCGCCCGCATCCTCGCCGAGGTGCGCAGCCGCCCGCTGTACACGCTGGACAAGACGCTCACCTGGACGATCACGCCGACCGAGACCGCGCGCGAGGCGGTGCCCGTTCGTCCCGACGAGCGCCCACTCGCGAAGGGCGATGCGGAGCCCTTCATGCTGCGACAGCGGCGCGAGGCCGAGCACGACCGCCGGCTGGCCCAGCACGGGGCGGGCGCCGGGACCGACCAGCCGCCGGCGCCGTCGTGAGTCTCGGCGTCACCGGCGCCCGGACGACGATCGTCGACGGGCTGCTGGACCTGGTGCCCGACGAGCGGGTGGTGCGCATCGGTCGCGGTGAGAACGACGACGTGCGCGTTGATCTCGCCGAGGAGTTCGACGTGGGCGCGATCCCGGTCGACCTCGACCGGTACGTGCTGGCAGCGGGACTGCTGTTGCCCAAGCGCATCTCGGATCAGAGCTTCGCGGAGTCGGCGCGCAGCCTGGCGATCAACCTGACGAGCACCGTGCGCATCTGCGAGCACCTGCTCACGGGCAACCCGCGCGCCCGGATCGCCGTGCTGGGCAGCGAGTCGTTCCGCGGATCGTTCGACACCACCTACTTTCTCGCGAAGGCCGGGGTCAACGCCTACGTGCAGCAGCGTCGGCTGCCGCATCCCGGCCAGCAGCTCGTGGTCGTGTCCCCGACCATCATCCTGGACAGCGGGATGACCCGGCGGCGGCAGGATCCGGATCGCGTCGCGGAGCGGGCCGCCCGCGCGCCCAAGCACCGGTTCCTCCGTGCGGCCGAGGTGTCGCGGCTCCTGCACTACGTGCTGTACGTCGACGAGGGCATGCTCACCAACACCGTGGTGAGCCTGAACGGGGGGGAGTTCACCGGATGACCGGCGCGTCCTCGATGCGGGTGGCCGTCGCGACCATCGCGCTGGAGCGGCGCGGGTCGGGCGATCTGATGCTCGCGGCCCTCGCCGAGCTGGCGGACCAGGGATTCCGGGCCTGCGTCGGCGACGGCGGTTCGTCGGACGAGTTCGTCGCCGCGGTCCGCGCGATGGGCCACGACGTGCGGCAGCCGGGGCGCGGCATCCGCGGGCAGATCGAGGCCGCGCTGGAGGGCGCGCGCGACCGGGGCAGCCACGTGCTCTACGTCGAGAGCGACAAGCTGGAGTTCGTGCGGTCCGCGCTGCAGCCGACCATCGACGAGTACGTCGCGCGGGATCTCGAGTACGCCGCGGTGGGTCGCGGGCCTGCGGACCTCGTGAGCTTCCCGCGGCCGCAGGTCGAGATCGAGCGGGCTGAGAACGCCCTCATCGGCGGCGTGCTGGGCATCGAGGGCGACTTCGTCGCCGGGCCGGCGCTGATGCCGGCGAGCCACGTGGCGCGGCTGACGGAGAGCGCGTTCTACGGCACCGACCAGCACGGCTGGGGCACGAACTGGTTCCTGCTCGGCCGGGCGTGGGCGACCGGCCTGCGGGTCGGCGTGATCGACACCGCGCCGGGCGTGCACCCCGACGCCAGGGACGAGTTCAACCCCGGGTACCGGCTCTACCAGGCGTACGCGATCCTCGGCGGGTTCTACGACGGCGCCGGCATCGCATACGACTGGCGGACGAGCACGGGTGCGCGGGTCCGACCGGAGGGCTGAGCCCGCGCGGCCCGGCAGGCCGCCGTGTTCCAGACTGGGCGGATGCATCACGACGACGTGGCGGCCTGGATCGCCGGTTACGAGCGCGCCTGGCGGACCGCCGGCACCGACCCCCTCGCCGGCCTGTTCACCGAGGACGCGACCTACTCGCAGGGGCCGTACGAGGAGCCCAGGGCGGGCCTCGCCGCGATCGCCGCCATGTGGGAGGACACGAGGGACGGCCCCGACGAGGCGTTCACCATGACCTCGGAGGTCGTCGCCGTCGACGGCGCGACCGCCGTGGCCCGGCTCGAGGTGCGGTACGGCGACGGCCACTCCTACCGCGACCTGTGGGTTCTGCGGTTCGCCGGTGACGGCCGCTGCCGCGCCTTCGAGGAATGGCCGTTCCACCCCGGCCAGCCGTACACGGCCGCCGGCGACGACTGACCCGGATCGGCCCGAATCGGCCCGGCGTCGGACCCCGCTCGGGCGGCCTTGCGCGTGCGTGCGCGCGCCGTGTCGCGGGGCGAGCGCGTGCTCGCCGGGCCCGTTTCCGCCGGGCCATGGACCGCCGGCTGACGGCCGATCGCCGCGCCGCCGCCGCACGGATCATTCGCCCGGCTGGGTTTCTGCGCCCGCGTAGGTCAGAATCGGTGTACGGGGACGCCTCGCGTCCCCGTCGCCCACCCTGTCCGGCACCGCGCGCGCCCGCCCGCGGTTGGTCAGCGCCGCCCAGGTCCGCGAAACGTGACGCACCCGGGAAGGCCCTCGTTCACGACATGACGCATACCAGCGCCGCCACCCCAGCCCCCACCCGCCGCCCTCGACCCGGACCAGTCCGATCGCTCACCGGGCACGGCGCGGTTCCCGACCAGCGCCTCGGCGCATGAACGCGAACGCGAGCCGCGCCCACGCCTCCGCGCGGCTGCGTCACGACTCCCGCGTCCACGGGTCGACCTATCAGCCGGACCCGCGTCCGGTCTGCTCGGCGTGCTCCGCGTCCTACCGCGTGGTACCCGGCGCCACGCTCGACCTGTGCCGCGGGTGCGCCTCCGCCGTCCCCGGCGTGGACGGTGACCCCGGGCGCTGACACCGGGCGGCCCCCGGCCCGTCAGTCCGAGCCGTCCCGGTCCGGTGCCTTCCCGCGCGGCACCGGCCGGCGCCTACCGTGGACGGTGAGCGGAGGGGGTGGCCAGTGGCAGACCCGCAGGGTGCCACCGGACTGGACCGGGTGACGGTCGTGCACAAGGACGGCACCGTCGCGCTGTCCGGCGTCACGCTGCTCGCCGGTCCGAGTGAGCTCGTCGCCGTGCTCGGCCCGTCCGGCAGCGGGAAGTCGACGGCGCTGCGGGTGATGGCGGGCCTGACCGCCCCGACGAGCGGCCGCGTGCTGATCGGCGGCGAGCCGACCACCGCCGAGCCGGCGCAGCGCGACGTGGCGATGGTGTTCGAGAACACCCGGCTGCTCCCGTTCCTCGACGTCGCGCACAACATGGCCTTCGGCCTCAGCTCGCACCGCGTGGCGAAACCGGAGGCGGCGGAGCGGGTCCGGTCCAAGGCGCGGGACCTGCGGGTCAGCCGCCTGCTGCCGCGCCGTGCCGTCGGGCTGTCGCCGGGGGAACGCGGGCAGGTCGGCATCGGGCGGGCCCTGGTCCGCACCCCGCGGGTGTTCCTGCTCGACGAACCGCTCGCGCACCTCGACGCGAACGAGCGGCAGCGGATCCGGCATGTCATCGCGCAGACCGTGCGGGCCGCCGGCGTGCCCACCTTCTACGTGACGCACGACCACAGCGAGGCGCTGACCATCGGCGACCGGATCGTCGTGCTGCGCGACGGCGCGATCGTGCAGACCGGCACGCCGCGGGAGCTGTACGACCGGCCGATCGACCTGTTCGTCGCCGGCTACGTCGGGATGGTGCCCATCGGCGAGGTGGCCGCGCGGCTGGTGGTCTCGGACGGGATGGCCGGATACCGCGTGGGCGCGCGCACCCTGCCGACCTGGGCGCCGGTCCCGCCGGCGCTGCTGGCCCACGTCGGCGACGCCGTGGTGCTGGGCGTGCGGGCCGAGCACGTCCGCGACGCGACGACCGACCCCGACCCCGACACGGTGACGATCCGCGGCGTCGTGCGGTCGGTCGCGCGCAACGGGCCGGATGCGTTCGTCTCGCTGGAGACCGACGGGCGGAAGCTGGTCGCGCGCTTCTCCGGCCGCACCGAGGTGCGCATCGGCGACGTGGTCGCGGTGGCGATCGACGCCACCCGCGCGCACGTCTTCGACGCGCGGACCGGCGCCGCGCTCTGGCACCCGCCCGCCTGACCGACCCGCCGCCGCCGGTTCCTCCGACCCGGTGACCCTGCCCGACCGGCGCGGCGCTGGGTGCACCGGGGAGGGCTGATCGACACGCTTACCTCAGCGGCGAGGTCTCCACCGCCCAGGCCGCCGCGGCGACCCAGGCGCTGCGGGACGGGGGCGCTGTGGGACGCGGTCGCCGGATCGCGATCACCGCTCCTCGACCGGCGGTGGGCCGACCGGCGACTCGTCGTCCCGCCGCCGGCGGAAGAGCTTGCTGCCCAGCCAGACCAGCGGGTCGTACTTCCGGTCCACCACGCGCTCCTTCATCGGGATGATCGCGTTGTCGGTGATCTTGATGTGCTCGGGGCAGACCTCGGTGCAGCACTTGGTGATGTTGCACATGCCGATGCCCTGGTGCGTGGCGGCGAACTCGCGCCGATCGGTGCGGGCGTCCAGCGGGTGCATGTCGAGCTCGGCGGCGCGGATGAGGAACCGCGGCCCGGCGAACGACTTCTTGTTCTCCTCGTGGTCGCGCACCACGTGGCAGACGTCCTGGCAGAGGAAGCACTCGATGCACTTGCGGAACTCCTGCGAGCGCTCCACGTCGACCTGCTGCATGCGGTACTCGCCGGGCGCGAGGCCGGCCGGCGGCTCGAACGCGGGGATCTGCCTGGCCTTCACGTAATTGAACGACACGTCCGTGACGAGGTCGCGGATCACCGGGAACGCGCGCAGCGGCGTCACGGTGATCGTCTCGTCGTCGGTGAACGTCGACATCCGGGTCATGCAGAGCAGTCTGGGCCGGCCGTTGATCTCGGCGCTGCACGAGCCGCACTTGCCGGCCTTGCAGTTCCACCGGACGGCGAGATCGCCGGCCTGGGTGGCCTGGAGTCTGTGGATGATGTCGAGGACGACCTCGCCCTCGTTCACCTCGACGGTGTAGTCCCTCAGCTCGCCGCCCTCGTCGGTGCCGCGCCAGACCCGGAAGTGCGCGTCTCGACTCATGTCCCGCCCACCGTTCGCGTGCTCGTGGTCGCCCCGCCGGCCGACCGTGCCGTTCCGCTGATCATGCCCGGCCGCCGGCCCGCTCGATGTCGGATTCGATCTCCTCGATGGTGAAGTACTTCTCGAGCTCGTCCAGCTCGAACAGCGCCATCATGTCGGGGCGCATGGTCGGCATCGGTTGCTCCGTGACGCTCACCCCGGTCCCCTCGGCCGCGCAGATGAGCATGCGCCGGCGCCAGCCCGGATCCATCGCCGGATAGTCGTCGCGGGTGTGCCCGCCGCGACTCTCCTTGCGCAGCAGTGCCGCTCGCGCGACGCACTCGCTCACCAGCAGCATGTTGCGCAGGTCGAGCGCGAGGTGCCAGCCGGGGTTGAACTGCCGGTGCCCCTCGACGGTGACGGCCGGCACCCTGGCCTTCAGCGCCTCGATCTCCGCGAGCGCGCGCTCGATCTCGTCCTCCTTGCGGATGATGCCGACCAGGTCGTTCATCACCTGCTGCAGGTCGCGGTGGATCGTGTAGGGGTTCTCGCCCTCGCCGGCCTCGGGCGGGTGGAAGGGCGACAGCGCCGACTCGGCCGCCCGCTCGAGCGCGCCGGGACGGAAGGCCGGCCGGTCGGCGCCGAGCGATCGCACGTACTCCGCGGCACCCACACCGGCGCGCCGGCCGAACACCAGCAGGTCGGACAGCGAGTTGCCGCCCAGCCGGTTCGAGCCGTGCATCCCGCCGGCCACCTCGCCGGCGGCGAACAGGCCCGGCACCCGTGCTGCGGCCTCGGTGTCGGGATCGACCTCGACACCGCCCATCACGTAGTGGCAGGTCGGACCGACCTCCATGGGCTCCTTGGTGATGTCCACGTCGGCGAGCTCGGAGAACTGATGGTGCATCGACGGCAGCCGCCGCTTGATCTCCTCCGCGGGCAGCCGGGTGGACACATCCAGGAACACGCCGCCGTGCTCGGTGCCGCGGCCGGCCTTCACCTCGGAGTTGATCGCCCTGGCGACCTCGTCGCGGGGCAGCAGTTCCGGCGGGCGCTTGTTGTGCTCCGGGTCCTTGTACCAGCCGTCGGCCTCCTGCTCGGAGTCGGCGTACTTGGACTTGAACACGTCGGGGATGTAGTTGAACATGAACCGCTCGCCGTCGGAGTTGCGCAGCACACCGCCGTCGCCGCGCACCGACTCGGTGACGAGGATGCCCTTCACCGAGGGCGGCCAGACCATGCCGGTGGGATGGAACTGGACGAACTCCATGTTCACCAGCGTCGAGCCGGCGCGCAGTGCGAGCGCGTGGCCGTCGCCGGTGTATTCCCACGAGTTGCTGGTGACCTTGAACGACTTGCCGATCCCGCCGGTCGCCAGGATGATCGCCGGCGCCCGGAACACCAGGAATCGGCCGGACTCTCGCCGGTAGGCGAACGCGCCCGCGATCGCGCCGGACTCGTCGGTGAGCAACTCCGTGACGGTCGTCTCGGCGAACACCCGCAGTCCGGCGTCCTCGTCCGCGGGGCCGCCGGCCGGGTCGCCGTCGTAGCCGTCACGCTCCCGGTGCGCCCGGTCCTCGTGCTGGCGCAGCGAGACGATCTTCTGCTGCAGGGTGCGGATCAGCTCGAGCCCGGTCCGGTCGCCCACGTGGGCGAGCCGCGGGTATTCGTGGCCACCGAAGTTCCGCTGGCTGATCCGGCCGTCCTTGGTCCGGTCGAACAGGGCGCCGTACGTCTCCAGCTCCCACACCCGCTCGGGCGCCTCCTGAGCGTGCAGTTCGGCCATCCGCGGGTTGTTGAGGAACTTGCCGCCGCGCATCGTGTCGCGGAAGTGCACCTGCCAGCTGTCGTTCGAGTTCGCGTTGCCCATCGCCGCCGCGATGCCGCCCTCGGCCATCACGGTGTGAGCCTTGCCGAACAGGGACTTGCACACGACGGCGGTACGCATGCCGGCCTCGCGGGCGGCGATCGCTGCGCGGAGCCCGGCACCGCCGGCGCCGATGATCACGACGTCGTAGTGCTGTTCCTCGTGCTCCGACATGCGTGGCGGGGTCCTTCTGCTTCTCGGGGACTGGGGACGGGACCGGGAACTCGGGGTTCTAGAAGAACGTCAGGTCGCTGATGGTCCCGGTGGACAGCAGCACGATGTAGAGGTCGGCGACCAGCAGCCAGATCAGGGACACCCAGGCCAGCAACATGTGTCGCGCGTTCAGCTTCGAGATCTGCTGCCACGCCCAGTACCGGCGCGGATGTTTCGAGAAGTGCTTGAGCTTGCCGCCCATGATGTGCCGGCACGAGTGGCAGGACAGCGTGTAGAGCCAGATGAGCGCGGCGTTGATCAACAGGATGACGGTGCCGAGACCCATGTGGCCCCATTCGCCCTCCGCGTTGCGGAAGCCGAGAACCGCGTCGAAGGTGAGGATCACGCCGAAAAGCATGGCGACATACCAGAAGTAGCGATGCACGTTCTGGAAGATCAGCGGGAACCTGGTCTCGCCGGTGTACCGCTCGTGCGGCTCGGCCACGGCGCACGCCGGCGGCGAGAACCAGAACGAGCGGTAGTACGCCTTGCGGTAGTAGTAGCAGGTCAACCGGAAGCCGAGCGGGAAGATCAGGATGATCAGCGCGGGGGAGAGCGGCCAGAAGCTGATCGGCTGGCCGAAGTCACTCGCCTCCGGCACGCACTGGGTCGTCAGGCACGGCGAGTAGAACGGCGAGAGATACGGCGCGGCGTAGTAGTAGTCGTTCTGGAAGGCGCGGAACCCGCCGTAGACCACGAAGATCCCGAGCCCGATGAACGTCAGGAGCGGCTCGCGCCACCACCGGTCCGTACGCAGCGTGCCGGCCCGGATGCGGGCCCGGCCGGGGGCGTTGACCCCGGTCAGCGCCCGGCTCAACGGCTCTTGCCGTGGTAGCCGCCCACGCCCTCGTCGTCGGCGTCGTCGCCCCACAGCGACGGGTCGTACGGCTCGTCGCTCACCTGGATCGGCGTGACCTGGACGAATCCGACCCCGCGCACGGCGCCGGAGCCGGTCGACGTGATGGTGATCAACTGCTCGGCGTCGGCAGCGTCCAGGACCAGCCGGTCCAGGTCGTTGCGCAGCCGCGCCACCACGGACGACTCGCCGTGCGTGCGGGACAGGTAGGCGATCGCGTCCCGCAGTTCGTCGATGGATCGCTGCAGGGCCTGCAGCTCACCGGACAGCGGTCCGGACAGGGACCCGGACAGTGGCACCTGCACCTCCACCAATCGGCGTGGGCCGGCGTCGACCCGTTTGGCGGGACCAGACCAGCGGGTCCCCTCAGGAATTGTGCTATCCGACAGTAGACCGGGCCGGCCCGGCGCCCGCGTCCGGGACCGTCGCGTCGCGCCGAACCTCCGCCCGCCCGCCGTCGAACCCGGCGCGGCGGTCCTCCGACAGCGGCCGCAGCTCGCTCCACTGCTGGGCCAGCCGCGCGATGCCGAGCTGCCGCACGCACTTCTGCGCGGCCATCCCGACGGCCTCGGTGAACGTCGGGAACGCGAACTGCAGCTCGGCGAGCTGCTCGATCCGCATGTTGGTGGCCATGCAGGTCGCCACCATCTGGATGATCTCCGCGGAGTACTCGCCGAGCACGTGCGCGCCGAGGATGAAGTGCCGGTTCGACTCGACGATCAGCTTGCAGAAGCCGCCCGACCGGGCGTCCACCACCGGACGCAGCAGGTCGTCGTAGCGCACGAGCGCCACCTCGCACTCGTACCTGGCCCGCGCCTCGTCCTCCGTCAGCCCGACGCTGCCGTACTCGGGGTCGGTGAACGAGCCGGTCGGCACGATCTCGTGGGTGTTCCGCCGGCGGGTGCCCATCACCGCGTTCTCCGCGGCGATCAGCCCCTGCTGGCGGGCGCTGGGCACCAGCATCGACAGCCCGTTCGCGTCGCCCGCGGCGAAGATGTGCGGGATGTTGCTGACCAGCCGATCGGTGACGGTGACGTAGCCGCGGGCGGTCTCCAGCCCGATCGCCTCGGGGTGCAGCAGGTCGGCGTTGCCGGGCCAGCCGACCGCGAAGAACACGAGGTCGGCCGCGACGGTGGACGGCACCGCGCCGGGCCCGCCCGAGACGTGCTCGACCAGGAAGACGTCGTCGACCCGCTCGATCGATGTCGCCCTGGTGCCGGTGACAACCCGCATCCCCTTCGCCTCGAACGCCGCCGTCAGCCCCGTGGACACGTCGTGGTCGGAGCGCGGCTTGATCCGGTCCGCGAACTCGAGCACCGTCACCTGCGAGCCGAAGTCCACCAGGATCGACGCGAGCTGGCAGCCCGTGTCGGAGCCGCCGATCACCACCGTGGACACCGGCAGCTCGGTCAGCTGGCGGATGTCCTCGTAGGTCAGGGCCAGCTCGGCGCCCGGGATGGGCAGCCGGCCCGCATGGCCGCCGACGGCGATGACGATCGCATCGCCGGAATACCGTCGCCCGTCGGCGGTCTCGATGGTGTGCGGGTCGACGAAGGCGGCGGCGCCGACGCCCTGCACCAGCTCGACGCCGCAGCTCGCGATGTAGTCGCTCATCCGCTTGACGTCGTGCGAGTAGTCCGCGACGCGGGTGGCGTTCGCGACGGCGGCCTCCAGGTCGACCTCCGGCGGGGTGCCACGCAGGCCGAACGTCTCCCACACCCTGGCGTCCCTGGCCAGCCGGGCCGCCCTGGCGAGCGTGCGGATCGGCGCGGGACCCTCGTTGACGCTGGTGCCGCCGACCCGCTTGCGCTCGACCAGCGTCACCTGCGCCCCGAGCTCGGCTCCCTGCAGGGCGGCGGACACTCCGGCGGGACCGCCGCCGATCACCAGTAGGCGCACCGGCTCATCTTGCGGGCCGTGCGCAGGGCCCGCCCGGTGAAGGGCCGGTTGCGGTGCGCGCGCCCGAAATGCGGCGGTCTGGGCGGTCCGTGACACGATCGGGCCGGACGCCGGGAGGGGATCGCGTTGCCAGACTGGCCGCTGATCGACGGCTGGGTGCCCGTGGCGCTCACGGTGGTCGGCGTGCTCGGGCTGGTCTGGCTGCTGTGGGGCAGCGGGCGCCGCTGGTGGACGGTGCAGGTGCCGACGGCGCTCGGCGCGGGGGCGCTCGCGGCGGTGCTGACGAAGATCGTCGACGGGATCTGGCGGCCATCGGACGACCCGCTGTCCTGGGTGGCCGCGTCGGCGGTCGGGGTGACGGTGACCGCCGTCGTGCTCGCCGTGCTCGGCCCGCGCCGCCGGCCGGTCGGGATCGTCAGCGTCGTCGCGGCCTGCTGCGTGGCCGTCTCCTCCGCGGCAGCCGTCAATCAGCAGGACGGCCGGTATCCGACGATCGGCGCGTTGCTGGGCACCGACGACCCGGACAACCGGATCGACTTCCTGCCGGCGTCGGTCGCCGCCGACCAGCTGGTCGCGTCGCCGCCGGGCATCGCGCTCAGCGAGGTCTGGATGCCCCCGCCCGGCATGCCGGCCCGCGGCGCGGTCGCATCGGCACCCGTCCCCGGCACCCGATCCGGATTCCGTGCCAGGGACGCGTGGATCTACCTGCCGCCGGCGTACCTGTCGACGCCGAGGGCCGAGCTGCCCGCGATCATCCTGATGTCGGGCCAGCCCGGCGACCCGCGGGACTGGTTCGAGGACGGCCGGCTCGCCGGCGTGCTGGACGCGTTCGCCCGCAGGCATCAGGGACTGGCTCCGGTCGTGGTCGCCGTCGACCACCTCGGCGATCCGCTGGCCAATCCGGGTTGCGTCGACTCGACGCTCGGCAACGTGTACACCTACCTGACCGTCGACGTCCCGACGTGGATCGGGCAGTCGCTGCAGGTGGCGCCCGACACGCTGGACTGGGCGGTCGGCGGCCTGTCGAGCGGCGGGACCTGTGCGCTCACGCTCGCCCTGACCGCCCCGGCGACCTACCGGACGTTCCTCGACATCTCGGGTGAGGACGCGGTGAACCCGATCCCGCCGCCGGACGCCGACGACCTGGTGCCGGAGATCCCGGGCGACCGGGCGCCGCCGGGCATCCCGGGGGAGCCGTCGCCGGGCGACATCCCGGACCTGATCGGCCTTCTGCGGACCGAACAATTCCCCGGCACCGCGGGATACTTCGTCGCAGGCGCCGACGACACCTTCTATCTGCCGCAGCAACAGCGGGTCGTCGACGCCGCCGCCGGGTCGGGAATGACAATCGACTACGTCGAGTTGCCCGGCGGGCACGAGTGGATCGTGTGGGGCGTCGCCTTCGAGCTGGACCTGCCCAAGCTGGCA
Source organism: uncultured Actinomycetota bacterium (assembly GCA_963844455.1). GTDB lineage: Bacteria > Actinomycetota > Actinomycetes > Mycobacteriales > Nakamurellaceae > Nakamurella. Next base: position 65,202 of record CAWJOH010000001.1, read on the forward strand.
GCGAGATTGGGGTTGATCCGATGAGCACGCCCACCACCCGGGGCGATGCTCACGCGCCGAAGGCGCCGTCCGCGCCGCGGAAGGTGCTCGACGCCGTCGCCGGGTTCGGCCGCAGCCAGGCTCGGCAGGCGGCCAGGTCGCCGGTGACGCTCGCGCTGGTCGCCGTCCTCTGGATCGTCGGGATCGTCACCGGCAGCCTGGTGGGCGGGCCGTCCGAGGACCTGGTGCTGCGGTACGGGATGGGCGCGTCGTCGCTGCCCGCGGGGTACGTCTGGTCTCCGGTCACCGCGGCGTTCTTCGCCAACGACCTGATCACCTACATCCTGGTGACGGTCCTGCTGCTGATCGTCGGCAGCCTCTGCGAGCGGCGCTGGGGCAGCCTCAGGATGCTCTGGATGTCGCTGCTCCTGCAGGTCGTCGGCATGCTGATCGGGATCGGCGCGGTGGTGGCGGCCGACGCGCTGTTCGACTGGAACTGGGCCGACTACCTGGACGCGTCCCTGCCGGAGGTGGGGGCATCGCCGCTGATCGCCGGCCTGCTGATGGCGTTCAGCGGCGGGCTCTCGGCGCTGTGGCGCCGCCGGATCCGGGTCGGCGTGCTGATGGTGTGCCTCGTCACGCTGCTCTACGGCGGCCAGCTGCAGGACGTGCTCCGGATGAGCACGGCGCTGGTCGGGCTCGCCGTCGGGGCGCTGTTCCTGCACCGCGGGACGCGGCAGCTGGCGCAGCCGAGCCGCCGCGAGACCAGGGTGCTGGTCGCGGTCGTGGTCGCGGCCACCGCGTTCGGCCCGATGCTGGTCGCGGTCACCGGCGAGATCGAGGGACCGCTGTCCGCGCTCGCGGACCTGTACGTCGGGCCCAAGGCGTACTCCGACGAGGACCGGGATCTCGCCGAGATCCTGATGGCGCTGGTGCCGGCGCTGCTGGTGCTGGTGCTCGCCGCCGGACTCCGGCGTGGCCGCCGGTTCGCCTGGTGGGCGACCATGATCTTCCACGTCCTGCTGCTCGCGCTGGGCGCGCTCTACGCCTTCGACTACTACCAGTGGGCCGTCGACAACGATCTGCTGGACGAGGGCTTCAGCTGGCTGGCGTGGCTGCTGCCGCTGGTCCTGCTGCCGATCGCGGTCATCGTGCTGCTGGTGATCACCCGCCGCTCGTTCACGGTGCTGGCGCCCGCCGGCGTCTACCGGCGGCTCGGCCTGCTGGTGGTCGGCATCGTCGCCGTCCTGTGGGTGGTGTTCGTGCTGCTCGGCGCGCTGTTGTCGAGCCAGTTCGCCCCGGAGCCCACCGTGGGCCAGCTCGCCGTCGCGTTCCCGTTGCGGCTGCTGCCCAACGGCTATCTCTACATCATCGAGCCGGCGTTCGAGCCGACCACCGGGTGGACGCGCACCCTCGTCGAGTGGATGCCGTTGATCGCCTGGGCGGTCATACTCGGCGGCCTGTTGCGCAGCTTCGTGGTGGCCAGGATCGAGTCGGACGCCGAGGACCGCAAGCGGGCCAGGGTGATCCTCGAGCGGCACGGCACCACGGCGCTGTCGTACCTGACCACCTGGGAGGGCAACAGCTACTGGTTCACCGCGGACGGCGAGTCGTTCGTGGCGTACCGCGTCGAGGGCGGCGTGGCCATCACCACCGGCGATCCGGTGGGTCCCGCCGGCAGTCTCGACCGGTCCGTGCACGAGTTCATCGCGTTCTGCACCACGGAGGGTTGGACCCCGTGCCTGTACAGCACCACCGACGCCGTCAAGGACGTCACCGACAGGCTGAACTGGCCGAGCCTGCAGGTCGCCGAGGAGACGGTGCTGCCGCTGGGCAAACTCGCGTTCACGGGCAAGAAGTTCCAGGACATCCGCTCGTCGATCTCGCGGGCCGGAAAGTCGGGGGTCGTCGCGGAGTGGGTGAACTACTCGACGGCGCCGCTGTCCGTACGCGACCAGATCCAGGCCATCTCCGAGGAGTGGGTATCGGACAAGGCGCTGCCCGAGATGGGATTCACGCTGGGCGGTCTCGATGAACTCGACGACCCGGCGGTGCGCTGCCTGATCGCCGTCGACGGCGACCACACCATCCACGGGGTGACCAGCTGGATGCCGTGCTACCGGGACGGCGTGCCGGTCGGCTGGACGCTGGACTTCATGCGCCGGCGGGGCGAAGGCTTCAAGGGCGTGATGGAGTTCCTGATCGGCACCGCCGCGCTGGACCTGCAGAAGGAGGGCGCCGAGTTTCTCAGCCTGTCCGGCGCGCCGCTCGCCCAGGCCCATCCGGACGAGGACCAGGCCGGCGTGCAGAAGCTGCTCGCGGTCGTCGGCAAGACCATGGAACCGGTGTACGGCTTCCGGTCCCTGCTGAAGTTCAAGGCGAAGTTCCAGCCCGTGTACCGGCCGATGTACATGTGCTACCCCGAGGCCGCGGTCCTGCCCCGGATCGGTCTCGGCATCTCCCACGCGTACCTGCCGAACATGACGGTCGGCCAGGCGGTGCGGATGATGGGCCAGCTGACCTGACCCGGCCCGCCGCTTCCGTCCCCTGGCCGAGATCTCGCTGGAGCAGACCCCGCGCGCCGCCGAGGAATGCGCCGCACCGACGTCGGTGCGCGGCCGAGCATCGCGTGCGCCGGCCGGGAATCGGTGCGATCGCCGGACGGCGGCATGCCGCGGCGGCGCGGCTGGCTACGCTGGAATCCGCAGGTCGACGGAAGGATCCGGGCCATGGTCAACCGGTCGCCGGGCGCGCTCGCCGGGCACGACTGGGCGGCCGAGTACGAGCGCCTCACCGCCGAGGACCTGGCGGCACCGCTGCCGCCGGACTCGCTCGAGCGGCTCGCCGTCGCCGCGTTCCTGCTCGGCCGCGACGAGGAGACGTTCCGGCTGCGCGACCGGGCCTTCGAGGCGTACGTGGCCGCCGGCCGGCGCGTCGAGGCCGTGCGATGCGCGTTCTGGACCGGCTTCCACCGCGTCAATCGGGGCGAGTTCGCCCTGGCCGCCGGTCTGCGGGCGCGCGTCGCACTGGAGTTCGGCACCGAGATGGCGGCCGACGCCGGCCTGGCGGCGCTGTTCCTGGACGCGGACGCCGCCCCGCTGATGATGGCCGGGGACGCGACCGGCGCGCTCGCGCTGTTCGAGCGTGCCGCGCGGCTCGCCGAGGCGGCAGGGGACATCGATGCCTACGTGCTTGCGCGGCTCGGATCCGGGCGCTGCCTGGCGATCCGGGCGGACCCGACCGCCGCCGTGGCGGTGATGGACGAGGTCATGGCGCACGTCAGCGCCGGTGCCTGCGCGCCGCAGGTGATGGGCCTGGCCTACTGCGGGATGATCGAGCTCTGCATGCGGCGGTTCGACCTGCGCCGGGCTCGGCAGTGGACCGAGGCGCTCGGGTCGTGGTGTGACGACCAGTCCGGGATGGTGCCGTACCGCGGGTCGTGCCAGGTGCATCGGGCGACCATCGCGCAGCTGCGCGGGTTCTGGACGGAGGCGCTGAGCCGGGCCAGTTCGGTGACCGACGACGCGCTGGACGAGCCGGGCGTCGTCGGCGGGGCGTACTACCGGATGGCCGAGATCGCCCGGCTGCGAGGACATGTGGAGGTCGCCGAGGAGCTCTACGGGCAGGCCGTCCGGTGCGGGGTCGACCCGCAGCCGGGGCTCGGCCTGCTCCGCGCGGCTCAGGGCAACCGGCACGCCGCGCGGGTCGGGCTGGATCGTGCCCTGGCGGAGGACGTGGAGACCTCGCGCCGCCCGGCGCTGCAATCGGCGCGGCTCGAGATCGCCCTCGCCGACGGCGATCTCGCGCTTGCGCGGGAAGCGGCCGACGACCTGGGCCGGCTCGCCGCGGAGGCCGACGTGCCGTACCTGAACGCGCTGGCGGCGCACGCGGCGGGGGCGGTGCTGCTGGCCGGCGGCCGGGCCAGGGACGCCATCCCGGAGCTGCGCCGCGCCTCGGCGCTCTGGCGGCAGGAACAGGCTCCGTACGAGGGCGCGCACACCAGGGTGTTGCTGGGCGCCGCCTGTGCCGCACTGGGCGACGAGGACGGTGCCCGGATGGAGACCGCCGCAGCAGCAGCGGTTTTCGAGCGGCTCGGGGCCGTCGTCGACGTCGCGGCGTTGGACGCGGCGCCGGTGTCCCCGGCCGGCGGGTCGTCGCGGAACGGCGACCGTGCGGCCGGCCACTCCCTGACCGCGCGGGAGCTCGAGGTGCTGCGCCTGGTGGCGACCGGCGCGACGAACCGGCAGATCGCCGACGCGCTCGTGCTCAGCGAGAAGACGGTGGCCCGGCACCTGGCGAACATCTTCGGCAAGCTCGGGGTGTCCACCCGCGCGGCCGCCACGGCGTACGCGTTCCGGCACCGGATGGCGTGAGCCCCGCCGAGCCGGACCTAGGGCTGTCCGGGCGGGGCCGCCGGGCGGCCGGCGAGCCGGTTCGCGAGGGCCGCCGCCGCGTACCGGTCCGGCACCTGGAGCTTGCGCAGGATGTTGGACACGTGCACGCTCGCCGTCGTCGCGGTGATGAACAGGTCCCTGCCGATCTCGGTGTTGGTGCGGCCGGCGGCGATGAGCGCGAGGACCTCCCGCTCGCGCCGGGTGAGTCGGTCGAGGGGGCGCGGCACCGCGTCGTCCACCACGGGAACCGGTTCGTCGAGCGGGATGTGGGCCGCGCGGGCGGCCGACGCCGCGGCCTCCGCCAGCGGCGCGGCGCCGATACGCGCGGCGATGCCGTGCGCCCTGCGTAGCGGCGCGGCGGCGTCGCGCACGCGTCCGGCGGCGATCAGGGCCTCCCCGGCCCGGACCCCGGCGTACGCGGCATCGGGCCCGAATCCCCTGTCGCGCCAGAGGTTCTCGGCCGCGAGCCAGCGATCGATCTGATCGGCCGAGGCCTCCAGCCTGGCCACCTCGGCCTCCCAGGTCGCCCGGTACGCGGATGGTTCCCAGCCGGTCGGCGCCGCCGGGTCGAAGGGGTCGATCCGCAGCCGGGCGCGCGCGTCCGACAGCTGCTCGACGGCGCGCTCGGCGCGCCGCGCGCCGGTCGCGTCGCCGCGATCCCGCGCCGCGACGGCGATGTCGGCCGCGGCACGGACCCCCGCGGCCAGCAGCCGTCCGCCGCAGTCCTGTTCCGAGATCGCGTCCAGCGCGGTCAGCGACTTCGCCAGGGCATCGCCGGGGCGACCCTCCCACGTGGCGACCTCCACCGGCGCCAGGTGGTGGTCGGGCGCGACGAAGTCCAGGAACGGCGTCCGGCCGAGGTCGCCTGCGGCGTCCAGCACCCGGTGCGCCTCCTCGGTTCGCCCCCGCGCGGCGAGCAGCTGGGCCTCCGCGAGCCGCACCTTCAACAGGGTGACACCGGACGGGTCCGCAGCGCGAAGCTCCTGCAGCACGCCGTCCGCCTCCTCCCAGCGGCCGCGCTCGCGCAGCAACCGGACGGCGTAGGTCAGCAGATGGAACGCCAGGCCGCGGTCGAGGCCGGACGCCCGGCAGTCCTGCCATCCCGCCAGCAGGGTGTCGATCGCGCCGTCGTGGTCGCCCGCCCGCGACTGCTCGATGGCCCGCCACGCATGGGTGCCCGCCAGCTCCAGCAACTCGCCCGCGGACCGGGCGATCGCCATTCCCTCGACCAGATCGGCGTGGGCACCGGGCAGGCCGAGCAGCACCCGGCCGGACCCCCGCAGGACGAGACAGCGTGCGAGGACGGCCGGGTCGCCGGCGTCGCGCGCCATCGACACGGCGGCGTCGGCGGTGGCGATCGCCTCGTCGGCGCGGCCGGCCATGCCGGTGAACAGCGCCTGCAGGCCGAGGGCGTGGGCTCGTTCGGAGCCCACGCTGCCCTCGGTGAGCCGGAACGATTCGCGGGCGGCCTGCTCGACGAGGGGATCCTGCACGGCCAGCGACAGCATGCGGAACAGGTGTGCCCGGATCCCGCCTGCGCGAACCGGCTCTTCGACCGGATCGACGGCGGTCATCGCCTTCCGTGCCAGCGGCAGGAGGTCGTGGGTGTGGCCACTCATCACGCCGACATGGATTGCCCGGAGGAGGATCTCGGGCTGCGATGTGCCGGCGATGCGCTCCGGCTCGGCGACCGCATCCCATCGGTCCACCGCGACCGCCAGGTGGGCGAATGCCTCGGCGAACCCGTGCGCGGCGACGGCGTGATCGGCGCTGCGCACCGACCAGCGCAGGGTCTCGGCGTCGTTCCCCGCGGCCGCGTGGTGCAGCGCCAGGTCGGACGCCCGCAGCGCGGCCGGCAGCCCCGGCAGCTCCGCGAACGCGGCCGCGATCGCCCGGTGGTACCGCCGCCGCCTCCCCGGTGGCAGCGTTCCGACCACGATCTCGCCGATCAGCGGGTGACGGAACCCGACCGTGCCGTCGGGGTGCGCGGCGATCACGCCGCACCGGATGCCCTCGTCGATCGCCTCCTCGATTGCCCGGTCGATCGCCCGGTCGGCCGCCTGGACGGCCGCGCCGTCGACCCGGGCGGGGTCGCCGCCCTGCCGGTCGACCACCGCCGCGAGCGTGTCCGGGAGCACCGGGCGGCCGAGGACCGCCAGCAGGGTGAGCAGGTCGGCGGCGCCGTCCGGGAGCTCGTGCCAGCGCGCGAGCAGCGCCTGGGTGAGGCCGGCCGGCATCGACCCCGGACCTGGGCCGTCGGTCTGGGCGAGCAGCTCGAGCAGGTACGGGTTGCCGCCGGATCGGCGGTGCAGCTCGCCGGCGAGCTCTGGCTGGATCCGGTCGGGCAGGAGCTCTCGGACGACGGCCGCCGCGTCGGCCGGCGCGAGCGGATCCAGGTGCAGGTCGACGGCCCCGCGCCCGCGGATCATCTCACCGAGCCAGCGGCCGAGATCCGGTCGCTGGGCTTCGTTGTCGCGGTAGGTGGCGATCAGCGCGAGCCGCTGCCGGTCCGACCTGCTGACCAGGTAGTCCAGGAACTCCAGGGTCGTGCGGTCGGCCCAGTGCACGTCGTCGACGACGAGCACGACGGGACGCTCGGCGGCGATGCGGTCGATCGCCGCGGCGATGGTCCCGTACGCCCACACCCGATCGAGAGTGTCGGCTGCCGCGCGGCTCTCACCGGCCCACGGAGGACCGACCGGCGGCGGCACACCATCGGGGGCCGTTGGGGCGCCGTCCGGCGCGGGCGCCCAGGATCGCAGCGCCGACAGCACCGGCGCGAGCGGCAGGCCGCCGTCGGCGTAGCCGAGGCAGGACCCCGCCAGCACGGCCAGGTCCTCGTACCGGCCGGCGACGGCGGCCACCAGCCGGGTCTTGCCGATGCCGGCCTCACCGCCGACCAGGACGACGGACCGCCGGCCGACTGCGGCGCGGGCGACGGCCTCCACCAGCACCGCCAACTCCTCCGCGCGTCCGACGAGATCGCCGGCCCGGCGCCATGCGGACACGCGGTGAGCGTAGCGCCGACCGATCTGAGGGGCCGGGCGCCGCGATCTGAGGGTGCGCGCTCGATGTGCCGGCGGCCCGCCGGGCCGACGCTCGAGGGTGTGTTCTCCCGATCGGCACCGGCCGGTCGGCACACCGAAGGGGGTCCGTGATGTCCCTGAAGATGCTGGTCCACGCGTCGGCGCGGGTCGTGTGGCGGGCGTTGTGCCAGAGCGGCTCGGTCTACGTCCCCGGCGGCGTGTTCGCCTGGCGGACGTTCGATCAGCTCGACGGCCTGCGGGCGACCGGTGACCGGAGGCGGGCATGAGCCGGGCGGTCTGGGCCGGCGACCGGCTCGGTGCGGATGCCGGCCTTGCGACCGCGGGCACGGACGAAGCGCCGGTGATGCTGGCGCAGCACATGATGGCCGCGCTGCAGCGGACGCGGTACCAGCCGACGCCCAAGCGCGTCCGCGTCCGGCTGGGTGCCGTCCCGGTCGCCGACAGCGTGCACGCGCTCCTGATCTGGGAACCGTTCCGGGTCGTCCCGTCGTACGCGGTGCCCGAGTCGGACCTGCTGGCCCCGCTGGAGCCGGCCCCGCTGGGACCGGTGCCGGAGTACCGGCCCATCCGGTTCGGCCCCGACGACCGCGAGGCACTCGACCCGAGCGTCCCGTTCGCGGTGCACACCGCGGCGGGCGAGCCGCTCGTGGTCCGCACGCCGGCCGGAAGCGGTGCGGCGTTCCGGATCTCCCTCCCCGGTCTCGGCACGTACGTCGTGCTCGACTTCGCCGGCTTCGACTGGTGGGAGGAGGACGAGCCGCTGGTGGGCCATCCCCGCGACCCGTTCCATCGCATCGACGTGCGCCGAACGTCCCGGCACGTGCTGATCCAGCACAACGGCGAGCCGCTGGCCGAGAGCGAGAGCGCCCGCATGCTTTTCGAGGGGGCGTTTCCCTTCCCCCGGTTCTACCTGCCCAAGCAGGACGTCCGGGTCGAGCTGCGGGTCGGTGCCCGGCGCACCGCCTGTGCCTACAAGGGTCGCGCCACCCACTACAGCGCTCGCGATCGGTGATCTCGAGCTGGCGGACATCGCCTGGAGCTACGAGCAGCCGCTGGCCGACGCCGCCGAGGTCGGCGGCCTGGTCTGCTTCTACCAGGAGCGGCTCACGCTGATCGTCGACGGCCGGCTGGTCCCGCGGATCCACACGCCCTGGTCCTGACGGCCGGGACGGCCCTACACGAAATCACCCACGCTCCGCCCGGCCCGAGTTGGGATGTTCGGTCGATGCGACCGCGCCGCACACCGCCCTACCGTCGGCCACAACCGAGGAGGGCGCAATGAGTGGACAGGGCAGCAGCGGTGCCGGCCGTGGCGTTCGGCGGATCGGCACGGTCGTCGTCGGCGCGGGTCAGGCCGGCCTGACGGCCGGCTACTACCTGCGCAGGGCCGGCGAGTCGTTCGTGGTCCTGGATGGCGGCGACCGGATCGGGCAGTCCTGGCGCGAGCGGTACGACTCGCTGCGGCTCTTCAGCCGGCCCCGCTGGTCGAGCCTGCCGGGCTGGCGCATCCCGACGCGGGACTGCCCCACCCGCGACGAGATGGCGGACTACCTCGAGCGGTACGCCGCACGCTTCGGGCTGCCCGTGGCGCTGCGCACCCGGGTCGAGCGGGTGTCGCGCGCCGGCTCCGGCTTCCTGGTGGAGTCCAACCGCGGGCGCTACCTGGCCGACCAGGTGATCGTCGCCGCCGGCGCCCACCGCCGGGCCGAACTGCCCGGTTTCGCCGCCGACGTCGACCCGTCGATCCGGCAGCTGCACTCGCTGGACTACCGCGGCCCGGGCCAACTGGCGCCGGGCGCGGTGCTGGTGGTCGGCGCGGGCAACTCCGGCACCGACGTCGCGCTGGAGGCCGCCGCGCGCGGTCACCGCACGTTCCTGGCCGGCCGCCACCCCGGCCAGGTGCCCGTCGACATCGACTCCGCGGCCGGGCATCTCGTGACTCCGCTGGTGATGTTCGCCTTCAAGCACGTGCTCACCCGGCGCACGCCGGTCGGCCGCGCGCAGATCGCGAAGGCGGAGGGCCGCGGGGTCAACCTGGTCCGGAACAAGCTGGCGCACCTGGACGCCGCCGGCATCGTCCGGCTCGGCCGGATCACCGGGGTGGCGGCCGGCCGGCCGGTGACGGCGGACGGCGCGGTGCCCGAGGTCTCGACGATCGTCTGGTGCACCGGCTCGACGCCCGACCTGGGGTGGCTGGACCTGCCCGTGTTCGATGCGCAGCGTCGGGCCCGGCACCGCCGGGGCGTCGCGCAGGACGAGCCGGGCCTGTACTTCCTCGGCCTGGAGCTGCAGTTCGCGGTCGCCTCGGGCACCATCCAGGGCCTCGACCGGGACGCCCGCTACCTCGTCCGCGACCTGCGCCGGCGGGCCCGCTCGCTGACCCGCGGGGACGACCCTGCGGCGCAGCCGGCGCTCGCGGCCTGAGGGCGCCGGCGAGTGTCGCCGGCCGCCCCCGCGGCGTGACCGGTCGTCACCGGTCGTCACCGCACAGTGAGTGCGGCTCCTGGGCTCCGGCTATGTTGGGCTGCGGCTGCCGCCTGCCCGGCGGCGGTGACCCGCGCACGTCGGAGACCTCGAGGAGATCGGACATGGCGATTCGCAGTGCCCGCACGCAGTGGAGTGGTGGCCTCAACGACGGCTCCGGCCAGGTCGAGCTGGTCAGCTCGGGCGTCGGCACCTTCGACGTGTCGTTCCCGCGCCGGACCGCGGACTCGGCCGGCGGCGTGACCAGCCCCGAGGAGCTGATCGCCGCGGCCCATTCGTCCTGCTACTGCATGCAGCTGTCCGGCGTGATCGGCAAGGCCGGCGGAAGCGTGCGGAGCCTGGTGGCCGACGCCGACGTCACCATCGAGCCGGACCCCGCCGGCGGCCTGCACATCACCGGCATCCACCTGACCGTGCGCGGCCAGGTCGAGGGGCTGGATGCGGACGGCTTCCTCGAGGCGGCCGAGGACGCCAAGACGAGCTGCCCGGTGTCCAAGGCGCTGCGGGCCGTGACCATCACGCTCGACGCCGCGCTGGCCTGACGGCACGGACGCCATCGGGTCGCGAGAGCGGCGAGTCCGCGTTCCGTCCCGCTCGATCGGCGTTCGATCGAGTCGGCCGGCCGCTCAGTCGACGAGCGAGTACGGATCGACCGCCTCGTACCCGTGGGCCCTGGCCACCGCCAGGTTCGTCACCGCGCCCCGGTGCGTGGTGAGGCCGGCGGCGAGCGCGTGGTCGAGTGAGATCGCCTGCTGCCAGCCGCGTTCCGCCAGTGCCGCGACGTAGGGCAGCGTCGCGTTGGTGAGCGCGTAGGTCGACGTCCGGGGCACCGCGCCGGGCATGTTCGCCACGCAGTAGAAGACCGAGCCGTGCACCGTGAACGTCGGGTCGTCGTGCGTGGTGGGGTGCGAGTCCTCGAAGCAGCCGCCCTGGTCGACGGCGATGTCGACCAGCACCGACCCCGGCTTCATCTGCGAGACCAGCTCGTTGGACACGAGTTTCGGCGCCTTGGCGCCGGGGATCAGCACCGAGCCGATGACCAGATCCGCGTCCCGGACCGCCTCGGCGATGTTGAACGAGTTGGACGCGATCGTCCGGACCGCGCCGTGGAACTGCACGTCGAGGCGGCGCAGCACGGGGATCGACAGGTCGAGGACGGTGACGTCGGCTCGCATGCCGAGGGCGATGGTGGCGGCGTGTGCGCCCGCGACGCCGCCGCCCAGCACCACGACCGTGCCGTTGACGACACCCGGCACGCCGCCGAGCAGCACGCCGCGGCCGCCCTCGTTGCGCATCAGGTGGTACGCCCCGACCTGCGGCGCCAGCCGGCCGGCGATCTCGCTCATCGGCGCCAGCAGCGGCAGCGAGCGGTCCGGCAGCTGCACGGTCTCGTAGGCCACGGCCGTGGTGCCGGCGTCCAGCAGCCGCTCGGTGAGCGGGCGGTCGGCGGCGAGGTGCAGGTAGGTGAACAGCACCTGGTCGGCGCGCAGCCGGTGATATTCCGACGCCACCGGCTCCTTGACCTTGATCACCATCTCCGCGTGATCCCAGACCTCGTCGGCGGTCGGGAGGATGCGGGCGCCGGCCGCGGCGAAGTCGTCGTCGGTGATCTGGGAGCCGGCACCCGCGCCCGCCTCGACCACGACGTCGTGGCCGGACTCGGCGAGGTGGTGCGCGCCGGCCGGGGTCAGGGCCACCCGGTACTCGTGGTTCTTGACCTCGCGGGGAACACCGATGCGCATGGACGCTGCCTCCTGGCGGACGAGCCCGGGACGCGGCCGGGGCGGACGGCCTCAGTATGAACTTTCGTCTACTTCGACGGAAGTGTTTCGATGATCATTCGATATGCTCGCCCAGTGAATGATGAAAATTCGTCAGGGACGCCGAGATCCGCGTCCGTGGCGCAGAAAGTTCGCCCCGCGCTGGACGAGGTCGACCGGCGGATCCTCGGCGTGCTCGTGCGCGACGCCCGCACGCCGAACAACGCGCTCGCCGCCGAGGTCGGCGTCGCGGCATCCACCTGTCTCGGCCGGGTGCGGGCCCTGCGCGAGGCCGGGGTGATCCGCGGCTACCACGCCGACGTCGATCCCGACGCCGTCGGCCTGCCGCTCCAGGCGATGATCGCCGTGCGGATGCGGGCGGGCGCGCGCGGCCGGATGCAGCAGTTCACCGACCGGATGCGGGACCTGCCGGAGGTGCGCTCCATCTACTTCCTGGCCGGCGCCGACGACTTCCTCCTGCACGTCGCCACCACGGACTCCGGCGCCCTGCGCGCGTTCGTCGTCGAGCAACTCTCGGCGCGCCCCGACGTCGCGCTCACCGAGACGCAGCTGATCTTCGAGCACGTCCGCGGCGCGCAGCAGGGCTGACGGCGGACGGCCACGCGCACCCGGCGGTCCCGTCGGAATCGCCCGTCGGCGATCCGGCATGCGCCGCCCCGGCGCGACCTAGGATCACCGGATGATCACGGATGGCCTCGAGCAGGCACGCGCCATGATGGTGCAGGCCGGCGTGCACCCGCGGGCGATCGCGGTGTTCACCCACTCCTACCGGCAGCTGGCGGCCGGCGAGACGGGCCTGCTGGACGAGGCCGACCTGGAACCGGTCGAGTCGCTGCCCCGGCTGGCGGACCTGGAGACCGATCGGCACGCGGCGCGCTCGGCGATGTCCGCGACGGTGGCGGTCAAGCTGAACGGCGGGCTGGGCACCTCGATGGGCATGGATCGTGCCAAGTCGTTGCTCGAGGTGCGGCCCGGCCGCAGCTTCCTGGACATCATCGCCGACCAGGTGCTGGCCCTGCGCGGGCACCTGGGCGTGCCGCTGCCGGTGATCTTCATGGACAGCTTCCGGACGTCGGCCGACACCCTCAAGTCGCTCGCCGCGTACCCGGACCTGCCGGTCGCCGGGCTGCCGCTGGACTTCCTGCAGAATCGCGAACCGAAGCTGCTCACCTCGGACCTGACGCCCGTCCGGTGGCCGGCCGATCCGGAGCTGGAGTGGTGTCCGCCGGGACACGGCGACATCTACACCGCGCTCGACTCCTCAAATCTGCTCGACACCCTGATCGACCGCGGCTTCCGCTACCTGTTCGTGTCCAACGTCGACAACCTCGGCGCGCGGCCGGATCCGCGGCTGGCGGCATGGTTCGCGGGCTCCGGCGCGCCGTTCGCAGCGGAGTTCTGCCGCCGGACCGAAGCCGATCGGAAGGGGGGGCACCTCGCGCGGCGCCGCTCCGACGGACAACTGGTCATGCGCGAGTCGGCGCAGACCCGGCCGGAGGACCGGGAGGCGTTCGCCGACGTGCAGCGGCACCGGTTCTTCAACACCAACAACTTGTGGCTCGACCTGCGCGCGCTGCACGACGCGCTGCGCCGCAACGACGGGGTGCTCGGGCTGCCGATCATCCGCAACGTGAAGACCGTCGACCCCAGCGACCCGACATCGCCGGAGGTCGTGCAGATCGAGACCGCGATGAGTGCGGCGATCGGCGTCTTTCCCGGGGCCGGAGCCATCGAGGTGGAACGGAGCCGGTTCCTGCCGGTCAAGAGCACCAGCGACCTGCTCGTGCTGCGATCCGACGCCTACCGGCTGTCCGACGACGGGCAGGTCCGGCTGGTGCCGTCCCGCTCGGCGGCCCCCCTGGTCGACCTGGACTCGCCCTACAGAATGGTCCAGCGGTTCGACGCCCTGTTCCCGCACGGCGCCCCGTCACTGGTCGACTGCTCGCGGCTCACGGTGCGCGGCGAGTGGACGTTCGGTCGGAACGTCGTCGCGCGCGGGACCGTGTCGGTCCCCGCGGAGGGATCGCCTGGCGTGATCCCGGACGGCACGGTGCTGGGTTCGTAGCCGTGCGCGCGCCCGCCGCGCGGCGGCCGCCCGGCCGGCCCGGCCGATCAGCCCGGCCCATCAGCCCGCGGCGAGCGACATCAGCCGCGCCGCCTTGAGGTCGGTCTCCATCCACTCGGCCTCGGGGTCCGAGGCATAGGTGATCCCGGCGCCCGTGCCGAAGGCGGCCAGCCGGCCGCCGTCCGTGCCCCGCGCCGAGAAGAAGGTGCGGATGCCGACCGCGAGCCGGGCCAGCCTGCGGTCCGCGTCCACGTAGCCGATGGCGCCGCAGTACGGCCCGCGCGGAACCGGCTCCAGCTCCGAGATCACCTGCTGGGCGCGGATCTTGGGAGCGCCGGTGACGCTGCCCGGCGGGAAGGTGGCGGCGAGGATCGCGCCCCAGCCGAACCCGGGCCCGAGCGTCGCCTGCACCGTGGAGACGAGATGCGCCAGGCCGGGATGTTCCTCTCGCTGCAGCAGGGCGCTCACCACGACCGACCCGGCCCTGCCGATCCGGCCGAGGTCGTTGCGGACGAGGTCGGTGATCATGATGTTCTCGGGATAGTCCTTGTCGGCGAACGGCTCCCGCGGTCCGGTGGTCCCCTTGATCGGGCTGGAGGCGAGAACGTCGCCCGTCCGGCCGAGAAACAGTTCCGGCGAGGCGGTGACCACCCACTCGTCGCCCAGGTGCAGCACGCCCTGGTACGGCGCCGGGTTGCCCGCGCTGAGCCGGCGCGCGAGCGCCCACGGGTCGGCGTCGTCCGGGATCGACGCGGTGAGCAGCCGGCAGAGGTTGACCTGGTACACGTCGCCGGCCTCGATGTACCGCCGGATCCGGTCCACGCCGTGCCGGTACGCCCGCTCGTCCATCGAGGTCCGCCAGCGCCCGGCCGCGGGGGCCCGCCAGTCGCCCGCGGCGGCGGGCAGGGGCGCCCGCTCCACGGAGCCGAAGCGATAGCCGGTGACGGCCCCCTCGAACGTGGCCAGCAGGGCCCACCAGCCGCCGCCGTCGAGCACCTCGGGATGCGCTGCGACGTCGACGGTCTCGAGGAGGTCGGTGGCCAGCATGCCGTCGAAGTAGGCGGCCGGAGCGGGGGAGGAGATCGGCACGCCGGCGGACGGGCGGGCCGAGGTCTGCACGGTCACCGGCCCGGACGGCACGTCGTCGGCAGGCGCATCGACGCTCAGCGTAGGGCCGAACCGGGGGCGCGGGGCGGGTGCGGGCCGGCGGGATCGATACTCGGCGGATGGAATCGCGGATGGATTCGCAGTCGCCGGAGCGGCTCACCAGCCGGGTCGCGTACCGGAACCCGTGGTTGTCGGTGCGCGAGGACACGTTTCGTCGCGCGGACGGCTCGGTCGGCCTCTACGGCGTGGTGGACAAGTCGGACTTCGCCCTGGTCATCCCGGAGCAGCGCACCGGCGCCGGCCGCGGCTTCCATCTCGTCGAGCAGTACCGCTACGCGATCGACCGGCGCAGCTGGGAGTTCCCGATGGGCACCTGGCCGCCCGGCGCAACGGGCGGCGCGCTGGAGCTGGCGCAGGTGGAACTCCGCGAGGAGACGGGGCTGACGGCGGACCGGTGGCGGCACCTCGGACACCTGCACCACGCGCCCGGGTTCTGCTCGCAGGGCTTCGACGTGTTCCACGCCACGGGGCTGACCGCCGGCGGGCACGACCGCGAGCAGAGCGAGGCCGACATGGAGATGCGCTTCGTGCCCGAGGCGGACTTCGTCGCGATGATCGCCGACGGCACCATCGTCGACGGGGCGACCCTCGCGGCGTACCTGCTGCTGCAGCTGCGGCCAGACGGTGAGCGCCCCGCGCCTGACTAGACTCTCCCGCGCCGGGGGAGCCGGGTGTGCCGCCCGGAGGCGACGGACGACGGACCGAGATCATGGGCGCGAGGAGGCTTGATGACCGAGCCTGCCGGCGCCGCGGGGCCGCAGTCGGACGGGCTGGCGGCGCCCGCCGACGGTCCGCCGGGCGCGCCGCGCGCACCGGCGGCCGGCACCGGCGATGCGCCCCATCCGTACCGGATCTGGACGATCCCGAATCTCCTGTCGTTCCTGCGGCTGCTGGGCATCCCGCTGTTCCTCTGGCTGCTGCTCGGCCCGCAGGCGGACGGCTGGGCGCTCGTGGTGCTCGCGGTCAGCGCCATCACCGACTGGGCCGACGGCAAGCTGGCGCGGCTGCTCGACCAGTACAGCCGGCTCGGCGAGCTGCTCGACCCAGCGGCGGACCGGCTCTACATCCTCGCCGCCCTGGTCGGCTTCGTGATCCGCGGCTTCATCCCGTGGTGGGTGGCCGCGTTGATCATCGGCCGCGACGTGCTGCTCGCGCTCAGCGTGCTCGTCACCCGGCGGTACGGCTACGCCGCGCTGCCCGTGCACTACCTGGGCAAGGCCGCGACGTTCGTGTTGCTCTACGGGCTGCCGATGCTGCTGCTCGCCCAGCTGTCGGACTGGCTCCACCTGGTCGCCCTGCCGATCGCCTACGCGTTCATCGCCTGGGGGGTGGTGCTCTACCTGGCCGCCGGGCTCATCTATGCCTGGCAGATCCGCTGGATCGTGCGGAACTGCCCGCTGGTCGACAAGGACAGGCGACCGACCGCCCGGAGCGTCGCGGGTGGCTGACACCGGGAGGTTCGCCGGGCTGCTCGAATCGGTCGGCCGCGACCTGATCGATCCCGGCTACGCGGAGGCCGCCGCGCGCCGCGCCGCCCGCGAGCGGGCGGCGGCCTCGGCGGTGGAGCAGGCGGAGGCGCCCGCACCCCGCGGCCGCCGCGGCCTGGGAGTGGCCGCCGTCGCCGCGACCCTGGCGGTCGCCGGCCTCCTGTTCGGCATCGCGGCGGGCACCACGGTGCGCGACGAGCCCCGGCAGGAGCAGGCCCGCTCCGGCCTGCTCGAGGACGTCGAGGCCGCGCAGGCACATCAGGACGAGCTCGCCGCGTCCGCGTCCGCGCTGGCCGAGGAGCTCAGGGCGACCCAGTCCCGGCTCGGCGTCGCGGACCCGCTGCAGACGGTCGCCGAGCTGGAGAGCGCCGGGGGCCTGACCGCCGTCACCGGGCCCGGCCTGCGGGTGGTGATCGACCAGGCCGCCGACGCGGCGGCGGCCGGCGGGGCGGCATCGGGCACGATCTTCGACCGGGACATCCAGCTGCTCGTCAACGACCTGTGGGCGTCCGGCGCGGAGGCGGTGGCCATCGGCGGCGTCCGGCTGCGGCCGACCAGCGCCATCCGGCAGGCGGGCGGCTCGATCCTGATCGACAACCGGCCGGTGTCCTGGCCGATCGAGATCGACGCCGTGGGCGAACCGTCCGCCATGCAGGTCGCGCTGATCCGCGGCGCCGGCTTCGGCCGGTTCTCCTCGTTCGAGCAGCTGTACGGCGTGCGGTTCGAGGTCGGCCCTGAACCATCGCTGTCGCTGCCGGCCGGCACCGGGAACTCCGAGCTGCGCTACGCCGAACCCACCGGCGGCTGACCGCCGCCCGACACCGGCCGGCGTCGGCCGGCTCTCGAATCGAGGAGATCACCAGCACCGTGTACGCACTGTTAGCGCTCATCGCCGGCGTGGTCGTCGGGCTCTTCCTGCAGCCGACCATCCCCGACTGGGTCGCGCCCTACCTGCCGATCGCGGTGGTCGCCGCGCTCGACGCCGTCTTCGGCGGGCTGCGCGCGCGGCTGGACGACATCTTCGACGCCAAGGTCTTCGTCATCTCGTTCATCGCGAACGTGCTGGTCGCCGCGTTCATCGTCTTCCTGGGCGACCAGCTCGGCGTCGGTGCCCAGCTGTCCACCGCCGTCGTGGTGGTGCTCGGCATCCGGATCTTCGGTAACGCCGCGGCGATCCGGCGCCACGTGTTCAAGGCATGACGGACCCGGGCCTCACCCCCGATCGGGCCGGGGATGCGCCGCCGGACGGGCCCGCGGCGGACGTGCCGTCGACCCCACCGGCGCCCGCGAGCGGCTCGCGCTCCCGCGCGTCGCGAGTGGCGATCGGGATCCTCGTCGGCGTGCTCTGCGCCCTGCTCGGCTTCGCGCTCGTGCTGCAGGTGCAGCGCACGGCGTCCGGCGACACGCTGGAGACCGCCAGGCCGGACGACCTCGTGCAGATCCTGGACGGCCTGCAGCGGCGCGAGGACGACCTGAACGGCCAGATCGCCGAGCTGCAGGACACCCTCGGGCGGCTGCGGAGCAGCGGGGCGTCCGCCGAGGAGGCGCTGGCCGAGGCGCAGCGGCGCGCGGAGGCGCTGGGCATCCTGACCGGAACCGTGGCCGCGGCCGGGCCCGGGGTGCGGGTGGTGATCGCAGATCCGGACCGCCGGGTGCCGCCCGAGGTGCTGCTCGACGCGATCCAGGAGCTGCGCAACGCCGGCGCGGAGGCGTTCGCCGTGAACGACGTCCGGATCGGCGTCGACTCGGCGTTCACCGGGACGTCCGGCGCGGTGACGTTGGACGGCACCGCGCTGTCCGCGCCGTACGTCGTGGAGGCCATCGGCGACCCACCCACGCTGGCGGCCGCGCTGGCGATCGCGGGCGGCGTCTTCGACACGGTGCGCCGGGCCGGCGGCACCATGGACGTCGAGCAGGCGGACACCATGACCATCGACGCGCTGCGCCCGCTGCCGGACAACGAGTTCGCCAAGCCGGCCGGCTGAGCCGGCCGCGGACGAGTTCCGGCCGGGGGCGTGTCCGGGGTGTCGGCGGAGCCGCATTGCCGGGAGAATCCGAGCACGCCGTCCCGGACCCGGGCGGCACAGCCGCCGTCTTACCCGGGTGCCGGCCCAGTGACAGCCCCGTGCTCGATGGGCTCCCCGGGACCGCCGCCACCGCCCACGTCTCCACGACCGATCGGAAGGGCCAGCACCGTGATCCCTGAGGACCTGCGCTACAGCTCGGACCACGAATGGATCCGCCCGCTCGACGCCGCTGCGACGGCGGCGATCAGCCCGGACACGCCCGTGGTGCGGATCGGCATCACCGACTACGCGCAGAACTCCTTGGGCGACATCGTGTTCGTCCAGATGCCCGAGCCCGGCACGACCATCGAGCCCGGCGAGTCGATCGGCGAGGTCGAGTCGACCAAGTCCGTGTCGGACATCTTCGCGCCGGTCAGCGGGACCGTCCTCAGCCGCAACGACGCCCTGGATTCCGCCCCCGAGCTGGTGAACAGCGACCCGTACGGCGACGGCTGGATGCTCGAGGTCGAGCTGGCCGACCCGGCACAGCTCGACGAGCTGCTCGACGCCGCGGGCTACGCCGAGACGATCGGCGAGGGCTGACCCGCCGGGCGCGGGTCTGCGGTGTGCGCCGCCGCCCCGGCACGGTACGGTCGTCTGCACCGATCCGTGGTGCCGATGGTCGCTGCGCCGGTCGGGCGCGAACGGTTCGGCCGCGCGGGGAACGGGTACCGCGCAGGTCAGGACCGGCATGGCGTGCACGGGCAGATAAAGGAGCACTAGGTGACTCAGAGTGACCGCGAATCTGCGGCGTCGGACTCCACCTCGATCTTTGCCGGTGGGCTCTTCCCTCAGGAGAGCACCGACACCCCGGCGGCCGGCGAGGATGTCATCGGCGGCATCGAGGCGCTGGCCGGGGGAAGCGCGCTGCTGGTGGTCAAGCGCGGGCCGAACGCCGGCTCGCGGTTCCAGCTCGACCAGGACAAGGTGACTGCCGGGCGGCATCCGGAGAGCGACATCTTCCTGGACGACGTGACCGTCTCCCGCCGGCACGCGGAGTTCCGCCGCGTGGGCGAGGGCTACGAGGTCGCCGACATCGGGTCGCTGAACGGCACCTACGTCAACCGCGAACCGATCGAGGTGTCGGCGCTGTCGAACGGCGACGAGGTGCAGATCGGCAAGTTCCGCCTGGTGTTCCTGTCCGGTGACCAGGGCCAGGGCGACACCGGGCCATGACCACGGCGGGCCTGGCGGAGAACGACGGCCCCTCCCGCGAGGTGCCATCGCTCAGCATCGGGGCGGTCCTCGACCGGCTCAAGCCCGAGTTCCCGGACGTCACGATCTCCAAGATCCGATTCCTGGAGTCCGAGGGCCTCGTCAACCCGCAGCGAACGGCATCGCGCTACCGCCAGTTCTCCTCGTCGGACGTGGAGCGGCTGCGTTACGTGCTGGCCGCGCAGCGGGACCACTTCCTGCCGCTCAAGGTGATCAAGGACCAGCTGAACGCGATCGACCGCGGGCTCGAGCCGGCCACCCCGGCGCCCCGGCTGCCGCGCTCGCTGATGCTCGCCGACGGGCCGTCGCCGCAGGACTTCGCGGCCACCGCCGAGGTGCGGATGACCCGCGCCGAGCTGCTCGCCGAGTCCGGGCTGACGGCCACGTCGCTGACCGAGCTCGAGCAGTTCGGGCTCGTCGCGGCGGGGCCGGGCGGCTTCTTCGACGCCGACGCGGTGCAGGTCGCCGGCACGGCCGCCGAGCTGCTGGCCGTCGGCCTGGAACCGCGCCACCTGCGGTCGTTCCGCACGGCCGCCGACCGCGAGTCCACGCTGGTGTCGCAGCTGGTCTCCGCCCAGGCCCGCCAGCGCGACCCGGACGCCAAGGAGCGCGCGGGCGCCCAGGCCGCCCAGCTGGCGGCCACCATCCTGCGGCTGCACACCCAGCTGGTCAGGACCGGGCTCCGGCGGGAACTGGGCCGCTGATCGCGATCCCGCGCCCGGGCCCCCAACCCCGCGCTGTCGTATTCGCCGGTTTCCCCACCCCCCGCTGCGGCGACCGAACACCCGCCGCAGCACGCCGAGAGTGCACCCGTCCGCGCGTGGTCGCGACGTGTAGCGTTTCTGATGGAGCAGAAAGGCACACCGAGATGATCGAGATGCGGATCGTCGGCGTGAGGGTCGAGATGCCTACCCAGCAGCCGATTCTGATGCTGACGGAGGTCGACGGTCCGCGCAGCCTGCCCATCCTCATCGGCAGTGCCGAGGCGACGGCCATCGCGATGCACCAGCAGGGCGTCCGGCCGGCCCGCCCGCTCACCCACGACCTGCTCGGCCACGTCATCACCGCGCTCGGCCGATCCGTCACCCAGGTCCGCGTCGTCGACTTCCGCGAGGGCACCTTCTTCGGCGAGCTGGCCTTCGACGACGGCACCACGGTCTCCGCCCGCCCCTCCGACGCGATCGCCCTCGCCGTGCGCGTCGAGATTCCGGTCTACGTCGACGAGGCGGTGCTCGCCGAGGCCGGCATCGTGATCCCCGAGGACGACGCCGACGAGATCCCGGAGGACGCTGAGGACGTCGGCGACGCCGACGACGAGGTCGAGCGCTTCCGCGAGTTCCTCGACACCGTGTCGCCCGAGGACTTCGGCGGCGAGCAGAAGCCCTGATCACGGCGCTCGCCCTCGGCACCACGGCTGGTGCGGCAGCGGCGCGCGCATCGTGCCTCCGGAACTCACCCTCACGTTCAGCTTGAGACACGCCGCCGGTGAACGTTGACCCGGCTGTGGGGTCGGCCTACCGTCTGACGAAGTCACGTGGATGTGATTCGGCCGGCGACCCCGGGAGCACGCGGTCGACGCGCCGCTTCCGCGGTCGTCGGGCCGGCGGTCGGGTCCAGGTGAGACAGCGTGCGCAGGCGTGGACCGGGAGGAAGGCGGCGAGATGCCCGAGCAGCAGGGAGCGCTCTTCCCGAACTCCGCCGTCCCGGACGAGTACGCGGGCTACCGCGGACCCACCGCCTGCACCGCCGCCGGCATCACCTACCGCCAGCTCGACTACTGGGCGCGGACCGGGCTCGTCGTGCCGAGCGTGCGCGGAGCGAGCGGCTCCGGCAGCCAGCGGCTCTACTCGTTCAAGGACATCCTGGTGCTCAAGGTGGTCAAGCGACTGCTGGACACCGGGGTCTCGCTGCAGAACATCCGGGTCGCGGTCGAGCATCTCAGGGCCCGCGGCGTCGACGACCTCGCGGGCGTGACGCTGTTCTCGGACGGCACCACGGTGTACGAGTGCACCTCGCCCGAGGAGATCGTCGACCTGCTGCAGGGCGGCCAGGGCGTCTTCGGCATCGCGGTCGGCGGGACCATGCGCGAGGTGACCGGCACGCTCGCCGACTTCCCGATCGAGCGGGTCGAGGGCGATCGCGTCGTGCCCGTGGCCCAGGACGAGCTGGCGCAGCGCCGCCAGGCGCGCACCGCCGGCTGAGTTCCGCAGCCGGTTCCCGCTTTCGACGGCGTCGCCTCGCGCCCGCGGCCGGGTGATGAGCCTCATGTCGAGCATCGCTCTCGTTAGGTCACCTAATGAGGTAACCTAACGGGATGGCACCGGCAGCGCTGCGGCAGCAGCAGACCACCACGGCTACGGTCGACGACGGCGTGCACGACGAGGTCGCGAACCTGCGTGCCGCGGTGCTCGTGCTCGCCCGGCGGCTGCGCCGCGAGGTGGCCACCGACGGGCTCTCGTCCACGGAGACCGCGGTGCTCGGGCACCTGCAGCGGTGCGGCCCGATGACCCCCGGTCAGCTGGCGAAGGCCGAGTACGTGCGGCCGCCGTCGATGACCCGCGTGATCGAGATCCTGGAGCAGCGCGACCTCGTCCGCCGCGACCCGCATCCCACCGACGGCCGGCAGCTGCTGGTCTCCCTCACCGGCAACGCCCGCGACTACATCGAGGCGTCCCGCGAGCTGCGCACCCAGTGGCTGCTCGAGCGGCTCGACCAGCTCGACGACGCCGACCGCGCCGCGATCGCGCAGGCGACCGAGGCGCTGCGCCGCCTGGCGGCGGTGCCGTGAACCTGACCCTGCACCGCCGCGCCGCGCGGCCCGCACCGGACCGGACCAGGAGCGGCCACGCGCCCGCCCCGGCGGCGCGCCAGCACGGACCCGAGGCCCGGGATCGGACGGTCGCGACGCGCGTCCCGGCACGCCCGGAGCGCGCCGAGCCGGCGGCCGCGCACGCCGTCCGCGACGCCGGCGACCCCGTCGAGCCGGACGCGCCGGACGAGCCGGTCGAGACGGTCGGGCCGGTCGAGACGGCGGCGCCGATCGCGGGCGCCGAACCGGTCGAACCCCTCCCCGACGGGACCCGCAGCGCCACCTTCGCGGCCCTGCGGATCCGCAACTACCGGCTGTTCTTCCTCGGCCAGATCGTGTCCAACACCGGCACCTGGATGCAGCGGATCGCCCAGGACTGGCTCGTCCTGGCCATCACGAACTCGCCGCTCGCCGTCGGCATCACCACGGCCCTGCAGTTCCTGCCGATGCTCTTCTTCGGTCTCTGGGGCGGCCTGATCGCCGACCGCTTCCCGAAGCGCCGCGTGCTGCTCGTCACCCAGGTGTCGATGGGGCTGCTGGCCGTCGCGCTCACGGTGCTGACGCTCACCGGCCTGGTGCAGGTCTGGCAGGTCTACCTGATCGCCCTCGGCCTCGGCTTCGCCACGGTCTTCGACAACCCCGCCCGGCAGACCTTCGTCAACGAGCTCGTCCCCACGCACCTGGTCCGCAATGCGGTCGCCCTCAACTCCGGCAACTTCCAGATGGCCAGGATGGTCGGCCCAGCGGTGGCCGGCGTGCTGATCACGCTCGTCGGGATCGGCTGGGCGTTCGCGCTCAACGCGCTCAGCTTCGTCGCGGTGATCGCCGCGCTCCTGATGATGCGGGTGCGCGACCTCGAACGGCTGCCGCTCGCGCCGCGCGGGCGCGGACAGCTCCGCGAGGGGCTGCGGTTCGTGCGCCGGAACCCGACCCTGCTGTGGACCGTCGTGCTGGTCTTCTTCGTGGGCACCTTCGGCTACAACTTCGCGATCATCCTGTCCGCCTACGCCAAGGACACCGACGGCAGCGCGAGCCTGTTCGGCTGGCTCAACACGGCGATGGCGGTCGGCTCGGTGGCCGGCGCGCTGGTCGCCGCCCGCCGCGGGTCCGGCCGGCTGATCGTGCTGTTCCTCGGCGCCGGCGGGGTGGGCGCCGCGCTCATCCTGCTCGGGCTGGTCAGCCCGTGGCTCTGGGCGTTCGTCGTCGTGCTCGTCGCCGTGGGCTTCGTGTCGGTCACCTTCAACACGCTCGGCAACTCCACGGCGCAGCTGGCCAGCCCGCCGGAGATCCGCGGCCGGGTGATGAGCCTGTACATGCTGGTATTCATCGGCGGCACGCCGGTCGGCTCGGTGATCGTCGGCGCCATCACCGACGCGTGGGGCGCGCCCCTCGCGCTGGTCCTGTCCGGCGCCGCGTGCCTGGTCGGCGCCGTCGGCGCCGCGATCCTGGCGGGCCGGCAGGCGGGGGTGCGGGTCCGCGTCGACCCGGACGCGCACGGCGTGCATCGGCTGATGCTCGCGGCCCGCTGACCGGCCGCCCCGCTCCCGGACAGGCCCGGCACGGCGAGGCGCCGGCCGGTCAGACGACCGTGACCCGCACGTGCCCGAGCAGGCTGTGCCCGCTGAGCCGCACGACGGGCGCGCCGGCGCGGGCGCCGCGGCCCGTGCCACGCCGGCGGTGATCCACCGTGGACCGCTTGCCCAGCCACGCCGTGCCCTCGTCGATCAGGGTGGTGTCCGCGGTGACGTAGACCTCCACCTTGCCGAGCGTGGAGTTCGCCACGATGTCGAGGAACGAGCCGGGTGGCAGGTCGCGCAGGTCGAGAACCGCCGCCCCGAGCACGACGTCGACCTGCTGGATCCCGGCGTCCGGGGTCGGCCGCCGCCGCACCTTGCTCAGCGTGACCTGCAGGGGTCGAGCCGCGCTCGGGCGGGATGCGGCGAACCGCGGGGCGCCGGGCAGATCGACGAGCCACGGCGCGAGGTCCGCGCCGGTGCGTGCGGCGTACACGCCCGAGAGTCGCTGCTCGTGTTCGGGCCAGGTCAACCGCCCCTCGCTGACGGCCTGGTGGAGGACGGCGGCGGCGCGCTCACGGTCCAGATCGGAGATGCGCAGTTCCAGCTCGTGCATGGCGTCATCGTATGGCGTCACGGTGGCGTCAACAAGACGTCAGCCCGGGACGATCCGCCGTCGGGCGGCCCGGACGCGACCCGTCCGGCGCGGCGCCGGCTGGTAGCCTCGGGACGTCACCGACCCTCCGCGGGAGAGTGCCCGGCACGTTTGCCGGACCGCCGAAGGAGCAAGCCTCCCCGCCAATCTCTCAGGCCAGCGAACCGCGGAGGACCAGACACCTCTGGAGTCCCGAGGGGCGACAGAGGGGGAGGCGGTCCCCGCTGCCCCGTCGGAAGGTGACGACGTTGAATTCTCCGAACACCGGCCACCCCGTCGCCCGGCCGTCGGCGTCGTTCGCCGACCGGCACATCGGGCCGGACCGACCGGGACTCGCCACGATCCTCGGCCGCCTCGGCCAGCCCGACCTGGACGCGGTGGAGAAGGCGGTCGTGCCCGAGGCCATCCGGTCGGGCGGGGCGCTGGCGCTCCCGGATCCCGCCTCCGAGGTCGCGGCGCTCGCCGAGCTGCGCGCGTTCGCCGCCCGGAACCGGCCGATGGTGCAGATGATCGGACTCGGATACCACGAGACGATCACGCCCGGCGTGATCAAGCGGAACGTGCTGGAGAACCCGGCCTGGTACACCGCGTACACGCCGTATCAGCCGGAGATCTCGCAGGGCCGGCTCGAGGCGTTGCTGAACTTCCAGACCGCGGTCGCCGACCTGACCGGGCTGGACATCGCGAACGCGTCGATGCTCGACGAGGGCACGGCGGCCGCGGAGGCGATGACGCTGATCCGGCGGACGGCGAAGTCCACGTCCAACCGGTTCGTGGTCGACGCGGACACGCTCCCGCAGACCCTCGCGGTGCTGCGGACCCGGGCGGAGCCGATCGGCATCGAGATCCACGTCGCTGACCTGTCCGCACATCCGGAGGATTCCGGCGGTCCCGGTGGTACGGGCGGTACCGACGGTGCCGCGGGCTCGGGCGTCGCCGCCGGCGTCGCCGCGCTGCCGCCGGGCGACTGTTTCGGGGTGCTGCTGTCCTACCCGGGCTCGTCCGGCGCGCTGCGCGACTTCTCGGGCGTGATCGCCGCCGCGCACGAGCGCCAGGCGAAGGTCGCGGTCGCGACGGATCTGCTGGCACTGACCCTGCTGCGCCCGCCGGGCGAGATCGGCGCGGACGTGGCGGTCGGCTCGTCCCAGCGGTTCGGGGTGCCGCTCGGCTTCGGCGGCCCGCACGCCGGCTTCATCGCGGTGCGGTCCGAGCTGCAGCGTCAGCTGCCCGGCCGGCTCGTCGGCGTCTCGCACGACTCGCACGGCACGACCGCCTTCCGGCTCGCGCTGCAGACCCGCGAGCAGCACATCCGCCGGGAGAAGGCGACGTCCAACATCTGCACGGCGCAGGTGCTGCTGGCCGTGATGGCCTCGATGTACGCGGTCTACCACGGACCCGACGGGCTGCGGCGGATCGCCGAGCGGGTGCACGGCGGGGCCGTGGGGCTCGCCGACGCCCTGCGCTCGGCGGGACATCCGATCGCGAGCGACGCGTTCTTCGACACCGTCCGGGTGCTCGCGCCGGGCCGGGCGGGGGCCATCGTGGCGGCCGCCAGGGAGCGCGGCGTCAACCTGTGGGCCGACGGCGACGACGCGGTGCAGGTCAGCGTCTCCGAGGCGACGACCGCGGACGACATCGACGACGTGCTCGACGCGTTCGGTGCGGGCGGTGCGGCGCCGACCCCCCGGTTCGACCTGCCTGCCGCGCTGGTCCGGACGTCGGACTACCTGACGCACCCGGTGTTCCACGCGCACCGCAGCGAGACCGCCATGCTGCGCTACCTGCGCCGGCTCTCGGACATGGACCTCGCGCTCGACCGCACGATGATCCCGCTCGGCTCGTGCACGATGAAGCTCAACGCGACCGCCGAGATGGAGGCCGTCACCTGGCCGGAGTTCGCCGGGCTGCACCCGTTCGCGCCCGTCGAGGACGCCGAGGGGCTGCTCGAGCTGATCGATCAGCTGTCCGCATGGCTCTGCGAGATCACCGGGTACGCCGCGGTTTCCCTGCAGCCGAACGCCGGCTCGCAGGGCGAGCTCGCCGGGCTGCTGGCCATCCGCGCGTACCACCGGTCGCGCGGCGACGAGGAGCGCGTCGTCTGCCTGATCCCGGCGAGCGCGCACGGCACCAACGCGGCGAGCGCGGTGATGGCGGGCATGAAGGTCGTCGTGGTCGGCGACCGACACGGACGGCAACATCGACATGGCGGACCTGCGCGCCAAGATCGACAAGCACGGCGGCCGCCTGGCCGCGATCATGGTGACCTACCCGTCCACCCACGGGGTGTTCGAGGACAGCATCAGCGAGCTGTCCGACGCTGGTGCATGCGGCCGGCGGCCAGGTCTACGTGGACGGCGCGAACCTGAACGCGCTGGTGGGGGTCGCCCGGCCGGGGCTCTTCGGCGGCGACGTGTCCCACCTGAACCTGCACAAGACGTTCTGCATCCCGCACGGCGGCGGCGGCCCTGGGGTGGGGCCGGTCGCGGTCGCCGAGCACCTCGCGCCGTTCCTGCCGAACCACCCGCTGGTGCCCGGCGCCGGGCCGGACACCGGCATCGGGGCGATCGCCGCCGCCCCGTGGGGATCCGCCTCGATCCTGCCGATCAGCTGGGCATACATCCGGCTGATGGGCGGTTCCGGGCTGCGCCGGGCCACGCTCACCGCGATCGCCTCGGCGAACTACGTGGCGCAGCGGCTGGACGAGCACTATCCGGTGCTGTACGCGGGGCGCGACGGGTTCGTCGCGCACGAGTGCATCCTGGACCTCCGCCCACTCACCGCCGCGACCGGCGTCTCCGTGGACGACGTGGCAAAACGGTTGGCGGACTATGGTTTTCACGCGCCGACGATGTCCTTCCCGGTTGCCGGAACGCTGATGGTGGAGCCGACCGAGAGCGAGGACCTCGCCGAGATCGACCGCTTCTGCGATGCCATGATCGCGATCCGTGGCGAGATCGACCGGGTGGCCGCGGGCGATTGGCCGGCGGACGACAACCCCCTGCGCGGCGCCCCGCACACCGCGGCGGCGCTCGCGGGCGACTGGGACCACCCGTACACCCGCGCGGAAGCCGTCTTCCCGCCCGGGGTCTCGGCCGCGCACAAGTACTTCCCGCCGGTGGGCCGGGTCGACGGCGCCTACGGCGACCGGAACCTGATGTGCTCGTGTCCGGCACCCGAGGCCTACGCCTAGGGCTGCCCCGGCGGTGGCGGAGCGCCGCTGAGTCCATCGGTGGCACGGTTCCGCCGCCCCTCGGACGGCCTCGTGGCCGAGGCGCCCGGCCGCCATGCTGAGTCCCGATCCGCGGGCACCCACCCGGCCCCGGGTCAGGCGTCCGACGGGCTGCGCCGGGTCGGGATCGTCGCAGGTCACCGGGCTGTTCGACGTCGCTCGGAAACGGCTTTCCGCCGTCCGGACGGGGTTTCGAGCGGCTACCGTGGGAATATGAACCGGCGGCTCCTCGGTGCGATGGTGGTGGGCCTGTCGGTCGCCGCCGCCGCGGCCGCGCCCGCCGGCGCGCTCGTCGCCGGCCAGGGTTACCCCGCGCCGCTGCCGCCACAGCCGGTCGTGGGGCAGTGCATCGCCGCCGACATCCCGGAGCCGACGAGCGGGGATTACGACGAGCGCACGGTCAGCCCCGGCGACGAGGTGACCACACCCTTCGGCCCCTGCGGCGGCCGGATCAGCGGCGAGGTGGTGATGATCGGCCGCGCCAGGGGCGATCTCGACGATCGGCTCAAGGTCGCCAGCGACCTGTCGGACGACTGCACCCAGGCGGCCCGGCGGGCGACCGGGATCGACGTGGTCGAGAACCAGTCGGCGGGATCCGGGATCGACTGGACCCTGTCGTCGAACGCGAGGTACCGCTGGGTGGTGCCGGATCCGCGGGCGCAGGCCGGGGGCCGGGTGTGGCTGGCCTGCGTGGTGACTCCGGCGTACGGCGCGAAATACACGGGCACGGTGCAGGACGCGTTCCGCGGCGGCCGGCTGCCGGACGGGTTCGGCTCGTGCTGGGAGGGCGCGGTGGTCAGCGCGGCGCTCAAGTCCGTGCCATGTTCCGGTCCGCATCGCGCCGAGCTGATCGCGGTCGGTCGTCCGGTCGGCACCGCGCTGACCTCCACCGCCGCCGAGGCGTCCTGCCGCGCGATCGCCGGGCGGGTGATGCGCCGGACCGACGCGACGGCCCACGGCGACGTCGAGATCCGCATGCACCCGCAGGATCTCGACAGGCAGATGGCCCACCGGGACTTCCCGCCCGAGGTCGTGTGCTACGTCATCGGGACCAACGGCCGGGAGATCGTCGGCACGGCGGTCGGCCTGGGGGACCGCACCCTCGGCTTCGCCTGACGGAGCCTGCCGGGCGACCGATTCGGCGCAGCCCCGGCCGTGCCCCATGCGGATTACGGTGGCGGGGTGGACCGTCGGCTGGCCGGGATGCTCGTGCTGGTCCTCGTGCTCGTCGGAGCGACGGCGGTCCCGGTCGCGCTGTCCGGCCGGCGGGTAGCCGGGGTGCCCGTCGGAATGGACTTCGGCGTACCGCCACAGGTCGGCGAGTGCCTGCAAAGCCCCCTGCCGCTGGGCGGCACCGGCGGCCTGGCCGTCGAGATCCCGATCACCGACGTCGTCCTCGGCCCGTGCACGGGGGTCGTCGGCGGCGAGGTCGTCGCGTGGGTGCCGCAGCGCACCACCGAGGACGAGGAACCCGGAACGAGCCGCCGCCTGCGCGGGCCGTGCTTCCGGGAGGCGGCGCAGTACGCCGGCCTGGAGATGACGGGGCGGCGGGTCGTCGCTCCTGGCGCGCCGGCGAGCGACCTGGTGCGGTGGTCACCCACCGTCGGCTTCGACGCGCACCGCCTCGTGCCAGGTCCGACGGAGGCCAAAGCGGGGCGCAGCTGGTACGCCTGCGTCGCGGTGCCGGTCGCGCACTCCACCTACACGGGGTCGCTGCGGGGCGCGTTCGTGGCCGGTTCTCCGCCCGCGGAGTTCGGCATGTGCTGGGACGGAGCGGATCTCGACACGCTGGCCAGGGTGCTGCCGTGCGGTGGCCCGCACGCCGCCGAGCTGCTGGCGACCGCCTGGGTCCTCGACCGGTCCCGGGCCCAACGCGCCGACCTGCAGCGCGGGTGCGAGTCGATCGTCGCGCGCATCCTGCGCCGGGACGACCCGACGGCGGACGGGAAGCTGACGGTGGTGCTGGACCCGGCCAGCCGGGACGGCGCCATGGTGGGCAACGAGCCCCAGAGCGTCGGCTGCTTCGTCACCGCCAATCCGCCGGCGCAGCTGGTCGGCACGCTCGTCGGCCTCGCCGATCGTCCGGTGCCGTTCGCGCCCTGATCCGCGGTGCCCCTGCCGCCGACCCCCGGAACGCCGGGCGCGTCCGCATCGGCGCCGGACGCCGGCCCGACCACCGGTCCCGGCGAACGGGCGCGACGCCGGCTCGCGGCCGTCGGCGGCGGGATGCCGGTCGGTTCCCGGTCGATCCTCCGCAACGCCCCGTCGCCCTGGTGCTCAGCGGCGTCGGTCGAGTGGGATCAGAGGCCGATCGCCGCGGCGGCGGCGGCATCGACCGCCCCGCCGCCCGAGGAGAGGACGGCGTCGGCGGCCGGCACCTCGCCCGTCGACCCCGCGGAGCCGGTCGTGGGCGCCTGCGACGGGGCGGGGGCGCCGATCACCAGCAACCCGCCGTTGGTCAGATCGCCCTGCCCCGCGGTGCCGCGCAGGTACGCGATGAACGCCGCTCCGGCCTCCTTCGTCGTCGGGTCGACCCATTCGGCGGACAGCGGCACCACGAACACCTCGTCCCCGACGGTCGGACCCGAGGGGTGCACGGCGACCAACTCGAAGCCGGCGTCCGCCGAGTCGTTGTAGGCCTGCAGGTCGCTGGCCACCACCGGCACGGCGGCGAAAGCGGCCTGGCCCCCGGCGAGCTCGTCCAGGGCGGCCGCGGTGGTCGCGGGGGATTCGGCCGGCGTCGCCGGACCCAGGCTCGCCAGCGCTCCCCGGGCCGCCTCGACCTCCGCGGCGGTGACCGGCTGGCCGGCGGACGCGCCGTTCCCGGTGCCGGCGGTCACGGACTGCAGCGCGTAGCTGGTCGCGCGGTTCGTGCGGGGGTCCGGCAGGGCGATGATCAGCCGGCGGTCGCCCGCCAGGACGACGCTGCCGTCCGGTCCGCCGGCGGCGGGGAGTTCCGCCCAGCTGAGATCCGCGACCGCCTGCACGTCGTCCGCCCGCATGGCCAGCACGACCGGCGAGCTCGCCATCGGATCGTTGTCGCGGCCCGCGGTCAGCGCCGAGTCCGACTCCTCGAGCCCGACGAGATCGCTCTCGTTGTTCACCACCCAGACCCCGGGCGCGGCGCCGGAGGGTGGCTGCCAGCCGGCCTGGAGCAGCTGGGCGGCTGCCGGCCCGGGCACCTCGGTGACGTCCGTCGTGATGCACGCGGAGCGCGCGACGGGCAGGGTGGCGTCGAAGCCTGCGGCGGCGGCCTTGACGGCGCCGACCGATCCGGTGTCCGCGGCGACCGCGAGCACGGCCTGCGCGGAGCAGTCAGCCTGGGTCGGATCGTCGTCGTTGTTCACGATGAACAGATAGGCGACGACCGCGGCGGCCAGCACGACGACGACGACGGCCGTGACGATCGGCCAGGCCGCGACGCCCCGCCGGGTGCCGTCGCTCGACGAATGCCGCGCCACCGCTTCCTCCTCGATCCCGCCCGGGCCGCGCCGGGCCGTTCCGCACCCGCTCGGTCATGGCCCGCGTGATCCGGGCGGCCGCCCGTTCCGGGCGGGTCACGCCCGACGCTCGGGGAGTCGGCGCGGGCCGCTCGTCCAGATTGTTCTCACGCACTGTAGCCAGAAACCGGCGGCCATTCGGGTCGCTGCCCGGTCGGGCCGCGCCTCCGGTGCTTCCCCGACCGGACTCGGGGGTCGGCGTCCGGGGGATGCCGGAAATCACCCCGAAGTAGCCCCACAACTTCCGCGGCGGGTGGAAGGTGAATCGATCACCTGCAACGATGGAGAACCAGCGGCCGCCGTCGGTTGCCGCAAGGGGATGCGAGAGGACCGAACATGGCGAACCCGTTCACCAAAGCCTGGAAGTACTTGATGGCGCTGTTCTCCTCCAAGGTCGACGAGTACGCCGATCCGAAGGTGCAGATCCAGCAGGCCATCGAGGACGCGCAGCGCCAGCACCAGGCCCTGTCGCAGCAGGCAGCCGCGGTGATCGGCAATCAGCGTCAGCTCGAGATGAAGCTGACGCGGCAGATGGGCGATGTCGAGCGGCTGCAGTCGTCGGCGCGCCAGGCGCTGGTGCTGGCCGACGAGAAGCGGGCGAAGGGCAATGCCGTCGAGGCGGAGAAGTACGAGCAGACCGCCCAGGCGTTCGCCACCCAGCTGGTCGCGGCCGAGCAGCAGATGGAAGACCTGAAGGGCATGCACGATCAGGCCCTGCAGGCCGCCGAGCAGGCCAAGAAGGCCGTCGAGAACAACGCGATGCAGCTGCAGACCAAGCTGGCGGAGCGCACCAAGCTGCTCTCCCAGCTGGAGCAGGCCAAGATGCAGGAGAAGGTGTCGGAGTCCCTGCGGTCGATGTCCCAGCTGCAGGCGCCGGGCAACACCCCGTCGCTGGACGAGGTCCGGGAGAAGATCGAGGCGCGCTACGCGAACGCGCTCGGCGCCGCCGAACTGCACAGCAGCTCGGTCGAGGGCCGGATGCTCGAGGTGCAGAAGTCCACGCTCGACATGGCCGGCGCGTCCCGACTGGAGCAGCTGCGCGCGCAGATGCACCCCGAGCTCTCCGCGCAGCAGCCGCGCTCGATCGACGCGTCGGCCGGCACCGGAACGCCGTCCAACGTTGCCGCACCGCAGGCGGAGGCCGCCCCGCTGCCGAATCAGCAGAGCTGACATGGGCCGACCCGACGGGCGGCCGACGCCGGCCGGCGACGCGGTCGGCCATGGCATCGAGTTGGTCGGCCAGGTCAGCGCGACCGCGGCCGAACTGATCAGGACCCGGCGCGATCCGGCGCTGGCCGCCGAGCGGCGCCGCCGGGCCGCGGTGCGCCGGGTGCAGGGCTGGTCCGCGGGTGCGGTCGTCACCGGCGGGGTGACGGCGGCCACGGCGGCGAACATGGTGGGCGACGGGCCGTCGACGGTGGCGATCGTCATCCTGATCGGGCTCGTCGCGGTGCTGATCTGGACCGTTCTCGGGCTGGTGCGGGCGGTCTCCGACCTCCGTTCGCGCACCCGCACGGTGCGTTCGCTGCCGCCGCCGCAGCCGGCCCGGGCGGCGGTCGCCGGCGCCATCCGGCCCGAGATCAAGCGCCTGGACGGCTATTCCGACGGGCTGCGCCAGCTGGTCGGCATGATCGGTGTCGTGGACGACGCCGGCGTGCGCTCGCTGCGGGACGAGATCCTGCGCTCCGCCGATGATGTGGAGGCGCGGCTGCGCGCCGACGCGGCCAGCCTGAGCGCCGTCGTGCGGGCCAGGCGATCCGCGCCGCCCGAGGCAGCCCGCGAGCTCGACGCCACCGCCGACCAGCTGCGCCGGGAGATCGTGGCCGGAGTCGACGGGTACGGCGAGCTGGTTGCCGCGGCGTCCGAGGCCGTCTCCGCATCCCGCGCCCTGTCGGGCTCGTCGGGCATGACCGGCAACACCTCCGCATCCGGCTCCGCCGCCGGTGGCGTGGGCCCGGGCGCCCCGGTGAGTGGCCGTCCCGCGTCGGCCCGGGACCTGCAGGCGTCCACCGAGCAGCTGCGCGCGCTCGCCGCGGGCATGCGGGAGCTGACGCAGGGCTGAGCCCGGTCATCGACCGCCCGGTGCGTCCGGGCGGGCACTGTCATCTGCTCGGGTCCTGCTCGGGTCGTCTGCTCGGTTGTCCGCTCGGGGTTGTCCGCTCAGGTTGTCGGCTCGGGTTCCCGCTGGGGTCGTCGGCTCGGGTCGTCCCGCAGGGATGCTGCGCGTGGGCGCCGTCGTCCGCGCAACGGTGGGTCGTCCGCACAGGCGCCCGGCGGCGTGTCCGGATGACCCGGGCCTGGTGCGGACGTCGTCGGCACAGGTGTGTCGGCGGGCCGTGCCCGGCGTCGACACGGCCCCGCACCCGGCTCTCGTGCCCGGCCGGGCCGCCTGCGCGGCAGACTGGCGGGATGGATCCGACCGGCCTGTCCAGCCCGATCGGCCAGGTGGTGATCGCCGCCGGGCTGATCGCGGCGATCGTGGTGCTGATCATGCTGCTGCGCCGCCGGCGCTGAGCCCCCGAGTCCCGATGCGGTCGTCGGTCCGTTGCGCCGGGCGGGCGCGTCGGGGTCCATCGGTACTGTCGGACACCGTGCGACTGACCGAGTTCCGCGGGCTCATGCAGCTCCAGTTCGGGCCGCTGCGGGCCCCGTCCGTGGCGCAGGATCACGTGTTCTCCGCCCTCGGCGGTCGGACGGCCGACCAGGCGCTCGAGGACGGCGAGGACCCGAAGCTCGTCTGGGCCGCGGTGTGCGACGACTTCGACGTCACCGACGGTCTGCGCTACGGCCTGCCGGACTGATCGCGAGGTCCGCTGCTCGGCAGCGGTTCTCGTCCGTGGCGGGACATTCGGCCGGAGTCCCGCCGAGCACGTCCGGACCGACCCGACGCGCCCCGCGATCCCCGCGCCGGACGGTCTCGCCCCGCTCCGCGCCGACGTCTCGGCGCGTCACGTGTCGGCGGGCGGTCATCCCGCCATCCGATGCCTCGACACGCCGCGCCCGGCCCATGGATCGAACACTTGTCCAGCTAGAGTGGGCAGGTCCCACCGAGTAGTCCCCACGGCTCGAGTTGTCCACAGCCGGAGCGCGCGTCCGACCGGCTGTCGGTGACTCGATCTACGGTCGGCTACGACAGCACAGGACACCAGACCCGACGGGTTCGACCCGCGGAAACACACCGAGAAAGGCACGGGGTGGGTCATGACGGCACCCGACCGCGAGAAGGCACTCGGCATCGCCCTCGCACAGATCGAGAAGCAGTACGGCAAGGGCTCGATCATGCGACTGGGCGACGAGGGGCGGGCACCGATCGAGATCATCCCGACCGGCTCGATCGCGCTCGACGTCGCGCTCGGTATCGGTGGCCTGCCGCGCGGCCGGATCATCGAGATCTACGGCCCCGAGTCGTCGGGTAAGACGACGGTGACGCTGCACGCGGTGGCCAGCGTGCAGGCGGCCGGCGGCATCGCGGCGTTCATCGACGCCGAGCACGCGCTGGACCCGGAGTACGCCAAGGCGCTCGGTGTCGACACCGACTCGCTGCTGGTCTCCCAGCCGGACACCGGCGAGCAGGCGCTCGAGATCGCCGACATGCTGATCCGCTCCGGCGCGATCGACCTGGTGGTCATCGACTCGGTCGCGGCGCTGGTGCCGCGCGCCGAGATCGAGGGCGAGATGGGCGACAGCCATGTCGGTCTGCAGGCGCGGCTGATGTCGCAGGCGCTGCGGAAGATCGCCGGCGCGCTGTCCAACACCAACACGACGATGATCTTCATCAATCAGCTTCGGGAGAAGATCGGCGTCATGTTCGGTTCGCCGGAGACCACCACCGGCGGCAAGGCCCTCAAGTTCTACGCGTCCGTCCGCATGGACATCCGACGGATCGAGGCGCTCAAGGACGGCACCGATGTGATCGGCAACCGGACGCGCGTCAAGGTCGTCAAGAACAAGGTCGCACCGCCGTTCAAGCAGGCGGAGTTCGACATCATCTACGGGCAGGGCATCTCCCGCGAGGGCTCGCTGATCGACGTCGGCGTCGAGCAGGGCCTGATCCGCAAGGCCGGCGCCTGGTACACGTACGAGGGCGAGCAGCTCGGTCAGGGCAAGGAGAACGTCCGCACTTTCCTGCGCGACAACCCGGATGTCTCCGACGAGCTCGACAAGCGGATCAAGGAGAAGCTGGGCGTCGGTGCCCGGATCGACATCGACGAGCCGCTGCCGGCACCGGTCGACTTCTGATCGTGGCCGCCCCGCACCTG
Organism: uncultured Actinomycetota bacterium; assembly: GCA_963844455.1. Classification (GTDB taxonomy): domain Bacteria; phylum Actinomycetota; class Actinomycetes; order Mycobacteriales; family Nakamurellaceae; genus Nakamurella. Next base: position 100,853 of record CAWJOH010000001.1, read on the forward strand.
CCCGAGAATCACGACAGCGAGGCCGAACGGGCTCGCCGGGAGGCGGAGCGCTCCGCGCGCATCGCCGACCTGGCGGCCCGGATGGCCTCGGTCGACCCGACGACCCCCGCCAAGGCGGCTCCGGACGCGGGACACGACGACGGGTCGAACCGCTCGGCCATCCGGCCGGCGCGGGCCGCCCGCGACGGATCCGGGAGGCCGACGCGTCCGTCGAGCGGTCCGGCCGGTCAGCTCGCCGGCGGGCACCCGGAGGACGATCCCGGTGATCCGGAGACGGTCGCGCGGGCGATCTGCCTGCGGCTGCTCGCGACCGCCGCCCGTCCCCGGGCCGGGCTCGCCCAGGCGCTGCGACGGAAGGGGATCCCCGGGGACGTCGCCGACCGGGTCCTCGACCGGCTCACGGAGGTCGGGCTGATCGACGATCAGGCCTACGCGGCGGCCTTCGTCGAGACCAAGCACCGCGATCGTGGCCTCGGCGCGGCGGCACTCCGCACCGAGCTCCGGCGCAAGGGCGTCGATGCCGAGATCGCCGGCAACGCCGCGGCACAGGTCGACTCCGAGGCGGAGCGCCGACGCGCCCATGCACTCATCGCGCGCCGGGTCGACGCCGCGATGGCCTCGGGATATCCCGCTGCGCGTCGGCGGCTGGTCGGGTTGCTGGCGCGGCGCGGATACTCGGCGGACGTCGCCGTGTCGGTGGTCGACGCGGCGCTGACCGACTACCGGGACGAGGAGGACGCCTGACGGCTTGACGGCCGGACCGCCGGCTGAACCCGCGGTTCGAGGCGACATCGGCGGCCCAGCGACATCGGCGGCCCGCCCGCGCCGCGCGGCCGCGAGCCACGGTCCGGCACGATGGCCGGCGCGCCGATCGCAGCCGGCAGGAGGGGGGTGCCGCCGCCGCGGTGAGCGTTGTGAGCGTCGGCGCCCTCGGCCGAGCGGCCGGGTCGGCCGCGGACCCGGACGAGCGACGGGTGCCCGGTAGGTGCAGCGGCCGCCCGCGCCCGCGATGTCGTCACGAGGTCCGCGCGGCCGCCTGCGATGACCCGAACGAGCGGCGGGCCGCCCGGTGCCCTATCGGCAGGTCGAGGACGGTGTCGGTCCGCGACCGGGCGGTGAGCGGGTCGGCTTGACCGGCACTGTGAGGCTCCTTAACCTCGGGGATAACAGGAGTGTCACGACACGCGCACCGGACGGCTGCGCGGCCGATAGCGGTGTTGTCCGCCGCACCAGCCTGGCCATGCCGGGATGCACGTGCTCAGCGCTCCACGCGTCGGGCACGACGTCGGCATCCCCGCCGCAGCGTGTGCTCGAGACCCCCCTGGCCGAGGTGAACGCCGCCTGCGGGCGGCGCCACCCGGCACTGACGAGGGAGGGGATCGATGTCAGACGCTCTCGTCATCGTGCTGATCGGTGCGTTGCTCGTCGCCCTCGCCGCCGTCGTCATCCTGGCCCGCCGCCATCCGGCGCCCCCGCCGGCCATGGACGAGGAGGCCATCCGCCGGCTCCTGCAGGACGCCGTGCGGCCGGCCCCGGAGGAGGTCGAGGCGAAGCCGGAGCCGGACCTCGGCCGCTTCGCCTTGCTGAGCCACGAGGCGGCCGCTGCCGCGGACGCCGCCGACGCCGTCCGCCGCACCGCGGCCGAGGCCGCTGACGAGCTGCGCAACCGCTCCCGGTCCGAGGCCGAGCAGATCAGGTCGGACGCCCGCGCCGAGGCGGAACGGACCATCGCGTCCGCTCGCGCCCAGGCGGCCGACGCGCTGTCCGGGCTGGACGCCGAGCGGAACCGGATCACCATCGAGGCCACCGCCGCGCTCGCCGAGGACCGCAAGGAGCTGCAGGCAGCCGAGCAGAAGCTGCGCGCGGCGACCCAGGCGCTGTCGGACGAGCAGCAGGCGCTGGTCGCCGACCGGCGCCGGATCGGCGCCGACGAGCACGAGCTCGCGCAGACGAAGCGGGCGCTGCAGGCCAAGGAGGAGGCCCTGGCGACGCGCGCCGCGGAGCTGGCCGGCCGCGCGTCCACGCTGGACGAGCGCGCGCGCGAGCTCGCCGAGGCCGCCGCCGCCCACGAGGCCGAGCTCACCCGCATCTCCGGACTCACCGCCGAGGCCGCCCGGGCCGAGCTGCTGGCCGCCCAGGAGGAGTCGGTGCGCCGCGACGCGGCGATGATGATCCGCCGGCTGGAGTCCGAGGCGCAGGCCTCCGCCAAGCAGCGGGCCAGGGCGATCGTCGCCGACGCGATCCAACGCGTCGCATCCGACCAGACCGCGCAGACGGTGGTTGCCGTGGTGCATCTGCCGGCCGACGAGGTGAAGGGCCGGATCATCGGCCGCGAGGGCCGCAACATCCGCGCGTTCGAGACCGTGACCGGCGTCAACGTGATCATCGACGACACCCCGGAGGCCGTGCTGCTGTCGTGCTTCGATCCGGTGCGGCGGGAGATCGGGCGCATCACCCTGGAGATGCTGATCGAGGACGGGCGGATCCATCCGCACCGGATCGAGGAGGCGTTCGAGCGCGCGCGCGACGAGGTCGACGTGCTCTGCCAGCGGGCCGCCGAGGACGCGCTCCTCGCGGTGCGGGTCACCGACCTGCACCCCGAGCTGGTGACCCTGGTCGGGCGACTGAAGTACCGGACCTCCTACGGGCAGAACGTCCTCGGCCACGTGGTCGAGACCGCGCACATCGCGCGCGGCATGGCGACGGAGCTGGGCATCGACCCGACGATCGTGAATCGCGGCGCCTTCCTGCACGACATCGGCAAGGCCCTCACCCACGAGGCGCAGGGCTCGCACGCCATCGTCGGCGCCGAGCTGGCCCGCAAGTACGGCGAGTCGGAAGCCGTCGTGCACTGCATCGAGGCCCACCACGACGAGGTGCCGCCGACCACCGTCGAGGCCGTGCTCACCCAGGCCGCGGACGCCTGCTCCGGCGGCCGGCCGGGCGCCCGGCGCGAGTCCCTCGAGTCCTACGTGCAGCGGCTGGAGAAGATCGAGGCCATCGCCGGCGCGAAGAAGGGCGTCGAGAAGGTGTTCGCCATGCAGGCGGGTCGCGAACTGCGGGTGATGGTGAAGCCCGAGGTCGTCGACGACCTCGAGGCGCACGTCCTCGCCCGGGAGGTCGCCAAGCAGATCGAGGAGGAGCTGACCTACCCCGGCCAGGTCCGCGTCACCGTCATCCGGGAGTCCCGGGCCACCGAGATCGCCCGCTAGGGCTGCTGTTCGCGAGTACGGCAGCTCTGCAAATGATCATGGCGATATTCACGCGACTCCCCCACCCCTTCGGGGCGGGAGGTGCCCCCAGCCGGCCGAACGATGGGCCCAGCGTGAATATCGTCATGATCAACACCGGAGCGGGAGGATCGACGCCGCGCCACGCGTGTCAACAGCACACGAGAGGGCCAATCCCTGCCGAGGCCGAGACCCTGTGGCCGCCGCGCGAGGGCGCCGGTGGTCGGGTCCCGGCTAGCCGGGCCGGCCTGCGCCGCCGAACCCGCCGGCGGTGTCCACCCCCGGCACGTCCAGGACCTCGACCTGCTGGCGAGCGGACATCAGATCGGTCTGCGCCGCCGGGTCGATGCGGACGACCCGCCCGCCGCCACGGCGCATCCGGAGCTTGCGCTCCAGGTAGGTCGACAGGTAGCCGAGGGCGAGGTTGATCAGGATGTAGATGACCGCGACCACGAAGTACGTGGGCAGCAGGTTGCCGTAGTTGCTGGCCGAGGTGTTCGCCGCGCGCCGCAGCTCGACGTAGCCGACCAGGATGCCGCCGAGCGCGGTGTCCTTGACGATCACGACCAGCTGGCTGACCACCGCGGGCAGCATCGAGGTCAGCGCTTGCGGCAGCAGGACGATGCCCATGATCTGCGACTTGCGCAGGCCGATCGCCAGCGCGGCCTCTGTCTGGCCCTTCGGCACGGCCAGGATGCCGGCCCGCACCACCTCGGCGAGCACCGAGCCGTTGTACAGCACCAGGCCGATCACCACGGCGGCGAAGGGGCTGGACGTGCCGACGATCGCGAACCACACCTCGAACGCGAACAGCATCAGGATGATGACCGGGATCGCGCGGAAGAACTCCACGACCACGCCGACCGGCCAGCGGATCCAGGCGTGGTCGGACAGCCGGCCGATGCCGAGCAGGGCGCCGATCGGCAGCGCGATGATCACGCTGACAGCGGCCGCCTCGAGAGTCGCCCAGAGGCCCGGCAGCAGGTAGGTGGTCCAGTTCTGGGCCTCCAGGAACGGGGACCACTTCTCCGCGGTGAGCTGGTCCTTCTCGATGAGCACCGAGATGATCCACCAGAGCCCGGCGGCGAGAAGGACCGCGAAGAGAATGCTGACGACGAGGTTGACGACCTTGGCCCGCGGCCCGGGGATGTCGTAGAGGACGGCGGTGGCGCGGTCGCTCATCGCTTCACCGACAGCCGCTTGGCCAGGGACCCGAAGAGCAGTCCGGTCGGCAGGGTCAGCAGGATGAAGCCGGCGGCGATCACGATGAACACCGCGGTGAACTTGTCGGCCTCGTTCTCGATCAGGGTGTTCATCAGCAGCGCGGCCTCGGCGACGCCGATGGCGGACGCGACGGTGGTGTTCTTGGTGAGCGCGATCAGCACGGACCCGAGGGGCGCGATCACCGCCCGGATCGCCTGCGGCAGGATCACGATGCCGAGGACCTGGGTGAACTTCAGCCCGATGGCGCGGGCCGCCTCGGCCTGGCCCGGGGGCACGGTGTTGATGCCCGACCGGATGGCCTCGCACACGAAGGTCGACGTGTAGACGATGAAGCCGACCACGGCGAGCCGGAAGTTCTGCGAGTCGAGGAAGGCCTGCGGGTTCACGCCCGCCTCGCGGCTGGCCAGCCGGACGCCGAGCTGGTTCGCGATGACCTGCGACATCATGATGATGATCAGCGTCAGGGGAATGTTGCGGATGACGTTGACGACAGTGCCGGCGAACCCGCGCATGAGGGGAACCGGGCTGACCCGCATCGCCACCAGGATCACGCCCAGGACGAAGGACCCGATCGCCGACCAGAAGGTCAGCTGGATGGTCATCCAGAACGCCCCGAGGACGTTGTAGCGGGGGTCGGTCAGGAAGCTGAAGTCCACTCCACTCCTCCTTCCGCGTGGGGCTGGCACGACCGGCGTCGGTCGCGGCGGACGAGCAGGCGACCGAGGACCGGTTCACGCCTGCGCACAGCGGAACTGCGGGTGATGGAGCGGCCCCCGGGAGGAAATCCCCGAGGGCCGCCCATCGCTCACTTGCCCAGGACCCCGGGGGTCGGTGCCGCCGGGATGGTGAAGCCGGACGGCCCCACCGTGTCGGTCAGCGCCTGCTCCCAGGAACCGTCGGCGATCATGGCGCCGATCGCCGCGTTGAGCGCCGCCTCGCCGCCGGTGTCGCCCTTCTTCAGGCCGATGCCGTAGTTCTCCACCGAGAAGCCCTCGCCGACGACCTTGAGCTCGCCGGGGGACTGGGCGGCGAAGCCGGCCAGGATGACGTTGTCGGTGGTGACCGCGTCGACCGCGCCGGACTTCAGCGCCTCCACGCACTCGCTGTACGTGCCGTACTCCTGGAGCGCCACGTCGGCCGCGTAGGTGTCCTTCACCTTCTGCGCGGAGGTGGAGCCGGTGACCGAGCACAGGATCTTGCCGGCCATGGCCTCGGGTCCGGTGATGTCGGTGTTGTCCGACTTCACGAGCAGGTCCTGCGCCGCGACGAAGTACGGGCCGGCGAAGTTGACCTTCTCCTTGCGGGTGTCGGTGATCGAGTAGGTGGCGACGATGAAGTCGACCTCGCCGCGCTCGATCAGGCCCTCGCGCTCGGCGGACTTGGCCTCGACGAACGTGACGCCGCCCTCGGGGACGCCCAGGGCGTTGGCGACGTACTTCGCGACCTCGACGTCGAACCCGGAGTAGGTGCCGTCCGGGTTCTTCAGGCCGAGGCCCGGCTGGTCGTACTTGATGCCGACCGTGACCTTGCCGGCCTCGGCGTTGTCGACGACCTGCGAGGAACCGGCCGCGACGGACGCGAGCGCCTCGGAGACGTTGGTCTTGAGCTCGGCGGCAACCGAACTGACTTCGCTTCTCGCGGAGGACACGGCGGGAGCCGCGGCCGACGTCGCCTCGGATATCGCGCTGCTCGCGGCGCTCACCGCGCTTTCCGCCGCGCTCGCCACGGACGACGCGGCCGGCGAGCCGCTTCCTCCACAACCGGCCAGCACCAGTGCGGCCGCGGCGGTCACCCCTACGGTGGTGGCAATCCTGCGGAATCTCATCGGCCTCGTCCCTTTCGTGGGCGTGATGTGCGCGGGGCGGTCCCGCGGTCGAACGATCAGTGCGTGAGGATCTTGGACAGGAAGTCCTTGGCGCGGTTGCTCTTCGGATTGGTGAAGAACTGGGCGGGCGTCGAGTCCTCGACGATCGCGCCGTCGGCCATGAACAGCACCCGGTCGCCCGCCTTCCGCGCGAAACCCATCTCGTGGGTGACGACCAGCATCGTCATGCCCTCCCGGGCCAGCGCGACCATCACGTCGAGCACCTCGTTGACCATCTCCGGGTCGAGCGCGCTGGTCGGCTCGTCGAACAGCATCACCTTGGGCTTCATCGCGAGCGCGCGGGCGATCGCCACGCGCTGCTGCTGGCCGCCGGAGAGCTGGGCGGGCAGCTTGTCCCGCTGCTCGGCGATGCCCACCCGCTCCAGCAGCGAGTCGCCCAGCTCCTCGGCATCCCGCTTGCCCATCTTGCGGACCTTGATCGGGCCCAGCGTGACGTTCTGCAGGATCGACTTGTGCGCGAACAGGTTGAACGACTGGAACACCATGCCGACGTCCGACCGCAGCCGGGCCAGCGCCTTGCCCTCCAGCGGCAGCGGCACGCCGTCGATGGCGATCTCACCGGAGTCGATGGACTCCAGCCGGTTGATCGTCCGGCACAGCGTCGACTTCCCGGAACCCGACGGCCCGATCACGATGACCACCTGCCCGGAAGGCACCTGCAGCTGGATGTTCTTCAGCACGTGCAGCGCGCCGAAGTGCTTCTCCACGTCGCGCATCGACACCATCGGCGTGCCGGACACCGATCCGGAGGATGCTGCGTCGCCGGGATCGAGGGATGTCACGGGCCGCTCCAGAAGGTGGTCTCTCGAGGGATGGAACCGACCGTGCGGTGGCACGCGCCGACTACCGATTGTGCGAAGACTGTCACAATCGCTCCCCGAATGCCGCGTGCCATCCCGGCATCGTCACCGAACCTTTACGCGGGGGATGTGCCGGGATGTCCGAACGGCGCTATGTGCCGCCCGGGCCGGGGGACGGCGGCCGGGGGTCCGATCGACGGCCGTGCGGCACGTACCCTTTCGGGGTGAGTTCCGCGGTGCCGACCCTGCTCCACGGCCCGGCCGACCCCGCCGCGGCCGGCCGCACGTACGTGATCCGCACCTACGGATGCCAGATGAACGTGCACGACTCCGAGCGGCTCGCCGGGCTGCTGGAGGAGGCGGGCTACGAGCGCAGCGCGGGCGACGACGCGGACGTCGTGGTGTTCAACACCTGCGCCGTGCGGGAGAACGCGGACAACAAGCTGTACGGCAACCTCGGGCACCTGGCGCCGGTCAAGGCGGCGCGGCCGGGGATGCAGATCGCGGTCGGCGGCTGCCTGGCGCAGAAGGACCGCAGCGAGATCGTCCGGCGCGCGCCCTGGGTGGACGTCGTCTTCGGCACGCACAACGTGGGCTCGCTGCCGACGCTGCTGGAGCGCGCCCGGCACAACTCCGAGGCCCAGGTGGAGATCCTGGACGCGCTCGAGGTCTTCCCGTCCTCGCTGCCGGCGCGACGCGATTCCGCCTACTCCGGCTGGGTGTCCATCTCGGTGGGGTGCAACAACACCTGCACCTTCTGCATCGTGCCGTCGCTGCGCGGCAAGGAGGCCGACCGCCGGCCCGGCGACATCCTCGCCGAGGTGCAGATGCTCGTCGACGACGGCGCGCTCGAGGTGACCCTGCTCGGCCAGAACGTCAACTCCTACGGCGTCGAGTTCGGTGACCGGTCCGCCTTCGCGGCGCTGCTGCGTTCGTGCGGCGGCATCGACGGCCTCGAGCGGGTGCGCTTCACGTCTCCGCATCCGCGCGACTTCACCGCGGACGTGATCGCCGCGATGGCCGAGACGCCGAACGTCTGCCACCAGCTGCACATGCCGCTGCAGTCCGGGTCCGACCGGGTGCTGCGCGCGATGCGCCGCTCGTACCGCAGCGAGCGATACCTCGCGATCCTGCGCGACGTGCGCGAGGCGATGCCCGACGCGGCGATCACCACCGACATCATCGTGGGCTTTCCCGGCGAGACCGAGGACGACTTCCAGCGCACGCTCGACGTGGTCGCCCAGTCCCGGTTCGCCGGCGCCTACACCTTCCAGTACTCGCAGCGCCCGGGCACGCCGGCCGCGACGATGCCCGACCAGGTGCCGCCGGACGTCGTCGCCGACCGCTTCCGCCGCCTCACGGCCGCGGTCGAGGAGTCGACGCTGCGGGAGAACCGGGCGCTGGTCGGCGATGTCGCGGAGGTGCTGGTGTCGGCGGGCGAGGGCCGCAAGGACGGTTCACGCGGCCGGATGAGCGGCCGTGCGCGGGACGGCCGGCTGGTGCACTTCACCCCCGTCGGTCCGGCCGTCGATCGAGCGGTGCGCCCCGGGGACGTCGTGACGACGACGGTCACCTACGGCGCCCCGCATCACCTGACCGCGGACGGCCCGCTGCGCAGCCACCGGCGCACCAGGGCCGGCGACCGCAGCGAGGCGGGCGTGGTGGTGCGTACCCCGGGCGTCGGGCTCGGCATGCCCGGAATCGGTCGCGCCGCCCCGACCTCGGGCTCGGCGGCCGCGACGACGGCGGGCGGCTGCGATCGGGTGCTCACGCCCGCAGGATGACGTCGGCGCGACCCCGGCTCGACGCCACCAGTCGCGCGTTGGCCCCGTCCGATCCGCGCACCGCGCGCGCCAGCGCAGCGGACGGCGTGCGACCGAACGCCACGTGCCGGTCGACCAGCCGGCCGAGCCGGACGTCCTCCGGGGTGTCCAGGTACCAGATCTCGTCCAGCACCAGGCGGATCTCGTCCCAGGGCGGATCGTCCAGCAGCAGGTAGTTGCCCTCGGTGACGACCACCCGGACCTCGTGCGGCACGGGCAGCGCGCCGGCGATCGGTTCCTCGATCTCCCTGCGGAACTCGGGCGCGTAGACGACGGATCCCCGCAGCGGCCGCGCCAGGCGGTGCAGCATGGCGAGATACCCTGCCGCGTCGAAGGTCTGGGGCGCCCCCTTGACCTCTCCGAGGCCGGCGTCGTCCAGCACCCGCTGGGCGAGGTGGTAGCCGTCCATCGGCACGAGCACCGCTTCGGGGCCGAGCTCGGCGACGACCTGCGCCGCGAGGGTCGACTTGCCGGCTCCGGGCTGGCCGGCGATGCCGACGAGCGCGCGGTGCGGGTCGGCGGCCTGCATCGCGCGCACGCGCGCCGCGAGCGCCCCGGGGTCGGGTGCGAGCACGGGACGGGCCGCGTCGGCGCTCACTCGGGGGTCGTCGCTCGAGAGGGTCACCGGCTCGCCGGGCTGGTCGGGTCGATCGGCACGGTTCTGTCGATCGCGAGGACGGTGGTCCGCGCCGGCAGGACGGTCCGTCCGATCGGCATCTCCGATCCCGTGCCCGGGGTCCAGCCCCGACCGGCGCCCGACGTCGCGCCCGTCCGGCGTCCCGTCATCGCTCGACGGCGCCGCGCGCGGCCGCGAGCCAGACCTCCCACTGCTCGGCCTGCTTCTCGGCGTCCCTGGCCTTGCGCTCGTCGCCGGCGGCGCGGGCCTTCGCCGCCTGCCCCCTGAACTGCTCGGCCCGGCTGCGGAACTGCTCCACCCGCGCCGACTGCTCGGGGTCGGTGCGCCGCCAGTGCCGCTCGTCCGCGGCCTTGACCTTCTCCTCGATCGCCCGGAGCCGGCCGTCCAGCTCGCGGATGCGCTCGCGCGGGACCTTGCCGGCGGCCTCCCAGCGCTCCTGGATCGACCGCAGGGTCGCCTTCGCGCTGTCCAGACCCGCCGCCGGGTCGATCCTCTCGGCCTCGGCGAGCAGCCTCTCCTTCGTCGCGGCGTTCGCCTCGAACTCGGCGTCCCGATCCGAGAAGGTCTTGTTGCGGCGGGAGAAGAACGCCTCCTGCGCCGCCCGGAAGCGGGCCCAGAGCTGGTCCTCGACCTCGCGCGGCGCCCGGCCGGCGGCCTTCCACTCGGTCATCAACCCGCGGTACGCGGCGGCGGTGTCGTTCCAGTCGGTGGCCGAGGACAGCGCCTCGGCCCGGGCGATCAGCGCCTCCTTCGCCTCCTTGGCCGCGGTGCGCTGCTTGTCCAGCTCGGCGAAGTGCGACCCGCGGTGCCGGGTGAAGGTGTCGCGCGCCTTGGCGAATCGCTTCCACAGCGCGTCGTCCGTCTTCCGGTCGATGCCGCGGATCTGCCGCCACTCGTCGACGATGGCCTTGAGCCGGTCGCCGGTCGCCTTCCACTGGGTCGACTCGGCGAGCTGCTCGGCCTCCGCGCAGAGGGCCTCCTTGGCCTTGACGGCGTTCGCCCGCGCGGCGTGCCGGGCCTGCGATGCGCCGGCGATGGCGAGGTCGGCCGCCCCGATGACCGTCTCCAGTCGCGCGGCCGCGCCGTCCAGGTCACCGATGGCGGCGAGGCTGTCGACCGACTCGCGCAGCGCGATCGCCTGCTGCTTGGTCGCCTTGGGATCTCCCGTTCCGGATGCGAGACGCGCCTCCAGAAGGGCGATCTCGGTGGCGAAGTCGTCGAAACGGCGGCCGAAGTGGGCGAGCCCGGCCTCGGTGTCGCCCGCCTGCCAGTTGCCGATGACCCGCTCGCCCGCCGCGGTGTGCACGTAGACGACGCCGTGCTCGTCGATCCGGCCCCACAGGTGCGGGTCGACCGGCTCGACGGTCGGCTCGACGACCGCGCCCGGGACGGCGGCCGACGACGGGTGTCCGCCCGGCCGGCCGGGGTGAGCCGCCCCTGGCCGGCCCGGCCCCTTCGGGCGCGGGCCCGGCCCGGCGCGGCCGGGCGACGGCCGCCCCGGCGTCGGGTGCGAGGGGCCGTGGTGGGGTGCGGACGGCGCGGGCGGAGCCGGCTGCCCCGCGGACGCGGCCTGGTCGGCGGGCGCGGCCCCGTCGGGCGGCGCGGTCTCGTCGGCGCGCGCCGCCCGGCCGACCGGTGCCGCATCCCCGGTCGGCGCGGCCGCGTCCGGGCGGGCGGACGGGTCGGGGGCGTGCTGCTGATCGGCGTCCGCGGCCGGACCGGCCAGTGCCGCCGCCGTCTCGCGATCCGGGGCGGGAGCCGTCCCGTCGGCGGGTGCGGCCGCCGTCTCGCGATCCGGGGCGGGAGCCGTCCCGCCGGCCGCTGCCGCGGCCGTCTCCGGGTCCAGCTCGGTCCCCGTCGTCTCCGGGTCCGGCTCGGTCGCCGTCTCTCCGGCCGGCGACGCGTCCGTTTCGGAACGGCGGGCGGGGTCCGGGTCACCCCGATGCGGCACCGCGACCGGCGGGGCCGACGCCGCCAGCGGAGAGGTCGCGCCGTTCGGGCCGTCGGGCACCGGCGGGAGACCCGGCCCGTCGGACGATGCCGACACGGCGGCGCCGATCGGCGCGTCGAGGACGACGGTCGCCGACCAGGCCGGCGGGTCGGGGATCGGAGTCTCGGCGGGCTCTGCGGGAGGCGCCGGGAAACCGGGCTCCGGCGGCACCTCGGGCAGATCCGGGACCTCGGGCAGATCCGGGACCTCGGGCGTCGGCGACGGCCCGGCGGGGCCCGGGTCGGGGATGTCCGGGGACGGGGGCGGCTCTGGCACGGTGCCGGGCGTCGCCTCCTCGGCGGGCTCCCGGATCGGACCCGCCGCGCCGGGCTCCGGATCCGCGCCGGAGCCGGCCTCGGCGATCGTCGCCGACGCATCGCCGTTCACCTCGTCGTCCGTGGCGGCGGCCGCGACGGCCTCCGGGTCGGCGACCTGCTCGGTGATCAGCTCCGGGACCTGGTCGACGTCCGTGACCAGTTCGACCGGCGAGTCCGGCACGAGCCCGCTCGGCGCGTCGAGCACCAGGTCCGGCGCGCCGTCCGGCACGAGCACGGTCATCGACTCGTGGTCGCCGTCCCGGGGTGCGGCGTCCGGGGAATCGTCCCCGGCCGAGATCGCCGGGGGCGGCGGAGCGGGGGACGAGGTCGTCGGCGGGGCCGGATCCGGTTGCGTCCCGTCGGTCGCCACGCCCGGAAACGAGGGTTCCATCGGGGCGGGCGGCACCGGGGGGGTCGGCAGCGGGTGAGGGTCGTTCTCGGCCATGGCGAGGGAACCTTCCTACGGCTCGGCGTGGGAACGCGTGAGCGTTCCGGGCACCGTGGTGCCCCGGGTGCTGGGCGCCGGATCTGCACTCCGGCGGACATCGGCGCGTGTCCGATATCACGTCCAGTGTGCCCGGATGGTCCGGCGCTGGCGAGACGTGGTCACACGCCGGACGCGGCCGTTCACCCGGTCGGCACGCGCGGGAGCCGGGCACCCGGCTCGTGCTGGCTAGCCTGCAGGAGTGATCGTGGCGGCGGCTGTGTGCCCGGGTGCACCGTTCCTGATCGCCGACCCCAGCACCAACCCGGCGCGGCTGGGCGCTCGGGTGCCCGGCCTCGCCGCCGCCTGCCGCGCCGCCGTGGCCGCCCTCGCGCCCGCGGAGCGGCTGCTCGTCGTCGGGGGACCGCCAGGGCGGAGCCCCGCCGCGCCGTCCACGGGTCGGCTGCTGCGACCCGGTTCATCGCTGGTCGGGTCGGGATTCCGGCGCGGCGACCTCGGGCTGGTGGAGGCGATCACCCCCGGTGCCCGACGGGGACCGGCACCGCCGGTCCTGGCGCTGCCGGGCACCGTGGTCGGCCTCGATCTCCTGGCCGCCGCCGGCCTCGGCGCGCCCACGTGGGCGTGGGAGGTCGACCCGGCCGGCCCCCGGATCGACCTGGACCCCGCCCGCGACGCGCACCGTTGGGGGCTGCTCGTCTCGGCCGACGGCGCCGCCCGCCACGGCGACGACGCTCCCGGCCGTCGCGACGCCCGCTCGGCCGCCTTCGACACCGCCGTCGCCGCGGCGCTCGGGGCGGGTGATCCGCGGGCACTCGCCGAGGCGCTGGACGATCCGGCCCTGCCCGCCGACGACCTCCTCGCCGGCTGCGCGGCGCTGCGGCTGCTCGCGGGCTGGACCGGCGACAACCCGCCGGCCCGGGCGGCGACGCTCTTCGCGGGCGCGCCCTTCGGCGTCGGCTACCTGGTCGCCTGGTGGTCCTGGGTCGCGGCGGGCCGCTGAGGTGGGCTCGCGGCAGCTCGTGGTGATCGCCGGGCCAACTGGAACGGGTAAGTCGCGACTTTCACTTTCGCTGGCCGCCCGCGTCGACGGTGAGGTGGTCAACGCCGACTCCATGCAGCTCTACCGCGGCATGGACATCGGCACCGCCAAGGTTCCGCCGGAGGAGCGGCACGGGGTGCCCCACCACCTGCTCGACGTGCTCGACGTCGTGGAGCGGGCGAGTGTCGCCGCCTACCAGCGGGCGGCCCGCGCCGCCGTCGAGGACATCCTGAGCCGCGGCAGGACGCCGATCCTGGTGGGCGGGTCGGGCCTGTACGTGCAGGCCGTCGTCGACGAGATCGATTTCCCGGCGACGGATCCCGAGGTCCGCGTCGCGCTGGAGCGGCAGCTCGGCGAGGACGGCGTCGGCGCGATGTACCAGCGCCTGCGCGGGCTCGACCCGGCGGCCGCCGCGATCATCGAGCGGGGCGACGGGCGGCGGATCGTCCGCGCGCTGGAGGTCATCGAACTCACGGGCCGCCCCTTCACCGCGACGCTGCCGCGGCCGGGACCGCCACGCTACGACGCCGTGCTGCTGCGGCTGGACCGCGACACCGCCGTTCTCGACCGCGACCTGGACGAGCGGGTGCGCGACATGATCGCGGCCGGCTTCCTCGACGAGGTGTCGGCGCTCGAGCGGCGTGGTCTGCGCCGGGGTGTGACGGCCTCGCGGGCGCTCGGCTATCAGCAGCTGCTCGAGGTGCTGGACGGCCGCCGCACCCTCGACGACGCCGTCGCGGCCACGGTCACCGCCACCCGGCGATTCGTTCGCCGGCAGCGGTCCTGGTTCCGCCGCGATCGGCGGATGCTCGACCTCGACGCCGCCGACCCGGCGCTGCTCGACCGGGCCGTCGGCGCACTCCGACTCGCCGGCGAACCGGCCGCCGGAACGCGGGATTGAGGCGTGGCCGCGGGTTCAGAGCAGCTGGCGCGCGATGAGCTCGGCGAAGGGACCGGGGGTGTTGGCCAGGTCGTCGAACGGCCCGTCCTGCACGACCCGGCCCCCGGCGATCACGACGACGCGATCTGCCGCCGCGATGGTCGACAAGCGGTGCGCGATGACCACCCGGGTGATGGGCATGTCGCCGACCGTGCGGGAGACGACGGCCTGGGTGACGTTGTCCAGCGCGCTGGTCGCCTCGTCGAGGAACAGCACTCTCGGCCGGGACGCCAGCGCCCTCGCGATCTGCAGCCGCTGTCGCTGGCCGCCGGAGAGAATGCCGACGCCCTCGCCGATCTCGGTGTCCATGCCGTCGGGTAGCCGGGCGATGTCGCGATCGAGCGCCGCGCTGCGTGCCGCGTCCCAGACGTCGTCCTGCGTGAGCACCGCGGACCCGGCGATGTTCTGGTAGATCGATCCGGGCAGTAGATCGGTCTTCTGCAGCACGACGCCGAGCTGCTGCCGGACGGCGTCGATGTCCAGCGTCGACAGGTCCTTGTGGTCGTAGAGGATGGACCCGACGTCGGGCGTGTCGAAGCCGAGCAGCAGCCGCAGCAGCGACGACTTGCCGGAGCCGGACGGGCCGACCACGGCGACGAACTCGCCGGGCGCGATCGTCAGCGAGAGGTCCTCGAACAGGTTCCCGGGCGCGCCGGGATACCGGAACCGCACCTGCCGCACCTCGATGCCGCCGGCCAGCGTGCCGGGGTGCTGCTTCGGCTCGTCGGACTCCGTGGCGGTGTCCAGGATGGGCCGGCTCTGGTCGAGGATCGGCGCCGCCTCGAGCATCGTCACGAACGATCCCGAGAACTGGAAGAACGCGTACGTCAACTGCCCGAACGCCACGTAGAACGCCATGAACTCGGCCGGGCCGATCGAGTCCCGGCCGACGAAGTAGATCGCGATGAACAGCGCCAGCAGGGCGCAGGTCCAGAACGACCCCTGGAACACGACGCGCAGGTTGTCGATCCGGAAGGTCCGCAGGGCGCGTACGTTCTGCTGCGCGTAGCGCTGCGCCCAGCGGGAGAACACCCGTCGCTCGGCGCCCGAGGTGCGGATCTTGACGATGCCGGTGAAGTACTGCAGCACCTCGGCGGACACCTGGCGGTTCCCGTCCAGCATCTCCCGCCACGGCTTCGATCCGATCCGGCGGGTGACGAAGATGCCGATGCCGCCGACCAGGCACAGCGCCAGTCCGAAGAGGGCCAGCTCGGGGCTGATGATGATCATCGCCACGAGGTTGAACAGCCCGAAGACACCGCCGATCATGGCCACCACGACCACGTCGGTCACCATGTCGTTCAGCGCGGTGACCGCCATGCTCCGCTCGGCGAGGTCGCCGACCTGGTGCCGGTGGAAGAAGCTCGCCGGCAGCCGCAGAAGGCGGTCCCACAGCGCCGACTGCAGCGCGTTGCTGGTGCGCACCCGCGCGCGGAGCAGCGCGACGCCGCGGGCCACCTCGAACAGCGCGGCCGCCAACGCGACCGCGACCAGCCCGGCGATCAGCGCGAGCAACCTGTTGACGTCCCCCTGCGGCACGATCTGCCCGAAGACCACCCCCGTCGCCAGCGGGGCGACGAGGGCGAGCAGCCCCACCAGGGTGGCGAGCGCGAGGGTGCCGGTGATGTCCACGCGCGCCCCCCGCAGGGCGAACCGCAGCAGCGAGGCCGTCGAGGCACCGGCACCGGGCAGGGGCCGGACCATGGCGATCGCGGCCGGCCGGATCAGGTCCGCGACGTCGGCGGCGACGACGGTGGACCGGCCGGTGCCGGGATCGATCAGGTGGTATCCGCGCCGGCGCCGTGGCAACAGGGCGACATGGCCGCCGCCGACGAGCTCGCCGACCAGCGGTTCGCCCTCCTGCCGCCACCAACTCGACGCCAGCTCGACCCGGCGGAACCGGACCTTCGAGGCCCGGGCGATGGCGGTGAGGGCGTCCGAGCGGAGGAGATCCTCGGCGGCGGGGGGATGGATGGTGACGCCGATCCGGTCGCCGACCAGGCGACAGGCGTCGAGCAGCTCGTCCTGCCGCTCGACGAGGCGTGACTCGAGGAACCGCCGCCAGTCGAACACGCTGGCGAGCGCGTCGACGGCGCTGTCCGTGGCCGATGCCACCTCGGCCTCGGACGCCTCGATGCGTGCGCCCTCGACCACGCGCCGGCGCCGGCCGTCCTCGGCCTCGGCGGCCGCGGCCCGACGCGCCTGCGCCCGGAGCGCCGCGGCCGGATCGACCGCGCTGAGCAACTCGTCCACGGCAGGGTGGTCGACATCGGTGCGGGCGAGCCAGCGTTCTAGTCCCGACCGCGCGGGGGAGTCCACCGGCACGGCCTCGGTGGCGATGTCGGCGAGCGCGACCGGCCTGATCTCGGCGCGCGAGAGCCCGACCGCCAACCAGCGCCGTCCCAGGTCCAGCGCGTCCACCCCGACGACGAGGTCGCCCTCCCCGGCCTCGAGGACGAGACGCCGTGCACCGTCGGCCCTCTCGGCCCTGTCGGCCCTCTCGGCACTGTCGGCACCGTCGGCACCGTCGGCCACCCGGCCGGCAGCGCCACCGTTCGCGTGGGCGTCGGTGGCGAAGACCAGGACGCGGCCGGCCACCACGATCCACGCGCGGTCTGGATCGTCCAGCGCCACCGAGACGCTGCCGCTCAGCCGGACGACGGTCCCTGGCTCGATCAGGTCGCTCACTGCGGCATGTCCCCGACGAGGCGGGCATAGGCTCCGTCGGCGGCCAGCAGGCCCTCGTGCGTGCCGCGCTCGACGACCCTGCCGTGCTCCAGTACGACGATCTCGTCGCAGTCCCTGATGGTCGACAGCCGGTGCGCGACGATCAGGCAGGTGCATCCCCGGCGCCGGAGATTGGCGTCCACGATCGCCTCGGTGACCGAATCCAGCGCGCTGGTCGCCTCGTCCAGCACGAGGACCCTGGGGTTGCCGGCCAGCGCCCTGGCGATCTCCATCCGCTGCCGCTGCCCCCCCGAGAGGTTCCGGCCACCCTCCAGGATGTGCGCCCCGTAGCCACCCGGGAACGCGCTGATCTCGTCGTGGATGCAGGCGTCCCGGGCCGCGCGTACGACGTCCGACTCCGGCACGGTGGGGTCCCAGAGCGTCAGGTTGTCCGAGACGGTCCCGTCGAACAGGTAGACGTCCTGCTGGACGAAGGCGATCGAATGCGCGAGCGATGCCGGGTGATGCGCGTGCCGGGGACGCCCGTCGAACAGGATCTGCCCGGACCACGGCTCGAACTGCCCGGTGATCAGCCGAGCCACCGTCGACTTGCCACTGCCGCTGCCGCCGACCAGCGCCACCCGGGCGCCGGGCTCGAGGCGCAGGTCCAGGTCGGTGACCACGGTCGGCTCGCCGAGCCGGTACCCGAACGTGAGGCCGCGCGTCTCCACCGCACCGGTCAGCATGCCGGCGCCGTCCGCGGGGCCGATCGACTCCGACGCGGCGCTGCCGGTGTCGATGCTCAGCCGGTACGTCTGGTCGAGCGTGCGGCAGTCGCTGATCACCTTGCGCAGCAGCGATGTCGCACCGAGGACCTGCGACGTCGCGGTGAGGAACGGGTGCAGCAGCGCCTGGAACCCGACGAGGTCGCCCAGCGTGATCTCGCCCGCGATGACCTGCGCTCCGCCGACCCCGATCACCGCGGTGGTCATCAGCAGGATCGACAGGTTGGGCAGCGCGGCGAGAGAGGTGTTCAGCAGACCCATGCGCTGCTCGAGCCCGAGCGCCCTGGTGTGGCTGCCCGCCCAGCGGGCGAACAGCGCCTCCTCGGCACCGTTCGCCTTCAACGACTCGATCGACGAGATGCCGCCGGTCGCGGTGCCCATCGTCGCTGCCTGCGCGGCGGTGAACTCGCGGGCCACCGGGGCCAGGCGGCGGGACAGGAGCTGGACGGCGACGAAGGAGGCGATCCAGAGCGTGAGCACGACGACGGTGAGCAGCCCGCTGAACCGGGCGAGGAACACCCCGCAGATCACCGCGACGACCAGGCTCATCAGTGCCGTCGACAGGCGCCGGCCGAGATGCGTCGCCGTTCGGTCGTTGAGGCCCATCAGGAAGCCGAGATCCCCGGCGGGACGCGCGACGAAGTGAGAGATGGGCAGCCGCAACAGGTGCCACAGGTAGTCGGCGGACATGGTGATCGACATCTTGCGGCTCATCCGTGTCATGGCCGACTGCTGCAGGGCCCCGAGCCCGGCCTGTAGCACGGCGGCCAGCACGAAGGCGATCAGCACCGCGGTCAGCCACTGGGCCGAGCCGTCGACGAGGTACTTGTTGACGAACGCCTTCGCCAGCCCCGCGACCACGACGGTGGGCAGCGCCAGCAGCACGCCGGCGAGGATCGCCAGCACGAATCCCGATCTCGCGACGCGCAGGCGCCGGCCCAGCACCGCCGCCGAGCTCAGGGCCGCATCGTCGCGCAGGAACTCGCGGCCGGGACGGAAGGTCACGACGGTGACCTCGGCGGCCTCCGCCGCCGCCTGCGCCGGCAGCCCGGCGCGGTCCGTGCCGGTCCCGACACCGACGGGCCGGCCGCCGGGAAACGCCACGTACGGCGCAGGCAGCCCGGCCAGCTCGTCCCGGCCGCAGCGGCGCACCGCCGTGCGCAGGCCGTAGGCGCCGGCGACGGCGCGGACGCCCACCACGGGCGGATCCTCGGCGAAACCGCCGGCCCGCCGCGCGAGCTCGGACACCGGCTCGGCCCGGTCGAACGCCTCGAACACCGGCTGCAGCGCGCGGCCGATGCGGACGGCGGCGTCGGGCAGCCGGTCCAGCGCCGCGTCCGCGGGATCAGCGACCGGTCCGCTCATCAGCCACCGAGTATCTGGCTGGCCGGACTGCCCGCGGCGATGACCACCGACGCGTCGACCAGCGTGCCGCTGGTGATGGCGAAATCCGGCCCGTCGCTCGCCGTCCAGGAGAAGCCGCTGGCCGTGTCGGCGCGCTGCAGCGTCACCTCCACCTCCAGCGCCGGCCCGCGCTCGATCAGGGGGTCGACGAGCGGGCTGTCCGGGCCGAGGGTGAGGTCGAGCTGCGCCGCGCTGACGGTGAGGCCCGAGACCTTCGCCACCGTGCCGATCATCGAGCCGTACTGCGACGACTGGGTCGTGCTCGGCGAGATGAAGACCGGCATCCCCGGCTGGATCTGCTTGCCGGGGCCAGCGGGAACGTAGAGCACGACCTGCAGGTCGGAGCCCGCCGGCTCGATCACGGCGACCGGCGCGCCCGCGGTGAGGAAGGTCCCGCGCTTGACCAGCATCGAGACGACCGTGCCGCTGAATTCGCTCCGGATCTCCCGCGACCGGCCATTGATCTCGGCCACCGAGACGATCAGTTCCCCGACGCCGACGTCGTCACCGGTCTGCACCAGCAGTCCCTCGACGGTGCCGGAAACCGGGGACGCCAGGTCGTACAGGCCGTCGGTCGGCAGCATCACCCCGACGCCGGCGACCTCGTCGGCTGCCCTGCCCAGCACGCCCCACACGACGCCGCCGACGATGAGGACGACGAATCCGGCCAGCGTCAGCCACATGCGCGGCGAGGTGACCTGCAGCCGTTGCTCCACCCGGTCGGCCGGCGTGCGGGCGCGGGCCGGCTCCGGTTCGTCCTCGGCGGCGCCGATCGCGGACGCGCCGACCGGGCCCGAGCCCGATGCCGGATCAGCCATTCCCCCTCCTCGGCGCGACAGCTCGCGACAGCCTCAGAACGTCCTCCGGATGGCAGACGTCCGCCGAAGAAAATCATTGTGGCGCGGGGCGGAAGTAGGCGCCCCTTCGGGTTCGATGTCCGAATGGGCCGGACGCCGCGCCTCGGGTCCCCGGGTGATGCCCTGGCTCGAGTCGTGCGGACAGTCCGCCGGCGGGATCGGCCGCGCGATCCCGGCACCGCCCGTCGACGGATGCAGCGCGCGCGCCGCCGTAGGCTGGGGCCGTGACCAGCCCGGACGCGCCAGGAACCGGCGTGCCGTTCGTCAAGGGCCACGGGACCGAGAACGACTTCCTGCTGCTGCCCGACCCCACCGACACGCTGCGGCTGACGGCGGCGCAGGTGCGCGCGCTGTGCGATCGACGCGCTGGGCTCGGCGCCGACGGCGTCATCCGCGTCGCGCTTGGCGCGCCGGGCGCCGCCGTGCCGTTCGTCATGGACTACCGCAACGCCGACGGCTCGGACGCCCAGATGTGCGGCAACGGCGCCCGGGTGTTCGCCAGGTACCTCGTGCACGCCGGCTGGGCGGAGCCGGGGCGGATCGCCTTCCACACCCGCGGCGGGGTGCGGACGGCGGACGTGCCGGCCGCGGGCGACATCACCATCGGCATGGGCCCCGCCACGATCGGCGCGCGCACCGTCGCGCGGCTCGGCGACGAGGAGTTCAAGGCCGTTGCGGTCGACGTCGGGAACCCGCACGCGGTGTGCTTCACCGACCGGCCGCTCGACGGCCTCGACCTCGGCAGGCCGCCCCACGTCGATCGCGCGGTCTTCCCCGACGGGGTCAACGTGGAATTCGTGTCGGTGGTCGGCGACGGTCACCTTCGGATGCGGGTGCACGAACGGGGCGTGGGGGAGACCCGGTCGTGCGGCACCGGCACCGTTGCGGTCGCCGCGGCGTGGCGGGCCGCGCGCGGCGGCGGCACCGTCCGGGTCGACGTCCCCGGCGGCACCGTCCGCGTCCTGGTCGCCGACGACTGCCTGCTCACCGGGCCCGCGGTGCTGGTCGCGAGCGGCGTCATCGACGCCGGATTCTGGCAGGCGGTGCGCTGACCAGCAGGTACGCCGCGGCCGCCGGGCAGATCGCGATCGCCGCCGGAGCGCAACCCCGTCACGCCGAGCGCGAACCGCGGAAAAATGCTCGCCCGAGGTGGCACGCTGAGATGAGTATGTCTTCCGCACCCCGACCGGCGGGCCAGGTCCCGCGAGCGGTCGCCCCGCAGATCGAACCATTCACCGACCCGGCAGGAATCGAGGACAACGACGTGCGACAACATCCGAGCAGCGAACCGCTCGGTGGTCTGGGCAGCGACGTCGAACTCGCCGAGATGGGCCCGAGCGACTTCCTCGCCGCCGACGGCGGTGGCGATCAGGGCCGGCAGGACCTCGCCGACCGGCTGGCGCTGCGCCGCGTCGCCGGCCTGTCCACCGAGCTCACCGACGTCACCGAGGTCGAGTACCGCAAGCTGCAGCTCGAGCAGGTCGTGCTGGTCGGCGTCTGGGCGGGCGGCACCGCCGTCGAGGCCGAGGCGTCGATGGCCGAGCTCGCCCGGCTCGCCGAGACCGCCGGGTCCGTCGTCCTCGACGCGCTGGTGCAGCGCCGCAGCCATCCCGACGCCGCGACCTTCGTCGGCTCCGGCAAGGTCGCCGAGCTGAAGGACATCGTGGACGCCACCGGAGCGGACACCGTCATCTGCGACGGCGAGCTCAGCCCCGGCCAGCTGCGGAACCTGGAGGAGCGCCTGCGGGTCAAGGTCGTCGACCGCACGGCCCTGATCCTGGACATCTTCGCCCAGCACGCGCGGTCCAGGGAGGGCAAGGCGCAGGTCGAGCTCGCGCAGCTCAACTACCTGGTGCCGCGGCTGCGCGGCTGGGGCGCCGCGCTCTCCCGGCAGCGGGGTGGGCGGGTCGCGGCGGGCGCCGGCATCGGCTCGCGCGGTCCCGGTGAGACGAAGCTGGAGATCGACCGGCGGCGGATCCACAAGCGGATCTCCCAGCTGCGGTCCGAGCTGACCAAGATGCGCCGCGTCCGGGACACCAAGCGCGACCGGCGGCGGGCGAAGGCCGTGCCGGCGGTGGCGATCGCCGGGTACACCAACGCGGGCAAGTCGTCGCTGCTGAACCGGCTGACCGACGCCGGCGTGCTCGTCGAGGACGCGCTGTTCGCCACCCTCGACCCGACGACCCGCCGCTCTCGTACCGCGGACGGCCGGGTCTTCACGCTCACCGACACCGTCGGGTTCGTCCGGCACCTGCCGCACCAACTGGTGGAGTCGTTCCGCTCGACGCTGGAGGAGGTCGCCGACGCCGACCTGCTGCTGCACATCGTCGACGGCTCCGACGAGCACCCGGAGGAGCAGGTGGTCGCGGTGCGCGAGGTGCTCGGCGAGATCGACGCGCTGGCCGTGCCCGAGATCGTGGTCGTGAACAAGATCGACGCCGCCGACGAGATCACCCTCACCCGGCTGCGACACCTGCTGCCGGATGCGGTCTTCGTGTCGGCCCGGACCGGTGCCGGCATGGACCGCCTGCGCGGCCGGATCGCGGACGGGTTACCCGATCCGGCGGTGGAGATCGACGTCGTGCTGCCGTACACCGAGGGCGGCCTGGTCTCCCGCGTGCACGCGGAGGGGATGGTCCTCGAGGAGGAGCACACCGACGAGGGGACGCGGCTGCGCGCCCGGGTGGACTCCGATCTGGCCGGCGCGCTGGCGCGCTTCGTGGCCGTCGGCTGATCCCCGATGCGCGGGTCCGCCGGGAACCGGCGGCGCGCAGCTGCCGGGGCGCCGGCCGCGTGGCGGTCCGTCGGTGCGCGGGCAGGGCGCGCGCCGAGCAGACCGAGCGGCTGGCGCGACCGGGTAACCTGACGGTGCGCCTTCCCGCCGCCGACACCCATCGGACGGCCCTTCGGCGCCGAAGAACGACCGTGACGATGCGCCCGGTCCAGAGCGCCGGGAAGCCGTTGATGTCGAGGAGGGCACGCCATGGGTAGCTTGTCGTGGTGGCACTGGCTGATCATCCTGGCCGTGTTCATCCTGCTGTTCGGCGCGAAGAAGCTGCCGGACGCGGCCCGCGGCGTCGGTCGCTCCCTGCGGATCCTGAAGTCCGAGGTGTCCGCCATGCACGACGACGACGAGAAGGCGAAGGCCGACGGCCAGCAGGCGACCCGCCATCGACCACGCCATCGACCACGCCATCGACCACGGCGTCGCCCGCGCCCCCCGCGCCCACCGTCATCCAGCCCACGCCGCAGATCTCCGCCACCCCCGGCGCTGCACCGGCCGGGCCGCAGGTCGTCAGCACGCCGGTCCCGGTCGAGGAGCACCGGCAGTAGTTCCGGGTCGAGCAGGCCCCGCCGCCCGCCGCCCGTAGGCCGACCGCCCCGCGCGGCCGCCGGGCCGTCCGGGCACCATGGGGCCGGTGAACACCGATCGGTTGGCCGCAGTGCGCGACGAGCTCGAGTCCGACGACGAGGTCCGTACCGAGCTGATCGTCGGCTCGTTGACCGAGGCCTTCGAACCGCTGATGCACGCGGACCCGGACGCCTTCCGGACCAAGTTCCGCAAGATGGCGAGCGACCCGTTCGCGTTCTACCGGGGCTCGGCGTGCCTGTTCTACGCCGACGTCGCGGGGATGGACGACCCGTGGGTCGACGAGCGAGGTAGCCGCATCTGGATCCAGGGCGACCTGCACGCGGAGAACTTCGGCACCTACATGGATTCCGACGGCCGTCTCGTCTTCGACGTCAACGACTTCGACGAGGCCTACCTCGGCCACTGGACCTGGGACCTGCAGCGGTTCGTGGCCAGCCTCGCGTTGCTCTGCTGGCGCAAGGCGCTGCCGGATGAGGCGATCGACGCGCTGGTCCGGACCTACGCCGCCGCCTATCTCGACCAGGTGCGTTACTACGTCGGGACGCCGGACGACTCGCTCTGGGCGCTGACGCTGGACACCGCGCGCGGTGCGGTGCTGGACGCCCTGCACGTGGCCAAGCTGCAGACCAGGGTCGAGCTGCTCGACTCCGTGACCGTCGTCGACGGCTATCGGCGGAGCTTCGCCGACCGGGCCGGCGTCCGCCGACTGCCGGACGGCGAGCGCGCCGCCGTCGGCGAGGCCTTCGAGGCGTACCTGGAGACCATCCCGCAGCGCCGCCGCGGCGGCGTCACCTTCGACGTGCTCGACATCGTGGGCAAGGGCGGCTTCGGCATCGGCAGCGCCGGGCTGCCCGGCCTACACCGTGCTCATCGAGGGCTTCAGCCAGGCGCTCGACAACGACGTCGTGCTCACCCTCAAGCAGGGCAACGTCGCCGCCCCCAGCCGGGTCGTCCAGGACGACCGGCTGCGGGCGGCGTTCCAGCACCACGGGCACCGCACCGCGGTGTCGCAGCGGGCGCTGCAGGCGCACGCCGACCGCTTCCTCGGCTGGACGCGGATCCCGGTGGGCGGCCGGCCGACGGGCTTCGTGGTGAGCGAGTTCTCTCCCTACGAGGCCGATCTCGCGTGGGACGAGATCACCGAACCGGACGAGATCGATCCGCTCGTGGAGCAGCTCGGCAGGGCCACTGCCAAGATCCACTGCGTCTCGGACGAGGAGTCGGAGGGCGACGTCGTCGACTTCTCCGTCGAGGAGGTCGTGGACCAGGCGATCGACGGCAACGACGAGGCGTTCCTGACCGACCTCGTCGCGTTCGCGCACGGCTACGCGGAGCGCGCGCGGATCGACCACCGGCTCTTCATCGACGCGTTCCGTGCGGGCGGGTTCGCGCTGGTGGAACCCACGTCCGCGTAGCGGTCCCAGGTAACGGCGGCCCGTCGAGGGCTGATTGCTCGGTCGGGCGTCCGGCCGGGCCGCCGAACGACCGGCTCGGCCCGCCGGTTTGGCGGGTCAGTTCGGGCCGGTTCGGTTCGGGCGGGTCGGTCGGGTCGGTCGGTCGGTCGGTCGGTCGTGGTCGGTTCGGTTGGGCCGGGTTCGCCAGGCTCAGAGCTTCCGCAGGACCGCCGTCACCCGGCCGAGCACGACGGCGTCGTCGCCGGGGATCGGCTCGAACGCCTCGTTGTGCGGCATCAGCCAGACGTGCCCGTCCTTGCGCTTGAACGTCTTGACCGTCGCCTCGCCGTCGATCATCGCGGCGACGATGTCGCCGTTGTCCGCGACCGGCTGCTGGCGCACGACCACCCAGTCGCCGTCGGTGATCGCGGCGTCGACCATCGACTCGCCGACGACCTTGAGCAGGAAGAGCGTGCCCTCGCCGACGAGGTCCTTCGGCAGCGGAAAGACGTCCTCGATGGCCTGCTCCGCGAGGATCGGGCCGCCGGCCGCGATCCTGCCGACCACCGGCACGTAGGTCGGCGTCGGGTGATCGGGCGCCTCGTCCAGCACCTCGTCCAGCGGGCGGATGTCGACCGCACGCGGGCGGTTCGGATCGCGGCGGAGCAGGCCGCGCCGCTCCAGCACCTTCAGCTGGTGCGCGACGGAGGACGGGGACTTCAGCCCGGCGGCCTGGCCGATCTCGCGCACGCTCGGCGGATAGCCGCGGCGCTCGACCGAATCGCGGATGACCTGCAGGATCTTGTGCTGGCGCATCGTCAGCACGCGGCCCCGCGGCTGTGCGTCCGGGAACGTCACCACCCCGTCGTCGGCGGGATCGAGGTCCGGCGCGGTGGCGTCCGGATCGGCCGTGCCGTCGAACTCCGGTTCCGCGGGGGCGAAGGGGTCACCCGCCTGCATCACGTCGTCCGTCACGGAGCCCGGACCGGGCAGGTCGCTTCCGATGCCGCTCTCGCCGTGCGTGCCAGGATCCTGGCCGCCGGTCCGGTTCCCGCTGTCGCGTCCCACGTCATCAGTTCCCTTCAGGCGCCCGCGCGCCGCGTTCGGGAGCCCGTCGACGCCGCCGATCGTGGCGATCGTGCCGGGGGCCGGTCCCGTCTGACCCAATTCGTCCCGAACGATAGGCCCGTTCAGGTCACAATTCAAACATGCGTTCGATTCGACACGCCGTCGATCTTCCGCCTGTCGGTGGCCCGGTGTACAACTCGACCAGGTGTTCGATCGAACGCCCGTTCGACGCGAGAGGTGTGCGGGACCCCGTCCCGGGCAGCGATCGGGCCGGGCCTACCACGAGCTAGTGCGGGCCGGCGCCCGCAGATCGGTCGAGGTGAACGATGAGGGCTCGAACTGTGACCGTGTCCCGGGACGGGGCGGACACGTGGGACGTCGCGCCCGCAGTGGACGCCACGGGGTGGCTCGCCCGGGGGTGGAGTGCGGCCGGGCCGCCACCCGGATCGCCGTCGGGAGCATCGAGCGGATCGTCCCCCGGAGCGCCGACCGGATCGCCGAGTGCGTCGTCGTGCCCGGCGGAGAGCGATCGGCTGGCGCCGTCGCGGCGCGCCGTGCGGCGCCGGATCGAGAGTGCCCGCGGTCCGGGTACGGCGACGGTCGGCGTCAGCCCCGGCGTGCCGCCGGCGCTCGCCTGCGAGCCGGCCGACGACCCCGTGGGCTACCGGTTGGGCCGCTGGGCCCGGTTGGCGCTGACCCTGACAGTTCTCGCCACGGTCGTGGTCGTCGCCGTGGCGCTGTGGCCGGCGGCGGGTGCGCAGCGGATGGTGGACGTGACGGTCGGCCCGGGTGACACGCTCTGGGGCATCGCGAGCGACATCGCGCCCGACCGCGACCCGCGGGCGGTGATCGCGGAGATCGAGGAGCTGAACGGCCTCGGCTCGACCACGCTCCCGATCGGCGTCGTGCTGCGGGTGCCGGCTTCGGGCTGAGCGACAGGCGGCGCCCGGTCCGAAAATTCCGCGCTCGACACGCCGTCGGCGCTTGCGCCTCGTGGGCGCCGGATCTAGCGTCTACCCCTACATCTGGGACTTACACGGGTGTAAGATATCAACAGGTTGTGCCACCGATCTCGCGAGTTGTCCACAACGCGAAGCGGTTGCCCACCCGCTGTCCACAGATGGATCCACACGCGGTCGTCCGACACCCGGTTCGCGCCGGCGCGGTCGGCGGGCTCCGGAGGGAGGGATCGGCGCATGCGGTGCCCGTTCTGCCGGTATCCCGACTCCAGGGTCATCGACTCGCGGGAGGTCGAGGATGGGCAGGCGATCCGTCGCCGCCGTTCGTGTCCCGAGTGCTCGCGTCGCTTCACGACGGTGGAGGAGGCGCTGCTGGCCGTCGTCAAGCGGAGCGGGGTCACCGAGCCGTTCAGCCGTACCAAGGTGATCGACGGCGTCCGCCGCGCCTGCCAGGGCCGGCCCGTCGACGAGGACGCTCTGGCGCAGCTCGCCCAGCAGGTCGAGGACGTGGTGCGCGCCAAGGGCCTCGCCGAGGTACCCAGCCAGGAGGTCGGGCTGGCCATCCTCGGCCCGCTGCGCGACCTGGACGAGGTCGCCTACCTGCGCTTCGCATCGGTGTACCGGTCGTTCACCTCCGCCGACGACTTCGCCGCCGAGATCCGGTCGCTGAGCGCCCACCGCGCCGAGCGGTCCGGCGACGGCCCACCGTCCGACGGTCCGACGTCCGAGGACCCGCCCGAGGGCCCGCCGGAAGACTCGTCCCGATCGACACCCGGGTCGCTGCGGTCAGATCCGACCGGGGCGACCCGACCGGCCGAATCGCCCGATCCGCCGCCCCGCCGCCCTGTCGGGGTGGGCTGACACCATCGAGCCGGGTTCCTCCCGGACGCACCGCCGCTTCGATCGCCCACACAGCGTGGGCGCTTGCGCACCACCAGCTTCGACCGCTCCGGCCAGTCCGGAGGGACGCCACGAGGGGAAGGAACATCCATGACGGAAACCGTCGGCTCAGTCGGCACCGCAACGTCGGGCACCGGGGGCAGGGGCCGCAAGGGCCGGTCCGACGGCGCGCGCACCGGACTGCGGCTGCAGCGGCTGTACACCACCGACGGCGTCCACCCCTACGACGAGGTGACCTGGGAGCGCCGGGATGTCGTGATGACGAACTGGCGCGACGGCTCGATCAACTTCGAGCAGCGCGGCGTGGAGTTCCCGGACTTCTGGTCGGTGAACGCGACCAACATCGTCACCAGCAAGTACTTCCGCGGCGCCGTCGGCACGCCCGTGCGCGAGTCCAGCCTGCGGCAGATCATCGATCGCGTCGTCACCTCGTACACCCGCGCCGGCGTGGACAACGGCTACTTCGCCACCGACGAGGACGCGGAGATCTTCTCCCACGAGCTCACCTGGATGCTGCTGCACCAGGTCTTCGCATTCAACTCGCCGGTCTGGTTCAACGTCGGAACGCCCTCGCCGCAGCAGGTCTCGGCGTGCTTCATCCTGTCGGTCGACGACACCATGGAGTCGATCCTGAACTGGTACCGGGAGGAGGGGCTGATCTTCAAGGGCGGCTCCGGCGCCGGCTTGAACCTGTCCCGGATCCGCTCGTCGAAGGAGCTGCTGTCCTCCGGCGGCACCGCGTCGGGGCCGGTCTCCTTCATGCGCGGCGCGGATGCCTCGGCCGGCACGATCAAGTCCGGCGGTGCCACGCGGCGCGCGGCGAAGATGGTCGTGCTCGACGTCGATCACCCCGACATCGCGGAGTTCGTCGAGACGAAGGCGCGGGAGGAGAACAAGATCCGCGTGCTGCGGGACGCCGGGTTCGACATGGACCTCGGCGGCGACGACATCATCTCGGTCCAGTACCAGAACGCGAACAACTCGGTGCGCGTCTCCGACGAGTTCATGCGCGCCACGGACGCGTCCTCGGCCGCGGGTCGCGAGTTCGGGCTCCGCGCCCGGCACTCCGGCGAGGTCATCGACACCGTCGACGCCGGCGACCTCTTCCGCTCGATCACCCGCGCCGCCTGGGAGTGCGCCGACCCCGGCATCCAGTACGACGACACGATCAACGACTGGCACACCTGCCCCGAGTCGGGCCGGATCAACGCCTCCAACCCGTGCAGCGAGTACATGCACCTCGACAACTCGTCCTGCAACCTCGCGTCGCTCAACCTGATGAAGTTCCTGTCCGACGACGGCACGTTCGACGCGGCGACGTTCTCCAAGGCCGTCGAGTTCGTGATCACCGCCATGGACATCTCGATCTGCTTCGCGGACTTTCCGACGCAGCCGATCGCCGAGACGACGCGTGCCTACCGCCAGCTGGGCATCGGCTACGCCAACCTCGGCGCGCTGCTGATGGCCACCGGTCACGCGTACGACTCCGACGGCGGGCGCGCGCTGGCGGCCGCGATCACCTCGCTGATGACCGGCACGGCGTACCGGCGCTCGACCGAGCTCGCGGCGATCGTCGGCCCGTACGACGGCTACGCGCGCAACGCCGATGCGCACAAGCGGGTCATGCGCAAGCACGCCGCGGCGAACGACTACATCCGCACGGTGGGCAAGAACGACTCGGCCACGCTGAAGCTCGCGGCGAAGGTGTGGGCCGACACGCTCGCCCTCGGCGAGCGGAACGGATACCGGAACGCCCAGGCATCGGTGCTGGCCCCGACCGGGACCATCGGTCTGATGATGGACTGCGACACCACCGGCATCGAGCCCGATCTCGCGCTGGTCAAGTTCAAGAAGCTGGTCGGCGGCGGTTCGATGCAGATCGTGAACCAGACGGTGCCGCGGGCGCTGCAGTCGCTGGGCTACCAGCAGGAGCAGATCGAGGCGGTCGTCGAGTTCATCGCCGAGCACGGGCACGTCGTCGATGCGCCGGGCCTCAAGCGCGAGCACTACGAGGTGTTCGACTGCGCGATGGGCGAGCGGTCGATCGCGCCGATGGGGCACGTCCGGATGATGGCCGCCGTCCAGCCCTTCATCTCCGGTGCGATCTCCAAGACGGTGAACATGCCGGAGGACGCGACGGTCGAGGACGTCGCCGAGATCTACCAGCAGGGCTGGAAGATGGGCCTCAAGGCGCTGGCGATCTACCGGGACAACTGCAAGGTCGGCCAGCCGCTGTCCGCGTCGAACAAGAACCACGGCGAGAAGTCCGCCGACGCCTCAGCGGGTGCAGCGGTCGACGTCGTGCCGGCCGCTCCGATGGTGACCGGGCCGGTGCGGCGCCGGCTGCCGAAGAAGCGCCCGTCGCAGACGGTCTCGTTCACGGTCGGCGGCGCCGAGGGGTATCTGACCACGGGGTCGTACCCGGACGACGGGCTCGGCGAGGTGTTCATCAAGCTCGGCAAGCAGGGCTCCACCCTGGCCGGCGTGATGGACGCGTTCTCCATCGCGGTGTCGGTCGGCCTGCAGTACGGCATCCCGCTGGAGTCCTACGTGGCCAAGTTCACCAACCTGCGGTTCGAGCCGGCGGGCATGACGGACGACCCGGACGTCCGGATCGCCACCTCGGTGATGGACTACCTGTTCCGCCGGATCGCGCTGGACTACCTGCCGCTCGAGAAGCGCGCCGAGCTCGGCATCTTCACGGCGGACGAGCGGACGCAGCAGGTCGCCGCGACCTACGGCGGGGAGCCGGCGGAGGAGTCCATCGTCGAGGACCTGCGCACGACGGTGGACGCCACCCCCGTGATCCGGCCGGCGAGCGAGGCCGGCACCCCGGTACAGGCCGACGGCGACTCGACCGCCGACGTCCCGACGGCGACGGTGAGCACCGTCGGCCGGGCCGGCTCGTCGACGGAGCTGCTGGAGCTGGTGATCGGCAAGTCGGCCGATGCGCCGCTCTGCTTCACCTGCGGCACCAAGATGCGGCCGTCCGGGGCTTGCTACCTGTGCGAGGGCTGCGGCTCCACCTCGGGTTGCAGCTGACCCACGAACTCCGGGCCCGGCCATGGATCTCTTCCCTGATCCGTGGTCGGGCCCGGCGCCATGCCGGCGGAGCGCGCTCGCCGGATGCGCGTCAGGCGGCGCGGCGGCGCCGTTCCGATCACGAGTGGGTGCGGTTCCCTGCGGCGGCACGGTGGTTCGGTCGGGCCGCCGCGGTCGGCCGTCCGTCGTGCCGGTCGGGACGGTGCCGGTGGTGACCGGACGGACGGAGAGGAGTGGAGCATGGCGGTCGGGTACGCCTACGTCGGCAGCATGCGCACGCGGCCGGGGCAGCGGGACGCGGTGATCGAGATCCTGCTCCGCTCGGCGGAAGGGTTGCGGGGCGCAGGATGTCACCTCTACCTCGTGGCCACCTCGGCCGATGACCCGGACGCCGTGTGGGTCACCGAGTCGTGGGAGACGAAGCAACACCACGACGACTCCCTCCAGCTGCCCGAGACCCGCGCCGCCATCGCCGAGGCGATGCCGATGCTCACCGGCGAGTTCGACGGACACGAGCTCACCGTCGTCGGCGGACTCGGCTCCTGATCCGGGCGCGCACCCCGACACCGGTTCTCGTCGCGCTCCCTGCGCGCTCGCACACGCGCACCCCGGCGATGGAGGCGGCCCGGAAGGTCCCCGCGTGCACCCAGACGCGCTCGTCGAGTGAACCGCTGCCGGTCAGACGGGCGCCGGATCGTCGCGATGTGACCGGCAGCGGTGCAGTCGAGGGCGATTCCTGATGGCGGCCGTTCGTCGTGGTGAAGGCGGCGACCACGGCGTCGCCGGCGCCGGCGACTCGCGGCTCAGAAACCGCCATCGCCCGGCGGCATCTGAATCGATGTGCGTGCTGGCGGATCAACCCCGCGAAACGCGAAGGTCCCTCGCGTGCACACGGGGCGCTGGTCGAGTGAACCCCTGCCGGTCAGACGGGCGCCGGATCGTCGCGATGTGACCGGCAGCGGTGCAGTCGAGGGCGTTTCGGGACCGGCAGCGATGCAGTCGCGGGCGGGGCCTCGATGCCACGAGGGCGGCGCCCGGGGTCGCCGGAGCCGCCGCAACGAGCGCGTGAGTCAGAAGGCGAGCGGGTATCGGGGTCGGGTGGCGGATCAGGACGGGGTGCGGCCGGGCGGTTCGGCCGGGGCTGACGACCCGCGCGACGGGCTCCCGGCCGGCGCCGACGATCCGCGGGAGGGCGCACGGCCGGCGCCGACGACCCGCGCGACGGGCGCACGGCCGGGACCCGCGATCGAATCGCGGTCGGCGCCGCGTGGATCGCGGCGGGCCTCGGGATCGCGAGCGCCGCGATCAGCGCGTACTGGGCGTTCGGCGGGACGGCGCTGCTCGGCACCATCGGCGGGGAGATCGAGAAGTGGGGGCGGGAACGCGGGCCGGTCGTCGTGCTCGCGCTCGCCGGGATCGCGGTCCTCAAGGTCGTGGTCGCGGTCGCCGCGCCGATCCTGGTCGGGATCGGGCACCCACCCGCCTGGATGACGGGTCGCGTGCCGCGGATCCTCGGCTGGGTCGCGGCCGCGGTGCTGATCGGCTACGGCGGCGTGCTCACCGCCGCAGGGATGCTCGTGGAAACCGGTGCGCTGGCCGCGGCCCCGGACGCCGACCGCACGGCCATCGCCTGGCACGCCTGGCTGTGGGATCCCTGGTTCCTCGTCTGGGGCATCGCCTTCGCGGTAGCCCTCCGGCGGAGCCGACTCTCGCGCGCCGCCTGACGCCCGCCGCCCCCGCGCACTCGGCCTCACCCGGAAGGTGGTGAGCAGCCGGCGCCCGCCGGCTCGGCGCGCACCGCCTGACGCCCGGCCGCCCCCGCGGCCCGGCCTCACCTGGAACGTGGTGAGCAGCCGGCGCCCGCCGGCTCGGCGCGCACCGCATGACGCCCGGCCGCGCGGCCCGGCCTCACCCGAACGTGGTGAGCAGCCGGCGCCCGCCGGCTCGGCGCGCGCCCCCGGAGCCCCGCTCGCCGGCTCGGCGCACGCCCCCGGAGCCACGCCCGCCGGCTCGACGCGCGCCGCCGGTCAGGTCCCCGCGAGCGCCTGCGTCAGGTCGTCCCAGATGTCCTCGACGTTCTCGATGCCGACGCTCATCCGCAGCAGGCCGGGCGGGATGTGTTCCTGGCCCGGCAGTTTCGCCCGCCGCTCGATGGTGGTCTCCACGCCGCCGAGGCTGGTCGCCGACGTGACCACCCGCACCGCCGCGCAGGCCGCGTCCGCGGCCGCCGCGCCGCCGGCGAGCTCGAACGAGAGCATCGCGCCGAACCCTGTCATGAACGACGCCGCGCGCGCGTGACCGGGATCGGCGGGCAGGCCCGGGTAGCGGACGCGATCCACCGCGGGATGCGCGGCCAGCCGCTCCGCGAGCACGAGCGCGGACGCCGACGACCGCTGCAGGCGCAGCGGCATCGTGCGGATGCCGCGCAGCCCGAGAAACGCCTCGAGGCCGCCGGGCAGCGCCCCGGTCAGCTGCCGGCGGCGTCGCAGTCGGGCGGCGATCTCCTCCGTCGCGGCGACGGCGATGCCGAGCATGAGGTCGGAGTGCCCGCCGATGAACTTGGTCGCGCTGTGCACCACCACGTCGGCGCCGAGGGTCAGCGGCAGCTGGGCCAGCGGCGTCGCGAACGTGTTGTCGACGACCACCAGCGCGCCAGCGGCCCGCCCCGCGCGGCAGAGCACGGGCAGGTCGGCGACGTCGATCAGCGGATTGGTCGGCGACTCCAGCCAGAGCACCTGGGCACCTGCGGCGGCCGCGACCATCGCCTCGGTGTCGGTCACGTCGACCGTCCTGACCACCCAGCGGCCGTTCGCCTCGTCCATGGCGAGCAGCGACCGGACCCCGGCATAGGAATCGGTCGGCACCACGATCGTGGATCCGGCCGGCTGCATGTCCAGCACGGCCGCCCCGGCGGCCATGCCCGACGAGAAGGCGACGGCCCGGCCGCCCTCGAGCGATCCGACGACGTCCTCGAGCGCGGCCCAGGTGTCGGTGCCGCCGTCGCGCACGTACTCGGTCGCCTGCGTGCCAGGGACGCTCGCGTGGAAGTTCGACGCGAGGACGAGGGGCGTGTTCAGGGGCGCGCCGGGCGAGCGGGCCGGGCGCCCCGCCGTCACCGCGACGGTGTCCTGGCGGGGGGACGACGGGTCCGTCACGGGCGACCACCTCGGATCGGGGCCGCCGTCGGCGGCCGGTCCGACGATCATCGCCGCCGCTCTCCGGCGCCCGCGCACCGCCCCGGCGTCCCCGGGCAGCCGATGCGGGCAGCCGGAACCCGGGCGCGGACCGACCGGCAGCGGCCGGTCCGCGCCGCGGGCCGAACGATCAGGCCATCTCGGGCACGCGCAGGTGCGCGATGGCCAGGTCGAACTCGCACACGTCGAGCACGTCGGCATGCGCGTCGCCGGCCGCCTCCACCCGGATGACCTTCGCCGCCTCGCGGCTGCGGGCCATCGTCGCCGGGGAGTCGTAGACGACGTTCGACACGGCGTGGCCCATCGTGCGATCCACGAACAGGCTGGCGCTGCAGAAGCCGGACAGGCTCTCCATGGCCGGCATCGCAGCCATCTTGAACGTGTCGATGGCCCTGTCCATGTGTCCCTGGTCGACGCGCATCCACGTGGACCGGACGCAGGCGCCGCCGCCGGTGGGGTGGTCGCGGTGCACGACGGCGATCTCCCACTCCTCGACGAAGGGCGCGCCGCCGAGCACGTCGCCGCCCTTCTCCCGCATCGGGCGGATCAGCTCGTTGCTGGCGCGCATCCGCTCCATCGTGTCCCAGCTGGTCGTGGCGATGCACCGGCCGCTGTGCCGGTCGGTCATCATCGACAGGCCCAGGCACCCTGGCATGGACATCGCCATCGGCATGAGCTCGTCGCGGACGAAGCCGACGCCGGCGTCGATGGAGTCCAGGCGCGCTTTGTAAGTGACGGACCGTGCGAACACGCCGCACCTCCTCGGGTGTGCGTGCGACGCCCCAGCGGCGCCGCTGGACACCATCACCCTTCACCCACCACCGGTGTCGTGCAATCCCAGGAACGGGCCGCGGCCGGTCACGAGCGCACAACGATTCGCCGCGCGGGACCGGTGCCGGACCAGTCGGCCGCGCTCCCGATCGCGCGCCGCCCGGCGGGTCGCGGGTGCTGGCGCGGGCGGCCGCCGCGCTTCTCATCAGGCCGGACGCGGGTCTGGCACCCTGGAGACCACCGGCGTCGACCGGGCCACCCGCGACTGAAGGGACCGCCGCATGAAGACGATCATGGGATGGATCGACCGTATCGTGTCGAAGCTGGCGCAGCGGAAGGTCAACAAGAACGAGGGCCGCTCAGGAACCCGCTGACCCGGCCGGCGATCCAGAACACCATCAGCAGAACCGCCACCACAACCAGCAGCACACGAAAGGCGGGTCGGTGACCCAACCGTCGGGCCGCAGGCGCAACTTCCTGCCGTTGATCGCTGCCGCCGTCGCCGGCGTGCTGCTCATCGTCGGGATCCGGTACTTCACGTCGTCCGGCGACGAGCCCACGACGCCGGCCGCCGGCACCGACCAGCCCGCCGCGCCGAACACGCAGGCACAGCCCCCGCGCGACGGCTGCGTCACCGTCAGCGTCGCGGCGTCCAGCGAGAAGGCCGCGCTGATGGGCGAGATCGCCAACTCCTACCGCGACTCCGGCCGGACCGTCGACGGCACGTGCTTCGACGTGGAGGTGCGCTCGGTGGCGTCCGGCACGGCCGAGGCCAACCTCGCAGCCGGCTGGGACGAGACGCTGAACGGCGTCGCCCCCGACGTGTGGAGCCCGGCGGCCTCGACCTGGGTCAGCCTGCTGCGCACCGACCTGCAGGCCAAGGACCGGCCCAACATCGTGCCGGCGACGTCCGAGTCGGTGACGTCGACGCCGCTGGTGATCGCCATGCCGGAGCCGATGGCGAAGGCGCTCGGCTGGCCGGACACCCCGCTCGGCTGGGGCGACGTCCTGGCGCTGGCCCAGGATCCGCAGGGCTGGGCGTCCAAGGGCCACCCCGAGTGGGGCCGGTTCACGCTGGGCAAGACCAACCCGACGATCTCCACGTCCGGGCTGGCGGCGACCATCGGCACGCTCGTGGCGGCGACCGGCACCTCCAGCGACCTGACCGAGGCGGCGCTCGAGCGGCCGGAGGTGCAGCAGTACCTCAAGGACGTGGAGAGCGCGGTCATCCACTACGGCGACACCACGCTCACCTACCTCTCCAACCTGCAGCGCGCGGACGACGCGGGCTCGGCGCTCGGCTACGTCTCCGCGGTGGCGGTGGAGGAGAAGAGCGTCCTCGACTACAACGCCGGCAACCCGAGCGGCAACCCCGCAACGCTCGGTGAGCACGGCCCGCCGACGGTGCCGCTCGTCGCGATCTATCCCAAGGAGGGCACGCTCTACAGCGACAGCCCGTACGTCGTGCTCGACGCCCCCTGGTCGAGCGCCGAGAAGAAGGCGGGGGCGCAGGACTTCCTGGAATACCTGTTGCTGCCCGAGCAGCAGCGGATCTTCACGGACACGTTCTTCCGCACCGCGGACCGGCAGCCCGGCGAGCCGATCACGTCGAGCCCGTACCTGATCGCGGACGGCGTGACGATCACCCTCAACCCGCCGGGGCCCGAGGTGCTCGCCGACGTCCGGTCGCTCTGGGCGGCCAACCGGAAGAGCGCGAGAGTCCTGGTGCTGATGGATGTCTCGGGCTCGATGTCGACCGACTCCGGGTCGGGCGGCAAGACCAAGCTGGACCTCGCGAAGAGCGCCGCGACGACCGCGCTGGGCCAGCTGGTCGACACCGACCAGGTCGGCTTCTCGGTCTTCACCACCGACCTGCCGACGCCGTCCACCATCACCGCGGACCTGGTGCCCGTCGAGCCGCTGGGGCAGAACCGGCAGCAGATCACCGACGCCATCGCCGGCCTCATCCCGCTGAACGGCACCCCGCTCTACGCGGCCACCCGGCTGGCGTCGGAGCAGATGAACGCCTCGATCGACCCCGAGGCCATCAACGCCGTGGTGGTGCTCACCGACGGGCGCAACGAATACACGGACACGGATCTGGACGGCCTGCTGCGCGATCTGGAGCAGCGCGCGCAGGAGAACGGGGTCCGCGTGTTCACCATCGCGTACGGCCCCGACGCCGACCTGGACACCCTCACGCTGATCTCGGAGGCGTCCCGCGCGGCGGCCTACGATGCCCGTAATCCGGCGACGATCGACAAGGTCTTCGCCGACGTGCTGTCGAACTTCTAGCGGCCGCACCACCTCCAGCGACTCGAACGGACACCGATGGCCGGCTTCGCCTCCCGCGCGGTGCAGGCGTTGAAGGATCCGTGGAGCCTGCTCGCGGCGGGCGTCGGCGCCGGCTCGGCCTGGGCGATCGGCCTCCCGGTCGGCGCGGTCGGGCTGGTCGGCGTCGGCATGCTGGGCGTCGCGGCCGCGGTCGGCGGAGCGGTGCGCGGCGGGGACGCGAACGGCGGGCCGGGCGAGGCCCCGCTGCGGCCCGGCACCCACCAGGCGCAGCTCGTGGCGACCCTGCGCGGATACCGCGACGACCTCGAAGGGCTGCAGCGGTCCGCGCTCGCGCCGGCCGTCTCCGTGTCGGCCGAGCAGGCCGTCGACGCCGCCCGCGGGGCTGAGCGAACCGCGAACCGGGTCGCGCGCGCCGTGGACGCGGTCGACGAAGCGGTCGGGCGCGCGGAGGACGTCGCGCGCAAGATGCCGCGCTCGGGCGAGGTGCGGGCATCCGTCGGCCGGATGCTGGAGCGGCGGCGGGACCTGCTGGGCAAGCTGACCGCGGCCGTCGACGAGGTCGGCGAGCTGTACGCGAAGCTGCTGGAGCTGAGCACCACCGCCCAGGTGTCCGGGGTCGACATGGACGCTGCGACGGCGACGTCGGTGACCGCGCAGGTGAACGATCAGGTGGATGCCATCCGCGGCGCGTTCGACGAGCTCGAGGCCGACGCCTCCAGCACCCGCGCGCTGCTCTGACCCGCCGACCCGCCCGGCGCCGACCGGCCCGGCTCCGGTCGGGTCCGGTGCCACCGACCCGTATGACCCAGCGTGCTCTGGTATGACGCAATTGCGTCATACCAGAGTGCCTCCGCTCATACGGGCTCGGCCCGGACGCGGGATCACCTGCGAGACCGACTGCGGAGCAGCGCGTGTCGGTGCCGGGCGGGCGCACCGCTGACCCGCGCGGACGAGGGGGCGGGTGGGCGCTCGGCCAGCCACGCGGCGAGAGGGACGCGCCGCGCTGGGTAGGGTGGGCGGACCGCCCATCGACCCCGGGAGAGACGCATGCGCTCGTCCGTCAGGACCGCCTGCCTCCGCGGGAAGTCGCGGCCGGGACCGCCGGCCGGATGAGCGGGACCGGCGGATCCGGGCTGTTCGCGGCCGCCCCGTGGATCCTCCTCGGCTACCTGGCACTGGCGCTCGCGGCGCCGCCGCTGTGCAAACGCCTCGGCCGCACCGCGCTGATCCTGCTGGCCGGGCTGCCCGCACTGACCACGATCTGGGCGGCGGCGATGCTGCCGGACGTCCTCGACGGCGGCAACCTGCTGCACACCGCGACCTGGGTCGAGGCGCTGGACCTCTCCCTCGATCTGCGCATGGACGCGCTCGCGATGATGCTCACGCTCGTCGTGGCCGGCATCGGCGCGCTCGTGATGCTCTATTCCGCGCGGTACTTCCCGGCCGACGACGACGCCCTCGGCCGCTACACGGGATCCCTGACGGCCTTCGCCGGCGCCATGCTCGGCGTCGTCTGGGCCGACAACCTCATCCTGCTGGTGATCTTCTGGGAGCTCACCGGCGTGCTGAGCTACCTGCTCATCGCGCACCGCACCGGCAAGCGCGCGTCCCGCATCGCGGCGTCGCAGGCGCTGTTCGTGACCACCGGCGGCGGCCTGGTCATGCTGGTGGGCGCCGTGATCCTCGGCGTCCACGCGGGCACGTTCACGCTGTCGCAGATCCTCGCCGACCCGCCCTCCGGCCCGGCGATCACCGCCGCGGTGGTGCTGTTGATCGTCGGCGGGCTGTCCAAGTCGGCGATCCTGCCGTTCTCCTTCTGGCTGCCGGGAGCGATGGCAGCGCCCACCCCGGCGAGCGCCTACCTGCACGCCGCGACGATGGTCAAGGCCGGCATCTATCTCTTCGCCCGGCTCGCCCCGGCGTTCGCCGCGCTGTCGGTCTGGCAGCCGATCCTGATGGTCCTGGGCGGCGCCACCATGCTCTACGGCGCCGCGATCGCGCTCCGGCAGCGCGACCTGAAGCTGCTGCTCGCCTACGGCACCGTCTCCCAGCTCGGCCTGATGACGCTGCTCATCGGCTGCGGCAACCCGGACGCGCTGCTCGGCGGGATGGCCATGCTGCTGGCCCACGCGAGCTTCAAGGCACCGCTGTTCTTCGTCGTCGGGATCATCGACACCACCTGCGGCACGCGCGATCTCACGAAGCTCTCCGGGCTCGGGCGTTCGCGGCCGTGGCTCGCCGGGATGGCCGTCGCGGCGGCGGTGTCGATGGCCGGCATCCCGCCGATGATCGGCTTCGCCGCGAAGGAGGCCGGCTACGCGGGACTGCTGGACGGGGGCCCGGCCGGCGTGGCCGGCACCGTCGTGATGGCCATCGGTTCGGCGCTCACCGTCGCCTACAGCGCGCGCTTCGTCTGGGGCGCGTTCGGCGTGAAGCCCGGCGTGGCGACGGCCGAGCCGAGCCCGGCGTCGCGGCTGATGACCGGCCCGACGCTGCTGCTGGTCATCGTCGGACTGGTGCTCGGCCTCGTTCCCGCGCTCCTGGAGCCGCTCCTGCAGTCCTACGCGCAGACGGCCGGTCCGACGCACGAGGGCGCGATGGCGCTGTGGCACGGCCTGTCGCTGCCACTCGCGCTGTCGGCTGCCGGCTGGGCGATCGGCGCCGCGGTCTTCGCGCTGCAGCGGGCCCGCGAGCGGCGGCGGGGCGAGCTGGCACGACCCGGCGCCGGCTCCGAGGGTGCGTACCGGGCGACCACGGCCGGGGTCGACGCGGTCGCGGCGGGCGTGACGTCCGCGACGCAGCGCGGGTCGCTGCCCGTGTCCATGGGCGCCATCCTGCTCGTGCTGGTCGCCTTCCCGGGCACCATGCTGATCCGCTCCGGCCTCGGTCCGACGAACGTGCGCTTCCTGCTCGAGCCCGCCGAGCTGATCCTCTCGCTGGTGATCCTGGGCCTCGCCGTCGCGACGTCGCGGGTCAAGCGCGGCCTGACCGCCGTGATGATGGTCGGCGGGGTCGGCTACGCGGTCGCCGTGATGTTCATCCTGCGCGGGGCGCCCGACCTCGCGCTGACCCAGATCCTGGTCGAGACGGTCACGCTCATCGCGTCCCTGCTCGTGCTGACCCGGCTGCCCGACACGGCGCTGTACGCATCGCGCAAGGGCAACGGGTTCCGGCTCGCCATCGCGCTGGCCGCCGGCGCGTTGATCACCGCGCTCGCACTGATCATTCCCGGCGTGCGCACCGCCACCCCGGTGTCGGAGGATCTGGCCGGGGCGGCCGTGGAGTTCGGCGGCGGCTCGAACATCGTCAACATCATCCTGGTCGACGTCCGCGCCTGGGACACCTTCGGCGAGGTCACCGTGCTGATCGCCGCGGCGACCGGCGTGGCCTCGCTGATCTTCCTGGTTCGGCGCACGGGGGCCGCGCCGCGCCGGCCGCGGGACGACACCGCCCGGCCGGAGCGGCCCTCGCCGTGGCTGGCCACCAACTGGTCCCCGCGGCGCTCGCTGCTGCTCGAGGTGGTGACCAGGATGATCTTCCACGTCATCGTCGTCTTCTCCGTCTACGTGCTGTTCGTCGGGCACGACGCGCCGGGCGGCGGGTTCGCGGCCGGCCTGATCGTCGGGCTCGCCCTTGCCCTGCGGTACCTGGCGGGCGGCGCCTACGAGCTGGGCGAGGCGGCGCCGGTCGCGCCGGGCACGCTGATGGGCCTGGGCCTGCTGATCGCCGCGGGCACCGCCGCGTACGGGCTGCTCGCCGGCGGCGACGCGCTCGAGTCGACGATCCTCAAGGCGACCGTCCCGGTGCTCGGCGACCTCAAGTTCGTCACCTCGTCGATCTTCGACATCGGCGTGTACCTGATCGTCATCGGCCTCGTGCTCGACGTGCTGCGCTCGCTCGGCGCCGAGCTCGACCGGCAGGGCGCGCTGGAGCGGGCCGGCCGCGGGCAGACCGAGCCGGAGAACCGGGGCGACGGCAGCGCCCGCCGCCGGTCCCGGCGCGGCGTCGTGCGGGGGTCCGGCCGGTGAGCACCAACCTCGTCCTCGCGCTCACCATCGGCGGCCTGTTCGCCGCCGGCATCTATCTCATGCTGTCCCGCAACCTGATCCGCGTGCTGCTCGGCTTCCTGCTGGCCGGTCATGCGGTGAACCTGCTGCTGCTGTCGTCGGGCACCGACGGCGCCCCGCCGATCGTCGGCCAGCCCACGGGCGGCGAGCCGCTCGCCGACCCGGTGCCGCAGGCGCTCGTGCTCACCTCGATCGTCATCACCCTCGCGGTCTCCACCTTCCTGCTGACCATGGCCTACCGGAACTACCGGCTCACCCAGGAGCCCGAGTTCGAGGACGAGCCCGAGAATTCCGAACTACTGGACGCGGACCCCTCTGGGGGTGACGAGTGAACTGGCTCCTGCCCGTGGCCATCGTGCTGCCGATGGCCGGCGCGGGCATCACGCTGGTCGCCGGCCGCCGCCCGCGGATCCAGCGGATGGTCTCGGTCGGCGTGCTGGGCCTGCAGCTCGTGGTGGAGCTGCTGATGGTCGCCGGGCTCGCCCACACGCCCGTGCTGGTGATGCACATCGGTGGCTGGACCGCGCCGTTCGGCATCTCGCTGGTGGCCGACCAGCTCGCCGCGATCATGCTGGTGGTCTCCACCACGGTGTCGCTCGCCGTGCTCGTCTACGCGATCTCCCAGGGCATGGCCGACGAGGGCGAGTCGCCCGAGACCCCGGTGTCGATCTTCCATCCGACGTTCCTCATCCTCGCCACGGGCGTGTCCAGCGCATTCCTCGCGGGCGACCTGTTCAACCTTTTCGTCAGCTTCGAGATCCTGCTCACCGCGAGCTTCGTGCTGCTCACCCTCGGCGGCACCAAGGAGCGGCTGCGGGCCGGCGCGCCCTACGTCGTGGTGTCGCTGCTGTCCTCGCTGATCTTCCTGTCCGCCATCGCCATGACGTACGCGGCAACGGGCACCGTCAACCTCGCCGACCTCTCGGTGAAGCTGGCGGAGCTGTCGCCGGGCACTGTCGCCGTGCTGCAGGCGATGCTGCTGGTGGCGTTCGGGGTCAAGGCCGCGGTGTTCCCGCTGTACGCCTGGCTGCCCGACTCGTATCCCAGCGCGCCCGCGCCGGTGACCGCGGTGTTCGCCGGCCTGCTCACCAAGGTCGGCATCTACGCGATCATCCGGGTGCAGACCGTGCTGTTCCCGAGCGGCTCGTTCGGCACCCTGTTGATGGTCGCCGCCCTGCTGACGATGGTGGTCGGCATCCTCGGCGCGGTCGCGCAGTCCGGCATCAAGCGGATGCTGTCGTTCACCCTGGTCTCGCACATCGGCTACATGCTGTTCGGCGTCGCGCTCGGCTCGCAGGCCGGCCTCGCCGCCGCCATCTTCTACGTGGCCCACCACATCCTCGTGCAGACGGCGCTGTTCCTGAGCACCGGAATGATCGAACGCGTCGCGGGCACCACCGTGCTCTCCCGGCTCGGCGGCCTGGCCGCCGCGTCGCCCGTGCTGGCCATCCTGTTCTTCGTCCCCGCCATGAACCTCGCCGGCGTGCCGCCGCTGTCCGGGTTCCTCGGCAAGGTCGGGCTGTTCGAGGCG
The DNA here is from genome assembly GCA_963844455.1 of uncultured Actinomycetota bacterium. Classification (GTDB taxonomy): domain Bacteria; phylum Actinomycetota; class Actinomycetes; order Mycobacteriales; family Nakamurellaceae; genus Nakamurella. The sequence goes on from CAWJOH010000001.1 coordinate 143,490, forward strand.
GGCATCGCCGACGGCCGGGTGCTGGCGCTGGTCCTGGTCATCGGCGGCACCCTGACCAGCCTGCTCACCCTGTACGCGGTCATCCGGGTGTGGGGCCGCGCGTTCTGGCGGCCGGTGCCCGACACGGTGCTCGCGGGCGGCGGCGACCCGCTGGAGACCGAGTCGGGGCGGTCGCCCGGCCTGCGCCGGCGCCTGCAGCGGGAGGCGCTGCGCCGGTCCGAGTCGCGCGAGGCGGCCACCCTGCCCGGCGGCATGCTCGGGGCGACCACTGCGATCGTCGCCGTCGGCCTGCTGCTGACCGTGGCGGCCGGCCCGATCTACGCGCTGGCCGACGAGGCGGCGGCGAACCTGATGGACCGGTCGGTGTACGTCGACGCCGTGCTGAACTCCGGCGAGCCGCCGCCGCCGGGCGCGACGGTCACCGAGGAGCCGGAGGGATGAGCCCCACCGTGCGGCGCGCCCGCCAGCGCGCGATCGAGGTGCGCGGCGCCCGCATCCCCGGCAGCGGCGGCTGGAAGCCGTACCTGCTGACGCTCGGCGCGCTGACGCTGGTCTGGACGGCGCTGTGGGGGTCGGTGAACCCGACCGTCATCCTGCTCGGCATCGCGGTGGGCGCGCTCGTGCTCCTGCTGTTCCCGCTGCCCTTCATGCAGTTCCGGTTCGGCGTGCATCCGTGGCGGATGCTCGTGCTGCTGCTGCGCTTCCTCGGGGACGTCGTGGTGGCGAGCCTGCAGGTCGGCTGGCTGGCGCTGCGACCGCGGCCGCCCCGACCCGAGGTGACGGAGGTGCAGCTGAACTCCGACTCGGACCTGCTGCAGTCACTGACGGCGCTGGCGGTCTCGCTGGTCCCTGGCAGCCTGATCGTGGATCTCGACCCGGAGGACAGGACCCTGCTCATCCACGTGCTGGACGGCGAGCGGCGGCCGATGTCGCAGTTCGCGGACCAGGTCAGGGCGCAGGAGCGGCGGATCCAGCTGGCCCTCGGTGACGACTCGGTGACCTCGAACGCGCCGCGCCGCCGGGCCGCCGACGCGGCCGGCCGGCGCACCGACCGCAGGTCCGAGAAGCGCCGCGACGGGCGCCGGGAGAGCGGGGGCCGCCGATGATGGTCACCGTGCTCATCGCCGGGTGCCTGTTCGCGGTCGGCGCGGCGTTCGCCGCGGTTCGCCTGGTGATCGGGCCGACGCAGATCGACCGCGCCGTCGCGCTCGACGTGTTGCTGGCGATCGTCGTCGGCGTGCTCGTGCTGCTCGCCGCCGCCGTGCCGAGTTCGATCATGCTGGTCATCGCCGTGGTGGTGTCGCTGCTCGGCTTCCTCGGGTCGGCCAGCCTGGCCAAGCTGCTGCCGCGGGACCGCCGATGAGCACGACGGATGTGATCGCCTCGATCCTGATCATCCTGGGCGCGGTGATGTCGCTGCTCGCCGGGATCGCGGTCCTGCGCTTCCCGGACACCATGTCCCGCATCCACGCGGCCACCAAGCCGCAGGTGCTGGGCATCATCCTGCTGATGGTCGGGCTCGGGCTCCGGCTGCAGTCCGCGGCCGTCATCGGCGTTCTCGTGCTGATCGTGCTGCTGCAGTTCGTCACCGCACCCGTGTCCGCGCACCTGACGGTCCGGGTCGCGTATCGCAACGCGACGGAACACCCCGACACCGACGAGCACCGGCCGGGCGCGGACGACAGCCCGGCCGAGTACGCCGAACCCGCCACCCGCGACGGCGGTCAGCCGGGTCGCGGATCTGCCCGGCCGGGTGGGGAAACCCGGGAGAACGGTGACGGCCCGATTGGGTAGCGTCCGGGGGATGACCCCTGATGAGCGAACCTCGATCACGGAGATCTCCGACGGCTACGTCGCCGACATCGTCGCGCTGAGCCCGATGTACGCCACCTACCTGGGCGTACCGGGCCGGGAGGACGCGCTGGACGACCTGTCGCCGGACGGGCTGGCCGAGATGGACCGGCTGGCCGCCGACACCCTGGCGGCCGCGGCCGCCGCGACGCCGGACGGTTCCCGCGACGAGATCGCGGTCGCCGTGCTGGACGAGCGGTTGCGCGTGGACCGGGACCGGTACGACTCCGGGTGGGCGCACGGCAACCTCAACGTGATCGCCTCGCCCGTGCAGGAGGTGCGCATGGTCTTCGACCTGATGAAGGCCGACAGCGACGACGACGTCGCGGTCGTCGCGCGGCGGATGTCGGCCGTGCCCGGCGCGCTGGCCGGATACCGGGAGAGCCTGCGGCTGGCCGCGAGTCGCCGACAGGTGGCCGCGGTGCGGCAGGTGGACAAGTGCGCGCGGCAGTGCGCCACGTATGCCGGCCTCGACGAGGAGCAGGGCTTCTTCACCGGGCTCGCCGAGCGGCTGAATCCGGACGGGTCGCGCGGCGAGGCGCTGACCGCGGAGCTGGCGACCGGGGCCGCGGCCGCCGAGGCCGCGTACGCGGAGCTGGGCGAGTTCCTGCGCACCGAGCTGCGCCCGCTGGCACCGGAGAAGGATGCGGTCGGCGTCGAGCGGTACACGCTCGGGTCCCGTGACTTCCTCGGCGCCACGGTCGATCTCGAGGAGACGTACCGGTGGGGCTGGCAGGAGTTCCTCGGCATCGAGGCCGAGCTGCACGAGGTGGCGCGGCGGATCGCGCCAGGGGAGGGACCCGGAGCCGCCGCGAAGGCGCTGGACGACGACGCCAGGTACCAGGTGACCGGACTCGACGGGCTGCAGTCGTGGATGCAGGGCCTGTCGGACCGGGCCGTCGACGACATGGCCGACAAGCACTTCGAGATCCCGCCTCCCATGCGCAATCTGGAGTGCCTGATCGCACCGCCCGGCGGCGGGATCGGCGCCTACTACACCGCGCCGAGCGACGACTTCAGCCGGGCGGGCCGTATGTGGTGGGCCGTGGAGCCGGGCCGCGAGGTGTTCTCCACCTGGCGCGAGACCTCGACCGTCTACCACGAGGGCGTGCCGGGCCACCACCTGCAGATCGCCACCCAGGTGTACCGGCGGGACCGGCTGAACGACTACCAGCGGCTGATCGCCGGCACCTCCGGCCACGCCGAGGGCTGGGCGCTCTACGCCGAGCGGTTGACCCGCGAGCTCGGCTACCTCGACGACGACGGGCTGCTGCTCGGGCTGCTCGACTCGCAGCTGTTCCGCGCGGCGCGGGTGATCGTGGACATCGGCATGCATCTGGAGCTCGAGATCCCGGCCGGCACCGGCTTCCACGAGGGCGAGCGCTGGACCGGCGCGCTCGGCCTGGAGTTCCTGACCACCCGCACGCTGACGGAGCCGGCCACCGCGGCCGACGAGATCGACCGCTACCTGGGCTGGCCCGGCCAGGCGCCGGCCTACAAGGTGGGCGAGCGCGTCTGGCTCGCCGGTCGCGACGATGCGCGCCGCCGGCACGGGAAGTCGTTCGACCTCAAGGCTTTCCACACCGCCGCGCTCGGCATGGGCGGCATGGGACTGGACCCGCTCGCCGCGCAGCTGGCGAAGCTGTAGCCGAGCCGGGCCGGGCCGTGGTCGACTCGGGTTCGACCGTGGCGCAGTTCGGTCCCGTCAGCGCAGGATCTCGACCAGCAGCACCCAGGCGTTCACGACGCCGACCACGAACGAGATCGCGATGCCGGCCGAGATCCAGTAGAGGCCATCCGGATTGCCGAGCACGAGGAGCACCCCTCCGGCCAGCATCGGGATGAACGCGGCGTGCCACACCACGTAGTTCTGGATCGAGATGCCGGGACGGTCCGGGTCGATCCCGGCCCGGATCGAGATGCGGATCGCGGCGATCCAGTTGATGCCGGTGGTCAGCAGCGTGAGCCCGCCCATCACCGCGCCGCTGAGGCCGGGGATCAGGCCGAAGGTGGACACCAGCAGGACGTTGACGAACGCGCCGATGGTCTGCGCTGCGCGCAGGACGAGCCGCTGCGACGCCAGGATCTTCTCGACGTTGATGGAGACGGCGACGACGACGAGACCGGCGAGCGCCGCGGATGCGCCGGTCTCGGCGACGAAGAAGTCCGTCCAGTCCAGTGCCTCGGCTGCCGCCGCCGCGGAAGCGGCCATGGACGGGTCAAACACCCCGGGGCCCCAGCGGAGCGCCGAGCGGCAGTGAGCGCTCCAACACGCCGAACGGGCGCGGGTCGCCGGTGAACCGGAAGTGCCGCAGCACGTCCGCGAAACCCAGCCGGCGGTACAGGCGCCACGCCCGATTATCGCCCTCCGGGGTGGACAGCAGCATGAGCGGCTCCCGCACCCGGCCGGCCAGCGCCCGCAGCAGCGCCTCGCCGAGCCCCCGGCCCTGGGCGTCCGGCCGCACGTGCAGCTCGGTGAGCTCGAAGAAGTCGCCGAGATGCTCGGAAGCACCGGCGCCGAGACCGCGCCGCACCTCGGAGAACCACCATTGGCCGGGCGCGCCGTGGTAGCCGTAGGCCAGCCCGAGGATCTCGGACTCGCGGCCGGGGTCGCCCGGCGCCTCCGCCACCACGCAGGCAAAGCCGTTGCGGCGGCTGTGCTCCGCCCAGAGCGCGGTCCGGGCGACGGCCACCTCGGGCGGGTAGCGCATCGCCGACAGGTACACCTCGATCAGGTCGTCGAGCCGCCGGCGGAACGTCTCGGCGTCCCAGGGCGCCAGCGGGGCGACGGCCGTCATGCGCCCATCGAAGCACGGGTGCCCGCCGTCGGACACATCACCGACGTGCGCGCGTCGAGCGCCGTCCCGACGGGCGATCCGCCATCGGCGGTCGCCGGCGTCCGCCGACGTGGCCGTCGGTGAATCCGCCCCCGCGCCCGGCTTTCGTGGGCACCGGCGCCGTGATCGACCCGCGCCGGGCCGGGCCGGGCGAAGCGCGACGTCGCCGCGTCAGCGAGCGGGGCGGGTGCGCGTCACCGCGGTCACAGCGACTGGTCAGCCGCAGGCCTTCCGGTACGGATCGAACACACGTACACTCGAACACGAGTTCGATTCCGCGCTCAGGTCCGGCGGCGCCTGGCGACCGATTTGTGATCAAGCCAGTCCGCAGTCAGTCCGCAGTGAGTCCGCCAGTGAGTCCGCCAGTGAGTCCGCAGTCAGTCCCCGATCAGCGAGGTGATCCGCATGCAGGCGACGACGTCGACCCGACCCGCCCTGTTCGCCGTTCCGACGTCGGCCGCCATCGACATCAGTAGCCGTCGGCGCGGCGGCGCCCGCTCCGGCGTCGCCGGGCGCCCGACCGGGGCCACGCGGTCGGCTCGGGCGTCCGGGCCCACCCCGCACGCCCCGGTTCCGGAGGCGGCCCGGGATCTGCTCGCCGACGCCGGTCGCGGGCTGGGCCGGGCCATCCGCGAGCAGGACGCCGCGGACCGCTATGCCGCCGCCCATCTCGCCGCGTTGCGGGCCGCGGCGGCGCTGCTGGCGGCGCGCGCTCGGCCGGTGCGCGGGCGGCGGGGCAGCGCCTGGGAGCTGATCACGAAGGTGGCGCCCGAGTTCGCGGAGTGGGCGACCTTCTTCGCGGCCGGATCGGCCAAGCGCCGCGCCGCCGAGGCTGGCCTGCCGCACGCCGTCCGCCCCCGCGAGGCGGACGACATGGTGCGCCAGGCGGCGGTTTTCGTCGACCTGATGCAGGATGCGGTGCTGGATCGGCCGCTGCCGGCGAGCTGAGCGGCCGCGCTCCGGATCCGCCGCTCCGGCCGGGGTCGAGCGACCGCGCTAGCGGCGCACCCGCTGCCGGACGCGCAGGAGGCGCTCGAGCAGGGCATCGAAGCTCGCGGCGATCTCGCGCGCGCCCGCGGTCGGCCAGTCGTGGATCGGCACGCCGGCGCCCTGCGCCTGCTGCACCGCGGATCGGTCGGGCAGCACCGGTGAGAGGACGAGCGGACCGAACAACTCCCGCAGTTCCGCCAGCCGGTATTCGTGCTCGGTCACCCGCGGCCGAAACCTGTTGATCACCACGCCGAGCGGCTGCAGCGCGGGCCGGTGCGTGAGTCGCTCCGTCTGCACCGCCTCCAGGGCGCGCTGCACCCCGGTCACCGCGAAGAGCGACGGCTCCGTGACGAGGACCGCGCGATCCGCCGCGATCAGCGCGCTGCGGGTCAGCTGGCCGAGCGACGGCGGGCAGTCGATCAGCACCAGGTCCGGCGCCGGCCCGACCTTCTCCAGCGCGCCGGCGAGCCGGAAGAGGCGCTTGCTGCCGGGGTCGGGGTGGTTGTGGGCCTCGGTGCGCTCGCTGCCGGGCAGGATCCGGATCGATTCGCCCCACGACGTCGGGCGCACGGACCGGTCGATCAGCTTGCGCGTCGGGTCGTTCAGCACCTCCGCGACGCTCGGATGGAGCTTGGCGGCGGTGCCGTTCAGGCTGGGATCGACCGCCTCGGGATAGAGCGTCGCGGTGGTGTTCACCTGCGGATCGAGGTCGACCAGCAGCGTGTCGACGCCGCGCTGTGCGGCGGCCGAGGCGAGTCCCAGCGTCACCGTCGTCTTGCCGACGCCACCCTTGAGACTCAACACGCTGGCCACGAGCACGGGCTCACCGTACAGGCCGGTACCGATGGAAACGGGGAAGCGGGAAGCGCGCCGGATACGCTTCCCATCACGACGTTTCGCGCCGTGCCAGGCCGCGGGATCCGGCGTCCCGCCCCGGCGTCCGGACCCGCCGCGCCGAGCGCCACCACCGCGCAAGCCCCGCGAACGGACACGGGGGAGGAGGACCGATGGCAGACTCCCGCCGATCGGTGACCGGCGACCCCATCGACGAGGTCCTCGCCGCCCTGGTGACCGGCGGCGCGACCGAGGGCCCTGCCGGGGGCGACGGCCCTGCCGGCGGAGACCGCCGTGGGGTCGAGCCCGCCGCCGCCCGGGTCGTCGATGTCGGCGGCGGCAGCGGCACCCGTGCTGTGCCCCTCGCGCTGCTCGGCTGCCGGGTGGTGGTCATCGACGCGTCGGCCGACGCGCTGGCGATCCTGCACCGGCGTGCGGACGAGGCGGGCGTCGCGGAGCGGATCGACGGCCGGCAGGCGGACGCGCACCTGCTCGGCACCGTGGTACCCGACGGCTCCGCCGATCTGGTGCTCTGCCACCACCTGCTGGAGGAGGTGGACGATCCGGTCGCGACGCTCGCCGCCATGGCCAGGGCACTCCGGCCGGGCGGCACCGTGTCCGTCGTCGTCACGGGCCGGCTCGGCGCGGTGATCGGCCACACCGTCGCCGGCCGGTTCGCCGACGCGGCAACGATTCTCGCCGATCCCGACGGCCGGGTCCCGCCCGCCGATCCGCTGCGCCGGCGCTACGACCCGGACGAGCTGGTGGAGGCGATCGCCGCCGCGGGGCTCGCCGTCCGGTCGGTGGCGGGCATCGGCGGGGTGGGCGCGCTCGCCTCGAACGCGGTGCGCCAGGCGGTTTCGCCGGGTGAGCCCGACCTGGCCATCCTCGACGGGGCGTTCGCCACCCATCCCGTGCTGCGCCGGCTGGCGCCGGAGGTGCACGTCGTCGCCACCCGGACGGCCCAGGCCGCCGCGCCGTCCCCGCAGATCACCTGACATCGGAATCGGCGTGCGCGGCGGACAGGGTCGAGCGGACCAGATTCCGCGGCGCGGCATGAGCGGGTCGGCGTGAGCCGGGAGGCCGCCCCGACCCGCCAGGTCACGGCCGACCCGGCCGCCGTCGACGACTCCGCCTGCACGATCCTGCACGTCGACATGGACGCGTTCTTCGCCATGGTCGAGGTGCGGCGGCGTCCCGAGCTGCGTGGACGACCGATGATGGTGGCCGGCGCGGGCCGCAGCGTCGTGCTGTCCGCCACCTACGAGGCGCGCAGGTCGGGTGTGCGGTCCGCGATGCCGGTCGGCCGGGCCAGGGCGCTCTGCCCGGGGATCGTCGTGGTGCCACCGGACATCGCGGCCTACCGCGAGGCGTCGGCGTCGGTGATGCGGATCTTCGCCGATGTGACGCCGCTGGTCGAGCCGGTCTCGGTGGACGAGGCCTTTCTCGACGTCGCCGGTGCCCGGCGGCGGTCCGGCCGCCCGGGCGAGATCGGCGCGGCGCTGCGCGCGCGCATCCGAGGCGAACTCGGGCTGCCGGCGACGGTCGGGGCGTCGTCCACCAAGTTCGTCGCGAAGCTGGCCTCGGGACTGGCGAAACCCGATGGCCTGCTGCTGGTTCCGCCCCCGGATGTGCTGGCTCTGCTGCACCCGCTGCCCATCACGGCGCTCTGGGGCGTCGGGCCGAAGACGTCCGCCCGGCTCACGGACTGGGGCATGACCACGATCGGCGACATCGCCGCGACGGACGTCGCCGTGCTGCGGCGCGCGCTCGGCGATGCGGCCGGCAGCAAGCTGCACGATCTGGCCTGGGGCCGGGACCCGCGGGTCGTGACCCCGGACGGCGTCGAGGCGTCGATCGGCGCGGAGGTGACGTTCGAGTCCGACAGCGCCGATCCCGCGGTGCTCGAGCGGCACCTGCTCGCGCTCGCCGAGCGGACTGCGCGTCGCGCACGCCGGGCGGGCCGGCGCGGCCGGACCGTCGCGATCAAGGTGCGGTTCGACGACTTCAGCACCCTCACCCGTTCCATCGCCGTGCAGCCCACCGACGATCCCCGTGACCTCCACCGGCACGCCAGGGACCTGCTCCGCAAGGTCCGCACCGGCCGCGCCGCCGGCCGGCGGATCCGCCTGCTCGGAGTGCGGCTCGAGGGCCTGCAGCCGGCCGGCGAGGTGACCGAACAGCTTTCCCTCGGGAGCGACGCCGACCGTCCGGGATGGCGGGAGGTGCAGGGCGTCGTCGACCTGGCCGTCGCCCGATTCGGGTCGGCGGCCGTCCGCCCGGCGACCCTGGTGGCGCAGCCCGACCACTCGGGTCGCAGGAGTCCGGATCGATCAAGTCAGCGGCCGGCGCGGCCGCGCGGCGACCGAGGCGTCGGGACCGGGGTCGACGATCCCGCCCGCAGCCGGACGCGCGCCACGGGATCCGGCGCCACCACCGGCCGTCCCGATGCCGGCGATCGCCGGGAATCCGCTGTTCAGCGCCTTCGCAGCGAACCCTGAAGGCGCCGAACGATCCTCGGGCCCGGTGCGCTTGATCACCCTTGGGGGGTGAAAAGGTTGCAGATTTCCTGCTGCGCTAGTGGACCGCGCCCGCTGCTCGTATTCTGGTCGTAGGACGCCGATTGGCGGCCGTAAGATGTGACCCACCAGCGTAGGTCTGTGCCGGAGGAGGGGACCCATGCCGCTCTCCGAGCACGAACAGCGGATGCTCGACGAGATCGAGCGCGCGCTCTATGAGGACGACCCCAAGTTTGCGACCAGCGTCAACGTCAGCCGCATTCGTCGACGTCGCCCCATCGTCGCGGGCTGCTTGTTCGTTGCCGGTCTCGTCGCCCTGGTCGTCGGAGTCATCGCGACCCAGAGCCTGCTCGCGCTCGGCGTCGTCGTCAGCGTGCTCGGCTTCCTGACGATGGTGGCCGCCGTCGGCCTGTTCGTCTTCGGCCAGCCCGGTCAGCGCGCCGCCAAGGGCCTCGAGAAGGGCAACACGAAATCCTCGCCCTCCATGGGCAATCGCATGGAGGAGCGCTTCCGCCGGCGCTTCGACGAGCCCGGCCAGTAGCAGCACTCCCTTCCCGGCCCCTCCTCCCTCGCCCTGGCTGAGGGCTGCCCGCGCCGTGGCGCTCCAGGGCTGCGTCCGGCGCGACCGTCGCCGCATCGCCTGACGGTCTTCACTTCCGGGGCTACCACGTCACGGTCGCCGCCGGCCCACGCTGTCGGTGCGGGTCTCGGCTCGGACCTGCAGGCGTCCCCGCGGGCTCGGCGCTGCCGGCTCACCCCGCCGAACGCACGGCCGCGTCGAGCCCGGCGACGGTCGCGCAGTGCCGCTGCGTCAGCGGCGCCACCACGACGGCCGCACGGAGCGCGGCACCATGCGGTCGATGACGGAGAGCGGCGCGGCCCGGTCGAGCGACTCCTCCAGGGTCCGTGCGGCGGCCGACAGTCGCCGCGCGCCGGGACGTTCCAGCACACCGGCGAGTGAGCTTGTCGGCCGGCCCGCCGCATCGGCGGCCCGGCTCTGAGATGCGGTCCGGCCCGCCGGGCGCGCGTCCGGCGCGCCGTCCCGGTCGGGCTGGGTGACGCCCCGGTCGACGCCCGTGGCAGCGCCGGCGGAGGCGCCGGTGTCCGGAGCGTCGGCGCCGTACCACTCCCGCTCCGCGGCCACCACGACGGCCCGCAGGTCATCGCGGCCCGCGCCGTCCAGGTGCGCGGCCTTGGCCAGCCGGTTCGCGGTCGCCCGAGCGGACTCCGCAGCGTTCAGGCCCAGTCCGTGGTCGACCGCCAGGTCCTCGATCTCGCGCCACACCGCCGCTGCCGCACCTCGACCGCCCGCGTCGCCGGCCGCCAGCCGGCGGCGGCGGCGGACGGTCCGAACGGTCGACGGCATCGCGCCCAGCGCACCCAGCACGAGCAGCGCGAGGAACACGAACCACACGGTCGGCCCGATGTCGGGCCCGGTCGCGGCGTCGGCCTGGGTCGTGGGGGAGCCGGCATCGATCGTCGGGATGTCGTCGGTGTTGTCACCGGTCGGCACGTCGTCCGGGCCGAGCCCGGCGGTCGGCACGGTGCCGCTGGTGGTGGGCGCGGTGGTCTCGGTGCCCGTCGGCGCGGCGAAGCCCTGTTGCCCGCCCTGCCCCGCGCCGAGCGGCGTCGGGTCGAAGCGCACCCAGCCGGCGCCGTTGAACAGCACCTCGACCCAGGCGTGGGCATCGTTGCTGGTGATCACGTAGGTGCCGTCGGCGGCCGGCGCCCCCTGGGTGAAGCCGATGGCGACGCGCGCCGGGACGCCCACGGCGCGCAGCATCACGGCCATCGACGACGCGTACTGCTCGCAGAAGCCCTGTTTGTTGCGCAGGAAGTCGACGAGGGGGTCGCCGCTGTCGCCGGCCGGGACCTCCAGGGAGTACGCGAAGCCGTTGGCCGGGTCGGTGAAGTAGCTGGTCAGTGCCTGCGCCTTGTCGAAGGCGGTCGGCTGGTTCGCGGTGATCTGCTCGGCGAGGGTGATGACCTCGGGATCCAGCACCCCGGTCTCGGTGAGGGTGCCGCCCGGCGTGACGGTGTCGATGCGCAGCTCGTCCGCCGTCGGCCGCGACTCCGACACGGTGATCTCGTACGGAACCGGTGTGGTGGCCTCGTCGCGGTGCACGGACTCCAGGGCCGCGTCGAAGGACCAGCCCGAGTCCAGGCCCGAGAGCTGGTTGGTGCCCGAGTAGATCGGCAGGAACCGGTCGCGGTACGCGGACGACGTGACCGTCACCGTGATCGCGTCGGGCGGCGGCACCGTGCTCGGCAGCTGGCCGGCGGAGAGCGTGTCGATCGACCAGCCCTCGCCGGACGTCCACTTCTGCAGGCCGACGGTGCGCAGGTAGTCCGGCTGCGGAAGCCCGGCGACCTGCAGCATGTCCACCGGCTCGCCGCGGGTCAGGTTGCCCTCGAGCGTGGCGAACGGCGAGAGCCCGACGCCCGTGCTCGCGCCGGTGACGCCGCTGCGCGGCAGCCGGCCTGCCGTGCCGACCGTGGTGAACGCCGACGCCGCGACCAGCGCGACCACGATGGTGACCGCGGCGATCGCGACGCCGGCCGCCACCCGCGCGGCCCCGGCGCCGGCGCGGATCCGGCGGCCCTGCAGCCCGGTGGCCACCAGGAGCAGCGCGTAGAGCAGCGCCGGTCCCGCGAACGCGAACCACGGCAGCATGTCCAGGTTGATCGAAGCCGGCACGGAGTAGACGCAGAGCAGCGGCAGCGCGACGAGCGCGGGCGCGCGGCAGACGGCGATGAGGATGTCGACGATCAGCCCGGTGACGCCGACCGTCGCCGCGGTCAGAAAGGACAGCTCGACGGTGGCCGGGGCGGGCGGCACCGATTGCCGGATCTGGTCCCAGGCGCCGCTGAGCAGGTCGCCCGCCTCGCCGAGGACCGCGCCGTTGGGCAGCACACCGCCGATCCCGCCGGTGGTGAACAGCGCCGTGAGCGCGACCGACACCGCGGCCACCTGCAGCACCATGACGAGCGCGGTGGGCACCCGCGCCAGGCGCGCGCCGACACCGACCAGCCAGATGACGGCGATCACCTCGAGGGTCGGCCACCACCACCCGTCGCCGCTGATCATCGGCGGGATCGCGGCGGTGGACGCCAGCACCGCCAGCGCTCCGATCAGCGTCGGCACCGCCTGCACGGAGCTGTCCGGAACGTCCGGCGCCGGCGGCGCGCCGGATGCCTCGTGCCGCGTGGGCGCGGCGCGCGGCGGCTGCGCGGGCGGGGCCGGCGGGGTCGCGGTCGCGGTCATGCCGCCGCCCGGGGCGTTCGGGGCGTCGCGGCGGCCATCATGCACCGGCCGCGGCGGGGACGGGCAGCTCGATCGACCGGTCGCCGGAGCGCTCGTACGCCGCGGATCCCGAGCACGCGCGGCCCCAGGCCACCGCGAGATCGTCGTCGACGTGCACGTCGATCACCCGCCAGCCGGCGGTGCGGAGCAGCGCGACCCCCGTGCTGATCGGCGCGCCGTCGCCCCGTGCGCCGGCTCGGGACGAGCCGGCCGCCGCCCGGGCGGCCGCAGCGACCGGATCGAGGCCGGGCTCGCCGGCGGGCGGGCGGCGAGCGGCCCAGCCCTGCGTGTGCAGCACGAAGGCGACCCCGTTGGTGTTCCGCCGCCGGGCCGCGACGAGGGTCCGCGCGGTCGTCGCGTCGACGTCACCGAGGATCGCCACGATCAGCCCGGAACCGGCGATGGCCGTCGGGGCGAGTGTGCTGCGTCGTCCGGCTCGACGATCGCCAGCTGCGCCAGCACGTCGTCGGTGATGTCCCGGCCGCGGGCCAGCACGGCGCCGGCGTGGGTGGTGAGCCGGATCTGGTGGTCGGCGGCGAGCAGGTGCTCGCTGATCGACGCGGCCAGCGTGATGGCCGACTCCAGGCTGGACTGCGCGCCCGTGCCCCGGTGCGAGGCCGCCCGGTGGTCGAGCATGACCGTCGCCTCGCCGTGCGACACCGGCTCGTCCAGCCGCACCATCAGGTCGTCGTGCCGGGCCGATGCGCGCCAGTGGATCGTCCGGATGTCGTCGCCGTTGCGGTACTGGCGCACCCCGACATCGGGGTCGCCGCCGGTCGCGCCGGCCACCGCGCGGTCTGCCGCCGCCGACCGCGATCCGGTGCTCACGGGCATCCCCGCGAGGCGGATGACGTGCGGGACGACCAGCACCTCGGTGCGCACGGGCAGCGTGCGGATCTCCTCCCACATGCCGAAGGGGTCACCGATCCGCACGGTCGGCGGGCCCAGCAGGAACCTGCCGCGACGATCCGCGCGCAGCGGGTACTCCGTCTGCCCACGCTGGCCCGGCCGCAGCGGCGGCAGCAGGCACCGGACGCCGGCGGTGAGGTCGGGCGTGGGCGGCTCCGCGATCTCCAACGTGGACGAGCGGATGGTGCCGTTGTTCGTCAGCGAGAGCGACACCTGGCCGTGCGTGCCGGAGTCGAGCCGGGCCGGGGAGACCTGGTGCGCCGCGGCCAGCCGGACCCGGCGGGCCATCCCGGCGAGCATCCCGGCGATGGGCAGCAGGGCCGCGAAGATGCCGACCCGCAGCAGGTCCCGCTCATCCAGGACGAACGCGCAGACGATCGCCGCCAGGCCGCCGGCCAGCAGGCACCGGCCGCGCGTGGTCAGGCCCTTGAACCCGCCGCCCCCGTCGGCGCCGGATCGCGCTCGGCCGAACCGCCCGCCCGGGCCGTCACGCACCTCGCGGCACCCGGATCCGGCTCAGCAGCACCGAGACGATCTCCTCGGCCGACCGATGGGCGGCGTGCGCCTCCACGGTCAGCAGCAACCGGTGCGCGAGGACGGGGATCGCCAGTCGCTGCACGTCGTCCGGCACCACGAACGCCCGGCCGTCCAGCGCCGCCGCGGCCTTCGCCGCCCTGGCCAGGTGCAGCACGGCGCGCGGCGACGCGCCGAGCCGGACCTCGGGAACGGCCCGCGTGGCGCCGATGATCTCGACCACGTACTGGCGCAGTGCCGGTGCGAGATGCACGGTCTGCGCGGCATCGATGAGCGCCGCGATCGTGGCTCCGTCGGTCACGGCGCGCAGCTGATCGAGCGGGTCGATCCGATCGCGATCGGCCAGCATGCCGATCTCGGCGGTGCGATCGGGATAGCCGATGGTCATCCGCGCCAGGAACCGGTCCCGCTGCGCCTCGGGCAGCGGGTAGGTGCCCTCCATCTCGACCGGATTCTGGGTGGCGAGCACCAGGAAGGGGCGGGCGAGGCGGTAGGTGGTGCCGTCGACCGTGACCTGCCGCTCCTCCATGCACTCCAGCAGGGCGGACTGGGTCTTCGGCGAGGCGCGGTTGATCTCGTCGGCGACGACGATGTTCGCGAACACCGGGCCGGGCCGGAACTCGAAGCGCGAGGTCTGCCGGTCGTAGATGCTGACCCCGGTGACGTCGCTCGGCATCAGGTCGGGCGTGAACTGCACCCGGCTGACGCTGGAGTCGACGGACCTCGCGAGCGCCTTGGCCAGCACGGTCTTGCCGGTGCCAGGCACGTCCTCGATGAGCAGGTGGCCCTCGGAGAGCATGGCGATCATGCCGAGCCGGACGACATCCGGCTTGCCGAGCACGACCCGCGAGATCGCCGCGGCGATGCGGCCACCCACCTCGGCGACCTGGTCGAGTTCGGCGGCGGGTCGGGCGTCAGATGCGCTGGCCCGGGTCGCCACACCTGGACTGTTGGGCGAATCCAGGTCGACCTGCTGCGCCACCGCTTCCTCCCGATCGTCGGCAGAACTGACACGTCATCGTGCCCGGCCGGAGCGGGTCGGACGGCAACTCTCGACCGCCCGGCTCGTGGCCACTGAAGGACAGTCTGCCAGCGGTTGCGCTCAGGGTCGTTACCGTCTCAAGCATCCCCCGCCTCGCCGACGCCCCGATCGACCTCACCGGGCGGCGCATTGCGCGGTGATACGTTCCAGGCGACCTCGGCAAAAGGCATTCGACGACCGTCAGAGGCATTCTTCGTGTCCGACGATCAGTCGCGGGTGCCCGGCGGGAGTACGGACGGCGGGATCTGGCAGGTCGGGCTCCCGGGGCCGGCCAGCCACGCCGGATCGCCGCCGCCAGCCGCTCCATTGTCCCGATCGGCCAAGCCGATGCGTCAGGCGACCGTCCCGGCCCCGCGGCATTCCCGCGCCGCGCGCTGGGCGGCATTGTGGGTTCTGCCGTACCTGGTGCTCGGTGTCGTGTGGGCCTTCAGCAACCCGCCCGCCTCCGCGCCGGACGAGCCGGACCATCTGATCAAGGCCATGGCGGCGGCCAGGCTGGACATCGGCGTGCCGTTCACGGGCTCGCTCGGCGACAGCCCACAGCTCGTGCGCAACGCCTCGATCGCGCGCACCGTGCGCGTGCCGGCGAACCTCGCGCCGGACGGCTACCCGTGCTCGCAGTTCCAGCCGGACGTCACTGCTGCCTGCCTGCCGCAGGGTGGGGCGACGGGCGACGAACTCGTCGAGCGCACAACGGCGGTCGGAGCGTACCCGGTCTTTCTCTACGTCCCGATGGGTCTGGCCACTTTCGCGGCAGATACACCCGCCCGGGCCTTCCAGCTGGCCCGGCTGGTTTCGGTCCTGATGTCCACGGTGCTGCTGTACCTGGCGGTGTGGCAGCTCGCTCGCTGGCTCGGGCGCGGTGCGGCGGTTGGGCTGTCCCTCGGACTGACCCCGATGGCGGTGTTCGCGACCGCGGCGGTGTCGACGAGCGGGATCGAGATCATGGCAGCGGCGGCGGTCGCGGCGGTAACGGTTGTGGCGACGCGGATGCCGGCGGTCCTGGCGGAGCGCAGCACCCTCGTCGTGTTCGCCGTCGCCGGCTGCGCGCTTGTGCTCTCCCGGCAGCTCGGCATTGTCACGTTCGCACTGCTCGCGCTCATACTGCTCGCTCGCGGCGGCTGGCGGGTCGTGTGGTCGGAGCTCCGCCGCGGGCGGATCGCGGTGATGGTGTCGGTCGCCGCGCTGGGCGTGAGCGCGGCCGCGCTGGCGGCGTGGGAGCTCGCTTTCGATCACCCGGTGAACACCGGCCCGCCGCTGTCGGCCGACGCCTGGGGCGCGTTCCTCGACATCTCACTCAGCGTGCTCCACTCCGGCATCGGCATGTTCGGCTGGCTCGACACGCCGCTACCAGGACCGGTCGTCGCCGTGTGGGTCCTGCTATTGGTCGGCATGGGCGGTGCAGCGGTTCTGCTCGGCCGGACAGCGGACCGGGTGACGATCCTCCTGTCGTTCCTCGCGGTGATCGCCGTCGCCTACGTCACCTACGCATCGGTGTTCTACCCGGTCGGCTTCGGGGTGCAAGGCCGACACCTCATCCCGCTGTTCTTGATCGTTCCGATGTTGGCCGGAATTGTCGTGGCGGAGCAGGGCGCCCCGGTGGCGCGTCGGCTGGGCATTGGCGTCGGCGTGCTCGTCCCGCTCGCGCAGGCGGTTTCGGTCTACGTCAACGCCCGCCGGTATGCGGTCGGCCTCGACGGCCCCGTGTTGTTCCTGGACGAGGCCGAGTGGGCGCCCCGGTTCGGCTGGATGCCCTGGTTCGGCATCACCGCGTTCGCCGCGGTGTGGATGGGCGTGATGATCGTGCGCGGCGGCCGGTATCCGGTCGCTGTGCTGCCCGTACCGGACGTTCGGGGCGTGCCGATCGCTGGGCCCTCCGCAACGTCGTCGGCGGACCCAGCCGTGCTGCCGACGGCCGGGGCGAGTGATATCCCGCCCGTAGTGCCCGCTCCAGCACGCGGTGTTCCTGCCGAGCATCCGGACGCCTCGCATGTGGCGCGGTAAGACGGTGTCGGTGATCCTGCCGACTTACAACGAGAAGGACAGCATCGCCGACACCGTCAACCGGTTCGCCGAGCTCGGCATCGTCGACGACATCGTGGTGATCAACAACAACGCCGCCCCGGGCACCTCGGACGAGGTCTCGACGACACAGGCGCGGGAGATCGTCGAGCCGCGTCAGGGATACGGAGCCGCAATCCGCCGCGGCCTGGTCGAGGTGGACGCAGACCTGATCTGCGTGTGCGAGCCGGACGGCACCTTCGACCCGGCGGACCTGCACAAGCTGCTGCCGTTCACCCGCGAGTGTGACTTCGTCGTGGGTTCGCGGACGGTCTCCAACTTCATCTGGGACGGCGCGAACATGGGCTGGTTCCTGCAATGGGGCAACTGGGCGGTGGCCAAGCTGATCGAGGCTCTGTTCAACACGTCATACCTCAGCGACGTCGGCTGCACGTTCCGCGTGTTAGCGCGGGAACGGGTGCGGGACATCGTTCCCGCGCGACGAGGACGGCTCGGCATTCGGTCTCGAGATGCTGCTGCTCGCGATCACCGCTCGTGCGCGGATCGTGCAGGTTCCGGTCAACTATCACCCCAGGGTCGGCGTCTCGTCCGTCACGGGCGACACCCGCAAGGCGGTCCGGCTGGGGCTGCAGATGCTCGCCATGGTGCTGCGCATGCGGATCAGGACGCCGCCGGTCAAGCGCGGGACATCGCGGTCGGCGCCTCGAGGCGGCATTGTCCCGTAGCCGCTTTGCTACCGTCGGGCCCGTGATCCCGCAGCGACCGGCCAGGCTGGTCGCCGCGTGCTGACCTGGCTGCGCGGCGCCGGACTGGCCCTGATCCGGCAGCTGGCGAAGTTCGGCACGGTCGGCGCCGTGGCCTATGTCGTCGACGTCGGGCTGTTCAACGTGCTCCGGTACGTCGGCGACCCGCCGCTGCTGGCCGATCAGCCGCTGCTGGCGAAGGCGATCAGCTCGGCCGTGGCCACCGTCGTCGCCTGGCTCGGCAACCGGTACTGGACGTTCCGCGCCACCCGGCGCCCGCAGAAGCGCCGCGAGTTCCTGCTGTTCCTCCTGATGTGCACGATCGGGCTCGGCATCTCACTCGCCGTCCTGTGGTTCTCGCACTACGTGCTCGGCCTGACATCCGCGCTGGCGGACAACATCTCGGCGAACGTGATCGGGCTGGGCGCCGGCTCGCTGTTCCGGTTCTGGGCGTACCGGCGGTTCGTCTTCACCCACGGATCGGGCGCGGCGGCCAAGGCCGGCGGGACGCCGCTCGACCCCGCGGCCGGGCCGGTTCCCGCGCGCCGCTAGACCTCTCCCGGCGCACCGCCCTGGGTGCCGAGGGCTGTGCGATGTGCCATGGACATCTGCCTCCGTGACGCGACGGCCGTCGCCGGCACGCCTCGGGCAGGGCGGTGCGCTGGACGAAACCGCCCCACCGCGACCCACCGACCCGACCTGCAGAAATCGCGCGACACCCCCAGGTCTGGGGGTGATTCGGGGTGTTCGGTGGCAGAAAGTGGGGTAAGGTGGTGAGACCTGGGGCACGATCCCGGGATTCGCCTTCGATCACCACGTCGAGGCACGGCTCGGTGGGGAGGTGGCGCAGATGCTCCAGGGCTTCTACGGCACCTACACACCGCGCATCGATGACAAGGGCCGGGTCACCCTCCCGGCCCGATATCGCGAGCAGTTCGCCGCCGGCGTGATGCTCACCCGCGGGCAGGACCACTGCCTGTACCTGTTCACCCCCGACGGTTTCACCGAGTTCGCGGCGACCGCAATCAACGCCGAGATCACGGACGAGCGGGCCAGGGGATTCCAGCGATACATGCTCGCCAACACCGACGAGCAGCGGCCGGACGGCCAGGGCCGCATCCCGATCAACGTCAAGATGCGCGAGTACGCCGGCCTCACCAAGGACGTCGTGATCACCGGCGTCGGAAACCGCATGGAGATCTGGGACTCCGTCCGCTGGCAGGCGTACGAGGACCAGCAGGAGGCGGCCTACGCCGCGCCGGAGAGGGGGTTGTTCGGACCGGCCTGACCGCCCGCGGCCACGATCCCGGCCACCACCGTCGCGGCCCCCCACCCCGCCCCACCGGAGCAACGCCCCAGCCCACCGAAGAACCCCGGTTCCTGCCGCCCGGCCCGCGCCCGCGCCGCTCCTGACACGACTTCCCCCGTGCCAGGCCCGGCGCGGGCGGGGACCAGGAAGCAGGAACCGCCCACCGAGTACCTCCCTCGTCCGTCCCCGTCCCACCTCCCCCCGTCCCCCCGTCCCCCGTCCCCCGGTCCGGCAGTGCGGCCGGGCCGCGCCACCCGAGCACCGACGACCGAAACGCCGACAGGACCGAGCACAGGAAGGGGCGCCGATGGGCGAGCCGCCGGAGCCGGTTCCAGCGGCCGACGGCAGCCAGCATCCCCACGATCGGGCCGGCCACGTCCCGGTGCTCGTCGGACGCGTCGACGAGCTGCTGGCCCCGGCGATCGAGGCGGCCACCGCGGACGGCGCCCGCGACGTCGTCCTCGTCGACGCGACGCTCGGCATGGGCGGGCACACCCTTGCCCTGCTGGAGAACCATCCCGCCCTGCGCGTCATCGGTATCGACCGCGACCCGGCGGCGCTGGCCATCGCGGAGCGCAGGCTCGCCGACGCCGGGATGTCGGACCGCGTCGAGCTGGTGCACGCGGTCTACGACCACATCGGCGACGTCATCGCCGAGCGCACGGAGTCCGGGCTCGTCCGGGCCGTGCTCTTCGACCTCGGCGTCTCCTCGGTGCAGCTGGACACCGCCGACCGCGGGTTCTCCTACGCGCACGACGGCCCGCTGGACATGCGGATGGACCCGACCACGGGCATCTCCGCCGCAGAGGTCGTGAACACCTACCCGGGCGCGGAGCTCACCCGGATCCTGCGCGAGTACGGCGAGGAGCGGTTCGCCGGGCGGATCGCCAAGGCGATGGTCGCGGAGCGCGCACGCCGACCGTTCACCACCAGCGCGCGGCTCGTCGACCTGGTCCGCGCCTCCATCCCCGCGGCGACCCGGCGCACCGGCGGCAACCCCGCGAAGCGCACCTTCCAGGCCCTGCGGATCGAGGTCAATGACGAGCTCGGCGCCCTGCAGCGGGCCATTCCGGCCGCCCTGCAACATCTCTCGGTCGCGGGCCGGATCGTCGTGATGTCCTACCAGTCGCTCGAGGACCGCATCGTGAAGCGCGCGATCGCGCCGCTGACGGTGTCCCGCACCCCGCAGGGGCTGCCCGTCGACCTGCCGGGACACGACCCCGAGTTCGCGTGGCTCACCCGCGGCGCCGAGACGCCCGCCGAGTCGGAGATCCAGTTCAACCCGAGGGCCGCCTCGGCGCGATTGCGCGCGGCGGAACGCATCAGGAGGTCGGCATCGTGACCACCACCCCCCAGGTCGACGCGCCCGCGCGGGAGCCGCGGAACCGTCGGCCGCGGCGGCCCGACCGGACCGACGCGGCCGACGCGACCGACGCGACCGACGCAGCCACCGAGGCGATGGGGCCGACGGGGGTATCGACGGGACCGATCGCGCCGACCGCACCGACGGCGACCACCACCGCCTCCTCGCGCCGTGCCTACGCCCGCCGCCAGCGCCGCCAGCAGCGGATGGCGGTCGCGCAGGCGCAGCGCCCCTCGACCATCACCTCGACCGCCCTCGACCGGGCGCCCTTCGTCGCCGTGGTGATCGCGCTGCTCGCGGCCGGGATCGCCGCGGTGCTCTGGCTCAACACGCTGACCGACGAGGCGGGCCTGCAGACGTCGACCGCTCGCGCCAACACCAGCGACCTGCGGCTGTCCGTGGAGGCGCTCGAGCGCGACGTCGCCATGCTCGATTCCACCGGCGCCATCGCGCAGCGCGCGAGTGAGCTCGGGCTGGTGCCGGCGGGCGACGCGGCGATGCTCGTCGTGGACGGCAACGGTGCCGGCACCGTCGTCGGTGACCCACGGGTGGTGCCAGGTCCGCCGCCGCCGGTCGACCCCGTCGCCCAGGCGGCGGCGGAGGCCGCCGCCCAGCAGGCGGCGCAGCAGGCCGCCGCTCAGCTGGCCGCGCAGCAGGCCGCCGCGCAGCAGTCCGCGGAGCAGCTGGCGACGCAACAGGCGGCCGAACAGCAGGCGGCCGAGCAGGCGGCCGACAGCAGGCGGCGGAGCAGGCGGCAGCGGAGCAGGCAGCAGCTGAGCAGGCAGCGGCGGAGCAGGCGGCGGCGGAGCAGGCAGCGGCGGAGCAGGCAGCAGCTGAGCAGGCAGCAGCTGAGCAGGCAGCCGCCGATGCGGCGGCAGCACAGGCGGCTGCGGCACAGGCGGCCGCGGACGCAGCGGCGGCGCAGGCGGCCGGCGAGTCACCGCCCGCCGATCCAGCCGCGCCGGTCGACGGGACGCAGCCGTGATGGCCGCCCAGCCGCCGAGCGGCACGACCGGCCGGCGCCGCGCCCCGTCCCGGCAACCCTCGCGGGCCGACCGGCCGGAGCGCACGCAGCGACCCGCCCGTCCCAGGCGACCCGACACCCGGCAGACATCGGTGCGGTCCGAGCGGCCGGTCCGGGTCCCGCAGCCGCGCAGCAAGCCGGCGTCCGTGCGCGGCCGGCGCATCCGCCGCCCCCGCCCGATGGCAGCGACCAATTCGCGCTTCCGCGGCCGCCTCGCGCTGATCGTGCTGCTTGGCGTGCTCGCGGTCGCGTCGGTGAAGCTCGTCAGCATCCAGGCGATCGACACCGCCGATTACGCGGCGAAGAGCGAGGCGCAGCGCACCCGGACGATCAAGCTGCTCGCCGAGCGCGGGACCGTCACGGACCGGAACGGCGCCCCCCTCGCCTTCACCGTGGAGGGCCGGGCCATCGCCGCGCGCCCCGCACTGTTCACGGACGACGACCAGCGCCGCCAGGTCGCCGACGTCCTCGTCGCCGAGACCACCGCCGCCGGCGTGCCGATCACCGCCGACGACGTGCTCGGCAAGCTCACCTCCGGCCGCTCCTACGTCTACCTGGCCCGCAACCTGATGCCCGCCCAGGCCGACGCCATCATGGAGAAGGTCGGCCCGCTGTTCGACGACGACCACGTCGACGCGGTCGTGACGGAGCGCCAGGACCTGCGGGAGTACCCGAACGGCTCCGCGTCCGCGGCGATCGTCGGCGGCACCGACTACGACGGCAACGGCCTGTCCGGCGTCGAGGCGAAGTTCGACACCAAGCTGCGGGGCAAGGACGGCAGCCGCACGGTGGACGTCGACGCGCGGCACGCGATCATCCCGGGCAGCGCGCGGGACGAGACCGACGCCGTGAACGGCATGGACGTGCAGCTCACGATCGACTCGGACCTGCAGTACACCGTCATGTCGATGCTCTCCTCCTACGTCGACGCGAGCGCCGCCAACTCCGGCTGCATCGTGGTGATGACCGTCAAGGACGCGCAGATCCCGGCGATGGCCTGCTACGAGCCGGGCAAGACGCCGAAGGAGACCGGCAACCGGGCGGTCACCGACGCCATCGAGCCGGGGTCGGTGAACAAGGTCGTCGCCTTCGCCGCCGCGCTGGAAAAGGGCGTGATCAAGCCCGACACGGTGATGACGGTGGACGGCAGCATCGACTTCGGCGACGCCACGATCCACGACGCCTGGGGCCACGGGCCGATCGACATGTCCGCCACCGGCATCATCGCGAAGTCGTCCAACGTCGGCACCCTGATGATCGCCAAGCAGGTCGGCGAGGACGACTTCATCGCGATGGCGGAGCGGATGGGCCAGGGCACCAAGGCCGGCGTGCAGCTGCCGGCCGAGTCGTCGGGCCGGTTCCCTCCACGCTCCAGCTGGTCGGTCAGCACGTTCGGCAATCTGCCCATCGGGCAGGGTGTCTCGATGACGCTGGTGCAGCTCGCCGGGATGTACCAGTCGATCGCGAACGGCGGCGTGCGGGTCGCGCCGACGATCGTCGCCGGGACCACCGTGGACGGGGTCACCACGCCCACCGCGCCGGGAGCCAGCACCCAGGCGATGAGCCCGACCACCGCCCACACGCTGCTGGACATGCTGCGCGGCACCGTCCAGGACGGCGACACCAATCACCGCGGCACCGCCCCCCAGGCGGCCATCACCGGCTACCAGGTCGCCGGCAAGACCGGCACCGCGCAGAAGGTCGACGAGTCCATCGGCGACTACTCGCAGACCGCGATCACGTCCACGTTCGCCGGCATCGTCCCTGCCGACAATCCGCAGTACGTCGTCACGATCATGCTCGACGACCCGAAGGGCGGCAGCGCCGGAACCACCAGCGCGGCGCCGCTGTTCCACGACGTCGCCGCGTACGCGATGCGGGCGGCGGCCGTGCCGCCGTCACCGACCGAGGCGCCTGTCTACGACCTCTACGTCGGGTAGGGCACGGTAACGTGCCCGGCGTGGCTCTCCCCGCCTCGACGGGCTCGTCCGCCGCCGGGCGGTCGCCGGGCACGTCGCTCCGGCCGGCGAACCCTGTCGGCGCGACGGTCGCCGAGGTCGCCGAGCGGGCCGGCGCGACCGCACCGTCGATCGAGGGGCGGACGGGCGGCGACCGGATCACCGGCATCACGCTGCGGGCCCAGGACGTCCGGCGGGGTGACCTCTTCGCCGCGATCGCGGGCTCCCGCGTGCACGGTGCCACCTTCGGCGAGGCCGCCGCCGCCGCCGGTGCGGCGGCGTTCCTGACCGATCCGGTGGGCGCGCGGCTGCTGCGGGACGCGGAGGTCGGAGCCGAGATCGGCGGGGACGCCGGACGCCCCGTGCTGGTCGTGGACGACCCCCGGCGGGTGCTGGGCACGGTCGCGTCGTCGATCTACGGCGACCCGAGCAGCCGCCTCGACGTGGTCGGGGTGACGGGGACGAGCGGCAAGACGACCACCTGTTACCTGCTCGAGGCCGCCTTGGGCGCGGACGGGTCCACCACCGGGCTCGTCGGCACGGTGCAGACCCGGATCGCGGGCCAGGTCGCGCCCAGCGCGCTGACCACCCCCGAGGCGCCCGACCTGCAGGCGCTGTTCGCGGTCATGGTGGAGCGCGGCGTCGAGGTCGTCGCGATGGAGGTGTCCTCGCACGCGCTGGCGCAGCACCGGGTGAGCGGAACCGCTTACGCCGTCGGTGCTTTCACCAATCTGAGCCTGGATCATCTGGACTTCCACCACGACATGGACAGCTATTTCGAGGCCAAGGCCATGCTGTTCGACGGCCGGTCCGCCCGGCACGTGATCTGCGTCGACGAGGAGTGGGGGACGCGGCTGGCCCGCCTGCACCCGGACGCCGTGCGCGTCTCGGGCAGCAATCATCCCGGCGCCGACTGGGCGGCCACCGGTGTGCGCGCCTCGCCGTCGGGCGTCCAGCAGGTGGTGGTCCGCGGGCCGGGCGGCCTCGAGCTCGCGTTCGACCTCGGCCTGCCGGCGGCGTTCAACGTCACCAACGCCGTGCTGGCGTTGGCCTGCGTGAACGCCATCGGCAGGGACGTGACCGCGGCCGCCGCCGCGCTCGGCAGGGTCTCGGTGCCCGGCCGGCTCCAACGGATCGACGCCGGCCAGGACTTCCTCGCCGTCGTGGACTACGCGCACAAGCCCGCCGCGCTGGCCGCGGTGATCGACGCGATCCGCGGGTCCGTCGCCGGCCGGATCGTCGTGGTGGTGGGCGCCGGCGGAGACCGGGACACCGGCAAGCGGCCGGTGATGGGCGCCGAGGCCGCGCGCCGCGCCGACGTCCTGATCGTCACCGACGACAACCCGCGGTCGGAGGATCCGGCGCGGATCCGCGCCGAGCTGCTGGCCGGCGCCCGCGCCGAGCCCGACCCGCGATCCGGGCTGCGCATCCTGGAGATCGGCGACCGGCGGGAGGCGATCCGCGAGGCGATCCGCGGGGCCCGGCGGGGCGACGCGGTGATCATCGCCGGCAAGGGTCACGAGCAGGGCCAGGACGTCGGCGGCGTGATCCACCCGTTCTCCGACGCCGGTGAGGTCGCAGCCGCCCTCGACGACCTGGTGGCCGGGGCGGACGCATGATCGCGATGAGCGTCGCACGGGTCGCCGAGCTGACCGGCGCCGAGGTCGTCGGCGCCACGGCCGGTCCCGATGCCGGTTCGGCACCGTCGACCGTCACGTCGGTCGAGTTCGACAGCCGGCAGGTGCGAGCGGGCACCCTGTTCGTCGCGTTCCGGGGCGAGCGCGCGGACGGGCACGAGTTCGCCGCCGCCGCCGCCGCGGCGGGAGCCGTCGCCGTGCTGGGATCGGCCCCGATCGACGCTCCCATCCCGCTGCTCCGGCTCGCCGACGACGCCGCCGTGCTGCAGGCGCTGGCCGACCTCGCCCGGGCATCCGTGACGGCGCTCGTCCGGGAGCAGGGGCTGCAGGTCGTCGGCGTCACGGGGTCGTCGGGGAAGACGTCGACCAAGGACCTGATCGCCGCGGTGCTCCGGGCCGGCCAGGCGGCCGGCGGGGCGCCGATCGACGAGGCCGTCATCGCGCCGCCCGAGTCCTTCAACAACGAGCTCGGCCACCCGTACACCGCGCTCCGGGCGACGGAGCGAACGCGGTTCCTCGTGCTCGAGCTGTCCGCCCGCGGCATCGGGCACATCGCCATGCTGGCCAGGATCGCGCCGCCGCGGATCGGCGCCGTGCTGAACGTCGGCTCGGCGCACATCGGCGAGTTCGGCTCCGTCGAGGCGATCGCCGCCGCGAAGTCCGAGCTGGTGCAGGCGCTGCCGGCGGCCGACGCGGGCGGCGTCGCGGTGCTGAACGCGGACGACCCGCTCGTCGCCGGGATGGCCGCGCGTACCGCGGCGCGCGTCGTGCTGGTCGGCGAGGCTCCGGAGGCCGAGGTGCGGGCCGAGGACACCGTGCTCGACGAGTCCGCGCGGGCCCGCTTCACCCTGGTCACGCCGGAGGGTTCGGCCGCCGTCGAGCTCACCGTGAGCGGCGCCCACCAGGTGGGCAACGCGCTGACCGCGGCGGCCGTCGGGCGGGCGGCCGGGCTCGGCGTCGACGTCGTCGCGGCTGCGCTGTCGACGGCAGCCCCGGCCTCCCGCTGGCGGATGGAGATCACGGAGCTGCCGGGCGGCGTCACGCTGATCAACGACTCGTACAACGCCAACCCGCACTCGATGCGCGCGGCGCTGCAGGCGCTGTCCACGATCGGGCGCGGCCGGCGTACCTGGGCCGTGCTCGGCGAGATGGCCGAGCTGGGCGATCGGACCATCCCCGCGCACGACGAGATCGGCCGCCTGGTGGTGCGGCTCGGCGTCGACCGGCTGATCGTCGTCGGGGCGGGTGCCGCCGGCCCGGCCGCCGCGGCCGACCCATCGCTGCAGGATGTCGCCGCGCATCTGCGCCCCGGAGCGGGGGCCCGTGCGCTGCACCTCGGGGCGCACCTGGAAGGCTCGTGGGCCGGCGAGTCCGAACCGGTGCCGGATGTGGACGCCGCGGTGCAGATCCTGACCGCCGAGCTGACCGAGGGAGACGTGGTGCTCGTCAAGGCGTCGCGGGCGGTCGGCCTGGACCGGGTGGCCGCGGGGCTGGTCGCGGGCCGCGGGGGATCTGGGTGAAGGCGATCCTGGTCGCGGCGACCGTCGCGCTCGTCGTGTCCATCCTGCTCACCCCCTACCTGATCAAGATCTTCTCCAAGCAGGGCTTCGGCCAGGAGATCCGCGAGGACGGCCCGCAGCACCACAAGTTCAAGCGCGGCACCCCGACCATGGGCGGCGCGGCGATCATCATCGCGATGTGGGTCGGCTACCTGGCCTCCGTGCTGATCGAACTGTTCACGGGCGGCGGCGGTCCCACCGCCTCGGCCTGGCTGCTGCTGTACCTGACCACGGGGATGGCCGTCGTCGGCTTCCTGGACGACTTCATCAAGATCCGCAAGCAGCGCAACCTCGGGCTGAACAAGCGGATGAAGTTCCTCGGGCAGACCTTCGTCGCGATCTCGTTCGGCGTGGGCGCGCTGTTCTTCCGCAACGGCTACGACCTGACGCCGGCGTCGACGTACCTGTCCTACACCCGGGACCTCGGGTTCCTCTCGCTCGGCGCGATCGGGTCGGTCATCCTCGCCTGGCTGCTCGTGGCGGCGTGGTCGAACGCGGTGAACTTCACCGACGGCCTCGACGGTCTGGCCGCGGGGTCGGCGGTGATGGTGCTCGGCACCTACGTCGCCATCGGCTTCTTCCAGTTCCGGAACGCCTGCTGGGCCCCGGTTCTCACCGAGGCCGCGGCGGCCGGTTGCTACGACGTGCGGGATCCCCTCGACCTGGCGGTGGTCGCGGCGGCGGCCCTCGGCGGGTGCATCGGCTTCCTCTGGTGGAACGCGCACCCGGCCCGGATCATGATGGGCGACACGGGGTCCCTCGCCCTCGGCGGCATGATCGCCGGCCTGTCGATCATGACCAGGACGGAGCTGCTGCTGGTGGTGATCGCCGGGCTGTTCGTGGTCGAGATGCTCTCGGTCGTCATCCAGATCGCGGTGTTCCGGACAAGACACCGGCGGGTGTTCAAGATGGCGCCGTTCCACCACCACTTCGAGCTCTCCGGGTGGGCGGAGACGACGGTCATGGTGCGGTTCTGGCTGCTCGCCGCGATGTCGGCGGCGCTCGGTCTCGGGCTGTTCTACGCCGACTGGCTGTCGCTGACCGGTGGCTGACCGCGCGTCGCCCGGCCGGGTGCCCGCCGCCGGTGACCTGGTGGTCGCGGCCGGGACCGGCGTCACCGGGATGCCGGTGGTGCGATTCCTGGCGTCCCGCGGGATCCGCGTCGTGGTCACGTCCAGCCGCCCGCGCCGGGCGGAGCTGGACGAGCTGGCCGCGCTCGGCGGTGACGTCACGTTCGCCGGCGACCTGACCGAGCCGCCGCCGGGCGCCGCGGCGGTGATCACGTCGGCGGGCATCCCGCCGACCCAGCCGATGCTCGCTGCCGCCGCCCGCGCGGGCGTCGAGGTGATCGGCGAGGTCGAGCTGGCCTGGCGGGTGGACCGGTCGGGACCCGGCGCGCGGCCGTGGCTGGTGATCACCGGCACCAACGGCAAGACGACCGCCGCCGGCATGCTCGAATCGATGCTGCGGGCGGCCGGCCGGACCGTCACCGCCTGCGGCAACATCGGCTGGCCGGTGCTGGACGCGGTCATCGCCGCGCCGCCGCAGGATGCGATCGCCGCCGAACTGTCCAGCTTTCAACTGCACTGGGCGCCCGGGGTCCGGCCGTTCGCCGGCGCGGTGCTGAACGTCGCGGAGGACCACCTCGACTGGCACGGCAGCATGGCCGCGTACGCGGCTGCCAAGGCTCGGGCGCTGACCGGCGACGTGGCGGTGGCCGTGGTGGACGACCCCGGCGCCGCCGCGCTGCTGCGGTCGTCCGCGGCGGGCAGGCTGGTGCCCGTCTCCGGGGGCGCGCCGCCGGCCGGCGGGCTCGGCGTGCGCGACGGGCACCTGGTGGACGAGGCCTTCACCGGTTCGGTGCTGCTGGCCGCGGACGAGATCCGCCCGCCCGGCGCGCACAACGTCACCAACGCGCTGGCGGCGGCGGCCCTGGCGCTCGCGAACGGCGTGCCGGCGTCCGCGGTGGCCGACGGGCTGCGGGCGTTCGTCCCGGGCGGCCACCGGAACGTGACGATCGGGGAGCGCGGCGGGGTGCTGTTCGTCGACGACTCGAAGGCGACCAACCCGCACGCGGCGCTCGCCTCGCTGCTCGCCTACGAGCGGGTCGTCTGGGTCGCCGGCGGCCAGCTCAAGGGCGCGTCCGTGGACGACCTGGTGCGCCGGATCCGGCCGCGGCTTGCCGGTGCCGTGCTGCTCGGGACAGACGCCCCGGCCATCGACGCCGCACTTTCCCGACACGCGCCCGATGTCCCGCGACTCGTCATGCGCGGCACCGACGATGACGTGATGCGGAACGTGGTGCGCGCGGCCGTCGGCATGGCCGCGCCCGGCGATGTGGTGCTGCTGGCTCCGGCGGCGGCGTCCCTCGACATGTTCCCGTCGTACGCCGCGCGCGGCGACGCGTTCGCCGCGGCCGTGCGGGAGCTGCCGTCCCCCGGGGCCGCGGGGACGGGCGGCGGGGCGGGCGGATGACGGCGACCGACGACCGCGCGACCGGGCAGCGCCGGGCCTGGGGCCACCTGACGGACGATCCGATCGAGCTGCCGGACGACCCGCCGGTCGACCGCGCCGTCACCGAGCATCTCGACGGTCGTGCCGACGTCGACGACCCTGCCGATCTCGACGACCCTGCCGATCTCGACGACCCTGCCGATCTCGACGACCCCGACGCCGACGTGATGGACGAGGCAGGAACGGTCAGCGCCCGCGATCGCCGCGCCGAGCGCCGCGCCGCGAAGCCGCAGCGCCACCCGGGCCGGGCGGTCCGCCGCTGGGCCGGCGCGGCCCGCCGGGCGGCGTCCGACTGGCTCGACCGGCCGATGACGTCGCTGCACCTGGTGCTCGCGATCTTCGTGCTGATGCTGGGCTTCGGCCTGCTGATGGTGCTCTCGTCGTCCGCGGTCTCGGCGTTCCGCACCGGCGGCTCGTCCTTCTCGGTCTTCGCCAACCAGGCGACCTACGCGGTGCTCGGCCTGATCTGCTTCGCCGCGGCGCAGTACCTCCCGATCGGCCTGCTGCGCTCGTTGTCGACCACGGCGGTGATCGTGTCGCTCGCGCTGCTGGTCGCCGTGCTGGTACCCGGCATCGGGGCGCTGGTGAACGGCGCCCGCAGCTGGATCCGGATCGGCGGGCTGCAGTTCCAGCCCAGCGAGGTGGCCAAGCTGGCGCTGCTGCTGTGGATGGCGCACGTGCTGGCGGCGCGCCGGTCCACCCTCGGCAGCCCGCGCGCGCTGCTTCTCCCGGTTCTCCCGGTGTTCGCGCTGATGGCCGGGCTGATCATGATGCAGCCCGACCTCGGCACCACGGTCGCGCTGACGATCGTGTTCATGGCCGTGCTGTTCTTCGCCGGCGCGCCGTGGTGGATGTTCGGCGGGCTCGCCGCCGTGGGCGTCGCCGGGTTCTTCGTGTTCGCGTTCTCCGCGCAGTACCGGATGGCGCGACTGCTGTCGTTCATCGACCCGGAGTCGCACCCCGACGTCTCCTACCAGCTGCTGCAGAGCCTGTACGGGATGGGCAACGGCGGCTGGTTCGGTGTCGGCCTCGGCCAGTCCAGGGCGAAGTGGAGCTACCTGCCCAACGCCGACTCCGACTTCATCTTCGCCATCGTCGGCGAGGAGCTCGGGCTGATCGGCGCGGCCATCCTGATCCTGCTGTTCGCGCTGCTGGCCTACACGGGCCTGCGCATCGCCCGGCGCAACGTCGACCCGTTCGTCAAGATCGTCGCCTCCGCGGCCACCGTCTGGCTGGTCGGCCAGGCCGCGATCAACATCGGCTACGTGGTCGGCCTGCTGCCGGTGACGGGCATCCCGCTGCCGATGATCTCCGCCGGCGGCACCTCGCTGCTGATCACGATGGTCGTCTTCGGCCTGCTCGCCAACTTCGCCCGCCGGGAACCCCAGGCCGTCGCCGCGCTCGCGGCCGGCGGCGGCAGCACGCTCACCCGGTTCCTCGGCCTGCGCACCAGCCAGCGGCCGCCCCGGCAGAAGCGGCGCCGCCGCGGATCCGCCGCGCTGGTGGCCGGGGAGAGCGCCCCACCGCGGCGCCGCCGGCGGTTGTTCGGCCGGTCGCGAACCGACGCACCATCCCAGCGACAACCGCGGCCACGCCCCCAGGCACAGCCGCGGCGGCGCGGCCGGTCGGCGCCGCCGCCCGGATCCCGACCGCCGGCCGACCGGCGGGCGCCGATGCCGGCCGAGGAGGCCGGACGCCGCGGCGGGCCGGACCCCCGCGCCCGCGTCGACGACGGCGCGCCGCGATCGCGGCCGGCCGGATCGGCGGCCCCGGCCGCCGCGTCGGGGCGGGGCGTGACCAGCGTCCTCATCGCGGGTGGCGGCACCGCCGGCCACATCGAACCGGCCCTCGCCGTCGCCGACGCGCTCCGCGTGCTCGAGCCGGACATCCGCATCACCTGCCTCGGCACCGAGAAGGGCCTGGAGCAGACCCTGGTGCCGGCCCGCGGCTACGACCTCGAGCTGATCCCGCCCACGCCGCTGCCGCGCAGGCCCAGCAGGGACCTGGTGTCGCTGCCGGGGCGGATGCGTGCCGCGATCGCCGCCACCCGGGCGATCATCACCGAGCGGGCCGTCGACGTGGTCGCCGGCTTCGGCGGGTACGTGGCGCTGCCGGCGTACCTGGCGGCCCGGGGCAGGGTGCCGATCGTGGTGCACGAGGCCAACGCCAGGGCGGGCCTGGCCAACAAGATCGGCGCCCGGTTCGCGGTCTCCGTCGCCGCGGCCGTCGAGGGCTCGGGCCTGAAGGGCGCCCGGGTGACCGGAAATCCGGTGCGCCGCAGCCTGTCGGGCCTCGACCGGGCGGGGCTGCGGGCCGACGCCCGGGAGTTCTTCGGTCTCGACCCCGACGCGCCCACCCTGCTGGTGTTCGGCGGGTCGCAGGGCGCGCAGCGGATCAACGACGCGGTGTCCGGCGCGGCCGGCGACCTGGCCGAGGCGGGCGTCGGGGTGCTGCACGCGTACGGCCGCAAGAACACGCTGACGATCGCCGATCGGCCGGCGGGCGCCCCGCCGTACGTCGCGGTGCCGTACCTGGACCGGATGGACCTCGCCTACGCCGCAGCCGACCTCGTCCTCGCCCGGTCGGGCGCGATGACCGTCGCCGAGATCGGCGCGGTGGGACTGCCGGCGGTGTACGTGCCGCTTCCGCACGGCAACGGCGAGCAGCGGTTGAACGCCGCGGCGCAGGTGGCCGGCGGCGCCGCGGTGATCATCGACGACGCCGACCTGGATCGGCCGTCCGTGCTGCACCGGGTGGTGCCCCTGGTCGTCGACGGGATCATGCGCGACGGCATGACGGAGGCCGCCGCCAGGACCGCCGCCGACCCGGCGGACGAGGCGATCGCCCGGATGGTGCTGGCGGCGGCCGCCGGGTCGGGGCCGGCCGGGCGGTCGAGGTGACCGGGCCGGCGGCGGACGCGGCACCGCGGACGCCGGAGGGGATTCCGCTCGCCCGCGCGCACCTGGTCGGCGTCGGCGGGGCGGGGATGAGCGGCATCGCCAGGATCCTCGCGGACCGGGGGTACCCGGTCTCGGGTTCGGACGCGCGCGACTCGGCGGTGCTCGCCGGGCTGGCCGATCGCGGCGTGCGCGTCGTCGTCGGCCATGACGCGACGCACCTCGACCTGCTGCCGGGCGGACCCACGGCCGTCGTCGTGTCCACGGCGGTGCGCCCGGACAACCCGGAGGTGACGGCCGCCCGCGAGCGCGGCATCCCGGTGGTGCGGCGGGCGGACGCGCTGGCGGCGCTGATGTCCGGCCGGCGGGCGGTGTGCGTCGCGGGCACGCACGGCAAGACGTCGACCACCTCCATGCTGACCGTGGCGCTGCAGCACGCCGGCGCCGACCCGTCGTTCGCGATCGGCGGCGAGCTGACCGGCTCCGGGCTCGGCGCGCACCACGGCGCCGGGGACATCTTCGTCGCGGAGGCCGACGAGTCGGACGGATCCTTCCTGTCCTTCACCCCGCACGGCGCCGTCGTCACCAACCTGGAGCCCGACCACCTCGATCACCACGGCACCGCCGAGGCCTACACCGCCGTCTTCGACCAGTTCGTCGACCGGATCGAACCGGGCGGCTTCCTCGTCGCCGGCGCCGACGACGCGGGTTCCGCCGCGCTCGCCGCCCGGGTGTCCCTCCGCCGGGTGATCACCTACGGTCGCGACCCGGCCGCCACCGTGCGGGTCTCCGGAATGCGTTCGCGCGCCGCCGATGTCGCCGCTTCGGCCGAGGTGACGCTCGGCGACGGGCGCGCGGTGACCCTCGAGCTGCAGGTGCCGGGCGAGCACATGATGCTGAACGCGGCGGCCGCGCTGACCGCCGGCGTGCAGCTCGGTCTCGACCCCGTGGTGCTGGCCGCGGGGCTCGCGTCCTACACGGGCGTGCGCCGGCGATTCGAGTTCAAGGGTGCGGCGGCCGGCGTGCGGATCTACGACGACTACGCGCACCACCCGACGGAGGTCGCGGCCCAACTGCGCGCGGCGCGCGCGATCGTCGCGCCGCCCGGCGCGCCCGACGCCGGCCGGCTCGTCGTCGTGTTCCAGCCGCACCTGTACTCGCGCACCCGGATGTTCGCCGCGGAGTTCGCCGCGGCCCTCGCCGCGGCCGACCTCGTGGTGCTGCTGGACGTCTACGCCGCCCGCGAGGATCCCGTTCCCGGTGTCACGGGCGCGCTGATCGCCGACGCGGTGCGCGGCGCCGACGTCCGCTACCACCCGGACCGCGGCAGCACCGCCGAATTCGTCGCCGGCGTGCTCCGGGCGGGCGACGTCGTGGTCACGATGGGCGCGGGCGACGTCACCGCCGTCGGCCCGCAGTTGTTGAGCATCCTGGAGGATCGATGAGCACCGCGACCAGCACCGGCCCGGCGCCCGAGACCGTCACCGACGCCCGCCGCCCGCGGTGGTGGCGCCGCCGGTCGCGCGCCGCCGGCCGGCGGGCGGCGGGCCGGTCCGGCGACGTCGACCCGGCGGTCGAGGGCAGCGGACCGCGCCGGCGGCACGAGAAGCCGCGGCGCTGGCCGTGGATCCTCGGCATCGTGCTGGTGCTCGCCCTGCTGGTCGGCGCGGTGTACGCCGTCTTCCTCAGCCCACTGCTCGGCGTGCGCCAGGTGACGGTCACCGGTGCGCCCGACGCTCTTGCGGCGCGGATCGAGTCCGCGGCGGGCGTGCCGGGCGGCACCCCGCTCGCGCGCGTCGATCTCGACGCGGTGGCGGCGGCGGTGAGCAGCGTGCCCGAGGTGGAGTCGGTGGGCGTCGCGCGGGAATGGCCGGACACCCTGGCGATCACGGTGACTCCGCGACTGCCGGTCGCCGTGACGTCGGCCAACGGCCGGCTGTGGCTGCTCGATGCCGCCGGAGACCCGTTCCTCGCGGTCGACGCCCCACCCCCCGGGGTGATCAGCGTCCAGCTCGTCGCGCCGGGCACCGGCGATCCGTCGACGCTCGCCGCGATCGGCGTCATCCAGGCGTTCAGCGAGTCGTTCCGTGGCCAGGTCGCCGACGTGCGCGCCCGCACCCCGTACGACGTGGAGATCACCCTGACCGACGGCCGGACCGTGATCTGGGGCGACGCCGAGCAGTCGGCGACGAAGATGCAGATCCTGCCGGCCGTGCTGCAGCAGCCGGGCACCACGTACAACATCAGCGACCCGAGCCTGGTGACGGTGCGCTGACGGCCGCCGGACCGGCCCGTCCACCCGCGGGCGAGGATGTCGGCATGATCGACACGGCCGCTGTCCGCGCGGACTTTCCCTCGCTGGCATCGGGAATCGCGCACTTCGACGGCCCGGGCGGGACCCAGACGCCGCGGGTGGTCGCGCAGGCGGTGGCCGACACCCTCTGCGGCCCGCTGTCCAACCGCGGCCGCTCGCTCGCGTCCGAGCGCAATGCGGACGACGCGGTGGTGGCGTTCCGGCACGCCTTCGCGGACCTGCTGGGCGCCGAACCCGGCGGCATCGTCTACGGGCGGAGCGCCACCCAGCTCACCTACGACTTCTCCCGGCACCTCGCCGCCACCTGGTCGCCGGGCGACGAGGTGATCGTCACCCGGCTCGACCACGACGCCAACGTCCGGCCCTGGGTGCAGGCAGCGGGTCGCGCCGGCGCGACCGTCCGTTGGCTCGACATCGACCCCGCCACCTGCGAGCTCGACCTGTCACAGCTGGCATCCGTGCTGTCCGACCGGACCCGGCTGCTCGCCGTGACCGGGGCGTCGAATCTCGTGGGCACGAAACCGCCGCTGGCGCCGCTCACCGCCGCCGCGCACGCCGCCGGCGCGCTCGTCCACGTCGACGGCGTGCACCTCACCGCACACGCCGTCGTCGACATCGCCGCGCTGGGCGTCGACTTCTACGTCTGCTCGCCGTACAAGTTCCTCGGGCCGCACTGCGCGGTGCTGGCCGCCCCACCGGCGCTGCTGGAGTCGATCAACCCGGACAAGCTGGTGCCCTCCACCAACGCGGTGCCGGAGCGGTTCGAGTTCGGCACCCTGCCCTACGAGGTGATGGCCGGGGCCACGGCCGCCGTCGACTATCTTGCGGACCTCGCGCGACCGCCGGCCGAGACGATCGCGCCGACCGTGCCGGCAACGCGCCGCGATCGGCTCGTGGCGGCGTTCGCGGCGCTGGAGGAGCACGAGGATCGGCTGCGCCGCGTTCTCGAGCACGGCCTCGCCGATCTCGGGGACGGCGTGACGATGCACTCGCGCGCCCGGAGCCGCACGCCCACCCTGCTGCTCACGTTCGCCCGCCGCCACGCCCGGGACGCATCGGCGTTCCTCGCCGGGCGCGCCGTGCTCGCGCCGGCCGGCTCGTTCTACGCCTACGAGCCGTTCCGCCGGCTCGGCCTGCGCGACGAGAACGCGCTGCGCGTCGGGCTCGCCCCGTACACCGACGAGTCCGACGTCCGCAGGTTGCTCGAGGGCATCCGCGATTTCGTGACCGGCGGGTAGCCCGGCGACGACACGAATCGTCCGACGCATGGCCCCTTGCGCCCGGCACCGCGACCTAGGTAGAGTTACACCATGATCGGCGACGGCATCGTGTTGACAGGGCCGACGCGGATCGTGCTCGAGGCACTCGTCGCCGAACCGACTCGACATCACCACGGCGCCGAGGTCGTGGCCGATTCCGGCCTGCCGATCGGCGCCGTGTATCCGGTCCTCGCCCGGCTCGAGTCGCTGCAGTGGGTCGAGAGCGGGTGGGAGGAGCCGGCTCAGCGCGTTCAGGGCTGGCCCCGCCGCCGGTTCTACCGGCTCAGCTCCGACGGCCTCGCGCTCGCCCGCGGTGCCCTGGCCAGTGCTCGGGCCGCCTCCGCGGCGCCGCAGCGCGCCCGGCCGATCGGAGACATCGCGTGAATCGCATGCCTGCCCGCCTGCGCCGCCGAACGTCGTCGTTCCGCTGCCGTCCCGGCGAGGCTCCGTGCGGGCACGCGGCAACGGAGCACGGCCGCCCGTCGAGTCAGGAGGACACGTGATGGGAACGCCCGGCGCGAGCGAGCAGCACAGGGACTGGCGTTGCCGGATGGGCCGGCACAGCTTCGTCGGCGCGATCGACGACGACCCCGACGCCGGCCGAACGCGCTACTACCGGTGCTCGCGATGCGGGGCGTGGCACGAGCCGACCACCGAGCCGGAGGTCGACATCGAGAAGCTGAAGCGCACCAACTACTTCAGCGGCTGGTGACGCGACGAAGGCGTCGGCACGAGGCCGACCGCCCATGGCCGGGCGCCACCGGTCAATTTCTCCACGCCGGCTCGAGGGCCGGTCGGCGCTGGCCATCCCCGCGATGAAGGAGGACCGTCATGAGCGATGTCACGCATCACGATCACCGGGACTGGCGGTGCGCCGTCGGGCGGCACCACTACGTCACGGTGCAGGACGACAACCCCGAGATGCGCGGCGAGTCGCACCGGGAGTGCACGAGATGCGGCCACGTCAAGGAGTTCGCCGAGTACGGCGCGCCGCCGCCCGGCGGCCTGGCGGGCGGACTGTACCGCGCGACGCCGGATGAGTGATCGCGGCCTGCGATGATCGGTCCGCGCCCGGCCGCGCCCGCCCGCTGGCTCCTCGGGGTGGCGGTGCTGGCCCTGCCCTCGGGCGCGGTGCGGGACCGGTACCGCGAGGAATTCCGCACCGAGCTGTGTCAGCTCGGCGGCGCCGGGCAGGTCAGGCAGGCGGCGAGCCTGTGCCGCGGCGCCGTCGCGCTGCGGCACGCCGTCGCCGACCCTGACCTGCCGGTCGCCTCGAGCGCGCGCCGGACGCTGCGGTGCCGGCTCGGTCGGCACACCTTCGTCGCCCGGCGCGATGACAACCCGGAGCGGAAGGGACGGCCGTACCACGTGTGCGTGCGTTGCGGCGAGTGGTACGAATCCAAGGAACCGGAGGTCGACATCGACAAGCTCGGCCGGACGAGTCCCTTCCCGCACGGGGGGATCATGTGAGGCGCCGCCCGCGATGATCGGTCCGCGTCCGGTGGCGCCGGCGCGGTGGCTGCTCGCGGTCACCGTGGTGGTGCTGCCCGCCGGCGAGATCAGGGATCGGTACCGCGAGGAGTTCCGCGTCGAGCTGTGCGAGATCGGCGGCGGGCGGCAGCTGTACCAGGCCGGAACGCTGCTGCTGGGTGCCTTCCGGTTGCGCTCCGCCCTCGTCGACCGCGATCTGCCGGTCGCCGCGCCGCGCCCGGACTGGCGCTGCCGCGTCGGTCGCCACCGCTACCTCATCGTGCAGGACGACAATCCCGAGATGCGCGGCCGGCCGTACCTGAGATGCGCCCGGTGCGGAAGGCCGAAGGATCCGCCGAAGTACGGTCCCATGCCGCCCGGATCGGTCGCCGACAGCGCATCGGCCGGCGGCGGCGGTTTCTGAGCCGGGCGACGGTGCGACCGGCGCAGCGAGCGGTCAGGCCGCCAGGAACAGCGCCAGCACAGCCGTGTCGGCGTCGTCGAAGGGGTTGATGCCGGCCCGGCTGACCATGCTCGCCACGTTCCCGCGGTGATCGGCCTCGACCCAGGCGGCGCGGTGGTCGAGCCCGAGATGCGGGATCCCCGGCAGCAGCACGCATCCCGACGCCACCTCATCGAACTCCGGTAGCGAGGGCCGGATCTCGGCCGGGGGGTGCAGCACGATCAGCCCCGGCGGCTGGTGCGCCGCGAACTGACCAGGCGCGACGGCGTTGTCGCCGACGACCGGCCCCTCGGCGATCACCAGCCCGACCGTGCCCGGGGCCGGCTCGTCGGGCAGTTCCTCGCGCACCCGGAACACGGTGCTGGTGTGCAGCATGCCCGGAACGCTCGCCACCCGGACCGCGAGCAGCAGGAAGCGCGCCCACTCGATCGTCGACGCGGGCCACCGCCCGGAGACCAGGAAACCGCTCAGCAGACCGTCGGCGTGGAAGGGTGCCACTTCGACAGAGGGCGCGTCCGGCTCTCTCATGGTGATCTCCCGTCGGCGGTCCCGATGCATCGCGGTGTGGCTCATGGTGAATCACACGCGTGTTGGCACACAAGACATGGTGAGTGCTAGCCGTTCTCGGTCGATGACGAATCGGTCACGACGGTGTGACGACTGCACCACCACCGAACCGGACCGCGGACCGATCCACCCGACGTCCTGCACGGATAGGTGCCAGGAACGAGCCGTGCAGATACCCCGCTCAGCCGCCGATCGATCGGCTGCGCTGGGCGATTCCCGGCGCGCCGTACGGATAGTCGGCGGGGCGCGGGTCGCTCGCCGCGTCCAGGGCGGCAGTCTCGTCCGCGGACAGGTGCAGGCCGGCGGCGGACAGGTTGCCCCGCAACTGATCCAGCGTGCGCGCACCGAGGATCACCGACGTGACCGCCGGCCGGTCGACCAGCCAGGCCAGCGCCACCTGAGCCATCGTCGCACCACGCGCCTCCGCCACGGTCCGCACCGCGTCGACGACGGCCCACGTCCGCTCCTGGTTCGACCGGCGGTCGTAGGCCTCCACGCCACGCTCCGGGTCCTCGCCCAGCCGGGTGGCGCCGGTGGGACGGTCCTCGCGGCGGTACTTCCCGGTGAGCCACCCGCCGCCGAGCGGCGACCACGGGAGCAGCCCGAGACCGGCGTCGAGGCACGACGGCACGATCTCCCACTCGATCTCGCGCACGAGCAGGTTGTACTGCGGCTGCAGCGTCACCGGCCTCGTGAGGCCCGACGCGGCGGCGACCGCCATCGCCTTCTGCACCTGCCAGCCGGTGAAGTTCGACAGGCCGGCGTACCGGACCTTGCCGGCGCGCACGAACCCGTCCAGCGTGCCGAGCGTCTCCTCGAGCGGGGTCACCGGGTCCCACGAGTGCACCTGGTAGAGGTCGACGCACTCCACGCCGAGGCGCCCCAGGGAGGCGTCCAGCGCACGCTGCAGGTGCCGGCGGGACAGGCCGAGATCGTTGGGACCGGAACCCACGGGAAAGCGGCCCTTGGTGGCCAGCACCACCGCGTCCCGGGTTTCGGCGGCGGCCCCGGCGAGCCAGTGCCCGATGATCTCCTCCGACGCGCCGCGCGTGTAGACGTCGGCGGTGTCGATCAGCGTGCCGCCGGCCTCGACGAACGCGTCGAGCTGTGCGTGCGACCCGGCCTCGTCGGTCTCGGCGCCGAATGTCATCGTGCCGAGCGCGAACGTCGACACGGCACAGCCGCTGCGCCCCAGGGTGCGGTGATCCATGCCCGTCATCCTGCCGCGGGTGCTGGTCGTGCCCCGAGCTCGCCCCTGTCCAGGAAGAACCGGACCATCTCCGCCGATGCGTCCGGTCCGCCCGGGTCCGCATAGCTGCCGACGGGATCGCCGCCGAACCAGGCGTGCCCCGCGCCGTGCACGAGCCACTGTTCGACCACCGTCGCGCCGGCGTGGTCCTGGTACACCGTGCGGTCGTATCGCCGGCCCCCGGCCGCGCCACTGGATCGCTGCACGCTCGACCCGGCCGCCCCGGCGCCGGTCAGCCGCGCGGCGACGATCTTGTCGGCGTTCACCGGCGCGACGGTCGCGTCCTGGTCGCCGTGGAAGACGATCAGCGGCACGGGCCCGCTCGGCGCGGGTGAGCCGCCGGTGCGCATCGCCTCGAACGCGGACGGCACGTCCGCCGCAGCGCGGAACCCGAGGCCGGAGTGGATGCCGGCCGCGGCGAACAGGTCGGGGTACGTCGCCGCCATGACCGCGGCCATCGCGCCGCCCGCGGACAGGCCGGCAACGAACACGCGACGATCGTCGATCGCGTTGTCGCGCATCACCTCCCGCACGATGCCGGCGATGACGTCCGGCTCGCCCCGCCCGGCGCGCTGATCCTCGGGGCGGAACCAGTTCCAGTACCGGCCGTGGTTGGCCGCAGTCGACTGTTCCGGGTAGGCGACCAGGAAGGTGTGTCGCTCCGCCAGCCGATTCATCCCCGTCCCGGCGGCGAAGTCGACGGCGTCCTGCGTGCCGCCGTGCAGCAGCACCAGCAGCGGGACGGGCTCGCCGCGGTACCCGGACGGCACGTAGAGGTGGTACGTGCGGGCGCCGCCGGGCCCGGCGTGGGTGAGATGCCGGATCTCACCGCCGGCGTTCGTCGCCGCCACCCGCGCCGGAGAAGCCGTCTGGCCGGGGCGGGGCAGCCCCTCGATGGACAGGCCGTGCAGGCCCGGCAGGCCTGCGGGCAGGTTCATCACGGGCAGGTTCATCGACGGCAGGTTCATCGACGACGGTTCATCGACGACGGGTTCATCGACGACGGGGCGGCCGCTGGCGGGTTCATCGCGGGCAGACCGGTCGCCGCGTGTGGGTCCGGAGCGGTCGTCGCGGTCGGCCCGGTGATCCCCAGCCGGCCGAGAATGCCTGTGGGGTCGGGCAGGTCGCCCCCCAGGGTCGTCGAGGTCGAGAGCGGTGCCGTGGTCTCGCGCACCAGGCGCAGGGCGCGCTCGATCGTGGAGCTCGGGTCGGTATGCATGGCAGTGCCTTTCGTTGGGTTGGCGAAGACGACCGGCGGGCCGGCCGGACGCGGTCAGGTGCGTGGATGGTTCGAGGGTCGGACGGTGTCGGGTTCGGTGGCCGGGGTCGTGGGTGGCCGGGGTCGTGGGTGGCTGGGGTCGTGGGGGCTGCCCGGTCGGTCAGACGATGCGTGGTGCCAACGCGGCCTTCACTTCCCTGGACGCGCGGAAGGCGCCGAGCACCTCGACCGAGGCGATGGTGTCGAGGGCGAGGTCGACCGGCACGTCCGCCGCGATGCTGCCGAGGCCGAGCACGCGAAGATGCACGGTGCGGCCGGCCGCGCGGATCTGCTCGAGTTGCTCCCGGGTGTAGTGCACGGAGCCCAGCTCGAGGGTCCGACGCGACACGGTCTCCCGGACCGCGGCCGATCGCAGCTCGAGCTGCCGGCGGATCGCCGACCGGATGAAGTCCGTGCGGTTGGCGTAGAAACCCTCCCCGACGAGCAGGTCGATCTCGCCGAGATCGACCAGGCCGAGGTTGA
Source organism: uncultured Actinomycetota bacterium (assembly GCA_963844455.1). Classification (GTDB taxonomy): domain Bacteria; phylum Actinomycetota; class Actinomycetes; order Mycobacteriales; family Nakamurellaceae; genus Nakamurella. The sequence continues at coordinate 184,399 of CAWJOH010000001.1, forward strand.
CGGTGATCTTCTCCGTCTTCTCGATCTCCGGCATGCGGCTCCTTCCGTCGGTTGCCATCCGAGAGGAAGCCTATCACCATCCCAGAGGATGGTGTGGAGATGGTGATTCCCGGCTCGCGGCTCGTCCGGCGGTCCCTTGCGGTTGTGCACAGCGCGTGCCGCGCTGTCGGAGGCATCCGTCACACTGACCGCGATGACCCTGCACGTGCACCGCGCCGAGCGCGCCGACCGTCTCGCGGACGAGCTGGCCGAGCTGATGGCCGACCCGTTGCCGGATGTCTTCGCCGAAGAGGTCATCTCCGTGCCGGCGCGCGGCATCGAGCGCTGGCTGACCCAGCGCCTGTCGCATCGGCTCGGGCGGCGCGCCGGCCGCGCCGACGGCATCTGTGCCGCTGTCCGCTTCCCGTCGCCGGCCGCGCTGATCGCCGAGGTGGCGGGCGGCCGCGACGACGACCCGTGGGCTCCCGACGCGGCGGTCTGGCCGCTGATCGAGGTGATCGACGCCTCGGCGGCGGAACCGTGGTCGCGCACCCTGGCCGTTCATCTCGGACTGGTCGAGCATGCCGGCGCGGCGGATCCGGACGGGGAGGACCGCCGAGGGCGCCGGTACGCCGTCGCGCGGCGCATCGCCGGGCTCTTCGACGGCTACGCGACGCACCGGCCCGACGTCGTCGCCGCCTGGTCGGCGGGATCGGACACGGACGGCTGGGGCGAGCCGCTGCCGCCGGATCTGGCGTGGCAGCCGGAGCTCTGGCGCCGGCTCGCCGCCCGCATCGGCGCACCCGACCCCGCGCAACGGCTGGCGGACGTCATCGGTCGCGTGCGGGGGGAGCCGGGCTCGGTCGAGCTGCCGTCCCGGCTGTCGCTGTTCGGCCCGACCGCGCTGCCGCAGCGGTCGTTCCGCGTACTCGACGCGCTGGCCGAAAGGCGCGACGTCCACCTGTGGCTGCCGCACCCCTCCCCGGCGCTGTGGGCGGCGCTCTCCGCGCGGGCGCCGCGCCGTCCGGGCCGACGCCGCGCCGACACCTCCATCGCGGCCGTCCGGCATCCGTTGCTCTCCGCCCTGGGCCGCGACTCCCGCGAGCTGCACACCGTTCTCGCGCCCGCTGCCGCCGCCGACATCAACCACCCCGACTCGACATCACCTGCCGAACCATCATCTGCCGCGACATCGCCTGTCCCCACATTGTTGTCGGTCCTGCAGGGCGACATCGCAGCGAACCGCCCCCCGGCCGGAGCGCATCGCACCGACGCCGGCGATCGCAGCATCTCGGTGCACGCCTGCCACGGAGCGGCCCGCCAGGTCGAGGTGTTGCGCGACGTCCTCGCCGGCCTGCTGGCCGACGACGAATCCCTGCAGCCCAGCGACATCCTGGTCATGTGCCCGGACATCGAGTCCTACGCGCCGCTGATCCAGGCCGCCTTCGGGCTCGGCGACCTGATCGAGAACGGTCATCCGGCGCACCGCCTGCGGGTCCGGCTCGCCGACCGCGCCCTGCTGCAGACCAATCCGCTCCTCGGTACCCTCGCCCGTCTGCTGGAGCTCGCCGACGGCCGGGTCACCGCCTCCGACGTCATCGATCTGGCGGCCTTCCCACCGGTGCGGCGCCGGTTCGGCTTCACGGACGACGAGATCGAGCGCATCTGGAGCTGGGCCGCGGAGTCCGGCGCCCGCTGGGGCCTGGACGCGCTGCACCGCAAGCAGTTCGGGCTGGACCGGTTCGGGCAGAACACCTGGCGCGCCGGCCTGGACCGCGTGCTGCTGGGCGTGACCATGGCGGAGGAGGACGGCTCCTGGCTCGGCACCGCGCTGCCGCTCGACGACGTCGGGAGCTCGGACGTGGACGTCGTCGGCCGCCTCGCGGAGCTGCTCGCCCGCCTGACGGCGGCGATCGACGCGCTGCACGAGCCACGACCGATCGACGACTGGGTCGCGGTGCTGGTCGACCTCGTCGACGCGATCACGGCGACCGGGACCGCGGACTCCTGGCAGAGCGCGGAACTCCGTCGCGAGCTGGCCGGTCTCGCCGAGCAGGCCGCGCGCAACAATGCCACGGCCAGCGTTCTCGACCGGCGCGACCTTCGGGCCATGCTCGCCGGTCGTTTCGCCGGGCGGCCGACCAGGGCGAACTTCCGCACCGGCACGGTGACCATCTGCACGATGGTGCCGATGCGCTCGGTGCCACACCGGGTCGTCTGCCTGCTCGGGCTCGACGACGGGGTGTTCCCGCGAGTCACCCAGGAGGACGGCGACAACCTGCTGCATCGGGATCCGGCGGTCGGTGAGCGCGATCCGCGGTCCGAGGACCGGCAGCTGCTCCTGGACGCGGTGATGGCCGCGACGGAGCGCCTGGTCATCACGTACACCGGAGCCGACGAGCGCACGGGCGCGCGCCGGCCGCCGGCGGTGCCGCTCGGCGAGCTGCTCGACACCATCGACGAGACGGCGGTCCTGCCGGACGGCACGCCGGTGCGTAGCCGGGTCCTCGTGCGACATCCGCTGCAGCCCTATGACTCCCGCACCGTGACGGTCGGAGCCCTGGGCCGGCCCGGCCCGTTCACCTTCGAGCCCGCCGCGCTCGGCGGTGCCCGCGCCGCGCTCGCCCCGCGGGTCCGGCCGGCGAGCCTCGTGCCGGAGCCGCTGCCGCCGCTGGTGCCGACCGTCGTCGACCTCGCCGACCTCACCGGCCTGCTCGTGCACCCGGCGCGCGGCTTCCTGCGCCAGCGACTGGACGTCGCGGTTCGCTTCGAGGATGCGGAACCGTCGGATGCCGTGCCGGTGCAGCTGGACGGCCTGCAGCGCTATCAGATCGGTGAGCGGCTGCTGCGCGGCCGGTTGGCCGGTGCGGACGCCAAGGCGGGCGCGGACGCGGAATGGCGGCGGGGCGCACTCCCGCCCGGCCGGCTGGGCGAGCGGGTGCTCGACGGGCTGCTGGAGGACATCGCGCCGCTCGTCGAGAAGACCGGGTCGCTGCGTGCCGAACCGGCGCGGGTGGTGGACGTGGACGTCGACCTCGGCGGCGGCCGGCAGCTGCGCGGCACCGTCGGCGGCGTGCACGGGTCGTGCCTCGTGACGGTCTCGTTCGCGTCGCTGAGCGCGCGCTCGCGGCTGCGGGCCTGGATCGCGCTGCTCGCGCTGACCGCCGGCGAACCCGACACGTCCTGGGGCGCGGCCACCGTCGGTCGCCGCGGGAAGCGCGGTGCCGGCTGCGTGACGATCCAGCCGGTGGACGTCGAGCTCGCCCGAGCGACTCTCGCGGACCTGGTGGACCTCTACGACCGCGGGCTGCGCGCGCCGCTGCCGATTCCGATCAGGACGGCGGCCTGCTACGCCGCGAGCCGGCACGGCGGTGCACTCCCGCAGGACGCCGAGGAGGTGGCGATCCGGGAGTGGCGCACGACGCGGGACTCACAGATTCCCGGCGAGGACAGCGACAACGCGAACGTCCAGGCGTGGGGCATCGGCACGTCGTTCGCCTCGTTGCTGGACGAGCAGCCGGCTGCCGACGAACGGTGGTCAGGCGAGGAACCGCACCGGTTCGGCGAGCTGACCATGCGCCTGTGGTCGCCGCTGCTCGACCGCGAGCTGAGCGGCTCGCTGTGATCGGCACCGGAAGCCCGGCCGGACCGGAAGCGGTGACCGACGCGGTGACCGACGCGGTGACCGACGCGGTGACCGACGCCGTGGCGAACCCGGTGACCGACGCGGTGAGCGACCCGGTGGCCGACGTGTCGACGACGCCGTTCGACCTGCTCGGTCCGCTGCCCACCGGCACCACGATCCTGGAGGCCAGCGCCGGCACCGGGAAGACCTATGCCATCGGCACTCTCGTGGTCCGGTTCGTTGCGGAGGGCATCGTCGGGCTGGACCGGGTGCTCGCCGTCACCTTCGGCCGTGCCGCCAGCCAGGAGCTGCGCGAGCGCGTCCGCGGGCACCTGATCGACGCGGAGCGTGCGCTGGCCGACCCGGGGGCGGCGCGGGCCGCCGGCGACCCGGTGCACCGACTGCTGGCCACCGGCACGGACGCCGAGATCGCGGTGCGCCGCGGCCGCCTGCGCACGGCGCTGGCCGAGTACGACGCGGCGACGATCGTGACCATCCACCAGTTCTGCCACCACGTGCTCACCGGGCTGGGCATCGCCGGCGACACGACGCCGGACGTCGAGCTCGTCGAGGACCTCGATGATCTGGTGATCGAGGTGGTCGACGATCTCTACCTGCGCGCGTTCGCGGGGGCGAGCGGCGGCGACCCGATCTTCACCCGCGCCGACGCGCTCGCGCTGGCCCGGGCGGCGGTGAACGACCCGCGGGCCCGGCTGGTGCCCGAGCCCACCCAGCAGGACGTGAGCCCGGCCGCCCGCCGGGTCCGGTTCGGGCGGGCCGTGCGCGCGGAGGTGGACCGGCGTAAGCGATCCCGGCACATCCTGGGCTACGACGACCTGCTGGGCCGGCTGGCCGACTCGCTCGCCCCCGACGACGCCGCCGCCCGCGACCGGATGCGTGACCGATGGTCGATCGTGCTCGTCGACGAGTTCCAGGACACCGACCCTGTGCAGTGGCAGATCATCGAGCGCGCCTTCGTCGGGCACGCGACGGTGGTCCTGGTCGGGGACCCGAAGCAGTCGATCTACGCGTTCCGTGGCGGTGACGTCACCACGTATCTGGCGGCGATCGCCGGGGCCGGCACCCACAGCACGCTCGATCACAACTGGCGCAGCGACGGTCCCGTCGTGCGGGCGCTGCAGGTGTTGCTCGACGGCGTCGCGCTCGGCGACCCGGGGATCCCGGTGCGGCCGGTGACCGCCGGCATCCCCGGCTCGCGGCTGGCCGGCGCCCCGACCGCCGCGCCCGTGCGGCTGCGTCAGGTGCTCCGCAAGGGCCTCGGAGCCGGCCGGACCGGCGCGATCCGCATCGACAAGGCCCGCGAGTTCGTCGCGCGGGACCTGGCGGCCGACGTCGCCGCGCTCCTGGAGTCCGGGGCGACGTTCGACGACCGTCCGGTCCAGGCCGGTGACGTCGCGGTCATCGTCGGCACCCACGCCCAGGCGGCGCTCGTCCGGGATGCCCTCGCCGGCAAGCGCATTCCGTCCGTCGAGTCCGGTAACCAGAGCGTCTTCCGCACGTCGGCCGGCGTCGACTGGCTCGCCCTGCTCGAGGCCTTGGAGCAGCCGCACCGTGCCAACCGCGCGCGGGCCGCGGCGCTGACCCCGTTCATCGGGCGGACCGCGGCCGAGCTCGACGCCGGCGGCGAGGAGATGACCGACGAGCTCACCGCGATGCTGAGCCGCTGGGCTGACGTGCTGACCGCGCGCGGAGTCGCGGCGGTGCTGGAGGTGGCAACCGCGGAGGAACAGCTGCCGGCGCGGCTGCTCGCGCTGATCGGGGGCGAGCGGCGGCTCACCGATCTGCGACACGTCGGCCAGGAGCTGCACGCCGCGGCGCTCGAGGAGGGACTGGGGGTCTCGGCGCTCGCCGAGTGGTTGCGGCGCCGCTACGTCGAGCCCGACCTGATGGTGAGCGCGGAGCGCATCCGGCGCCTGGACGTGGACGCCGCGGCGGTGCAGGTCGTCACGCTGCACGCCAGCAAGGGCCTGCAGTACCCCGTCGTCTACCTGCCGTTCGCGTTCGACCGCTACGTCGGCCAGGAGAAGCTGCTCCTGCTGCACGAAGGGGGCGAGCGGGTGCTGGACGTCGGCGGCCCGGACACGCCGGGGCGTGACGGGCGCGAGGAGGCCGCGGCCGCCGAGCTCGCGGGGGAGGCGCTCCGGCTGCTCTACGTCGGCCTGACCCGCGCGCAGTCCCAGGTCGTCACCTGGTGGGCGCCGACCCGCAACACCAACGGCTCCGGCCTGCACCGGGTGCTGTTCGGGCGGCGCGACATCACCGGCATGGTGCCGGACTTCGTCGACCTGGTGGCGGACGACCAGGCGACGACGCGGCTGACGGGCCTGGCGCGCGCGGGCGGTCCGGCGCTCGAGACGGCGACGATCGCCGCGGCGACGCCCGTCTCCGCGGCCCCCGAGTCGGGCGCCGCGCTCCGGGTCGGCGTGCTCGACCGGTCGCTGGAACCCGCCTGGGGGCGAATGTCCTACACCTCGCTCTCCGCCGCCGGCCAGGATCACGCCGACCCGGCCGGCGCGGGAGGCGGCGGGGGCGTGGGCAGCGAGCCGGAACAGACCGAGCGGGACGACGAGACGGTCGGCATCGTCGGCGACGTCGGTGATGTTCGGTGATGCCGCGGCTCGCCCGACGGCCCCGGCGGCGGCCGCCGATGGTCGGGCCGCCGACCCGTCCGGCGGCGCGGCGGCCGACGAAGCCCTTCTGCGGTCCGTGCTGTCGCCCATGGCCGGCCTGCCCGCCGGCACCGAGTTCGGCACCCTGGTCCACGCCGTCCTGGAGCACACCGATCCGCTGGCCGCGGACCTGTCCGTCGAGGTGCGCCGCGCGGCCGCCGAGCAGCTGGCCAGGCGGGTGACGCCGATCTCGGCCGAGCAGCTGGCCGACGGGATCCTGCCGGTCCTGCGCACACCGCTGGGCCCGCTCGCCGGTGGGCGGACGCTGGCGTCCATTCCGGTGTCGGACCGGTTGGCGGAGATGAACTTCGAGCTACCGCTCGGCGGCGGCGATCTCGACCCGGAAGGCGTCACCCTCGCCGACCTGGCCCCGCTGCTGCGCCGCCACCTGCCGGCGGACGACCCGATGCGGCCATACGCGGACCGGCTCGGCTCGACCGAGATCGGCTGGCAACGGCTGCGCGGATACCTCACCGGGAGCCTGGACGCGGTGCTGCGGCTGCCCGGGCCGCGCTACCTCGTCGCCGACTACAAGACCAACTGGCTCGGCGACGGAACGCCGGAGACGCTGTCCGCCTGGCACTACCGGCCGGCCGCGCTGGACGACGTGATGGGGCACTCGGACTACCCGATGCAGGCGCTGCTCTACGCGGTGGCGCTGCACCGGTTCCTGCGCTGGCGGCAGCCGGGCTACTCGCCGGACCAGCACATCGCCGGCGTGCTGTACCTGTTCGTCCGCGGCATGGTCGGCCCCGACACGCCTGCCGTGGACGGCTCGCCGTGCGGCGTCTTCGGCTGGCGCCCGCCCTCGGCCCTGATCACCGAGCTGTCGGACCTGCTCGACGCGGGCGACGCACCACGGGAGGCGCCGTGACGAGGACTCTGGCCGAACCGGTCGCCCCGGCGGGTCCCGACGACGGTCCGGCCGAGGACCCGCACGACGCGCAGCGGGTGCTCGGCGCACGCGGTCTGCTCCGGGTGTTCAACGAGGCGGGCGTGCTTCTTGCAGCGGACGTGCATGTCGCCACCCGGCTCGCCGAACTCGCCGGCGAGCGGGACGAGACGGTTCTGCTCGCAGTGGCTCTCGCGGTGCGTGCGGTTCGCAACGGGTCGGTGTGCATCGACCTGGCAACCGCGTGGCAGGCCGATCCGGCGCTGCCATGGCCCGCGGCAGGCCCGTGGCTCGACGCCGTGCGGGCCAGCGCGCTGTCCGGCGATGGCCGCCCGCTGCGGGTCGAGTACGGCCTGCTGTACCTCGATCGGTACCACCGGCAGGAGGTCGCGGTCTGCGCCGACCTGCTCGCCAGGGAGGCGGCCGACCCGCCCGCCGTCGACGCCGATCGGCTCGCGGGGGCGCTCGGCCGGCTGTTCCCCGCCACCGGCGCCGCGGACGAGGCGGATCAACGCGACGCGGCGGCACTCGCCGCAACGCGCTGGACGACCATCGTCGGCGGCGGCCCCGGCACGGGCAAGACGACGACGGTGGCGCGGGTGCTCGCGCTGCTCCTGGATCAACCGGGCCCGCGGCCGCGGGTCGCGCTCGCGGCCCCGACGGGCAAAGCGGCGACTCGCCTGCAGGAGGCGGTGCGCGGCGTCGCCCGGGAGCTGGACCCGGCGGACCGGCACGATCTGCCGACCGTGACCGCGTCCACGTTGCACCGGCTGCTGGGCTGGAAACCGGGCAACCGTACGAGGTTTCGGCACGACCGGCAGAACCGACTGCCGTTCGACGTGGTGGTCGTCGACGAGACGTCGATGGTGTCGCTGACGCTGATGGCGCGGCTGCTGGAGTCGCTGCGGCCCGATGCCCGGCTCATCCTGCTGGGCGATCCCGATCAGCTGGCGTCGGTGGAGGCCGGCGCCGTGCTGGCAGACCTGGTCGGCGGCCTGCGCGCCCGCCGCGACCACGCCGTGGCGATCCTCGGCCGGACCTTCCGCTTCGGCGGGGCGATCGCGGACCTGGCGGCGGCCATCCGGGACGGCAGGGTCGACGACGCGCTCGCGGTGATCGACCGCGCGGACGCGTCGGTGCAGATGGTCGCCAACGCCGACGCCGCGCGGGTCGACGTGGCCGACGCCGCCCTGGGGATCACCGAGGCGGCGCGCCTGGGCGACGGCGCGGAGGCGTTGCGGCGGGTGGACCGGCACCGGCTGCTGTGCGCGCACCGCACCGGACCGCTGGGCGTGCAGGAGTGGAGCGCCCAGATCCAGCGCTGGCTGTCCGCCGCCGGGCTGGTCGAGGCCCGGGTGGGGGCCTGGTACGTCGGCCAGCCGCTCCTTGTCACCGAGAACGACTATGCGCTCGGTCTTTTCAACGGCGACGTGGGGGTGGTGGTGGCCGATGCGGAGGGCGGCGTGCGGGCGGTGTTCGCGGCCGCGGACGGCGCCTTCCGGTCGTTCGCGCCGCGGCGCCTGGGCTCCGTGCAGACGGTGCACGCGATGACCGTGCACCGCGGCCAGGGTAGCCAGTTCGACGTCGTGACACTCGTTCTTCCGGAGGCGGATTCGCCCCTGTCCACGCGAGAGTTGGTGTACACCGCGGTGACCCGGGCGCGGCAGCGGGTCCGCCTGGTGGGCACCGTCGACCAGCTGCGCGCAGCCATCGACCGACCGGCCGCGCGCGCGAGCGGCCTGCGTCAGCGATTGCGGGATGCGCCCGCCTGACCCGTCGCGGCGAGCCGCCGGGCGCCCGCCCCGCTGAGCCGGCCGACCGTCGCGGTCCGCCCGGCGACGAGCAGCAGCAGGTCCTGCATGGATCCGGTGACCTCGGCTCCCTCGCCCGAGGACCAGTCGAGATCCGTGGCGACCAGGCGGAACCCGCGCAGCCGCCGGCCCGCGTGGAAGAACGGGCCCAGGCGGAGCGCGCGGTCCGCAGCCGTGCGAGCGGCATCGGGTGGCGCGGCATGATGGCGCCCCAGCGGGATCAGCATGTCCTGCGTGTGCACGATGACGTCGAGCAGCGGGTCCACGGTGGAGGTGCCGAACGGGTGCCGCCGCGACGTGCCGAACCGGCGGTACTCGTCCAGGATCTGCGCGGTCGGCCGGTCGCCCCGGCGCCTGCCCTCCTGTTCGATGAACCGGTTGAGCCTGCCGCCGTGGCGCAGGACGCCGAGGAACACCTCGGCCGGCGTGGCCTGGGCGGTCGAGATGACGTGCGCCGCGACGTGCCGCACGGCCCAGCCCGGACAGAGCGAGCCGACGTCCCAATCGTCAGGTGCCAGCGCCTCGAGCTGTGCGAGCAGCGTGGCCCGCTGCTCGTGGGTGTGCCGCCACACCTCGTCTGTGTCCACGTCGCATGCCCCGCCAACTGATACGATGCACTGACTAATGTTATAAGGCTCTCTGACCATCACCGTCAAGGATCGGGCGTGCCGAAGATGCCAGCGTCCACCGGGGACGCCCCCATTGTGGACGACCGCGAGGTGCCCAACGTCGGGGTGCTGATGTTCGTCGCGTACCGCGCGATGGAGTCGCGGGTGTTCGAGCGGCTCGCCGACCGCGGATTCGGCGACGTCACGCCCGCCCAGGCGCGGATCTTCCAGCGCATCGGGCCGCACGGGACGCGGCTGACCGAGCTCGCCGAGCAGGCGCAGGTCACCAAGCAGACGGCGGGCTTCCTCGTCGATCAGCTCGCCGCCGCGGGCTATGTCGAACGCGTGCCCGATCCCACCGACGCCCGCGCCAGGCTGGTCCGCATCGCCCCGCGGGGTGCGGCGGCCCTGCCGTACGCCGCCGCGGTGGTCGCCGAGGTCGAGGCCGAGTGGGAGCGGCACCTCGGGGCGCGAAAGATGGCGCAGCTGCGGCAGATCCTGCTTTCGCTGCGCGAGATCACCGACCCGTACCGGCAGTGACGGTCCCGTGGGGACGGCCGAGGGCCCGCCCGGCGGTGGACACGCCTCGACCACCGCCGCCGCGCCGTGAATGATGTGCCGATGAACGTGCTGATCTTCGGGGCGACCGGGATGGTCGGCCAGGCTGTGCTGCTCGCGTGCCTCGACGATCCGTCGGTCGAGCGGATCGTCCTGGTGCTGCGCTCCGAGGTGCCGCAGCGGGACGAGCGCATCGTGCAGATCGTGCACGACGACTTCGACGACTTCTCGTCGTTGGCCGGGCAGCTCGGCGGGCTGGACGCCTGCCTCTTCTGCCTGGGTGTGACCTCGGTCGGCAAGAAGGAGCCGGAGTACCGGCGGATCACCTACGACATCACGATCGCAGCTGCCAGGGTGCTCGCGGAGGTCAACCCGGGGATGGTGTTCGAGTACGTCTCCGGTTCCGGCACGGACAGCACGGAACGAGGTCGTGTCATGTGGGCGCGCGTCAAGGGTGCGACCGAGAACGCCCTGCTCGCCATGGATCTCCGCGCATACGGAATCCGGCCCGGCTTCATCCTGCCCCTGCGCGGGATCGAGACGAAGACCCGGCTGTACCGCGCGGTGTATCGCGTCACCGGCTGGCTGTATCCCGTCCTCAAGCGGGTGGCGCCCGACCGGGTGCTCACCTCCGACGAGATCGGCCGGGGGATGATCGCGATCGCCGAGCGCCGGCCGGAGGAGCGGATCTTCGACTCGGCTGCCATGAAGGCGTTGCTGTCCGCGAGCTGAGACAAATCGGGCGTTCAGCACTGTCGACCGAGACACGGTGTACGTCGTGCCTACCATCGGGTGATGCGGAGCCGGAGAGCAATCGTCGCGCTCCTCGTCGCCGCGGGGTGTACAACGGGCAGCGAGAACGCAAGCACGGCCGGATCGACTCCGAGGTGATCGACACCGGTCGCTCCCCAGACTCGTCGTCAGGAAGCACCATGGGGCCGCCCGCCGACACCAACGCCACGCCGGGATCGCCGGTCGGTGACTGGAATGGGACGCTCGATGTCCCGGGATCGCCGCTGGACGTGGGTGTCTCGTTCACCCAGGACGGCCATGCGGTGTCCGGGACGCTCGACATTCCCACCCAGGGCATCGCCGACCTGCCGTTCACCGAGGCGACGCAGGACGGCGACCGGATCACCTTCGCCATCACCGGAGTGGCCGGGCTTCCCGGCGACCCGACGTTCACCGGCCGGCTCGACGGCGGCACGATCGCGGGCGAGTTCACCCAGGCGGGCCGGTCGTTTCCGCTGACGCTGTCCCGCGGGGCCGTCGAGCCACCCGATCGCCCGCAGGAACCGCAGCCACCGTTTCCGTACGGGAGCGAGGACGTCACCTTCTCGGACGATGTCGAGTTGGCGGGCACGCTGACCACCCCACAGGGCACCGGCCCGTTCCCGGCGGTGCTGCTGGTGACCGGGAGCGGTGCCCAGGATCGCGACGAGACCATTTTCGGCCACAAGTTGTTCCTTCTGATCGCAGACACCTTGACCCGCGCCGGCTACGCGGTGCTACGCGTCGACGACCGCGGAGTCGGCGGATCCGGGGGAGTGCTCGGAGATGCAGGCTTCGAGGACCTGTCGAACGACATCGTCGCCGGACTCGCCTATCTCCGCGCTCGTGCGGAGATCGATGCGGACGCGGTCGGGCTCCTCGGGCACAGCGAGGGCGGGTACCTCGCGCCGCTGGTCGCGCAGCGTCCCGGGGTCGACGTCGATTTCGTGATGCTGATGGCCGGCCCGGCAGTGTCGGGCAAGGACATCCTGGTGGAGCAGAACCGGCTGCTGCTGCAGGCCGCCGGCGCACCCCAGGAGGCGATCGACGCCCAGGTCGCCTACGTCCACCAGCTCACCGAGCTCCTCCGGCCCGGCGATTTCGCGGCTGCGGAGGAACTCACCCGGGCCCGGATCGTCGAGCAGGGCGGGAATCAGGCTCAGACCGACCAGGCGTCCGCGCTCGCCAACGAGATCACCCGGGCGTTCGTCACCTACGACCCGGCGCTGGCGCTGTCGGCGCTGCGGGTCCCGGTCCTGGCCGTGTTCGGCGGCCGCGACCTGCAGGTGCCGGCCGCCCAGAATGAGCCGGCGATGCGCGCGCTGCTCGCGAGCAATCCGGATGCGACGGTGCGGACCTTCCCGGAGCTCAACCACCTGATGCAACCGGCCTCCACCGGCCTGCCGACGGAGTTCGCCACGATCGAGACCACGATCGATCCGCGCGTGCTCGAGGAGTTCATCGGCTGGCTGGCGCAACGCTTTCCGCCCGCCTGATCGGCGATCCCGAGCCGGTCAGCGGTTGCCGGGTCCCGTCCCGGGGCCGCCTCCGCCCATCATCCCGCCCGCGGGCGCGTCGCCTGCCGTGGCCGTGGCGACCGTCGTGCCGTTGACGACCACGGAGTACGCCGCGCCGCTGGTGATGTCGGCGGCCGAGTAGACGATCGACGCGAACGCCTTCGTCGCGGTGAAGGATGCGACGACGCTGCCGTCCGCGGCGACGATCTGCACCGCGCCGCCCGCCGGCTGGGCGCCGAACGTCGCGGCCAGCCAGCCCTGAGCCGACGCGGTGTCCGGCGCCACCACCATGCCCGCGCTGCCCACCGCGATCAGGCTGCCGCCCGAGATGTCGAGGGTGCCGTTGACGTCCAGCGCGCCGTTGCCGTCGTTGGTCGGGCCGTTGACGACGATCGTTCCGCCCGAGATGGTGGCCGACCCGTTGGAGTCCAGCCCGTCTCCGCCCGAGTCGACGTCCAGGGTGCCGCCGGTGATGGTGAGCTGATTCGTCGTGGAGGCGAACTGATCCGGTGCGCCGCCGCCCTGTTGCCCCGAGGAGTCGGCCCCGCCGGCGACGTTGATCCCGTCGTCGCTCGACACGACGGAGATGTCACCGCCACCGATCGTGATCGTCGCGCCCTCGAGACCCTCGTACGCGGAGGCGACGTCGAGAGTGCCGGCGGTGACGGCGACGTCGGCGTCGGCGTGCACCGCGTCGTCGCCGGTCCCGATGGTGATCACCCCGCCGTTCACGGTCACCGAGCCGTTGGAGTGCAGCGCGTCGTCCGCGGAGTCGATCGTGACGGTGCCCCCGTCGATCACGACGCTGACCGTGCCCTTGATTCCCTTGGCCGAGGCGTCCGCCGCGACGTCCGCGGAACTGCCGCCGCCGGCGGCCATCTGGACGGTGCCGTCGCTGACGACCGCGTCCGTCTCGGCATCGATCCCGTCACCGCCCGCGGTGACCGCCACGGAGCCGCCGGCGATCGAGACGTAGCCCATGCTCGCGTCCTCGGCGTTGTCGGACTTGAGGCCGTCCCCGCCCGCGGTCACCGTCACGGTGCCGCCGTTGACCACCAGGTAGTCCTTGCCGCGGATGCCGTCGTCGACGGCCGTCACCGTGATGGTGCCGGATTCGATGACGAGCCCGTCCTTGCTGGCGATGCCGTCGTTCGAGTTGCCCGCGACGGTCAGGGATCCCGTGCCGGTGATCGTCGTGTCCGCCGTCGTGAAGAGCGCGGCGTTCGGCTCGTCCGTGGCGGCGTCCGGGTAGACGTAGGCGGCCGCATCGGCCAGCGCGTTCTGCGAGCCGTCCGCCAGCTCGATCACCACCTCGCCGGCGTCCGCCACGGACAGCGCCGACGTGGTCGAGCTCGTGATGTCGGCGCCGTCCAGGATGAGCCGAACCGTGCCGTCGTCCGCGGAGTTGACGACGACCTGACCGTCGGTCAGCGACCCGCTGATCCGGTAGGCGCCGGACGCCGTGATCGTCACGGTGCCGCCCACGATCGATACGGTCGGGTCGTCCGACGTCGCCCCGTCGCCGGTGAGGGAGATCGTGGCCGCGTCGGTGTCGTCCGCACCGGCGGCCGAACTCGTGGCGGCGGCGTTCTCGGCGAGGGTCTGCGCCGCCGTCGTCGCCGACCCGGGACTCGACGCCGCGCCGTCGCCGGTCGAGGCTCTCGATGAGGCGCTGGATGTGGTGGCAGCGGCGGTCCCCGCCGACTCTGCCGTGCCACAGGCGGCGGTGAGCAGGGCCGCCGACAACGCGATGGGCAGCAGGAACTGTCGGTTCAGTCGTCGCATGGGTGGTCTCCGGATCTGGCGTCACCGGCCTGGAAGGCCGACGGGTGTCGACAAGGTCGCTGGTCTCGAAAGGCCATTCAGCCGAACCGACCTGTGCGATTCCCGTGCGCCGCCCCAGCGCCTCCCCAGCCTCTCCAGCGCTGCAGCGGCGTCGGTCACACCCGGCGCCGGCGCAGTCTGCCGGGATGCCGCACTGGTTTCGGGCGGCTGCACCGTGTCCTGAGCCGCGTGCGGTCGGTCTGAACCAGTGCGGTCTCGCCTCCGGCTGCGGGGCGCCGCACTGGGTTCGGGCTCCTGCACCGTGTCCCGAGCCGCGTGCGGTCGGTCTGAACCAGTGCGGCCGCGGTGCAGGCGCTCGAAGTCAGTGCTGCCCGCACTCGGGCCGGCGTGCTCGGGCTTCGGTCAGCGTGTGGACAGCCGGCCGTCGGCGACACGGCAACCTGTCACGATCCGGACGTGGGACACCTTGCACCGGCCGCGGTGGGAGTCGGCGGCCATCCGCCGCCACCCGAGCAACACGTGCTTCTGCGTCAGGCGATGCTGGGCGCCGGGTACTCCGGCAATGAGATCCGGTCAGCGGTGGCGGCTGGGCGGTGGACGGCTCTGCATCCCGGCGTCTACGTCCCGACAGCCGATCTTGCGTCGCTCGATCGCGTCCGGCGCCACGTCGCCATCGCTCGGGGAATGGCCGGCAGATCGCCTGGCCTCGTGATCAGCCATGCATCGGCCGCCGCAGCCCTCGGTCTGCCGGTGTGGGGCGCGAGCCTGCAGGCTGTCCACCTGACCCGCATCGGCCGCGGCGGCAACCAACGGACACCCGCCCGGATCGTGCACAGTGGGCTGCTGCGCGCCGGGGACGTGATCGTTCGTTCCAACATGCTTCTCACCGCTCCGGCGCGGACGCTGGTCGACATCGGACGGACCGCGACGCTGGACACCGCGGTCGCACTGGCCGACGCCGCACTGCACGCCGGTCTCGTGTCCCAGGACGACATCGCCGACGCCCTCGCGCGTTCCCGCAACGCACCCGGTGCGCGTCGGGCGCAACGCGCGCTTGCACTCGCCGACGGTCGCAGCGAGAGCCCCGGCGAGACCAGGACGAGGCTGGCGCTCGTGCTCGGCGGACTGCCGGAGCCGGCGGTCCAGGTGACCATCCGCGCGTTGGACGGGCGGTTCATCGGTCGGTGCGACCTGGGCTACCCGGATGACGGCGTGCTGATCGAGTTCGACGGCGAGGTCAAGTACTCGGAGTTGTTGCGGCCCGGTCAGCAGCCGCACGACGCCGTGATCGCGGAGAAGCGCCGCGAGGACGCGCTGCGCGAAGTCGGCTTCATGATCGTGCGGTTCGTCTGGGCCGACCTGACCGCGCCGGCGGCCATGGTGCGGCGCGTGCGGACAGCGATCGAGCGAGGGCAGCGGATCGTCGCGGCCGGCGGCCTGGCCGCGACGTGGCGCTGACACGTCTTGGCGCACCGGTTTCAGGCGGCCACGCGCCCTGCTGCGGTCGGTGGGGTCGCCGCGAACCAGTGCGCTGAACCCAACCGGTGGAGCCGCGCCGAAGCCGGCGCAGCGGTCGCTCGCACCGTCCGTCGAGCACCGCGATCGGCGAGCGCCGACGTCCGCGGCGCGTGAACCGCGGCGTGGGCGCATCGGCGGCGGACGAGTCTGTGTGGCGGGCGCGCCGCCCCCGCCGGGCGTCCCGCCGACGTGCGCACGGTCTTGATCGGAGAACACCAGCGGTAAGAAAATCGGATGCGCCGGGCCCGACCGCGTCGCTACCCTCGCACCCTTGCCCAATCGCGCGGACGCACATCGCGTCCGCGATCGGTTCGACCGGTCCACGCTGCCTCGCCCGCGACGGATCGCCGACCATTGCCGCCTCCGCCAGGGAGTGTCGGCGACGGGCACGGCGATGTGGGGGATGAGATGGGAACGCGCCTGCGGCGGCTGCTGGGTGCGCCGGCGTCCGTCGGCGTTGCGCTCGCGGACGGCGGCACGGTGCGGCTGCGGCTGTTGGCGCCCGGTGAGAGTGCCGTGCTGTCGGCTGTTTTCGACGGCATGTCGGATCGGTCGCGGCGGTCCCGGTATCTCACCGCGACGGCGCAATTGTCCGGCCGCATGTGTGCCGCGCTCACCGGCGTCGACCTGACGCATCACGTGGCCTGGGTTGCCGAGGTCAACGGCCGCGCGGTCGGCATCGCGAGATTCATCCGCCTCGCGCACGACCCACGGTCCGCCGAGTTCGCCGCCGAGGTGATCGACGCCCACCACGGGCGCGGGATCGGGCGCGCACTTCTGGACGCCACGGCGACGGTGGCGACCTACCGCGGCATCCGGTGCATATCGGCGACGCTGGACCCGCGGAACAAGGTCTCCAAGGCGTTGCTCGCCCGGCTCGGCGCGCAGTTCCGGCCGGGGGCGGACGGCCTGCTGGAGGCAGGCGGATGCCTGCGGCTGCCCGTGGAACCGGCGGTCGACCGCCGGGCCGTGCTCGCGCTGCTGCACGAGCCGCGTCCCCGCACACTGGCGTCGCGCCTGCGGGTCGCGCCGGGTCGACTGGTCGACGCGCTGCCCGACTGGGACGCATGGCTCGGCCCGCGACCCGGCGGCGGCCGGTCCGCCGGACCGACCCTGTGGCAGCTTCGCGGGTTCTGATCGGCGAGCTCCGGCCGGCGGTGCACAATGCCGAGAGGTGTTTGCCCATCGGCGGAGTGAGGCGACGTGGGACAGGTCGAGGTCGCGGATGGATCCGCCGCCCGCCCGTCCTTCGTGCTGCACGAGCACCGCAAGCCCCAACACCACTTCGACCTGCGCCTGGAACAGGACGGCGTTCTCCGGTCGTGGGCGGTTCCGAGGGGGCTGCCGGACGATTCCCGCGGCGATCGCCTCGCGGTCGCCGTGCCGGACCACGAGCTCGAGCATCTGACGTACGAGGACGAGGACAAGTCGATCGCCGACATCGGCTGGTGGGAGGAGCACGACCGGAACGACCGGCGGTTCGTCTTCACCCTGCACGGCCGGCACGGCGACGTTCGTTACGCCCTGATCCGGACCCCGAGCGACTGGCTCCTGCACCGCGTCAAGAACCAGCCGGTCGATCGCTGACGAGCGCGGCCGGCGTCGAGCGTGCTGTCAGCGGGTGGTCACGAGCTGCGCGTCGGGACCGGGGAACATGATCGTCTCGTGACCGTCGTCCTCCCAGCGCACCGTGTACGGCGGCTCGCCGTCGGGGGACGGTACAGCGATGATCTCGGCACGCCGGGAGTGCATCGAGTCACTGTGGCTGTGAACGACGAGCCAGTCGCCGGGCTTCGCGTGCACGGCACCTTCCTTTCGTGGGTTCCTGTCCTGCCGACGGCCGGCTTTCGAGCGACCGGCCTCGTGACGCGGGCCCGAACGCCGCCGCGGCGACCCTCCGGACTCGATGCGCCGGTCAGCGCGCCGACGAGATGTAGTCGATCAGCTGGTCGTGCTCGGTCTCGAGCTCGTCGACACGGCTCTTCACGATGTCGCCGATGGAGACGATGCCCGACAGCGCGCCGTCGACCACGACGGGCACGTGACGGAATCGGTGCTCGGTCATCAGCCGGGCCAGCGCGCCGATCTCGTCGGTCGGGGTGCAGGTCCGGACCTGATCGGTCATGATCTTCCGCACCTCGACGGTCAGCACGTCCGCCCCGGTGGCGTTGAGCGCCCGCACCACGTCGCGCTCACTCAGGATGCCGTCGATCGTGCGTCCGTCGACGCTGACGACGAGAGCACCGACCCGGTGCTCCACCAGCGTCGCGATCGCGGTGGCGACGTCGGCATCCGGGCGGATGGTGGCCACGTCGGTGCCCTTGTGCGACAACACGTCCGTGACGCGCATGGCAGCACTCCCGGGGGGAAATGGACGGGATCGGCGGTGATCCCGCTTCCCAGGGTAGTCGGCAGGGCAACCGTTCCCGCCGACGGAGTCGCGCCTCGCCATCCCCGATGTCGGCCGTGCACGATCGACGCGATCGCGAGCCACGGCACCGAGAGCGGCGGGAGCTCGCGGTCGGACGCGACGCGAGGGCCAGCGCCGCATCGCGACAGCGTCGCAGGTCAGGGGACGTGCGCCGACGACCCGACGCCCTCGATCGCCCGGCGGGACCGGCCGCGGCCGCCCGGCCGGCCGACCACCCGAGCGCGGCGCCGGGGTTCGGTTGCCCGTTCGGGCACCGCGGCGTGCCCCGACGGACGGGACGAACGCGATTGCCCGCCGGCCGCCGACGGCCGCACCATGCGGCCATGCGAGCCAGGCGGGGGACCGAGGCGGCGGAGCGGCGTCGCGCGCGTGACCCGTCGTCGGGCCCGCCGAGCCCCCGGTCGCAGCCGGGAATCCTGGCCCTCCAGCGCAGCGCCGGGAACCGCGCCGTCAGCCGTCTGCTCGCACCGCCCGAGCGCGCCGTGCAGCGCGACGAGCAGGCCGCGCCCGCGCCGCCGACCCGCGGGACGCCCGGCGGCACCCTGTTGCCGGGGCGTCTGTGGCTGCGTGATCCGGAGAGCTTCCTGCAGGACAAGCCGTCGCTGCGGCCGCCCGGCGGGTTGCCGCTGCTGCCGCCCTCGCTGGTGGAGGCGCAGATCGATTGGGGTCAGCTCGGCACCGCCTTCCGGGGCCGGCAGCTCGTGCTCGAGGATCGCGACCGGTCCCTGATCGTCGAGCACTGGCAGCGGTGGTATCCCGTGGCTCAGGCGCTGCATCGCCTGCCCGGCGCCAAGAAGCTGTTCGACACGCCGGCCGCGATCATGAACACGATGTCCGCCAAGATGATCGACTCGTCGCTCGCCGGCGAGCGCCCCGATCCGATCGAGCGCTTCAACCGCCAGGCGGAGCAGTTCGGCGTGTCGACGACGACCGTGGCTGTCGACGTCCTGAAGTTCTGAGCCGGCCGGCTCTAAGGTCGCTTCAGCGTGCGCCACCCGCCGGCGCGATTGTTCGCGATGATCTCCCGGAACATCGCCAACAGCGCTCGGGTGTTGATCTCCTCGTCCCTGCGGATCGCGACCGTGCGCGCGGTCGCGTTCTGGTGGCCGCCGGTGATGATGCCCTCGGGATCGGGCACGATCGCACCGTCGTACAGGAACACGTTCACGTGGTCCTTCGCCGCCAGCAGCGCGGCGATGTTGCCGTCCAGGACGAAGTACGGCTGGACCCGGCGCTTGATGGTCTCGACGACCTCCGGGTCGGCCTCGTGCACGAGGTCGCGCACCCGCCGGCAGATGTCCTGCTGCCAGTCGGGGAGCCGGTCGATGTACTCGTCGACGCGGGGATCCGTCGTGTACGACACGGCCCGACCGTATCCGCTCCGCCGCCGAAACTGTGAAGTTCGCGACGCGAATCGGTGCCCTGCGGGCGGAACACCCTCGGGCGCGCGTCGGTTGCACGCACCATGACACACACGAACACGAGCGTC
Organism: uncultured Actinomycetota bacterium; assembly: GCA_963844455.1. Lineage (GTDB taxonomy): Bacteria > Actinomycetota > Actinomycetes > Mycobacteriales > Nakamurellaceae > Nakamurella. The sequence continues at coordinate 204,073 of CAWJOH010000001.1, forward strand.
CGGTCCCTCGACGTCGCCGCGAGCGGCACGTTCGACATCAAGGACCTGGGCACGGTCCGCCGGCTCGGATTCGGGGCGATGCGCATCACAGGACCGGGCATCTGGGGCGAGCCGGCCGACCGCGACGTCGCGCGGTCGGTCGTGCGGCGCGCCGTCGATCTCGGGGTGGACTTCATCGACACCGCCGACTCCTACGGTCCGGTCGTCAGCGAGGAGATCATCGCCGAGGCGCTGCACCCTTATCCGGCCGGCCTGCGCATCGCCACCAAGGCCGGATTGGTGAGAACCGGTCCGCAGCAGTGGATTCCGCTCGGCCGTCCGGAATACCTGCGGCAGCAGGCCGAGCTGAGCCTGCGCCGGCTGAAGGTCGACGTGATCGACCTGTTCCAGCTGCACCGGATCGACGCGAGCGTCGACCGCGACGAGCAGTTCGGCGTGCTCAAGGAGCTGCAGGACGAGGGCAAGGTCCGCGCGCTGGGCCTCTCGCAGGTGAGCGTCGACGACATCGCCGCCGCGCAGCGGATCTTCACCGTCGCGACCGTGCAGAACCGGTACAACCTGACCGACAGGTCCTCCGCGGACGTGCTGGAGTTGGCCGAGGCCGATGGCATCGGGTTCATCCCCTGGGCACCCGTCTCGGCCGGCGAACTCGCGCGGCCGGGCGGCCCGGTGGACTCCATCGCGCGCCGGCTCGGGGCCACCCCGGCGCAGGTCGCGCTGGCGTGGGTGCTGCAGGCCTCACCCGTGATGCTGCCGATCCCGGGGACCGGGTCGATCGAGCACCTGGAGGACAACCTCGGGGCCGCGACGTTGACCCTGCCCGCCGACGCCGTGGCGGAACTCGACGCTGCCGCCTGACGATCGCCGGCTCCGCGGTCGACCGCCGACCCGCCTTCCGGCCGGGACGTCGAGATCGCCCGGCATCCCCTCTACCATCGAGCGTGCGCCGCCGAGGGCGCGAGACGACAGCCACCGCAAGCCTTCTGCGGTGGGCCGCACACCCCCGACCCGAGAGCAGGTGCCACCGAACGTGCCAGCCGGAATGACGCGTCTGCCCGCCGGTCTGCGCCGCGGCGGCAGCGGTGGCGACCGGCCGACCGGGCGCTGGGTCAGGCGTCGGTACTCCGGCCCCGCGGGCGCTCGACGGTACGACGTGTACCTGCCGGGGGTCGTGCCGCGCCGGGGACGGCTGCCGTTGGTCCTGCTGCTGCACGGATGTCAGCAGGCGGGGATGGACTTCGCCCGGGACTCGGGCTTCGCCGCGCTCGCCGATTCCGCCGGTTTCGTGCTGGTGACTCCGCGGCAGGAACGGCAGCACCAGTTCCAGCGGTGCTGGCGCTGGTACGACGCCGAGCACCAGGGGCGCGACGCCGGCGAACCGGCGATCCTGCGCGGCATCGTCGACGACGTGTCCGCGGCGGTGCCGGAGTGCCGGATCGATCGGCGCCGGGTGTTCGTCGCCGGGTTGTCCGCGGGCGGCGCCATGGCACTGATCCTGGCCACGACCTACCCGGACGTGTTCGCCGCGGCGGGGGTGCACTCGGCGACGGCGTACCGGTCGGCGACCAGGGGCGTCAACGCCCTGGGTGCCATGGCCGCCCGCGGCGCAGGTCCAGAAACCGGAGTGGCGGGGGAGATGGCGCCGGTCGTGCTCCTGCACGGGTCCGGGGACGCCATCGTGCGCCCGCCCAACGCGGACCGCATCGTCGATCAGTGGCTCGCCTCGCGGCGCGGCTCGGCGCGCACCGCGGTGCGCCCGCTGGCAAGCACCAAGGCGCTCGTGCTCGGCGGCCGGCCATGCCTGCGCACCCGGTGGTACACCGTCGGGGGGCGTCGGGTCCTCGAATACTGGCGCGTCGACGGGCTCGGGCACGCGTGGTCCGGCGGAGCCGCGCAGGCCGCGTTCGTCGATCGGGCCGGACCCTCTGCTGCGCAGGTCATGTGGACGTTCTTCAGCAAGCACCGGGTAGGGACGGCCGCGCGCACGGCGCGCGCCGAGGGCGGCCGCGGGCTCCTCGCGCGGGTGTTCGCCCGCGCCCGCTGAGCAGGTCGTCCGGAGTGGTAGCAACGGCGATGTCCGAATTGTCGATATCGCGGTAACGCCAGTGTTTGTCTGCCCGCGCCGGCCGCTTCGATCAGCAGGTGCCGGGCTCGCCGACCTCGTGCGCCGGGTCCTGCGGACAGGCAAGGCGGTGTCCGATTTGTCGATATCGCGGGAACGCGACGATCCTCCAGGGCGGCGGCGCGGATTCGCGGCCGGGGGTGGTGGGTACGTCAACGGCATGGCAGCCGCGCCTACCACCGCAGCACCGTTCGTGCCGGACACCCGCGACCTGGATGCCCTCGGGCAGGCCGCGCAGGGCTGCCGCGGGTGCGAGCTGTTCGCTGACGCGACCCAGGCCGTCTTCGGCGAGGGTTCGCCCGGTGCGCGCGTGATGCTGGTCGGGGAGCAGCCCGGTGATCAGGAGGATCGCAAGGGCGAGCCGTTCGTGGGTCCCGCGGGACGGGTCCTGGATCAGGCCCTCGAGCTTGCCGGGATCGACCGCGCGGCCGCGTATGTCACCAACGCGGTCAAGCACTTCCGCTGGAAGAGCACGGACACCGGCCCGCGGCGGATCCACCAGAACCCCTCGACGCGGCACGTCGTCGCGTGCGAACCGTGGCTGACCTCCGAGCTGCGGGCCGTGGGACCCGAGGTGATCGTCGCGCTCGGCGCCACGGCCGGGCAGGCGCTGTTCGGTGCGCAGTTCCGGGTCACCCGCGACCGGGGGACCGTGACCGCCTGGCCCCCGGAGAAGGGGCCCTACGCCGGCAACCCGGTCGTGGTCCCGCGCGGCGCGCTCGGCACGATCCATCCGTCGGCCGTGCTCCGCACCCGCACCGCCGACGAGCGGCAGGTCGCCCTCGACGGGCTGATCGCCGATCTCCGAATCGTTGCAGAACTGCTCAACTGATGCGCATTCATCGATGTCGGAATACCGTGACTGCATGCGATCGTTCGCGCGCTCTCTGTGGATCACGCTGGCAACCATCGTCCTGACGGTGAGCCTGATTCCGGCCGCCCAGGCGGCGCCCGTCCGTTTCCCGGGTTGATCGATCTACCGATCGGGTGGCAGCCGGAGGGCATTGCGGCCGGACGAGGAACAACCGTCTACGTCGGGTCTCTCGCCGACGGCGCGATCTGGAAGGGCGACATCCGGACCGGCCGGGGAGAGGTGCTGGTCGAGGGAGTGAGGGGACGAATCGCCGTCGGCCTGAAGTACGCCGGGGGCCGGCTGTACGTGGCCGGCGGGCCGACCGGGCAGGCGTACGTGTACGACGCGCGAACCGGCGCCCTGGTGGTCGACGAGCCCTGTCAACTCACCACCGACCCCGCCTTCATCAACGACGTCGTCGTGACGCGGGAGGCCGCGTACTTCACCAACTCGCAGGCCGCCGAGCTGTATCGGTTGCCCATCGGCCCCCGAGGCGCCGACTGCGACGCGGTTGCCACGATCGCGCTCGCGGGTGATTGGCAGCAGGTCGCCGGAACAACGCGAACGGAATCGACGCGACGCCGGACGGCAAAACGCTGATCGTCGTCAACAGCACCGTCGGTGCCGTGTACACCGTCGATCCGAGAACGGGCACGGCCGACCAGATCGAGGTGCCACCCGGCGTGACGGTGACCATGGGTGACGGCATTCTCCTCGAGGGCAGGTCCCTGTACGTGGTGCGCAATCGGCTCAACGAGATCGTCGAGTTGAAGCTCTCCGGCCGGCTCACTTCCGCGAAGGTCGTCGACACGCTCACGGACCCGGACTTCGACGTGCCCACGACGATCGCGTCGTTCGGTAGAGCGCTGTACGCGGTCAATGCGCGGTTCGGGGTGGCCGCTCCTGAGACCCAGAGGTATCAGATCGTCCGGGTCGGCGGAAGCTAGCGGCGTCAGGCCGCCCGCACCGCAAGCTGCCGCTGGAGAAATCGCGACACGTCGGTGATCTCGGGTATCGAGATGCTGTGCCCCATGCCCGGGTAGGTGTGTTCCTCCAGCGCGGAATGGGTGCGCAGGTAGTTCACGGCGTGCCGGATGGCGACGGCCGGGACGCGCGGGTCGGCCGGGTCGTAGCCCGTGAAGGCCGGGACGCCGTGGCCCGACGTCGCCATGACCTCCAGCTGCGCGTCGCCGGGATGCGCATCGTCGAACATGAACCCGCTGAGACCGACGAGCGCGCCGACCAGGTCCGGGTGCCGGCGCAACGTGGTGATCGCCGTGCACATGCCCTGCGAGAACCCCATCAAGACGGCGCGACTGGTGTGTTGCCGGACGACATCAGCGACACGGTCGGCGGTCCGGGCGATGTCCTCGAGCGGCGGCTGCGCCATCACCGAGCCGGGGAACCACGAGTAGCCGCGTCGACCCTGAGCCTGGTGCGCCCCCCGGACGGCGATCACCCGCGCGCTGACGCCGGGCAGGAACATCTGGAACGCCGGCAGCAGGGCGATGAGATCGCGTTCGCTCGACCCCCAGCCGTGCAGGAGGACCAGCGTCGGCGCTTCGGGGTCGTCCGGGCGCGGCGGGCCGAGCCAGCGGACCTCGTGCTGGGGAAGGGGGCGTTGACCGGACACCCACGCCAGGGTAGGCGCCGGCGCCGCGCGCCCTGGAGCGTCCGGATCACAGCGGCCGGCGAGACGTCGGTTCAGGCGCCGATCTCGCGGTAGTAGACGAGCTCGCCCGCCTCGCCGGGTGCCGATCCCTCGTGCGGCAGGAACATCGTGAACACGAGCGCGGGCCGGCCGGCGGGCGAGAGAATCCGCGTCACCGTCGGATTCGCGAAGGCCACGCTCCCGCCGTGGGTCGCGATGGGCTCGTAGGAGATGGCGCCGGTGAGCGGATCGACGAGGTAGACGCGCCAGCTACCGAAGTCGCCGAACCGGTACTGCACCTCGATCAGCGTGTACCGCGCACCGTCGAGCACCGCGGAGTCGCGATCACCGATGTTGCCCCGGACCCGCTCGCCCTGGCCGGCCGCCGCCGCGGTGACGCGGGCGTCGAGCGACTCGTCGGCGTCCGCTGTCCAGGTGTCGAGATCGGTGAGCGTGCCGGTCGCCTGCCGGTCGACCCGGCAGCGCCGGTGGTAGTGGAAGCCGACGTCGATGACGCTGTGGTCGATGTCGGGCGCCAGGATCACCGAGTCCAGCGACGGCGTGCCCTCATTGCAGCGCGAGAGGCGACGGGGGAGCGTGCGCTCGCGGTCGAAGCGGCCGGCCAGCAGCGCATCGGCATCGGCGTAGTGCCGGAGGCGGACCAACCCGCCGTACCCGCGGTTGGCCTCGACGGCGGTCAGGAATCCGCCGGTCGGCAGCTGGAGGACGGTCGGCTGGGTCGCCTCGTCGTCGAGAATCGTCCGGGCGGTCCACCGATCCAGGTCCTCGCTGGTCGCGAGCCAGACGTCGGTGTGCACGTGGTAGACGCCGAGGTAGCCGCCGCCGGGTCGGTCGACGATCTTGAGGGTGTCCATGCTGCGGCCGTTGCTGTCGTGGGTGCCGTATCGATACCCCGTCGCGCCGCGGACGTCCCGGACGATCCGGCGGAAGTCGTCGATCAGCGGTCGACCTTCCAGCCCCGGTACTGCCACCGGATGCTGCGCGCGAAGTAGGCGCCGTGGCTCTCCGCCGACATCAGTTCCCGGTGCACCCGTCGCGGCACCGAGTACCGGTACACGTCGCCCGTGCGGAACTCGATCTCGAGCAGGTTCGTCCCCGGATCGAACCCGATCGACTCCAGGCTCGTCGACCGGACGTTCTCGCGCCTCATGGCTCCCTCGTACACCTGTCCGAACGGCGGGTCAACGAGGCGCGCCGCGCGGACGCGCGGATGGCGGTGGGTGTCGGTGCCGTCGCGCATGCTGGCCTCACGGAGCGCGGAGGTGACCGGTGGGTGGGGCGTTCGACCTGCAGCGGCCGCGCGCCCGGCGGCGATGGTTGCTGGTCGCCTGCGTGGTGCTCGCCGCCGCGGTCGGCATCACGGTCGCGCTGAATCGATCGCCCGGCGGCGCGGCGCCGGCGCCGGTGCCTGGCGATGCGCGGGCCTCCGGCGCGCCGGACGAGCTGCTGGCCCTGCTGGACACCATCGCGGTGGCCGGGCCGGACGTCGGCGCGGACTACGACCGCGACGAGTTCGGTCAGCGCTGGTCGGACGACGTCGACGTGGACGGCGGGCACAACGGCTGCGACACCCGCAACGACATCCTGCGGCGTGACCTGGCGGACGTCCGGATCAAGGAGGGAACCAACGGCTGCGTGGTGCTGGGCGGCACGCTGACCGACCCCTACAGCGGATCGACCGTGACATTCGTTCGGGGTCAGGACACCTCGGACGACGTGCAGATCGACCACGTCGTCGCGCTGGCCGACGCCTGGCGGACGGGGGCCCGGTCGCTTCCGCCTGACCGGCGCCGGGACCTGGCCAACGACCCGCTGAACCTGTTGGCCGCCGCGAGCTCGACCAACCGGTCGAAGGGCGACTCCAATGCGGCCGAATGGTTGCCACCCGAGCCCGGTGCCCGCTGCGAGCTGGCGGCGCGGCAGGTTCGGGTCAAGTCCCGGTACGGGCTCTGGGTGACCGGCGCCGAGCGCCACGCGCTGTCGGCCGCTCTCGCGGGCTGCGGCTGACGGCAACCCGGGGACGTCCGTCGCAGGGTCGGGCGGCGACCCGATCCCGCATCCGCCGCCGGGCCGGCGCGTGATGCGGGGCTCAGGCCGGGACCGGCTCGGTCGCCAGCACCCGGTCGGTGTCGGCGGAACCGGACGACGCGCGCACCCCGCGCCACACCCCGGCCACCAGGAGCACGGTCACCACCGACGCGCCGAGGATCACCGCCGCCATCGGCACCGGCGACGCGGCGCGGAAGAGCCCGGTCAGCGGCGCGATCATGGCCCCGACGGCGAACTGGACGGCCCCGAGCAGCGCGGCAGCGCTGCCGGCCCGATGACCGTTCGCGGCCAGCGCGATCACCGGAACGGCGGGCAGCAGCAGGCCGCCGACGAGCAGCGTGAGCACCAGCAGGACGGCGATGGGCCACACGCCGCCGCCGAGGGCGGCGACGATCAGCATCGACACGGACACCACGAACCCGAACAGGACCCCGCCCGCGAGGATCCGTTCGGGGCTGACCCGGCCGATCAGCGCGCCGTTGATCTGGGTGCCGGCGGTGATGGCCACCGCGCCGCTGGCGAAGATGAGGGCGAACTGCGCGGCGGACAGCCCGAATCCCTCCTGGAAGACGAACGTCGCCGACGACACGTAGGTGAAGATCCCGCCGAGGGCGAAGCCGCCGAGCAGCGCGAGGCCGACGAACACGGGGTCGCGCAGCAGGGACGCGTAGGACCGGGCCGCGGCCACCACGCCGCCCGACCGGCGGCGCTCGACCGGCAGCGTCTCGCGGAGCACGACGGCGCTCAGCACCAGCATGATCGCGCCGAATCCGGCGAGCGCCAGGAACATCGCGCGCCACGTGCTCCACTGCAGGAACCAGGCACCGATCACCGGTGCGATCGCCGGCGCGACGCCCACCACCAGCATCAGCCGGGCCAGCACCTTGCCGACCCGCACGCCCTCGTACCGATCCCGGACCATCGCGGTGGACAGCACCATGCCGGCGGCGGCGGCGAAGCCCTGCACGAAGCGGAGCGTCGTCAACGCGGCCACGGAATCGGTGAACACGATGCCGAGCGACGCGACGACGTACAGCGCGAGCCCGGCCTGCAGCGGGCGGCGGCGACCGAGCGCGTCCGACAGCGAACCGATCACCAGCTGGCCCAGTGCCAGGCCCGCGAGCGTGGCGGTGATCGTCAGCTGGACCGCGGCGGGCTGGGTGTCCAGGTCGGACGTGATCTGCGGAAAGGCGGCCAGGTACAGGTCGATGGTGAACGGCCCGATGGCGGTCAGCGCGCCCAACAGGATGACGAAACCCGCTGGGATGCGGCCGATCCGAAGGGAATCGGGGGTGGACATCGACACGGGGTGCACTGCCTCTCACAGGGATCTCTAACAGAACTCACGAACAGCGCGCGGCCGGTCGGCATTCCGGCGCGGGCGCGCGCCGGGGTGTGATCACGCGCACAGCGCTCGCGCCGGCGCCGATCAGCGGCCCGGCGCCGCCACCGTCGGCCGGTCGGCCGGGCGGGCGGAGCCCCATCTGGACGACCAGCAGACCACCCAGGCCAGCAGGAAGCAGACCACCGCGATGAACACGGACATGATCGCGACGTAGCCGTAGCCGTGCACGCGCGGGTCGAGAAACGGGTACGGGTACCAGTCCACGATCGGCCCGCGGACCAGGCTGTAGGCGAGGTAGGCGATCGGGTAGACGAGAAACACCAGCCCCTGCCTGAGGGAGAGCGGGTGCACGCTCCGGTCGAGCAGCCAGTCGGCGACGATCAGGATCGGGAACACCACGTGCAGCACGCTGTTGACCCACGGAATCGTGGTCTGCAGCGACTCCGTGAGGTCCCGCAGCAGCAGGTTGAAGACGACCCCCGTGATGGCCATGTACAGCGTGGCGGCGCCGCGGAACTGGCCGAGCCACACGCTGTCCCGCGCCCGCCAGGCGAGCGCGGCGGTGATCATCGACGCGGCACCGAGAACGTTCGACTGGATCGTGAAGAAGCTGAAGAAGTTGGCGACGGTGCCGGTGGTCCTGGACAGCTGCACGACGATCGCCGTGATCACCAGGGACGCGACAACCAGCCGGAGCACGCTGACGACGATGCGACCCCCGGTGCCTGTCATGGCGCGAATCGTAGGTCGGGCGGCAGGTCACCGCGGACAGACGCGCCCGCCACCCCGGACGGGACTGTCACCGGCCGGCTCGCAGCCGTGGAATCGTGCCGCCCGGCCGCTGCAACGCAGTCGACTCAGCCGCGCCACCACTGCCGCAGCGGCACGTGCGCGTCGCCCTTCGGCCCGAGCCTGACGCCGAGCACCTGGTGCAGCTGGACCTCGTTGCGCTCGAAGCCCAGCCGGGAGCCGGCCATGTACAGCCCCCAGACGCGGCTCGTGCCCTCGCCGACCTCGGCCACGCATTCGTCCCAGTTCTGGCGGAGGTTCGCGCACCAGTCGCGCAGCGTCAGGGCGTAGTGCTCCCGGATGTTCTCCTCGTGCCGGACGTCGAAGCCTGCGTCCTGGATCTCCGAGAGGATCCGTCCCGGCCCGCCGAGCTCGCCGTCCGGGAAGACGTACCGGTCGATGAACGCCTCGGGCCGCTCGGACATCTTGTTGTTCGGCCGGGTGATGCAGTGGTTGAGCAGCCGGCCGCCGTCGCGCAGCTTGTCCCGCAGGGAGGCGAAGTACGCCGGATACTGCCGGACGCCGATGTGCTCGGTGAGCCCGATCGAGGAGATCGCGTCGAAGTTCGACTCGGGGACGTCTCGGTAGTCCAGGTGGCGCACCTCGGCGAGGTGGTGCAGGCCCTCGTTGACGATGGCCTTCTGCGCCCACTCCGCCTGCTGGCGGGACAGGGTCGCGCCGATCACGCGGACGCCGCGCCGCGCGGCGTACCGGACCATCGAGCCCCAGCCACAGCCCACGTCGAGCAGCGTGTCGCCGCTCTGCAGCCCGAGCTTGTCGAAGACCAGGGCGTGCTTCGCCTCCTGCGCCTCGTCCACGCTGCTGGTGACGGTCGGGTACACAGCACACGTATAGGTCATCGACGGCCCGAGAACGCGCTCGTAGAACCGGTTCGACACGTCGTAGTGCCGGCTGACCGCGGTCGAGTCGCGGTGCTTGCTGTGCGGCAGCCCGTGCCGGATACGGCGCCACCGCGGCTCCGCCTCCTGCGGCGGCGGCGCCGCAGGGCGGAAGCCGCGCCAGCCGATCGAGGCCGCGATCCGCGCCAGCTCGCCGGGGCTCGGCCGGCGCACGCGGAACTCGTCGGCCATCAGCCGCAGCAGCTCGTACGGGTCGGCCGGATGCAGGCCGATGAAGTCGAGATCGCCGGCCACGTAGGCGCGGGCCAACCCGAGGTCGCCCGGCGCGTAGAGCAGGAAGCGCAGCGCGCGTTCGGATTTCACGTGCAGTCCGATGCCGGACGCCGGATCCCCGGCGCTGCTGCCGTCGTACGCCGTCACCTGGAACGGCAGCGGGCCCGCCGAAGCGATCGTCGCGATGTCCGCGATGCGCAGGCGTCCGGGGGGCCGCGCGGGATCGGGGGTCTTCAACGTCATCATCGTCGGTGCACCACCTTCGCGTAGAGATCCAGGAGCCGATGGTTCGGGTCGTACCGTTCCTTGAGCGCGCGGTAGGTGTCACCCCCGTAGCGCAGGGCGAAATCCTCCGCCGTGTAGTACACGTCGGAGTAGAGCGACTTGTGTCCGCCCAGCTCGCCGATCTTGTCCTCGATGAGCCTGTTGGTCGCGCCCGGCTCGGCGCCCGGAGTGCTCGGCACGACGGACCAGAAGCCGACGTTGACGTAGGTCCGCCCGGGTCGGAGCGGATACAGCGGCCACGGTGGCGGGTCGCCCTCGACGCCCTCCGTGAGCCGGAGCGGGCAGAGCCAGATCGGCTCGATCGGCACGGCCGCGAGGAACCACGAGAGAAAGTCAGCGGTGCGCTCGACGGGTACCTCGACGTCCTGCACGACGCGCTCCGGCGCGGGGCGGCCGCGCAGGCGCTCGACCCGGTCGGAGAGCCCGAGCCTGCGGTCCAGTGCGACCAACTTCCAGTAGAAGGAACTGCGCCGCAACCGCTTCGGCCAGACCCGGCGGACGATCCGGTGCTGCGCGCCGAACGCGCGCGAACACCAGAACCAGTCGGTGTCCCAGCGCCACAGATAGTCGCCGACGGTCAGGCGATCGGTCTGTCGCCGCTGGATCGAGCGGTAGTAGATCTGCTGACCCGTGTAGTCGCTGGTCGGTCCCGGTTGGTCGGTGAGGGTGCCGAGCGTCAGGTAACTCTCGTCGGCGGTGAAGACCACGCCGTCGAGATAGTCGACGGCCACGCCGTCGTGGCTGCGCTCGGCGACGATCGCGCCGAGAGCGTCCTGCAGCGAGCCGATGTCGTGGAACCGCAGGTGGCGCAACGCCACGAACGGCCGCACCGGCTCGAGCCGCATCCGGAGCCTGGTGGCGTAGCCGAGCGAGCCGAACGAGTTCGGAAATCCGCGGAACAGGTCGGCGTGCGGCCCGTCCGGCGTGGCGGTGACGACATCGCCCGTTCCGGTGAGGATGTCGATCTCGACGATGCCCTCGTGCGCGAGCCCGGAGCGGAAGGCGGTGGACTCGATGCCCATCCCGGTCGCGGCCCCGCCGACGGTGATGGTCTTGAGCTGCGGCACCACCAGCGGGGTCAGCCCGAGCGGGAGGGTCGCCGCCACGAAGTCCTCGTAGGTGCACATGCCGCCGACATCGGCGGTCCGGCGCCGCACGTCGACCTCGATGACCCGCGTGAGCCCGGCGATGTCGAGCCGGGGACCGGCGGCCGAACCCCGGGCGCGGAACAGGTTGGACGTCTTCTTGGCCAGCCGCACGGGGTGCCCGGCGGGTGCGGACCGCACGGCGCCGGACATCGCGCGCACCGCCGCGTCGTGTTCCTGCCGGCGCATCGAACGGGCCGCGTCGGCGACCACCGGGGCATCGGATATGGGGGTCTGCGCCCGCACCGAGTCAGCCATGATCGGTACGTTAGCCCTCATTCGCGTCGCGGTCAGCGGGGGACTCCGCGGCGTATTCGACCTCGACCAGGTCGGCCGGGAGGGGGGCGTTCATCGCCTCCGTGTACTTGGTGAACCCGCTGCCCATCGTCGCCGCGAGCGCGCCGAGCGTCAGGGCCGCCGTCACCGCGGAACCCGCTGTGCTGTCGAAGATGCCGCTCTCCTCGCGGAGCACGCTCAACGTCGAGTAGGCGACCAGGAACACCCACACCGCGCCGACGGTCCGGCCGGCCTCGCCGGCCTTCGCCCGCTCGATCGCCCCCAGGTGGCGGGCCCGGAACGACCACCGGGCCGCGACGAGCGAGCAGATCGAGTGGATGGCGAAGGCGAGCAGCAGCAGGCCCTGGACCGCGTCCGGTTCCTCGATGCTCACGATGACCATCACGTAGAAGATCCAGACGTCGGCCGCGGCCATGGTGGCGAGGCCGACCCATCCCGCGCGGACCGCGATCGCGCCGCCGATGCCGGTGATCACCCCGCCGATGAGCGCGAACAGGATGCCGAGGACCGCCGCGATCCCGGCCGCGTCGTCGCAGACCCCTGGGTTCACCAGGTCGACGACGATGCCCGTGACGGCCGCCAGCACGCCGAGCCCGGCGACGACCACGCCGACCCGGAACAGCCGATCGCCGAGGCGGCGATGCCCGAGCTGCCGGAGGAAACGCGAGGGATTGCGCCGCGCGATGCGGGTGATCAGCACGATCGCCACGACCGGGATGGCGAGGAGCAGCCCGAAGATGAGCCAGTCGACGAAGCCGCGCGCCTCGAGGAGCAGGCAGCTCGACTGCGCCTCGGCGTCGACGATCACCGGCCGATTGTTCCAATGGACCGGGGTCGGGCGCGCGGCGGCACGAGCCGGCGGCTGCCGTCGCGGTCACCCGCCCGTCGAGGACAGCCGCGGATCGCGCGCCTGGCCGCTCGGCCGGGCGGCCCGTTCATCAGCTCGGTGCGCCCGACTTCAGCTTCTCCACCACGTGTTCCGGCGCCGGTGCGTGCCGCAGGTACTGCCGGGAGAACGTGCCCGAGCCGTGGGCGAGCGACCGGAGATCGATCGCGTACCGGGTGAGCTCCACGGCGGGAACCTCGGCGAGCACGGACGACCGGCCCGGCTCCCCGGGTTCCGTGCCGCGCACCCGGCCGCGGCGCGAGGCGAGGTCGGCGAGCACCGCGCCGACGAACTCGTCGTCGACGGTGATCGTCACCGAGTCCATCGGCTCCAGAAGCTGCACCCCGGCCGCGTGCGACGCCTCCTTCAGGGCCAGCGAGCCGGCCATCTGGAAGGCGGCGTCGGACGAGTCGACGCTGTGCGCCTTGCCGCCGACCAGCGTCACCCGCAGGTCGACCATCGGATACCCGGAGACGCCCCTGTCCATCTGGGCGCGGACACCCTTCTCCACGCTCGGGATGTACTGGCGCGGGACCGCGCCGCCGACCACCCGGTCGACGAACTCGAAGCCACCGCCCTGCGGGAGCGGCTCGACCTCGATCTGCGCGACCGCGTACTGCCCGTGCCCGCCGGACTGCTTGACGTGCCTGCCCTGCGCGGACGCGGGCTTGCGCACCGTCTCGCGCATGGCCACCCGCACCGGCTCGACCGCGACCTCCACGCCGGAGCGGGTGCGCAGCCGATCCAGCAGGACGTCGAGCTGCTGCTCGCCCATCGTCCACAGAACCATCTGCTCGGTGGCCGGATTGACCTCGATGCGGACCGTCGGGTCCTCCGCCTGCAGGCGGGCGAGGCCCTGCATGAGCTTGTCCTCCTCGCTGGAGGTGCGGGCCGAGATGGCCACGGGCAGCAGGGGTTCCGGTGTCGCCCACGGAGACAGCACAGCCGGATCGGCGGGATCGGACAGGGTGTCCCCGGTCTCCGCGTGCGCGAGCCTGGCCACGGCGACGATGTCGCCGGCTCTGGCCCTGCCCAGCCCGCTGAGCGTGCCGCCGAGCGGGCGCGAGATCGCCCCGGCCCGCTCGTCGAGATCGTGCTCGGAGTGCCAGGACTCGTCCTCCGGATGGCCGGAGAAGCGGGCGAAGTGCCCGCTCACGTGCACCGGCACGTCCGGCAGCAGGGTTCCGGAGAACACCCGGACCAGCGACACCCGCCCCACGTAGGGGTCGGTGGTGGTCTTCACGACCTCGGCGACCAGCGGCCCGTCGGCGCTGCCCGTCAACGCCTCGCGCGCCGCGCCGGCCGGCGTGTAGACGGGCGGCAGCACGTGCGCGACGGGCGCCGGGAACCCGCGGCAGACGACCTCGAGGAGCTCCGTGACGCCGAGCCCGGTGGTACCCACGCAGGGCAGGACCGGATGGAAGGCGCCGCGTCCGACAGCGGTGACCAGGTCATCGACGACCGTGTCGAAGCCGACCTCCTCGCCGCCGAGGTACCGATCGAGCAGGCTGTCGTCCTCCGACTCGGTGATCACCGCCTCGATCAGCGCGTCCCGCCGGCCCGAGATGCTCGCGATCTCCTCGTCCGTGGCCGGCCGGGTGGTGCGCGTGTCGCCGTCGAACTCGAAGACGTTCTGCGAGAGCAGCCCGATGAGCGCCGTCGGCCCGGCCGATCCCTCGACCGTGACGTACAGGGGGTGCACGCCGTCACCGAACGCGAGCTGGCAGTTCTCCACCGCCGCGTCGAAGTCGCCGCGGGGCTGGTCGATGTGCGTGATGACGACGGCGCGCGGCATGTCGACCGCGGCGCACTCCTGCCAGAGCACCCTGGTGCTGCCGTCGATGCTGGCGCCGCCGGCCGTCGTCTCCGACGCCGAGATCACGAACAGGGCGGCGTCCGCGGCCCGCAGCCCTGCGCGCAGCTCGCCCACGAAGTCGGCATGGCCGGGCGTGTCGACGATGTTCAGCCGGATCGAACCGACGTCCGGCGGCAGGACGTCGGGGTTGTCGACGACCGTGCTCGCCACGGAGAGCGACACGGAACGCCCCAGCCGGCGTTCGACATCCTCGAAATCGCTGACGGTGTTGCCGCTCTCGATGCTCCCCGGGCGGGTGACCGCGCCGGTGGCGGCCAGGATGGCCTCGGTGAGCATCGTCTTGCCGGCGCCGCCGGGGCCGACGAGCACGACGTTCCGGACGATGTCCGCGCCGGCGTCACCACGGTCCCCGGCGGCGGGCCTGTTTCCCTGGGTCATCGTTCTCTCTCACTGACGGCGCACATCGTCGGGCTGATCAGCTTGTGTTCTCGCAGTCTGGTGACGCGCGCCCGCGGGCGCAACAGCTGCGGGGGCATGCGAATCCGCATCGACCGCACGGACGAACTGCCCCGCGAGGGGCAGCAACTCGAGCGACAGCACGATGGCCACGTCGTGGCCGAGGTCCGGCACGGCGTAGCGCTGGCGACCGGCGGCGGTCGTGACCGCGAGGGTCGTCAGCCCGCGCCGGCGCTGGAAGTAGGAGCGCCGCAGCACGAGCCCGATCACGCCCCGGCGGTCGAGGACCGCCCGGCGCCGGATCAGCGATCCGGTGCGGGTGACGAGCCAGTCCGGGAGCAGCGCATGGCCGAGATTGCGGAAGCGGTCCTCGGCGAGGAACGCGGCGGGGACGAGCGCGAGCGCGGCCAGCGGGGCGACGAACGACGGCAGGGAGCCCCAGGCGGCCCACCCGCCGAGCCCCGCCGCCACGGCGGCGGTGGGAATCAGGGCGCGCGCGTAGCGACGCGGGCGGGCCGCGGGCGGGCGGGGCAGCAGGCCGGCCTCGATCGGCGCCGCGGTGCGCAACACGGTCCGTTCGACCCGGGTCGCGACGGTCAGCGGCCCCGGCGGCAGCAGCGACTCGCTGCGGTCCGCGCCCCCGCGGCTGCGCAGCCCCGTGGTGATCGCCGCGACCCGCGCGCCACCGGCCGCGCGCAGCAGCATCGGTTCCGAACGCTCGACGCCCCGGAGCCGCCGCTCGTCGATGCTGACCGCCCGCGTGGTCAGCAGGCCGCGACTCACGTGCAGGCTGCCGCCCGGGTGGCGGGTGAGCCGGAAACCCCAGAACGCCAGCACGTAGCCGATCACCGAGAGCAGGCTGACGATGAGGACGATCGCCGCGGCGGCCCAGGCGACGTCCACCCAGATCGGGGTGCCGCGCAGGTAGTCCACGACATCCTCGACGAGGTCGAGGCTCGCCGGATTGATCCGGGCCTCGTTGAGCAGCCGCCACAGCAGCCCGATCAGCACGGCCGCGGTGACGAACCCGGAGAGCGTGAGGGGCGCGTACCAGATCCAGCGGGAATCCAGCCGGGCGAGCTCGGTCTCGCCGCCGGGCCCGCGTGCCGCCGGCGGGGCCGTCGCCGCGCCCGCCACGTCCACCCGCTGGTCCGCCGCCGCGTCCGCCCCGTGTGCCGCCTCCTCCGCCCCCACGGCGGTCCCACCGCCGCGGTGCAGCAGCTCGGCGCGCAGCGCGGCCGCCTCGTCCGCGCGCAGGCCGTCGAGCACCAGGCTCTCGTCGTGCCGCTCACCGCTGGTGCCCGTGCCGATCTGCACCCGGACCAGCCGCAGCATCCGGTGCAGCGGGTGGGCGCTCACGTCGACGCTGCGCACCCGGTCGCGCGGCACGGTGCTGGTGCGCCTGGTGATCAGCCCGGTGCGGATCTCGACCGCCGCCGGCGTGATCCGGAACCGGGTGGAGAGGTAGCGGCTGAGCCCGAGGGCGATCACCGCGACGGTGCCGATCAGCCCCCACGGCGGACCGGAGTCCCCCGCGCGCCCCGCGAAGACCAGCACGACGAGGAGCGGGACGAAGCGCAGCACCTCCCGGGCCGGGGCGACGAAGAGCATGCCGCGGGCGAGCCGGCGCCACGGCGGTCCGTCATCGGGCGGTGGCTCCGGCTGGTCCGCCGCGGGGTCGACCGCGGGGTCGACCGCGGGATCCTTCGTCAGGCCGCCCTCCGATGCCATCGCGGGTCAGGTCGCATCGTCCTGCGCGGCGCGGGCCGCGGCCGTCGCGTCGGCCGCGATCTTCATCGCGGTCTCGTGGTCCAGCCCGTCGATGACGAGCGGGCCCGCCGCGGAGGCGGTCGTCACCGTGACCTTGGACAGGTGGAACAACCGGCCGATCGCCCCGCGCTCGGTGTCGACCGTCTGGATCCGTGACGTCGGCGCGATGCGCGACTCCTGCGTCCACCAGCCGGTCTGGGTGTAGACGGCGTCCGGCGCCAGCTCCCAGCGGTGCACCCGGTACCGCCAGCGCGGCATCACCGCCAGGTGGAGCACCGCGAGCACCCCGGTGGCGATCAGCAGCTGCGGATGCCACGGCGGAAATGTCCAGTCCAGCGCCCAGACGACGAGCTGCGCACCGATCAGGATCACCCAGCCGATCGCGGCGCGGACCATCCAGTAGGGGATCGCGCGCGGTGACACCCGATGCGCGGGTGGTCGGAGCGCGGCGGTGGTCATGCCGTCCATCGTGCCCGTCCGGGACGGCGAGCGGTGCCCGGCGGTCGCGAGGGGTGTGACGCTCGCGCACCCGGCGCGGGGCACCGGCGGCGCGGGCGCGGAAATCAACATTTCGTCACGAAATGCGGCGCGCCTCCGGGGCGTGCCCGGACGCCCGACCTACTTTCACTGGCAGCGGTACCTGACATAACTATAACCGTTCGGTAGAGGTTGAGGGTTGGCCACGCCGGGCGGTCAGGGGATCGGAACAGCCGCCGATCTCGCGCCGGGCCCAGCCAGCGGGTCCGGAAGGACCGGAGCCACCACGCGACAGAAAGGCCCAGGCGACATGACGCCACCGCACAACTACCTCGCCGTGATCAAGGTCGTCGGCATCGGGGGCGGCGGCGTGAACGCCGTCAACCGGATGATCGAGGTCGGCCTGCGCGGGGTCGAGTTCATCGCGATCAACACCGACGCGCAGGCGCTGCTGATGAGCGACGCCGACGTGAAGCTCGACGTCGGCCGGGAGATGACGCGGGGCCTCGGCGCCGGCGCCAACCCGGACGTCGGCCGCAAGGCGGCCGAGGATCACCGCGAGGAGATCGAGGAGGTGCTCAAGGGTGCCGACATGGTCTTCGTCACCGCCGGGGAAGGCGGTGGCACCGGCACGGGCGGCGCCCCCGTCGTCGCCTCGATCGCCCGCAAGCTGGGCGCGCTGACGATCGGCGTGGTCACCCGGCCGTTCGCCTTCGAGGGCAAACGGCGCGGCGGGCAGGCCGAGGACGGCATCAAGGGACTGCGCAACGAGTGCGACACGCTGATCGTCATCCCCAACGACCGACTGCTGCAGCTCGGCGACATGGGCGTCTCGCTCATGGATGCGTTCCGGTCCGCCGACGAGGTGCTGCTGAACGGCGTGCAGGGCATCACCGACCTGATCACCACGCCCGGCCTGATCAACGTCGACTTCGCCGACGTGAAGTCGGTGATGGCCGGCGCCGGCACGGCGTTGATGGGCATCGGTTCGGCGCGCGGCGAGGGTCGCGCGGTACAGGCCGCGCAGAAGGCCATCAACTCGCCGCTGCTCGAGGCGTCGATGGACGGGGCGCACGGCGTGCTGCTGTCGATCGCCGGCGGCTCGGACCTCGGCCTGTTCGAGATCAACGAGGCGGCATCGCTGGTGCAGGAGGCGGCGCACGAGGATGCCAACATCATCTTCGGCACCGTCATCGACGACTCGCTCGGCGACGAGGTGCGGGTGACGGTGATCGCGGCCGGGTTCGACGCCACCCCGTCCGTGCTGCCGCCGACGATCGACCAGCGCGCGCGGGCGACGTCGACCGGCAACAGCCCGCGCGGCGTGTTCGCGGACTTCCCGGCGGGCCAGCCCGCGCGGTCGTCCCAGCAGTTCGCCGCGCCGCCGCAGCAGCAGCCGCGATCGGCACCGGCGCCGGCGTACGCCCAGCAGCCGCCGCACCGGGACTACCCGCCCGCGCCCCAGCCGGTGCCGGCCGGGCGTGGCACGCGACAGGTGGACCTGGACGAGGACGACGTCGACGTGCCGTCCTTCATGAAACGCTGATGCGATGAGCGGTCGCCCCGGAACCAGGTCGGCCGTGACACGAGCGCCGGGACCGGCCCCCGCCGAGCGGGGTGCCGGTCCCGGCGTCTCTGCGTCCGCCGCTCCGTCGGCGCCGGCCGCTGGGGGTAGCGCCGGAGGCGACGCGACCGGTCGCGGTCGAATCCGGCGGATCATGACGACCCGGCGCGGTGGCGCGTCCCGGAGCCCCTACGACACCTTCAACCTCGGGCTCTTCGTCGGCGACGACCCGCGCGCGGTGGCGTCGAACCGTGCCCGGCTGGCCGCGGCGGCGGGCCTGCCGGCGGACGGCATCGTCTGGATGCACCAGGTGCACGGCACGTCCGTGCAGGCGGTGTCGCCGGGCGCCGGGAGTGATCGGGAGGACCGGGACGCCGTTCCCGGCGTGGATGGGATCGTCACCCGGACAGCGGGTCTCGGCCTCGCCGTGCTCGTCGCGGACTGCGTGCCGATCCTCGGCGGCGATCCCGCGGCCGGCGTGATCGGGGCGGTGCATGCCGGCCGCAAGGGGGCCGCCGGCGGCGTGGCGCTGCGCGCCCTGGACGAGATGACCGCCCTGGGTGCGCGGGTCGACGCGATCGAGCTGTTGCTGGGCCCCGCGGTGTGCGGCCGCTGCTACGAGGTGCCGGCGGCGATGCGCGACGAGGTCGAGGCCGCGCTGCCGGGGTCGGCGTCCGTCACCGACCGCGGCACCCCGGGCCTCGACCTGCGCGCCGGGCTGGCCCGTCAGCTGCGGGCCGCCGGCGTCGCCGGCGTCGCGATCGACGCCCGCTGCACGCTCACCGACCCCGACCTGTTCAGCCATCGGCGTGGCTCACCCACCGGCCGGCAGGCCGGCCTGATCTGGATCGATCCACGCGGCTGACGAGAGCTGTGACATCGGGTCGACGACCGCCGCCGCCCGACATCCCGGATTCCAGCGCTTCGCCGGCCTCGCGGATGTGCTCGATCGGGCCGCTGGCGCCGCAGCGGTTGCCGTCGACAATCCTGTCGGGAGTCCCGAGACAACATGGCGTTCGCGCGATGTCCAGGCGCGAAAGCAGTACGGTCGGACGGTGTTTCCCGCGATCGAGCCGCACGCCACCGGGATGCTGCCCGTCACCGACGGCAACGAGATCTACTGGGAGGCGTCCGGCAACCCCGACGGCCGCCCCGCGCTCTTCCTGCACGGCGGCCCGGGAGCCCCGATGTCCGGCGGCTATCGACGGAACTTCGATCCCGACGTGTGGCGCATCGCCTATCTCGACCAGCGCGGGTGCGGTCGCAGCAGGCCGCTGGCGCACGAGGACCTGACGTCGCTCGCCACCAACACCACCGCCCGGCTCCTCGCCGACATCGAGGCGCTGCGCGCGCATCTCGGCGTCGAGAGCTGGCTGGTCGCCGGCGCGTCCTGGGGCGTCACGCTGGCCCTCGCGTACGCGCAACGGCATCCGCGCCGGGTGGACGCGCTGGTGCTCGCGGCCATCACCACGACCAGCGCCGAGTACGTCGAGTGGATCACCGAGTCGATGCGGCGGGTGTTCCCGCGCGAGTGGGACGCCTTCGCCGCGGCGTCGGGACGCCGGCCGGGGCAGCGGGTGGTGGACGCTTTCCTCGCCCGGATCACCGACCCGGACCCGGCCGTGCGCGTCGAGACCGCGCGGGCGTGGTGCGCGTGGGAGGACGTGCACGTCTCGCTGGCCCCGGACTGGACGCCGTTCGAGCCGTTCGACGATCCCGTGTTCCGCGCCCAGTTCGCGACCCTCGTCATCCACTACTGGGCGAATTCGGGATTCCTGCCGCCGGACGGGATCCTGCGGGGGATGCCCGCCGTCGCCGAGATCCCCGGGGTGATGATCCACGGCCGATACGACGTCAGCGGCCCGCTGTCGGCGGCCTGGGACCTGCACCGGGTCTGGCCCGCGAGCCGGCTCGTCGTGGTCGGCGACGGGCACGGCGGCCCGGCGATGAGCGAGGCGATCACCACGGCGGTCGCGTCGTTCGCCTGACCGGCACCGCACCGCGAGGACATCGCCGCACCGGCGCCGAACTCGAACGGCCGGGCGGTGTGTCGCGGCCCGGATGCCTTCCGGGCCGGGGATAGCCTGACCCGCAAGGCGAGCAGCTCCGTAGGCATGGGCCGATCCGGCGTCGGCGATCGACGGCAGGGCGACACCCGTGGCTCCACGAAAGGAACAGCGGCAATGGGATCGTGGCGCAAGGTGGGCGCTTTCCTGGGACTGGTGCCTGACGACGGTCGACGGGACGAGTACGGCCCGGAATACGACGAGCACGACTACCAGGACGACGATCAGGACTACGACCGACGCGACCACCAGTCGCGCTACGCCGCCGACGACTACGGCCCCGACGAGTACCAGCGCGACGACCCGGGCTACGAGGCCCCGGCCCCGGCGCGGCGCGGCGGATTCGAGCCGGTGACCCACGGCGCGCTCGCCGTGCAGCCGGAGATCCGGCACCCGGAGTCGGCCGGCGCGGTGCGGCCGGTGACGATCAAGCTGACCGGCTTCAGCGAGGCGCGGGTGATCGGCGAGAAGTACCGCGACGGGAAGCCCGTCATCCTCGACATGACGGAGATGGACGACTCGGACGCGCGGCGGCTGGTCGACTTCGCCGCCGGCCTCGCGTTCGCGCTGCGCGGCTCGATCGACAAGGTCACCACCAAGGTGTTCATGCTGCTGCCGCCGGACACCGACGCGTCCGATTACAGCTCGTACGAGGCCGCGGCGGCGCACACCGGGTTCACCGCCGGCTTCGGGCCGGACCCGGCCGGCCGGGGTCGTGCGCTGGCGGGAGCCCGCGGGCGCTGACCGGTGTTCCATCCGGTACAAGTGGAAGCGTGAACATTCTCTGGCAGATCGTCTATCTGCTGTTGTGGCTGTTCCGGCTGGCGCTGCTCGGGCGGATCGTCATCGAGTTCATCCGGGTCTTCGCGCGCACCTGGCGCCCGGCCGGCGCGCCCGCGGTCGCGATGGAGGTCCTGTACACGACCACCGACCCGCCGGTGAAGATGTTCCGCAAGATCATCCCGACCATCCGGCTCGGCGGCATCGGCTTCGACCTGAGCATCATCGTGCTGCTGATCCTCATCTACATCCTGATGGAGGTCGTCCTCCGGTTGGCGCTGTCCTCGGCCTTCTGACGCCCGGCCGGAGATCGACGCGACCGGTGCGGCGACCGGACGGCCACGCACGGGATCGACCCGACACGCGATTCCGCCGGCGAACACCCACGGGCCCCTGACCAGCACCGCGGGACCCGCGCTGGGCCGAACGGGTGCATCAGGACGGTCCCCGCCGGCCTCAATGCCTTCTAGGATGCACACACCACCGTGCCGCGGCGCCCGGCGCCGCGAGCACCGCACGAGACCCGCGAGGAGTTTCCATGCCGTTGACGCCTGCCGAGGTGCACAACGTCGCGTTCAAGAAGCCGTCCATCGGCAAGCGCGGCTACGACGAGGACGAGGTCGACGCCTTCCTCGACCTGGTCGAGGCCGAGCTCAGCCGGCTGATCGAGGAGAACGCGGAGCTCTCCGCCAGGGTCGCCGGATCCGAGACCGGCGCGCCCGCCCCGCAGTCCGCATCCGCGCCGCCCACGGTCCCCGTGCAGGTGTCCGCGGCCGACACCGGTGCCCAGGCCGCCCGGCTCCTGGGCCTCGCCCAGGAGACCGCCGACAAGCTCACCGCCGAGGCCAAGGCGGAGTCGGACAAGATGCTGGCCGACGCGAAGGGTCAGGCCGACGCGCTGGTCACGGACGCCACCGCGCGCGCCGAGGCGACCGAGCGGGACAGCCGCATCCGGGCCGAGAACCTGGACCGCGAGGCCAAGACGCGCTACGACGACGTCCTCGGCAAGCTGTCGAGCGACAAGGTCGGCCTCGAGCAGAAGATCGAGGAGCTCCGGACGTACGAGCGCGAGTACCGGGGCCGGCTGAAGAGCTGGATCACCGATCAGCTCGCGCAACTGGACGGCGGCAGCCGGGAGCAGCAGCCCGCGGCGGCGACGGCGAAGCCGGCGGAGTAGCCGATCGGCGCGGTCGCCCGCCCCCGGCGGCCGCGGAAGAAACGACGTGCGTCCCGGCGTTACGCTGGATGAGCACGACGCGCACCACCAGCACGGCGGCGTTGACCCGGCCATCACCGGCGAGCCATTCGGAAGAACGGGATCTCGGCGGCGAGCGATCGCCGCGGGGGTCCTCACTAGACCCGAACGGGTCCGGCCCGACACAGCCGGAGAACGAGCGGCCGCTCGGCGCCCCCGGGCGCGGCGGCAAGCGGGGTGGTACCGCGGGATCCGGCACGGCCGGGCCTCGTCCCTGCAGTGGGTGAACTGCATGGATCGAGGAGTACCGCATCATGACCGAGACCACCGTGACCCCCGCGACGCCGGCCGCCGCGGCGACGACCCGTCACCGCGACGACGGCGCGCCCACGGCATCGGCCCGGTACCCCCTGGCCGGCCAGACCGAGGTCGCCGCGCATCCCGACTTCCCCGCCCTCGAGCACGAGGTCCTCGGCTACTGGGAGAAGGACGACACCTTCCAGGCATCCGTCGACAACCGGCCGGCCGGCGAGGACGGCTCGAACGAGTTCGTCTTCTACGACGGGCCGCCGTTCGCCAACGGGCTGCCGCACTACGGCCACCTGCTGACCGGCTACGTCAAGGACGTCGTCCCGCGCTACCGCACGATGCGCGGCCGCCGCGTGGAGCGGCGATTCGGCTGGGACACCCACGGCCTGCCGGCGGAGGTGGAGGCGGAGCGCCAGCTCGGCATCAAGCACAAGTCCGAGATCGAGGCGATGGGCGTCGAGGCGTTCAACGACGCCTGTCGCGAGTCCGTGCTGCGGTACACCCACGAGTGGCAGGAGTACGTCACCCGGCAGGCCCGCTGGGTCGACTTCGCCCACGACTACAAGACTCTCGACCTGGACTACATGGAATCGGTCATGTGGGCCTTCAAGTCGCTGTGGGACAAGGGCCTGATCTACGAGGGCTATCGCGTGCTGTGGTACTGCACCCGCTGCGAGACGCCCCTGTCCGCGAGCGAGACCAGGATGGACGACACGTACCGGCAGCGGCAGGACCCGGCCGTCACGGTGTCGCTGCGGCTGCGCTCCGCGGATCCGGCGTTGGACGGCGTGCAGGCGCTGGTGTGGACGACGACACCGTGGACCCTGCCGTCGAACCTCGCCGCGGCGGTGAACGCCGACGTCGAGTACGTCGTGGTCCGCGCGGCGGAGGACGCTCCGTTCCAGGGCCGCTACCTGCTCGCCGCGGCACGGCTCGATGGCTACGCGCGCGAGCTGGGCGAGTTCCCCGAGGTCCTGGCCCGGTACACGGGCGCCCAGCTGGTCGGGACCTCGTACCTGCCGCCCTTCGACTTCTTCGCCGGCCGGCCGAACGCGCACCGGGTGCTGGCCGCCGACTACGTGACGACCGAGGACGGGACCGGCGTCGTGCACATCGCGCCGGCGTTCGGCGAGGAGGACAAGGTCGTCACGGACGCGGCGGGCATCGAGGTGGCGAACCCCGTCGACTCGCAGGGAAAGTTCACCGCGATGGTGCCGCCGTACGAGGGCTACCACGTGTTCGACGCGAACATCCCGATCATGGCGGACCTCAAGGAGGCCGGCCTGCTGCTGCGCCGGGACACCTACGAGCATCCCTACCCGCACTGCTGGCGCTGCGACACCCCGCTGATCCAGCGCGCGGTGTCCTCGTGGTTCGTCGCGGTCACGACGTTCCGCGATCGGATGATCGAGCTGAACCGGCAGATCACCTGGGTGCCGGCGCACATCAAGGACGGCCAGTTCGGCAAGTGGCTCGAGGGCGCGCGCGACTGGTCGATCTCGCGCAACCGGTTCTGGGGATCGCCCATCCCGGTCTGGGTCTCGGACGAT
The DNA here is from genome assembly GCA_963844455.1 of uncultured Actinomycetota bacterium. Lineage (GTDB taxonomy): Bacteria > Actinomycetota > Actinomycetes > Mycobacteriales > Nakamurellaceae > Nakamurella. Next base: position 228,632 of record CAWJOH010000001.1, read on the forward strand.
CCGGCATACCCGCGGGTGGACGTGTACGGCGGGCTGGACGAGCTGGAGCGCGACTTCGGCGTCCGCCCCACCGATCTGCACCGGCCCTACATCGACCAGCTGACGAGGCCGAATCCGGACGATCCGACCGGCAGGTCGACCATGCGCCGGGTGCCGGAGGTGCTCGACTGCTGGTTCGAGTCGGGGTCGATGCCGTTCGCCCAGGTGCACTACCCGTTCGAGAACCGCGAGTGGTTCGAGCATCACTACCCCGGCGACTTCATCGTCGAGTACAACGGCCAGACCCGCGGCTGGTTCTACACGCTGCACGTGCTCGCCACGGCGCTGTTCGACAGGCCCTCGTTCGTCACCTGCGTCGCGCACGGCATCGTGCTGGGCGACGACGGGCAGAAGATGTCGAAGTCGCGGCGGAACTACCCGGACGTCGGGCAGGTCTTCGAGCGCGACGGCTCGGACGCCATGCGCTGGTTCCTGATGTCGTCCGCGATCCTGCGCGGCACCGACCTGGTCGTCACCGAGGCCGGCATCAGGGAGGGCGTCCGCCAGGCCGTCCTGCCGCTGTGGAACGCCTGGTACTTCCTCGCGCTCTATGCCGGCGCATCGAACCGGGTCGGCGTGTCCCGCACCGATTCTCGGGATGTGCTGGATCGCTACGTACTGTCCAAGACGGCCGAGCTCGTCCGGGTGCTGACCGAGCAGCTGGACGTCTACGACCTGGCCGGCGCCTGCGGGACACTGCGGCAGTACCTCGAGGTGCTGACCAACTGGTACGTCCGCCGCTCGCGGCAACGGTTCTGGGACGGCGACGCCGACGCCATCGACACCCTGCACACCGTGCTGGAGACCGTGAGCAGGGCCGCGGCCCCGCTGCTGCCGCTGACCTCCGAGGCGATCTGGCGGGGCCTCACCGGCGGCCGCTCCGTGCACCTGGCCGACTGGCCGGCGGTCGGCGACGACGTCGACGGCGGCCGGACGCTGCCGCTCGACGTCGCTCTCGTCGCTGCGATGGACGAGGTCCGCGAGGTCGCCTCCGTGGCGCTGTCGGTGCGCAAGGGCGCCAGGCTGCGGGTTCGCCAGCCGCTCGCGTCGCTGACCGTGGCGGTGTCGGATCCCGGGGCGCTGGAACCGTTCCGGGCCCTGCTGGCGGACGAGGTGAACGTCCGCGAGGTGCGGCTGACCGGCCTCGCCGACCACGACGACCGGGTGTCGCAGCGGCTCACCGTGAATGCCAGGGCCGCCGGACCGCGGCTCGGCCGGGACGTTCAGCAGGTGATCAGGGCGTCCAAGGCCGGCGACTGGTCGGTGGCCGACGACGGGACCGTGGTGTGCGGCGGGACTGCACTGGAGCCCGGCGAGTACACGCTGGAGCTGGTCGCCACCGGGTCGGCGTCGGACGCCGTGGGGCTCCTGCGATCCGGCGGCTTCGTGTCCCTGGACACCGCGCTGGACGAGGACCTGGTCGCCGACGGGCTGGTGCGCGACGTGGTGCGCGGCGTGCAGGACGTCCGCAAGGCCCTCGATCTCGGGGTCTCCGACCGGATCTCGCTGACCGTGGCGACGGACGACGAGACCGTCCGCGCCGCACTGGATTCGCGCGGGTCCTGGCTGTCGGAGCAGGTGCTGGCCGAGGACCTGGCGGTCGCCGTGCTGTCCGGCGGGCCGTCGGACCGTCCGGAATCCCCTGCGGCGGGCCGGGACTCGGCGGAGCTCACGGTTGGTACGGGCCTGGACGCACCGGTCCGGGTGTGGGTGCGGTCCCGGGAGAGCTGACCCGCCGGCCGCCCGCCGGGCCTCGCACCGCGCGGGCGGCGCGCCAGGCGATCTCTCAGCTCAGCAACGGGACGAGGGCCCGCAGGGTCTGCGAGCACCCGGCGTCGATGCGACAGGTGGCCAGCGGGTCGCCGCGCGTCAGCCCGCGGTTCACCAACACGACGGGCGTGCCGGCGCGGGCCGCGTGCCGGACGAAGCGCAGCCCCGACATCACGGTGAGCGACGATCCGGCGACGAGCAGCGCCTCGGCATCGTCGACGGCCGCGAACGCCCGCCGCACCCGCTCGGGTGGCACGTTCTCTCCGAAGAACACGACGTCCGGCTTGAGCACGCCGCCGCAGGAGCGGCAGCCGACCAGGCGGAAGCCGGCGGTGTCGTCGAACTCGACGTCGCCGTCCGGCGCCGTCTCGGAGGTGAGCGCGGCGCCGAAGCCCGGGTTGCGTTCGTGGAGCCTGCCGTGCAGGTCCGACCGCGAGCTGATCTCCCGGCAGTCCAGGCACACCACGTCGTCGATCCGACCGTGCAGGTCGATCACCCGCCGGCTGCCCGCCCGCCGGTGCAGACCGTCGACGTTCTGGGTGACCACCCCGGCCAGCGCGCCGGACCGCTCCAGCGCGGCGAGCGCGCGGTGGCCGTCGTTCGGCCTGGCCCGGCCGAGCCGCTGCCAGCCGATGTGGCTGCGCGCCCAGTACCGTTGCTGCGCAGCATGACCGGAGACGAATTCGGTGTACGTCATCGGCGTGCGAGGCACGCTGTCGGGTCCGCGGTAGTCCGGGATGCCGGAGTCCGTCGACATCCCGGCGCCGGTCAGGGCCAGCACCCGACGGCCGCGGAGCAGGTCGGCGATCTCCTCGACGCACGCCGCCGGGGCGGCGACGGAGTAGACCGGGGCGGCCCGCGGCGTCGGAGCGAGGGTGGGCGGCGTCACCCGGCCAGGGTAACCAGCGGGCGGCCGGTCACGCGTTCTCCGGAACGGTCCCGTCCACGTCGGGCGTCCGCATCACCGCGGACTGGTGTCGCTGGGTGAAGGCGATCAGCGGGAAGAGGAGTACCGAGAGCATCCCCGCGCCCACCAGCGCCGAGGCCGTGCCCACCGGCAGATCGCCGGACTCGACGCCGATGCCGGTGACCGCCACGATGATCGGCAGGCCGGTCGCGCAGAGCAGCACGATGGCCCTCCGGTCCGCCCCGTCGGTACCCACCGGTGCCGTGAGCAGCCCGACGGACCCGCGGACCAGCAACAGCAGGACCAGGAAGATCGGCAGCATGATCAGGTTCTGGGGGTCGCTCAGCAACGCCTGCAGGTCGAAGGTGAGGCCGGTGTAGACGAAGAAGATCGGCACCAGGAAGCCGAACCCGATCGCCTCCAGCTTGGCCTCGATCACCGCGGCGTCCCGGGGCGCGGCGTCCTCGAGCAGCAGCTTGGTGATGACGCCGGCGGCGAAGGCGCCGAGCAACATGTCCAGGCCGAACAGCGCGCTCAGCGTGACGAGGCCGACGACCAGCAGCATCACGAGGCGAACGGCGAACTGACCGCTGGTGTGCAGCGTGGCGTTGATCAGGGTGTGCAGCTGCCGGTGGGTGCCGCGCGCCGCGAGATAGATGGCGCCGGCGGCGATCAGCACGAACACGAGCAGCACGACCGTCGCCGCGCCGGGATTGCGGCCGGACAGGAAGATCGAGATCGCAATCAGGGGACCGAATTCGCCGACGGCGCCGATCGCGATGACCGCCGTCCCGAACGGCGTGCGCAGCTCGCCGGCATCGCGCAGCATCGGCATCAGCGTGCCGAGAGCGGTGCTGGTCAGCGCGACCCCGATGAACACGCCCGCCGGCACGGAAGGGGCGAGCACGATGCCGAGGGTCACGCCCAGGACCAGCGAGATGAGCCAGCCGAAGGCCGACCGCCGCAGCGGTCGCCCGTTGATCCGCTGGAAGTCGATCTCGTTGCCGGCGAGGAAGAACAGCATCGCCAGACCGAGTGTCTGCAGCCCGTTGAGGAAGTCGGTCGGCTGCGCCCAGCCCAGGATCGCCGGCCCGAACACCAGGCCGAGCACGATCTCGTACACGACCAGCGGGATCCGCAGCACCCGGCCGATCAGCGCCGCGAGCAGTGGCGCGAGTGCCACCAGGGCGATGACGAGCAGAAACGACATCGCCCGCGTCAGTTCCATCAGTCGACCCCCGGGTGAGCAGAGCCCCGCCCGGCAATCGGGTCAGGCCGCTGGACGGACGTGGATGCCGTGGGCGATGTCCGCAGACAGTTCGGTGGTGGTGGCGCCGACCGCGGCGACCATCTTCTCGCCCTGGACCGAGAACTCGAGCACCGCACCCGGGATCACCCCGCCGCGGTGCAGGCGGTCCATCACCCGCGGCTGATTCTGCACGATTTCGATGATTCTGCGTACTTCGTACCGGCCGCCGCGACCGGCCGCCTCATCGGCGCCGATCAGGTCCAGGTGCGTCTCGGTGACCGGCTTGACCAGCTCGCCGAGGTGGTCCAGGCCCGGGATCGGATTGCCGTACGGCGAGGTCGACGGATGCCCCAGCAGCGCGACCAGGCGTTGCTCGACCTGCTCGCTCATGACGTGCTCCCACCGGCATGCCTCGACGTGCACGTCCTGCCAGTCGAGACCGATCACGTCGAGCAGCAGCCGCTCGGCGAGCCGGTGCTTGCGCATGACGGCGGTGGCGCGCTCGCGGCCGAAGTCGGTCAGCTCCAGGTGCCGGTCGTCGGACACCACCAGCAGCCCGTCCCGCTGCATCCGGGCGACGGTCTGGCTCACGGTGGGACCGCTCTGCGCCAACCGCTCCGCGATCCGCGCGCGCAGGGGGACGATGCCCTCTTCCTCGAGTTCGAAGATCGTGCGCAGGTACATCTCGGTCGTGTCGATCAGGTCGTTCACCGATGCATTTCCCCTTCGTGGCCCTGAACGATCCTACCCGTGCGGCACCTGGGCGAACTGGACCGACTGTCGCGGTGACACCGCCTCGCCGACGGGCGGGCCGTGGGGATGAGGAGCCCAGAATAGGCGGGTGCACCGACAGTCTCTCCTCCCGGCCCCTCTCCTCCCGGCCCTGCTCACCCCGGCCGAACTGTCCGCGAGCCTGCGGGCGACGGACGAGCGGCCCGTGATCCTCGACGTGCGCTGGACGTTGGCCGGGAGCGACCCCGAGGGCTACGCCCGCGCGCACCTGCCCGGCGCGCGCTTCGTCGATCTCGACCGCTGCCTCGCCGCGCCGCCAGGGGCGCGCGGCCGGCACCCTCTGCCGCCGCGCGAGGACCTCGCGCGGCTCTGGCGCTCGCTGGGCATCGGCACCGACTCCGCGGTCGTCGTCTACGACGGCGGTCCCGGCCTGGCCGCGGCGCGGGCCTGGTGGCTGCTCCGGTGGAGCGGCGTGCCGGGCGCGCGGGTGCTGGACGGCGGGTTGCCCGGCTGGCTGGCGGACTCCGCACGACCGGTCGAGTCGGGCCCGGACGAGGCGCCGGCCGGGGCTGGTGACGGAGACGACCAGCGGCCCGGCCGCGCGTTCCGGTTCGGCTCCATGCCGGTGGTGGAGATCGACGCGGCGGCCGAGATCGCGCGGGACGGTGCGGGCGTGCTGCTCGACGCGCGCGCCGCGCCCCGCTTCCGCGGCGAGGTCGAGCCCCTGGATCCGGTCGCCGGCCACATCCCCGGCGCGGTGAACCTGCCGGCTGCCGAGCTCATCGGACCGGGCGGCTCCTACCGCCCTCGCGCGGAGCTCGCCGCGGCGTTCGCCGCGGCCGGGTTGCCGACCGCGGGCGGGCCGGCGCTGGCGGCCGCCTCGTGCGGCTCCGGGATCACCGCCTGCCAGCTGGTGCTGGCCGGCGAGATCGCGGGCCTGCGGCTGGCCCTGTTCCCGGGCTCGTACTCGCAGTGGTGCGCGGCCGGCCGCCCGGTCGCGGTGGGCGACTGATCGGTCGACCCCCACAGGTCACGCGGCGGGACCGATGGGCACGTCAGCGCCCCCAACGCACGACGCGCGCCCGGCGGCGGCGCCCGTCCGCGAACAGGGATGCTCGACGGCTGGACGAGACTCGAGCGGTATCCGGCCGTCCCGGCGGCCACTCACTACGCTGGCGCCATGGCGGCGCCGATGGTGGTGTGGGACCCGCGGATGCTGGGCTACGACCTCGGCGGCAGCCATCCGCTGCATCCGTTGCGCTGGGAGCTGACCTGGGCGCTCGCCGGCCACCTCGGGGTCACGGAGCACTTCGAGGCGTTCGCGCCGCCGGTCGCCGACGACGAGTCGCTGTGCCGCATCCACACTCCCGAGTACGTGCAGGCCGTCCGCCGCGCGTCGACGGGGGAGCACGCCGGAGCGGTCGGGCACGGACTCGGCACGTCGGACAACCCGATCTTCCGCGGGATGCACGACTGCGCGGCGCAGATCGCCGGCGGCTCGATCGCCGCCGCGCGGGCGATCGCACACGGCGACGTGGACCGCGCGGTGAACTTCTTCGGCGGCCTGCACCACGCGATGCCGGATTTCGCGTCCGGCTTCTGCATCTACAACGACGCGGCGCTGGCGATCGCCGCCCTGCTGGACGCGGGCGTGCGCCGGGTCGCGTACGTGGACGTCGACGTGCACCACGGGGACGGGGTGCAGCACGCGTTCTACGCCGACCCCCGGGTGCTGACCGTGTCGATCCACGAGAGCCCGCTGTCCCTGTTTCCCGGCACCGGCTGGCCCGCCGAGACCGGTCGCGGCGACGCCGTCGGCACCGCCGTCAACGTCGCGGTCCCCGCCGGCACCTCGGATGCCGCCTGGCTGCGCGCATTTCACGCCGTCGTGCCGGGGGTGGTGGCGGCATTCCGGCCGGAGGTGCTGGTCACCCAGGACGGCGCGGACACCCACCGGGAGGACCCGCTCGCCGACCTCAATCTCACCGTGGACGGCCAGCGAACCTCCTACCTGGCGCTCCGCGACCTCGCGAACACCGTGACCGGCGGGCGTTGGCTGGCACTCGGCGGCGGCGGCTACTCACTGGTCAGGGTCGTACCGCGGGCGTGGACCCACCTGATGGCGATCGTCGCCGATCGCGACCTGGACGCGGCGACGTCGCTGCCCGCCGACTGGATCGCGACGGCCGGGCAGGCCCGTCCCCGCACGGACATCCCGATCGACATGTCCGACGGCACACCCGGTGTCGTCCCGTTCGAGCGGTGGGACGGGGAGCAGCGGCTGGCCGTCGACCGCGCCATCGCAGACGCCCGGAACAAGGTGTACCCCCTGCACGGTCTCGATCCGCACGACCCGCGTGACTGACGTCGAGGCGCCGAGCCCCGGGGCCCCGGCGTATCCCCAGCACTGGGAAGCGGACGTGCTGTCGTCCGACGGCGGCATCGTGCACATCCGGCCGATCGTGCCCGCCGACGGCGTGGCGATCCGCGAGATGCACCGCCGGATGAGCTCGAGAACGCTGTATTTGCGCTACTTCTCGGCCGTCGGGGAGCTCTCGGAGCAGCAGCTGCGGGTGTACACGGGGGTCGACCACGTCTCGTCCGTCGGGCTGATCGCCGAGGTGGCCGGCGTGCCGGTCGCGGCCGGCACCTACCACCGGCACACCGGCGCGCCGGTGCCGGCGGCGGAGGTCGCGTTCGTCGTCGAGGACGTCCAGCAGCGCCGGGGGCTGGGATCCATCCTGCTCGAGCACCTGGCCGCGGCCGCCCAGGAGAACGGGATCCGCCGATTCACCGCCGAGGTGCTGGCCGAGAACAACACCATGGTCAGGGTCTTCATCGACGCCGGGTACGTCGTCAAGCGCGAGTACGAGTCCGGGGTCGTCGACCTCGAGTTCGACATCGCTCCGACCGAGAAGTCCATCCAGGTCGCCCGCTCCCGCGAGCACCGCGCGGAGTCCCGGTCGATCGCCGGGCTGCTGCGCCCCACGTCGATCGCCGTCATCGGCGCGTCCGACGAGCCGACCTCGCTCGGCCACGCCGTCCTGCAGAACCTGCTGCGCGGCGGCTTCGCCGGGCCGGTGTACCCGGTGGCGGAGGGCGTTCGCTCCGTCCTCGGCGTGCGCGCCTACGCCAGCGTGACCGCGGTGCCGGACCCGGTGGATCTGGCCGTGGTCGCGGTGCCGAGCTCCGAGACGTCCGACGTGCTCGCCGCCTGCCAGGCCAAGGGCGTGCGCGGCCTCGTCGTGATGTCCTCGGGCCTGGTGGACGTCGGGGCGGCCGACGCCGTGGAGCCGGACGGCGGCGCGCGGGAGGCGGCGGCATTCGCGCAGCGGCAGATGGTGATGAAGGCGCGGGGCGCGGGCATGCGGGTGGTCGGCCCGAACTGCCTCGGTCTGGTCAACACCGAGGCGGACGTGCGGATGAACGCCACCCCCGCGCCGGTCGTGCCGCCCCCCGGCCGGATCGGGTTCTTCTGCCAGTCCGGCGCTCTCGGCATCGCGATCCTGGCCGACGCCGCCGAGCGCGGGCTCGGCCTGTCCACGTTCGTCTCGGCCGGCAACCGCGCCGACGTGTCGGGCAACGACCTCCTGCAGTTCTGGCAGGGCGACCCGCACACCGACGTCGTCCTGCTCTACCTCGAGTCGTTCGGCAACCCGCGCAAGTTCGCCCGGCTGGCGCCCGTGCTGGCCCGCAGCAAGCCGGTGATCGCCGTGAAGTCAGGCCGCTACGCGCTGACCACGCCCGGGCTGGCGGCGAGCTCGGCGCTGATCTCCGACGCCGCCGTCGCCACGCTGTTCGCGCAGTCGGGCGTGATCCGCACCGACACCCTCACGGCGGCCTTCGACGTGGCCGAGCTGCTGGCCACCCAGCCGGTGCCGGCCGGCGATCGGGTCGCGGTGCTGGGGAATTCCAGCGCGCTCGGGGTGCTCGCCATCGACGCGTGCCTCGACGCCGGGCTGGCCGTCGTCGACGGAGCCCCGCTGGACCTCGGGGTGTCGGTCGCGCCCGCCGACCTGGCCGCCGCGGTGCGCGCGGCGATGATCCGCGACGACGTGGACGCGCTGGTCGTCGTGTACGTGCCGCGGATCGCCACCTCGGGTGCCGAACACGCCGCCGCGCTGCGGGCCGCGGCCGGGGACTCGCCGGTACCGGTGCTCAGCACGTTCATCGCCGCCCCCGGCGGCGTTGTCCGGGGCGGCGCGACCGGCGGTGCGGCGGACCGCGGCGGCGGGACTGACGGCGGCGGGGCTGACGGCGGCGTTCGGACCGGCGATCCGCTCGAGCAGCTCGCCGCGCCGGCGCCGGACGGCGCGCCGGGCCGGCGCGCGGTGCCGGCCTTCCGCACGCCGGAGCGTGCGGTGGCCGCGCTCGCCCACGCCGTCCGGTACGGAACCTGGCTGGCCCGCCCGACCGGCGAGATCCCCGACCTCTCGTCGGCCGACCCGCCCGCGGACTCGACCGCGGCCCGCCGGTTCGTCGACTCGGTGCGCGACCCGTCCGATCCGGAGCGGTCGCTCACCGACGCCGAGCTGGTCGCCGTGCTGGCCTGTTACGGCGTCCCGATCGTCGACTTCCGCCCGGTCGGCTCGGCCGCGGAGGCCGCGGCGGCCGCGCTCGACCTGGGCTACCCGGTCGCGCTCAAGTCGTTCGACGAGTCGCTGCGGCATCGGCTCGACCAGTCCGGGGTCAGGCTCGGCCTGCTCTCCGACGACCAGCTGACGGCGGCCTACGAGGACCTGTCGGCCGTCGCGGGACCGTGGCTGTACGTGCAGGCGATGGCCGCGCGGGACCGGGCCGAGGTGCCGACGGTGTTCACCGTGACCGCCGACCCCTCCTTCGGCGCGCTCGTCTCGTTCGGCATCGGCGGGGTCGCGACCGAGCTGCTGCACGACCGGGCGTTCCGCGCGGTCCCGCTGACGGACGCCGACGCGGCCGATCTGATCGCCGCCCCCCGCGCCGCGCCGCTTCTCGACGGCTATCGCGGCGCGCGCCCGGTCGATCGGGCGCCTCTCGTGGACCTGGCGTTGCGCTTGTCCGCGCTGGCGGACGACCTGCCCGAGATCTCCGACCTGCAGCTGTTGCCCGTGCTCGCCGGACCGGCGGGCATCGCGGTGATCGGCGGCACCGCCCGGATCGGGCCGCCGCCGGCTCGGCAGGACACCCGGCGCCGGCTGGGCGGCTAGCGCCGGCCGCTGTCGGCGACCGGCTGACGGGCCGGGCGCCACCTCGCGGCTCCTCGCCCGGCGCCGGCGGCGTCGTCATCCGGCCCAGACAGCGAAGGACCGGGTCCACCCCGCGGCAGACCCGGTCCCTCCGGCGAGCGGCGTCCATGCCGGCGAAGCAGGCGGACGCCGCAAGCGGCTCAACTGGTGGTGCTGACCTCAGCTCGCATAGGCCCGGAGGACCTCGGAGCGATCGCCGGTGCGCAGCTTGGCCATCGAGTCGCGCTCGATCTGCCGCACCCGCTCGCGCGAGATGCCGAACACCCGACCGATCTCGTCCAGCGTGCGCGGCCGGCCGTCGTCGAGCCCGTAGCGCAGCCGCACCACGGTCCGCTCCCGATCGTCCAGCGTGCGCAGCACCCGATCGATGTCGTCGTGCATGAACGCGGCCACCACGGCGTTCTCGGCGGACGTCGACTCGGAGTCCTCGATGAAGTCGCCGAGCGGTGCCTCCTCGTCGGTGCCGACGGGCATGTCGAGGCTCACCGGGTCGCGCGCGTGATCCAGCAGGTCGGCGATCTTCTCCTCCGGGATCCCGGATTCGGCGGCCAGCTCGGCCATCGTCGCGTCCCGTCCGAGCTGCTGATGCAGCTCGCGCTTCAACCGGGACAGCTTGTTGACCTGCTCGACGAGGTGCACGGGGAGCCGGATCGTGCGGCCCTGATCGGCCATGCCGCGCGAGATGGCCTGCCGGATCCACCAGGTCGCGTAGGTGGAGAACTTGAAACCCTTGGTGTAGTCGAACTTCTCGACCGCACGGATGAGGCCCAGGTTGCCCTCCTGGATCAGGTCCAGCAGCGGCATGCCGCGGCCCGTGTAGCGCTTGGCCAGGGACACCACGAGGCGCAGGTTGGCGACGAGCAGGTGGTTCCGCGCGCGGTTGCCGTCCCGGACGATCATCTTCAGGTCGACGCGACGCTGGGTCGACAGGCGCTTGGCGGTCTCCAGCATGTGGGCGGCGAACACCCCGGCCTCGATGCGCTTGGCGAGGTCGACCTCCTGCTCGGCGGTCAGCAGGGCGGTGCGGCCGATGCCGTTGAGATATACGCGGACCAGGTCCGCGGAGGGACCCTGCGCGTCCAGATCCTCCGGCTCCCTGACCCGTGTGGTCGGTGCGGGCGCCGGCAGTACGGCTGTGGTCAGACCTTCTTGTGGGGAGTCGGTCATGAGGTGCTCCCTTCGTGACGAGAGGCGGGCCGATGTGGCTGCCCGTCACGTATTCGAACGCTTGTCGGGCGGGGCTTGTTCCCCGGTTCACAAGCTGTTTCCGGATGACGTACTGCGTTCCCAGTGATCCAGAACCCAATACCGCCAGCCTGTGACCAGGCGTGTGCCGATGATGGGAACAGCATGGGAAAACAGGGACCGATCGGGTGACCGCCAGGCCCGCTAATCCACCTCGACGAGCACCGTGAACGGGCCGTCGTTGACGCTGCTGACCTGCATCATCGCGCCGAACACGCCCTCGGCGACCACCGCGCCGCGGCGCCGCAGTTCGTCGATCAGTTCCGCCACGAGGGGCTCGGCCACCGACCCCGGCGCGGCGTCGCTCCATGACGGCCGCCGGCCCTTCTCGGTGCGCCCGTAGAGGGTGAACTGGCTGACGACGAGCAGGGGAGCGCCGGCCGTCGCGCAGGACCGCTCGTCGCGCAGGATGCGCAGCTCGTGCAGCTTGACGGCGAGGGCGCGGGCGGTGTGCGCGGTGTCGGAATGCGTCACGCCGACGAGCGCGAGCAGGCCGGGACGGTCGATCGCGCCGACCACGGCGCCGTCGACGGTGACGTCCGCTCGGCTGACCCGGGTCGCGACGGCACGCATCGGACGATGGTCGCAGACACCGGCTCGCCGGCTCGCCCGCCGGATCCTGTCGGAGAAGCGTCGCGACGCGCCGTTCGGCGTGCGGCACGATGGGTCGATGGCCGAACCCCTTCCCGTCCCGCTGTCCCTCGACGACGCGAGGACGGCGCGCCGGTCCGCCGACGACCGCTTGCGATCCGTCGGGTCCATTCTCTCGATCGGTTCCGTCGGGTCGATCCTGTCGATCGGCTCGGCCGGCTCCATCCTGTCCATCGGGTCCGCGGGCTCGATCCTGTCGATCGGCTCCGTGGGCTCCGTCGCCAGCATCGGATCGGCCTATTCGGCGGGATCGCTGCTCTCCCTGCTCTCCGCCGGCTCCGTTCTCTCCGGCCTCGCCGCCGGGCGGGTGCTGTTCTGGGGCGGCGGCGCGGTGTACGCCGTCCGGCGCGCGCTGACGCGCAGGGCGCTGCCGAATCCCGGCGCGGCCGTGGCCGCGATCAGCTCGTGGCGGGGATCAGCAGCCCGCGCGTGACCGCCACGCGGATGGCCGGCAGCATCGCCGCGGCGAGCGCGTTCTCGTCGACCGCATGCGCGGCGGCGAGCAACCGGATCTGCACGCCGAGCGGCACGGCGCCGGTGCAGCCGCCGAGCAGCGCCTGAGCCCACTCGTCGAGCTGGAGTGTCGCGCCCGGGCCGCCTGGCCGGCGCAGCATCCGCAGCACCGTGGTCCAGCCCTCGTGGCCGGCGACCGCGCGGGTCTCGACGATGGCGCCGTCCGCCAGGGAGAACGCCGTCGCCAGCAGTCCGCGGTCGTCGGCGGATCCCACGAATGCTCGGCGGGCCAGGAAGCCCGCCACCTCCGCGCCGGTGAGGTCGGCGTCGGCGTCGAGGATCTCATCGAGCGTGATCGAGGCATCCGCCGCGTCGGTGCGGCGCAGCGTGATCATTCCCATGCCGATCCCGGTGACCTTTTCCGACTCGAAGTACTGCAGCCAGCGGTCGGCGAGGTCCGCCGCTGTGGCGGTCGTCTCGCCCGCGTCGGCGAGCCACATGCCCACGTAGCGGGCGGGGTCGGCGACGTCCCGCTGCACGACCCACGCGTCGCATCCGCTCGCCGACACCCACTCGCCGACCCGCGCACGCCAGTCGCCGTCGTCGCGGATCAGCCAGTTCGCGAGCAGCTGCGCGGTGCCGCCGGGGGTCAGCCGATCGCGGGCGCCGGTCACCAGGCGGCGGCACAGCCCGTCGCCGGCCATGCCGGAGTCGCGGTAGGAGTAGCGCAGGTCGCCGGCGCCGACGACGAACGGCGGGTTCGACACGATCAGGTCGAAGCGGTCCGCGGCCACCGGCTCGAACAGCGAGCCCGCGCGCAGGTCCCAGCGCTGTCCGTTGATCCGCGCCGTCGCCCCGGCGAGGGCGAGCGCGCGCGGGTTCGTGTCGGTGGCGACCACGCTGCGGCTGTGCGCGGCGAGATGCAGGGCCTGGACGCCGCTGCCCGTGCCGAGATCGAGCGCCGCGTCGACCGGCTCGCGGATGACCGCGCGGGCGAGCGTGACCGACGCCGAGCCGAGCCCGAGGACGTGGTCGGGCCGGACGGGACCCGCGCGCACGTCGGAGTCGAGATCGGAGATCAGCAGCAGGTCGGTGCCGTCGAGCCCGACGTGCGGCCGGATGTCCAGTGCCGCGCCGACGTCCCCGCCGCGCGGCTCGAGCACGCCCTGGGCCACTGCCCGCCGGACGCCCGCCCGCCGCAGGGCGTCGCCGACCGCCGCCGACGGCTCGGCGACGCCGAGCAGGAAGAGCCGGACGAGCGTGCTGAGCCGCGATCCGTCCGAGGTGGCCCGCAGCGGCGCGACCCGCTCGTTGCGGCCCAAGGCGGCATGCGCCTCCGGACCGAGCAGGTCCAGGACGGTGTCGGCACGAAAATCCGCCGCCCGCAGGTCGTCTCCGAGCCGATCGACGAAATCGGCATCCGGCAGGGGCGTGCCGGCGACCGCCGTCACCGGCGGGCCGAGAGGGTGCGAGCAGCTCGCCGGCGGGGCGCGATCACCCGTGCTGGGCCGCGAGGACGGCGCGAACCCGCCGCTCGTCCCTCGCCCGGTAGCGGACCTGGTAGCCGAGCGCACCCTCGTCGGGGTCGCGGTCCGGCGCGCGCACCATGTCGGCGCGCACGCCGGCGGCCCGGACCGCCTGCATGACGTCCAGCGCCTCGTCCGGCTCGTCGATGTGCAGGGTGACCGGCGTGTCCCGCCAGCGAATCTCGTCCGCGACGCGAGCGGCGGCCAGTCCCGCGGCGGCGCCGGCGGCGCCGCAGAGCGCCACGCGGAGCGGCCGTCGAGCGGCGCTCCCGACCAGGGCACCGATCGCGGCCCCGAGCACGGCGCCCGGCACCAGAACGGCCGACCAGCCGGCGGCGTTGAGTCTCACCCCGCGGAATCCGACCGCAGGCAGGCGCGGCCGCCGGCTCGACGATGCGTCGGAGATCTCGGGGGCGGTCGCCCTGCTGCCGGCCGAGGCGGCGGCCTTCGCGGTCATCTGTCCAGCCTAGGACCGACGCGCGGCCGGCCGGGGGGATTTCGATCGGACGATCGGGCGAACCCGGTCGTCGAGGCCGTCCGATCAGGCGTTCTCGTGCCCGGCCACTCGTGGTCGCCCGTCGGGGTACGGCCCTCGGCGCGCGCCCCGAGATGTGCGACGCTGGACAGCATGACGGCAGCCCTGACTCTCACCGGCGACGCCGCGGCGGACGCACTGCTGGCCACGGACGCCAACGCGCTCCTGATCGGGATGGTGCTCGACCAGCAGGTGACGATGGAAAAGGCGTTCTCCGGGCCAGCGGTGATCGCCGAGCGGATGGGCGGCCGGTTCGACGTCAGGGCGATCGCCGATCTCGACCCCGACGAGTTCGTCGCCATCTGTGCCGAACGCCCTGCGGTGCACCGGTTCCCCGGCTCGATGGCCGGTCGTGTGCAGGGGGTCTGCCGGGTGCTGGTCGAGTCCTACGGCGGCGACGCCGCGAACATGTGGACCGACGTGTCGTCGGGTCAGGACCTCTTCCGGCGGCTGAACACCCTGCCCGGCTTCGGCGCGCAGAAGGCGCGGATCTTCGTGGCCCTGCTCGGCAAGCAGTGCGGCGTGACCCCGGACGGCTGGCGCGAGGCGGCCGGCCCGTACGGCGAGGACGGCGTGTTCAAGTCGGTCGCCGACGTGGTCGACGCCGAGTCGTTGGCGCAGGTCCGCGCGTTCAAGAAGGCCGCTAAGGCGGCCGCCAAGGCCGGCGGCTGAGGCAGCCGGAGGCCGCGACACCGCGGACCGGGCGGCACGGATCGCAGGTGACCGTCGCCTGCGCCGGTGCCGGCCGCGGCCGTTGCAGCCCGCGCGCGGATACCGGCGTAGCGTGACGGCAGGGCAGTCAGGTGGCCGGCTTCGCCCCGCAGTGCATCGATGATCGCTTCATCGCGTCGGGTGCGCGGCGGCCCATCGGTCGCTGCGCCGGTCAGGAGCATGCATGTCGGCACCGTATTCGATCACCAGGGCCGAGCCGTCGTACGACGACCAGCTCCGGTCCCGGCGCAAGCGCTACATGATCATGATGGGTCTGCGGATCCCGTTCCTGGTCGTGGCCACCCTGCTGTACCAGACACCGTGGCTCGCCCTGCTGATCGTGGCGATCTCGATCCCGCTGCCCTGGATGGCCGTCCTCATCGCCAACGACCGGCCCGCCCGCAAGCGCCACCCGGTCGCGCCGGCGACGGTCAACCACGAGCGCGCGCTGCTCCCCGGCGGCCGGGAGATCGTCGACGGCCTGTCCGACGAGGAACGGGGCGGCCAGCAGGCCGCGGGAGTGCCCGCGCCCTGAGCCGTGCGCGCCGCGACGTCGGCGCGCACCGTTCGCCCTGCCGCGCCGGCTATCCGGCGGCTGGCCGGGCGCCCAGTCGAGCGGCGGCCGCCGTGCCGGTCCCCACCCCGGCGAGGAGCGCGGCGCGGGGACCCGCCCCGGCCAGCCAGGACGCGAGCAGGCCGGCGTTGAAGGCGTCGCCCGCGCCCGTGGAGTCCGTCCGATGCGCCGCCGGGGCTGGCACGTCGATCCGCTCGTCCGCGCTGATCCACGACGCGCCGCGCGCGCCGTGCGTGACGGCGATCGCGCCGACGGCCGTCAGCACCGCGTCCGGCCCGCCGAGCGCGTCGAGCTCCGAGTCGTTGGGCAACAGCAGGTCGACGCAATCGACCCACTCCAGGAATCGGGCCGCGCCGGCCCCCTCGACGTGCGCGGCCGACTGCGGGTCGACGGAGCTGGTCCAGCCGGCCGAACGCGCGGCCGCGAGCGCGGCCAGGCCCGCGGTTCGCGAGCGGTCGTCCAGCAGGACGTAGCCGGACAGGTGCAGGTGCCCCCCACCGTCACTCCGATCCGCGCGGCCGCTCGGCACGTCCACCGGCAGGTTCACGTCGGCTGCCGAGAGCGCGGCGTTCGCGCCCCGGTCGGACACCATCGTGCGCTCGCCGCCCGCCTCGACCAGCACGACGACGCAGCACGTCGGGAGCACCGGGTCCACGGCGAAGAGGCACCGGACCCCCGCGGCGGTCAGCTCCGCCTCGGCGGTGCGACCCGCCTCGTCGGCACCCACCCTGGCGATGAGCGTGACGTCCACGCCGCAGCGGGCGAGCCACGAGGCGGTGTTCCCGCCCGCGCCGCCCGGACCGACGCCCACCCGGCCGCGTGTCTCCTGACCCGGCACGATCGGCCCGGCCAGCGCCGCCAGCACGTCGAGCCCGACGTCGCCGACGACCACGGCCCTGGGCCGGTCCCGCCCGGCCGTCGTCACGACGCGGCCAGGGCCACGGCCACCTCGCCGGCCAGCGACGCGTTCGCGAGCACCAGCTCCACGTTCGCCCGCAGGCTCTCCCCGTGCGTGTGCTCGTGGAAGTACGCGAGCAGCCGGGGCGTGACGTCCTTGCCGGTCACCCCCTCCCCGGCGATCAGCTCGAGACCCGCCGTCAGCGTCCGGTCGTGCAGCTCGGGGTCCAGCTGGCGGTCCACGGGCAGCGGGTTCGCCAGCACGATCCCGGCCGTGTCGGTGGCCAGTTCCCGGCGCCGGCGCAGCACGGCGGCCGCCTCCCCGGCCGTGTCCACCCGCCACGGCACCGGATACCCGGAGTCCGTCAGATAGAAGCCGGCGAACGAACCGGTGCGGTACCCCAGCACGGGCACGGAGAGCGTCTCGAGGTACTCCAGGGTCGCCGGGACGTCGAGGATCGACTTCACGCCGGCGCACACCACGACCAGCGGCGTGCGCGCGAGCACGCCGAGGTCGGCTGACACGTCGTAGGTTTCGGCGGCGCCTCGATGCACGCCGCCGAGACCGCCGGTGCCGAAGACCGCGATCCCGGCGCGGTGCGCGAGAGCGGCGGTGGACGCGACCGTCGTCGCCCCGTCGACGCCCAGCGCGAGGGCGGGGCCGACGTCGCGGACGGAGAGCTTGCGCATCTCCGGAGCGCCTCCGTCCGCCGGCGCGCACAGCCGGTCCAGCTCGCCGGCCGATAGCCCGACCCGGACCGCGCCGTCGAGCACCGCGATCGTCGCCGGCACCGCGCCGGACGCTCGGACGGCCGCCTCGATCCGATCGGCGATGCGCCGGTTCTCGCCCGCCGGCAGGCCGTGGGCGAGGATCGTCGATTCCAGCGCGACCACGGCGCCGCCCGCCGCCAGCGCGTCCGCCACGTCGGCGGCGATCCGGATGGGGTCGGTCACGGTGGCATCATGTCCGGTAGCGCCGTCCAGTGGGAATCGACACCGCAGGAACCGGGCAGCCCGGAACCCCCGGGGAATCCCTCGGAAGGCCCCAGAAAGCGAGGACGACCGTGGCCGAGACCCTCACCAAACCCGTCGAGGATCAGCGCGAGGAGACGACCGACCGGGGGTCCGACGACACCCCGAAGATGTTCCACTACGTCCGCAAGGCGAAGATCGCGGAGTCTGCGGTGATGGGCAACTTCGTGGTCGCGCTCTGCGGGGAGACGTTCCCGGTGACCAAGTCCGCCAAGCCGGGCTCGCCCGTCTGCCCGGACTGCAAGAAGATCTACGAGCGCATGCGCAAGGGCGAGTGAGGGACGGGCGTCAGCCCGCGACCGGCCCGGGCTGCTGGGGCTCCGGGTCGCGCTCGGGGTTGTAGCGGCGCCACTTGTTCCGCTCCCGCCGGGAGACCTTCGGGGGGTAGTACTCGAGCATCGCGTTGTTGAACTGCGCGCCGATGATGATCGCCATCGAGACGAAGTAGTAGAAGAGCAGGAACGTGATCGGCGTCGCCAGGGCGCCGTAGGTCAGGCCGTTCGAGTACGCGTAGGCCAGGTACAGGCGCAGGGCGAAGCTGGCCACGATGAAGACCGCGGCGGCCAGGAACGCGCCCGGCAGCCCGCGGTACCAGGGGTGCTTGTGCTTGGGCGCAACCTTGTAGAGCACCGCGAGCAGGAAGATCAGGCCCAGGGCGAGGACGGGGTAGTAGGCGATGCCGACGATCGAGGAGACGGTGCTCTCCCAGTCGTCGGGGAACAGCCGCGGCAGGTAGTCCGGGCCGATGGCCAGCAGCGGCAGCATGACGATGCCCGCCGCGAGCGCCAGCAGGTAGAGGAACAGGGCGAAGAACCGCTCCAGGACGGGGCTGCGGACCTCGTGCTGGCTGTAGGCGATGGTGATCGACTCGACGAACGCCGACATCGCCGAGGACCCGGCCCACAGGCTGATCAGCAGGCCGACGGAGATCTTGTCCGCCTGGCCCGTGGACAGGATGGTGTTCACCGTGTTGCCGACGAGGTTGTCCGCGACCTCCTCGTCGAAGATCGTGTTGAGGAACAGCAGCACCTGCTCGCGGACCTGGTCGATCGTGCCGGCCGGGAAGAACCACTGCACGACGTAGCCGGTCAGGCCCAGCAGGGCCAGCAGCAGCGGCGCCGTCGACAGCGCGCACCAGAACGCGGCCTGCGAGCTCATCCCGAACAACGAGTCGGCCCACGCCTTGCTCATCGTCCGTCCGGCGATCTTCCGCCACCGGTGGTGCACCGGGGCGCCGTCCGGCACGACCGGGCCGGAGGCGGGATGCGGCCATGGATGGGTCATCGAGTCGGCCGGGGACAGCGCAGGCCGCAGGATGGCCACCGTCTGGTCCGCGTCGCTCGATGTCATGTCCTCGACCCCCAGCGGGGGCGGAACGCGGACGGGCTCCTCGGCCCGCCGGGACCCGGCGCCGGCCGCACCGTTGGCGGCGCCGGACGGGACCGGCGGCGGCGTACCGTGCGGCGGCCCGAACGCGCCATGCTCGCCGAAGCCACGCCGCTGGTCCGGCACGTGCCCGGTCGGGTCGCCTTGGGGCGGCCGAGGGCTGGTCACAGTACGAGCATGCACGAGGTCCGGCGATTCGCAGAGCGGCGACACCGGGTCGTCACCCGGCCGATACAGAGCGGCCGGCGCCCACCCCGGTCCGGCCCGGTCGGCAGTCCGTGCGGCGGATCGGACCTCTCGGCACGAATCCGCCGCTTCGCACGCGTGAGGCTACGGCGCGGCCAGCGCCTTCGCGGCGCCGATGACGCCGAGCACCCCGGTGGCGAGGAACAGGTACCAGCCCACCTCGGCCTGCTCGAACAGGCCGCTGATCCCGACGCCCACCGCCTCGCGGGCGCGGACCATCACCCAGAGCGCGGCCAGCAGGCAGAGCACGCTGATCGCCAGTGCGGCGAAGCCGATGGGCCGGTGGGTGATCGGCACGAGCACGGCCACGCCCAGCAGCAGCAGCCCGAGTCCACCGGCTGCGACGCCGAGAATGCCATAGGGGACGAACATCTCGTCCAGCGACAGGTCGGGGACGGCGCGTGCCAGCCGGTACAGCTGCCAACCCGTGAGGGACTCGGTCGTGCCGGTGGTGGCGCCGGCGCTCAGCCAGGGCACCGCGAGTTGCAGGAGGCCGGCGAGGCCGGCGGCGATCAGGAGGAGGGCGCCGACCAGGTCGGCGCGAGGCGCGCGGGCGGAAGGGGCGGGAGCCCAGCCACCGCTACCCGGCGCCGTCACCGGCGGCGATCAGGCGCCGACGCGGGTGTCGTGGAGGACGGCGGCCAGCTGCTCGAGGCGCTCCGAGTGTTCGTTCGCGTGATGCCCGCAGAACAGCAGTTCCCCTCCGGTGGGCAGGACGGCGAGGACCAGCGCGGCGGCGCCGCAACGGTCGCAGCGGTCGGCGGCGGTGAGTACAGACGGACTGGCCAAGGCTTCGGTCATTTCGGTCCTCCCATCGTCGGCCACCAGTCGGTGGCGGGTACCGCAGCGGGCTGGCGCCCTGTGTCGTTCGTGCCTTCCGGGACCTGCTTCCTGGATAAGACGAAAGAGCCGGCCCACAGGTTGTTCGATACCGCCGTCCGGTCGGACCGGCGGCGACCCGAGCACCTCTGGCCGGACCCTTTCATCGTGCCATCCTGAACCGGCCGTTCGGCCCGCGTTCGCCCGTGGCGTACGACACGCCGGGCTGCGCGGGGATGCGTTGCAATCGAAACCTTCTCGTGAGGGGAGTGAGATCGGGCCGTGTCCTGCGGCGCAGCGTGAATTGCCACACACTGGAAGCAGCACGTGGGGTCCTTGATCGCTGTGGTGGCGCGGCGACAGAGTGAGGAGTTACACCCGCCCAGGTCGGCACGCCCGAAGGAGATCCGCATGGACCCGCTGTCGCTGGCGCGGTGGCAGTTCGGAATCACCACCGTCTACCACTTCATCTTCGTGCCGGTCACGATCGGCATGGCCTTCTTCCTCGCGATCATGGAGACGGCCTGGGTGCGCACCCGCAATCCGGTGTACCTCCGCGCGGTGAAGTTCTGGGGCAAGCTCTTCCTGATCAACTTCGCGATCGGCGTGGTCACCGGAATCCTGCAGGAGTTCCAGTTCGGGATGAACTGGTCGAGCTACTCCCGCTTCGTCGGTGACGTGTTCGGCGCCCCGCTGGCCATGGAGGCGCTGCTCGCGTTCTTCCTGGAGTCGACGTTCATCGGGCTCTGGATCTTCGGCTGGGACAAGCTGTCCCCGCGCCTGCACGCGGCGTGCATGTGGGCCGTGTCGATCGGCACGATGATGTCCGCGTTCTTCATCATCGCGGCGAACTCGTTCATGCAGCACCCCGTGGGCATCACGGTGGACCCGGTGCGCGACCGCGCGCAGATGGAGGACATCTGGGCGGTCCTCACCCAGCCGCTGAACCTCTGGGCGTACTCGCACGTGGTCTTCGCCGCGATCCTCACCGGGGCCGTGATGTTCGCCGGCGTCGGCGCCTGGTTCCTCATGCACAAGCGGGACGTCGACGTCATGCGGCCGTCGGTGCGGCTCGGCCTCGTGGGCATGCTGATCGGTTCGCTCGGCGTGCTGGTGTCCGGCGACCTGCTGGCCAAGGTGATGACGGACGTGCAGCCGATGAAGATGGCCGCGGCGGAGGCCCTCTGGGACGGGCAGAACAACGCGTCGTTCTCCCTCGTGACGATCGGCTCACTGGACGGTACGGAAGAGGTCTGGTCGATCCGGGTGCCCGGTGTGCTGTCGTTCATGGCCACCGAGACCTTCGACGGCTACGTCGAGGGCATCAACGACGTGCAGGCCGAGTACGAGGAGCTGTACGGGCCCGGCGACTACCGGCCGAGCATCCCGGTCACCTACTGGATGTTCCGCATCATGATGGGCGCGGGCTTCATCATGATCCTGGTCTCGCTGGTCGGCCTCTGGCTCACCCGCAAGGGCCGGATCCCGGATTCCAAGCTCGTCTGGCGGCTGGCGATGATCTCCATCGCTGGACCGTTCATCGCCAACGCCGCCGGCTGGATCTTCACCGAGATGGGCCGGCAGCCCTGGACGGTGGTCGGGCTCTACCGCACGGACGACTCGGTCTCCCCGTCGGTGGCCGGCGGCTCCGTGCTCACCTCGCTGATCGTGTTCACCGCCCTGTACGGCGTCCTCGCCCTGGTGATGGTCGGGCTGATGATCAAGTACACGCGGATCGGCCCGCCCAGCCAGGAGGAGGCGCTGGCGTCGATCCGTCGCCGGCCGCCGCGGCGGGACCGCTACGACGACGACGACGAGGGCAGGTCGCCCACCGAGGAAAAGCCGCTGGCCTTCGCCTACTAGCTCCCCGATCGCTCGCCGTCCACCAGGAGCACAGCAGCCGTGACGCTCAACATCATCTGGTTCGTCCTCATCGCCGTCCTGTGGGTCGGGTACTTCGTGCTGGAGGGCTTCGACTTCGGTGTCGGGGCGCTGCTGCGGATCGTCGGCGGGCGGGAGAAGGGCCGCCGGGTCCTGATCAACACGATCGGCCCGGTGTGGGACGGCAACGAGGTCTGGCTGATCACGGCCGGCGGCGCGACGTTCGCGGCGTTCCCCGAGTGGTACGCGTCGATGTTCTCCGGCTTCTACCTCGCCCTCGTGCTCGTGCTCGTCTGCCTGATCGTGCGCGGCGTCGCGTTCGAGTACCGGGGCAAGGGTCACTCGGACGCCTGGCGCAGGCGCTGGGACTGGTCGATCCTGCTCACCTCGTGGGGCCTCGCGGTGCTCTGGGGCGTGGCATTCGGCAACGTCGTCCGCGGGGTGCCGCTGGACGCCGACCACGAGTTCGTCGGCAGCTTCTTCGACCTGCTCAACCCGTTCGCGCTGCTGACGGGCCTCACCACGTTGCTGTTGTTCCTCACCCACGGCGCGGTCTACCTCGGGCTCAAGACGACCGACGAGGTGCGGGAGCGGGCGCGGCGGTTCGCCGCCCGGGTCGGCCCCGCCGCGGCGGTCGTCATGGCGGTCTCCGTCGGGTGGCAGCAGGTCGTCCGGGGCAGCACCGCCTCCATGGTGGTCGGCGTGATCGCGGTGCTGGCGATGATCGGCGCCGTCGTCATCACCAGGGCCGGCCGGGACGGCTGGGCCTTCGTCGCCTCCGCCGTCGCGACCGCCGCCCTGACGGCAGGCTGGTTCCTCTCGCTCTACCCGGACGTGCTGCCGTCGTCGATCGACCCCGCGAACTCCCTGAACATCGAGAACGCCGCGTCCTCGCCGTACACGCTCACGCTGATGAGCTGGGTGGCGCTGGCCTTCGTGCCGCTGATCCTGGCCTACGAGGCGTGGAGCTACTGGGTTTTCCGGCAGCGCATCTCGACCAAGCACATCCCCGAGTCGCCGACCGTGCTGCCGGCGGTGCTCACCAGGGCGCTGCGCGGCGGGGCCGATGACGAGGGCGCGAGCCGGAGGCGTCCGGACCGACCGCGGGAGCGGGACTCCTGACGGCCCCGTGAGGTCCCTCGACCCTCGCCTGCTGCGGTACGCGGCGGGCGTGCGGACGCTGCTCGTCGCCTCGGTGCTCGTCGCCCTGGCCGCCGCGGCGGCCGTCATCGCTCAGGCGGTGCTGCTCGCCGGCATCCTCGCCGACGTCATCATCGAAGGCGCGGGCTTCGCGGAGGTGGCCGGCCGGCTCGGCTGGCTCGCGGCCGTCGTCGCGGCCCGCGCGGCGCTGGCCTGGACCGCCGAGGAGCTGGCCGGGCGGACCGCGACCTCGGTGACCGCGGGACTGCGGCGCGAGCTGCTGGTGCACGTCGCGGCGCTCGGTCCGCGCTGGCGATCCGGCAGCCATTCGGGCGAACTCGCGGCGCTGGCCACCACCGGGGTCGAGTCACTGCACGACTACGTCGCCCGCTACCTGCCGCAGCTGGTGCTGTCCGTGCTGATCCCGCTGGTGATGCTCGGCTACCTGTTCACCGCGGACCTGACGTCGGCGATCATCGTGGCGGTCACGCTGCCGCTGATCCCGCTGTTCATGGCGCTCGTCGGCTGGTACACCGACCGGCAGACCAGGGCGAAGTGGCAGGCCCTGGCCCGGCTCGCCGGGCACTTCAGCGACGTGATCGCCGGCCTGCCCACGCTCAAGGTGTTCGGTCGCGCGCGGGCCCAGGCGGCGGCGGTGCGGCGGGTGACCGAGGACTACCGGAAGGCCTCGATGGTCACGCTGCGGGTGGCCTTCCTGTCCTCGATGGTGCTCGAGCTGCTGGCGTCGCTGTCGGTGGCGCTCGTCGCGGTGGCGATCGGCCTGCGCCTGGTCTACGGCGAGATGACGCTCGAGGTCGGGCTGGCCGTCCTGATGCTCGCCCCGGAGGCATACCTGCCGCTGCGCCAGCTCGGCACCCAGTTCCACGCGGCCGCGGACGGCGCGGCGGCCAGCGCGAAGGTTCTGGCGCTGCTGGATACGCCCGTTCCCGCCGTCGGCACCCGGACGGACGTCGCCGACCTGCCCGGCCTGTGGCTCGACGGGGTGGAGGTCGGCGGGCCGGGGGAGCGCGGCGCCGTCGGACCGCTCGACCTGGCCGTTCCGGCGGGCCGGCTGACCGTGGTGACCGGCCCCAGCGGCTCCGGCAAGACCACCCTGCTGCAGCTGCTGGCCGGATCGCTGCGACCCGACGCCGGGAGTGTGTCGGTCACCGGCGATGCCGGGACAGTCGTTCCGCTGGCGGATGTCTCGCCGGGGACGTGGCGCTCCCGGGTGGCATGGGCGGCGCAGGGCGCCGTGTTCCAGGCCGGCTCCATCCGCGAGAACCTCCTGCTGGGAACGGGTCCCGGCGAGGGTGTGGACGACGACCGGCTGCGGTCGGTGCTCGCC
The DNA here is from genome assembly GCA_963844455.1 of uncultured Actinomycetota bacterium. GTDB lineage: Bacteria > Actinomycetota > Actinomycetes > Mycobacteriales > Nakamurellaceae > Nakamurella. The sequence continues at coordinate 252,998 of CAWJOH010000001.1, forward strand.
GACCTGGGCGTGCTGGAGCTGATCGACGGCCTGCCGCGGGGCTGGCACACCGAGCTCGGCGAGGCCGGCTCGGGGCTGAGTCAGGGCCAGCGACAACGGCTCTCGCTGGCCAGGGCGCTGGCCAGGGACGCGCCCCTGTTGATCCTCGACGAGCCGACCGCGGCGCTGGACGAGGAGACCGAGCGGCGCGTGCTGGGCGCGATCCGGCAGCGCGCTGCCGGCCGCACGGTGGTGCTGGTCACCCACCGCGCCGCGCCGCTGGAGATCGCCGACCACGTCGTGCGTCTCGCGCCGACCGGCCCGCCGCCCGACGGCGCCGGGATGCCGGCGGACGACCGGATGTCGGCGGTCGGCCCGTGGTGACCGCCGCAGTGTCGCCGCCCGCCGCCGGCGCCGCGGAGTCCGGCCGCCCGCTGGTCCGGCTCCTCGCGCTCACGAACGGCGTGCGCGGACGGCTGGTCGCGGCCGCGGTGCTGTCCGGGCTCGCATCCGGGTGCGCGGTCGGGCTGATGGCGACGTCGGCCTGGCTGATCGCCCGCGCCGCGCAGCAGCCGCCGGTGCTGTACCTGATGGTCGCCGTGACCGCCGTGCGTGCGTTCGGCATCGGCCGCGGCGTGCTGCGCTATCTGGAGCGGCTGGTCTCGCACGACGCCGCCTTCCGGGTGCTCGGCCGGCTGCGGGAGGCGCTGGTCGCGCGCCTGGCCCTGCTGGCGCCGGCCGGGCTCCCGCTGTGGCGGCGCGGCGACGTGCTGGCCCGGACCGTCGACGACGTCGACGACGCGGGCGACGCGTTCCTGCGCGGGCTGCTGCCCCTGGCCGGCGCCACGCTCGTCTGCGGGGGCACCGTCGTGCTGGCGACGTTTCTCCTGCCGGCGGCGGGTCTCGCGCTGGTGGTGTGCCTGGTCGGCGCGTGCGTGATCGCGCCGTTGATCACCGCGCGCCGGGTCGCCCGCACCGAGGCGGCGGCCGTGGACCTGCGTGCCCGGCGCGGCCGGCTGGTCACCGAGATGATCGACGAGGCGCCGGAACTCGTCGCGCTCGGCGCCTTCGACGACCGGCTGGCCGAGCTCGACCGGATCGAGGCGGGCGCCGCCAGGGTGGGCGCGGGCACCGCGCGGGCGGCCGGCGCCGCGGCCGGGCTGGCGGTGCTGGCCATGGGGCTCGCGGTGTGGCTCGCGGCCTGGGCGGGCGTTCCGGCGGTGGTCGAGCAGGACCTCAACCCCGTGCTCCTCGCGGTGATCGTGTTGACGCCCCTCGCGCTGACCGACACCGTCCAGGCGGTCGGCGTCGCGGCGTCGACACTGCGCCGGTCGTCGGCGGCGGTGCGCCGCCTGTTCGGCCTGCTCGACGCCGAGCCGGTCACCGCGCCACCAGCCGCCGACCCGGTGCCGGTCCCGCGCGGCCCCGGGGGTGCCGCTCCCACGGTGCGGCTGCACGGCGTCGGCGCCCGCTGGCCGGGCGCGGCGCGGGACGCGCTGCAGGACATCGACCTGGAGCTGCCGGCCGGCAGGCGGATCGTCGTCCTGGGCCCATCGGGATCGGGCAAGTCGACGCTGCTCGCCGTGCTGCTCGGCTTCCTCACGCCGACGGCAGGCGCCGTCACCGTCGACGGCGTCGACCTCGCAGCGATGGATCCGGACGAGGCGCGCACGCTGTTCGCCTGGTGCGACCAGCGGGCCTACCTGTTCGACTCCAACCTGGCCGAGAACGTCCGGCTGGCAAGGCCCTCCGCCACCGACGATGAGGTGGCCGCGGCGCTCGATGCGGCGGGCGCGGGCGCCTGGCTGGCCGCGCTGCCGGACGGACTCGCGACCCGGGTCGGCGAGCACGGGTTGGCCGTGTCCGGGGGCGAACGGCAGCGCGTCGCGCTGGCCAGGGCGCTGCTCGCCGACCGCCCCGTGCTGCTCGCCGACGAGCCCGCGGCACACCTGGACCGCGCGACGGCCGACCAGGTCACGGCGGCGATCCTGCGGCCGGTGCCGGGCCGGACCGTCGTGCTCGTCACGCACCGGCCGGGGGACGCCGACCTCGGCGACGAGGTGTACGAGATGGTCGACGGCCGGCTGGCGCCGCGTACGTTGCCTGCGCGGTAGCCTGCATCCGCTGATGGTCCGTCGGCGCGGCCCCGGGTTCCCCGGAGCCGGGTGGGCGGGACAACAGGGAACCCGGTGTGAATCCGGGACTGCCCCGCAGCGGTGATCGGGAACGACCGCCATCACCACGGCCGCACATCGGGCCGCGGTCCAGCACTGGGCGTCACGCCTGGGAAGCGATGGCCAGTAGGAGCTCGCCCGAGAGTCCGAAGACCTGCCATCGGTGGGCGAACCGCCGGTTCGCTCCGTTCGGGACCGCGAGGGACGGTCGCGCGCGATCGGGCGGGCACCCCGCCCGTCCCGCTGGCTCCGGACCCGCCCGCTCGGCCCGGCAAGGAGCCCGGTTGTGAATTCCCAGTCCCCCTACGCCTTCCGCCCGCGCGGCCGGTGGATCGCGCTGCTCGCGACCGCCGCGCTGGGCGCCGCGCTGGTCGCCGGGTGCGGCTCGTCCGAACCCACCGCGGCGTCGACCTCCGCGACCACGTCCGCCGGCTCGTCCTCCGTGGCCGGATCGGGCGGCGGGTCCGCATCGGCCTCGGGCTCGGCGACCGGTGCCTCGTCCACGCCGAGCGCCGCGGCCTCGGAGGGCGGCCTCGACGCGGACGGCTGCATCACCGACTTCGATCCAGGGACCGACTACTTCCCGGTGAAGTCGGAGCTCACGAACGCCACCAACTTCACCCTGGAGTACTTCGGCTCGTATCAGGTGCTCACCGTCGTGCAGCCGACGCAGGGCGGCTCCCCCGAGTCGTACGTGTTGGTCGAGGTGCGGCGCGCCGACCCCCGAGCTGACCGGCGAGCTGGCCGGTGCGCCGGTCGTCACCACGCCGGTGACGTCGCTGTACTCGGGTTCCACGTCGCACCTGCCGTTCCTGGTCGTGCTCGACCAGCTCGACGCGCTGACCGGCGTGGCGTCGAAGGCGTTCATCTCCGAGAAGGAGGTGATCGACCGCGTCGCCGAGCCGGACGTGGTCGAATACGCGGCCGCCGGCACGGTCGACTCCGAGGCCGTCATCAACGGCGCGCCGCAGGTGGTCGTCACCGGCGGCACCGACGATCCGGCGTATCCGGTCATCACGGCCGCGGGCATTCCCGTGCTGGCCGACGCGGAATGGCTGGAGAACGACCCGCTCGGCCGCGCCGAGTGGGTGAAGTACTTCGCCGCCCTCACCGGCACGGAGGAGCAGGCCGCCGAGTTCTTCGACGGCGTCAGCTCCGACTACCAGGCGCTCGCCTCGTCGGTGGCGGGCGCGGACCCCGTCCAGGTCGTGCCGGGACAGCCCTACCAGGGCACGTGGTTCGTGCCGGGCGGCGCGTCGTACAACGCACGGCTCATCGCCGACGCCGGCGGGACCACCGCATGGGCGACCGACACCAGCACCGGCTCGGTGAGCACCGACCTGGAGACGGTGCTCGCGAACTCCGGGTCCGCGCCGGCCTGGCTGGCGAGCACGACCTGGACCACGAAGGCGGAGGCGCTGGCCGAGGAGCCGCGGTTCGCGGAGTTCGCCGCCTTCCAGTCCGGCAACGTCTGGAACGCCGCCAAGGACGTCACGCCCGAGGGCGGCAACAACTACTACGAGCTCGGCGTCGCGCGGCCCGACCTGATCCTGGGCGACCTCGTCGCGATCCTGCACCCGGACCAGGCGCCGGGGCACGAGTTCGCGTTCTACCTGCAGCTGAGCTGACGTGCGGTCCCGGCCGGCGCTGGTGCTGGCAGCGCTCGCGCTGCTGACGCTGGTGTCGGCCGTGCTCGCGGTCGGGGTGGGCTCGGTCGCGATCCCGCCGTCGGCGACCTGGCAGTACCTCACGACCGGCGACGCCGGCAACCCGACGTTCACCGTGCTGCTGGAGCAGGTCAGGCTGCCGCGCGCGGCCACCGCGATCCTGGCCGGCGCCGGGCTCGCGGTGGCGGGGCTGCTGATGCAGACCCTGTTCGCGAACCCGCTGGCCGACCCGTTCATCCTCGGGGTGTCGTCCGGCGCCGGCCTGGGCGTCGCGCTGTCCGTGCTGGGATCGGGCACCGCCGCGGGCGCGTTCGTCGCGGGGCTCGGGGTGTCCGGCCGGGCGCGCACCGTGCTGGCCGCCGCGATCGGCGCCTTCGCCGTGCTGCTGCTGGTGCTGCTGCTCGGCCGCTGGGTGCGCTCCGTGGTGGCGTTGCTCATCATCGGCGTGATGATCGGTTCGGCCACCGCCGCGCTGGTCTCGCTGCTGCTGGCCTTCTCCGACCCGGCCCGCATCCAGAAGTTCGTGCTCTGGGGGCTGGGCTCCGTCAGCGGCACGACATGGCAGGATCTGGCGTTCCTGGCGCCCGCCGTCCTGGTGGGAGTGCTCCTGGCGGCGTGGATCTCGCCGTCCCTGAACGCGCTGCTGCTCGGCGAGGCCTATGCCGCGTCGATGGGCGTCGGCGTGAAGCGGATCCGCACGGTGGCGATCGTCGCGACCGCGGTCATCGCCGGCGCGGTGACCGCCTTCTGCGGCCCCATCGCGTTTCTCGGCATCGCGATCCCGCACCTGACCCGCGCCGCGATGGGCAGGGCCGACCATCGCCTGCTGGTGCCCGGCGCGGTGCTGATGGGCGCGGTGGTCTGCCAGCTCTGCGCGGTTCTCGCGCAGCTGCCGGGTTCCGACGGGGTGCTGCCGCTGAACGTGGTGACCGCCGCCATCGGCGCTCCCGTCGTGGTCATCGCGCTGCTGCGCAGCCGGACGCTCGCGGCGGGTGCCGCATGAACCCCGCCGACCTCGTCGTCACCGGCCTGTCGGTCGGATACCCGGTGCGGCACGGGCTGTCCCGGTCCGAGCGGCCGGTCCTGGCCGGCGTGTCGGTGCGGGCGGCGGCGGGGCGGGTGACGGTGCTGCTCGGCCCGAACGGGGCGGGCAAGTCGACGCTGCTGCGGTCGATCGCCGGGCTGCAGCGTTCGCTCGCCGGCGAGGTCACGCTGGCCGGGCAACCGCTGCTGGCGCAGGATCCGCGGGCGCGGGCCGGCCGGCTGGCGGTCGTGCTCACCGAGCGGTTCGACCCCGGCCTGCTCCGCGGGCTGGACGTGGTGTCCCTGGGCCGGTTTCCGCATCGCCGCGGGCTCGGCTCGTTCAGCGCGGCCGACCGGCTCGCCGTCAGCGACGCGCTGGCTGCGGTGCACGCCGAGGACCTCGCCGACGTGATGCTGGCCCGGATGTCCGACGGGCAGCGGCAGCGGATCATGATCGCCCGCGCACTCGCGCAGTCGCCGGCGCTGCTGCTGCTGGACGAGCCGTCCGCATTCCTCGACGCCCCCGCCCGCATCGAGCTGCTGGCGGTGCTGCGCCGGATCGCGGGGGAGCGGTCGATCCCCGTCGTGGCGTCGACGCACGACGTGGAGGCCGCGGTGCGGCTGGGCCAGGACGGCTGGCTGATCGGCCCCGGCCCGACCGTGACCAGCGGCACGGTCGAGTCGCTGGCGTCGTCGGGCGCCATCGGGGCCGCGTTCGACACGGCCGCGGTGTCGTTCGAGCCGGAGTCGGGGCGGTTCGGGCTGCGGCCGCCGCAGGCGCCCGGATAGTTCCGCGCCGGACGCTCCGCCGCCGGCTGCGTCGGCGACGAGTGCAGCGTCGAAGCCCGGTCCGTCGGCGAGCAGGTCACCGGGCTCACCCTCGCCGGTCAGCGCTGATCATGCCCGGGCCGATCGCCGAAGGCCGCCGAGCGATCGGCGGATCAGCCTTCGCGGAACACCGGCCGGCTGACGGACGTCGCGGTGCGCTCGACGGTGGGCACACCGAAGACGGCGCCGAACGTGACCGGTGCCTGCGTCGTGCAGCGGGCGGAGACCGTCTGCGCGCCCAGGGTGACGACGGCGCCGACGTCGGGTCCGCGCACGCGCAGGTATTCGTTCGCCGCGGCGACCGGGTTGCCCGCCGAGACCGCCGTCGCGGCTTCGCGTCTGGGGTCGACGGCGCCGGCCGCGGCGGCCACCGCGCCGTCGCAGAGCCGCTGGAGGCGCTGGCCGGCCAGGAACGCGGAGCCCGCGGCCGTGACGCCGGCCGTGAGCACCAGCAGGCAGACGAGCATGCCGATGACCAGCGGCGTCACGGACCCCGCGTCGGCCTCCGACGCCGGGCTGCGCTGGTTGCTCACGCGGCCTCGCGGAAGTCGCCGACGTGCAGGGTGAAGACGCCGGACACCGTGTTCCGGCTGCCCGTCACCACGGACGGAACGCCGGGCAGCGAGACCAGCGCGACGACGCAGACGTCGTACACCGCACCGGGTTGCAGGGTAGGCGCAACCGGAGCGCCGTCGACGCAGTCGGCGCCGGGGCTGACGAACCGCACGGCCATGCCTTCCGCTGATACCCCCTGGTCGGCGAGTGCGATGCCGGCGATCTCCTCGGCGCGCGCCACCCCGACGGGCACCGTCGGCGCCGCGTCGATCACCCGGCCGGCGTCGCGGGCGGCCTGCGACACGGCGAACGTCGCGGACTGGATCCGCAGCACCACGGCGAGCACGTAGACGGTCGGGATCAGCAGCAGCACCGCGAGGAGGATCACCTCGATCATCGCCCGGCCATCGTCGTTCTCGCCGGCAGGGCGCACGCTCGGGCAGCGGCGCGACCGGTGCGACGGCGGGCGGTGCGTCACTCGACGGTCTCCCGCGCGGCGTGCCCGGTGACCTCGATCTCGGGCAGCACGCCGTCCAGCAGCCCGACCACTCCCGGCGCCGGCATCGTGCACCGCACGGTCACCAGCAGCCCATCGGCGGAGGCGGTGCACGACAACGCGTCGCGGGTCGAGCCGGCCGGCCCGTCACCGACGATGGCTGCCGCGGTGGCCGTCGCGAGGTCCGGCGCAGTGCCGTAGGCGGCGGCCGCGCGCGCCGCATCTGCCGCGGCCGAGGTGAGGATCGTGCGGGCGTAGGCCCACAGCCCGACCGAGACCAGCGCGAGGAACAGCATCAGGAGCAGCACGAGCACCAGTGAGAACTCGGCGACCGACGAGCCGCCGTCACGGTCCCGGCCGGCGTCCGGCCGACCGGCGGTCAGGCGGCCCCGGACACCGAGTCGAACGCGTTCTGCACCGCCGTGACCACCTGGTCGCGGAACACGGCCAGCAGCGCGATCACGACGATCGCGGTCATCACGGTGATCATGACCCAGCCCGGGACGTCCCCGCGATCCCGATCGGACGGTGCCTCGTCGGGCGGATCCGCCGGCGCGGCCAGCGCGAGGACGGCGGCGAGCCAGACGCCCAGGGTTCGGGTGAGCTTCTCGGGCACGGGTGTCTCCTTGATCGGGTGTGATGGTGGCGTCTTGATCGGTTGTGATGGTGGCGTCTGGTCGGGGGGTCGGGCGCGCGGTCATCGGCGGCGAGGCGTCTGCGGGACGTCGCTCACTGGGCCACCGCCGTGATCGCGATCAGGCCCGGGTACAGCGCGAAGACGATCGTGATGGGGAGCACGAGGAACACGACGGGCACCATCATGGCGATCTCCTTGCGGCCGCCCGACTCGAGCAGCTGGCGCTTGCCCAGGGCGCGGACGTCGGCCGCCTGAGCGCGGAGCACGTCGGCGAGCGGGGTGCCGCGCTCGATGGCGACCGCCATGCCGTCCAGGAACCGGGCCAGCGGCTCGAGCCGGGTGCGGTCGCGGGCGGCGGTCAGTGCGACGACGAACGGTGTGCCGGAACGCGTCTCGGCGAGGATCTGGCCGAGCTGGGTGACCAGCGGGCCGGACGCGAGCCGCGTCACCCGGTCGATCGCGGCCGTCGGGGCCTCGCCGGCGGTGACGGCGAGCGCCAGCATCTCGGCGATCACCGGGAACTCGGCGATGATCTCGGCGTCCTGCTTGGCGACCGCCCGGGTGAGCCACCAGTCGCGGCCGAGAACACCGGCGACCGTGCAGGTGACGACGAGGATCACCAGGATGACCGGGTTCGACTGGCCGAGAAGCACGCTCAGCGCGCCGATGCCGGCGCCGGCGGCTGCCCCGGCGGCGCCCCAGAGCACCTGTTCGATCCGGAACTGGTCGACGGTCGAGGGCGAGTTCAGCGCGGCCAGCCGGCGGGTCACCGTGGCCCGGCCGCCGAGCAGGCGATCGACGAGCGTCGCCAGGTCGCGCACGGCCGGCGCGGTGAGCCGCCCCCAGCCGGCCGCCGCCGCGCGGGGGCCCGTCGGGCTGAGCAGCCGGGACGGCTTCGCCGTGTCCGCGAGGTAGGGCGCGATGCGGTCGGAGAGCGTCTGGCGGCGGAACGGCGGCGTCGCCATGACGGCGATCAGCAGTCCGGCGGCGGCGAGCCCGCCGAGCAGGCCGCCCACGGCGACGGCGTTCACCGCAGGACCCGCCGGTCCTCGGGCAGCCGGCCGATGCGGATCATCAGCCGGTAGGCGACCAGCGAGAGCACCGCGCCGGCAACGAGGATCACCGTGCCGGTCGCGCTGTCGTAGGCGCGCAGCGTCTCCCGCTGAGTCGCGAGCAGTAGGAGGACCAGCCAGGGCGCCGCGACGGCCATCCGAGCCGCGTTCACCGACCACGACTGCCGGGCAACGAGTTCCGCGCGGGTGCGGGCGTCGTCGCGCAGGAAGGCCGACAGCGTGGACAGCAGCCGGCCGAGATCCGTGCCGCCGACCTCGCGGGCGACCCGCAGGGACTCGACGACCCGGTCGCCGACGGGATCGGCGAGCGCGGCCTTCAGCCGGTCCAGGCAGTCGTTGAACCGCCCGGTCGTCCGGTAGTCGGACCCGAACTGCCGGAACGGTTCTCGGAGCGCCTCTGGCCCGCGCGCGCCGATGCCGGACAGCGCCTCGGGCAGCGAGAGCCCGGCACGGACGCCGGATGTCAGGTTGTCCACCACCTCGGGCCACAGCTCGCGCAGGTCCGCCTGTCGCTTGCGGCGCAGGCGCGCCACCCACAGCCGGGGCACCGCGGCGGCGAATGCGAGGAACACCAGGGACACGCTGGCGGATTGGGTGACGACGAACGTGACGGCGCCGGCGACGAGCGCGCCCGCGAACTGGGCGCCGAGCAGCCGGGCCGGGCTGACCCCCGGCAGTCCCGCCTGGAGCAGCAGCTCGCGGGTCCGCGCGGACCCGGCGCGCAGCCGGCGGACGGGCGCAGGCGCGCTCGCCCCGTGCCAGATCAGGAGCACACCCAGGCCGGCCAGCAGGCCGACGAATGCTCCCATTGCGCTCCCGTTCCGTCGCGAGACCGGCAGAGGATTGCAGATTTCTGCGCCGGGAAGAAATCCGCGCGGACGAATGTGGACAACTCCGGCGAGCGACGTGAGTCGCTTCGCTCGGCGGGTGCGGATGGGAGCCATGGACTCCCGTCACACCGGTCACACGACGCCCGTCAGACGCACGCTGAGTCCGCCGAATGTTGGCGCCTCTCTGCCGGATGTTCCCGCACCGCGGTGACCGCACTGGGTTTGGGCGGCTGCGCTGGGCCGTCAGCCGCGTGCGGTCGCCCGGAACCGGTGCGGTCGCGGTCGTGGTGGGCCGCACTGGCCTTGGGCGGGTGCACAGGGTGGTGGCGCCGGTGCGGTCGCTCGGAACCGGTGCGGTCGCGGTCGTGGTGGATCCGCACTGGCCTCGGAGCGGCCGCACGGGGCCACCGACTGCGTTGACTCCGGTTGACTCGCGTCACACGCGTCACGGAGACAACCTCGCGAGCCGCGCAAGGCCCGCCCGCGTGGCACCCGGGGCTGCCCGCCGGGGCGGCCTGCGCCAGCTTCCAACGCGTCCAGGGCACCCATGAAGTGCCTGTACCGTCTGCTTGCGCGCCGGCCGAGTTGGAGGGGCTTTGACCATGCGAACGCACGCGGCAGCAGCACGCGGCCGTCGGCTGGCGGCCGTTGCCGCCGCCGTCGTGCTCGGGCTGGCGCTCGTCGCGTGCGGGGACAAGGACGAGCCGATCCAGGCCGCCGCCGCGCAGATCGCCGGGCCGTCCGAGCAGCCGGCCGCCGCCGCCAAGACGGCCAGCGCGCTCACGCTCACCCCGGCCAGCGCCCGCATCTCGTTCGGCGCCGCGGCGTCGGTCTCCGTCAGCCTGACCGCCGCCGGCGCCGCGGTGTCCGGTCAGCGAATCGACATCACCGCGGGCGGCGCCACCGTGACGGCGACCACCGACGCCGCGGGCACCGGCACGGTCGACCTGCCCGGTCTCGCTGCCGGACCGCAGGCCGTCACGGCGACCTTCGCCGGCACCGACACCGCGCTCGGCGCGCAGGGCAGCACGACCGTGACGGTCGACCCGGCGGCCGTCGCGCTCGCGCTCACCCTCGCCGCGCTGCCCACCGGGGCGACCGGCGCCACGGCGGCGCTCGCGACCGCCACCGGGGTCCCGGCCACCGGCTCCGTCACGTTCGGCCTGGACGGCGCACCGCTGCCCGCCGTGCCCGTGACGGCCAACGGCGCCGGCGTCGAGATTCCGGCGAACCTGCCCGTCGGCGACCACACCGTCACGGCGGCCTTCACACCGGACCACGCCGCCCAGCTGACGCCCGCGGAGGCGTCGTCCGTGCTGTCGGTGCGCAAGCTGCCCGCGACCGTGCTGGCCTCCGGCAAGGACACCGTCCGGTACGGCGACTGGGCGACGGTCGACGTCACCGTGCAGGCCGGCGCGGGCGCGGACCTGACGGGCGCGGTCGCGATCCACGACGCCGGCGGTGCCGTGCTGGCCGAGGGCGGAACGGATGCGGCCGGGCACGCCTCCCTGGGCTTCCTCAACCGCGCCGACCCGGGGCCGACCTCCTACACGGTGTCGTTCGCCGGCTCCGATGCCGTGGACGCCGCCCAGGGCGGCCTGACGGTGCAGACCACGCAGACCAACGTCGACCTCGCCATCGATCACCCGGACACGGTGAAACCCGGCGATTCGCCGACGATCTCGCTCGCCGTGCTGGGTACGCCGGACAAGCCGACGGGCGCGGCGACGATCGCCGTCGACGGCACGCAGATCGCCGCGGGCCAGCTCGTCGACGGCGCGCTGAGCGGCGCCGCGGCCGCGCTGCCGGCCGGCGAGCACACCATTGCGGTGAGCTACGCCGGGGACGCCCGCTTCCAGGCGAACCAGGCGACCGCGACGCTGACCGTCGCGGAGCCGCCGGTGAATCCGAACGCCGCCGCCGCGGCGGGTATGCAGGCGGGCAACCCGTGTCCGGCGGCCGCGTCGGCGTGCATCGACCTGGCGAACGAGCAGGCCTGGCTGCAGTCGGGCGGCCAGATCACCTACGGGCCGGTGCCCATCACCTCGGGCGCGGCCGGGTCGCGCACGCGGACCGGCATGTTCTCGGTGTTCTGGCGGGACAAGAACCACAAGTCCAGCCTGTTCGACAACGCGCCGATGCCGAACTCCGTGTTCTTCGACGGCGACATCGCCTTCCACCAGGGCAGCCTGTCCGACCAGTCCAACGGATGCATCCACCTGTCCTGGGACGCCTCGGAGACCTTCTTCGACACGCTGTCCGTCGGCGACGGTGTCTATGCCTGGGGCGCGCCGCCGTACTGATCGCTCCCGCGCGACGCGGGACGACCCCGATCCCGAGCGCCGGGCGCCGGCGTACTGAATCGGCGCCCGGGCGGCGCGGGACGACCCGATCACGAGCGCCGGGCGCCGGCGTCGTCACGCGCTCCCGGGTCGGCTACCCTCCGCACTGGGGTGTGCCGGGAAGCCTGGTCGGCGAGTAGGTCCTGCCTGTTCCGCACGAGGAGGCGCCCGTGGCCACCGACTCCAACGGCCTGTTCTCGCCGGGCTCGTGGACCGAGACCGGGCGCATCGCCGCCATCCTGCGCAAGGAGACCGTCGGCGGCGCCCTGCTGCTCCTGGCCACCGTGGTCGCGCTGGTCTGGGCCAACACGCCCCTCTCGGCCTCCTACTTCGCGCTGCGCGACACCGAGATCGGCCCCGCCGCGCTGCATCTGAACCTGACGGTGGGGGAGTGGGCCGCCGACGGTCTGCTGGCGATCTTCTTCTTCGTGGCCGGATTGGAGCTCAAGCGCGAGTTCGTCGCCGGCGACCTGCGGGACCCGAAGCGGGCCGTCGTGCCGATCGCGGCCGCGGTGGGCGGGATGGTCGTGCCCGCGGTGCTGTACCTGGTGATCGCCGGTGGCACCGGCCCGCGCGGCTGGGCGGTCCCGACGGCGACCGACATCGCCTTCGCCCTGGCCGTTCTCGCCGTGATCTCGACACACCTGCCGGCGGCGCTGCGGACCTTCCTGCTCACCCTCGCGGTGGTGGACGACCTGCTGGCGATCATCGTGATCGCCATCTTCTACACGTCCGACATGAGCCCGCTCTACCTCCTGCTGGCGCTGCTCCCCCTGGGTCTGTTCACCCTGCTCGTGCAGCGCGGCATCAGTTCGTGGTGGCTGCTGCTCCCGCTGGCCGCGGCGACCTGGGCGCTGGTGCACGCATCCGGCGTGCACGCCACCGTGGCCGGGGTGCTGCTGGGATTCGCGGTGCCGGTGCGTACCAGGAGCCGCCGGCAGACCGCCGACGAGGCACGGTCGCCCGACGACCCCGGCCTGGCCGAGCATCTGGAGCACGTCTGGCGGCCGATCTCGTCCGGCGTCGCGGTGCCGATCTTCGCGCTGTTCTCGGCGGGGGTGCTGATCGGCGGCTGGTCCGGCCTGCAGTCCGCGCTGACCGACCCGATCGCCATCGGGATCATCGTCGGCCTCGTCGTGGGCAAGCCGATCGGCATCCTGGCGGCCACGTTCCTGGCGTCACGGGTCACCCGACAGCCGCTGCAGCGGGGGCTCACCTGGCCGGACGTCACTGGCATCGCGATCCTCGGCGGGATCGGCTTCACCGTGTCGCTGCTGATCGGCGAGCTCGCGTTCGGCGGTGGCTCGGCGGCCGACGACCATGTCAAGGTTGCCGTTCTGGCCGGATCCGTGGCGGCGGCGGTGCTGGCCGCGATCCTGCTGCGCGCGCGAAATCGCCGGTACCGGGCGCTCTACGACGAGGAGAACCGTGACGACGACCACGACGGCATCCCCGACATCTACGAGCAGCACTGAGGGTCCGCACCGCGCCGCGCTGATCCGCGCCCCCTCGCCGCGGCTCGCCGACGGCCTGCTCACCCACATCGACCGCGTTCCCGTCGATCCCGACGCCGCCGGAGCGCAGTGGGCCGGCTATGTCGAGGCGCTGCGGGCTGCGGGCTGGGCGACGGTGCCGGTGCCGGCGGCCGACGACTGCCCGGACTCGGTGTTCGTCGAGGACACGGCGGTGATGATCGGCGGGACGGCGATCATCACCCGGCCGGGTGCGGACCAGCGGAGGCCGGAGACCGCCGCCACGGCCGCGGTTCTCGCCCGCCTCGGGTATCCGGTGCTGACGATGACGCGCGGCACGCTGGACGGCGGGGACGTGCTCAAGGTCGGCGGCACCGTGTACGTCGGGCGCACCCTGCGCACCTCCACCGCCGGCATCGCGGAGTTCCGGTCACTCGCGGAACCGCTCGGCGCGGCGGTCGTCGCCGTGCCGACGACCAAGGTGCTGCACCTCAAGTCGGCCGTCACCGCGCTGCCCGACGGCACGATCATCGGCTACCCGCCGCTGGTGGATTCGCCGTCGTTCTGGCCGCTGTTCCGGCCGGTGCCCGAGGAGGCCGGCTCGCACGTCGTCGACCTCGGCGACGGCCGGCTGCTGATGTCGTCCTCGGCGCCGCGCTCGGCGGACGCGATCGCCGACCTCGGGTACGAGCCGGTGGTCGTGGACATCGGCGAGTTCGAAAAACTCGAGGGATGCGTGACGTGCCTGTCGGTGCGGCTGCGACGCCCGGCCGGCGACCCGATCTGACGACGCAGCGACAACCCCGCGGCCGGATCGGGCCCTCAGAGGTGAATGCGGACGTTACTTTGACAAATCGCCCATCAGGATATGGCCCGTCGCGCCGCGGAAGGGCAAGATCGGGCAGTGTTGCCGCGCGCCGGCGGTCCTTCCGGACGGCCCGCGATCACCGTTCCGAGCATCACCTCCGTTCGTCAGCGTCGAGAGGACAGTCGTGAAGAAGATCATCAACGATCCGACCACCGTGGTGACCGAGGCCCTGCGTGGCATGGCCGAGGCCCATCGGGATCTGATCACCGTGCAGTTCGATCCCGACTACATCGCCCGGGCCGATGCGCCGGTGCAGGGCAAGGTGGCGCTGGTCTCCGGCGGCGGCAGCGGGCACGAGCCGCTGCACGGTGGGTACGTCGGCGCTGGCATGCTCGACGCGGCCGTCCCCGGCGCGGTGTTCACCTCGCCCACCCCCGACCAGGTGGTGGACGCCACCAAGGCGGTCGACGGCGGGGCCGGCGTGCTGCACATCGTGAAGAACTACACGGGCGACGTGCTCAACTTCGAGACCGCGGCCGAGCTGGCCGACGCCGAGGGCATCCGGGTCAAGGCCGTCGTCGTCGACGACGACGTCGCCGTGAAGGACTCGACCTGGACCGCCGGCCGGCGCGGTGTCGGCGGCACGGTGCTGGTGGAGAAGATCGCCGGTGCGGCCGCGGCCCGCGGCGACGACCTGGACGCGGTGACCGCGATCGCGGAGCGGGTGAACGCGCAGGTGCGCTCGATGGGCATGGCATTGACCCCGTGCACCGTGCCGCACTCCGGCGAGCCGTCGTTCACGCTCGACGAGAACGAGATGGAGATCGGCATCGGCATCCACGGTGAGCCCGGTCGCGAGCGGGTGCCGCTGGCGCCGGCGGACGAGATCGTCGCGACGCTGCTCGGCTCGATCGTCGAGGATCTTCCGTTCTCGTCCGGCGACAACACGTTGCTGTTCGTCAACGGGATGGGCGGCACCCCGCAGATCGAGCTGTACCTCGCATACCACTCGGCGCGGAACTACCTGGCGGAGAAGGGGATCGAGGTCACCCGCTCGCTGGTCGGCAACTTCATCACCTCGCTGGAGATGCAGGGCATGTCGATCACCCTGCTCAAGCTGGACGACGAGTTCACCGAGTTGTGGGACGCTCCTGTGCACACCGCGGCGCTGCGGTGGGGTGTCTGAGGGGAGTACTGATCGATGACATGTGACGCTGCCTCCACGGTGGCTGCGATCCGGGCGGCGGCGGCGGTCGTCGCCGAGCACAAGGTCGAGCTGACCAGGCTGGACCGCGAGATCGGCGACGGCGACCACGGCGAGAACCTGGCCCGCGGCTTCTCCGCGGTGATCGCCAAGCTCGACGCGGCGGAGCCGGAGACGCCCGGTGCGGTGTTCAAACTTGTTGCCACGACACTGATCTCGACCGTCGGTGGGGCGTCCGGACCGCTGTTCGGCACGGCGTTCCTGCGCGCATCCACCGCCGTCGGCGACGCCGCCGAGCTCGACGGCGCCGCGGTGGCCGCAGCGCTCGTGGCAGCCCGGGACGGCGTGGTCGCCAGGGGCAAGGCGGAGGTCGGCGACAAGACGATGGTGGACGCTCTCAGCCCGGCCGTCTCGGCGGCGCGGGCGGCGGCCGACGCCGGCGACGACGCGCAGGGGGTGCTCGCGGCCGCGGCCGCGGCGGCCACCGAGGGCGCCACCGCAACGACCCCGCTGCAGGCGCGCAAGGGCAGGGCGAGCTACCTCGGGGAGCGGTCGATCGGCCACCCCGATCCCGGCGCCACGAGCACCGCGTACCTGCTGGGCGCGCTCGCGGGCACGACGACGGCCGGCGACTGACCCGCGGACCGTCGAGAACGGGTGACTGCCGGTCGATCTCGGCGAGAGGAGACGCAACGTGGTGGGTCTGGTCCTGGTGTCGCACAGTCGAGACCTGGCTCAGGGGCTCGCGGACGTCGCCGGCCAGATGGCGTCGGACGTGCGGATCGCGCCCGCCGGCGGCACCGATGACGGCGGTATCGGCACGTCGTTCGACATCGTCACGGCGGCCATCGCCGACGCCGACGCCGGCGACGGCGCGATCCTGCTGTACGACCTGGGCAGCGGCTACCTGACGGCCTCCACCGCGGTGGAGTTCCTCGACGAGGAACAGCAGCGGCGGGTGATCATCGTCGACGCGCCGTTCGTCGAGGGCGCCGTATCGGCCGCGATCGCCGCGCAGATCGGCGGCGACCTGCGCGCGGTGATCGCCGCGGCGCTCGAGGCGCGGACCGCGAATGGCCCAGGCGGGGTGCGGCACCAGAACTCCGAGGAGTGAGCGAGGTGTTCACACGCTTCGTCCAGGCACGGCGCCGGGCGGTCCGTCCGCGCCGGCTCAGGCGGGGGCGGCCTGGCCGGCCGGGGTGACGACGAGCCAGACTCCGCCGAACTCGTCGACGTCGTGGCAGGTGACCTCGTTCTTGTCCTCGGCCGCGTAGTAGTACAGCGGGTGCCCTCCGTAGGTGACCTGCACCGACCCGTCGCTCCGGACGGTCGTGCCGAGCAGGTCGACGCCGACGCCGGCTCCCGCGACGGGGCCTCCGTCGGTGAGCACCGGCGGCCACGCCGCCGCGCAGTCGCCGTAGCAATCGGGCGTCGAGCTCGTCTCCCTGTCGAAGAGATAGATGGCCTGACCGCCGGCGTCGAACAGTATCGGCCCGAAATCGCTGTCCTGGATGATGATCTCGGTGCCGGTCGCGGCCGGCGTCGCCGCCGGTGCCGGGCCCGTCGATTCGGCGGATGGCGCAGCGCTCGTCGTGGCGGCATCACCGGCACTGCTCATCATCGATGAAGCTGCCGCTGCCGCAGACGATTCCGGCGTACCGGATGCCGCCATGGAGGTCGCGGCGTCGGTCATCGACCCCGGCGAGGACGCCGTCATCTGCATGGTCTGGACCGTGCCCGCGGATGAGGGAACCGGTGGGGCGGCGGGTGGTGTTCCGGATCCGCAGGCGGCGATGGGGATCGCGGCCAGGGCGAGCAGGGCGAGAGCGCGTCGCATTCCTCGACCGTAGAGCGGTCGACCGCGCGCGATCGAGGCTTCGTCGACGGACGTCATCGGACCGTAAGACTCCCTGCGGGTATGCCGCACCCGGGAAGCGGCAGCATCGGTGTCGGCGCTCCGGGTTCGGTGGCGCCGTCGCGCCGCGGCGCTGCGTCGACCCGATCGCCACAGGACGTCCGGGGCCGACCGGCTGGGAACGGGACGAGGCAGCCTGCGGCGGGCCAGCTGCCACCGCGGTTGCCAGGAGGTGTGCTCATGCGCACGGGAATCCGTCTCAGCGACACCGCTTGTCGGCTCAGGTGATTCGGCAGGCAGCTCGACGGCCCGGTCTCCTCGTGGCCGGCCGCGACGGGCTGGCGGCCAGGGACTGCGAGGTGCGAGACGCCGGTCGCGCCACTCGCGGAGAGAAGGAGCCCATGGTCACGCCGGCACCACGGACGGCGAGCATGGTCAGCGCCGACCTGGACCTGGTGGCGCGGCTGCGCGCCGGCGACGAGGCGACGTTCGCCGATCTCGTGCGGCGGTGGTCGCCCGCCATGCTGCGGCTGGCGCGCCAGTTCGTCTCCTCCGGCCACTCGGCGGAGGACGCCGTGCAGGACGCGTGGCTGGGCGTGCTCGACGGTCTGGACGGGTTCCAGGGGCGGGCGTCGCTCCGCACGTGGGTGTTCTCGATCCTGGTGAACCGCGCCAAGTCTCGCGGCGTCCGCGAGCATCGGACGGTGCCGGGACTGTCGACCTCGGACGACCGCAGCGACCCAGGACGGAACGGGCGACCGTCCGTCGACGCCGACCGGTTCCAGGGTCCCGGCGGCCGGTATCCCGGCGGCTGGACGTCGGCGGGGGTGCCGGAGCCATGGCACCA
This sequence comes from uncultured Actinomycetota bacterium, assembly GCA_963844455.1. Classification (GTDB taxonomy): domain Bacteria; phylum Actinomycetota; class Actinomycetes; order Mycobacteriales; family Nakamurellaceae; genus Nakamurella. The sequence continues at coordinate 270,788 of CAWJOH010000001.1, forward strand.
GCCGGAGCGCCGCGCGGTCGCGCGGGAGGCGCTCGCGCTGGTCACACGCGAACTCGAGGCGCTGCCCGACCGCCAACGCGCGGTGGTCACCCTGCGTGACGTGCAGGGGTTCACGGCCGACGAGGTCTGCGCGATCCTGGACCTCTCGTCCGGGAACCAGCGCCTACTGCTGCACCGCGGCCGCGCGGTGCTGCGAGCGGCTCTCGAGGACTACTACCGTGCATGACGGGCGACCTGCCGCCTCGCGCGCGAGCCGTAACGGCGGGACGGCATCGGCGGACTCACCGGCGCGACGGGCTCCCGACGCTCCCGCCCGGGCGGGCCCGCCGGCGGCGGACCGGAGGGGGAGGGGACCGATGGCGGCGATGCGCGAGCTGCGCTGCAACGAGATCGTCGAGCTGATCACCGACCACCTCGACGGCGCGCTCGATCCGGAAACCGCGGTCGCGCTCGAGAACCACCTGGCGATGTGCCCGGGGTGCGGACTCTACGTCGACCAGATCCGGGCGACCATCGCGACGCTCGGCGCGGTGACCTCCGACGACCTGCCCGCCGAGATCCAGGACGACCTGATCGCGGCGTTCCGGGGCTTCCGGCGCCCGGGCCGGTGAATCGGCGATCGGCATGGGATGCGGGCGGCAGGTTTCGACGTCGCCGATCTCGAGTTCCGCTGACCGACGTGCGACTCGGGCTGCCATCCGGGCGACGCATGCTGTCCTTGCGGGCGGTTCCCATTCGTGGGCAGGGTGAGCGCGGGAACGGCCCGCACCACGGCGAGGAGCACTCATGAGTCAGTACCTGTTGTCGGTGCACAGCGTGTCGGACGGCCGCCCGCGGGAGGCGATGGCGCCCGAGCGGATGCACGAGTTCATGAGCCGGGTCGACGCGCTGGAGGCCGAGATGAAGGCCGCTGCCGCCTTCGTGTTCGGTGGTCGACTGCACGATGCCGACGCGGCGACCGTCGTCCGCGCCGCGGCTGGCGACCTCGTCATGACCGACGGGCCGTTCGTCGAGTCGAAGGAGCACATCGGCGGCTTCTACATCATCGATGTCGCCGACCTCGACGAGGCCCTGGACTGGGCCGGCAGGGTCGTGCGAGCCATCGACGCGCCGATCGAGGTGCGCCCGTTCGTCGAGATGCCGGGCGCCTGAGGACGGTGGCCGGCCAGGTGGCCGCCGCGGGCGATGCCGCGGTCGTCGAGCGGGTGTTCCGGGAGGTTCACGGTCAGGCCGTGGCCACGCTGATCCGCGTCTTCGGTGACATCACCCTGGCCGACGACGCCGTACAGGACGCCTTCGTGGTGGCCACGCACCGCTGGTCCCGCGACGGCATCCCGGCGAATCCCGCGGGGTGGATCGTGACGACCGCCCGCCGCCGGGCCATCGACAGCATCCGGCGGTCCGCCCGGGGCAAGGAGCTCCAGATCGAGGCGACGACCGCCCGGACGGAGGCCGCGGCCGACGATGGCGTCGAACCGGAACTGTTCACCGACGACCGGCTGCGCCTCTTCTTCACGTGCTGTCATCCGGCGCTGCGCATGGAGAATCGGGTGGCGCTCACGCTGCGCCTGCTGGGCGGGCTGAGCGTCGACGAGATCGCCCGCGCATTCCTGCTGCCCGAGGCGACCATGGCCAAGCGCCTCGTCCGCGCCAAGCACAAGATCAGGGTCGCAAGAATCCCCTACCGCGTACCCGGGGCGGCTGAGCTGCCTCGGCGCGTGCACTCCGTCCTCGCGGTCGTGTACCTGATCTACAACCACGGGATCGGCGACCCGGGCGGAGAGTCGTTGCGCGGTGAGGCCGTGCGGCTGGCGAGGGGGCTCGTCGACCTGGTGCCCGACGAGCCCGAGGCCGCAGGGCTGCTCGCGCTCCTGCTGTTGAACGACTCGCGGGCGGCGGCCCGGTTTCGGGACGGCGCGCCGGTGCTGCTGCGAGATCAGGACCGGACGCTCTGGGACCGCACTCTGATCGCCGAGGGGCACGCCCTGGTGCGCGAGTGCATCGACCGGGACCGACCCGGGCCGTACCAGCTGCAGGCCGCGATCCAGGCGGTGCACTGCGACGCGGAGTCGTTCGCGACGACGGACTGGAGCCAGGTGGTCGCCCTCTACGATCACCTGGTGCTGATCGCACCCACGCCGGTGATCGCGATGAATCGTGCGATTGCCCTCGGAGAGGTCGCCGGTGCGGAGGCGGCGTTGGCCGCGCTCGAGCCGATCGTCCGTGAACTCGACGGTTATCACCTGATGCACGCCGCCCGCGGCGCGTTCCTGGACCGGCTGGGACGCCGGCACGAGGCCCGGGAGGCCTACGAACGCGCGGCGCTGCTGGCCCCGACGGAGCGGGAGCGGGACTTCCTCGGCCGGCGGATCGTCGACGCGGCAGGCGATGTCACCGTGCCCGAATTCCCAGTGCCGTGACGTCACCGTGCCGTGACGTCCCCGTGCCGGGCGGAGCGCGAGCGACCGCTCGGGTCACGCCGACACGGGCAGCCGGACCTCGAACCGGCAGCCGTGTCCCTGGTTCCGGACGCTGATCTCGCCTCCGTGCGCCTGCACGAGACCGCGCGCGATGGCCAGGCCGAGACCGGCGCCGGTCTCCGCGGCGCCCCCCGCGTGCGTCGACTGCGGGGTCCGCGCCGACGCGCCGCGGAATGCCACGTCGAACACCCGCGGCAGGTCGTCGTCGTCGATGCCGCCGCATGCATCCTGCACGGCGAGCCATGCGTAGTCCATGGTCTCACCGGCGACCACCTCGATCGTCTCATCCGACGGCGTGTGCCGGATCGCGTTGACGAGCAGGTTCCGGAGCACCCTGATCAGTTCGGGGTCCGAGCCTCGTACCACCGGCCAGCGCGGGTCGGCCGATGCGGTGAGCCGGATGTTCCGCCGGCTCGCCGCGGGTGCGGCCGACTCCATCGCCTCGGCGACGATGTCCTCGACGGACACCGGGCCGAACGTCAGGCGCAACGCTCCCGCGTTGATCCGCGACAGCTCGAACAGGTCGTCCACCATGGCCGAGAGCCGCGTCGTCTCGGTGCTGATTCTCCGCGCGTAGCCGGCGATCTCGGCGGGATCGGCGACGACGGCGTCCTCGAGCGCCTCGCTCATCGCGCGGATACCGGCGAGCGGGGTGCGCAGGTCGTGGCTCACCCACGCGACGAGCTGCCGGCGCGACTCCTCGGCGCTGCGCTCGGCGGCCCGCTCCCGCTCGGCGGCCAGCGCCCCCAACGCGATCCTGCGGCCGAGGAACACGGCGACCGGGATGACCACGGCTGCGATGAGCGCGCAGGCCGCCGCGGTGGTGACCAGTGCCGGTGTGTACATGAACCCGCTGATGGCGACGACGAAGATCAACACGGCGAGGATGGGGATGGTCACCAGGGCGGTGATGTTCGTTGCGGTGGAACGGTTGCGGAGCAGATGCAGGACCGCTATCTCGAGAATCCCGGTGAGCAGGGCGGCGAGGATGGCCCACGGCAGGATGTGCAGGACCTCGGTCATCATGACGGTGCCGGGTCCGGCGTCGCGTCGGAGACGGCGACATCGGCGTCCAGCCGATAGCCGACACCCCAGACCGTGACGATCCGCCGGGGGCGCGCCGGGTCGCGTTCGATCTTCTCCCGCAGCCGGCGCACGTGGACCGTGACCGTCGACTGGTCGCCGAACGTCCAGCCCCACACCTGTTCCATCAGTTCGGTCCGGCCGAAGACCTGCCCGGGGTGGGCCAGGAGGAAATGCAGGAGGTCGAATTCCCGCGTGGTGAGCGTGAGATCGGTGCCGCGCAGGCGCGCGATGCGGGACACCGGGTCGGCCCGCAGCTCGCCGTCCGTCGAGGCGACCGGGCGCTCCACCGGTGCCGGCGCGACGCGGCTGCGATCCAGCACGCGGCCGACGCGCAGGGCCAGCTCGCGCGGGCTGAACGGCTTGACCACGTAGTCGTCGGCCCCGAACTCGAGGCCGGCCACGCGGTCCGCCTCCTGGCCGAGAGCCGTCAGCATGATCACCGGCACGGTCGAGGTCCGGCGGAGCTCGCGGCAGACGTCCAGGCCGTTCATCCCGGGCAGCATGAGATCGAGGACGACGAGGTCGGGATGGCCGGTCCGCGCGCGCTCCAGGCCGGTCGGCCCGTCGGCGGCCTCGAGGACCTCGTGCCCGTCCCGCGAGAGGTAGCGGCGCAGCACCTCGCGCACGGTGTCGTCGTCGTCGACGACCAGCACGCGTCCCCTGCTCACCGGTCCATCCTCGCGGCCGTCCCGGTCCCCGGCCACCGGCGGCCACGGCCGTCATGCACCCGTAAGGTCCCGGCGGCCGTGGGCGGCACGACGGCCGGGTTGCCGGCCCCCGGCCAGGCGACGCCACGCGATGGCCGGGCCACGGGCGGCGCGTCCTCCGCAGGAATCCAATTCGTAAGGAATTTCCTGTCGCCCACGCCGAAATGTTCGGTGGGGCAGCGCGCACTCAGCAGGCATCGGGCTGCGGCACCGTGCCGCGCGACACGGAGGACACCATGAGACTGAGTAGGCGCATCGGGTCGGCGGCGGCGGTGGCCGCGATCGCGCTCGGCGGGCTGGGGCTGGGCCAGTCGAGCGCGCTGGCCGGATCGACCCGCACCGACGACGCGGTCACCGTCTATACCCAGACGAACGACCCGGCCGGAAACGCCGTGCTCGCGTTCCGCGAGGACACGACGGGCACGCTGACCCCGATCGGGGTGTACCCGACCGGGGGTGCCGGCACCGGTGACGGGCTGGGAGCGCAGGGCGCGGTGGTGCTTTCGCCGAAGGAGGACATCCTGTTCGCCGTGAACGCCGGGTCCGACACGGTGTCGGCGTTCGCCGTCGCGGCCGACGGGACATTGGCGAACCGGGGCCAGGTCTCGTCCGGCGGAGACCGGCCGATCAGCGTGACGGCGCGCGACGGTCACGGCTACGTGCTGAATGCGACCAGCCTGTCCGTCGGCACCTTCGACTACGGCGCGCGGGGCATCACCGAGAGCGGTCGCGGCGGTCGATCCCTGAGCACCGGCGCCGCCGGTCCCGCGCAGGTGTCCATCACCCCGGACGGCAGGCAGCTGGTGGTCACCGAGAAGACCAGCAACAGCGTGGATGTGCTGCCGGTGTCCAACGGGCGGGTCGGCCAGGCGCGCCGTTCGGCGACCTCGGGGACGACGCCCTTCGGCTTCGGCTTCACCTCGAACGGCGTTGCGGTCGTATCGGTGGCCGGTTCGGCGGCGGCGGAGACGTTCGACATCACGCGCGGCGGCGTCGCGCAGACGGTCGACCTGGACTCCAACGGCGGCCAGGGCGCCCCGTGCTGGGTCGTCGTGACCCGCAGCGGCATCGCCTTCACGGCCAACGCCGCGGCGTCGGCGAACAGCATCTCGAGCTTCCGGGTGGGCAGGCGCGGCGACCTGTTCCTGCTGAACTCCCGGGCGGCGGCCACCGACATCCATCCCACCGACATGGCTCTCGGCGCCGGTGACACCCGCCTGTACAACCTGAGCGATCAGAGCGGGCGGATCGACGCCTCCGCCGTGGCGGCCGACGGTGTGCTGACCGGGACGGCGACGGCCGCGGGCGGCCTGCCGACCACGATCACCGGACTCGCCGCGACGAATCGCTAGACAGCGGTGCCGTGCCGGGCGAGTCGTGCCCGGCACGGCATGCGGTGCCGCTCGTGCGGCGCGTGAACCGTGGGCGGTTTCGGCGGGGCGTGAGCTCCTTGACCCGGAACCGGACGAAGAGAGATAACAAGGATGTAACCGGACGATCGCTGGAGGCGAGCGCCATGACACAACCGTTGGAGCACCAGACGTTCGAGAAGCCGGACGAGGTGAGGGAAGGCGAGAACTGGCGGCTGGAGCTGGTGAACCTCGCCGGCGGCGCCCAGGTGGGCAGGATGACCCTGCAACCCGGATGGAAGTGGTCGGAGGACATCAAGCCCGTGGCCGGCACCGAGCTGTGCATGGCCCCGCACCAGCAGTACCAGATCCAGGGACGGATCCACGTGCGCATGCAGGACGGGACCGAGCTGGAGGCCGGTCCGGGCGAGTTGACCTCCCTGCCGGCCGGCCACGATGCCTGGGTCGTCGGCGACGAGCCGGTCATCGCCATCGACTGGCAGGGCGCATCGGTCTGGGCGCGGCCGTTGTCGTGATCGGGCGGTCCTCCGCGACCTCGTGACGCGATCGCAACCAGCCCAGAGCCGATGCGGCGCGCCGGATCTTCGCTGCGCAGGCGGAGGGTGTGTGCTTCCGGGGCGACCGCACCGGTTTCGGGCGGCTGCACGGGCTCACGACGGGCGTGCGGTCGCTCGGAGCCAGTGCGGTCGATCGGGACAACGGGTGCGGTCGCGCGGAACCAGTGCGCGACGCCTCCGCGCGGTACCCCGAAGGACGGCAACCGGAGGTCAGGCGTCGCCGCCCCGCGATTCGAGCAGCGCGACGAGGTCGAGCCCGTGCCGCTCGAACCGGTCGCGGTGCGGCGGAAAGCCCTGCGCGCGCACCAGCCGGTCGTCGACGGTGCAGAAGATGTCGGTCGTCTCCACCACGCCGGCCTCCACACGCCCCGGCAGCGCGACGATCTCGCGCACCCGCCGGCCGCCGTCCGGCTCGATGCCGATGTGCACGACGAGGTCGATGCTGCTCGCCACCGTCGGCACCACGAAGGCGTCCGTGACGTTCTCGCCGGCCAGCAGCGGCAGCGTGCACAGCTTCACCACCGCCTCGCGCGCGGAGTTCGCGTGCACCGAGCACATGCCCGGCAGGCCGCTGTTCAGCGCGATGAGCAGGTCGAGCGACTCCTCCTGGCGCACCTCGCCCACGACGATGCGGCTGGGCCGCATCCGCAGCGCCTCCTTCACCAGGCGCCGCAGCCGGATCTCGCCGTGCCCCTCCAGGTTCGGCTGCCGGGTCTGCATCGCCACGACGTCGGGCAGGTTCGGCCGGAGCTCGAACACCTCCTCGCAGATGATCACCCGGTCGCGGGCCGGCACGGAGTTGATCAGGGTGTTGAGCAGGGTCGTCTTGCCGGCCTGGGTGCCGCCGGCCACGATGATGTTCAGCCCCGCGGCGACCGCGGCCTCCAGGAAGCGCGCGGCGTGCGCGGTGATCGAGCCGAGGGCGACGAGATCCTCGAGCCCGTTCGCGGCCACCACGAACTTCCGGATGTTGAGGCTGAGGTGCTCGCGGGTGATGTCCGGGATGACGGCGTGCAGCCGGCTCCCGTCCGGGAGCAGCGCGTCGACGAAGGGCGAGGACAGATCGAGGCGGCGGCCGGAGGGCTTGAGCATCCGCTCGACCAGGTCGCGTACTTCGTCGGGGGCGAGCACGACGGTGGTGAGCTCGGAGCGGCCGTGCCGCGCGACGAACACCCGGCCCGGCTGGTTGATCCAGATCTCCTCGACCGTCGGATCTTCGAGGAAGCGTTGCAGCGGGCCGAATCCCGCGAGTGAGTCGAACACGTGTCGGACGGCGCCGGCCCGGTCCATCAGCGGTGGGAGCGCGGTGATCGGCACCCGGTCCTCGTACTCGCTGATCACCTCGTCGATGAGCGCCCGGGTGGAGCGGTGGTCGGTGATCGGATCGATGCCGCGCCGGCGGATGAGTTCGCGCACCTCGTCGTGGATGTGCTCGGTCGCGGTCGGCGCCATGCTTCCTCCTTGCCGATTCCTGTGCACCGGCCGCCGGTCGGCGTGGGCGACCGTGACGGTAACGCGTGCCCGACGAAAACCAGGAATCGGTGCACAGCCGGCCGCCCCGCCGGCGTTCACCGGATGCCCGGCCCGGTTGCCGCTGAGGAATTCCACGAGCGAGCGACGGGTACGAATCACCGCTGGCGTTCGGTGGGCCTACTCGTCGCTCTCGCCATAGGAAGTGGACTTTCTGCGCTCGAGTCGCCAGTGGATCGCGTGGGTTTGCGGGTGTCGCCACTCGCGCATCCGGTACTCGAAACCTGGTAGCAGGACGATCGGGATCGGGTCGGGGGATGCCGGTGCGACGGCCCCGACCACGATCCTGGCGTCGATGGGGATGAAGGGGGACTGGGCGGGGATCGGCGCGGTCACGATCTCCACCGGGTCGGCATAGGGGCGCGGCATGAGTCGGACCGTAGCACTGAGACCCGAGAGAGTGGTTATGGCACTCGCATAACAATCTCATAGACAAACGATAGTGGTGCACTCAAAGTTAGGTGTGACGGAGTTGCGGGGGCATCGACACCACCACATCAGGAAGCAGGTACTACCAGACCACCACCAAAGACGCGGCCAACATCGCCGCGCGCCGGGAGTCAATCACGTTGGCCAACGGTGTGGACCCACGCTCGACGCCAGCTCGGCGCGCCTCGACAAGCGTGACGTCCAGACCTTGTTCAGCAGGAACGAGCAAGTTGCGGCGGTCCCAAGGTCGCCAGCGGATGACGTGACGATCGGCGGGAACGTCTGCTTGCGGGGTGGGTGGATGACGTGGGCTCAGCCGGCCAGACACGATGGAGCGCTGGCGCACGCCACTGAGGCGCCGGAGTGAACTCGTCCCGCCGGCGGGTGAGATGCATTGCGGCGACCTCACTCTGCATTCGGCATTGAGTCGCTGACACGGAGTCGCGGCCGACGGGGGTCTGACAGATGCGTGCCTCGGCCGCAGGCGACGACGCACGTGCGACACCGCCGACCTCCGTGGTGCAACCGAGACGGAGCCGTCTGTCATTCCGCCCTGATGTACCTCAGCCGATCGACGTCGGCCGAGCTGCCCTATTAAGTAGTCAACTCAGAGAGATAGAGCCCGTGACCGACACCCTTCTGACCCGCGAGGTCGAGGCTATTCCTGAACCGGCACCGCGTCGCAGCAGCAGCGCTCTGCACAACGGCCTGATCGGCGGCGCCGCACCGGCCGTCGGCGCCATCAGCACCAAAGGCAGCGACGATACCGATTCCATGTTCACCGGGCCGGAGTCACCGCCGAGATGATCAGCGCGGGCGACCTGCTCGTCGACTGGGACAAGTGGGACGAGAAGACCGACTCCGCCGCCAACGTCGACACAGGCGCGCTGGACAAACTGACCGAGTCGATCTTCGAGCGTGATCTCCCGTGAGCGAGCACATCCCCACCCCGGCCAAGTTCGTCCCGTCCGACGTCCAGGCCACGATCGACACGAGGCGCCCGGAGTTCCCCGGTGCCGCGACCACGTTCTGGATCTCCTTGCTGTTCGGCATCTTCGGGCTGGTCCCGATGCTGATGCACAGTGGGGAAGCGCGCCGCGCGGGCCAGGAGGACACCAGCAACTACGTCGGCGCGTTCGTCGCCGGGTTGGCCTGCTGCGTCATCCTGTCCCTGCTGATCCTGGCGGGGGTATCGAAGTGACCGAGTCCAAGCCCACCGTGGTCGCCAAGCCCATCCGGCCCGACGGCGCACGCGTCACCAGTGTTGTGATCATCGCCGGCATCGTGCTGGTGGTCGGTGCGCTGGCGCAACAGGCGGATGCGTGATGACCGCCCCGAGCAGAGCTTCGAGCAGTTCCCGGCCCGGACCCAGGGCCAGCCGTACGGTTCGGCCGGAGCACCGCAGCAGGTTCGGTACGAGGCGCAGCGACCGCCGAGATACACGCCCCCGCCGCCGGTGCCGCAGTACATGCCGGTGCCGGAGGGCTGGCTGCGGCCGCCGACGATCGCCTGACGTTGGTGATCACTCTGCTGTTCGGGATCTTCGGTGCGATCCCGGCGGCGATCCACTCGAACAGGGCGCGGCAGATGCGGGCGCCGACGCGGAAGTACTGGCTGGCGTTCTGGATCCCGATCGTGACTGCGTGGGATTCGGTCTGCTCTTGCTCGCGGCGGGATGGTGAAACGCCGGATCGTGGCGCTCGCGTGGGGACGTCCTGTTCGGAGTAGACGATCGCCACCGAGCCGGTCGGCGAACCGGCGCGGAGCGGATCGAGTGGTTTCTGGGAGGGATACCGCGCGAACGACATCGAGGCGTGCCTCGGCAAGGAAGACGGAACGTTCGGCCGATGAACGCTGAGGGACGCGCAGCCCGGCAACGGTTCGTCGCCGACACCGGACCGAACCGCACGAACGCAAATCTCGCGAGAACTCGAGAATGACGGACCGAGAGCACTTCTCGCTTCCCCTCCCGGCGTCCCGTCGCCGTGCGACCTCGGTCTTGTCAGAGTCGCGCAAGATGCCGCCCCAGCGACGGACCCGGTTCGACCTCTCTCAGTCATCCCAGGTGATGCGCTGACGTTGCGCGTCCTGGTCGAGGGCGTGGGTGCGAAAGGTCTGACCCACGAGGACGCCGCTCGTTCAGCGCGGAACGAGCGGCGCACCCGGCGGTGAGCGAACCAAGAAACGAGAGAGCAGGCAGTTTCCGCGCGCCCGAGGAGAATCGGAAATCTGTGCACAGGCCGGCCGCCGTCTGGCGCCCGACCCGAGTCGGCGACAGGACGCCCAGTCGGGTGGGTGGGGCGTATGAGGCGGTGTGGTATGAGTTCGAGGGCTACTAACGGCAACGAGGTATACACGAGGGGGGACGAGCCCGCCAACGGACCGTCAGCGGGCGCTCAGCGGGCGGTCAGCACGACCAGCGGCACCACCGGCTCCGGCGCACCGGCGACGGCTGCCTCGGCGTCGCGCCGGGCCGCCGCGCGGGCGGCCGGGTCGAGCGAGGCGAACCAGGGCGCGACATGGGCCATGCCGAGCCGCCATGACGCCAGCTCCGCGGCGGACCGAAGGCCGGTGGCGACGTCGTGCACCGCCACCTCGACCGAGGTCCAGCCGGCGGCGCCGGCGAGCGCGCGGAACGAGCCGGGATCGTCGACCAGCGGCTCGGTCTCGTGCTTGAGCCTGACGTACCAGGCCGGCGGCTCGTACCCGTGCGCCCGCAGGGCGTCGTCGGTGGCCGCCTTCGCCGGATGGCTCCATCCGGCGAGGAACGCCGTGGCGACGAGCGTGCGGCCGACGCGTCGCGCCTCGCGCAGCCCGGACGCCGGGTCGGGCAGGTGACCGAGGCAGCAGCCCGCGAGCACCACGCCGATCGATCCCGACCGGATCGGCAGGCTGGAGCAGTCGGCCACCACGGGCGCGGCGGCGCGCCCGTCGCCGGCGCGGCGCGCGCCGCGCAGCATCGCGCGCGAGAGGTCGACCGCGAGCAGCCACCTCGCGCCCGCCTCGAGAGCGGCCCGGCCGACCACCCCGGTGCCCGCCCCGAGATCCAGTACCCGTTCGCCGGCAACGGGTCTCGGCGCGCAGGCGATCATCGTCGCGGCGAACCGGCGGTACACCCGCTCGGGTCCGGCCAGCCAGCCGTCGGCCGCGTCGCTCGACCAGCTTGAGGCGGCGGCGACCCGCGAAGGACTCCGGCGGGCTCACGCGAGCAGGCGCGCGCCCGCGACCGCGCGCTCCTCCCACCAGGCCAGCTCGTCGTCGTAGCCGCCGAGCGCCTTCTCCCAGCCGAACTGGACGAGCCCGCCGAGAAGGCACAGCGCGAGCTGGCGTTCCCACCACGGCCCGGTGTCGACGCCGGCGGCCTCCAACGCGGCTCGGTAGGTCTCGATCGCCGCCTCCTTGGCCACGGGCATCCGCCGGCAGTTGATCGCGAGATACCAGGCGAGGTCGGTCAGCGCGCTGCCGCGGCCGGAGGTCTCCCAGTCGAGCACCACGGTGCGCGCGCCTCCCGGGCCGTCGTCCACGCCGTCGACCACGCCGTCGACCACGCCGTCGACCACGCCGTCGACCACGCCGTCGACCACGCCGAGGTTGTCCAGCTTCCAGCAGCCGTGCACGAGGGTCTGCGGCGTCTCGTCGAGCGCGGCGACCAGCGGCCCCGGATCCCAGGCGAGCGGCAGCACCGCGGCCGCGGCCGCGGGTGCGACCTCGGCCAGCAGCGGCCAGCCGCGCGCGATCAGATCCGGCACGAGCGACGGAGCACCGAGGCGCGCCTCCGTCTGCGCGGTCCACGGCGACAGCTCCAGGTAGCGGTGCATCGGCGGCACCACGTCGATCTCCGGCCCGGCGGCCCAGAAGGCGGCGTGCATCGCCGCCATGTGCGTCAGCAGCTGGGTGTTCGTGCCGGTCGGGATCGGGTCGTCGGTCGACGGGATGAGCGCGGCGGCGACGTCGCGCATCAGCACGGCGGTCCGCCAGCCGGGGCCGGAGGCCGTGCGCTCCACGGTGACCGCCACGGTCGGGTCGAGCAGAACTCCGGGCAGCCGGTCGAGCACGCCCCTGGACCACAGCGGCCAGGTCGGCGCCCCGATCACCCCGGCCGCCCGCACGGTCCAGTCCCGCGCGGGATCGAGGTACTTCAGCACGAGGTGGTCGTCCCCCCGCCGCACCCGGAAGAGGGCGGCGCCACTCCTGCCCGGCTGGTCGGTGACCGGCTCGACGGACTCGGCGGTCGCGAGCAGCTCCGCGACGGTCGGCGCCGCACCGCCGGGGCCGGCGCCCGGCGGCGCGCCCGAGCCACCGCCCATCTCCGCAGTGTGCTCCGACACGGCGAGGCTGAGAAGCGGTCCGGTCGCGACGGAGCCGGGAGCCGGGTCCTAGGCTTTCCGAATGCCCGATCAGGACCCGCGGACCGCGCCGCCACCCTCCTGGCCGGTCGACCAGGACCTGGCGCTCGCGCTGCGCCTCGCCGACCGGGCCGATGCGCTCAGCCTGCCCCGGTTCGGCGCCGACAACCTGCGCGTGACCGCCAAGCCCGACCTGACCCCGGTGTCGGACGCGGACCTGGCGGTCGAGGAGGCCCTGCGCGGCGTGCTGGCGGACGAGCGGGGCGAGGACGCGATCCTCGGCGAGGAGTTCGGCGGCTCGGTCAAGGGCGCCGGGCGCAAGTGGATCATCGACCCGATCGACGGCACCAAGAACTTCGTCCGGGGCGTGCCCGTCTGGGCGACCCTCATCGCGCTGATCGACGACGGCCGCATCTCGGTGGGCGTGGTTTCCGCGCCGGCGCTCGAGCGCCGCTGGTGGGCCGGCGCGGGTGGCGGGGCTTTCACCCGTTTCGGTCAGTGGCCCGCGCGCGAGTGCCACGTGTCGGGCGTGTCCGACATCGCCGACGCCTCGATCAGTTACTCCGACCGTGCGGAGTGGCGCTCGGCCGGGCGGATCGGCGCCTTCGACACGCTGTGCGAGTCCTGCTGGCGGTCGAGGGCGTACGGCGATTTCTACTCGTACATGCTGGTGGCGGAGGGTGCGGTGGACATCGCCGCCGAGCCGGAGCTCTCCCTCTGGGACGTCGCCGCGATCGTCCCGATCGTCACCGAGGCCGGCGGCGTGGTGACCGGCATCGACGGTCAGCCGTCCGGCGGCAATTCGGACAGCGCGCTCGCAACCAACGGCCTCCTGCACCGTCGAGTGCTGACGCTGCTGAACGGGTGAGTCGGACTCGACCTGCGCACCGGTCCGGGTGGCCGGTTCGCGCTCTGACGGCGTTCCCGCTGGTCAAATCGCGCGTCGGAGCGCGAAGATCACAGGGGCATAACACTTGAGCGTTTACACTCCGGCGTTGTGATTCATTCGTCCAAAGTGTCCAAGAGCTACAAGGCGTCCGCCCGACCGGCGCTCGAAGACGTCACCGTGGCCATCGACAAGGGCGAATTCGCCTTCCTCATCGGCCCGTCCGGTTCCGGGAAGTCGACGTTCCTGCGCCTGCTGTTGCGCGAGGAGACGCCGAGCAGCGGCACTCTGGAGGTCGGCGGCGAGGACCTGGTGCACATGCGCCGGTCCAAGATCGCGCAGCACCGCAGGCGGCTCGGGTGCGTGTTCCAGGACTTCCGGCTGCTCACCAACCGCAGCGTGGAGCAGAACGTCGGCTTCGCCCTCGAGGTGATCGGCCGTTCGAGGGCGTCGATCAGGCAGGTCGTGCCCGAGGTGCTCGAGATGGTCGGCCTCGAGGGCAAGTCCAAGCGGCTCCCGCACGAGCTGTCCGGTGGCGAGCAGCAGCGCGTGGCGATCGCCCGCGCGTTCGTCAACCGGCCCTTGCTGCTGCTGGCCGACGAGCCGACGGGCAACCTCGACCCGGACACCAGCGCCGACATCATGCTGCTGCTGGAGCGCATCAACCGAACCGGCACGACCGTGCTGATGGCCACCCACGACAACACGATCGTCGACTCCATGCGCCGCCGCGTCATCGAACTGCACCTGGGCAAGGTCGTTCGGGACGAGGCTCGCGGCGTCTACGGCGTCGGCCGCTGACGAAGTCAGCGACGGACCGACAGCCGCCGAGAGGAACTTGATGCGCGCCGGATTCATCTTCAGCGAAGTCCTGACCGGGTTTCGCCGCAACATCACCATGACCATCGCGATGATCCTGACGACGGCGATCTCGCTGGGTCTGCTCGGCGGCGGCCTGATCATCGCCAGGCTCACCGACCAGATGCGCGACGTCTACGGCGACCGCGTCGAGGTCACCATCTACCTCACGCCGGACCAGTCGGCGCTGGACCCCGACTGCCGGCAGTCGCCGTGCCAGGACATCAACGAGGCGCTGCAGGCGAACTCGGACGTGGAGACGATCGAGTTCGAGAGCCAGGCGGCCGCTTACGAGCGGTACCAGCAGCAGTTCGCGGGGCAACCGGAACTGCTGGAGATCGGCACGCCGGAGGCGCTTTCCGCGTCGTTCCACGTGAAGCTGTACGACCCGCAGCGGTACCGGGTGATCGCCGAGCAGTTCACCGGGCAGCCCGGGGTGCAGTCCGTCGCCGACCAGAGCGCGTTCCTGGACCGGCTGTTCAGCCTGCTCAACGGGATCCGCAACGCCACCATCATCGTCGCGCTCATCCAGGCGCTCGCGGCCCTGCTGCTGATCTCGAACATGGTGCAGGTCGCCGCCTACACGAGACGCACGGAGACCTCGATCATGCGGCTCGTCGGCGCGTCCAGATGGCGCACCCAGTTGCCGTTCATGATCGAGGCCGTGCTGGCGGGCGTCATCGGCTCGCTGCTGGCCATCGGCGGACTCGTCGCGGCGAAATACCTGTTCGTCGACCGGGCGCTGGGCCCGGTGATCAGATCGGGCATCCTGCCCGAGATCGACGGCGCGACGCTGGTCTGGGTGTCACCGATCCTGGTCGCCATCGGCGCCGGTCTCGCGGCCGTCTCCGCCTACGTCACCCTGCGGCTGTACGTCCGCTTGTAGCTGCTTGTAGCTGCTTGTAGCTGCGCGTTCGCGGCTCGGCCGCCCCGCCGCTGCCCACCACCCGAGCCCGTATGACCGCGATGACTCTCGTATGACGCAATTGCGTCATACGAGAGCACCGACGGTCATACGGGTTCGGTTCGGGAGCCCGGCGGCCTCAGGGCGATGCCGAGGGCGCGGGGAGTCCGGCGAGCGGGAAACCGGTGGCAGCGGCCGACTACCCTGGACGGGCCATGGCAACCAGACCGCAGACCAGCAGCAGCAACCGCCCGACGGGCCGGTCGCTGGTTGCCAGCAACCGCAAGGCGCGCCACGACTACGAGATCCTCGACACCTTCGAGGCGGGCATCGCTCTCACCGGTACCGAGGTGAAATCGATGCGTGCGGGCCGGGTGTCGCTGGTCGACGGCTACGCCACGGTCAGCGACGACGAGATCTGGCTGCGCAACGTGCACATCGCCGAGTACTTCGAGGGCACCTGGACGAATCACGCGCCGCGCCGCGCCCGCAAGCTGCTCCTGCACCGCGGCGAGATCGACCGGCTGCGCGTCGCAGCTCCGCGAGGGCGGCCTCGCGCTCGTGCCGCTGTCCGTGTACTTCCGGGACGGCAAGGCCAAGGTCGAGCTCGGCCTCGGCCGGGGCAAGCGGACCTACGACAAGCGCCAGACGCTGGCCAAGCGGGATGCCGATCGGGAGATCGCGCGCTACGCCGGCCGCCGGGCCAAGGGCATGCGGCGCTGATCCCAGTGCGCGCCGCGCGGTCCGTGCAACGCGGACAGCGGCTTCGCCCGTCTGCTGGGCATGGGAACAGCACGAACTCTGCTCGGGTGGGGAACGGTCGCGGCGGCACTCGTCGCGCTGACCGGATGCGCGACGGCGGTGGCGGGTACCGGGTCGCCGGGGGAGCCCTCGTGCCTGCCGGCGGTTGCGCCGGCGGCGCCCGCCCCGCCGTCCGACCCGCCGACGGAGGAGTCGGAGGCGCCGGCCGGCCGGCGGGTGATCGCCGTCGACGTCGGCCTCAACATGTGGATCGCGAGCTCGCACACCTCGCCGCTGTACCTGACGGTGTACGAGGACGGAACGGTGCTCCGCTCCGAGGACGCGGGCGCTCACGACGAGCCGCTGCCGGCACTGACCATCGGCCGGATTGACGACTGCGTGCTCGACGATGCCGTCGCCCGGCTCGTCGACCTCGCCGGTGAGGACATGGGCGACCCGGCGATCTCCGATCAGGGCACCACCCGGGTGTACGTCTGGCCGGACGCGCGGGGCAGAGCCGCTCACCATCTCCGCGTACGCGCTCGGGCTGGGCGACGAGTACGTCGAGCCGTGCACAGGCCGCGGCCCGCGGCCGGCTGTCGGCGACCATCGACGGGCTCGCCGGGGCGATGACGGAGCGATCGGCGCTGGATCCCGGACCGGCTACGGGTCACCTGGTTCCGAAACGCGACCCCGGACGCCACGCTGGATGTCCTCGCCTGGCCGCTGGCCGATCGGATCGCGGAGTACTTCCCGCGCGAGGACGACGCCGTCTCGTGCGCGGAGCTGTCCGGCGCCGACGCGCGGGCTCTGCGGGCGGCACTCGGCCGCGGGGACGCCCGCTCCCCGTGGGACGACGGCGGCCGTGCGGGGCGGCGATGCTGGTCATCGGAGTGCTGATGCCGGGGCAGGAGGCGTGCCGGGCGGCGTAACGGGCCGGGCGCCGCGAAAAGCCGCGGCACCGCATCCGGGAACACGTACACTGGTCGAGCCGTTGAACCTGACGGTGCCGAGCCGCTGGAATCGGGCTGGGCGTCACCACCGACCCGGGGGTGATCGGTTTCGACAGTGGATGTCGAGTGAGGAGAAGCGGGCCGAGGAAGGCGACGATGAGCTCGTTAACCACCCGTCGCAAAAAAATCAAGCGCCGACAACAGTCAGCGCGACTACGCCCTCGCCGCCTGAGCGAGTAAGTAGTCCGTCAGACCGGAGGGCCTCCGCTCCGGATCCTGGCGCCAGCTAGGAGGATCACCGAAGGGCCCGGTCGCGGGGCCCGGAGGGACATCTCACAGCGACTGGGCCTGTCGCACCAGCACGTTCGCATGACTGGTGAGGTCGAGTAGGGACGACGCGGACTGCGCCCGGAGAAGTCCTCACAACGCAACGCTGGACGCGGGTTCAATTCCCGCCACCTCCACAGCACGAAGGGAACGCCCCGCCCGACCGGCGGGGCGTTCCTCGTTCTCCGGGTTCGACCCCTGCGCGAGGACGCTCTCCCGGCGGCGGCCGTGTTCGGGCCCGGTGCGAGAGTCAGGTCGACTTCTTCGGCCGGGACTTCATGCTCTTGTCGGGCCGCCGCTTGGCGGTCGACGGCGGCGCGGACGGATCGGCGGTCATCGCCTCCATGTCCTCGCGCAGCCGATCCAGCTCGCCACGCAGGTAGTCGCGGGTGGCCACCTCGCCGATGGCCACCCGCAGCGCGGCCAGCTCGCGCGCCAGGAACTCGGTGTCCGCCTTGGTCTGCGCGGACCTGGCCCGGTCCTCGTCCAGGGTGATCCGGTCGCGGTCGTCCTGCCGGTTCTGCGCCAGCAGGATCAGCGGCGCGGCGTAGGCCGCCTGGGTGGAGAACGCCAGGTTCAGCAGGATGAAGGGGTACGGGTCCCAGCGCAGCCCCACGGCGAACAGGTTCAGCGTGATCCAGATGATGACGATCAGCGTCTGCCAGAAGAGGAAGGTGCCGGTCCCGAGGAAACGGGCCAGGTTCTCGGAGAGCCGGCCGAAGGTCTCTGGGTCGAAGTCGACCGAGAACCGGCTCCCGCCGCGCGGCTGGTCCAGTCGCCGGCGGGGCGGGGCGTCAGCCATCGTCCACACCCTCCTCACGCCAGTTGTCGGGCAGCAGGTGATCGAGCACGTCGTCGACCGTGACGGCGCCGAGCAGATGGTCCTCGTCGTCGACCACGGGCGCGCAGACCAGGTTGTACGACGCGAAGAACCGGGTCACGTCGCCGAGCGCGGCGTGCGGCGACAGCCGCGCCATCTCGGCGTCGAGCGCGCCGGCGACCAGCTCGAACGGCGGCTCGCGGAGCAGCCGCTGGGTGTGTACGCAGCCCAGGTACCGGCCGGTCGGGGTCGCCGACGGCGGCCGGCTGACGAACACCATCGACGCGAGCGCGGGCGTGAGGTCGGGGGACCGGACCCGGGCGAGCGCCTCGGCGATGGTCGCGTCCGGGGTGAGCACCACCGGCTCGGGCGTCATCAGCCCGCCCGCGGTGTCGGCGCTGTACTGCAGCAGCCGCCGCACCGGGGCCGACTCCTCCGGCTCCATCAGCTCGAGCAGCCGCTCCTTGATGGGATCGGGCAGCTCGCCGAGCAGGTCGGCGGCGTCGTCCGGGTCCATCGCCTCGAGCACGTCCGCGGCGCGCGCGTCGTCCAGATGGGCCAGCAGCTCCATCTGGTCCTCCTCGGACAGCTCCTGGATGACGTCGGCGAGCCGGTCGTCGTCGAGGGCGTCGGCCACCTCGTAGCGCAGCTGCACGTCCAGGTCGCGCAGGATGCTCGCGGCATCCGCGGCCCGCAGGCCCTCGAACGACGAGAGCACCTGCTGCGCCCCGCGGATCGCCTGCCCGGTGAGCTGCGCCGGGTCCAGCCCGCGGACGTCGGTCCAGCCGACCACCTGCACCGGTGCCCGGCGGACCATCGGCCTGGTCCGCTCGCGGACGGCGAGGCGGGAGACGAGCCAGTCCCGGGTGCGGGTGCGCTCCATCGCCGCGTCCACGACCACCGCGGAGCTGGCCGTGGTGCCGAGCTGCACCCTGGTGCCGAGCAGCTGGCCGATCAGCCGTAGCTCGAGGGTGCGCTGCTCGAACCGGCGCAGGCTGACGGAACCGGTGGCCAGCGCGACGGCATGCGACTCCAGGCTGCCGCACCCGCAGCATCGGCACGAAGATCGGCCGCCGCGTCGGCAGCTCGACCACGAGCCCGAGCACTCGCGGCGGCTTGCGGTCCAGGCGCATGGCGACCACGATGTCGCGCACCTTGCCGATGGATTCGCCGCTCGGGCCGAATACCGGCAACCCCGCCAACTGGGCAACGAAAACGCGGGCGGAGGGGGCCACGGGATCAGGTTAGGGGTCGGTCTGTCCCGATCAGCGACGGGCGCGCTCGCGCGCCGCGCACGCGTGCTGCGGCGGAATCCGCAGCCGACGTGCATCGGGCGGACAGCTCGCTTGCGTAGGGTGACGGGTTGGTTGTCCCCGGGTTCGCCCGCGGGGCCCGCAGGATCGCCGCGATCGCTGGTCGTGGTGACCGACCCATGTTCCAGAACCGGCCGACTCCGAGGATCCGAAACGATGCGCCTGCGCGCTCTGCTTGCCTGCCTGATGGGGATAGTCCCGCTCGTGCTCCTGGCGGGGTGCTCGTCGTCCGGCGACCCGTCGCCGACCACCGGGACCAGCTCGGTGAGCCCGGCGGCCACGCTGGGCCCGGAGGTTCCGCCGGCCACCGCCGTCGCCGACCCGGTCCCGGCGGACCAGCTGCCCACGGCGACGGGAGCGTTCGGTGAGAAGCCGACGCTCACCTTCCCCTCGACCCCACCGCCGCCGAGCCTGCAGCGGGTGATCCTGTCGGAGGGCACCGGGCCGCTCACGCAGTCCGGCGACTGGCTCATCACCAACTACGTCGGGCAGAAGTGGGGCGGCGACGTCTTCGACAACTCCTACGACCGCGGCTCGCCCAGCCCGTTCCAGATCGGCGTCGGCGCGGTCGTTCCCGGCTGGGACGTCGGGCTGGTCGGGGTGCCCGTCGGCAGTCGGGTGATGCTCAGCCTGCCGCCGGCAGACGGCTACGGCGCCGCCGGCAACCCGGGCATCAGCGTCACGGGCGACGACACCCTGGTCTTCGTGATCGACATCGTGCAGGCGATCGGCAAGGACGCCGGCGGCCAGACCGATGCGGCGCCGCAGCCCGCGCCGGCGACGGGGGCGCAGGTCGCGGGCGCCCTCGGGGCCGCCCCGACCATCACCATCCCGCCGGGCACCACGGAGCCGACGGCGCCCAGCATCACCGTGCTCGCCACCGGCACCGGCGACCCGGTCCAGGAGGGCCAGGTGCTGGTCCAGTACACGGCGGTCGCCTTCACCGGCGAGCCGGGCGGCAACACCTGGCCGAACCCGCCCGATCCGACCACGACGACGCCGGGGCAGGGGCCCGAGCAGCTGCCGGTCGCGGCGACCAACCCCTTCGCCGGGTTGGTCGGGGTGCCGATCGGCAGCCGCGTGCTGATCCAGATCCCGGGCCAGGCGGACCAGCAGACGGGCCAGCCGGGACCGGCGCTCGCCGCCGTGGTCGACCTGCTCTATCAGACCGTCGTCACCCCGCCGGCGACCGCATCCTCGCCGGTTCCCACGGCGCCCACCGGCGGCTGACGTGAGCACCGAGGACACCACCGCCGAGCCCGGTCCGGGAACCCGCGCCGTCGTGCTGGACGTCCTCGGGCTGCTCGTCCGGCTGGGCCTGGGCGCCGTCTGGTTGCTGTCCGGCGTTCCGAAGGCGATGAACCCGCGGGAGACCATCGTCGCCGTCCGGGCCTACGACCTGCTGCCGGAGTCGCTGGTGGAGCCGGTCGCGGCGGTGCTGCCGTTCCTGGAGATCGCGCTCGGCCTGCTGCTGATCCTCGGACTGGCCACCCGACTGGCCGCGGTGCTCTCCGCCGTGGTGCTGGTGATCTTCATCGGCGGGGTGATCTCGGCGGCCGCACGCGGCCTGTCCATCGATTGCGGGTGCTTCGGCGGCGGGGGAACCATCGCCCCCGGGGAGACCGCGTACGCCGCGGAGATCATCCGCGACGTCGGGTTCCTTGCCCTCGCCGCCTTCCTCATCTGGCGTCCGGACACCCCGCTGTCGATCGATCGACTGGTCCGCCGCCGGGTCGCCGACCCGGCATAGTAGAAGGCGGGCCAGCGCCGACCGGTCGGAGCCGGGCACCCGCGAACCACGGGCCGAGCGCCCGGTGCATCGAGGAGGATCGCCCGGTGGCGAACAGCAAGGGCGGGAAGCCGCGCACGCCGCGCCCGGACGGACAGGGCGGCGACTCCGCGGGCGGCGGCGCGCCGGGCGGGCGGTCGGGCACGGCGTCGAGCGGCTCTCCGGGCGGGCAGGGCGCCCAGAAGAACGCCCCGACCAGCGCCCAGAAGAGCCCCCCGAAGAACGCCCCGAAGAACAAGACGCAGCAGCGTCCCGGCAAGCCGATCGCCCGTTCCTCCGTCGCGCAGGCCCGCAAGTCGAGCAGCAGCAACCGCACCCAGCTGATCATCGGCGGGGTCGCCATCGCGCTGATCGCGGCGGTGATCGTCTTCGGCCTGATCCTGAACAAGCGGGAGACCGCGGTGCAGGGCGAGGGATACGGGCCGTCGACGAAGTCGGTGGCGACCGTGCAGAACGGCGTCGTCACCGTGTCGAACCCGCAGCCGTCCTCCGGTGCCGTCACCATCGACATGTTCGAGGACCCGCTCTGCCCGGCCTGCGCCCAGTTCGAGCAGCAGTTCGGCCAGCAGATCAACCAGGCCGTCGACGACGGCAAGCTGATCGTCAACGTGCACATGCTGAACTTCCTGAATCCGCAGTCGGCCTCAGGTGACTACTCGACGAGGGCCATCGCGGCGACGGTCTGCGTGGCGCAGAACAGCGGCAGCGACCCGGGCGTCTACCTGACGTTCAAGGAGAAGTTGTACGAGCAGGGCACCCAGCCCGCCGAGGGCGGCTCGTCCGACCTGTCCAACCAGCAGCTCGCGGACCTCGCGACCGCGGGCGGCGCCTCGTCCGCGGCCGCGGACTGCATCAGCTCGGGCTCCGGCGTGCCGGCCGCCGCGACGGCCGCGCAGGCCTCGCAGCAGGCGCTGTCGACCGCCACCGGGGGGCAGGTCGGGACGCCGTCGGTGCTCAAGGACGGTGCGCCCATCAGCCTCCCGGTCGACTGGCTGACGCAGCTGGTCGGCACGCTGTGATCCGCGTCGGCCACCGCCGGCGACGCCGTGACGCGAGCGGCGTCGCCGGCTGAAATCTCGTCCGGCGACCGGGGCGTGGGCACCGCCCGCGGGCGAGCCGGCTGATTAGGCGGCGTCCCCCGGTCTTGGTAACCTGGCCGGGCACGTTGGGGCTGTGGCGCAGCTGGTAGCGCACAACACTGGCAGTGTTGGGGTCAGGGGTTCGAGTCCCCTCAGCTCCACCGACGTGACGGCCGGAAGTCGAACGAGTCGCGGCCGTTTGTGTACGTCCAGCGGCCCGTCGCGCCGTGCCGACGCGGGCTGTCCTCGACCGTCGTGTCCGCCCCTTCTGTCAGGGTGTCCCGGTGCGCCACGTGTCCACCGATGAGCGCCGCGCCCGGCTGGCCGTCCGGCACGCGGTGGCCCCGGCGTTCCGCGTCGGCTCCCCGGAGGCCGCGGCGGCCGCGATGACGGTGCTGCACGCCACCGAGCCGGCGACCGTGTACCTGTCCTCCTGGTCGCGGGTCGGCGACATGCGGGTCGCCGACGTCGACCGGGCGCTCTACGGCGACCGAACCCTGGTGAAGCAGCTGGCCATGCGGCGCACCCTGTTCGTCTTCCCCCGCGACCTGCTGCCGGCGGCCTGGCCCAGCGCCTCCGCCCGGGTCGCGCGAACCGAGCGCGCCCGGATGTCCAGGGACGTGGTCAGCGCCGGGATCGCCGACGACGGCGACGAGTGGCTCGACCGCGCGCGAGCCGCGGTCCTCGCGGTGCTGGCCGATGCGCCGGACGGCCGCTCCGCCGTCGAGGTGCGCCGCGCGGTGCCGATGGTGGATGTCAAGGTTGGCCGTGGCTCGGCGCCCGACGCCGGCCCGTGGGTGGCGCTGCTGCCCGTGCTCGATCCGACCGTGATGGGGTGGCAGCAGCGCGACTTCTACCTCGGCCCGCATCGCGATCAGGTCTTCGACGGGCGCGGGAACGCCGGCACGACCGCGTGGGTCGACGGCCGGGTGGTGGGCTGCTGGGTGCAGGACGGGGCGGGCGTGGTGCGGGTGCGGTTGCTGGAGCGGGTCTCCGTCCGCGCGCGGCGCGCCCTGGAGGCCGAGGCGTCGCGGCTGACCGCGTGGCTCGGCCGCCTCCGCATCGGCACCGGCTACGTGTCGCCCGCCATGACGTCGCCGGCCGCCGTGACGTCGCCGGCCATGGAGTCCTCATCGAGGGCTCACCGAGAACGTCCCGCTCGGCGGCGGCGATGCGCGCCGGCCGGCCGGTCCGCGTCAGTCGGGCAGGCCCCAGAAGGCTCCCCGCAGTCCGACGCCGGCGAAGTAGGCGTGCGCCTGGTCCGGCTCACGGCGCCGGTACGGGCTGTCCAGCCGGCCCTCGTACCAGTGCGCGGCGAGCCGCCAGAGCGTGCCCAGGTCGAACACCGACCCGCGGTCCTGCCCGGTCCTGGCCAGCCAGCCGTCGATGCACGGGACACCGCAGAAGATCCGCTGGTTGCCGCAGGTGTGAACCACGTCGTCCCAGATCCGGGACGTCGGCACCAGGAAGTGCGCGAGCTGGTCGCCCGCCGGTGGCCGCTCGTTCGTGACGGTCCAGGCGTGCGGCGCGCCGCAGCCCGGGCAGGTGGTGGCGACGAGCACGCTGCGTTCGTCCGGCACGAGGTGCGGAATGGCGAAGGAGTCCCACGCGCAGCCACCCCAGTACAGGGTGCGCCGGCCCATCACCGAGAAGTGCAGGTTGATCGCCGCGAACGGGTGCGCGAGCACGATCTCGCCGTCCTCGCCGAGCACGATGTGCCGTTGCGCGGCGAGTTCCGCGTACGCCCGGTCCACGCTGTCCGCGGCCAGGTCGACGTCCGCGGCCGCTTCTGCGCGGCTCGCCGCCCGGCCGGTCGCCGCGAACCGCCGGTAGATCGCGCGGCGCACCCGCTCTGCTTCCTCGGCGCGTGCCCCGGTATCCGGCGCGTGCCCTGGCGGGCCACCGGTCGATGCGCTCACGAGTTTCTCCGATCGATCGGCGGCGGCCGGGCCAGTCGCGTCTGCGCGGGCGCCGCCGGCGACGACAATGCCGCCCATGTGGGAGTCGCTGTCCGTCCCTGCCGCGATCTTCGTCGTACTCGCGGCGCTGGTGCACGTCTACATCTTCGTGCTCGAGTCCGTCGTCTTCCGGCGCAGCGGCCACCGGGTTTTCGGTCTGCGCGAGCAGGACGTGCCGGCGGCCCGCGACTGGGCCTACAACCAGGGCTTCTACAACCTCTTCCTGGCGATCGGCGCGCTGCTCGGCGTCGCCCTGTCCTACTCCGCGTCCGCCGGGCCGGCCGGGGCCGGCGTGGGCATGGCCGTGCTGGCGACCGGGTCGATGCTGGCCGCGTCCGTCGTGCTCGTCACGGACAGGCCGTCGATGGTTCGCGCCGCGGCGGTGCAGGGGCTGTTCCCCCTGCTCGCCGTCGTGTCCTGGTTGGTCTGGGGTTGACCCGGACAGATGCGCGCGGCGCCGGAGTCGAGCGCGGGGGATCAGCGGGAGAACCCAGCCGGCGGGTCATCCGATCGGTCCCCGAAACGGGTACTCAGGGACAGTGATCACGAAGAAGCCACGACACCGGCCCTGACACGGTGACGAGTGGCATGTCGGACTAAGCTTCGACACGTCGCGGCGCCCACCGGGGGGCCCGAGACACGCGAGCGCGCCGAACCGCTGGAGGTCAACCTTGACAGCCGTTGCTCCCCGCCCCGTGGTGACCCGGCCGTACCCGGTCACCCGGTCGCCGCGCGGTTCGAAGTTCCTGGGGTACCTGCACACGACGGACCCCAAGGTCCTCGGCGTCATGTACATCGCCACCGCGTTCAGCTGGTTCATGATCGGCGGGCTGATGGCGCTGTTCATGCGCGCCGAGCTGGGCCGGCCGGGTATGCAGTTCCTCTCCCCGGAGCAGTACAACCAGCTGTTCACCATGCACGGCACGATCATGCTGCTGTTCTACGCAACGGCCATCGTGTTCGGGTTCGCCAACTTCGTGCTGCCGCTGCAGATCGGCGCGCCGGACGTGGCGTTCCCCCGGCTGAACGCGTTCTCCTACTGGCTGTACTTCTTCGGCGCCATCATCTCCACGTCCGGCTTCTTCACCCCGAACGGCGCGGCCGCATTCGGCTGGACCGCCTACACGCCGCTGTCCGGCGTCGAGCACTCGCCGGGCGTCGGCGGCGACCTGTGGATCATGGGCCTCGCGGTGTCCGGTCTGGGCACCATCCTCGGCGGCGTCAACATGATCACCACGGTGATCTGCATGCGCGCCCCCGGCATGACGATGTGGCGGCTGCCGATCTTCACCTGGGCGATCCTGGTGACGTCGGTGCTGGTGCTGGTCGCGTTCCCGATCCTGACCGCGGCGCTGTTGGGGCTCGCGTCCGACCGGCATTTCGGCTCACACGTCTTCGATCCCGCCAACGGCGGGGCGATCCTGTACCAGCACCTGTTCTGGTTCTTCGGGCATCCCGAGGTGTACATCATCGCCTTGCCCTTCTTCGGGATCATTTCCGAAGTCATACCGGTGTTCTCCCGAAAACCCCTGTTCGGGTATCGGGGCATGGTCTACGCGCTGCTCGGCATCGCGGCGCTCTCGGTGGCGGTGTGGGCGCACCACATGTTCGCCACCGGCGCCGTGCTGCTGCCGTTCTTCAGCTTCATGACGTTCCTCATCGCGATACCGACCGGGCTGAAGTTCTTCAACTGGATCGGCACGATGTGGAAGGGCCAGGTCAGCTTCGAGACCCCGATGCTGTTCGCCGCGGGGTTCCTGGTGACCTTCCTCTTCGGCGGGCTGACCGGCGTCATCCTGGCCGCGCCGGCGCTGGACTTCCACGTGTCCGACTCGTACTTCGTCGTGGCGCACTTCCACTACGTGCTGTTCGGCACGATCGTGTTCGCCACCTACGCCGGCATCTACTTCTGGTTCCCGAAGATGACCGGCCGGTTCCTGGACGAACGGCTCGGGCAAGCTGCACTTCTGGGCCACGTTCATCGGCTTCCACCTGACGTTCCTGATCCAGCACTGGCTGGGCAACATCGGCATGCCGCGGCGGTACCCCGACTACCTGCCGACGGACGGGTTCACCGTCTTCAACACGATCTCCACGATCGGCGCCTTCGTCCTCGGCTCCTCCACGCTGCCGTTCATCTGGAACGTCATCAGGTCGTGGCGGTACGGCGAGATCACCACCGCGGACGATCCGTGGGGCTACGGCAACTCGCTGGAGTGGGCGACGAGTTCACCGCCGCCGCGGCACAACTTCCTCTCGCTGCCGCGGATCCGCTCGGAGCGCCCGGCGTTCGAGCTGCACCACCCGTACATGATCGAGCGGATGCGCGAGGAGGCGCACCCGAAGCGCGGGTGGAAGCCGCTCGACGAGGCCGAGGCCAGCCCGCACCTGAAGATCCCGGAGGACCAGGGTTCGGGATCGGGGACCGCTCCGTTCGGGCAGTGACGATGTCGGACCACGGCGCGCGGAATCGCGCCGCCGGGGAGGGTCCGTGTCCTCGGTCCTGATCACGGTGACCGGCGGGGACCACCCGGGAGTGACCGGCGTGCTGTTCACCGCGCTCGCCTCGCACCGGGTCGAGATCCTCGACATCGATCAGGCGGTCATCCGCGGGCAGCTCACCCTGGGCGTGCTGGTCGGCACGCCGGAGAATCCGGAGGCGCTGCGGGCGGACGTCGAGGACGCGATGGCCACCGTCGGGATGACGGTCCGGGTCTCGATCGACCCGCCGGGCGACGGCCGGCGCCGGCCGCCGACGCATGCCGTGGTGGTGCTGGGCCGGCCGCTCCAGGCGCGCGCCATCGGCATGCTGTCGCAGCGCTTCGGCCGGATCGGCGTGAACATCGAGTCGATCAAGCGGATCGCGGACTACCCGGTGACGGGCCTCGAGCTCACGGTGCTGGCCCCGGATGACGAGGCGCTGCGGGCCGCCGTGGTCGAGGTCGGTGCCGATGCCGGGGTGGACATCGCCGTCGAGCGGGTGGGCATCGCGCGCCGGGCGAAGCGGCTGATCGTCTTCGACGTCGACTCCACCCTGATCACCGGCGAGGTGATCGAGATGCTCGCCGACCACACCGGAACGCGGTCGCGGGTGGAGGAGATCACCGCCGCCGCGATGCGCGGCGAGCTCGACTTCGCCGACTCGCTGCGGGCCAGGGTGGCGATGCTGGCGGGACTCGACGCCGCGGTGCTGGACGAGGTGGCCGCGGGACTCGTGCTGACCCCCGGCGCGCGCACCACGGTGCGCACGCTGAAACGCCTCGGATACCGGTGCGGCATCGTGTCCGGCGGTTTCACCCAGATCACGCGGCATCTGGTCGAGGACCTCGAGCTGGACTTCGCCGCCGCCAACACCCTCGAGGTCGTCGACGGCAGGCTGACCGGCCGGGTCGTGGGCGAGATCGTCGACCGCCCGGGCAAGGCGCGCGCGCTGGCCCGGTTCGCCGCGGAGTCCGGCATCGCGCTGAACCAGACGGTCGCGGTCGGCGACGGGGCCAACGACATCGACATGCTCTCGGCGGCCGGCCTGGGCATCGCCTTCAACGCCAAGCCCCTGGTCGCCGGCTTCGCCGACACCACGCTGAACCAGCCGTTTCTCGACCCGGTGCTGTTCATCCTCGGCATCTCGCGGGACGAGATCGAGGCGGCCGACGCCGCCGACGGCACGCTCCGCCGGGTGCCGCTTGACGAGTTCGCCGCCGTCCGGCGCGGCGTCCGACGGGCCCGCCGAGCGGAATCCGTCGGCGATGGGTGCCGCGCTGGCCCCGCTGCGCGAGCGGTACGACCACTGGCTGCGGCTGTCCGAGACGGACGTCGCCCGGGACCGCGAGGAGGCCGCCGAGGACGTCCGGGCGATGCAGATCGTGCTGCGAATGGAGCGCGCCGATCCGCCGTCCTGGCACCGCGCCGTCGCCTCAGCCGCGGCCGGCGCCGCGGCGATCTGTCTGGACCCGCGGGCCGATCCGGGTGGTGAGTGGTACCCCGCGATCCGCGACTACTGCATCGGCCACATCCGCAAGGTGACCCGACGGGCCCGTGCCGGTCACTGGGCGGCGGCGCAGGACCTGCCCGGCATCACCCTCCGCAACGCCGGAACCGAGATCCGGGTGCTGCTGCCGGGTCTCGTCAGCGAGCTGGACCGCAGGATCTCCCGCCTGCAGGTCGGCGGCACGGATGTGCCGGTCGACGGGCCGCCGGAGCCGTCCGCCGAACCGGTGGGCGCCCTGCGGCTCTGGGTGCCGGCCCGCATCGGGATGACGGTCGGCAAGGCCATGGCGCAGTCCGGACACGCCGGGATGATCCTGGCCGCGCTGCTGGCGGGCGACGGTGCGGCGGGCCTCGCCGCGCTCGGCGCGTGGCGCGACGCCGGCTATCCGGTCACGATCCGGCGGGTCGAAGACCCGGGCTGGGCCGAGGTGGCCGGCGGTCTCGCCGACCAGGCGGCGGCGTGGCGGGAGCAAGGGCTGCTCGCCGTCCGCGACGCCGGCTTCACCGAGGTCGCGCCGGGCACGATCACGATGATCGGCCGCCGACCGGCCGCCTGACCGGGTTCACCCCGCCTGGGTGAGCCAGAGCACCCCGTACGGGTGCAGCCACACGTTGCCGTCGGGGCCGGGGTGAATGCGGTTGCCGGACAACGCATCCACGCCGCCGGACAGGCCGAGCTCGGCCAGCCGCCGGCCCGGGAACGGCCGCCACGAGTCGGTCACGTTGAACAGCTCGAGCAACGGTCCGAGGGGATGCCGCCGGAGCACCGGCAGGATTCCGGGATCGGCGACGGGTGCGACCTCGGCTGCGACGGTGGCCTCCAGGTGCGGCAGCGCCTTGCGCACGGCGGCCAGGTGCCGGATGCCCGCGTACACCCGGCCCTCCACGGTGGCGGGGTCGCGTCGCAGCTCGGCCGTCTGCCAGTTCATCCGAGGTCGGTGCGCCCACCGGTTGTCGTCGGCGTGCCCGGGCTCGTCCGCCCAGTCCGGGTCGTTGACGGTGGCGAGCTCGTCGCCCATCCAGATCACCGGGATGCCGCCCCAACCCATGATCATCGCGTGCGCGAGGAACATCCGGCCGACCACCATGTCGATCTCGGCGGGCGTGGTCGCGGCGTCGCGGCCGACCAGGCTGGCGGCGCTGCCGCTGATCCGGCGGTCCCCGGTGGCCGGGTTCGCCTGGAACACGAGGCCGCGCGCGGGCGTGCCCGGATGGATCCCGGCGTAGTAGTCGGACAGGAACGAGCGGTGCCAGTAGCCGTTCAGGCCGACGGCGGCTGCGTCGTCGTCGTCGATCGCCCAGCCGATGTCGTCGTGGCAGCGGATGTAGGTGACCCACGTCGTGGACGACGGCACGGGCGGGATCGCGCGCAGCGCGTGCGCGGCCAGCGTGACGTCCCGCGTCGCGAGCATCGACCAGATCTGCACCATCAGGCTGTTGTGGTAAGCGATGTCGCTGACCTTGCCGTGGTGCGCGCCTTGGCCGAGGTAGTGCACGAGGTCCTGCGGGGCGACGATCGCCTCGGCCTTGAAGAGCACGGCCGGGCAGGCGATCCGGGCGACCGCGCGGAGCGCCTGGGTGATGGCGTGGACTTCCGGCTGGTTCTGGCAGTTGGTGCCGAGCCGCTTCCAGACGAATGCGATCGCATCGAGCCGGAGCACCTCGACGCCGGCGTTGGCGAGGAACAGGATGATGTCGGCGTACTCGGCGAAGACGTCGGGGTTGGCCCAGTTGACGTCCCATTGCCAGGTGTTGAACGTCGTCCACACCCAGCCGTCCAACTCGGGCGAGTGGCTGAAGCTTCCGGGCGCGAAGTCCGGGAAGACCTCCGGCAGGGTCGCCTCGAACCGGTCGGGCTCGGCACGATCGGCGAACACGTAGAAGTAGTCGCGATAACGCGCGTCGCCGTCCCGCGCGGCCCGGGCCCACGCGTGCTCGGCCGCCACGTGGTTCAGCACCAGGTCCATCACCAGGCTGATGCCCGAGCGGCGGAGCGCGGCGGCCAGCGCCCGCAGGTCGTCGAAGTTTCCGAGATCGGCTCGGACGGACCGATAGTCGGCCACCGCGTAGCCGCCGTCGCTGGCACCCTCCCTCGGCTGCAGCAGGGGCATCAGGTGCAGGTAGGTGACCCCGAGTTCGCGCAGGTAGTCGATGGTGGTGGGGACGATCTGCAGCGCGCCCGCGAACCGCTCGGTGTACGCGGCGTAGCCGAGCATGCCCTCGTCCTGGAACCACGACGGGTCGAGCGTGCGCTGCATGTCGAGCGTCGCCAGCTCCGGGTCGCGCTCGCGGTAGGCGACCGCGGCGAGCCGGGTGAGGCGGAGCTCGAGTCCGTGGACCTGGCCCGGCTCGTACACGGCGGACAGGCCGTCGTGCAGGTCCGACCACCAACGGTCCAGCCGGAGCCGGAACAGTTCCCGACGGTGCTCCGGCTCGTCACCCAGCTCCTCGTCGGCAGCGGCGTGCGCGTCGGCGGGAGCGGGCAGCATGCGCGGAATTCTCCCGTAGCCGCGGTCGATGCGCCGGAGTGCCGATCGCGCTCCGCGGGGCGGCCGCGGGTTCCGACCGCGCCGGGCCCGGCCTGCGGCTCCCGGCGAACGGGACAGACACCGCGCGACCGGACGAAAGACACCGCCACCTAGTATCGAGCGCACAAGCGCCGACGTTGGCCCCCTCGCCGGTCGGCGCGGGCGGCGGACAGGAGAGAAGGGACCGCGCATGGTCGACCGGCTGCGACGCCCGACCATGAACGACGTGGCCCGGTCCGCCGGGGTCAGCCTGAAGTCGGTGTCCCGGGTGATCAACGACGAGGTCGGTGCCTCGCCCGAGACCCGTGATCGGGTGCTGCGCGCTGCCCGCAGCCTCGGCTACCGGCGCAACGACGCCGCGCACGCGCTGCGCCGCTCCGACGGCCGGTCGGCCTCCGTCGGACTGGTGCTCGAGGACATCGCGAATCCGTTCGCGTCGGCGCTCAACCGCGCGGTCGAGGAGGTGGCGAGCGCGCAGGGCAGCCTGGTCCTCGCGGTCAGCACGAATGCCGACCCGGATCGCGAGGAGTCCCTGGTCTACCGGCTTCTCGCGCGCGGCGTGGATGCGCTGGTGATCATGTCGTGCCGTCGGGACCACCAGTTCCTGCAGCCCGAAATCGACCGCGGGGTGCCCGTCGTGTTCGTCGACCGGCCGCCGCGCAGGCTGGCCTGCAGCGCGGTCCGGGTCGCCAACAGCAAGGGTGCGCACGACGGCACCACGCACCTGATCTCCCATGGGCACCGGCGGATCGCGTTCCTCGGGGACCGGCCGTCCCTCTACACGGCGGACGAACGCATGCGCGGCTACCTGCGTGCGCTCAAGGACGCCGGCATCGACCCTGACCCGGCGCTGCAATGGCGTGGTCGGGCGGACAAAGGCGAAGCGGCGGCCGGGATGTCGCGCATGCTCGAGCTCGACGACCCGCCGACCGCGGTGTTCGCCGCGCAGAATCTGATCGCCGTCGGCGTGCTGGCCGCGCTCAAGCGGAGACGGCTGCACCGGCGGATCGCCGTGGTCGGCTTCGACGACCTCGACCTGGCCGAGGTGGTGGACCCGCCGCTCACCGTGATCGAGCAGGACCCCCAGAGCATCGGCCGGATCGCGACGGAGCAGATCTTCCGCCGGCTGGCCGGCGACGACTCGCCCGCCAAGGACGTGGTCATCCCGGTGCGGCTCGTGCCCCGCGGATCGGGCGAGATCCCCGGCCCGTTCGCCACCCGCTGATCGCGTCGCGCGGGCGGGGTTCCCGGAGCGCTCAGCCGACGACGGTGACGCCGGCCTCGCGCATCGCGGCGACGGCGGCCTCCGCGTGGCCCGGTTCGAGCTCGACGAAGCGGGTCAGCGCCAGCGGCACCGTGACCTGGTAGCCGAGCCGGATCCCGTCGATGGCAGTGGACTTCACGCACCAGTCCCCGGCCAGGCCGACGACGGTGATCCGCATGATCCCGTTCTCGTCGAGCAGCGTGGAGAGCTCGGTCTCGCGGTGGGTGCCGGTCGGCAGGTGCAGCACGGAGAACCCGGAGTAGCCGTCCTCCGGGCCGGATCCCTTCCGGATCACCGGTCCGCGGACGGGGATGCCGGGCAGGAAATCGGCGCCGGGCCCCTCCATCACGCAGTGGTCGGGCCAGAGTCCACCGTGCCGGGCGAAGTGCGGCGTCACGGCCGGATGCCAGTCCTGGGTGTAGATCACGGTGCCGCCCGCGGCGGTCCATTCCTCGATGAGCAGCCGGATCGGCTCGACGATCTCCTCGGCGCCCCGGACGTACAGGGATCCGCCGGGATCGCCGAAGTCGTGCTGCATGTCGACCACGAGCAGGGCATGGTCGGCGCTCGGGCTGCTGGTCATCGGTCCACTCCCGATCGGGTCCGCGCGGGCATCACAGCAGCGTGGTGGGCAGCGCGGGCTCGCCCGACGAGAGCTTCAGCCCCTCCCAGGGCAGGCTCTGCAGCATCGTCGCCAGGTGCGCGCGCGACTGCTCGAGCGTCGGCAGGTCGGCGGACGGCTTGCCGGCGCGCACCACCGGCACCGGCAGGACGCGGTCGAAGTCGCCGATCTCGGGCGCCGGGCCGGCCGTCCGGTAGACGATCTCCTCGGTGGCCGTGCCGGACCGCTTGTGTCGCCGCACCGCCGACTTGCGCCCGCCGTGGGAGCCCTTCTGCTCGCTGCGCTTCTCGACGGCCCGGCCGTCGACCTCGACCAGCTTGTAGACCATGCCGGCGGTCGGCGCGCCGGACCCGGTGACCAGCGACGTGCCGACCCCGTACACGTCCACCGGTTCGGCGCGCAGCGCGGCGATCGCGTACTCGTCCAGGTCGCCGGACAGCACGATGCGGGTGTCGTGCGCGCCCAGCCCGTCCAGCTGTGCCCGCGCCTGCCGGGCCAGCACCCCGAGGTCGCCCGAGTCGATGCGCACCGCGCCGAGTCCCGGGCCGGCCACCTCGATCGCGGTGGCGATGCCCTGGGTGATGTCGTAGGTGTCGACCAGCAGCGTGGTGCCGACACCCAACGAGGCAATCTGGGCGGCGAACGCGGCGGCCTCGGTGTCGTGCAGCAGCGTGAACGCGTGCGCGGCGGTCCCGGTGGTCGGGATGCCGTACCGGCGGCCAGCCTCCAGGTTGGAGGTGGACGAGAAGCCGCCCAGGTAGGCGGCTCTCGCGGCGGCGACCGCGGACTCCTCGTGTGTGCGGCGCGATCCCATCTCGATCAGCGGTCGCCCCGCGGCTGCCGACGACATGCGGGCGGCGGCCGACGCGATGGCGCAGTCGTGGTTCATGATCGACAGCATCAGGGTCTCGAGCACCACGGCCGACGCGAAGGTGCCGGTGATCGTGACGATCGGCGAGCCCGGGAAGTACAGCTCGCCCTCCGGATAGGCGTCGATGTCGCCGTCGAAGGTGTACGCGGCCAGGTAGTCGAGCGTCCGGCCGTCCAGCACCGGCTCCAGGGCGGCCAGCTCCGGGTCGCCGAAGACGAAGTGCGGCAAGGCCTCCACGATCCGGCCGATGCCCGCGACGATGCCGTACCGGCGGCCGGCGGGTAACCGCCGGGCGAAGAGTTCGAACGTGCAGCCGCGTTCCGCCGCACCGTCGACCAGCGCCGCCTGCAGCATCGTCAGCTCGTACCGATCGGTGAGCAGCGCCGTCGAGGCCGGACCGCCCGCAGTGCCCATCGGCGAAGCCTACGACGCAGGCCCGCCGCCGGGTCCGCCGGCAGCACCCGCGCGTGGAACACTGGGGGTGTGTCGAGGATCGAGATCCGGCCCTGGACTCGCCGGGCGGTCACCCGGCCGAGAGCCCGGATCGCGCCGCCCCGGGTCGCGGCCACGCTGACCGCGGCCCCCGTGATCGCCGCCACCGCCGCGGCGCCCACGCCGGACACCATCGAGGTGACCGAGACCGACACGGCCGCCGAGCGTCCCTGGGTGACGATCGTCTGGAACGACCCGGTGAACCTGATGTCGTACGTCACCTACGTGTTCCAGAAGCTGCTCGGTCACCCGCGGCCGAAGGCGGAGTCGTTGATGCTGGACGTGCATCACAAGGGACGGGCGACCGTCTCGTCGGGACCGCGGGAGAAGATGGAGGCCGACGTGGCGAAGCTCCAGGCCGCGGGCCTGTGGGCCACGATGGCCCACGACAGCTGACCCGTGATCCCGTTCCACCGGCGGTTCGGCAAGTACGCCGCCACCTTCGAGTCCACCGAGGCCAGGCTCATCGCCGACCTGGTCGATCAGGTCCGGCACCTGCTGGCCGAGCGCCGCGCGGAGACGCCGGCCGACCCGCTCGCGGCCCTGACCGGGATGACCGTCGGGCCGCCGACGCCCCCCGAGGACCCCGCGGTCGCGCGGCTGCTGCCCGACTTCCACGCCGAGGACCACGAGCTGTCGTCCGGGCTGCGGGTCCTGCACGAGCCCGAGGTCATCGCGATGAAGGACGCCGCCGCCGTCCGGCTGCTCGACACGCTGCCCCGCGGCGGGGGCACGGTCCGGCTCGACCAGGAGAGCGCCGAGGCCTGGATGCGCGCCCTGAACGACGTGCGGCTCGCGCTCGGGGTGCGGCTGGAGATCACCGAGGACGACATGGAACGGCCGCCGCTCGACGACGACACCGACCCGTCCGATGACCCGATCGCTGCGATGTTCGCCACCTACCGCTGGCTCTCCGCCGTCCAGGATTCCCTGGTCACGGCCATGATGGACTGATCCGCGGGTCGCGTCCGTCCCGTGCCGCGGCGCCCGTCGATGCGGGTCGCCGGCCGCCCGCTGGATACGCTGGTCGGCGTGCTGCGGATACCCGCCGAGATGGTGGACGAGATCGTCGCGCACGCCAGGGCGGACCACCCGGACGAGGCGTGCGGCATCATCGCGGGCGCCGCCGGGTCCGACCGGCCGACCCGGCTGATCCGCATGATCAACGCCGAGCGGTCACCGACGTTCTACCGGTTCGACTCCGGCGAGCAGCTGCGGCTCCACCGCGACATGGACGCCCGCGACGAGGAGATCGTGGTCGTGTACCACTCGCACACCGCGACCGAGGCCTATCCGAGCCGCACGGACATCTCCTACGCCGGCGAGCCGCAGGCCCACTACGTCCTGGTCTCCACCCGCGAGCCCGACACCCACGAGTTCCGCTCCTACCGCATCCTCGACGGGGTGGTGCGCGAGGAGGACGTGGAAATTCTCCGGGGCGGTTCCGTCGTTGACCCTGTTGAGTCAGTCGGCGCCGCCGGCGCGCCCGCGGCGGACGGCCGGTCGCCGGCCTCCACCTGACCCGTCCGATCCCAGAAACAGCACCGCGAGGAGACCCCCGAATGAGCGTGTCCGTGTCCGTGCCGACCATCCTGCGTCCGGTGACGAAGGGCGAGAAGACCGTCACCGCAGACGGTTCCACCCTCGCCGAGGTGATCACCGACCTCGACAGCCGGTACACCGGCCTCGGCGACCGGCTGGTGAAGAACGGCGCGCTGCACCGGTTCGTCAACATCTACGTCAACGACGAGGACGTCCGGTTCACCGGCGGGCTCGAGACGGCGGTCGCCGAGGGCGACAACGTGACGATCCTGCCGGCCGTCGCCGGAGGCGCCCACCGGGCAACCGTCGCCGGCGGGGCCGATCGAGCGACCGCGGCGGGCGGCTGACGGTCCCATGGCCAGGTACGACAGTCTGATCGACGCCGTGGGCGGCACGCCGCTCGTCGGCCTGCCGCGGCTGTCGCCGACCCCGTCGGTCCGGCTCTGGGCCAAGCTCGAGGACCGCAACCCGACCGGCTCGATCAAGGATCGGCCGGCGCTGGCGATGGTGGCGGCCGCGGAGGCGGCGGGCCGGCTCCGGCCGGGCTGCACGGTGATCGAACCGACCAGCGGCAACACGGGCATCTCGCTCGCCATGGTGTGCCGGGTCAAGGGCTACCGGCTGATCTGCGTGATGCCGGAGAACACCTCGGAGGAGCGCCGGCTGCTGTTGCGGGCCTACGGCGCGCAGATCATCTCCTCGCCGGCGGCCGGCGGCTCCAACGCCGCCGTCGCGATGGCCAAGGAGCTCGCCGCGGACCACCCCGACTGGGTCATGCTGTACCAGTACGGCAACCCGGGGAACGCCGAGGCGCACTACGCGACCACCGGTCCCGAGCTCCTCGCCGACCTGCCGACGATCACCCACTTCGTCGCCGGGCTGGGCACCACGGGGACGCTGATGGGCGTCGGCCGCTACCTGCGCGAGAAGGTGCCGGACATCTCGATCGTGGCCGCGGAGCCGCGCTACGGCGAGCTGGTCTACGGCCTGCGCAACCTGGACGAGGGATTCGTCCCCGAGCTGTACGACCCGTCCGTGCTGACCTCCAGGTTCTCCGTGGGTCCCGACGACGCCGTGCGCCGGACGCGGGAACTGCTCGAGGTGGAGGGCATCTTCGCGGGCATCTCGACCGGGGCGATCCTGCACGCCGCGCTCGGCATCGCCGCCCGCGCCGTGCGGGACGGGGTCGAGGCCGACATCGCGTTCGTGGTCTGCGACGGGGGTTGGAAGTACCTGTCGACCGGCGTCTACGAGGCCGGCGACGACGCCGACGCCGCGAAGGGGCTCGAGGGCCAGCTCTGGGCGTGACGGGTCGCCGGCAGCGGATTTCCCAGGGTTTGCCCTGATCTGCCAGAGCCGCCCCGTCAGTAGCCTGGGGGCCATGACGATGCCCGCGTCCCAGCCGTACGACGGCTCGTACCAACCGACGCCGATGCCCTCGTTGAGCGGAACCGGCGGCGGGTTGACCCCGGCCGGCGGCGCCACCCCGGCCAAGCGCGGCGGCCTGCCACCGGTGCAGCAGCGGATCAAGCCGGCGCTGATCGTGGTCGGCTCGCTCGCCGCGCTCATGCTGATCCTGCAGGTGATCAACTGGATGACCAGCTATCGCCTCGACGAGTTCGGGATCCAGCCCCGCGACTGGTCGGGCCTGTGGGGCGTGCTCGCCGGGCCGGTCCTGCACGGTTCGTGGGCGCACTTCCTGTCCAACCTCGTGCCTCTCGCCGTCCTCGGCACCGTCATCGCACTCTGGGGCATCCGGCAGTTCATCGCGGTCACCGTGCTCGTCTGGCTGGTGTCCGGCATCGGCGTCTGGCTCGTCGCGCCGGCGGACACGATCACGGTCGGCGCGTCCGGCCTGGTGTTCGGCTGGCTGGCCTTCCTGATCGCGCGCGGCATCTTCTCCCGGTCCTGGCTGCAGATCGTCGTCGGCGTCCTCTTCCTGGCCCTCTGGGGCGGCCTGTTCTGGACGGGCATCGTCTCCGTCGCCGTCGCCGACATCACCGGCGTCGTCACCGTCTCCTGGCAGGCGCACCTGTTCGGCGCGCTCGGCGGGCTGCTCGCCGCCTTCCTCGTCGGCCGTGCCGACGCGGGCCGGCGACCGGCCATCGCGGCCTGACCGAGGCGGACACCGGCGCACCGTCCCGACGTCGAACCGTAGACGCGTCCCGCTGATTTCGACCTGCACCGCCGCACTCCTCGATCGCCGCTGCCCGCCGGAACGCTCCGGGGCCGGACCTGCGCCCGCGGCGCCCCGGGCGCCGGTACCGTCAGCGGCGTGGGCGACGCACCGATCGGCATCTTCGATTCGGGCGTCGGGGGACTCACCGTCGCCCGCGCGATCATCGACCAGCTGCCCGGCGAGCGGGTGCGCTACGTCGGGGACACCGCGAACGGGCCGTACGGGCCGCTACCGATCGCCGAGGTGCGCCGGCACGCGCTCGCGATCGCCGACCGGCTGGTCGAGAGCGGGGTGAAGATGCTCGTCATCGCCTGCAACACCGCGTCCGCCGCGTGCCTGGCCGATGCCAGGGAGCGGTACGACGTGCCGGTCGTCGAGGTGATCAGGCCGGCCGTCCGGCGCGCGGTCGCGGTCACCAGGACCGGCGACGTCGGGGTCATCGGCACGACGGCCACGATCTCCTCGGGCGCCTACCAGGACGCCTTCGACGCGGCGGCGGGCGTGCGGGTGCACGCCGTGGCGTGCCCGTCGTTCGTGGACTTCGTCGAGCGCGGCATCACCTCCGGGCGGCAGATCATCGGGCTCGCGCAGGCCTATCTCGGGCCGCTGCAGCGGACCGGGTTGGACACGCTCGTCCTGGGCTGCACCCACTACCCGCTGCTCACCGGCGCGCTCTCGCTGGTGATGGGGGACGGCGTCACGCTGGTGTCCAGCGCCGAGGAGACGGCCAAGGACGTCTACCGCCGGCTCACCGAGCTGGACCTGCTGGCACCCGGCCCCACCCCGCACGGCC
The DNA here is from genome assembly GCA_963844455.1 of uncultured Actinomycetota bacterium. GTDB lineage: Bacteria > Actinomycetota > Actinomycetes > Mycobacteriales > Nakamurellaceae > Nakamurella. Next base: position 309,199 of record CAWJOH010000001.1, read on the forward strand.
CGCACGAGTTCCTCGCCACCGGCGATCCGGCGCCCTTCGCCAAGCTCGGTCAGCGCTTCCTCGGGCCGGAGATCAGCTCGGTCGCCGGCCTGACCGCCGTCGGCTGAGCGGCGGCCGGTGCTGTCGCCCGGCTCGGCTAGTGTCCGCGTCATGGTGCGAGCTGACGGCAGGGCCGACGACGAGCTGCGGGCGGTGCGGTTCACCCGCCGCTTTCAGACCAATCCGGCCGGATCGGTGCTCGTCGAGTTCGGCGGCACAAAGGTGATCTGCGCCGCGTCCGTGGTGGGCGGCGTGCCCCGGTGGCGCAAGGGATCCGGGCTCGGCTGGCTCACGGCCGAGTACGCGATGCTGCCGTCGGCCACCCACGAGCGGAGCGACCGGGAGTCCGTGCGCGGGCGGGTCGGCGGCCGCACGCACGAGATCTCCCGGCTGATCGGCCGGTCGCTGCGGGCGTGCGTGGACCTGCGCGGCGCTGGGCGAGAACACCATCTCCGTCGACTGCGACGTGATCCAGGCCGACGGGGGCACCCGCACCGCGGCCATCACGGGCGCCTACGTCGCGCTGGCGGACGCGGTCTCCTACCTGCGCGAACGCTCCATGCTCAAGGACCCGCAGCCGCTGTCCTGCCAGATCGCCGCGGTGTCGGTGGGCGTCGTCGGCGGCCGGGTGCGGCTCGACCTGCCCTACGAGGAGGACGCCCGCGCCGAGGTCGACATGAACGTGGTGGCGACCGACACCGGAACCCTGGTCGAGATCCAGGGCACCGCCGAGGGTGCGACCTTCCCGCGACGCACCCTGGACGCCATGATGGATTGCGCCCTCGCCGGCATCGAGACACTCACCGCGATGCAGCGGGCCGTCCTCGCACAGCCGTTGGAGCCCGCGGGACCGGCCGCATGAGCCGGGTGCTGCTCGCCACCCGCAACGCCAAGAAGCTCGCCGAGCTCCAGCGCATCCTCGGCGACACCGTCCGAGTGCTGGGCCTCGCCGAGGTGCCGGCGTTCCCGGAGGAACCGGAGACCGGCGCGACGTTCGAGGAGAACGCGCTGGCCAAGGCCGAGCAGGCGGCGGCCGCGACCGGCGAGCTCGCCCTGGCCGACGACTCGGGCCTCGAGGTGGACGCGCTGCGCGGCATGCCCGGCGTGTTGTCCGCCCGCTGGTCGGGAAGGCACGGCGACGATCCGGCGAACACCGCCCTGCTGCTGAACCAGCTCGCCGACGTGCCGGACGAGCGCCGCGGCGCGGCGTTCGTCTGCGCCCTCGCGCTGGCGTCGCCGGGCGGGCGTGGCGAGGTCGTGCGCGGCGAATGGCGCGGCCGGATCATCCGGGAACCGCGTGGGCGCAACGGCTTCGGCTACGACCCGGTTTTCGTGCCGGCCGAGTCCGACGCCGCCGGCGACGGCCGGACCTCGGCCGAACTCGAACCTGCGGAGAAGGACCGGCTCTCGCACCGCGGTCGCGCGATCGGCGCCATGCTGCCGCGGCTGACGATGGCGTTGACCGGCACCTAGCGACCCCGCGCGGACGGCCGGCGGGCAGAAGAAAGCGCGGGTGACCGTCGGCGTAACGGTCACCCGCGCTCGGCGAGGGAACGACTGAAGCTACGGGCGACCGCGCCGGCGGCCGACCGCGCGGGCGATGACGGCGGTCAGGCTCGCACCCAGCAGCACCAGGCCGATCGCCAACATCCACCCGGTGATGCCCCAGAGCACCATCTCCGGGCGGGCGAACACGCCGTCGACGAAGGTGGCCACGCGGTCGGCGCCGTCGTACGTCGCCAGCGACCAGATGCCGGCCGCGGTGAGCGCCAGGCCGGGCAGCAGCGTCGCCCACGGCGACCATCCGTTCAGCAGCACCGCGACGAAGAGCAGGGCCGCGCCGGTGGTTGCGAAGGCGATGTCCCAGCCGGGCGGCTGGCCGAGCTGGTTGATCATCGAGTCGTAGACCCGGAAACCGAACTCGCCCAGCAGGTACAGGCCGCCGGCCACCATGGCCAGGCCGAGCACGCCGGTGATCAGCCCGGCGATGGCGCGTGACTTCGTCCGGCGGCCGGACGAGGGCAGTTCGTCGTCCGCCGCGTCCGTCACGCTCGGCGCGTAGGTGGTCGGCCTGCTGATGGCCAGCCCGGTGTCGTAGTCGCCGAACGTGCTGGACGAATACGAACCCGTGCCGTTGTCGCTCGGCAGCGGCTCGTACGGGCTGCCGGTCCAGGTGGACACGCGACTCTTCGAGCTCAATGTGCTGGTGCCCGCGACGCCTGGATCGTCGTCCAGCGAGTCGTCGCGGTAGGTCGTCGCGACGCCGCCGTTCGTGTCGTCGTACTCGCCGATGGTCGTGGCCGAGCTGTCCTGTCCGCTCATCTGTGCCCCTTCGTGGCGTGACCCGCCTGCTGCGCCCGTCCGCCCGGTGCGCGGCGATCGCGCTCATCGTCCGCTGTGACGGACGTGACAGGTGGGACTTATGAGGCGCGTGTTGCGAAAATTCATCCGAAAGAGCGGACAGAGCGTGGCGGCGGCGGCAGCCACCCACGAGGCCCCACGCCGCGTGCGGATCACGCCGGGGCGCCTCCGGTGACGCCGCCTCGCCGCGATCACGCGGCGCGACGTGACGGCGCCGTCCGAAGCCACCGGCCCGGTGCGTGGAGGTGTGGCACGGCAACGGGTCTCGGTCGTGCACGGTGGGTCCCGTGCGCCGGTGGACCGAGATCACCGGCGGCCGACGGTTTTCGTGACCGGCCGGTCGTTCGGCGATCACCGCCGCAGCCGCGCCGGTCGGATCGGGCAGGGTGACGATCCCGACATCGGGCCGGAACCGCCGGTGGGCGAACCCCTTTCGGGCGCTCGGGCGAGCCCGCCCGGAGGGCCGGGGCAACTCCGACCCCCGCCCGGACGTCTCAGGAGCATGAACCACAGCAGGAAAACCCATGAACACGACGCCATGACAACGTTGGCCACTCTCACTCCCGGCGCGGTCGTTCGACTGCACAACCGGACCGTCGAACTGGCGGACGTCGACCAGCTCGGTCGTTGCCAGGTCCGCGGCTCGGCCGCCTACGGTCTCGACCTCACCGAGGTCGCCTATCTGCGGCGGGGCAGGCTTCGCCGGCGGATCTACCCGTCGATCACCCCGGTGGAGCGGGTCGCGGCCTGACCCGACCGCGCGCATCACACGCTTTCCGGACGGGCACCGACGTGGATCGGTGCCCGTTCTGCTGTCCGGTCCCGTCGCGGCCGCTCCGGCTGGACCTGACCCCCGGGGGGCGGGGCGGAGCCCTCGGACGTCCGCACCGGCGCGGCGGCCGCGCACGGCGGCGCGTTCTACGATCGCGTCGTCACGATCCGGGGACTGCGCCCGGGGTGCGCGGGGCCGTAGCCCAATTGGCAGAGGCACACGGTTTAGGTCCGTGCCAGTGTGGGTTCGAGTCCCACCGGCCCCACCGGGCGTGCGGGAGCCGCCGACCATCCGGACGGCTCGGGTGCGCCGTCAGGCCGCCAGGCCCAGGTCCTTGAGAACCCGGGCCACGTGGCCCGTGGCCTTCACGTTCCGCCAGGCCTGCTCGATCCGCCCGTCGGCCCCGACCAGGAACGTCGACCGGATCACGCCGTGCACGGTCTTGCCGTACTGCTTCTTCTCGCCGAACGCCCCGTACGCCCGGAGCACGGCACGGTCGGGGTCGGACAGCAGCGTGATGGTGAGGTTCTCCTTGTCGCGGAACGTCGCCAGCTTGCCGGGTTGGTCGGGCGAGATGCCGACCACGGCATAGCCGGCGCCGTCCAGCGGCGTCCGGGCGCTGGTGAAGTCGCATGCCTCGGTGGTGCAGCCGGGCGTCATCGCCGCCGGATAGAAGTAGACGATCACGCGCTGCCCGGCGAAGTCGGACAGCGACACCGTCCGGCCGTCGGCGTCCTGCAGCGAGAAGGGTGGGGCGACCCGCCCGACCTCCGTTCCGACCTCCGTGCTCACGTCGCCGCCGTCATCGGTCCCGGTGCTGTTCATGCCGCTAGGGTAGTGATCCGCAGGTCGCCGTTCGGAGCGGCCTCGGACCACGGGAGGCGCCATGGCCCGCGACGCGGACACGATCCAGGCCGAGATCGAGCGCGCGCGCGATGCGCTGGCCGTCGCGGTCGACGAGCTGACCAACCGGGCCAGTCCCAAGCGGATCGCCGACCAGGGGAAGCAGACCATCTCCGCCACGGTGAACGACCCCAAGGTGAAGTACTCGCTGATCGCGGTGGGCGGGCTGATCGTCCTGCTGATCATCCGGCGGCTGTTCCGCTGACTGTTCGACCCGTCACGATCGCTGCGACCCGGCGCTGATCGGCTCGATCTCACAATCTCCCGCGCTACCCTGCGGAACTGGCCGGATCGGGATCGGCCGACCGACGAGCAGTGCGTCGGCCTCGGTCCCGTCCGAATCTGCAGGGGAACAAGGGCGGTTGATCGATGACTTTTGCGCGTGCTCGAACGCGACTGTTCCCGGCCGTCGCGGTCCTCGGTGTGCTGGTGCTCGCGGCCGGATGCAGCACCGGGTCCCTGACCGCCGAGACCACCGTGACGTCGCTGGTGCAGGCGACCGGCGCACCCGGCTCCGGTGACGCCGAGCCATCGGATTCCGCCTCCGACTCGCCGTCCAGCTCGGCCGTGACGACCTCGACCTCGGAGAAGCCTCCGGTCGCGGCGGTGTCCGCAACGCCCGCGATCGGTTCGACGGACGTGTCGGTCATCGAGCCACTGACCATCTCGGTGGCTCAGGGCAGGATCGACTCCCTGGTGCTCACCAATCCGGAGGGCAGGGCCGTGATCGGGACGCTCGCCCCCGACGCCGCCAGCTGGACCACCGGCGAGGTGCTCGGCTACGGCAAGGTCTACACGGCCAACGGCATCGCCACCGGCACCGACGGCAAGCAGGTCCCGATCGCCGGCACCTTCACCACCGTCGCGCCCGAGACCGAGGTGCGCAGCACCGTGAATCCGGTCGACGGCGCGGTCGTCGGGGTCGCGGCTCCGGTCACCGTGAGCTTCGGCGTGGAGCCCGAGGACAAGGCGCTGATCCAGAAGAACGTCTCCATCACCACGACTCCCGAGGTCGAGGGCGCCTGGGGTTGGGTGCAGCACGACGACGGTCGGTGGGGCCTCGACTTCCGGCCGAAGGACTACTGGCCCTCCGGCACCCAGATCCATGTCGACGCCAAGCTGTACGGCCTCAAGTTCGGCGAGGGCGCATACGGCGGCAGCGACCTGACCAGCGACTTCAGCATCGGCCGCAACCAGGTCGTGGTGGCCGACGTGAACAGCTTCGCGATGATCGTCAAGCAGGACGGTGTCGAGGTCGCCAGGTATCCCGCGTCCTACGGTCGCGGCGGGGACAACGGCGACCCGGAACTGGTCACCCGATCGGGCGTCCATGTCGTCACCGACAAGGCACCCGAGTACCTGATGAACAATCCGCGCTACGGCTACACGAACAGCCTGCAGCGCTTCGTCGTGCGGATCAGCAACAACGGCGAGTTCATCCACGCCAACCCGGACAGCGCGAGCGCCCAGGGCAACACCAACGTCACCCACGGCTGCGTCAACCTGTCGCTCGCCGACGCCGAGGCGTACTTCAACTCCGCCCTCTGGGGTGACCCGGTCGAGGTGTCGGGCACGAATGTGCAGCTCGGTCCCGAGGACGGCGACATCTACGTCTGGGGCCTGAGCTGGGATCAGTGGCTGGAGCGATCGGCGCTCTGAGTCCCCGGCAGGCCGGGCAGCAGGCCGGACAACCGGACCCCGGTGTCCGGGCCGGTCAGGCCGGTCAAGCCGGTCAGGTCGGTCAGGTCGGTTCCCCCGGACAGCTGGGGTGCGGCAGGCGAGCCGGTCGCGGCCGCGAAGGCGGCCAGCGCGGCCGTGGGCAGCGGCGGCACGCCCCACGGATCCCTGCCGGGCCGGCGCCGGTAGATCCAGAAGGGGGCCAGGACGGCGACCAGGAGCAGCGTGTACGCGAAGGGCGTGAGCAGGTCCTCGTTCTCCGGCGAGTGGTAGCTCTGCCGCCAGGAGTTGATCATGACCGCCCAGGCGAACGACTGTGCGAAGGTGTGGCACAGGGCGGCACTCGCGCCGTTGACCTGCTGGGCGTCGCAGGTCGCGTGCAGCTCGGACTGGAACATGTCGTCCGCGCGCTCCCTGGCCTCCATCGGCAGCGGCGCGCCGACCCGGCCCGCGTACCGCACGACGTCGTACGCGAGGTCGTGCTCCTTGCAGACGAGGTCGAAGTCGTATTCGGTCGGGCCGGTCGGGGAGGAGCAGTCACCGTTGGGCGCGTACAGGATCGGCACGCCGAGCGGCCCGATCGCCGTACGCGGGCGGTAGCCCATCACCTGCTCGAAGTCCTTCGGGAACAGCGCCCCCGGATGCGTCGGGTCGAACGTCCTGGTGACGACCGCCTCGAACGCGCGGTCCGCGGCGGGATTGCTCTGAGCGGGAGCGCCCGGCGTCGCCACGGCGAGGTAGATCGGGATGAGCAGCGCGGCCAGTGCCACGCCAGCCCAGCGGATCATGATGATCAGACTGCCAGATACCCCCGCCCGGTAACCAGCACAAACGCGACAAGGCACCGTCGCGACGACGTGCCGTCACAAGATCCGCCGCGCCCGTGCGACGTCACACGGGCTCGACATCGCGACGCCCGAGCGGACGCCGACGAGGTTCGCCTGCTTCGGGGCGGGCGGCGTTCGCCGGCCTGCGCCTCCGCACCGGGCTGTCCGTCGCCCGGCGACATCCGTTGATCGGGGAAGTGTCTCGCGACGTCGCACGTGCCGGCGTGCACACCGACCGCGGCGGGCTACTCCGCCGGCTTGAGCAGGGTGGCCGCGTGGTCCGGCACGTAGCGGAACTCGTCCCGCGGCGGGCGCTCGTAGGACGTCGCGGTCGGCCGTTCCGGAATCATGACCTGATCCGGATCGCGGTGCTCGTAGGGCACCGACGACAGCAGGTGAGCGATGACGTTCAGCCGCGACCGCCGCTTGTCCTCGCTCTCCACGGTGAACCACGGGGCCTCGGCGATGTCGGTGTGCACGAACATCTCGTCCTTGGCCTTCGAGTAGTCCTCCCATCGCGTGATGGACTGCACGTCCATGGGGGACAGCTTCCATCGACGCATGGGGTCGGTGAGGCGGGACCGGAATCGACGCTCCTGCTCGACGTCGGACACCGAGAACCAGTACTTGCGCAGCAGGATGCCCTCCTCGACGAGCATCCGCTCGAAGAGCGGCGCCTGACGCAGGAACCGGCGGTACTCGTCCGGGGTGCAGAAGCCCATCACTCGCTCCACACCGCCCCGGTTGTACCAGGAGCGGTCCATCAGGACGATCTCGCCCGCCGATGGCATGTGCTGGATGTACCGCTGGAAGTACCACTGACCGCGCTCCCGCTCGGTGGGCGCCGGCAGGGCGACGATCCGGGCGGTCCTGGGATTCAGGTACTCGGTGATCCGCTTGATCGCAGAGCCCTTCCCTGCGGCGTCGCGGCCCTCGAAGATGGCGACGATCCGAAATCCCGAATCCCTGACCCACTGCTGCATGGTGACCAGTTCCGTCTGGAGGCGTAGCAGCTCCGCCTCGTAGGCCTTCTTCGGGATGCGCGGCTGCCCATCGTCGCCGCCGGCGCCGTTCTTCTTCGACTTCTTGTTCACGGGTTCTCCGGGTCAGCTGGCGTCGTGCGCACGCAGGCGGTCACGCAACTCCGGCACGTTCCCCGACTTGGGCAGCCCGTGCGCGACGAGCAGTGCCTGCAGTTCCGCCTTGCCCATCGAGTCGTATTCGGGCGGCACCACCTTCGCCGGCTTCGGCCCCGGCTTCGACTTCCGGGTCGCGCGCGCCGGCGCGGCCGACCGGGTGCGGCGTTCCTTGTCCGCGGCGCGTTCGGCCGCCGGCCTGCGACCGCGTCGCGGCGTGGCCGCCTCCTTCGCGGGTGCCTTCGTCGAGGCCTTCTGAGCCGGCTCCCGCGGCGCGCGCCCGGGGGCCTGGCTCGAGACATCGCCCGCCGACCCGGCGTTCGCGGCGAACGGCAGCCCGTCCTTGGCCGCTTCGAACATCGTCTCCGCGCCCTGCCTGGCCGTCTGCAACATCATGTCCGTCGCATCGATCGCGGCCTGGCGCGCCTCCTCGGCGCGTTCCCGAGCGGCACCGAAGGTCGATTCGGCCTGCCGGCTCGCCGCATCGCTGGTCGACTTCGCGCGCTTCTTCCCGCTCGAGACCGCCGAAGCGGTTTCCGCCTGTGCGGTCTCGGCCAGCTGGCCGCTGAGCTGGATCAGCTTCTTGGTGAGATCGCGTTGATCGGCAAGCATCCGGGCCGCGAAGTCGAAGGCCTGGTCGATGAGCGCGGCGGAATCCCAGGTGCTCGTCGGGGGGGCGGCGGCCGCTGCGCCCGTCGGCGACTTCGTGATCGTCGCCCACGCCTGCACCACCTCGGCGGCGGCCGCCTGGCTGCGGCGAATGACCTCGGCGAACTGCTCCTGTGGTGCGGTCATGGTCTACCCCTTCCGATCCGCCGGCCCGTTCGTCACGGACCCGGTCGTCCGGGCCCCGTGTCGGGGCGGTGTCGTCCTCATTCAACCGTAGTCAGCGTCCGGTTTTCCGCATCCGATCGAAGCCGCGCGGGCGGGATACTGGACAACTGGCGCGCAAATGATCACGCTGACCGCCATGAGCATCCAGCTGGACCTGACATTCTGGGAATGGGTCGAGGCAATCATCTTCGTGCTGTTCGTCGGCGTGGTTTCCGGGCGGATCCTGGGCGTCCGGCGCGGTTTCTGGCGGTCGACGATCGCCGGCTTCCTCGGCACCTTCATCGGGCTGGTCATTTCCGCGGTCATCCTGCAGGGTCAGCAACCGGCGGACATCGACACGTTCAATTTCCTCGTCGTCGTCTTCGGGTTCGCCACGCTCGCGACGATGCTGCTGAGCATCGTGCTGGAGGTGATCCTCCGCCCGCGGCGGATCGGCCGGCGTCCGAGACTGTGGACCCGGTTGCGCACCTTCTCCACGGTCGGCGGAAGGCTGTGGGAGGTGTCGCGCATCGCCCGCCGGCACGGACTCGCCGGGCCCCGGCTGGCGAATCGGTCCGCCCTCACCAGCGCCGACGGCGGCGCGCGCATCCGCGGGTTCCTCGAGGACTGCGGTGGCGTCTTCATCAAGTTCGGTCAGATCGCCTCCACGAGAAGCGATCTGCTCCCGCCCCCGGTGATCATCGAGCTCTCCAATCTGCAGTCCAACGTGCGGCCGGTGCCCAGCGACCAGGTGCGCCACATCGTGGAATCCAGCCTGGGCAGGCCCATCTCGGAGGTCTTCGGCAGCTTCTCGGACGAGCCGCTGGCGGCCGCGTCGATCGGTCAGACACATCTGGCCGAGCTGCTCGACGGCACCCAGGTCGTGGTCAAGGTGCGGCGCCCGGAAGTCGCGCTCAGCGTCGCGCGCGACTCGGCGGTGCTGCGATGGGCCACCCGGATGGCGGTCCGGCGTTCCGAGGCCGCCCGGTCCCTCGGACTCGTCGCCCTCTCCGACGAGCTGATCAGGTCGGTCGAGCTGGAGCTGGACTATCTCAACGAGTCGGTGAACGCCAGGGCCTTGACGGCGGCGTCCGCGGATCACCCCGGCGTGACGGCGCCCTCCATCTTCTCGGAGTTCACCACGGACGCCGTCCTCGTCATGGAGCGGGTGAACGGTCGCCCCGTGTCGGACTCGGCGGCCGTCGACGCCTGCCCCATCCCGCGGCCCGAGCTCGCGGAGCGGCTGCTGTCGACGTTCATGGACCACGTCCTGCGCGGCGGCATCTTCCACGCCGACCCGCATCCAGGGAACATCCTGATCGACGCCGAGGGCACCCTGTGGCTGATCGACTTCGGGGCTGTCGGTCTCATCGACCCGGTCACGCTCGAGTCGCTGCAGTCGATGGGTGCCGGCCTCGCCACCGGCCAGCCCGGGCTGGTGGCGAGGGGACTCCGGACCATCTCCGGGCCCGCCGGAGACGCGGTGAATCCGCAGGCGCTGGAGTCCGAGATCAGCCGGGTGCTCAGCGAGCAACTGCACTCCCCGGGGTTCGATCCCGCGGCCCTGCAGAAGGTCGTCGAACTGATGCGCCGCAATGGTCTTCCCGTGCCCAGTACCTTCACGCTGCTCGCCAGGGCGATGGTGACGGTGGCCGGCACCCTCCAGGTGATCGATCCGAAGGTCGACTTCGCGGCCGCGGCGGCAGCGCAGGTCGGCGGCGCGATGGCGGCCGCCGGTGAACCGAAGGAGATCCTGCAACGCGAGGTGCTGCGGATGATCCCCTCCCTGCGCTCGCTGCCCGGCCTGGCCGAGGACATCTCGCTGCAGCTGCGGGCCGGCCGCATCATGGTCGGCCTCGACCCCTTCTCCGGACCGAGTCGCCGGGTCGTCTCGTACTGGCTCGACCAGTCGCTGTTCGCGGTGGTCGGCGCCGTCGGGCTGCTCGCTTCGGCGCTCATGTTGGCGGGCGCGGCGATCGCCGAACCGAACACGGACGGCGGGCTGACCGCCGTCGGCTACATCGGGCTGGTCATCTCGGCGGTCATGCTGATGCGGGTGGTCGCGCAGATCGTGCGCCGCCAGGGTGACGACGCGGCCATCCGTCGCAGCTCCGCGTAGTGCCGCGGCCGGGCGGGGCCGATCGATCGCTGGCTACGATCGGCCGATGAGCAAAGCCATTCGTCGGATCCTGACGGCCAAAGCGATCGCGCTGGTGGTGCTGGCACTCGTCGGACTGGTCGCCGCGGTCGCGTTCCGCCGCGCGCAGTCGCCGGTCCCGCAGCCGTTGACCGCCCCGCCGCCCGGGGCGTGACCGACGAGGTCCGGGTCGTCGGGGCGCTGGTACTGCGAAGCGCCCACTCGCCCGGGCAGCGCGAGGAGGTCGCCTTCTCGCCGAGCACCGGCCTGCTCACGTATCTCGGTCCCGAGCGTGGGCCGATCGGCGCGAGCGACATCGACGGCACGGGCCGGGTACTCGCGCCGGGGCTGGTGAATGCGCACACACACGCCGCGATGTCGTTGCTCCGTGGGCACAGCAATGACGCTCCGCTCGGCGATTGGCTCGGCCACATCCGGGCTTTCGAGCTGCGGATGACGTACGGCGACGTCCGGGCGGGACTGTCGCTGGCGCTCGTCGAGATGCTGCGTTGCGGCACCGTCGGCTTCATCGACATGCACATGTGGGACGGCGAACTGCTGGGCCTCGTCGTCGGGTCGGGCATGCGCGTGCGAGCCGCGCCGGCGATCTTCGGCTACGACGCGGTCGGGTACCCGCTGGCGTCCGCGGACACCGGGGCCGACGTGCTCCGTTCGACGCCCGCACTCGCCGCCGAGTTCGCGGGGGAACCCGGCGTCCGGGTGAGCTACGGGCCGCACGCGTTCTACTCCGCGGGGGTCGACCTGATGCGCGAGGTCGTCGAGCGCTCCCGGGGCGATGGCCTGGGCATCCACACCCATCTCTCGGAGACCGCCGGCGAGGTCGACGACTCGATGGCCGTCCATGGGCGATCGCCGATCGGGCTCGCCGCCGACACCGGCATGCTCTCCGCGACAACGCATATCGCACACGCCGTGCATCCGCGCGCCGGCGACGTCGCGCTCCTGGGCGGCAGCGGGGCGACGGTGTCGCACAACCCGATCAGCAACATGAAGCTGGGGGCCGGCATCGCGCCGGCGCGGAACTATGCAGCCGCGGGCGTCCGGCTGGCGCTGGGCACCGACTCGATGGCGTCGAACAACTCGGCCGACCTCTTCGAGGAGATCAAGATCGGCGCACTGCTCCAACGGGGCGTCCGGCAGGACCCGTCCGGATGGTCGGCCGCTGACACGCTGCGGATGGCCACCGAGGGCGGCGCGGCCGCGCTCGGTCAGGATCTGACCGGGCGACTCGAGGTCGGCGCGGCCGCCGACTTCATCCTCGTGGACATCGCATCGGCGCGCGCGACGCCGCTGCCCGACGCGCTCTCGTTCCTCGGTTACGCGGCGCATGGCAGCGACGTCACCGACGTCGTCATCGCGGGCCGCCGCGTGCTGGCGAATCGGGCGGTCACCACGCTGGACGAGGAGGCGATCAAGGCCGACGCCGCAGAGCGCGTGTCCCGGATCCGGGCCGAGCTCGGCTGCTGACGCGCAGCGGTGGTTGCCGCCGACCCTGCGGCGGGTTTCGCGCACCGCAGGGGCGGGCATGTCGTGTGGTGAACCCGACGGCCCGGCGAGGCGAGCCGGACGCCGGGCCAGCGGCCCGATCGATCCAAGGCGGTGTGCAGGTGTCCATTGGCTACACGTTGATGACCGAGCAGGCGGGACCGCGCGAGCTGATCCAGCACGCCGTCGCAGCGGAGGAGGCCGGCTTCGACTTCGCCGTCTCGAGCGATCACTTCTTTCCGTGGCTCGACGAGATGGGGCACTCGCCCAACGCGTGGGTGACGCTCGGCGCGGTGGCGCAGGCGACGTCCCGGCTCGAGCTGATGACCTACGTGACCTGCCCGACGTTCCGGTACCACCCGGCGGTCGTCGCCCAGCAGGCCGCGACGCTGCAGATCGTCTCGGACAACCGGTTCACCCTCGGTCTGGGCTCGGGTGAGTCGCTGAACGAACACGTCGTCGGGGCGGGCTGGCCCTCCGCGGACACCCGGCAGGCTCGGCTCGCCGAGGCCGCGACGATCATCTCCGCTCTCTTCGACGGCGGGTACGTGAACTTCGAGGGTCGCCACTTCAAGGTGGACTCGGCCAAGCTCTGGGACCTGCCGGAGGACCGGGTGCCGATCGGGATCGCCGTGTCGGGCGAGCAGTCCTGCGAGCTGTTCGCACCGATCGCCGACGTCATGGTCGGCATCGAGCCCGATCCCCAGCTCGCCCAGTGGTGGGAGAACGCTCGCGGCAATGCTTCCCGCAACGGCGATCGCACACCAGCGCGCAAGGTCGCCCAGCTGCCGATCTCCTGGGACGACGACGCCGGGGCCGCGACCCGGCGCGCCCATCGGCTCTTCCGCTGGAGCTCGGGTGGTTGGAAGGTCAACGCGGAACTGCCCGGTACGGCCGCGTTCGACAGCGCATCGAGCTCGGTGCGCGAGGAGGACGTCGCGCAACAGATCCCGTGCGGCAACGACGTGGATGCCGTCGTGCAGGCCGCCGCGAAGTTCTTCGAGGCGGGATTCACCGATCTCGCACTGGTCCAGGTCGGCGGGGATCGCCAACAGGACTTCTTCGATGCCGCGGGCGACATCCTCGGCGCGCTGCGTTCCCTCGAGACGAAGGATCCGGCCGCGACGAGCGCCTCGAATCCGAACTAGCGCCTCCCACGACGCCGTGTCAGGCGCTCCCGTCCCGATCTGCCGCGCCCGCCCACCCCTTGCCAGGTGGACTTGGATGGACATATCCGAGTCCGCGGCATCCGGGAGGCAGCCATGTTCGTCCAGACCATTCGAGCCAAGACTTCCGATCCGAACGCGATCCGTGCCGCCATGGAACGCTGGATGACCGATCTCGCTCCGGGGGCCGCCGGCTGGCTGGGCACCACCGGCGGGGTCACCGAGGACGGCCAGCTGTTCGTGATGGCCCGCTTCGAATCCGAGGAAGCCGCGCGCGCGAACAGCAACCGACCCGAGCAGGACGCCTTCTGGTCGGACGTGGCGGCGAAGCTCGACGGCGAGGCGACCTTCGAAGACAGCACGGACGTGTGGGTGCAGGCGTCGGGAAACCCGGACGCGGCCGGCTTCGTCCAGGTGATCCTCGGTCGGAATGCCGATCTCGCCCGAACGAATCAGCTCATGGTCGACCACCTACCGGAGATGGCGGAGATGCGGCCGGACATCCTCGGAACCGTGACGGTGGGCCACGACGGGGACCGCTACACGAGCGCCATCTACTTCACCAACGAGGCCGAGGCCCGCGTCGGCGAGAAGAAGGACCCGCCGCCGGAGGCGACGGAGGTCATGAAGGAGATGATGGAGCTCGAGGTCGGCGAGCCAGAGTTCCTGGATCTGAAGGATCCTTGGCTGCACTCGCCGAAGTGATCCAGTGGTCGCCGGCGGTCGGGCGCCGGCGACCACGGCGCGGTCGGGCTGATCGTCAGCTCAATGCGGCACAAATGTCAGTCTGACGACCCGACTCGCTCTCAATCTTCGAGATGTGGCTCGCCGTGTTGGTGAGGACGACGCGGCCGACGTACAGGGTCGTCGTCGGGCCCGGTGGGGTGTCCGCCGGGAACATGAACACAACGAAGTGACCAGTGAGGACAATCCGCTCCGATCCGTCCGGATTGATCGTCGTCTGGGTAACGGCGCCGTTGGCCTTGAACGACAATTGCTCGCCGTTGGCGGTGTTGGTGAACGTGAGCGCGAGGCCGAGACCCGCGTCGATGATGCGGATCGTTTTGCCCGCCTCGTCGACGAATTCCTTCGGATGACGGTTGCCTGCGCCCCCCTCCACCAGCAGCTCGAACTCGCAGGCCTCTCCCGCGGGGAAGGTCACCTCGAACGGAGCAGTTGGTTCAGCGGACACGGATGGGGCGAGGGACATTCCCAGCATCGTGATACCGGCGTGAGAATGGCTGCACGTCGGAGAAGCGACATAGAGGCTCCTTGACCGATCATTGGTCTGGCGGGCGATGGTCAATCGCACGCGACTCGGCGACTGAAGGGCGCCCTGCGCAGGGTCGTTGAAGACGCTAGTACTCTAGATAGCCCTTCGCAAGCACTCATCGGGATTCTGCGAATCCCTTCTTCCGAACGCGGGCCGGCTGTATCGAATGCGCCTTCGCGGTCCTCCAGGTTTGGGGAGCAGATCGATGGAGGGGGCTCGTCATGAGGCTGGCGTCGTTCAACGTGGAGAATCTGTTCGCCCGCGCCAAGGCGCTGGACACCACGACCTGGGCAGAGGGTGAGCCGGCGCTCGCCGCGTTCGATCGGTTCAACACCCTCGCCGCCAAGGCGGTGTACACCGAGCAGGACAAGTCCGAATTGCTGGCCCAGCTGCTCATCCTCGAGATCCTCATTCCCACGCAGGCCGGGGCGCGGCTCAATCCGAACCCGTTCGGTGCCTGGGCGCTGCTGCGCGAGAACCGCGGCGACTTCCTCGTCGCACCGAACAACGCCGTGCCCCGGATCGTCGCGAACGGGCGTCCCGATTGGTCGGGCTGGGTCGAGCTGATCACCGAACCGGTGGACGAGGTGGCCATCCGGATGACCGCGCGGGTGATCACCGAGGTCGGCGCCGACGCAATCTGCCTCGTCGAGGCGGAGAACCGTCCCGCCCTCGTCGATTTCAATGCCGAGATGCTCGGCAACCGGTACGAGCACGGCATGCTCATCGACGGCAACGATCCGCGCGGCATCGACGTCGGCCTGTACTGCGCGGCCGCCATCGACATCGTCTGGATGCGCAGCCACGTCGACGATCCCGATCCCGCGCGGCCCGGGAAGAACCTCTTCTCCCGGGACTGCCCGGTGTACCGGCTGCGCTCGCCCGGCGGCGCGGATCTCTACCTGCTGCTCAACCACTTCAAGAGCCAGTCGTTCTCGTCCGGCAACCCGGATCCGTTGCGGTCCCGGCAGTCGGCCAGGGTGCGCGAGATCTACGACCAGCTGATCGCCGACGGCGCCGGGCTCGTCGCGATCCTGGGCGACCTGAACAAGGGTCCGGACACGGCGGATCCGAGCCATCACCCCACGCTCGAGCCGCTGCTGGATCCGGGCAGCCCGCTCGTCGACGCATACGGCCTGCAGGGCTTCGAGGTCGGACCGCGGCCCGGCTCCTTCCAGTCCTGCTCGCTGCGCAATCGGCTCGACTACATCCTGCTGTCGCCGGATCTCGCGGCGGCGGCGACCGGCGGCGGGGTGTTCCGCAAGGGGCTGTGGGGCGCCCCGACGAACAAGAACAAGCCGCAGGACTGGGAGATCTTCCCGGAGATCACCGCGTCCCGGAACGCCGCGTCCGACCATGCGGCGATCTACGTCGACCTCGACATCTGAGTGCGGTCCGCGGGCCGCGCGGGCCGGGGACCGGCGAGCCGGGTGGACGAGCACGTGCGCGATCAGCCGCTCAACACGAGCTCGGCGGCGCCTCCGGATCGCCCAGAGCGCAGGTGCCGGCGGGATGGTAGGTGCCGAACGAGCGGCGCTCGACCGTCGATCGGAGCCACGCCGGGTCGGCCAGGCGCCGCTCGTCGATGTCGCCCGAGGCGATCCCCCACTTGAGCATCAACCGCCGGATCGCCGGCGGCCCGTCCAGCATGCCGGAGAGCAGTTTGGTCACGGCGCTGTTCACCCGCCCCGGCTTGTTCAGTCCACGCACCACCCTGGAGTAGCCGGTCGCGAACGCCTCGTTGCGCAGCGCGCGCACCTCGTCGTCCATCATCAACTGCGCGGCGACCCCGAAACCGTGCACCAAGCGGCGCCTGTCGTCGTCGGCGGCCAGCATGTTGAAGTCGATCTCCGGGTACGCCGACGGGTCCTGACGCAGTCGGACGGAACCCCGGGAGGTCGGCCGGAGCAGGCACACCCCCAGCCCGGCCACGGCACTGCCCAGACCGTGCCACGAAGACTTGTTCAGCACCATGATCATCGTGTCGCTGCGGTATTCCGGTTCGGGACCGGAGCTCATGCGCAGGCCCGTGTTGAAACCCGGCCGCAGCGACGGTGATTGCCGGCCTTCGGGGCGAACGTGGGCCGCGAGGTAGACGACAGGATGGTTCTGCAGGTTCGCGCCGACGCCGTCGAGCGCGGCCACCACGGGGATCCCGCGCTTCCGCAGGTGCTGTTCGGGTCCCACTCCCGAGCGCATCAGGATCGTCGGTGACTGGATCGCCCCGGCGCTCAGGACGACCTCGCGCCCCCGGTACCGCCGACGCTTCCCGTCGGTCGACGCGAGCACGCCAACGCACCGCCGGCCCTCGATGATCAACTCCAGGACGTCGGTCTCACACGCGATCCTGTGCGGCAACGGTGGCCTGTTCCTCGACTTCGAAGGAGAGCGCGGCGCCGACGGCGCCATGACCGGATACTGCTTCCCGGAGATGCTCGTCGATGTGGTGGCCGGAATCGGTACCGACCGGGATGCTGCCCACGACATCTTCGACGCCCACCTGCCGCTGCTGCGGTACGAGCAGCAACCGTCCGTCGGGCTCGCCGTGCGGAAGTACGTGATGATGCGCCGCGGCATCCTCGCCGAGGACGCGCAGCGCTCGCCCGCCGCGGGACTGTCGGCGACGGCACGAACCGAGATCGACTATCTGCTCGGCAGGCTCGCCAGGATCGACACGCGTGCGCGATCAGCGGTTGCGCTGACGTAGTCGAAGTGGCCGCGTGCGGGCCGCCCGCCCCCGACGTCGTGCCGGTGGGTCGAAACGATGTCCGTCAGTGACGCCCGACGGGCCGCAATGCGTCCCTGGTCAGCTCCGAGATGTCGCGGTAGCCGTCGATGGCCATGAGCAGGTCCGCCTCGGCGAGCAGGCAACGGAGCACATGCTCCGCCCCGGCCTGACCGCCGACCGCCAGGCCGTACGCGAGCGGCCGGCCGACGGCGACGGCCGTCGCGCCCAGCGCGAGGGCCTTGACCACGTCCGAGCCGCTGCGAATCCCCGAGTCGAAGATCACGGGCGCGCCGCCGCTCGCGTCGACGACCTCGGCGAGCACGTCGAGCGCCGGCAGGCCGCCGTCCGCCTGTCGACCGCCGTGGTTCGAGCAGTAGACGCCGTCGGCACCGAGATCGATTGCCCTGCGGGCATCGTCGGGATCACAGATGCCCTTCAGCACGATGGGCAGGTCCGTGAGCGAGCGGAGCCAGGCGACGTCCTCCCACCGGAGGGTGGGGTCGCCGAACACCTGTGACCAGAGCATCGTGGCCGAGCGCGGATCGTCCTCGGGTGTGGAGGGCAGCAGGGAACGGAACACCGGGTCCGTGAAGTAGTTGGCCAGGCACAGACCGCGCAGCTGCGGGAAGCTCGCCATGGCGAGGTCGCGGGGGCGCCATCCGAGGATCCAGGTGTCGAGGGTCATCACGATGCCGGCGTAGCCGGCGGCCTCGGCGCGCCGGACGAAGCTCTGGGCGAGCTCGCGGTTCCGGGGCGGGTAGAGCTGGAAGTAGTGCGGCGTGGAGCCGCACGCCGCCGCGACATCCTCCAGCGGATCGACGCCAAGGGTGGAGGCGATCATCGGTACGCCGACCGAGCTCCCGGCCCTCGCTGTCGCGAGATCGCCGTGTCCCTCGGGATCGCACAGCCCGAGGACCCCGATCGGCGCGATCAGCAAGGGGGAGTCCAGGGATCGGCCGAACAGCTCGACGCGCAGGTCGCGCTCGGCGGCGGTGCGCAGCATCCGTGGCATCAGGCCCCACCGGCGGAACGCCGCGACGTTGCCGTCCTGAGTGTGCTCGGCGCCGGCGCCGCCGGCGACGTACGACCACAGGTCCGCGGTCATGCGCTGCTCCGCTGCCGCGGCCAGTTCCGCGAAAGTCATCGGGTAAGGGGGCTTCTCGCCGGTCAGTCCGCCGAGATAGATCGGCATCTGATAGGAGCCGAAGTCGGGCATGGTGTGACCTCCGGTGGCGAGAACGGCGACGTCAGTGCCGACCTTCCGGGAGTGTGCGGCGAAAGTCCAGGCGCGTCGAGTGATGGCCTCGAGCGTCGGCCCGGCGCGACGCGTCGAGCGATGACATCCAGGTGCGACTTCGAGCGTTGGGTTCGAGCGTTGGGTTCGGTCGATGATGCCGCTCGCGGCACCCCGATCGCTACGGCCGGATCGACACGACGGCCCAATCCTGCGCGCCGACCGTGACGTGCGAATCCGACACCGCCGGCCGCGCGCCCTCCGTGTCTCCGCTGAGCACGATCTCACCCCCCGCTGCCAGCGGGAAATCGAAGGATGTCTCAGCGATGTTCAACAGCACCAGCAACTCTCGTCCCTCACCCGCCGGCCCGGGCTCGAAGACGCGGTACGCCAGCTGCTCGTTGGCAAGCTGGACCACCTCGGTGTCCGCGGTGGTCAGCCACGCCTCCCGGCGGCGCAGACCGATCAGCCCCTGGTGCATCCGGTAGGTCGGCCAGCCGTCGGGTGCGAGGTCGGCGGGTCCTGTCGGAAACGCGGGCCGCACCTCGTCGTCGCCGCCCTCGCGGTCCTCCTTGACGCCGCGGAAGGCCTGCTCGTCCCCGTAGTAGACCGACGGGATGCCGGGCAGCGTGAACAGGACCGCGAGAGCGTGTCCGAGGTGCCTGATGTCGGACAGCTGGCTCGCGATGCGCGTGGTGTCGTGGTTGCCGAGGAACGTCAGGGGGACGAACGCCTCGCAGAACGTGCGATGCCGGTCGATGGTCCACGCGAGCTCGTAGAAGTTCCCGTCGTTCATGGAGCTCCAGGTGGCCTTCCAGAGCTCGTACTCGGTGACCGAATCGAGGCCGCCGTCGCGGACCCAGTCGGCGAAGTCGCCGTGGATCACCTCGCCGACGAACCAGGCGTCCGGAAAGCGTTGCCGCACGCGGTCCGTGACGGTACGCCAGAAGGGCAGGGGCACCGCGTACGCGGCGTCGAGCCGCCACCCGTCGATCCCGCGCTCGAGCCAGTGCTCCATGGCCGACACCACGTAGTCCTCGACGGCCTGCGACGCGTGATTCAGCGCGACGAGACCGCCGTGACCCTCGAACTTCCGGTATTCGAAGCCGTCGTATCCGTCCGCGTCGAAATCGATGTCGAACCAGGGCACCCACGTCGAGTCCTGACGGTTCTCCAGGACGTCGACGAAGCCCGCGAATCCCCGCCCGACGTGGTTGAACACGCCGTCGAACAGGATGCGAATCCCGCGGCGGTGGCAGGCGTCGATCAACGCATCCACGTCCGCGTCATCGCCGAGCCTCGGGTCGACGGCGAAATGGTCGACGATGTCGTAGCCGTGCGATTCCGACGAGAAGATCGGGTTCAGCGCGAGGCCGTTGCAGCCGAGCTCGATCAGATAGTCCAGCCACGGCTCGAGCCTCGACAGGCGATGCTCGACCGGGGAACCCGCAGGCAGCGCAGACTTCTCGGCGCCCACGAAGCCCAGCGGGTACACCTGCCACCAGAGAACGGTGTCTGACCACGAACTCATCGAATCGCCTCGCCGTCGCCGGCCGCCGGGCGGCCGGACCTCTTGCCGCGCTGTCTCTGCGCGAGATGAACAGGTCCCCCGGCGGAGTGGTCACGTTACTCGGGTGGCCGGCACCTCGCGAGAAGAACGGGTCCCGCGAGCCGGCGGGGACGCGTTCGGCGGGCGTACGTCATCGACGGCGCATGGCCCGGGCGACCCGGAGCCGCGGCCAATCGGCCGCCCCGGAGACCCGACACGCGATCGCGGCCCGGGTCGTCCGTTGCACGAAGGGCCAGCGGTGGCGGACCGCCGTGGGTGCCGACGAGACTGCTGCCATGCAGGTTTCCTTCGCCGGGCGGGTGATCGAGTGGCGCGGGCCGGCGCCGTACCACTTCGTCCGCCTGCCGGACGAGGTGTCCGCCGACGTCCACGAGGTGGCCGCGATGGCCACGTACGGGTGGGGAGTCATCCCGGTCGAGGCTCGGATCGGCGCGACCGCGTTCGAGACGTCGCTCTTTCCCAAGGACGGCGGGTACCTGCTGCCGCTCAAGGACGCAGTGCGCAGGCGGCAGAGTGTCTCGGTGGGTGACGACGTCACTGTCGAGATGACGATCCGGCTCGAGCGCTAGGACCGCGGGTACAGCGGCCGCCGGGATTGCCTGGCCATGCGGCGCCGGCCGCGAGACCATGTGGGGAGCCGCCGGACGCATCCGTGTCCGGGTGAACGGCTTCGATGGTGGCAGCGATGACGAGGCGCGACAGGGTGTCCGGTGGATGGGCAGCTGCGGCGATCGCTGCGGGCTCGATGGTGCTGGCCGCGTGTGCCCCCGCCGATCGGGCACCGTCACCGGCTGGGACCTCGCCGCCGGGCGTGCCCAGTCAGCCGGTGCCGTCCCCGCCGACGGCGGCTGAGCCGACGACCCCGTCGCCGACCGGTGTTCCCGCCGTGTACGACGTCAAGGTGGAGGTGTGGTGGGACGGCGAGATCCCGGCTTCCGCTCTTCCGCCCCCGGGATCGCCGCCCATGAGCGGCATGCCCGACGCGGACTGCACAGCCAGCAGTTCTGATCCCATTGCCATCGGCGACCCGCTGCAGCTCCTGAACGAAGCCGGATCGGTCATCGGGGAGGCGCGCGGTATGCCCACGACGCAGTGGCAGCAGGGCCCGTACTGTGTGGTCGACTTCTACTTCGACGTTCCGCCCGGCGAACCTTTTCTCGAGTTCGCCCCCATCGAGAGCCGCACGGGGGATGCGATCGGCGGCGTACGCCGCGAGAACACCGACCGCGTGTTCACCGTCCATGACATCAAGTGGTACGGCAACGGGCAGGTCGCGTACTTCATCCCGGCCGCCGACCTCTGACCGGCCGGTCGGCCGTCGATCAGGTCGTGAGCAGGTCCGCGCACTCGGGCACCGCGGTCATCAGTGCCTGCAGTTCCTCGCCCTGGAAATCAGCGAGCCCGAGATCGCTCTCGCCCAGCCGCTCGATCTCGAAGTCGATCTGATCGATGATCGCGGCGATGGACTCCGCATCCACGGCCTCGTCGATCGCGATGGCGCCGCTGCCGGCGATGTCGGCGAGCTGGATCAGGTAGGTCAGGTAGCCGTCGTGGAGCGCCTGGCCGTTCTCGATGGTGGGCGGGTCGAGCGGCGCCATGCGCTCGGTCATGCCGAGGATGGTGTCCGCGAGCGCGGCGTAGTAGTCGCGGTAGGCGCCGCGGTAGTCGTCGATCGGTGCGGTCTCGTCCACGGTCGGGACGGCGAAAAGGGCGGCGAAGAGCGTGCCGACGTCGGCGCAGCTGTTCTGCAGCCAGATCGTCGTCGTCGCATCCGGGGTCGTCGGCTCGACGACGATCGTCACCGTGGGTTCACTCACCGTGGTGACCACGACCGTGGTTGTCGAAGCGCTCGCCGAGGATGTGGACGTCGTGGACGGAGCGCTGGTCGATGACCCGGTCGACGTCGGCCCGCTGGATGAGGCCGAGGTGACGGCGGCGGTGCTGGCGGCCGCGCCGATGCCCGTGACCGGGGACGAGCAGGCGACGGTGAGGACGGCGGCGGACAGCAGTGCGGCAGCGGCGATGCCGTGGCGCAGATTCATCGGTGATCCTCGCGAGGTCGTGCCCGCGGCGCTGCAACGGGCGGTGGTGGGGGAGTCGCGGGCATCGGCCCGCACGTCCGGGTGGCACCGAACGGCAACAAGAGCAGGCGGCGGACGATCCAGGACGGAACGGGTCAAAATGAGACCCAGGTCACGGGCGGAGGATCACCGCCCGGAGTCCGCGCGTTGCGGCGCCGGCCTGGATCGGGCCGGCGGTGCGCGCTGCGGGCGTGGAATGGTCCGGCCGGCTCGACGCCCGAGTGCCGACGACGGCGTGCCGCCGCTCACCGGCGACGGCCCGCTCGGGTGTGCCTTCGTGACCATCCAATGGCGCGCGATGGATCGGATTCGTGGCCGCTGATTACGCTCGGGTTCGAGTCAGAGGCGGGCGGACGCCGGCGTTCTCGACCGCTGACGACGGGATCGAGCCCCGTCTCGCCTGGGCGCAGGCGGTCCTTCCGCACCGTCCTTCGCGACAACGCCCGGGGAAGGCGGAGTCCGCCAGCTGACATCAGCGACATCGTGCCATCGATGCTGCTAGCCCCGGAGGCTCTGAACGGGTGGGCGTCGAGAGCGACACTCGTCGACGCGCACTCGACCGTGCGCGCTTCACCGTGCGAGCTTGCGGAGCAGCAGGATCGGACTTGTCCAGGGTTCGGTCGGCTGTCACCAGCCTCGCCGCCGCGGCCGTGACGCGATGGTTTCGCCTGGCCTGGCAGCGGCGCGGGATCGGTACACGATGTAGGGCCGGAACAGGTAGCCGATGGGGGCGCTGAAGGCGTGCACCAGCCTGGTGAACGGCCAGAGCGCGAAGAGGGCCATGCCGATCAGGGCGTGGATTTGGAAGGACAGCGGGGCGGCGGCCATGGCTGCGCCGTCGGGCTGGAGGATGAAGATCGAGCGGAACCAGATCGACACGGTTTCCCGGTAGTTGTGTTCCTCTCCGATCACGCCGGAGCCGAGCAGGGTGGTGGCGAGACCGGCGATGATGGCCAGGATCAGGACCGCGTACATGAGCTTGTCGTTGTTCGTGGTGGCCATGAACACGGGGCCGGTGGTGCGGCGCCGGTACACGAGGATGGCCGCGCCGCTGAGGGTGGCGATGCCGGCGATGCTGCCGAGTGCGACCGCCTGGATGTGATAACCCTCCTGGCTCAATCCGATTGCGGCCGTCCAGGTTTCAGGGATGAGCAGGCCGATGACGTGTCCGAGGATCACGACCAGGATGCCGAAGTGGAACAGCGGGCTGCCGATCCGCAGAAGTCGGCTCTCGTACAGCTGGGACGAACGGGTGGTCCAGCCGAACTTGTCGTAGCGGTATCGCCACCAGGTGCCGACGATCAGGATGGCGATGGTGACGTACGGCACGATGTCCCAGAACACGGCGGCGGCGGTCATCTGGCTCCTGTCCGGCTGCTGATGGTCAGGGCGAACGGTTCCAACCCGACGGATTCAGCGGGGGGGCCTTGCATGGCCAGCCTGCGTGCTTCCCGTAGGTCTGCGTCCGTGGCCGGCGGCAGGGTCAGGGACACGGCGGCGATGGGGCCGGCATAGGCGGATTCGGCTTTGGCGAGCGCGGCGTGGAGCATGTCGATCGGCGTGCGGTGCCGGCAGAGCAGGTCGTACCCGGATGATTCGTCGACGGTCGCGGCGAATTCGAGCAGCACCGCGAGGTGGTCGGGTAGTTCCGTGGCCGGTGGCGTGACCCCGGCGGCACGGTAGGCGTCGGCGAACTGCAGGAGTGCCATCCCGCGGTTACGGGTGTCGCCTGCGGTGTAGTAGGTCAGGAACAGGGTGCGCCGGCGCCGCCAGTCGAAGGTCTCCGCATACTCGGCCGCAGCGGTGATCGGCGGCAGGCCGCGCAGGTGCTCGGCGCAGGACAGGAGCTGACGGTGGTACGGCTCGTCCAGTGTGCCGGCGGCGGCCTCGATGCGGTCGAGCCGCTGTGCTTGGTCCTCGTCCGGGTAGGCCAGCAGCAGGGACGCTGCCTGCCAGACCACCCGGCGGTCCGCGACTCGTCTGGTGCGCCGCAGGGTCACGATGCCGACCCGGCGGCGCCCGTCGGCGTGGGACCTGCCTGCGGCGGCGACTCGGCGGCCCGTGGTGACCCGGGTCGTGGGACGAACATGCTCGCCGGCGAACCGTTTCCGTCCCAGTTCAGCAGGTTGACGCGCGAAGTGCCGCCGGGTGCGCCCGACCCCTCGCTCGTCTGTCGTTCGCGCAGTGCCTGGAAGGTCTCGACGGCGACGGGCACCGGCTGTCCGCTGGCCTCGCCGAACGGGCCGGATCCGGCCACGTACATGCCGGGGCCACCGTCGAAATCCAGGGCGCATTCGGTCACGGATTCCTCGAGGCGGTGTCCCTGCGTCGCGTAAGCGGTCGGGATGACGTACCTCGCCTCGTATTTCGCGATGGCCAGCAGCTGGTACATCTCGTAGATCAGCTCCTGGCTCATGCCCACCCTGGCGGCGATCTCCGGGCGGGGAGGACGGCCGAGGTTGATGTCGCGCATGTAGGACCGCATCGCCGCGAGTTTGCCCAGGACGGCGTCCACGACGGCGGTGTCGCCGGCGCTGAACAGCCCGGCCAGATACTCGATGGGAATCCGCAAGGCGCTGATGGCGCCGAACAAGTTGTCGGCGTCCTCGCCGTCGTGCCCGTCGCGGCTGATCGCGTCGACCACCGGCGACAGCGGCGGCACGTACCAGACCATCGGCATGGTCCGGTATTCCGGGTGCAGCGGCAACGCGATCCGATACGTCTTGGCCAGGGCGTAGACCGGTGACCGGCGGGCGGCGTCGAGCCATTCGTCGGAGATGCCGGAGGCCCGCGCGCCGGCGATGACGGCCGGGTCGGTCGGGTCGAGCATCAGGTCCAATTGCGCCTGGTACAGGCGGGTCTCCTGCTCGACCGTCGCGGCGGCCAGCACCTTGTCCGCGTCGTACAGGAGCAGGCCGAGGTACCGCAGCCGACCGACGCAGGTTTCGGAACACACGGTGGGCAGGCCGACCTCGATCCGCGGGTAGCAGAACGTGCACTTCTCGGCCTTGCCGGTTCGGTGATTGAAATACACCTTCTTGTAGGGGCAACCGGTCACGCACATCCGCCAGCCCTTGCACTTGTCCTGGTCGACCAGGACGATGCCGTCCTCTTCGCGCTTGTACATGGCTCCGGATGGGCAGGATGCGACGCAGGACGGGTTGAGGCAGTGCTCGCAGATCCGCGGCAGGTAGAACATGAAGGTCTGCTCGAGTTCGAGCTTCACCTGCTCGCTGACCTTCGCCAGGATGGGGTCACCGGCGAGGATTTCGGTGCTTCCGCCGAGGTTGTCGTCCCAGTTCGCCGACCACTGCACCTTCATCGGTTCACCGCTGATCAGGCTCCGCGGCGGCGCGACCGGCATGTGCTCGCCCAGCGGGGCGTTCGTCAGGTTCTCGTAGTCGTAGGTCCAAGGCTCGTAGTAGTCATCGATGGACGGCATCTTCGGGTTCGAGAAGATCGTGGTCAGCTTCTTGATCCGACCGCCGGCCCGCAAACGCAGCCGGCCGCGCTTGTCCCTGACCCACCCGCCCTGCCAGCGGTCCTGGTCCTCGTAGGTGCGCGGGTAGCCCTGACCGGGGCGGGTCTCCACGTTGTTGAACCACACGTACTCCACGCCGGGCCGGTTGGTCCACGCCTGCTTGCAGGTCACCGAGCAGGTGTGGCACCCGATGCACTTGTCCAGGTTCATCACCATCGCGAGCTGAGCCATCACCCGCATCAGTACTGCACCTCCTGGGAGCGCCGGCGCACCACGGTGACCTCGTCCCGCTGGTTCCCGGTCGGGCCGAGGTAGTTGAAGGCGAAGGACATCTGCGCGTATCCGCCCGCCAGGTGGCTCGGTTTGACCAGCAGCCTGGTCAGGGAGTTGTGGATGCCGCCGCGGTTGCCGGTGGTCTCGGACAGCGGGACGTCGATCGTGCGTTCCTGGGCGTGATGCACGAACACCGTTCCCTCGGGCATCCGATGAGAGATGATCAGCCGCAACACCATCACCCCGTTCCGGTTGACGGCCTCCACCCACTCGTTGTCTGCTGCGCCGATCTTGACGGCGTCCTGCGGGCTCATCCACATGGTCGGTCCGCCGCGGGACAACGAGAGCATGAACAGGTTGTCCTGGTACTCGGAGTGGATGGACCACTTGGAGTGCGGCGTGAGGTACCGGACGCACACGCCGATACCGTCGGTGGTGGAGCCGATCCGCGGCTCGTCGAACAGACCCGCGATGTCGAGCGGCGGCCGGTACACGGGCAGTTGTTCACCGAGTTCCTCCATCCAGTCGTGGTCGAGGTAGAAGTGCATGCGTCCGGTCAGCGTGTGCCAGGGTTTGAGTTCCTCCACGTTGACGGTGAACGGCGCGTACCGTCGCCCGCCGGTCTCGCTGCCGGACCACTCGGGGCTGGTGATCACCGGGACCGGCCTGGCCTGGCAGTCGGCGTAGGTGATGCGGCGCTCCTCGGCGCCCTCGGCCAGGTGAACCAGGGTGCGCCCTGTTCGCCGTTCCAACTCATGGAAACCTTCGACGGCGAGGCGGCCGTTCGAGGTGCCGGACAGCGCGAGAACGGTGTCGCACATCTTCGTCGCGGTGTCGATCGCCGGCCTGCCGGCGCCGGCGCCACGCCCCATCACCCCGTGCCGCGCGGCGAGGTCGGCTACTTCGGCATCGGGGCGCACGGTGACGCCCTTGGTGGTCAGCCCGAGCTGGTCCACCAGCGGGCCGAGGGTCTCCCACTGCTGAGCCAGCGCGGGATAATCCCTGGTGACCACGGCGATGTTGCCCATGGTCTTGCCCGGGACCGGGATCTCCCCGGTGCGCCGCCAGTCCCGTTCCACGCCGCTGGGATAGGCCGTCTCGCCGGGTGTGTCGTGCTGCAGCGGCGTCATCACGACATCGCGTCGCAGGCCGAGGTGTTTTTCGGCGAGTCGGCTGAACACCCGGGCGATGGTGTGGAACGCGTCGAAATCGGATCGGGCCTCCCAGGGTGGGTCGATGGCCGGGCTGAACGCATGCACGTAGGGGTGCATGTCCGTGGACGACAGGTCCGCCTTCTCGTACCAGGTGGCGGCAGGCAACACGACGTCCGACAGCAGGGTGGTCGATGTCATCCGGAAGTCGATGGAGAGCATCAGGTCGAGCTTGCCGTCCGGGATGTCCTTCTGCCAGGCCACATCCCGGGGCCGCAGAGCCGGCATGGTCGGTGTGGCGCGCAGGTTCGACCGGGTGGTTCCCAGCAGGTGCTGCAGGAAGTACTCGTTGCCCTTGCTCGACGAGCCGAGCAGGTTCGCCCGCCAGGCGGTCAGCACCCGTGGCCAGTTCCCGGGGTTGTCCGGGTCGGTGACGGCCAGCTTCAGGTTTCCGGACGCGAGTTGCTCGGCCACGTATGCCGGGACCGCCTTGCCCGACCGCTCCGCCTGGTCCGCCAGATCCAGGCTGTTGCGGTCGAACTGGGGGAAGAACGGCATCCATCCCATGGCCACCGAAGCGGCCAGCACGTCCATGGTGTGCATCCCGGCGAACCGGCCCCGCCCAGGGGGGAGGTCAGCGCGTCGGCGCGGTAACCGTCGTAGCGCCACTGGTCGGTGTGTGCGTACCAGTATCCGGTGCCGATCATCTGCCGCGGTGGCCGCATCCAGTCGCTCGCCATGGCCATCGTGGCCCACCCGGTGATCGGCCGGCACTTTTCCTGACCCACGTAGTGGGCCCAGCCGCCGCCGTTGCGGCCCATCGCACCGGTGAGGATCAACATCGACAGGATCGCTCGGTAGGTGGCATCGCCGTGAAACCACTGGCAGATCCCGGCGCCCATGATGATCATCGACCGGCCGCCGGATTCTTCGGAGTTGTGTGCGAACTCGCGGGCCACCCGGATCACCTGGCTGGCACTCACCCCGGTGATGGCTTCCTGCCACGCGGGCGTGTAGGGCCGGGTGTGATCGTCGTATCCGGTCGGCCAGTCTCCGGGTAGTCCGTTCCGGTGCACCCCGTATTGCGCCAGCATCAGGTCGAACGCCGTGCAGCACAAGTGGTCTCCAACACGCCGGACCGGCACTCCACGGGTCAGCACCTCGGCGTGCCCGTCCGGGGTGTCGAATCGGGTCAGTTTCACCGGCACGGCGCCCGCCGCGTTGCCGAGCATCGTCAGGTCCGGGGTGATGCCCTCCAGGTCGAGATTCCATTTGCCGACGCCGGAATCGGTGTAGCGGAACCCGAGAGATCCGTTCGGCACGGTGATCTCGTCGGTCCGGCCGTCGATCAGCACCGGCTTGAACGCGGCGCCCTCCGCGGTGTCGCCGAGGTCGGCTGCCGTCAGGTTCTTGCCCGGCACATACCCATCGTCGTGCTGTTCCAGGCGGACCAGGAACGGGAGGTCGGTGTATTGCCGCACATAGTCGACGAAGAACGGGGTCTGCTCGGCGACGAGGAACTCGGACAGGATCACATGACCCATCGCCATCGCCATCGCGCCGTCGGTGCCCGGCGCGCACGGCATCCACTCGTCGGCGAACTTGGTGTTGTCCGAGTAGTCCGGGCTCACGGATACGATCTTCGTTCCGCGATAACGGACCTCGGCCATCCAGTGCGCGTCCGGCGTCCGGGTCACGGGGACGTTGGAGCCCCACATCATCAGGTAGGAGGCGTCCCACCAGTCACCGGACTCCGGCACATCGGTCTGGTCCCCGAACACCTGCGGGGAGGCTACCGGCAGGTCGGCGTACCAGTCGTAGAACGACGTCATCGCGCCGCCCATGAGCTCGACGAACCTCGAGCCGGCGGCATGGGAGACCATCGACATCGCCGGGATCGGGGAGAACCCGGCGATGCGGTCCGGACCGTACCGGGCGATGGTGTGCACGTGCGCCGCGGCGGCGATCTCGGCCGCCTCGTCCCAGCCGATCCGTATCAGACCCCTTTGCCGCGGGCCTGCTGGTAGCGGCGGCGCCGCAGCGGGTCGTCCTGGATCTCGGCCCAGGCCAGTACCGGATCGCCCAGCCGGGTCCGGGCCTCCCGGTACATCTCGATGAGCACCCCGCGCGCGTACGGGTACCGCACCCGGGTGGGGGAGTAGGTGTACCAGGAGAACGCGGCGCCGCGCGGGCAGCCGCGCGGTTCGTAGTCCGGTCGATCGGGGCCCACCGTGGGGTAGTCGGTTTCCTGGGTCTCCCAGGTGATGATGCCGTCCTTGACGTACACCTTCCACGAGCAGGACCCGGTGCAGTTCACCCCGTGCGTCGACCGGACCACCTTGTCGTGACTCCACCGGTCCCGGTAGAAGACGTCACCCTGCCTGCCACCGGTCTTGCTGACGGTTCGCAGATCCTCCGACACGTCGCTGCGGGTGAAGAACCGCCCGCTGCGGACGAGCAGGTCCGCGATGGCTCCGTCGGTCCCGGGGCGCACGCTCATCGAGACTTCTCTCCTGGGGTTGGCCCGCTTCCGGGTCGATCGGGCAGGTTCGCGGCTGTGACCCGTGACCTGCCCGGTAGCCGCCAGGCCGTGTACAGCAGGGTCAGCAGGCAGGTGAGGGACAGCAGCGCGAGGCCGATGGTGTAGTCGTTGCCCGCGGCATCGTAGGTCGCGCCCATGATCAGCGGCGGGAAGTATCCGCCCAGACCGCCTGCGGCGCCGACGATCCCGGTGACCGCGCCGACTCGTTCGGGTGGGGCGGAACGCGCGACCCAGGCGAACACGCCGCCCGTCCCGATCCCCAGGAAGAAGGCCATCGCGATGAAGCTCGATCCCGCGGCGATCTCCGGGGGCGGTTGCAGGGCGATGACGACCGCCATGATCGCCGCGCCGGTCAGCGAGATCATCACCACGATCTTCGGGTGCAGCCGGTCGGACAGGATGCCGCCGATCGGACGTGCGACCACCGCGGCGATCGCGAACCCGGCCGTGCGTGCGCCGGCGTCGGTGAGGGAGAAGTCGTAGATCGTCTTCAGGTAGGTCGGCAGGTAGGTGCTGAACGCGACGAAGCCACCGAAGCACACGGCGTAGAGCAGGGACATCTGCCAGGTGACGGCGAGCTTCGATGCCGCGCTGAGCTTGGGAATCACCGGGTCGGTGTTGGGCTTCCACACCGGCGAGTTCTTCATCCTCGCCCGGACCAGAAGCGCGGTCAGCGCCAGTACGACGGCGATGATGACGTGAGTCGTGACGTAGCCGAACCACGCCACAAAGCGAGGCGTGAAGAACGCCGATAGGGCGGTACCGCCCATGCCGGCACCGAAAACACCGGTGGCGAACCCCCGACGGGCGGGGGCATACCAGGAGTTGACGAAGGGGATTCCGATCGCGAAGGCTGTTCCGGCGATGCCCAGGAAGAAGCCGAACACGAGCAACAGGGGATAGGAGTCGATCGCACCCGCGAATGCGACCAACAGCACCGGCACGATGGATGCCAGCGAGATGACGGTGAACATCGTTCGCCCGCCGTAGCGGTCCGTGAGCGCACCGACCGGGATCCGGCCGACCGAACCCACCAGGATCGGTGTCGCGACCAGCAGCGCCGCCTGCGTACTCGTCAGCGACATCGCTGTCGTGTAGGTCGGTGACAGCGGCCCGACCAGGTTCCACGCCCAGAAGTTGATCGCGAACGTCCACGTCGCGAGGGCGAGATTGGTGCCCTGACCGGTCAATGGCTCGACGCCAACACGTACCCGACCCGCCGGCCGGCCGTCCGTCACGCCGTCACCGACCGGGCCGGAAGGGCACGGGCATCCGCACCGGCCCAGATGTGATCGGACACCCCGCCTCCTCGTGTCCCGCGACGTGAGATGAGCGTCGTCAAGACGCTACGAACCTAGGCAGCACGCCGTCCGTCTGACAGGGCCGAAAGTCCCATGGGATGACATCCATTGGCCACCTTGCGCGTCGGCAGGAACACATCACCCCGACCGCTCCGCAGGCCGCGCCGTCATCGTGACCGGCGCGGCCTCCGGCAGCGATCGCGCGACCGCATCCCGCGGTGCCCGCGACGGCGATGTCGTCGATGTGGTCAGCGGCCGCGAGTGTGCCGAGTGTGGTTGTGCCGTCGGCGAACTGGACGTCGACCGTGTCTGCGTCGGCCGCGACGGGACGTCGCCGCCGTCCTCACGACCACCGGCAAGGGTTCACTGGGGTCCGCCCGGAGCGATGACGGGCGGTGGCGTGGTTGCCGCCCGGACGATCTGACGGCCGGTGATCTCGTAGGGCCGGATCCTGATCCAGTTGACCCGTTCGACGGCGTCGGCCCAAGGCAGCACGCCGAGCGTGTTGAGCCGGGCGATATCGGTCGGGTCGCCCACGTGGGTGGCGGTGCCGCGGACCACCACGCTCCAGCCGGTGCGGCGCTCGATGTCGAAGGCGTCGACCTCGAAGGACACCGGCGCGTCCTGGGCGGCGGCGCTGAGTTTCGATCCGGGGGCCGACCGGAAGACGATGGTTTCCCCGTCCATCTCGTGGTTGACCGGGAGGATGACGGGTTCGCCGCTGTGCAGGAACGCGACCCGGCCGACCCGGGCGCGCCGGATGCGGTCCAGGCAGTCGTCCCATGGGAGCACTGCCAGGCCGGCGTGGTCGGTGGGCAGAGCGGAGGTCATGGCGTTCTCCTCGTGGTCGTTGTCGGCGTGCCGGCGTCGGTGGTGGGTCGGTCATGGGGGTTGCGGCCGGGCGGCGCGGCGACGTGTGAGATGTGCGCGAGGTGGCCGGCGATCAGGCGTGCCCACTCGCGTGCCTTGTCGAAGTCGCGGTGGTCGCCGGCCAGGGGGCCGCGAGCCATGCGCCTGGCCAGGAAGCCACTGGCGGACGCGGGTTGCAGCCGGCCGCCGAACGTCACGACGGGTGCGGCTCCGATGTCCTGCGCATACCGCTGCACCTTGTTGGGCGCGGGGGTCTGCTCGTTCGCGGCGTCGCGAAGCTCGACCACCAGTCCCGCGCGGCTGAGTTCCCGCGCGATGGTCTCGGCGAGCTGCCGGGTGCCGCCCATCTTGCTGGCACAGGCAACGAGCACTCGGGTCATGGCGGTCCTCTTCGGCTGGGTCACGTGGTGGGTGGCGCAGAAGGATGCGTGGCTGCGGGTCGCGATGCGGCGGCCACGGTGCCGGCCCGGGCCTCCGGATTCATGTCGGGGTTGGTGAACTCCACGCTCGTCGCTGCGCGCCGGCATCGGCAGGGCAGGTGGTCCCCGGTGCCGCGGACCGAAGGTCCCGACTTCGGTCATCCGTGCCGCGTCGGGCGGCCGATCGGGGCCGAAGGGCCCTGGTTCGGGCGGGGTTCCCCGGGTTCACTGCTCTTGCGGCGGTGGTCGACCGAGCCGTCAGCCAAGCCCGCATCACGACGGGGTGGCTCGGAGCCAGGTTCGGAGCCAGGCTGGCGGGTTGGCGCTCGGGCCGGGGACCTGGATCCTGACCGGGTGCCGGCGGGGACGCCGTCGGCGCTGCTCATCCACGGCGATGCGGACGGCCTGGTGCCCGCGAACGGACTTTCGGAACCCGGGGTCGGGACCTTCGGCAGCAGGGCCGCCGCTGCCCGAGTCGAGCAGCCTGAGCGGGGCACGAGAACGGCCGTACCGCGGACCTGGGTGGTCGTACCCTGAGGCGGATCGCCTCGGCTGGGCTGGAGGACGGACGACATGGTGACGGTGTTCCTGGTCGATGACCATGAAGTGGTGCGTCGCGGAGTCGGCGATCTGCTCGACGAGGAGGACGACCTGATGGTGGTCGGTGAGGCGTCCACGGTCGCGGAAGCGATGGCCCGGATCCCCGCCGTGCAACCGGATGTGGCAGTCCTGGACATGCGGCTGCCGGACGGCAACGGCGTCGAATTGTGCCGCGAGCTGCGCTCCCGGATGCCCGACCTGAATTGCCTGATCCTCACCTCGTACACCGACGAGCAGGCGATGTTGGATGCGATCCTGGCCGGCGCCGGCGGATACGTGATCAAGGACATCAGGGGCCTGGAGCTGGTGGCGGCGGTGCGCGCGGTGGCTTCGGGTCGGTCGCTGCTGGACAACCGTGCGGCCGCGGCGCTGATGGCGAAGATCCGCGCGGACGCGAACGGGCACGGTCCGTTGTCCGGTCTGTCCGAGCAGGAACGTGCCGTGCTGGGATTGATCGGGGAAGGTCTGACGAATCGGCAGATCGGTGAGCGGCTGTTCCTCGCCGAGAAGACGGTGAAGAACTACGTGTCCGGGGTGCTGGCCAAGCTCGGGATGCAGCGTCGCACTCAGATCGCCGTGCTGGCCACGGAGCTGCGGGACCAGGGGCGGCGCGGTGGGCGATAGCCCCGCGCCGGCGCGCTGGGTGCCTCCTGCGGCGCGGCATCAGGGAAGCGCTTTCGGCATCGTCCCGCTGGGTGTCCCCTGGTCGCCGTCACCTCTTCATTCGGGACCTTGGTGTCTGGGTGCGACGGCGCCTGATGATCAGAGTGGATGTGCTTCGTCGTCGATCCGTGGGGTGGTGCGGTCAGGTTGATGGACGTGGTCCGGCGACCGGCAGCGGCCCCGTGCGGAGATGCTGCTCGACGACACACTGGCGGAGCTGCGTGCCCGGGGCGAGTCAGCGTCCGAATGGTGGGTACGCGCGGGAACGCGGGCGGAACTACTTGCCCGGCAAACCGTTCCGGTTGTTTGCGACCGTGAGGCGATGCTGGCGGCTGGCTCGGCCCTGTTCCGGCTGCGGATCTTGCTGCGGCGTTGACAGGTTCGGCATCTGGTGAATCGTCATGGTGTCCTCCGGTGCGCCCGGCGCGGTTCGTGTGATCACTGTCGTGCCCGCTCGGCGGGGTCGACCAGGGACCAAGGGCCTGCGCGGCGGCGGCAATGGAGCCGCAGCGGTGGATCCGTTCCACACCGACGGCCGGCGTCCTGGATGTGTCAGCTGTGCGGCACGGCCGCGCCGCCGACCGCCCGTGCGCCGGGTCCTGCACGGCGCGTAGGGACTCGGCCATTTCCTCAGGAGATCTGCCTCGCTGACGATTCCGAGCAGGCGATGATCCGGATCGGGACCGGTCCCCTATCAGCCGGTCAGGCCCCAGGCTCCGCGTCGCTATGGCGTCGGCTGCCCGCAGGGCGTAGATGTATGCCGCGCGGACGCCGCGGGGCGTCTGGATCGTGACCGGGATACGTTCGTAGCCAGGGCCTTCGAACTCGTCCAGATGCGCCCAGTGCGCGGGCAGGTCGGCGGATTCGAAGACGTGGACGTCGATGGCGGGGGCGTCGGGATCCAGGATCAGGGCTGGGAAACCGAGGGCGGCTCCCCAGCCGGCCTCGACGAGAGTTCCGTGGACGTGACCCTCGAACCAGCGTCCCCGTAGCCCGTCGAGGTGGTGGTGGTTGGGGCGACCGGGCGCCAGGGTTCCGTAGGTGGCCAGCCGGTGGTTCTCGGTCATGCGGATGTCCGTATTCGGTGTCCGATGTCTCGGGTCGGTGTGGCGGGCCGGCATGCAGGCGTGAACGATCGTTCCGGCCGACGGGGGTTGCGCATCCATCGGTCTCGGCTGCTCGAGCCGGCGGAGCGATGAAGGGAGGGGGAAGCAACCACCGCCTCCATTGTCAACATATAGCGCACCGGGGGGCTTGCGGCAAGGCCGGGGTCCTGCCGCAGAATCTGCGCCCGAGACCAGAACCGGAGGAGATGTGAGTTCTTCGATGCGCGCGTTGTCGTCTGCGATCGGGCCAGGCGGGGGATCGGCCTCGGGTCGAACCGAGGGCGAGGACGCCCCTCCCACGGGGGCCTTCGACATCCCGGAACACCGCGCTCGCAAGGCCGACCCGACGCTGATCGGCGGCGACGAACGGCACTTCGCGGCGATCGCGGACTGCCTCGACCAGTCGATCGCGGAGCTGTCCGAGCGGCTCGACGCCGAGCGCAGGGCGCCCGGCGGCATGGACAGGGACATGGCGATCCACCGGTTGACCGCTCGCCGGCGCATGCTGCGGCGCTACGGCTTGGACCTGTGCCTGGGACGCGTCGTCATCGCCGGCAACCCCGAGCCCGTCTATGTCGGCCGACTCGGCCTCACGGACAGCGAGGGTCGCCGGTTGCTTGTCGACTGGCGGTCTCCCGCGGCAGAGCCGTTTTTCGCGGCGACCCACGCCAACCCCATGGGCCTGGCAAGCCGCCGCCGGTATCGCTGGAAGCGCGGCCGGATCACCGACTACTGGGACGAAGTGTTCGTCGCAGACGGCACAGCCGGGTTTCGGTCCCACCCCGCGCTCGACGATCAGTCCGCCTTCATCGCCAGCCTGGGCAGCAGCCGGTCGAGCCGCATGCGGGACGTGCTCGGCACCATCCAGGCCGAGCAGGACGCCGTCATCCGCGCGGGGTCACGCGGCGCCCTTGTCGTCGACGGCGGCCCGGGTACCGGCAAGACCGTCGTGGCTCTCCATCGCTCCGCCTACCTGCTCTACACGGACCCGCGCCTCGGTCACCATCGGGGCGGTGTGCTGTTCGTCGGCCCGCACCAGCCGTACCTGGCGTACGTCGCCGACGTCCTGCCGAGCCTCGGGGAGGAGGGCGTGCTGACGTGCACCCTGCGGGATCTCGTCGCCGAGGGGGCCACGGCAGGGGTCGAGACCGACCCGAAGGTGGCGATGCTCAAGTCGTCCGCCGGCCTGGTGCGGGCGATCGAGGCGGCCGTCCGGTTCTACGAGGAGCCGCCCACCGAGGGCATGACGGTCGAGACCCCATGGTCCGACATCTGGCTGGGCGCCGACGATTGGGCGCAGGCGTTCGACGCCGCACAACCCGGAACTCCGCACAACGAGGCGCGCGAGCAGGTGCTGGAGGAACTGCTCGCGATACTGGTGGACAGGCATGAAGGCGACGCGCCGCCCGATCTGCTCCGAAAGTCGTTGCTGCGGAACAAGGAATTGCTCACGGCCCTCTACGGTGCGTGGCCGCTGCTCGAAGCGGCGGACCTGGTCGGCGACCTGTGGTCGGTGCCCGCCTACCTCAGGATGTGCGCGCCGTGGCTGTGCTCCGACGAGGTTCAGGCCCTGCAGCGCCCGGATGTCCGCGCCTGGACAGTCTCCGACCTGCCGCTCCTGGACGCGGCACGGCAGCGGCTCGGAGATCCGGGGGCGGCAGCTCGTCGACGTGATCGGGACGTCGCCGTGGCGGCCCGCCAGGAATCGATGACGCGGGTCGTCGATCATCTGATCGCCGCGGACGACTCCGAGATGCGGGTGATGTCGATGCTGCGCGGGCAGGATCTGCGCGACGCTCTGGTCGATGAGGCCGAGCTGCCCACCACCGACCCCGACCGGCTGGCGGGCCCGTTCGCGCACATCGTCGTGGACGAGGCCCAGGAACTCACCGACGCGGAATGGCAGATGTTGCTGCTGCGCTGCCCGTCCCGGAGCTTCACCGTCGTCGGGGACCGGGCACAGGCCAGGCACGGGTTCACGGAGTCGTGGCCGGAAAGGCTCGAGCGCGTCGGACTCGATCGGATCGCTGTGGCGTCGCTGAGCATCAACTACCGGACGCCGAAGGAGGTCATGGCGGAAGCCGAGCCGGTCATCCGCGCCGTGCTTCCCGACGCCAACGTGCCGACCTCCATCCGCGGCAGCGGCTGGCCCGTCGAGCACGGGTTCAGGTCGGACCTCGGCCCCATCCTCGACCGCTGGCTCGCCGGGAATGCGGATGGGATCGCCTGTGTCATCGGCGATCCGGCGTTCCGATCGACGTCCCGCATCCAGTCGCTCACCCCGGAACTCTCGAAGGGGCTCGAATTCGACCTGGTGGTCCTCGTCGACCCGGTGGCGTTCGGCAACGGCATCGAAGGGGCGGTCGACCGCTATGTGGCGATGACTCGCACGACGCAGCGGCTCGTCGTGCTCAGGTCGTGACGTCGGTCGAGATCGACGCCACGCGCGACGCTGTCGCGCCGAGACCTGCACTGCACGCGTGACGAACCGTGCCGCGTCGCGTGTTTCGTGGGCCGCGGGGCCCGGGCTTCAACCACCCGCGGTCACTCGGGGCCGCCGCTGATCCGTAGTGTCCGCTGCGCGACCGGAACCGGTACTCATCACGGTGGATGCGGACAGCAGCGGCGCCCAGTGCGCCGACCGCAACCGGGTGCTCGTGCGGAAGCCCCCCGGCGTGAGCAGCGCGAGATCCCGCTCGACCTGAGCGGTTTGCGCCTTGCCGACCACGACGACGAGGATCGTGGCCGGCCCCGCGGCGCCGCGAGCGGACTGCGTCGTCACGGACCAGCCCCGAGCCCTCAGGTCCGCTGCCGGCCCGGCGCCGTCGCCGGGCAGGACGACCCGGTACTCCACCGGGTCGCCGGCGAACCGTCCGTCGGCGACGACCCCCACGTACACGCCGACGGCGACGCCCAGTGCGTAGCCGACGACGTTCGCCGGACGGTCGAGGTGGGTCACCACCTGGCCGAGCGCGACGACGGAGAGCACGGCGTTCACGGCGCCGAGCACAGCCGCGCTTCGCTTTCGCCCGCGCGTGGCCAGCGCGACGCGGACCTGCCACACCGCCACCTCGAGGATGACGAGTACGCCGATCAGCACCGGCTGGACGGGTGTACTCCACATCGTTGGCTCCTCATGGCGCAGTCGGTCGCTGCGAATGAGGAAACGCTAGGAGAGGCAGCGCCGGAGGACATCGGGAAGCACCCCTATCTCGATGGGCACGCCTCCCTATGTCGAGGGCCGCCGATCGTCTGCGTCTACGGCCCGGGAGAGCCGGTGTTGCTGTTGTGATGTCGTCGCTCTCGGTCCAGCCTCGCGATCACGGCGGCGGCCGGTTCCTCGGTCACGAGTGTCCATCCTGTCCCGGCCCACAGGTGGAGGTTGTCGGCATCGCCGGTGCGGGCTGCCGCGGCTCGCAGCGGTCGGGTGACGTGGTGGACGTAGGGATACGCGGCAGGGGCGATGTCGTCGAAGCGGTCGGCGAACGCGTTTCGCAGCGCGCGGGCCGGGCGTCCGGTGAACGCTCGGGTGATCGACGTCTGCCGGTAGCGCCGGTCGAGCAGGGCGCGGCGATGGGTCTGCGTCGTTCCCGCCTCCGGGCAGCACAGGAACGCCGTGCCCAGTTGGGCCGCGACCGCCCCGAGCCGTTCGGCCTCCGCGATCTCCGCACCGGTGGTGATCCCGCCCGCGGTGACGATCCGCACCGGGGTCGCCGCGCGGACTCCGCGGAGCAGCTCGCGGCGACCGACGAGTGGACCGCCGGCCGGGTGCGCCGGATCGTCCTGCAGGACGGCGCGGTGCCCGCCGGCCTCGCTGCCCTGCGCGACGACGGCATCGACACCGCGTTCCGCCGCGGCCACGGCTTCCGCCACTGTGCAGACCGAACAGGCCACCACGATCCGCCGATCCTGGAGCGACTGCACGAGTCCGGGATCCGGCAGGCCGAAGGTGAAGCTGATCGCCGCCGGTCGGTGCGCGGCGATGACCTCCAGCTTGTCGGGTAGCGCTTCGTCGTCCAGCAGCGGCACGCCCAGTTCGACGCCGGCCGCCGCGGCGACCGGGGCGAGTCGGGCGGCATAGGCGTGCACCGGTGCGATGTCGGCGATCGGCGGGCTGGGCCAGAAGAGGTTGACTCCGTACGGGCCGTCGGTGCGGGACTCGACGTCGGCCAGGTCCCGGTCCAGCACCTCGGGGGTCACGTACCCGCCCGCGAGGAACCCGAGGGCGCCGGCCTCCGCGGCCGCGGCAACCAAAGCGGGCGTGGACACACCGCCGGCCATCGGGGCGACGATGATCGGCGACGTGTCCGGCACCAGACCCATGAGAACTCCTGCCCGGTTCATGTCAGCGGTCGACGCTGCGTGCGGCCATCGCGAACCCGGTGGAGCACTGACGTTGTCGGTGTTCGCAACGGTCAGGTGCGTCAGGCGACCCGATGGTCGCGTCCCCGCGGCTCGGCCAACAGTACGGGCCGCGCCGGGGCACCGCCTCCGTGCCGTCGAGAAGATCGAGCGGCCCGCCGGAGAGTTCAGGTGCGATCGCCCGTCGTCGCGACCCTTGTCGATGGGGCGGGCTCGGCCCGACTGCCGGCGATGCGGACGACGACGTTGCCGCGCTTGCGACCGGTGTCGACGAAGCGGTGCGCCTCGGCGATGTCGGCGAGATCGTAGGTCCGGTCGCGAACGGACCGATAGTCGCCCGCCTCGGCGAGGTCGACCAGGAACGCCAGATCCTGCGACGTCGGCTCCTGACCGCGCGTGGTGATCACCATCCCGGTCCGCTTGCTGCGCCATGGCGCCAGCAGCAACGCTTTCAGGTCGGCGATCACGAGCAACAGGGCGGCGCCCGGCTGGAGCATGCGCTCGACCCGTTCGAACGGCGCGTTCCCGACGCAGTCGACGATGACGTCGTACCCGGCCGCTTCGGCGGAGAAGTCGTCGGTCGTGTAATCGATCACCCGGTCGGCGCCCAACGACGTCACCAGCTCCCGGTTCACGCCGCTGCACACGGCGGTCACGTGCCCGCCGGCGTGCTTGACCAGCTGCACCGCCGCGGTCCCGACCGCGCCCGAGGCCCCGTTGACCA
This sequence comes from uncultured Actinomycetota bacterium, assembly GCA_963844455.1. Classification (GTDB taxonomy): domain Bacteria; phylum Actinomycetota; class Actinomycetes; order Mycobacteriales; family Nakamurellaceae; genus Nakamurella. Next base: position 348,914 of record CAWJOH010000001.1, read on the forward strand.
GGACCGTCGCACCACGTCGGAGGCCGGCGCGCTCGAGGAATCCGTGGGCGGTGAGCCCGCCGAAGACGAGCGTCACGGCGTCCTCGAAGGTCATCGTGCGAGGTTTGCGCGCGATCGCGTCGCCCCGCCGCACCAGGGCGTACTCGGCGTGCCCGCCGAACTCGGCGCCCAGCATCGCGATCACCTCGTCACCGGGTTCGAACGTCGTGACGTCCCTGCCGGTCGCCTCGACGATGCCGGCGACGTCCATCCCCAGCACGCGACGCTTGGGCCGGCGGGCTCCGATCCCGAACGCCGCGAGAAGCCAGAGCCCGCGGGGAACCTCACGGGAGCGGGCACGATGGTCGGCGGCGCTGACGGTGCTGGCGTGAACGCGGACGAGGATGTCGCCGGGGCCCACCGGGGGCGCGGACACCTGCTCGAGCCGCACCTGCTCCGGACCGCCGAACCGGCGGTAGACGGCGGCCCTCATCGGACGGCGGGATTCGTGTCGGCGGCGGCGGAAAGCGCAGCGACTGCCGAGGGCCGGAAGCCCTTGACGATCAGGTACACGCCGAGCGAGAACTCCCAGGCGGCGATCGGGAGGGCGGCGATGGCTGCGATCGGGGCCATCCGGTCGTAGACACCGAAGAAGATCGCCAGGTCGGAGGCGAGGAGCAACGGGGCGCCGACGAGCCCCACGACGGGCAGGAGTCGGGGGACGAGGCCGGACCGGTACAGCACGTAGCCCAGGCACAGCGCGTTGAAGACCGGCAGCAGGCTCTGCGAGAGCAGGAACGTCCAGTCGTAGAACGCCGTCAGCGCGTGGCCGGCGGTGCTCAGCGCGGCCGGGTCGGCGCCCGCCGTGCCGGCGAGGTCGTTTCGCAGGGTGAGCATCGTGAGCACGCTGACGACGCCGACGACGATGAGGGCGGCTTCCAGGACGCGGGTGGTGACGAACCCGAGGGCGGCCGTCTCACTCTGCCGCCTCGCGACCGGGTACAGCACCACCGCCGTGCCGATGCATGCCAGGGCGACGACGACCTCGGACAGAGCGGCCCACAGAACTCCGGCATCGCTGCCCCCACCCAGGACGAAGTCCGGCTGACCTCGCCACGACTGATACAGGGCCAACGTGGGCACCGACACGAAGGTGATCAGGTACAGCACGCCGGCAGCGCGGGCGGTGCGTCGCATCGGGTCCGTCACGGATCCTGGTGCTGCGATGGCACGGGCGGTGGTGCTCATGTCGCATTCCTTTCGGGGTCAGCGCGGGGGATTTCGGGGGTTAGCGCGGGGGATTGCCGGAGGCGCGCGGCTCGTCCGGGTCGATGGCGGTGACCGAGATCAGGGGCACGCCCAGGTCGCGGATCCGTTCCAGGAAGCCGTGCAGGGCGGCCTGGTCGGCGACCGGACCGCGCAGGATCGTGATGCCGTCCTGGGCGGTGCTGGTGAGGGTCAGGCCGTCGAACCAGGCGGCCCACCGAGGATCGAGACGGCTCCCGAGCCGAATCTCGTAGCGGGCCGGGCACGCGGAGCGGCCGTCCTGGTTCTGCGACATCCCGTCTCCCCTCCCGGCCGGCTCGTGCTGCGCCGGGGTCGTCGATACGGACGAACCTAGGAAGGCACGTGGTGATCAGGGATCACCACGTGTGGTGATCCCGGTGGTGAGTGGCGGCTGGATGCGCTGACCCGGCCGGCGGCGCGGTGGCTGGGCCGTCGACCGCTCGCGGATCTACCGGTCGGGGATCACCCGGCACCGTCTCGATCGCCGCTCCGCGGCAGCAGGCGCAGTTCATCGCCCCGGCGTACCGCCGCGCGGCGATTGTTGACCCCGAGCTTGGCGTAGATGTTCTTGGTGTGAGTGCGCAGGGTGTTGACGGAAACGAAGAGCGCGCGGGCGATGTCGGGACCGTCGAGGTCGGTGGCGAGCAGCCGCAGTACATCGCGTTCGCGCGCACTGAGCGGATCGACGAGGCCTCCGGAGGCCGCCGGCGGCTCGACGCCCGTGCCCGCGGCGAGCAGACGGGCGTAGCCCGAGCCGGGCCCCGCGGCGGCGGCGGCTGTCAACAGGGCGAGCATCGGCCGGCCTTCGTCGAGGAAGACCCGGACGTAGCCGCGCGGTTCCGCCAGCGTCAGCGCCCGCCGGAGCGCGGCCAGCGCGGCACGCGTGTTCCCACGGGCCTGGCGCGCGATCGCCTGCACCACGAGCGCCTCGATGGCGCTACCCGTCCTGCCGCCGCTCTCGGCCGCAACCTGCAGACGCTCGAGGAGTCCTGCGGCCTCGATGACGGAGCGCTCGTCACCGTCGGCCGCGTAACGCGCCACGAGCGCTCGGGCCAGGGTCAGCTGCTCGAACTCGCGCAGGTAGTCCGGGTCGTCCGCGACCGACAGGCCCCGCTCCCGGGCCCAGGCGACTGCCTCGGCCCATCGGCCGTGCCGGGCGTGCACGCGCGCCCGCAGCGCCGGAACCGGCCGCACCTCGGGGAAGTAGTCGGCCACGTAGCGGAGCTCCGCCTCGTCGAGTAGGTCGAGCGCGCCGTCGACGTCGCCATCGGCCTCGCGGAGCCGGGCCATGACGACGCACCGGCGATACGGGTTCTGCGGAAGGCCGGCGTGCTCGCCCAGGTCCCTGCCGGCGGCCAGGTGCCGCAGGGCGGCAGCGAGATCCCCGCGTTCCGTGAGCACTCCGGCGATGCCCACGTGCATGTCCGCCGCACCGCGCAGCGCCGGCCCGGCCGCGGGAGTCACCAGGCGCATGGCCTGCCGGTAGGTGGTCATCGCCTCGTCGAGCCGGCCCTGCGCGATGCGGATGTCGGCGAGCGCGAGGGCGCAGCCGGTCACGTCGGACAGGTGCCCGGCTCGTTCCAGCCCGGCGGCGGCGTCGCCCCACCAGCGGTGGGCGGCGTCGAGGTCGCCGCGCCTCCAGTGGGCGAGCCCCAGGAGACCGGCCGCCGCGCCGCGTCCCAGATGGTCCTCGTCGCCGGCAAGGTCGAGCACCGACCGGGCATGCGTCATGGTGCCGGCCAGGTCGCCGGACAGCAGCGCCTGGCCGGCGCGGTACAGGGCGATCGCACCGGGCAGTCGGCGGAAGCCCTCCACGTCGACGACCACCATCGGCCCGGCTGATCGCCGGGGCCGCGAGCTGGTCTCGGTGGCGATCGAGTGGCCCGTGTCGAGCCAGCGCTCGGCGTCCAGTAGTCGCGCCTCCACGCCGTGCGTTTCGCCGCCGACCATCAGCGCGGCGGCGTACCCGACGCTGAGAACCGGCCGATTCCTGATGATCTCGTCCGGCAGCGCCTCCAGCCAGCGCCGCATGGTGGCCTCCCGCCGGTCCTGCTGCAACGCCGGGAGGGTCGGCTCGACGAGCTCGGCAGCGCGCGCGAAGTCCCCACCGGCCAGCGCATGTTCGATCGCCTCGGACCGATCGCCGTTTCGCTCGTGCCAGTCGCCGGCCCGCCGGTGCAGGTCCGCAACGGTGCCGGGACTCTCGTCGGTCAGGTGCGCCTGCAGGACGTCCGCGAACAGGTGGTGGTAGCGGTACCACCGGCGACGGTCGTCGAGCGGGACCAGGAAGAGGTTGCCCCGGTCGAGGGCGTCGAGCGTGTCCCTGCCGTCGTTCCGGCCGGTGACCGCGTCGCACAGGGGGGCGGTCAGCCGGCCCAGGATGGAGGTCCGCAGCAGGAAGCTGCGGACGTGCCCCGGCTGGCGCTGCAGCACTTCCTCGACGAGATAGTCGACGATGTAACGGTCGTCGCCGGCGAAGCCCGTGAGAAACCCGGCGACGTCGGACCGGCCCTGCATCGACAGCGCCGCGAGCTGCAGCGCGGCGATCCATCCCTCGGTGCGCCCGTCGAGAAGTGCGACGTCGTCGGCGGTCAGGGCGAGTCCCATGACCTCGGTGAGGTACTGCGCCGCCTCCTCGGGCGTGAATCGCAGATCTGTGGCCCGGATCTCCACGAGCTCACCGCGGCTCCGCAGCAGCGCCAGGGGCAACGCAGGGTCGGCGCGCCCGGCGATCACCAGGTGGACCTGCTCCGGCAGGTGCTCGATAAGGAAGGCAATTCCCTGCTGCACGTCGATGGCGTCGATGAGATGGAAGTCGTCGAGCACCAGCACCACGTCGCCGCGCACGGCGGCGAGGTCGTTGACCAGTGTCGCGAGGACCGCGTCGACGGGCGCCTGTGACGACTGCAGGACGTCGAGCGCGCCGGCGCCGACGTCGGGTGCCACCGTCCGCAGGGCGGCAACCAGATAGCTCCAGAACAGGGCCGGATCGTTGTCGCGCCGATCGAGTGACAGCCAGGCCACCGACCGCTGTTTCGCGGGCAGCCCGGCCAGCCATTCCGTCAGCACGGTCGTCTTGCCGAACCCGGCGGGCGCTGAGACGAGCGTCAGTGCCACGTCGTGCACGCGACTCAGCCGCTCGTTCAGTCGTGGCCGCGCGACCAGACTGCGCCGCCGCCTGGGGACGAGCAGCTTGGTCGCGAGCAGTGGGCCCACGACGGCCACCTCCCCTCGCGGGGTCGGCGGCCCCGGGGTCGCCGGCGACCGTTCGCCGCCGGCCACGCATGTCGGCTCAGTCTGCCAGCTGGGCGGTTCCGGGAGGCCGCCCGGAGGGAGGCACCCATGCGGACGCGGCCGAGGCGATCGCCGCCAACGTTGTCAGCGACCTGCGTCGTGCGGATCTCGCGCCCGATCGGCCACCGTCGCCGGTGGCCGGTCCGCTTGATCGGGGCAGGGCGCCGGTGGTGACGCCGAACCCCGGTGCTGCGCACCGACCCACGTCCGTGCTCCTCGGCATCGGCGCCGGACTCGGCGGCTTCGCCCTGCGAGCTGGTGGACGTCGACACCGAAACTCGGCGCAGCTGTCTGAGCCGACGCAGCCGGGACGGACACCGCCGGTCGGGGGGGCGTCAGTTCCCGGTGCGGCGGGCCTGTTGCACCTCGCGTGAAACGGCCCACGCGTCGCCGACCGGGCCCAGATGGCCGAGCTTGTCGGGGCTGACCACCAAGCGGATCGTCTGGATCCGCCCCCCGAGGACGTCGAGCGTCAGCGTGCTGACCACCCTGCCGTCCCGGTCGCGAATGATCGCGCCGGGCTGGCCGTTCACCTCGTGCGGCTGGACGGTCGCGTCGACCCTGGCGAACAGGGGGACGTTGGCCCCGAGCACGCGTGCCACGTTGTCGGCGCCGACCAGGGCCCTCGCGAGCGCCGGCGCCTTGCCGCCACCATCCGCGACCATCTGGACATCGGCGGCCAGCAGGTTCCGCAGTCCGTCGACGTCGCCGTCGCGGACGGCGTCGAAGAAGCGCGTGGCGAGCGCGTCGCGTTCCCGGCGGTCCGCCTCGAATCGAGGACGCCCCTCGTCCATGTGGCGCCGCGCCCGGACCGCGAGCTGACGGCAGGCGGCCTCGGATCTGCCGACTGCCGAGGCGATCTCGGGAAAGTCGAAGCCGAACACGTCCCGCAGCACGAACACCGCCCGTTCCAGCGGGCTGAGCCGCTCGAGCAGCAGCAGCGCCGCCATCGACAGCGAGTCCGCCAGCTCGGCCGATCGCGCCGGATCCGCGTACGGGTCGGTCAGTAGCGGTTCGGGAAACCACGGCCCGACATACGATTCACGCCGGACGCGGGCCGATCGCAGCACGTCGATCGAAACCCGCGTGACCACGGCGGACAGGAACGCCTTGGCGGACGCGGGTTCTGCCGCGGAGGCCGCGTAGCGTACCCACGTTTCCTGCACCGCGTCCTCCGCTTCGGCGACGCTGCCGAGAATCCGGTAGGCGATGGCGAACAGGAGCGGCCGCAGGTCCTCGAACTCCTCGTCCCGCGTCACGCGATCTCCGCCTGGAAGCCCTGCCGCCACGAGGAATACCTCGGCTGCCAGCCGAGCTCGCGCTTGGCCTTGGCGTTGGAGAATCCACGACCCTGGGTCATCACGCCGGCCGCCATCTCGCCGGCCAGCAGCCGCACCAGCCACGCCGGAACGCGCCGCGGGGGTTTCGCCCCGGCGAGCTCCGCGAGATAGGGCAGCCACTCGCTGACCGGTGCCGGCTCGTCGTCGACGATGTTGAACACGCCAGTCGCCCGCAGCTCCACCGCCAGCACAGTAGCGCTCGCCGCGTCGTCGATGTGCACCCACGAGACGTAGCCCGTGCCACCCCCGACGAGCGGGATGAGCCGCTTGCGCACGAGCTCGAGCTGATCGTCGTGCGCGCCGGCACCGTAGAACCCGCCGTAGCGAAGGACGGCGCCACCGGCGTCGACCACCACGTCCTCCAGGTGGTTGATCGCCGTCGTCCCCGCCAACACCTCCAGTGGGTCCTCCTCGGTCTTGACCCATCCGCCTTCACGAACCCCGTTCATGCTCGCGTGTCCCTGCGTGACGACGTGCGAGACGTCGGTCGCCTGCGCGGCGGCCAGCAGGTTGTCGATCCCCTGGCTGCGGAGGCGGTTGGTGAGGGCGAAGAACCGTTCGGGCTTCCTCGGGTTCGGCTTGCCGGCGTGCGCCACGGACAGCGCCGTCATCTGGTTGACGATCGTGTCCGGCCGGGCCGCGGCAACCGCCTCGCCGACCGCAGCGGCATCCAGCCCGTCCATCACGATGCCGTCCGCACCGAGCCGCTCCAGCAGGTCGAGCTTGTCCGCGCTCGTCGTCGTCGCGGTCACCTGGTGGCCACGGGCCACCAACTGCGGCACCAGTCGCCGGCCGACCACCCCGCTCCCGCCTGCCACGAACACTCGCATGACGCCACGCTCCTCATCCGGTTCCGACTCTGCCCACCGAGACGAGACAGCTCGGCGGCCTGTGACATCCGGCCCGCGGACGTTGCCGAGCGGCGCTCGACCGAACCGGCGGCAGGGGGCCGCGCCGCGTCGTTCCTGCCGACCGCCAGACCGATGCGGCGCAACCGATCTGGATCTCTCCTGTCGCCGACGGTCCGGAACCCGCGCCATCGACGGCCTTGTCGCCCGCGCACCGACGAGTGGATCCGCACGTACCGGGCGTTGCCCGACCCAGTCCCCGCGCCGCCCGTCGCCGGCCCGCATACTGACCGGCAAAGGAGGCCGCCATGCAGATGCTGGTGCCGGGCGGTGGGTCGTGGTTCGACTGGGTCGAGCGGACTGCGCCGAGCAGCGCGCCCGGGGGTCATGCGGGAACCGAGGAGCCGACTGTGGCGGACGTCTCCCAGGCGCTCGAAGCCATGCGCGCCGGACATCTCGAGTACGTCATCCTCGACGCGGGCGACGGCACGTTCGTCCAGGCGGCCGGCTCGGGCGATGCCGGGTATCAGCTCGAGCGGTGGGTCGACGGCGAGGTCGCCTCGTCGAGTGCAGGCGCCCGCATGGAAGACGTGCGCGCGTCGTTCGCTGCCTACCTGGAGGGCGAGCGTCCTGCCCGGGCGCCGGGCGGTCCCGCCGCCGATCCGGCGAGTCGGAAGTCCGGGCGCCGCTGGTTCGGTCGAGGCTGACGACGGTCCCGATCCGCCCGCGTCGAGATCCGTTGCAGCCGGGCTGCGCTCGACGTGCGGCCGGAAGGTGCCGATGCCGTCCGGGATGTCGCCGTCGGCGTCGCGCACGGTGCAGGCGTAGGCCGATCTTTCGCCGTCCCCTTCGGCCCGGAACACCGATCAACCGGTGCTGATCTCGGTCGGGGTGCCGCGGTCACACGCGCACGGACGCGCCGCCGCCGGAGTCGGGGATCTGCGCCAGGTCGACGTCGACTCCGTCGAGCTCGGCGGCCGACGTGCCGGCAGAGAGTTGCGCAAGTTGCGTGTCGAGCACCGGGCGCCGGTCGGGCGGGGCCACGGTGCGCAGATCGATCAGGGCGGCGCGCAGGCGTCGTGCCACCTGCGGTGAACCGGCTCCGGCGATCCGGAGCTCGTCGAACGCGAGATGGACGTAGGCGTCCCAGCTCATCACTCGTTCGACCAGCCGGAGCTCACCTGCGTCGTCACGATGACGGCCGTCATGCATCGGTCGTCGGGCCAGCTGACGCAGGCAGTCGTGCAGCCGATCGATGGCCTGGACCGCGGTGGTCGGGTCCTGCCACCCGGATTCCGACAGCGATCGCTCCGCGATGTCGACGAGGAGCCGCAGGCCGTAGGCCACGTCCTGGTCGAGCGTGCGTTCCATGCCGAGAACGACGGCCGCGTTCACCTTCCGGCGATCCAGGCGGCTCGCATCGCCGACGACGCGGAACAGCGGACCGCCCGCGCACACGAAGTCACCGAGTGCCGGGATCAGTTCGAGCCTGCAGTCGGCGTCGCGCGCCGCGTCCACCAGTTGCGACTGTCCGACCAACGTCACGACACCCGGTGCCCGGGCGGTGATGATCTGCTCGTCCTCGAGCTCCGGCGCCGGCGGACCTTCGTCCGGGTAGATCTTGTCCAGCAGCCTGCGGGTCTGACCGCCGGCGAGCTCGACAAGGGCCGAGATCCGCAGAGCCTGCCCCACGTGGTGCACGTACATCACGAGCACCGCGATGCTGGCCAGGGCCAGGACGAAGGTCGCGAGTACCGCGACACCGGGCACCTGCCCCGGCGTATCCGGGCCGGCGGGCTCGACCACCCGGATCGCGAGCAGGGAATGCACGAACGTGGCGACGAAGAGACCGATCGCGACCTGGCTGGGTCGGTCGCGCAGCAATCGCTGCACGATGCGCGGCGAGAACTGACCCATCGCCAGTTGCACGACGACCAGCACGATCGTGAGCACCAGCGCCGTCAGGCTCACCATCGAGGTCGCGACGGTGCTCAGGATCTCCATCGCGGCGTCGGGGCCGCCCACGATCTCCGGGGGGATCAGCTGGTAGTCGTTGACCCGGTCGATGGCCAGGGTGGTGAGCGACACGGCGACGCCGACCAGGACACAGAGCACCGGAACCAGCCACAGGCTGGACCGCACGCGGCTGTACATCTTGAAGACGGTGATCTTCATCGACGGACCGCAACTCCATGGTGTGTGGGGGACGGACGGAGCCCGCCGCGCCAGGCGAACTCTCATCGCATCCGCAGGTGGGTAGCCAGTGGTTCGCCCGTTCAAACCTTCGTGCCGCAAGCGCTTCGGTGTCGCAACGACCATGATCGCCCGCGGTCGGCACGGCGGACCGCCGTCGGGCCATGGACATCGGGCGTCCGGTCGGCGCCAGGAGGCGATATCCCGCGTCGCGCTCGGCGGAGCATGTTTCGCGGCGGCGCGTTCGGGCACGTTGTGGTGCATCCGTCGTCCCCCAGCCACCGCCGATCAACGAACGACGATGTCGTCGCCGGCGATCACGCGAACGGGGCCGGCCCGCCCGGCTGCGCGCCGCCACGAACGTGCCGCCGTGCGCCCGACCGAGTCCTGGAGTTGTCGATGGCCCTGTCACCGCGGCTGGTGCCGACCTCCGAGCCGGACGACCCGACGGCGGCGGTGCTCGTCCTGCACGGCGGCGGCAGCCGGCGCGGGAACATGATGGTCAGCCCGACCCAGCTGTCCGTGCTCCGCATGGCGCCGGTCGCGAAGGCGCTGGCCCGAGCGGGCCGGGGCCGGCTCGGCGTGTTCCGGTTGTTGAACTCGGTGCGCGGGTGGGACACGCACCACACGCCGGTGCGCGACGTGTCGTGGGCGATCGGACGCCTGCGCGATCGATACGGGAGCGAGATGCCGATCGGCCTGGTCGGTCACTCTCTCGGCGGTCGTGCGGCCCTCCTCTCGGCCGCCGCGCCCGGTGTGCGAAGCGTGGTGGCGCTGAATCCCTTCGTGTATCTCGACGACGTGCGCGGCATGGCCTCCGCGAGTCGGACCTTGATCGTGCAAGGCACCGAGGACCGGATCTCACGCCCTGACCGCACGTACGCGGTGGCCGCGGCCCTGGGCCGGCAGGGGGACGTCCGGCTCGCCTTCGTCACCGGCGGCCGGCACGCGATGCTCCGTCACCACCGGCGCTACACGCGGCTCGCGACGGACTTCACGACGCACGTGCTGCTCGGCGATGCGGTCGACGGGTTCGTGCAGGACCTGCTCACGGGAGACGATTCCGTGCTGGAGTGCTGACGGAGCGCGCTGCCGTGCGGTTCGTCCCGAGAGCCGGCAGGTCGCGCACGGGTCCCCAGCGAACGGTGCGGGACCGTGGTCGGCCCGATTCCGCCGCTGTCCGCCGACCACGACGGCCCGGGGCGGGTCGCCACGGCCGCGCCGTCAGCAGCGCCAGAGCCAGCAGCAGTTCGGCGATGTCGCCGGCGTAGTACATCAGCTCGGCACCGGCTCGAACGTCCGCGGCCGACTCGGGCAGCGTCGCGAACACGCCCGCGAACATCAGTTGGGCCACCGTCGCGTGGCCGGCGACCGCGATCCCCAGAACCACCAGCCGAACCCGCACCGACGGCCGGTGCGGGAACGGGTCCGGCCCGGCGATCACCCACGCGAACAGCAGGCCGGCGAGCAGGAAGTGCACGTGCACGGCCGCGTGCAATGCGGGGCTCTCGGTGGTCGCTTCGTACAGCGGCGTGCCGTACAGGGCGACGAGCCCGCCCAGCGTCAGCAGCAGGGCCACTGCGGGCCGCGCGACGAATCGCGCGGGCCACGTCCGCAGGGCGCCGACCAGCCGCCGCCCGGACGGAGTCGGCATGGACCGGAGGAGCAGCGTGATCGGCGCGCCGAGCACCAGGCCCAGCGGTCCGTACATGCCGATCATCAGGTGCTGGCCCATGTGCGACCGGAAGGAACCGCCGGTCATCCACGGCCCCGGGATCACCGCGACGGCCAGGACCGCAGCGCCCCCGAGAAAGAACGCCGTTCGCCACGCGCTCCAGCCCGGCGGATCCCGCCGCAGGCGGAGCGCGAGCAGGACATACGCGCCGACCACGACGAGCAATCCCGACAGGACGATCACGCCGGCGGGTCCCAGACCTGGCTCCGGCGGTTCACCGTGTGCCAGTGGCGTCACCGCCGGTCACCCGGAGCGGGCGGACACAGGTCCAGCGGGCGGCCGCGCCGCTGAAGCAGCCATCCGCCGCCGACGAGCACGGCGCCGAGCGCGAGAAAGCCCAGGTCCCAGGCCGTCTGGGCGTCGCCGGCGCGGACATGGTGGATGCCCAGGATGTGGTGGTCCACCACGCCTTCGACGAGATTGAACAGCCCCCAGCCGACGAGCACCCATCCCCAGAGGCGGCGAGAGGTCCAGACCCGGCCGCGGGACTCGGTGACCCGCCCGTACAGCACGGCGAGCCCGATCAGCACGGCGAGCCAGGTGAAGACGTGGAAGAACCCGTCCCACAGGGTGTTCATCTGCAGGCCGTGCACGGTGTCCGCTGGGTAGTACTCGATCCCGGCACGGTCGGTGTCCGTGCTGGTGAGCATGTGGTGCCACTGCAGCACCTGATGCAGGACGATCCCGTCCAGGAACCCGCCCAGACCGACGCCCAGCACGATTCCCGGCAGGGCCAGGCCCGGGCGAGCCGCGGTCGACTCGCCGGTGCGGGCGGCGCCGTGCCCGGCCTCGGGGTGATCCACTTCGTCCTTCATGCGCCGTTACATACCCAGGACCGACACCGCCCAACGCAGGCCGCCTGCCGCCTCGCCGCTGCACCTCGAGATCGCCTCGACGACAGGGTGTCTCGATCGTCGGGACGCCGCCGGCGGCCGAGCCGTCGTCGGTCGCGGGGGGTCGGCGACGCCGGCGAGCGTCGGCCCGCCGAGTCGCGGGAACACCGACCAGGCGCAGAACCCCTGTAAGCTGTCGACCGCAGTCACCTGCCGCCCTGTGTCCGCGGCCGGCGTTCGGCGTTGCCGAGCGCTTGCCTGACACGGGAAGGATTACTTGTGATCGACGAGCAGGAGCTGTCCCACAGCCTTGCCGGGCTGCTGGAGGCGACCCACACGCAGCGGCCGACCCAGCCGCTGCTGGATCAGCTGCGCCGCGTCGTCGCCGCCGCCGACGACGTGCTGGGTGTCGACGGGGTCGGCGTGCTGCTCCTGGACGATCGCGATGCCGTGCGGTCCGTGGCGTCGTCGGGACCCAGGGGCCGAGCCCTCGAGATGGCCCAGCAGGAGCTCGGCGTCGGCCCCGGCGTCGACACCGTCCGGCACGGTCGCACGGTCGTCGTGACGGACCTGGCACGAGGGGCCTATGCCGCCCTCGCCGAGCGCCTTTTCGAGACCCCGGTCCGAGCTGTCGTCTCGGCGCCGATCCGGGTCCGTGACCGCGTCGTCGGGAACCTGAACGTGCTCCGTGCCGAGCCGGGGGAGTGGTCCGCCGGCCAGGTTCGCGCCGCGGAGGCGTTCGCCGAGCTGATCGGCGTGCTCCTGCGGATGAGCTCCGCTGGCGGCCCGCCGGCAGCGTCAGCCCTGGTCGGCAGCGACGACGCCGCGCGCCTGCCCTTCCCCGGACGAGCGGAAGGATCGAACCCGTGACGGCGAATGTCGACCCGCAGGCGCTTGCCGACAGCCTGCGCCGGATGACCAGGGACGTCGAGGAGGGCCAGCTGCTGACCTCCCTGCGCCAGGTGCTCGACGCCTGCGTCCTGTTGTTCGACGTCACCGGCAGCGGGCTGATGGTCGCCGACGAGGAGAGCGCGCTGCGCTACGTGGTCGCCACCGACGGGCCGGGCCACCTGCTGGAGGAGGTCCAGATCAACGTCGGCAGCGGGCCGTGCGTGGACACCTTCGTTCGCGATGAGCTCACCACCTGCGCGGATCTCGCGACGGACGAACGATGGCCGGACGTCGCGGCGGCGGTGGTGCCGGCCGGCGTGGTCGCCGTGCTGGGCGTGCCGATCCGGCTCGCCGGCACGGCGGTCGGGAGCCTGGACGTCTATCAGGGCAGCGTCCACCACTGGGACCAGTCCGAGAAGCGGGCGCTCACCCGGTACGGCGAAGTGATCGAAACCCTGCTCTCGGCCGCCCTGTCCGCCGAACGCGCGGGGGAACTCGCCGCCCAACTGCACTACGCGCTGGACTACCGGGCGCCGATCGAACGCGGGGTCGGCTATCTCATGGCCAGGGACGCCGTCGGCCAGGTCGAGGCGTTCAACAGGCTGCGGGTCGCCGCTCGCAGCTCGCGTCGCAAGATCGGTGCCGTGGCCGAGGAACTGCTGGCCACGGGGCGCCTGCCGCAGGAGGCATCGTGAAACCCGCCAGCACATCCCAGGACGGACGCCCGCCCGCCGGAAAGGCCGTCGACGACGCCGCGGACCTGGTGCCGGCGGTCGCCCGCATCGTGGCCGCCGGGGATCCGCTGGAGCCGATGGAGTCGGTCCTGACCGGGGTGCTGCACGTCGTGGCCGAGGCCGTCGGCGGGGCCGCCAGCCTGACACGCGCCGCCACCGCGGCACCACCGGTGACCCTGGCCGCGAGCGCCGAACTGGCGCGGACCGCCGACGTCGCGCAGTACGAGACCGGGGAAGGCCCTTGTCTGGAGGCGATCTCGAGCGGTCGAGTCGTGCTGGTCGCCGATCTCGCGGGCGACCCGCGATGGCGGACGTTCGCCGGCCGGGCCGCGGACCGGACCGGGATCCGTTCCGTGCTCAGCCACCCGCTCGCGCCCTTCGGCCACCCGGGGCTGTCGCTCAACCTGTACGACCCCGAGCGTCCGGATGCGTCGTCGGCACCGGATCGCGCCCGATCGGCGGCGGGCGCGACCGCGCTCGCGATGACCGCCGCGGCAGAACGGCGGCGGGCGGCTCACCTGGCCGTCGCCCTGCAGACCAACCGCCGCATCTCCGCCGCCGTCGGGATCGTGATGGCGCTGTCCAGGTGCGGCGAGGACGAGGCGCTGCAGACCCTGCGCCGCGCCAGCCAGAACCAGAACCGCAAGCTGTCGGACCTTGCCGAGGAGGTGATCTACACGGGGGCGGTGCCGAGGGTCTGACCGCCGACCGCCGACCGTTCCGGCAGCCCCCGTCGCCGGGTTCGCCGAGCCGACGGTCGGGCATATGGTGCTGGCGACCCGGAAGGCAGGTGCCGTGACGGACCCGACGGTGGTGGACGGGCGACCACTCGTGAGCGTCATCGTTCCGGTGTTCCAGCAGGCCGCCTACCTGCCGCGCGCGCTCGCCGGCCTGCTGATGCAGTCCGGCGCCGACTGGGAGGTCGTCGTCGTGGACGACGGATCCACCGACGACCCGCTGAGCGAGGTCGCCGCCGTCGTCACCCGCCGACCTGCGAAGCTCATTCGCTGGGCGGAGAACCGCGGCCTGGGCGCCGCGTGCAACGCCGCGCTGGACGTGGCGACCGGCGACCTGATCGCCTACCTCCCGGCCGACGACGTCTGGTTCGACGGCCACCTCGACGACCTGACCGCAGCCCTGCGGGCATCCCCGGACGCCGCGCTCGCCGTCGCCGACGTGATCGTCGACGACCCGCCGCCCGGGCGCTCCGCCGTCGGTGACGGCCCGCAGCTGGTGCAGGTGCTCCACCGCCGCACCGCCCTGCGCTGGCGGGAGCGGGCCGACATCGAGTCCGACGACCTCAATCTGCTGTTCTTCGACACGTTGGCCGACACGGGCCGGACCGTGCGGACGGGGCGGGCCAGTTGCGGATGGACCCGACATCCCGGGCAGCGCAGCCGCACGTTCCAGCGGCGACACGACGGCGGTGTCAACGTTTTCCGGCGTCGGTACCGCGCGCGCGGCCCGCTGCGGTTCGCGCCGCGCGGTGAGGACGAGGTGGACGAGCGGGTCCTCTACGGGGAGACGACGGCGCCGGAGCCGCCGCCGGGCGCGCCGCACGTGCTGCTCGTCGGTGAGCTCGCCTACAACCCGGACCGGATCACCCTGCTCACGCAGCGCGGCCTGCGACTGTCCGGCCTCTGGATCGACGACCCGCTGGGGTTCATGACCGTGGGACCACTCCCGTTCCCGGGCGTGCGCGACCTGTCGACCGACCACTGGATCGACGAGATCCGCCGCGATCCACCGGATGTCGTCTACTGCCTGCTCAATTGGCGCACCGTGCCGCTCGCGCTCGCCGTGTCGGAGGCCGTCCCGGGGATCCCCCTCGTCTGGCAGTTCAAGGAGGCCCCGCACCGCTGTCTGGCGCGTGGCGACTGGCCGGCGGTGGCCCGGCTGTACGAGCGTGCCGACCGCGTCCTGCTGTGTTCCGAGGAGGAGAGGGACTGGTTCGCCGCCGCCCTACCCGGCCGGCGGGATCCGGCGACCGTCGCCGTCATGGATGGTGATCTGCCGCGCAGGCGGTGGTCGGCGGGTCCGCGGTCCGTCGCTCCGGCTCTCGGCGCGGGCGTGCACACGGTGTGCGTCGGCCGCCCGGTGGGCCTCACGCCCGACCTGGTGAAGACCTTGTCCGCCAACGGCATCCACCTGCACCTGCACGGCGCCGGATCACCGGACGACGGCCTCGCCGGCTGGCTCGACGCCCTGGGCGACGCCCGCGGCCGCGTGCACGTGCACGGAGCCGTCCCGCCCGGATCGTGGCGTTCGACGCTGTCCCGGTACGACGCCGGCTGGTTGCACGTGCGTCCCCCCGACAACCAGGGCGATGTTCGGCGGGCGACCTGGGACGATCTCAATCTGCCCGCACGCCTGCCCACGCTGGCGGCCGCCGGGCTGCCCGTCCTGGTGCCCGACGCGGCCGGGCAGGTCAGCGCGGTCCATCGCACGGTGCACTCGATCGGCGCCGGGCTGTCCTTCGGCTCGGTGGTCGAGGCGGTCGGGCTGCTGCTGGACGCCGACCGGGTGGCGGCGGCCGGCGCGGCCATGGACTCGGCCCGCCACCGGTTCACCTTCGACGCCGTCGTGGACGACCTGATCGGCGTTATGCTCGGCCCCGCCCGAGGACGGTTCCCGTGACGATCGCCAGACCCGATCCGGAGTCGGTGCTCCGGCTCTGCTCGGTGTTCGAGCCGCCGCCGAGCGGCGGCCCGGAGGTCGCACTGAGGGCCGCGTTCGACCCGATCGGCGGCATGCAGAATCACACCGCCAACCTGACGCGCGCGCTCGACCGACGCGGCATTCGCCAGACGGTGATCACCTCACGACTCGGCGGCCCGACCATGGAGGCGCCGTTCGGCGGTCGCGCGCGGATACTCCGCGTCGGGTTGCCCAGCCGGCGATGCCGCCAGTTCTGGGCCGCCGCCGCCTATCACCGGCTGCGGACACTGACCGGCTTCGACGTGGTGCACGTCCACCAGGGTGAGGACCTCGCGGCCCTGCCACTGGGCATCGCGGCCGCGCACCGTTTCCGGTGCCCGCTGGTGGTGACGCTGCACTGCAGCGTCCGGCTGACCGTGCCCGCGGCCACGCCGCGACTGGCCCTGCTGCGCGCCATCGGCGGACCGCTGGAGGCCGCTTGCCTGCGGCGCGCGCAACGGATCATCACATTGACGGACGCCACCGCGGATCGGCTGGGCCCGTTGCGCTCCCGGGCTGTCGTGATCCCGTCCGGCGTCGAGCCCGAGCTGTTCGGTGCCGCCGCGAGCCCTCTGCTGCAGGACATCCCACGGCCGGTCGTCCTCTATCTCGGCCGCCTCGCCCCGCAGAAGGACGTCCCCACCCTGGTTCGCGCATTCGGCCGCGTTCGGCTTCCCGCCTCACTGGTCGTCATCGGTGACGGCCCGGACAAGGCAAGGGTCGACGCCGCCGTCGACGACCTGCCCGCCGCAGTGCGTATGCGCGTGCATCGATTCGGCTTCCGCCCGCACGCCGAGGTGCCCGCCCTGCTCGCCGCTGCGGACGTCCTGGTGTTGCCGTCGATCTACGAGGAGATGGGGTCGATCCTCGCCGAGGCGCTGCAGGCGGGCGTTCCGGTCGTGGCGTCCCGCGTGGGCGGAATTCCCACGGTGGTGCACGACGGGCACACCGGCCTGCTGGTGCCGCCGGGCGCGCCGGATGCGTTCGCGGACGCGCTGACGCGGCTGCTCTCCGACGACGTGCTGAGCGCCGAGATGCGCCGGAACAGCCTGCGGCGCGCCGCCGCCTACGACTGGAACGTGCTCGCCGAGGCGGTGCTCGACACCTACCGGTCCGCACCGGCGGCTGCGCGCCGGTGAAGCTCCCCGAGTCGGGCGGCCAACAGGTCGACCGTGTACCGGCGGCTCGTGCGTACCCCGGCGGCCACGAGCCGGGTCCGCAGTGCTGCATCGCCGGCGAGCCGCCCGGCCGCCAGCGCCATGGCCCGGGGATCATGCGGCGGGACCAGCAGCGCGTTTCGTTCGTGTTCGAGATAGGTTGCGGAGCCGCCCGTTCCGGTTGCGATCACCGGAGTCGAGCAGGCCATCGCCTCGAGCCCCACGAGGCCGAACGGTTCGTCCCAGCGGGACGGGAAGAGCAGCGCGTCGGCGTCCTGGTACTCACGCACCAACCGGTGGCGTTCCGCCCGGCTCATCCAGATCCGTCGCTCGACACCGAGGGCCATGGCGTGCGCGAGCAGGTCCCGGCGACGCTGCCGCGAGCCGGGACCGACGATCCGCAGGGTGGTGTCCGTCGGCAGGTCGACCAGGGCGGCGATCGCGTCATCGACGCCCTTCGCCTCCGCCAGTCGCCCGACGTACAGCAGCCGTCCCCGCCAACGCCGGCGCGGCGAGAAGTGCGGACGGAAGATCCTGGTGTCGATGCCACCGGGCACCACCGTGCGCGTCGCCGGCGCCCACGACGGTGGGTTCGACGTGCGGCACAGATGGTCGCTGACGTAGACGACGGCGGAACCGGGCGCCGGCCGCGCGACATCCGGCGGCGCGTCGTCGAGCCACCCGTCACACACCACGAGAACCAGCGGAATCCCGGCGGCGGCGACGGGGTTCAGCACGGAACCCACGGGCAGACGGGCGAGGTTCCATGCGCTGACGACGTCCGGCCGCACCTCCTCGATCGCCGCCTCGACCGTCCTGCGTCCACGCTCGTCCGCAGCGTGCCGGGCCGGCAGGCACCACAGCACCCCCGGACCATCGGACCGGGAAGCCTCCGTGGTCAGCACCGTGACCTCGTGCCCGGCCTCCCGCCAGCGCTGCACCACGTCCGCGCACGATCGCTCGTACCCGCCGGTCGCGATGGGTGGGAACATGTCCGTCAGCACCAGCATCCGCATCGAGCCGCTCACCGACCCGTCACCGAGATGGGTTCGGGCACAACGACCTCATCGCCCGTCGGCCGATGACGGACGGGGCCGTACCGCCGTTGCGACCGCTGACCGACCCCGACGTGCGGCGCGTCGCGCTGGTCCGGCTGCGCACCGGGCTCGGTGACCTGCTCGCATCCGTGCCGGCCCTGCGGGCCCTGCGCGCCGCCCGACCCGACGTGCACGTCGCGCTCGTGACGTATCCCGAGATGGCTGGCGTGGTGGCACGGCAGGGCGCCTACGTGGACGAGCTGCTGCCCTTCCCCGGGCACCCGGACATCCCGGAGCGGCCGGCGCCGCATCGCGCAGTGGTGGAGGACTTCTTCGCCCGCTGCCGCGACCGGCGCTTCGACGTGGCCGTCCAGATGTACGGGGCGCTGCCGGCCGCGAACGCCGTCACCGAAGCGATCGGCGCCCGGAGGGTCGCAGGGTTCTTCACCCCCGGCGCCTGGCCCGCCGACCTGTCCACGCACCTGCCGTACCCGGTGCACGCGCACGAGGTCGATCGGCACCTGCGACTCCTGGACTTCCTCGGGGCACCGTCCTGCGGCCGAGAGCTCGAGTTCCCGCTCA
Organism: uncultured Actinomycetota bacterium; assembly: GCA_963844455.1. GTDB lineage: Bacteria > Actinomycetota > Actinomycetes > Mycobacteriales > Nakamurellaceae > Nakamurella. Next base: position 367,521 of record CAWJOH010000001.1, read on the forward strand.
CGGACGACGACCACCGGCGGGCACTGGCAGCGCTGCAGCGCGTGGGACTCGCCGAAAGCGCCTTCGCCGTCGTGCATCCCGGCGCCACGGCGTCGAGCCGGCAGTGGCCGGCCGACCGTTTCGCCGCGGTGGCGGACGGGCTCGTCGCGCGGGGGCTCCGCGTCGCGGTCACCGGCACGCCCGCCGAGCGCCCGCTCGTCGACGAGGTGCGCCGCCGGATGGCGCGGGCGTCGGCGGACCTCTGCGGCCGCACCGACCTGGGCGGCATGGCGGCGGTGATCGGCGCCGCCCGCATCGTCATGAGCGGCGACACGGGGGTGGTGCAGTTGGCCGTCGCCGGCGGAACACCGACGGCAACCGTGTATCTCGCCGGTTCCGCGGCCCGCTGGCGTGGACCGGACCCGGTGCGCAACCAGGTCGTCGCCGTCGACGTGGGATGCAACCCGTGCGGCCTGCTCGCCTGCCCGATCGACTTCCGCTGCGCCACCGGGATCTCCCCCGACCTGGTGCTGCTCGCCGTGGACCGGGCGCTGCACACCCAGCAAGGGTGAACCGGCACGAAGGTCAGGCAACCCCGTCCACCAGCTCCGTCACCGGCGGCGGCGTGGTGGCCGACGCGTCCCGGAATCGGCGATACCACAGGTCGAAGACGACCAGGGACCACTGCCGCAGCGCCAGCAGCCCCATCGGCGCGGCGCCCTGACGAAGCCACCGCGCCACCCAGCCCGCGTCCAGCACGTCCTCCAGGAGCCCCCCGGGACCGTCCAGCACCTGCCGCGCGGCATTCCACCACGGGCCCCGCGCCCACTCGCCCAGCGGCGGGTTGAAGCCCCGCTTCGGGCGGTCCAGGATCTCGTCCGGGATGCAGCCACGCAGCGCCCCACGGAACAGGCCCTTCAGGCTGCCGCCCGGGATCCGTTGTGGCCCGGGCAGTCCGGCCGCCAGCTCGACCAGGCGGTGGTCGAGCAGCGGGACCCGCGCCTCGATCGATACCGCCATGGAGGTCTGATCGAGCAGCGGCAGGAGGTCGCCGGGCAGCGACAGCACACCGTCCAGGTACATCCGGGCGCCCGCCGGGTCCGGTCCGCCGTCCGCCCGGGCCAAGGTGCGCACCAGGAGGTCCCGCACCGGCTCGCGGTCACCGGTCAGGCCCAGCGCGGCCCGCACCTCGCGCTCGGGCAGGACGGACAGCTCGCGGACGTACGTGGTGCCGGCGTCGGTGCCGGCGAGGGTGTATCGCCCATAGCCGCCCCAGAGCTCGTCGGCCCCGGTTCCGCTCAACAGGACTCGCACGCGGGCGGCGGCCGCACGGCACACGAGCAGGCTGGGCAGCACCGCGGGATCACCCAGCGGGTCATCCAGCCGGGCCGCCGCAAGGGGCACGGCGTCCTCGGCATCGTGCGCGCTCAGCGCGAGCCGCTGCACCTCGGCCCCCAGGCGCCGGCCAGCGAGGTCCGCGTACTCCGCATCCCCGCCGCGCTCGCCGAAGTCGACGCAGTAGCCCTGCACCGTCTCGCCCAACTCCCGTACCGCCCACAGGATCGCCGTCGAGTCCACGCCGCCCGACAGCAGCACACCCAGCGGGACATCCGAACGCAGCTGCAGCCGAACCGCGTCGACGAGCAGCTCGCGCACCCGCGCCTGCACGCCGGCGCCATCCCCGGCACCTCCCGGGATCGGCCACGTCCACCACGAACGCACGGTCTGGACACCCTCCCGCCACGTCAGGGCGGTGCCGGCCGGCAGCTTCGACACCCCGCGCACGGGCGTCCTCGGCGCCGGCACGTATGTCAGTGTCAACAGCTCGGCGACGGCTTCGCGGTCCAGACTCCTTGCGATGGAACGGTCCTCCAGGAGGGCGGACAGTTCGGAGGCGAAGACCAGGCCGTGTTCGCCGGCCGCCCAGTACAGCGGCTTGACGCCGACCCGGTCACGCGCGAGGTGCACCTCGCCGGACCTGGCATCGTCGATGGCCAGTGCGAACATCCCGTTCAGCTGCTCCAGGCAGGCGAGCCCTGACTCCTCGTACAGATGGGCGACGACCTCGCAGTCGCTGCCGGTCCGGAACCGGTGACCGCGCCCGGTGAGCGCGGCACGCAACTCGACGTGGTTGTAGATCTCGCCATTGTCGATCACCGTGACCGCGCCGTCGCAGGAGGGCAGCGGCTGCCCGCCTCCGGCCACGTCGATGATCGCGAGCCGGACGAACCCGAAGGTGGTGGTGGCGGTGTGCGAGACGACGACCCGGTCGTCGGGACCACGGTGACTCATGCGCGTGCACATACGGCCGACCAGGCGCTCGCGCTCCGCCGCCGGTCCGCCCCGGACGACCCCGGCGATGCCGCACACGTTCCGTTGCGTACCCGCGCGCCGGAGTCGACAAACCGGGGGCGTGGCCGAAGGCGGGCTCGCGCGCTATCCGACGGTCCCTGGCGGGTCGGACGTGTCGAAATCCTGCTGCTCGTCGTCGGTGGCCGATTCGTCCCACGCCGCCTCCGCCGGCCGCACCAGATCGGGATCGGGGAGCGGGCCGTGCTCTTCGGGTTCCGCGCCCGGCGCCACGCTCTGCGTGGGGTGCTTTCCACTGTCGGTCATCGCACCACCTCCGTTGCCATCCGCGAGTCGGCGCGCAGCGGCCGCGACACGTGCGGCGCACAGGCAGTGTTCCCGCAAGCCACTCGCTCAATCCCAGGTGCGGCCGTCGGGCACTCGTCGGACACGGCGTTCGCCGGGACGATCCAGAAATTCTGCGGGAGATCGCCTCCGAATCGATGTCGAAGCCGGTATGTCCAGCACGATCCCCCGAGAGATGGGCACGGCAACGCACCCTTTCACGCAATTCGCCGAAAACCGGCGCGCCCGAGCACCTCACGGCGCCCGGTTGTTTCCGCTGCCACCCCCAGGGGTGGGCATCTCCGATCACCTCGCGGCCGTGGACGCTGTCCTGCACGCCAGTCTCGATGAGGTGCGCCAGCACTGGGACGAGCTGTGCGCCGGCGAACAGGCGGACGTCCTCGGCGATTCCGATGTGCCGGCATTGATCGGTCAGCTCCTCGCCGGGGGCGGCAAGCGGATCCGCCCCACCATGTGCCACCTCGGTTGGCGGGCCGCCGGCGGCGACAGCCGCGACGATCGCGACGATCCCCGCCAGGACGACGTGGTCACCATCAGTGCCGCACTCGAGTTGCTGCACCTTTTCGCCCTGGTCCACGACGACGTGATGGACGAATCGGACTCGCGTCGCGGCCGACCGTCCGTGCACCGGCAGGCGGAGCGCCGTCACCGGGACGCTGCCGCGGTGGGCGACCCGGCGCTCTTCGGCACGAGCATCGCGATCCTGGTCGGCGACCTGGCCCTCGCCGAGGCCGGCGTGCTCGTGGCCCGGCTCCCGGGCGACCTGCGCCGGCAGTGGCGGCACCTGGTCGTGGAGCTCGTGGCGGGGCAGCGGAAGGATCTCGACCGGGACCGCCGCCCGCCGGCGTGATCTCGCGTTCGCCCGCTCGGTCGCTGCACTCAAGTCCGGCCGCTACACGGTGCAGCGGCCGCTCGAACTCGGCGCGACGGCGGCCGGCGCCGACCAGGCGGTCCTGGACGTGCTGTCCCGCTACGGACAGGCTGTCGGTGAGGCCTTCGCGCTGCGCGACGACATCCTGGGCGTGTGGGGTGATCCCACGCTCACCGGCAAGCCCGCCGGGGACGACCTGATCACCGGAAAGCCCACCGTGCTGCTGGCCATCGCCGCCGAGCGCACCAGCCAGCGGCACGCCAGGAGCGCCCTGGATCGGGCCGGCACCCCGGCGTTCAGCGGCGCCGACCTGCACATCCTGCTGGGCGAGCTCAGCGCCAACGGCACCCGCGCCCTGGTGGAGCAGATGATCTCCGACGCCGTCGCGTGCGCACTGGACGCCGTGCACACCGGTCGGCTCGACCCGGATGCGACCGGTCAGCTCAGCTCGCTGGCCCACACCGTCGCCTGGCGGCAGTCATGAGTGAGATCGTCGTGGTGGGCGCCGGACTCGCCGGGCTGGCCGCGGCCTGCCATCTGACCGGACGCGGCCACGCCGTGACCGTGGTCGAGCGTGGGGCCGGCCCCGGCGGCCGTGCCGGACGAACGGACAGCGCCGGCTACTCCTTCGACACGGGACCGTCGGTGTTGACCATGCCGGACCTCATCGCCGACGCGCTCGCCGCCGTCGACGTGCGGATGTCCGACGTCCTTCCCCTGCGCCGCCTCGATCCCGCCTATCGGGCGGTCTTCGCGGACCACAGCGTCCTGCGGGTGCGCGCCGACCGGGCGTGCATGAGAGCCGAGATCGCCGAGAACTGCGGCGCCGCCGACGCCGTCGCCCACGACGGGTTCACCGACTGGCTGCACGAGCTGTACGAGGCCGAGTTCGGCGCGTTCATCGACCGGAACTTCGACAGTCCGTTCGACCTGCTCCGTTCGCCCCGGGCCGCCCTGCGCCTGCTCAGGCTGGGCGGATTCCGCCGTCTCGGGCCCACCGTCCGGCGACGGTTCGCCGATCCACGTCTGCACCGGCTGTTCACCTTTCAGGCGCTGTACGCCGGGCTGTCCCCGGACGACGCGCTCGCGCTGTACGCGGTGATCACCTACATGGACACCGTCGCCGGCGTGTGGTTTCCCGACGGCGGCATGCACGCCGTGCCCACCGCACTGGCTGCGGCGGCCGAGAAGGCGGGCGCCGCGCTCCGTTTCGGGACCGCGGTCAGCCGGATCCTGCGCCGCAGCGACACCGGTGCGGTCACCGGGGTGCAGCTGTCCGACGGCGAGAGGCTCCGTGCCGAGGTCGTGCTGCTCACCGCCGACCCACCCGAGGCGTACCGGGAGCTCCTGCCGGAGCTCCGTCCCCCGCGTGCGGTCACGCGCGGCCGGTACTCGCCGTCGGCCGTGGTCTGGCACCTCGGCGTGCGCGGCCGCCCGGCTGCCGGCACGGCGCACCACAACATCCACTTCGGCCGGGCGTGGCGGGACGCCTTCCGGGACCTGATCGATCGTGGCCGGCTGATGTCCGACCCGTCCCGGCTGGTGAGCGTGCCCAGCCTCACCGACCCGGGCCTCGCGCCGCCCGGTGGCAGCACCCTGTTCGTCCTCGAGCCCGTGCCCAACCTGACCGCGCCCCTCGACTGGTCCACCTCCAGGCAGGCGATGCGGCAGCGGCTGCTGACCTTCCTCGACGGCGCCGGCTATCCCACCGACGTCGTCACCGAGCAGCTCGTCACGCCCCTCGATTGGCAGCGGCAGGGCCTGCACCTCGGGACCCCGTTCTCCCTGGCGCACACGTTCCGGCAGACCGGGCCGTTCCGCACACCCAACGTCGAGACGCGCGTACCCGGAGTGGTGTTCGCCGGATCCGGCACCGTTCCGGGCGTCGGAGTGCCCATGGTGCTCGTCTCCGGCAAGCTCGCCGCCGACCGCGCGTCGACCTACCTGAGCGGCTCGGCTGCATGAGCGCGCTCACCGACGAGGCGGCGCTCGTCGACGGCTATCGCCGGTGCGCGGAGATCACCCGCCGCAACGGCACCACCTACCACTGGGGCACCCTGCTGCTGCCCCCGGATCGGCGTCGACACGTGCAGGCGGTGTACGCTTGTGCCGGCTCGCCGACGACATCGTCGACCAGCCGCCGCCCGGCCAGGCCCCGGCTGCCACCCTCGATCGGCTCGTGGCTTTCGCCGCCGACTTCCGGAACGCGGTTCGATACGGCTCTGCCGACCCGGTCCTGTCGGCGGCCGCGCACACGGTCCGCGCACTGGACATCCCGGGCGAGTGCTTCGATCGCTTCTTCCGCGCGATGGCGATGGACCTGACGGTCACCCGGTACGAGACCTGGGCGGATCTCCTCGGATACATGGACGGCTCCGCCGCGGTCATCGGCGAGATGATGCTGCCCGTCCTGCAGCCACGCAGCCCGGCCGCCCGCGAGCCCGCGAGGGCGCTCGGGCTGGCGTTCCAGTACACCAACTTCCTGCGGGACGTCGGCGAAGACCTCGACAGGGGCCGCGTCTACCTGCCCCAGGAGGACCTGGCCCGATTCGGCGTCGAGCCGGCGGATCTCGGCAGCCATCGCGTCACCCCGGCATGGCGGGCATTCATGGCAGCGCAGCTGCGTCGCACCCGCGACCTGTACCGGCGCGCGGACGCCGGCATCGCGCTGCTGCCTCCGCGTTCGGCCCGCTGCGTCACCGCCGCCCGAGTGCTGTACTCGCGCATTCTCGACCGCATCGAGGCCGCCGACTACGACGTGTTCGCCGGCCGCGTCCGGGTGCCCACCTGGCGCAAGGCGGGCACCGCCGCCGGCATTCTGCTCACCGGAGGGCGGACCCGACCATGACGTTCCCCACCTCACCGATCACGTGCAGCGCCGCGGCCGCGGTCCGCGCCGGTGCGGCGGACGGCACCGCGAGGGGCGCCGACACGCTCGCCCGTCACGCGGGTTTCGGGTCGCCGGGCAGCCCGTGGCGGCCGCGCCGTGGTCGGCCGCTGCCTCGACCAGCTCGTCCTGCGCCACCTCCGCGGGGTGTCGGTGCGCGGAACCGTTCCGGGCGGCGCGGCCGTCTGGGCCGCCAATCACCACAGCTGGTGGGACTACTTCGCCGGTCTCGCCGCACTCCGCGCGGCCGGGCGCGGCGACGTCGGCGTGCTGATGGACCCGGCCAACATCGGTTCCCGCACCGCGTTCGGCTGGGCCGGCGCGATCGGCACCGACCGGCTGCGCACGGCGCAGGGCCTCCTGTCCGCGGGGGGCGTGCTCGTGCTGTTCCCCGAGGGCAGCCTGCGGACCGCCGGCCCGCTGGGCCCCATCAGGCCCGGCGCCGGCTGGCTCGCCGAGCGAACGGGCACGCCGCTGCTCGCCGCTGCCACCCGGGTGGTGATGCGCGGACACCAGGCGCCGGAGGCCTACATCGACCTGACCCCCGTGCCGGATGCGGGCGGGCTGGCACGCACGCTGTCCGGAACGCTGAACGCTCTCGACGCGGCGCTCGCCGACGGTGACCCGGAGCAGCCGTTGCCCGGTTATCGGCAGCTCGTCCGCGGCGCTCGGAGTTGGTCCGAACGGATCCGCCGATGACCGCGACCACCGACGGCCGGGGCGCCCGCGCGCCGTGGTCGGCGTGGCCGGATGCCGCCGCCGTGCCGGTGCTCCTGTTCCTGGCCGCGAAGCTGACCGCCCTCGTGGTGAACCTGCGCTGGTTCCCGACGCTGCGCCCCCGACGCGAGACGGCCGACGCCAGCACCGCTCTGCTCGTGCCCCTGCGCAACGAGACCGACCGCATCGCCGCATCGCTGCCCGCGTTCCTCGCCGCCGGTTTCTCCGAGATCGTCCTGCTCGACGACGAGTCCACCGACGGCACGGGCGCTCTCGTCCGCGACCTGCTGCGCGCGACCGACGCGTCCCGCGCGCGGCTGGCCACCGGGGCGCCCCGACCACCGGGCTGGATCGGCAAGACCTGGGCGTGTGCCCAGCTGGCCGACCACACCAGGGCCGACGTGCTGGTGTTCTGCGACGCCGACGTCCTCCTCGCACCCGGCGCCGCACGCGCGCTGATCGGCGAGATGAACCGGCAACGGGCCGACGCATTCTCGGTGTTCAGCCGGCACATCACCGGCGGCTGGGCCGAGCGGCTGCTCGTGCCGCTCATCGTCGACGTCGTCCTGTGCTTCCTGCCGTTCGGGCTGCTGCGGGCACCGGTCCCCGCGGCCGCGACCGCGCACGGCGCCCTGCTGGCCTTCCGCCGCAGCGCATACGACGCGATCGGCGGGTTCTCCGGGGTCCGCGGCGAACTCGTCGAGGACGTCGCGCTGGCGCGCCGCATCCGGCGGTCCGGCCTACGGCTCGGGTTGTGCCTGGGCGGGGACATCGCGCGGATCAGGATGTACCGCGGCTACCGGGACGTCGTCGTCGGCCTCGGGCGCGGTCTCGGACCGGTCGTCGGCGGCCGCCGCTGGCTGGTCGTCGCCGGATGGGCGTGGCACCTGCTCGCCTACAGCTGGCCGCTGGCCGCCGCCGCCCGGTCGCGCCGCTGGCGGCTCGCCGCCGCCCTCGGCATCGCGGAGCGCCTGGTGCTGGAGGCCAAGACGGGCGGCCGGGACTGGACCGCCGCGGGGCTGATCGGGCTGTCGCCGATCGCTGCAGCGCCCGTCGTCGCCCAGGCCCTGCGGCGACGACAGACCTGGCGTGGAAGGACCTACGGATGACACCGGCCGGCACCGCGACCGCGCGGCCCGATCACCAGGCCGGCTGGCCGGCCCCGGGCCGGGGTGGTCGACCGTTCGGTCACCTGCCCGGGTGGGGTCGCGATCCACTCGCCCTACTCGAGGACGGTGCCGGGCTCGCCCCCGTCTTCGAGCTGCGCCTGTGGCGCCGGACGCTGGTCGGCTACCGGCCGGACTGGAATCGTCTGGTCCTCGGCGATCTCGACGTCTTCCGGAGCGCCGGCAGCCTCAGCCAGCTCTCGCCGTACCTGCGCGGCGGCGTGGTCGCGCTCGACGCGCCGGAGCACCGAGCCCGCCGGGCGCAGCTCAATCCGCCGTTCCACCGGCGGTCGATCGCCGAGACGTTCAGCGATCGGTTCCGGGACCTCGTCGCCCGATCGCTGCCCACCGGGGTGTTCGAGGCCGGGCACTGGGCGTCCCGGATGGTCCGGCGGCTCCTCGCCGACGCGTTCTTCGGCTCCCGGCTGCCGGCCGTCGTCCTGCGCTCCTTCCTGGCGCCGCTGGATCGCGGATTCCCGGCCCCGCTGCTGCCGCGGCCGGTGCGGATCAGACGGATGAACGCGGCCCTCCGCACGGCTCTCGACGATCCCGAGACGGACACTCTGGCAGCCGTTTTCGCGGCACTGCCGGACGGCGTCGAGGAGGCCAGAGTGGCTCTCGCCGCCGGCTACGACACCACCGCGCACACGCTCGCCTTCGCCCTCTGGGAGCTGGCCGACCGTCCCGACCTCAACGAGACGGCCAGCACCAGGGCCGTCGTCCGCGAAGCCCTGCGCATGTACCCGTCCGGGTGGATCGGCAGCCGCGTCACGGCCCGCCCGGTCGAATTCGGCGGGCGGCGGATCCCCGCCGGCCGGCTCGTGCTGTACAGCCCGTACCTGAGCCATCGGGACCCGGACCTGTGGGTGCAGCCGCGGTCGTTCCGTCCGGACCGATTCGACCAGCCGATCCCCGCCTGGGGATATCTGCCCTTCGCTGCGGGCGAGCGGAGCTGCCTCGGCGCGGCGCTGGCCACGGCCATGTTGGAAGCCGTCGTCGGCGGGTTCGCGGACAGCCGCCTCATCCGGATCGACGGCGATCCGCGACTGTCGGCGGCCGTCACGCTCACTGCGCGCGGCCGGATGGTGTTGCGCCGGGACGCGATATGAGTCGCCGAGAACGCCACCACGGCCGGAAAGGACGACCATGCAACACCTCAGCTATGCCGCGCTGCTGGCGGCCTGCATACTCGGCACGCTGCCGTTGGAATTCGCGCTCCGGGCGAGGATCTATCGCCGCTGGCAACGGGCGGCCGCGGCCATCCTGCCGGTAGCGACAGTGTTCCTGGTGTGGGACTACCTGGCGGTGCGCGCAGGCTGGTGGTCCTTCGACGACGGCTATCTCGTCGGCGCATTCGTGGGCGGGCTGCCGATCGAGGAGTGGTTCTTCTTCCTGGTGATCCCCGTCTGCGCGCTGTTGACCTTCGAGGCCGTGCGGCATCTGCGCCCGCACTGGGCGCGGGCCCGAGCGCGTACCGGGGCCGGGCGATGATCGGCGCCTACACCGCGGCGGTCGCGGTCGCCGTCCTGGTCACGGTCCTCGTGGATCTCGTGGTCGCGCGCACGCGGCTGCTGCGCACGAAGCTGTTCTGGGCGAGCTACGCCATCGTGCTGTTCTTCCAGCTGATCGTGAACGGCGTCCTCACCGGATTCGGCGTGGTCCAGTACGACCCGGAGCGGATCAGCGGTGTGCGGCTCGCGTTCGCGCCCATCGAAGACCTCGGGTTCGGATTCGCCCTCGTCACGTCGACGCTGGTGCTCTGGCGCTGGCGGGAAAACGCGCGGGCGCGCGCCTGACCGGTCGGCGGCGATCCGACCTCGGTCGGCGGGCCCGGCGGTCGGCGGCGACACTGCCGGCGTGCCGCGTTGGTTTTCAGGGTTTAGCAGCCGGCGCCCTGGGCATCAATAGACCATGTCCCCGCGCGCAGGTGCAGTCCGGGCGGCTCGCCCCGCCAACGTTGTCCCCGGCGGCTGCTTGCGTCCCGTGCCGGCGCCGCGCGCGACCCGGTGAGGTGTTCGGTCGGGGGACGGCCCCGGCATGTGTCATGAGGCGCAGACGAACTCGAACCGGTCAATCCAGCAGTTCTCGAGGAAAGGAACGCAGATGACCAACGCAGGAGGCCCGGAGGCGTATGTCGGCCGGACCGCGGTCGACCCCCAGGGCAACAAGATCGGATCCGTCGGTCAGGTCTACTTCAACGACCAGACCGGCCAACCGGACTGGATCACCGTGAACACCGGTCTCTTCGGCACCCGGGAGAATTTCGCGCCCATCGCCGGGTCCAGCTTCAATGGTGACGAATTGGTGCTGCCCTTCGACAAGGACGTCGTCAAGGACGCCCCGGACATCGCCGACAGCTCGCACCTGGACGAGGACGAGCAGCAGCGGCTGTACGAGTACTACGGGCGCTACGTCGGCGAACTCGGTCATCGCGATGCAGCCGCCGGCGGCCGCGACCAGACGTTCGACGACGTCCGGCAGGGCACCCAGGGGTACGACACGTCCGGTCCGACCACGGACGATGCGATGACGCGGTCGGAGGAGCAGTTGCGGGTCGGCACCGAGGATGTCGAGGCGGGACGAGCGCGGCTGCGCAAGTACGTCGTCACCGAGCAGCAGTCCGTGCAGGTCCCGGTCACCCGGGAAGAGGTCCGGGTGGAACGCGAACCGATCACCGACGCCAACCGGGCCGATGCGCTGGCCGGACCGGACATCTCCGAAGAGGAGCACGAGGTCGTGCTGCACGAGGAGCGACCCGTCGTCGGGACCGAGGCCGTCCCCGTGGAACGCGTCCGCCTGGACACCGAAACCGTCACCGACGAGCAGACTGTCACCGGCGAGGTGCGCAAGGAACACATCGAGGTCGAAGGCGACACGACCGCCGCGTCGGGCCGCACCACCCGCTGACCGCGACAACACGCGCGCGCACGTTCGGGAGAATCCGATGAGCACTCCGGTGATGCCGCCGAACGCCGGCGACGGCGAAGGTCGGCGTGATCGGCCGGTCGGGCGGCAGGCCGCGGCTGATCCCGTCCGGGCGGGCGATGACGACCCGTCGAATGCGCGCGACACCGCCACGACACGTGCCGAACCCGGTCCGCAGCCGCCGGACCGGGTCGGGGTCGCCAGGCGCGATCGCCCGGATGTTGTTGCCGCGCAACGCGAGCGCTTCGGGGGAGTCAAGGCGGGATCGGCGTTCTTCGGGTGGCTGACGGCGACCGGTATGGCGGTGCTCCTCATCGCGCTGCTCGCGGCCGCGGGCGTGGCGTTCGGCGTGGCGACCGACGCGACCCTGGACGAGGCAGTGTCTCAGTCGCAGCAGGCGACGGGGACGGCACAGACGGTTGGCCTGGTCGGCGGCATCACGCTGCTCGTCGTGCTGTTCCTGGCGTACTACTGCGGTGGCTACGTCGCCGGGCGGATGGCCAGGTTCAACGGTCTCCGGCAGGGGCTGGCGGTGTGGTTGTGGGGCGTGGTCATGGCCTTGGTGATCGCCGCGATCGCGGCCATCGCCGGATCGCAGTACGACGTCTTCGCCCGGCTCAACCTGCCGCGCCTGCCGGTGAACGAGGGGCAGGTCACCGCGGTGGGCGTGATCGTGATCGCGGCCGCCATCCTGGCAGCACTGGTGGGCGCGCTCCTGGGCGGCCTTGCCGGCATGCGGTTCCATCGCACGGTCGATCGGGCGGCCCTGGAATTCGCCGATCGCTGATCGAGCTGCGGATCGCGTGAACCGAGCACATGGCCACGGTGCGGCGACATGCGGTGGATCGACGACGCGCAACGGTCAGCGAGCCGGCAGGTCTTTCGTCGTCGGGCCTTCCAGCACGACCCCGTCGGCGGTGAACCGTGATCCGTGCAAGGGGCAGTCCCAGGAACGTTCGGCGTCGTTCCACGAGACGACGCCGCCCAAGTGGGTGCACACCGCCGATCGCCGGAACGTCCTGCCGTCGACCGTGCAGACGGCGACCGGAGCGATGCCGTGCCGCTCCACCCGGCCCTGCCCCTCTGCGGGCGGCTCGCTGCCGACCGTGGAGAGCATCGACCTCGCCCATCCGCCGGCCAGTTCGGCGCCGACCTCCAGGTTCGCCTTGACGGCGGTCGGGGCGCCGGCGACCTCCCGGGCGGTCCAGGTGTGCATCGCGGTCGCCCATTCCGTGTGGCCACCCAGGATTCGACTGGACAGCGCGACGCCGGACGCGACGGCCATTGTCATTCCCCACTTGTCGAATCCGGTAGCCAGCAACACCTGTTCGGTGTGCGGCATCAGCGGGCCGACGAAGGGAATCTCGTGGTCGGGACGATAATCCTGAGCGGACCACGAGTGCGTGAGCTCGGCGCCGGGAAAGTGCTGGACCGTCCAGTCGAGAAGATCCTGGACCTGTCGCGCCGGATGGTCGTCGCGACCGACGACGTGGCCGTTCCCGCCGACCAACAGCAGCTCGCCGCCGTCCCGGGGTACGGACCGGATGGAACGCGTCGGTGAGTCCGCGGACAGGTACATGCCCTGCGGCACGGGTCCGGGCAGCCGGAAGGCCAGGGCGTACGAACGCAGCGGCTGGAGGCGGGCCCAGAACCCCCCGCGGTCCATGATCGGAGTGCCGGTGGCCAGCACGACCCGCTCCGCGAGCAGCGTGACCCGGTCCGTCCGCACGGTCGCCGGTCGGCCGGGGTTCACCGAGCGCACACGAGCACCCTGGTAAATCACGCCGCCCCGGTTGATGAGGTCCAGCGACATCTCCGTCAACACGTCGATGGGATCGACCTGGGCCTGGTCGGCCAGCTGCACGGCGGCCTTCACCCGGTACGGCAGTTCCGTCTCCGTGATCAAGGTGGCGCCGAGGCCGGCCGCTCGCGCTGCCGCCAACTCCCGATGCAGCGCCGGGACGCCCGCATCCGTAGCGGCATAGGTGTAGGCGGAGCGGGACTGCACATCGATGCTGTGGTCGGTGCAATAGCGCCGGAGCCACGCCTGGCCCTCGGCGTTCGCCTCGACGTAGTGGCGCAGGATCTCGTCGGAGTGGCGCCGGCGAATCGACGACAGGCGCGTGCCCTGCAGGAGGCTGACCTTGGCCGTCGTGTTGCCGGTCGTCCCCGCGCCCAGGTGTCGAGCCTCGACGACGCCGACCGAACGACCGGCCCTGGCCAGCAACAGCGCCGTCGTCAACCCGGTCAGGCCGGCACCGATCACCAGGACGTCGAACGTCCGCCCGTTCTCCGGGGGCTCGAACTCCGGTAGCGCGCGGTCCAACCACAGCGACGTCATCTCTCAGTCCTCAACTGCGCACCCCATGCCGCTGTCGCCCGTGCTCGTCCTCACGGGTTCACCTTTCCTTCGGATCCTGCCGTCTGATTACCCCCGAGGCGTGCCGGCCAACCCCGGCGCAACCGGCCCGCACCGTCGCCCGTGGGGCGCGCGGACTTTCGACCCGATCGACACCCACTCAGCGATCGACACGACGACGTCGTCATCTCACACCCCGGCCCGGCTCGGCGAGGACCACCGTGCTGACCCGGGCCGGGATGAATAGGACGGAACCACAGTGGGCACATGCTCGGCGTGGACGAAGACTTCCGAGCCGGCGACACCGCAAGCCTCGCACCGACCATCGCCCGCAACCTGCGCGACACGGGGCAAACCGTCGCGACCGCTGAGACCGTCACCGGCGGTCGCATCGCCGCGGCGCTGTCCGCGGCCGAGAACGCCGGCGAGTGGTTCAAGGGGGGCGTTCTCGCCTGCGCGGCGGACGGAAACCTCGGGGTCCTCGGCGTGTCGCCCGGTCCGGTGATCACGGCCTCGGCCGCGCAACAGATGGCACGCGGGGTGGCTCACCTGCTGGAGGCCGATTACGCCGTGGCGAGTACAGGTACCGGTGGGGCAGGGCCGCCGGAGGATCGATCGGCCGGCACGGTGTTCATCGCGGTCGCGACGCCTGCAGGGTGCTCGGTCGAGCGGTACCGGTTCGCCGGGGAGCCATCGTCCGTCGGGGAGCAGGCCAGCGTTCAGGCCCTGCAGGACCTCGCCGACGCCACGCAATGCAGCGCCGACCGGACACTGCCGATATCGATAGCCGACATCGCCGGCGGCTGAGCGCCGGTATCAGCGCGGCGATGGGAGGGACGGAGGACACCGCCGCTCGAACGCATCTCACGCGATCTCGGCGGACCTGCCCGGCGAACCGTCATCACGAGGCGCCGAACCGGGGCCGTCCACCGGCGCACCGGTGCGCGACGTCCGGGCGAGTTTGTGGGTGCCGTCGCACCACGGCGTGTTGCGCGTGTTGCCGCAGCGGCAGAGCGCGATCACCGATCGGGGCCGCGGAATGAGGTTTCCTGCTCCATCGACGATGTCGATCGGGCCGCGGACGAGCAGCGGCCCGTCGGGGCACACGGTGATGTGCGTCGACGGTTCCGGCACCACGGGGTGATCCGGCGCCGGGCTCGTCATGGGTGTGTGCCGACCGGCGCCCGGAGGTCGACCTGACCGGCCGGGCTCGGTGGGGTCCGCAACGCCGGACGCCGCGACGACGGTCGGGTGGCCGCGGCGCGGATCCGCTGCCCGCGGTAACGCGCGCCCCCGGACACGAACTGCGCGGCCGCGATCCACACCGTGACCGCCCGCTCGAAGGTCCAGAACGGCGCCCACAAAGCGCTTGTCGCCGGATAGGCGCCGCGGCCACCGTGCCGGCGCCGGCCCACCTCGGCCACCAGCGCGGGGACGGCCAGCAGCATCGGCAGCGCGGCGGGCCGGCGGACCACCGTGGCGACCAGCAGCGGGAGCCAGCTCGCCTCCCACGCAAGCCGGGCCGGCTGCGCGAAGTCGTCGTAGGCCTGACGGACGCGTTGCTCGACGAAGGTGGCGACGCTGGGTGGCACCCGGACCACGAACAGGTCGTCGGCGCGGTGCTCCCGCCCGCCGGCGGCCCGCACCGTCCGGATCAGTTGCAGGTTCTCGAACAGGACGTCCCCGTCATACCCGCCCATCTCGAGAAATCGGCTGCGGCGGACGCCGAGCGTGCCGGGGTAATCGGATCCGAATGCCCGATTGATCAGCGAGCGGGCGGTGTCCCACCGCGCATGCCACGGCATCGGGCGAAACACGTTCTGCGGCCGCACCACATCCGCCGCTCCCAGCCGCCGCAGCATGGCGGCCAGTTGCTCGGGCTCGTAGCGCACGTCGTCGTCGGCGACGACGACGTGTTCATGGCGCGCCGCCCGGACACCGGTCACCACCCCGGCCACTTTCCGATTCCGGCCGGGCCAGGCGCCCACCGGAAGCTGCCGGGCGATCCCTTTCCACGCCGCCGCGTGTGCCCGGTACAGATCGTCGGGCGATCCATCGACGACGGTGACGTCCGCCCACTGCGCCAGCATGCGCAGGTAGTCGGTGAAGGCGGCCAGATCCCGGTCGGTGGACCAGCGCAGCGGCACGACGTACTCGATCGGCATGGCGGGCGTCGCGGACCGCGTCATGTGTTCAACGGTCGGAGCGAACTCAGGCCTGCCGTCCACCTGGCGTGCTGGTGGTCCGCGGCGAGGTCATCCAGCATCAGGCAGGCGGCAGCCCCGAACAGGATGTTCGGAACCTGCGATGGGTCGGCCGATGCCAGCCCGCCGGCGAGATCGCGACCGGCGATCTGTTCGTGGACGGCATCCGCGGTGACATGCTCGTCGAAGAACAGGGTCACCTCCGGTCCGAAGCCGAGCCGGCGCAACCCGTTGCCGTACAACCGGTTCGGCAGCGAAGACGTCATCTCGAAGGCGGCCAGATGACCGACGATCGCCCCGAGCAGGCGGCGGTGCAGCCCGAACATGGACATCGCGTTCACGCCGGCGAGCACGGCTGCGGGAACCCGGTCGACGAAGGCGCCGTACGTGTCGTCCAGCTGCACCCCACGCATGGTCCGGGCGAACAGCGTCGCGTGCATCCGCTCGGTCCGGCCACCGCCGTACTCGTCGGCCTGGACCTCGACCAGAGCGGCCTTCGCCGCGCCGTGCAGTCGGGGGATGGCCCAGCTGTGCGGGTCGGCCTCCTTCAGGTGGTACACGGATCGGTGGACGAGGAATTCGCGGAATTGCACGAGGGTCGCGCGTTGTGCCATGAATTTCGACAGGCTCGGTCCGGGCTGCGGCGCGGTCAGCGCGAACAACGTGGCCGCGATGTCGCCGTCGGACCCGAGCTCGGGAATTCGGGTCCTGTCGCGGATCTCACTCTCGAACCGATCTTCGAGGACTGCTCGCGCCGCCAGCAGATCGGGGTGCCACTCCCACTCGTCCGCCACCCCTTCGACGCCGCGGTAGTGCAGTTCGTACAGCGTCAACAGGCTGATCTGGCCGTCCTCGCTCTCGAGGACCCCGCCGCTCGCCACGTCTTTGGCGATGTCGACGAGCTGGGGCCACCGCGTCGGGTACCCGGTCAGCGTGTCGGCGAGCCGAGCGCTGAGCGGACCTCGTGGCACGGGTAGCGGCATGCGCGCCGTGGAGAACGACACCTCTTGCACCTCACGTATCACCGCGGACCGCGGAACGAGCGTTGGGGTTGTTGATGTTCCCGATCTCCGGCCGGACCAATCACCGGGCCATCGCGGCACCGGCCCGAGCGCCGGCCGCCGGCACGCCGACAAGACAGGCGGGCGAGCACGATTCGCCGTCTCCGACGTGCGGCCGCGGACGATCGCATCGCCCGGCTCCGCCGCATACCCCCACCCGCCGGAGGCGATCGGGGCGGCCGTGCCCGGTGGCGTCGTGGCTGTTCGGATGTGCAGGTGACCGGGATCGCGACGGAGCCCGTCATCTCCGCGGTCGCCGCCGTGGACCCGCACCGTCACGCCGCCGTGGACCCGCGTCCTTCCGGACGCATCGGCGACCGTCGTTCGGGGTACTCAAGCCGATGCGACAGCGCCACGCTCGTGAGCGCGCGGTCGGGGAGGCACGACCTCCTCGTGAAGGGAGACTGTCATGGGACTCGGAGACAAGCTCAGCAACGCCGCGGAAGAGGGCAAGGGCAAGGTCAAGGAAGCCGTCGGCGACGCCACCGACAACGAGCGCCTGCGGGCCGAGGGCGCCGGCGACCAGGCCTCCGCGAACGTGAAGCAGACCGGCGAGAAGGCCAAGGACGCCGTCAAGGACGCCCTGGACTGACCGCGCGCGGGCGGGCTCCGGCGCCGAGCGGCGCCGCGGTCCGCCCGTGAAAGGGTCTGCTGCACAACGGCTCTCGCCGGCGAATCGACCCGGTCGCCAGACCGGTGATCGTCGGCGAGAGCGCGTCGCCGTCCCCCGTTGCGGCGATCCCGGCGGACCTCCGTCGTTGCGCGGTCTCCCGCGACCGTCCGTCGGGCCGATCAGACGATCCGGCGTCCGCCGCGGGCGGGCGGGTCCTGCCGCATCCCCGTGGCCTCGAGAAAGCCGCGGCGGGCGATCTCGAACGGGGCGAGAGCCTCGACCAGGAACGCCGCCGCCGCGTCCACGGAAGCCGGCACGTCGGCCGGGTCGGTGCTCTGCAGGACGTCACCGATCACGGCGTGGTGGATGCGGACGAGGTCGAGCAGCGTGACGTCGCCGGCCAGCGCCGCGCGGCCCAGGTCGTAGGCGGCGACGAGGTGTTCCTCGTCGGGGTGCGCGAGAAAGGACAGGAACGCGGGACGGTAGTCGAGCCCGAGCCGGTCGACGGCATCCGATGTCATCCGGGCGTGTCCCGTCCGACGGCTGGGCCGGCGATGCCGGAGCGTCCGGATGCGGAGAACTCGGCCAGCACGGCGAGGCCCTCGTCGAGGTCGAGGGCCGTCAGTACCCCGTCCAGCCGGGTGCCGAGTTGCACCATCGCGTAGGCGACGTGGGGATCGATGCCGACGATGACGGTCGTCGCGCCCCGCAGCTTGGCGGTCTTCGCGATGGTGCTGAGCGTGTGGGATGCGAAGGAGTCGAGCACGTCCAGCGCGGCGACGTCGATGATGATGCCGCGGGCACGGTCCCGTCCGACGCGGTCGATGAGATCGCGTTGGAACCGCCGCAGCTGGGTGTCGTCGAGCGCGGTGTGGATGGACGCGATCAGGTATCCGCCCTGCCGGAGAATCGATACCAGCGGGGGGTGCGGAGGACCGGTGCTCCGGTTATCTGTCGGCGTCATCCGGCCGGGTCACCTTGAAGCCGAGAAGCCTTTCGGCCTCTTCGATACCACCCTGCAGGTCACCCACCGTGGTGATCTTGCTCAGGTCCACGCCGATCGTCACCAGGGTCTGCGCGATGTCCGCGGACAGCCCGGTGACGATGACGCCGGCGCCCATCAACCGGGAGGCGTCCACCGTTTGGACGAGGTGATTGGCCACCGCCTCGTCGATGTCGGGGACACCGGTGATGTCCACGACGACGACCTTGGCGCGATGGGTCCGGATGCCGCGCAGCAGCTGTTCGGTGAGCTGCCGGGCGCGTTTGGTGTCCAGGATGCCGATGATCGGCAGGATCAGCAGGCGTTCGCGGACCTGCAGGACCGGCGTGGACAGCTCTCGGATGGCGTCCTGTTGCTGGCGGATGACGCGTTCCCGCTCCTCGACGAAGCTGACCGCCACGGTGTTGGCGATGCGGTTCGCCGCCGGCTCGTAGGCGTCCAGGATGTCGTTCAGCAACGGGAAGTCGCGGTGGTACTTCTCGAACAGCGAGCGGGCGAGCACGTCGCGCAGCAGCAGCACGATGCCCACCACCTCCTCGGTCTCCACCCCCCGCGGGATGATCCGCTCGGACAGGTCGCGGGCGTAGTCCTGCAGCGCCTCGACGCTGCCGGTCTCCAGCACCTCGACGTAGTTGTCGTAGACCGAGGTGGCCTCGGTGAAGATCTCCTGATGGGTCATCGCGGCCAGCAGTTTGGCCTCGGTGATCCGGTTCGCCCATTCCTGGCGCAGGTCCGTGCGGTTCTCCCGCAGGTGCGCGACGAGCTCCGGGAGCAACGTGTCGGCGTCACGCCCGGAGGTGTCGTCGTTCGTCGTTCTGATCGTCGTTCTGATCGTCGTTCTGATCGTCGTCCATCAAGGTCCCTCTCGTCATCGGGAATCACAGCCATTTCGCCATCGTCACGGTGGTGCCCTTGCCGGTCTCCGACGCGATGTCGAACTCGTCCATCAACCTGCGCGCACCCGCCAACCCGAAGCCGAGGCCGCGGTAGGTGCTGAACCCGTCGCGCATCGCCGCGACCAGGTCCTCGATCCCCGGTCCGGAGTCCCGCGCGGTGACCGTGACGCCGCGCCGGCCGGCCTCCTCGACCATCCGGACGATGATCTCCCCACGCCGGGCGAACTTCACGATGTTCCTGGCCACCTCCGAGATCGCCGTGGCGATCACCGTCAGGTCGGTGGACCTGAATCCCGCCCGGGCGGCCACCTCGCGTCCCTGCTGCCGGGCGATGACGACGTCGGCGTCCACCGCGATCCGCACCCGGACCTCGCCGTCGGTGACCGGCGGCGGACGCCGCTCGAACAGCGCGGTGCTCAACTCCAGGCACGTGTCGCACTCCAGCAGGTGACCGGCGGTGTCCAGTTCGCGCTGCCGGCGACGATCGCCGGTGGACAGGGCGAAGAGCACCGGCCGGCAGCGATCGGTCGGCAGGGTCACCCCGCGGTCGACGAGCAGGTACTCGACCCTGAGCTTGGCCCGGGTGCGATTCAGTTGCGCGGCGATGGCACCGGGCGTGGAGCCGCGGTCCGCCGCCAGCTCCGCGGTGGCGGTGCCCTCCACCTCGTGCGCCAGCAGGACTTCCCGCTCCGGACCGGGAATCCGGGACAGCGCCGCCCCCACGATGCTGGCCTCCTCGTCGTGCAGGAGCTCGTCGTCGGCCTGCGGCGGACGGGAGTCGGACACCAGCAGATGGGCGTTCCGACGGGCGCGGGTCTCGCCCTGCCCGGTCGCGCTGATCAGATTGCGCGCCACCGCGACCGCGTACGGGGCCAGCGTCTCCCGCTCGATCCGGTCCCGCGCGGCCATCACCCGGGCCAACGTCTCCTGGACGAGGTCATCCACCGACTGACGATCCAGGACCCGCGCACGCGATCACCCGGCGGATCACCGGGATCAGCGCCAGAACCGGATCCTCCTCGACCTGCGAAGCCGGACCGGGCATCGGGATACCGGGAATGTCCCGTACCTCCACCTCTACCGGAAAGCCCCCGCCGACCCGCTGGCAGGTCAATCGCATGCTAGCGGGAGGCGACACCCGCGGCCCGCCAGCGCCGGCCGTCACTGGATGGGGACGGTACATCGGCCCGGGCGGGCGCGGTGCGAGGGACGTGGCACCGGAAAGTGGTCGCCGGGGCCCGGCGACGGGCGCAGGGTGACCCCAGGGCCGCGACGCCTTTCGGTACGACGGTGATGGTCGTGGCGCCTCCCGGGATCGGTTCGCACGCGTGGATGCTGTCACCTGTTATGACCAGCCGGGGACGACGGCATGACGAGTTCCCGACCGCACGGCGCGCCCGGCCCGCCGCGGAACCCGGCGCGGCAGCGACGGTCGCCCTCGCGGCTCGCGTCATGGGCGGCGGTCCATCGACTCCTAACCACAGTGAGGCCGCCTGCGCGTGTCCCCCCGACGCGCGGGCGGTCTCCCCTCCCGGGAATGCCCGGCCGGACGGCACTCCACCGGGTTCCGTCGCTCGTCAGGCTACGAGACGAGCGAAGTGAGAGGTAGTGATCTCGAGATGTCGGAATCTGCGGAGGATCGGGACGCGGAGCGGGCGTTTGCGGTGGACTCGGTCGGCGGTCGCCAGCCCCGCCGGCTGGAGGACTTCGTCGGCGCCACCACGGTCAGCCTCCGCGCCGGCGACCACGAGGTCTCGCTGGTGGGTACCGGAGTGGAAGACGACCGGACCGTCCAGTTCAGCGAGAAGGAGCTCGCGTCGGCCGAAGACGGCTCGGCGACGTGGCGGATCACCAGCGCGCATCGCGACCGGTTCCTCGCGGAACGTTTCGACGACGACTGATGGCGTCGCCATCGGGTCCGAGTGTCGGCGCGCGCCCGCGTTCCGGATCCCCGCGTTCTGGATCCCCGCGTCATGGATCACCGTGCGGGCACTCATAGATGGTGGGCGGCCCGACCGGCACGACACCGCTGCGGCGCCTCGCGCGGTTCGATGACGCGAGGCGCCGCCGCGGCCGGGAACTGACGGTGACCCACGAGATCAAGGCGGAGATCGTGACCATCCAGCACAACGAGCCGGTCGGATCCGGACAGACCTACGTCGTCGCCGACGTCGACGGGCGCCCCCCGAGGGCACTCGACGACTTCTCGGGCGCGTCCACGGAACTCCTGATCCGCCGGGAACAGCAGTCGTGTCACATCGTCGGCGCCGGCACGGCGCCGATGTCCGGTTCGGTGCGCTTCCACCAGAAGGACGGCGGGCCGGACGGCAAGGACGTCCGCGTCTGGCTGATCACCGACCGCGGCGACGGGACGTTCTGCGCCGAGGCGCTTTCTCTCTTCTGACGCCGCTCAGCGGACGGCTCGGCAGTGTGGCGTGGCGGCATCGACACCGACCGCGCGGTGACGGCCGCCGGATCGGGTCGAACCCGCGGCAGCGATCCGGCGGAACGCCCCGAGATGCCCGCCCGGTTGCGCGTTCAGGACCTCCGGCCGCCGTGGTGGTGCGTGGCAACCGCCCGCGTCATCCACCGTCGGAGAGCACGGTGGCCGGCAGTGGCACCGCCTCGGACATGATCCTGCCCGAGTCTCCGGGCGTTGCCCACCCGTCTGGCAGACGCTGCTGCACCGTGCCGGTCGCATCCACCACCACGGACGCCTCGGCAAGCTCGTCCAGTCCGGCCGGATCGGTGACCACCCGCGACGGCGGCCGCCAACCCAACCTGATCAGTTCCGGACCCATGCTCTGCTCGTCGAAACCGATGACCGGACCGGCGGAATCGCCCACGCCCGGCATGATGCCACGACGCCCGGCGCGCCGCAGCGGCCGGTCGATCGACCGGCGGTACCGGCCGATTCGCGGCCGCGGGCGGCGACCGGCGGGCGCGGGAACGCCATTTCGGCGCAGCACCGCGCGGGCCGTCGCGATTCATGGCGCCGAGCAGCCTCCGGTCACCCGGCGGATCCGCCGGGCGGGCACGGTGTACGGCCGGAGCCGACCGGGTACCTCAGGCGACATGCAGGGATCGACAGCCACGCCTCCGTGCGCCCAGCGGCGGTCGCCGTGAGCGACGGCAGCTCTGGTGCGACGGCGCCGGTGCCGGTGCGCGGCGGCGGGTCCCCGGCTGCCGGTCCTGCCGCGTCCATCATGTTCGTGGGGACCGCGACGACGGTCATCCGCTTCGGCGACCTGTGCCTGCTGACCGATCCCAACTTCCTGCATCGCGGGCAACGGGCGTATCTCGGATACGGATTGAGCAGCAAGCGGCTGACCGAGCCGGCGTTGACGGTCGAGGAGCTGCCCGAACTGGACGGCATCGTGCTGTCCCACCTGCACGGCGACCATTGGGATCGCATTGCGCACCGGGGGCTCGACCGCGACGTGCCGATCGTGACCACCCCGCACGCCTCGAGACGACTGCAGTGGCGGGGCTTCCCGCGGGCGACGGGGCTCCGGCCGTGGTCATCGCAGGTCCTGACCAGGGCGTCGTCGTCCGTGCGCGTCACCGCCGTCCCGGGCCGGCACGCGCCGACCTGGGCTCGGGCATTGCTGCCGCCGGTGATGGGCAGCGTCCTGGAGTTCGGTCCGCCGGCGGGCCCGGTCCTGCTGCGCGTCTACATCTCCGGTGACACCCTGCTGATCGACGATCTGTCCGAGCTGCCCGCCCGGTTCGACGGGTTCGATCGGGCGATCCTGCATCTCGGGGGCACCACCCTGCCCGGCGGCTTGATGGTGACCATGAACGGGGAGCAGGGCGCTCAGCTGTTCGAGGTGACCGGCGCGGACGCGGCGATCCCCGTGCACCACAACGACTATCGGGTGTTCAAGTCACCCCTGTCGGACTTCGCTGCGGCCATGGGCCGCCGCGGCCTGGGAGATCGGGTTGTCTACCTCAGCCCGGGCGATGAGGTGGCGCTCCCGGTTCGAACGGAGCGGCCGGCGGACGCCCGGCACCCGGCCGGCCGGTGAGGTGCACGGACCTTCGCCTCCGGCACGTCGCGGGGATGATGGCGCAGATGGCCGGGCGCAACGAGTTGACCCGGATTCCGCGATCGGCCAGCGCGGATCCGAGCGCCTGGTGAAGGTGATGATGCCGGCTGCATGGGCGCTTGCGCTCGCCGGCGGTTCGACCGCGCCGCGTGCGGTCGGCTGCGCGGCCGTCGGCTGCGCGGCACCGGTGGTCACGGCGTGTGCGGCGATTGCCAGGACGTCGGTCCGCTCGATCCCGCCGCATATTCGTCGAGGGGCACCGCGCCGTCGCGCCACGCCTGCAGGACGGGATCCACGATGCGCCAGCATTGTTCGGCGGTGTCGCCGCGGACGGACAGGCTGGGGTCCTGATTGAAGACGCCGGCGAGCACTTCTCCGTAGGCGGGAAGCCGCCCGGGATTGAAGTCAGCACTGAGGGCGACGCGATCGATGACGAACGGATCGTCGGGTCCGTTGATGTTCAGCTCGAGCGCCATGCGATCCGGTCCCATCGAGATCCGCAGCTGGGTCGGCCTGGTCAACCCGGTGAGACCGGGCAGCAGGCGGGGCACGGATTTGAAGGTCAGCAGGATCTCCTTGCGCCGGCCGCTGAGCGCCTTGCCCGAGCGCACCCGGAAGGGCACACCGGCCCATCGCCAGGTGTCCACGGCGAACGTCGCCTCGGCCAGCGTCTCCGTCTGCCGGCCAGGGTCCACGCCGGGTTCATCGGCGTAGCCGGGCAGCTCCCGGCCCTCGATCGTGCCCGCGGTGTACCGGGCGCGTCGCGTCGCGGCCGCCGGGTCGTCTCCCCAGACGTGGCACGCCCGCAGCGCGTCGGCCTTGCGGTCGCGCAGGTCGGCTGCGTGCACGCTGGCCGGCGGATCCATCGCGATCAGCGCGAGCACCTGCAGCAGGTGGCTCTGGATCATGTCCACCAGAGCGCCGGCGCCGTCGTAGTACCGAGCCCGGCCCTCGAGCGCCAGCGGCTCGTCGAAGACGATGTCCACGGCCTGGATGTGGTCGGCGCTCCACAGCGGTTCGAGGAGCCGGTTGGTGAACCGCAGGCCGAGCAGGTTCAGCACGGTCGACTTGCCCAGGAAGTGGTCGATCCGGTGGATCTGGTCCTCCGGGACGAGATGCGCCAGGACGGCGTTGAGCGCCTCCGCGCTGGCCGTGTCGACCCCGAAGGGCTTCTCCAGCACGAGTTCGGTGCCGGCCGGCAGCGGAACCTCGCGGAGCGCTTCGCACGCCGCGGCGGTGATCGCCGGCGGCAGCGCGAAGTAGATCGCGGGGGCGCCGTCGCAGGCGTCGAGGAGCCGTTGCAGGTCGGCTGCGCGGGTGACATCTGCGGTGAGATAACGGGTTCGGTCGATCAGCGGGTCGATGCGCGATCCGTCCGGAGAAACGGTGGCGAACGCGGCTCGGATCCGCTCCAGCCAGGTGTCGTGGTCCCATTGCTCCGTGCCGGCGCCGATCAGCTGCAAGGAATCCGGCCCCTCGGCGCTGCTCATCAGTTGGGCGACGGCGGGCAGCAGCAGCCGGCCGGTGAGATCACCGCTGGCACCCAACACGAGCAGGGTCCGGTCCTTCTCGACCACGGAGCACCTCCGGAGTGGGCACGACGGTGCGCACCGGGCCGGTGCGCACGCGTTCGCCGTCGCGCTGTTTGTTCCCCGTCTCGGGCATCTCGAACGTGCGTGTTCGCGGGTCCTCGGCGGGCAGGCGGCGACGACGGTCGGCCGGCATCCGCACCGCACGTGTCAGTCGGCGAGTTCGGCGGTCACCACGAGGTTCTGTTCGTAACTTCCGGCGGCGTCGTCGAACTCTCCGCCGCAGGTGATCAGCGTCAGCCGGGGTGCGCCGCGCGCGAAGATGTCGGGCGGCAGGCCGGTCGACTTGTCGTAGAGGTGGCGGGACAGCACCCGGTAGCTCACCGGGCGCTCGCCGACCAGAACGGCGACCGCCGCGTCCGCCGGCAGATCGGCAAGCCGGAAGAGGGCGCCCGGCCCGGCGACCGAGTCGACGTGCCCGACGATCACCACGGGGCCCTCCGTGGCGCCGGCCGGTGCGCCGGCCGCCCACCAACCGACCTCGGCGGGATCATCGGGCGGGCGCAGCACGCCGTCGACGGCGGTGACCGGGACCACGGGCGCGTCGACCCCGAGCCCGTCGATGACCATCCGCGTCGGCGCTCCGACCACCCGCGGCGCCGGGGCGCTCGATTCGGCTGTCGTGCCGGTCGGCACCGTCGTGCTGATCGGCACCGGCGTGCTGGGCGGGACGGGTTGCGCCGAGCCGTGACTCGAGACCGGCGGTTCGTCGACCGAGCGACCGGCGGAGCGCTCCCGATCGATCCCGGGTGGTCCTGCCCCCCGGGTGGCTGCGGGAGCGGCCGGGCCGACCTGCGGACCGAACTCGGCGGTTGCGGCGGCGGACGCCACCTGCACGCCCGCCGCCGTCGCGAGACAGATGCTGCCGGCGACGAGGCACGCCGCCGGCAGCATCCACGCCCGCCGGCCGGTGCGGGTCCGGCTCACCGGTCGGTCCCCGACGGTCAACGCGCCGCGCGCCGCCGAACCAGGAGGACGGTGCCCGCCGCGAGGAGCAGGACGCCGCCCGCCACGAGACCGAGAACCTCGGCGGGAGTCTGCGTCTGAGCGGCGAGGCCGCCGGTTCCGGCCGGCACCGACGACGGCGTGCCGCCGAGCGAGGTCAGCAGGGACTCCGCCATGTCGAGATGATGCGACGCGACGGGAAGGTACCCGGACGCGTAGTCGAGCAGGCTCTGCTCGGACCCGGCGTCGATCTCGGTCTCGGTTCCGGCGATGCTCATGCGGTGTCCGGCGACCTGGATGTTGGCGTAGACGAGGTCGAAGTCGGCGTCGGACGAGCTCTCCAGACGGGCAGCATCCGCCTGTTGTGCGGGGCTGGGCGCCGTCGGCAGGGAGACCCCGAGCGTTGCGGCGATCGGCGTCAGCTTCGCCAGGGCGGCCCGGTGGTCCGTCCCGGTCATGGTCGCCAGCTCGCGCGCCTGCGGGTTCGACGAGCGCTCGAGAACCAGGTCGGAAAGCGCGATCTCGGCGAGATTGGTCTGGCCGTTGGACGTGATGTAGTCGACGTCCTGATCCGACGGCGCGGCGGCACCGGCGGTCCCGCCACCGAACAGCAGGAGGACGCCGGTCGCGGCACCGGCGAGGGCCACTCGCCACGCCCGCCGGCCGCGGCGCGGTGGTGCGGATGCAGATCGGGACAGGGTCATGGCGCTCCTCCGGCTCGCGCGAATGGAATGTCAGGCGCCCGGGAGTACCCACATCATTGCCGTCGGAAAACGTTTCTCCGGTGCCTTCGGGCGATCGACGCGACGGTCGGACTCGCCAATCCCGCATCCGAAGCCGGGTTTCATCCGTCCCGCCCGATTCGCACCGGGCCAGCGCATCTCGTCACTGTCGCATTGATCGGCCACTGCCGCCGGGGTGGCACCGAGACGTGCGGCCCGATGAAGGATCCTCGTCGACTCTGCGTTGACGGCCAACGGTTCTCAGGCATCCGAAACGTGTGAGGTGATGGCCGGCGAGCGCGGCCGCCAGTCGCAGGCACGGCAGTGCCGGTCCGCGGACGCGCAGCGAATGTCGCGGAGCGGGCGGGGCCGCGGCATCCGGCGGGAATTGCCCAGGTTTCCGCCGGTGGCCCCCAGGGAAGAAATATCTGGCGAAGGGACACCGCAAGAAGCGCGGGTTCGATGCCGAGCCGGCGAAAGGGGCCCGATGTCGCTTTCGGAAGAGGAACAACGCCGATTCGACGACATCGAGCGGCAGTTCCGCGACGACGAGGTGGACCGTCCGGCGGGGCCGGACCTCGGGGCGGCGCGCCGGAGACGGCAGATCCGTGCCCGCTGGCTGCTCGGCATCGGTGCGGCGGTCATCCTGCTGGGACTGGACATGGTCAGCGAAGGCGCCGACGGCGGGCTCGTGGTGATGGTCTACGGCGTCCTCGCGCTGTGCGCCGCGGCCGTTGCCCGACGCCGGAGCGGCGGGTGAGCGCCGTCCGTCTGCCGCGAGCGCGCCGGCCGCCATCTCCTGCGGCGTCGGCCGTTTCGGACTCCTCCCGGATGCGTGCTCGACTCGGCGATGGCCGAACCCGACGCCCGGACGGCGGTCCGGGTTGTCGGTGAAGGGGCCGGCGGGAACCGCTTCGCGTCGCCGGCACGATCCCGTCGGAGTGGTCCCCGGGCCCGTCGGCCGACGGACCCGGGGACCGGGGAAGTCTGACCCGACCGAAGGGTTCAGACGTGGCTTGCCGGTGGCGGACGGCGCCGGGCCGACCCCGCCGGAGGGCGGTCGGCAGATGGGGTGGTCAGCGCGGCGAGCGCGATACGGATGTGCTTGCCGGCCCACGGCTGGAATTCCTGGGGGTCGCGATACCGCCAGGCGACGATCGCTGCGGCCAATGCAGTTTCCGCGGCGTGGCGGGCGGCGGTGGGGGCGTCGGTGCCGGCGGGGTGGGCCGCCGCGAGCGCGTGAGCCAGCGGCAGGTAGTGGCGGTAGAGCGCGTCCTCCGCGTCCACGATGTCCTCGGGTCGGTCGTGCAGCCGCGCCATGTGCAGGGCGCGCCACAACCGGACCTCGGGATCCGTCGATGGGTCGGTGAGCGTGGCGGTGGAGCGTCCGGTTCCGGAAAGCACTGCGCCGGACGGCGGCGGGGTATGCGGTCCAGGAACGGCCTGAACGAAGGGGAGGGCTAGTTCGAAAACGGCAGCCATGGGATGTCCCGGTTGTCGGTCGGCACGACAATGCCGACGAGCAGGCTGCTTTCTTAACCGCGCTCAGTGTATAGCGCCGCGGAGCCGTTTTCGAGGTCCCCGTCGCGGCGGGGGCGCCGTCCGCGCGGCCGGCGGCCGTCTGCGCACACCGCGGGACAAGCGGCTCGGGTCATGGCTTCTGCGCCGTTCCGCCGACGCGCGCCGCGCGGCATGTCGGTGTCGTCCGACCAGCCGCACGACCAGCCGTCCGGCTCCGGATTCTCCGTCGCGGCGCGACCGCCGGTTGGTTCGGCGGCGGGTGGCGCGGGCACAGTGAGACCATGACCGCAGAGCGCGAGGCCCGCCTCGATCCGGCCGAGGCGGCCGGGCGCGTTGCCCACCGGTTGCGCCGAACCGGCTCCACCGCGGCGGCGGCGGAGTCCGTCACCGGCGGCAACGTCTCCCGTGAGCTGGCGGCCGCCGAGGCCGCCGCCGAGTGGTTCCAGGGCGGCGTCGTCGCCTACGCGGCGGACGTCAAGTTCCGGGTCCTCGGCGTCACTCCCGGCCCGGTGATCACGGCGAGGGCCGCGCAGGAGATGGCCGGCGGAGCCGCGACCCTGCTCGCGGCCGACTTCGCGGTCGCGACCACCGGGGCGGGCGGACCCGGCGACCAGGAGGGTCAACCCGCCGGAACCGTCTTCATCGCGGTCGCGACGCCCACCGGCAGCAGCGCCCGCCGCTACCAGTTTCCCGGGGAGCCGCAGGACGTCGTCCTCGCCGCCACCGCGCAGGCGCTGCAGGACCTCGACGCCGCCATCGCGACCGGCTCGCCCGGCGAGAGAGGCACCGCCGTCACGACTTCCGCGCCACCGTCCGCCGGAAGGCCGTGATGCCGTGAGGAAGTCGCCGGGACGCCGCGGCTGACCGTCGCGGGAGTCGGATCAAGGCGCGCGGGTGCCGGATCCGATTCAGCGGGGTCGCCCGGCGCCCACTCCGGGTACCGAAGACGACGCCGGCGGCGACGGAGCCGCCGACCGATCGACGGGAGGATCGACATGGCCACGACAGCACGGGACATCATGACGCAGGGCGCGGAGTGCGTCGGCGAGTCGGAAACCCTGGTCGACGCCGCCCGCAAGATGCGGGACCTTGACGTCGGGGCGCTGCCCATCTGCGGAGACGACGACCGGCTCAAGGGGATGATCACGGACCGGGACATCGTGATCCGCTGCCTCGCCGAGGGCGGCGACCCGAGCAGCGCCTCAGCCGGCTCGCTGGCGGAGGGCAAGCCGGTCACCATCGGCGCCGACGATCCGCTGGAAGAAGTGCTGTCCACCATGGCCGAATACCAGGTGCGCCGGCTGCCGGTCATCGACGGGCACCGGCTGGTGGGCATCATCTCGGAGGCCGACATCGCGCGACACGCGCCCGAGGGCAGTGTCGGCGACACCGTGGAGTCCGTCACCCAGTAGACGCGCGGCGTCGCCACGACCTCGTGCCCTCACCAGGCGGCTCGACATCGAAAGGGCACCGTCGAGCCGCCCGGGCGGGCCGTCACGGCACGTACAGGTGCAGGAAGGCGGCGATCGAGTAGCCGGTCAACGCCAGGGCCGCGATCGCCAGGGAGATGATCCGCCTGGCCGGCGTCGTGAGCAGCGATGCGGCGACGATCAGCAGGGGAACCGCCGACGAGGCGTACCGCTCGAACGAGGCGTAGTCGCGGGCGGTCAGCCCCAGCAGCACCATGACCGCCGAGAAGGCGAACGACGACAACGACAGCCGGTTGCGGCCGACGATCAACAACGCGACGGACAGGCACACCCACGGCAGGTGCGCCACCGGTGCGAGCTGATCGGCCGGTCCGCCGAGCATGGTCTCGAAGACCCGACCGATGGGATCCAACGGGTTCAACAGCAACCCGCCGCGCAGGCCGGGCTCCGTCTGGGCGATCAACGGATCCAGCGGTGCCCCGAATCGGAACCACGACCAGCACAGGTACGACGCCAGCCCGGCGATCGGTGCGAGCACCGCGGCGCACCGGGCGGTGCGCTCCGATCCCTCGACCGCCCGCGGTCCCAGCGCCTCGAGCAGCATCGGCAGCACGAGCACCACCCCGGTGGGCCGCAGCAGGCCGGCCAGCGCGCCGGCCACCGCCGCGAGCCACCACCGTCTGCCGCGGGCGGCCAGCAGGGCCGCGCAGACCAGGACGCCGAACAGTGCCTCGGTGTACCCCATCACCAGCACGAAGCCCGCCGGCGCGAACGCCACCACCCACGGCACCCGGTCCGCCGCGGACTGGTCCAGCCCCTCCCGCATCGCCAGGCGCGTCGCCAGGAGCGCGTAGGCGATCGCGGAGGCGTTGGTGAGCAGCAGCATGGCGAGGCCCGGGTTGTCGCCGAGCGGCACCCCGAACGCGTAGCCGAGGATGGGCAGCAACGGGAAGAACCGGTGGCCCTCCGCCGGCAGGCCGTCGTAGCCGTCCTGCGCGATGCGCAGGTACCAGCCCGCGTCCCAGCCCAGCAGGCCGTCCCGAGTCGACGCCGGTATCGCGGCAGACACCCAGAGAGCGACGAGAATGACCAGTCTGGCGGCGAGGAACGACAGCAGCACCGGCCGCCACGGCAGCTGACGGAGTGAGACGAGGACGCGGACGGGGTACCTCACCAGCGACGACAGGAACGGGCAGGTCGGCGCCTGCGTCGCAACCATGCAGAGGATCGCCACACATGATGGAAGTGCCCGGCGTCGGGTCTGCCGAGACACTCAGCGGCGTCTCGGCTGTACCCGGACCCGGTTCGGCGCGGTCGAGGCGACGAAAATGGACCAGGTTGCTGACGGCCGGCGCCGTTGTCGTCGCTCTCGCGATCGGCGTTCTCGCCCGATTGCACTCCAGTTCGGCCCTGTGGCTGGACGAGGCGTTGTCGGTGAACATCGCCGTGCTGCCGCCGTCCGACCTGCTCGCCGCGCTGCGGCAGGACGGGTCGCCGCCCCTGTACTACCTCGCGCTGCATGCATGGATCGACGTTCTCGGATCCGGTGACGGCGCGGTTCGCGCCCTGTCCTGCGTGTTCTCGCTCGCCGCGTTGCCGGTCGCCTACGTGCTCGGGCGACGGCTGGGTGGGCGTCCCGCCGCGCGAGCGGCACTCGTGGTGTTCGCGGCGAATCCGTTCCTGGTGCGCTACGCCACCGAGACCCGGATGTACTCGCTGGTCGTCCTGCTCACCCTGCTCGCCATCCTGTGTGTCCTGCGCGCCCGTGACGTCGCCAGCTGGCCCCGCCTGGTCGCCGTCGCCGTCACCGGCGGAGCGCTGGCGCTCACCCACTACTGGACCGGCTTCTTCCTCGCCGCAACGGCGCTCGTCCTCGGCTACCGGGCCGTCCGCGGACCGGATCCGCGCAATGCCCGTCGCGTGGTCCTCGCGCTGAGCGCCGGGGCGGTGCTGTTCCTGCCGTGGGCCGGCAGCTTCCTGTACCAGTTCCGGCACACCGGCACGCCGTGGTCCGACGCCGCCGGTCCGCTGGCCCTCGTGGACACCGCACGCGCCTGGGCCGGCGGCTCCTCCGGGGCCTCCGACCTCGCCTGGGCGGCGCTGGTGGCGCTCGTCGCGCTGGGTGCGGTGCGGCCGTCGGTCGCATCCGGGGCGTTCAGGGCCGTGCCGCGGCGGGGCCGTCAGGCCACGTCGCTGTTGCTGGCCGGCTCGCTCGGCGCGCTCGCGGCGGCGATCGTGGCGAGCCTGTTCCTGTCCTCGGGGTATGCCGTGCGCTACAGCTCCGCCATGATCGCGCCGGCGCTGCTGCTCGCCGCCGTGGGCATCGCCCGGCTGCGGCCCGCGTGGAACGCGGCGGCGCTGGCCGTGACGGTCGGGTTCGGCGTGCTCGGCATCGCGCAACAGCAGTTCCCGGACAACCGCACGCAGGCGGCACAGACCGCCTCGGCCCTGAACGAGGTGATCCGCCCGGACGACGTCATCGTGTACTGCCCCGACCAACTCGGACCCGCCGTGCACCGGCTGATCTCCGAACCCGTCGCCGAGGTGGTGTACCCGACGCTGGCCGGGCCCGAACGCATCGACTGGGTCGACTACGCCGACCGCAATGCGGCAGCGAACCCGGCGGCCATCGCGCGGACGATCTCCGACAGCTACGCCGGACGCATCTGGCTCGTCACGGCGCAGAACTACCGGACGTTCGACCGGCAGTGCGAACAGCTGAGCTGGTACCTGGACAGGCTGCGCGGCGCCAGGACGGACGTGCAGCACACCGACGGAGCGTTCTACGAACAGCAGGGTATCGTGCTGTTCCCCACCCCCACCGGCAGTCCCTGAGGCGTTTGCGGCGGCACCTGGAAGGTTTCCTGCCGTGGAGACGGGGAACCCTTGTTCGGCGGGCGCTGCCACGGGGCATCCCGCCGTGCGCGCCGGCGGTTGCCCGGCGCCCAGTGCATTTCGTGTCATTGACGTGATCGACGTCCGATTCTTGCCATCTGTGGAGGCTTGATGCATTCCGATGGATATCCTGCCGAGGCGTCCGACGCCCCGCGCGGCGGTGTCGCCGTGATCGGTGCCGGGCCCGCCGGCCTGACCGCCGCCTACGAGTTGGGCAGATCGGACATTCCGGCCGTCGTGTACGAGTCCTCCGACACGGTCGGCGGAATCAGCAGGACGGTCCAGCGCGACGGGTGGCGCTTCGACATCGGCGGCCATCGATTCTTCACCAAAGTCCCCGCTGTCGAGGACTTCTGGCACCGGATCCTGCCGGACGGAGACTTTCTCTCGCGTCCGCGAATGAGTCGCATCTATTACCGCGGCAAGCTGTACGACTATCCGCTCAAGCCGATGAATGCGCTCCGCAACCTCGGACCGGTCGAGGCGCTTCGATGCATGCTCTCCTACGCCGCGGTCCGGATCCGTCCGCCGCGGGACCAGTCGAACTTCGAAGGATGGGTCGCCGCCCGATTCGGGTGGCGACTGTATCGGACCTTCTTCAAGACCTACACCGAAAAGGTCTGGGGAGTCGACGCCACCGACATCCAGGCGGACTGGGCCGCGCAGCGCATCAAGAACCTGTCACTGAGCTCGGCCATCCGCAACGCCGTGCTGCCGAGCAGGGACAAGACGGCGATCACGAGTCTGATCGAGGAATTCCAGTACCCGAAGCACGGCCCCGGGATGATGTGGGAGCGGACCAGGGACATCGTCGAGGACATGGGCATCCCGGTTCGGATGCGCAGCCGCGTGACCCGGATCGAGCACCGGGACGGGGCGGCGACCGCGCTGCACGTACGGGTCGGGCTTCCCGACGGATCGACCCGGGCGAGCGTGACAACGCCTGTTTCCTCGGTCATCTCGTCCATGCCCCTCGCGGAGCTGGTGTGCGCCATGTCGCCGGCGGCGCCGTCCGAGGTGCTGCGTGCAGCCCGGTCGCTGCAGTACCGGGACTTCCTGACGGTGGCGGTGGTCCTGCCGGAGCGATACGGATTCCCGGACAACTGGATCTACATCCACGACCCGAAGGTGCGCGTCGGGCGCATCCAGAACTACGGTTCGTGGTCGCCCTATCTGGTGAAGGACGGGCGGACCTGCCTGGGCCTGGAGTACTTCGTCAACGAGGGCGACGAGCTGTGGACGATGCCCGATGACGACCTGGTCGACCTCGCCCGCGGCGAGCTCACCGAGCTCGGCCTCGTGCCGGGGCCGGCGGTCACCGCGGGATATGTCGTCCGCCAGCTCAAGGCGTATCCGGTCTACGACGAGCATTACCAGCGCAACGTGGACACCATCCGTTCCTGGCTCGCTTCGGCCGCCCGCAACGTCCATCCCGTCGGGCGAAACGGCATGCACCGGTACAACAACGCGGACCACAGCATGGTGACCGCGATGCTCACGGTGGCGAACATCACAAGCGGCCGCCCGGACCACGACGTCTGGTCGGTCAACGTCGAACGCGACTACCACGAGGAATCCGACATCCGACCGTCGGCGACCGGCGGTTCCGGCCGGGATGCGCCCATGCTGCCGCGGCAGCGCACCGCGGCGGCCTGAGCCTGCCGCGCGCCCAGCGCCTGCTCGGCCCTGCGCCGCCGCCGGCCCGGTGGCCCCAACGGTGACTCCCGACGGTGGCTCCCGACGGTGGCTCCCGACGGTGGCTCCGACGGCGGGCAACCGGGGCCGCCCCGCGTGGGCGCCGCGGTGTGCCGCCGTTGTGCGGCCCATCGCCCGGCGCGGACGACGACCGGGCCGGAGCGACTTGCCTCGGGGTGGGAAGTGCCCCTACCCTAGGGGCGGCCACGACAAGTGGCTCCGGGTAGGTCTTCTCAACCGACCGACCACCCTGGGGGCAGCCCACCGCTGTGCGGGTGGGCCGGGGTGGTCACACCCCACCGGCGCAGAGCCGCGTCGCGACATCCATCGACCAGCGGTCGTCTCGACCCGAGGCGTCGCCGCTCCATCACCAATAAGGAGTTCTCGTGAGTGTTCAGACCGACCAGGTGATCGACGCCACCCGAAGCGCGCGGAGCGCGGTGGAGAAGTCGGCAGAAGCCTGGAAGCAGGGCGAGCAGCGGCTGGCCGAGGGAGTCGGAAGCCTGGCCCGCCTGCCGCAGTTCGACGCCGGGCGTGCCGTCGAGATCTACTTCGACTACCTCCGGCGCGGCCTCGAGGTGAATCGGAACTACGTCAACTCGTGGGTCGGCTCGCTGACCTCCCTGTCCGAGATCGGGCGCGACCGGCTGACGGCCGCCGCCACGGCCGCGCAGGGCCACGCGGACGCGATCAGCGACTGGGTCACCGGTGAGGTGGAAACCGTCGCCGACACGGCCCGGGCCCAGGTCGAGTACACGGAGCGCGTCCGCGAGGACCGCACCCGCGAGCAGTACGCGGCACTGTCGAAGGCCGAGCTCGCCGACCTCGCGGCGCAGCGGGATCTGCCCAAGACCGGAACGGTCGACGAGCTCGTCGACCGCCTGGTCGAGGCCGACCTGCACTGACGCAACCCTGAAGCAACTCTGAAGCAACCTGAAACAACGCTGAAGCAGCACTGAAGCAGCGCTGACGCGACGGGCTCGCGACGCCGCGCCTCACCATGCGAGCCCGGCACCGGTGACCAGGTGCGCCCGTCGTGGCGCACCTGGTGCCGGCCGCTGACGCCGTCGCTGACGAAGCGCGGGCGTCCCCCGGCACCTCGCGATGGTGTTGAGTGACGCCATGTCGGTTCGGGCGGCGCAGGCGGGAGCCCCGGCCCTGCGACCGCCGAGCGACACGAAGGCGCACCCCCGGCTCCTCCTCGCGGTCGTCGCGACCACCACGCTGCTCGCCGGGGCCCTGCGGCTGTTCCCACTGCTGCCCGGCGGCGCCCCGGGCCTGTATCCGCTGGACTACGACGAGGGCGTGTACTCCGCGGCGGCCGGCCTCTTCGCCAGGGGCGACCTGCCCTATCACGACTTCGTGTTCGTGCATCCGCCCGGCTTGCTGTACCTGCTGTCTCCGCTCGGCGGGCTCGAGCCGGCAACGGCTCTGCAGGCGGAGCGCCTGGTCATGGTGCTGGTCGGGATGGCGTCGTGTGCCCTCGTGGGCGTCCTGGCGGGCCGACGGTGGGGCGTGGCGGCCGCCGCGGTCGCGACCGCGGTCTACGCGACGTTCCCCGAGGCGGTGCACGCCGAGCACGGCGTCTTTCTCGAGCCGTTCCTCACGCTGTTCAGCCTGGCCGCGGTCGCGTGCTGGCTCACGTCCGATACCCCGCGGTCCGATTCCCCGCGAGGTGCCCGCGGATCGCACGGCTGGGCGGTCGCCGCAGGCGTGTCCGCGGGCGTCGCCCTGACCGTCAAGCTGTGGGCGGTCGCCGTCGTCGTGGCCATCCTGCTGGCGCCGGCCGACCGTGACCGGCGATCCGGCTACGCGCGGTTCCTGCTGGGACTGCTCGGGACGGTGGCCCTGCTGTGGCTGCCTCTGCTTCTTCCCGGTCCGAGCCGGTTGGCCGAGCAGGTCATCGGGTTCCACCTCGGCCGTCCCGAGGACGGCGTCGTCGGCCTCGGCGAGCGGCTCGCGCAGATCTTCGCCGGTGCAACGATCATGGAGACCCGACACCTGGTCGCGGCGGTCCTCGCCGTCGCGGGGTTGTTCGTCGTGTTCGGTCGCTCGCGCGGCGATCGGCTCGGCCGCGTGGCGGCGGCCTGGTTCGGCATCACGGTTGCGATGTTCGTGATGTCCACCACCTACTGGCCGCAGTACAACGCCGCGCTCGCTCCCAGCATGAGCCTGCTGGCCGGCGCGGCGGGATCCGCGGTGGCGTCCGCCCTCCGCCGCGCCGGGCCGGCTCGGCTGATCGCGGGCCTGGCCGCGGCGGTGATCGTCCTCGGCCTCGGCAAGGCCGCCGCTCGATCGGCGCTCGACGGCCAGCGCAGATCGACGGAACAGGCCGCCATCGCGGCAGACGTCGAGCGCCTGGTGCCGCGCGACGCCTGCGTGGTGGCCTTCGAGCCGGGCTGGTTGATCGCCGCGAACCGGCTTCCCCTCGCGGGGCCGCGTTCCGTGCTGGGCGTCGATCCCTACGGTGCCCACCTTCTGCTGCTCCAGCGCGAGGAGCAGCATCATGCGCCGGCCGCCGGCGCGACCGCCGACGACGTCTTCGCGCGTCAATCGGTCTCGAACGGCGTCCTCGACTCGATCGCGGCGTGCCCGTACCTGTTCCAGGGCTGGCGTGCGCGCCTGCAACTCACCGCCGAACAGGAGGCGTGGATCGTGAGCCACTACCGGCAGCTGCCGACGGCGGGGCCGGTCGACCTGTGGCAGCGCGTCGATCTCCCGCCGTCATCCTTCGCCCGACTGCCGTTCTGACGCGATGCGCCCGTCTGCCGAGAGGCGCCCACCAAGCAGCGAGCGTCCGGTCGGCTTCACCGCCTGACCGCTCGGGGCGACGTTCTGCCTAGGGTCCGCGAACGTACTGCGCCACGACGGCGGCCGCGGTCACGGTCAGGGCGCCGTAGATCGTCACGATCATCCCGGCGAACACGCCGGCGGCGATCAGGTCGAGTCCCAGGAGCAGCACCACGATCCCGATGACCAGCAACCAGCGGCAGATCGCGTGTCGCCGATCCGGGATGGCCGCTCGTCCGGGAGCCGCTGCGGGGACCGAGGTCTCGTCGCCGAACTGTTGTTCGAGTTCGTCGAGCCGGCGCTGTTCCTCTTTCGAAAGCGACATCGCGCTCCTCCGTGCACGCTTCCAGCGAGCCGCGCGTTCGTGGGGCGCGAGCTCACCCGTGCTGTGTTCCCGAAGGCCGCCCCGCTGAAACACTGTCGGGATCGGGTGCCGGACGTGGGCCGGGTTCGGCTTTCGGGCAACGATTGTCGGGCCCGGGTCGGGCCGGATCGTGGTCGGTGTGGCCGCGGGACGACCGCGCCCGTGACACAGTGATGGTCGTGTCTGACGTGATGTATCGGGATGCGGCACTGGTCGGCGGCGGCACGGCCGAGCTGACGCCGGGGGTGAGCATCCTCGTCCGGGACGGGCGGATCGCGTGGCTGGGACCGGTCGGCGACGAGCCCCCGGACGCCGACGCCGAGGTGGTCGACGCCTCCGGCACGTCGGTCGTTCCCGGCATGGTCGACTGCCACAGTCACCTGACGATGCCGGGCGGTGCCCACTGGATCGACCGGGCCTTCGACGCCACCGACCGGCTGCTGCAGGTCGCCGAGGACAACGCCCGGCTGCTGCGCCAGGCGGGCGTGTACTGGGCCCGCGATGTGGGCTCACCCACGCGATCGGATCCGGCCGATGGTCGCGCCCGACCCCTCGGGCTGGTGGTCCGGGACCGGTGGGCCGGGCGGCGGGAGTACCCGTACGTGCGCGCGGCGGGCACCTGGGTCGCGCGGGCGGGCCTCTTCGTTCCGGGCCTGGGCGTCGAGGTCGACGACGGTGACGGTCTGCTCGCCGCCGCGCGCGGACAGCTGGACGCCGGCGCCGACTGGATCAAGCTGTACCTGGACGGCCCCGACGCCGACACCTCGCCGTTCACGGCGGCCGAGTTGCGGGCGGTCGTGCGGATGGCGCACGGGCGAGGCAAGAAGGTCGCTGCGCACGCGACGATGCTGCCCGGCGCCCGGGCCGGCGCGGAGGCCGGCGTCGACTCCCTGGAGCATGCGTTCGCCCTGGATGCGGACGTGGTGGCGACGATGACCGCGAACGGCGTCGCGCTGGTCTCCACCCTGGCGGTGCTGGAATCGTGGCGGTCGTTCGCGGCGACCAGCAGGGTGCCCAGATTCACCGAGCCGCAGGGGCGGGAGAAGATCGCCGAGACCCGCGAGCGTGCCCATCACAGCGTTCGGCTCGCGGCGCGCGCGGGCGTGCTGATCGCGACGGGCACCGACTTCGGCGGCGGCTCCCTGCGCGCGAATCAGCTGGCATGGGAGATCCAGACGCTCGTGGACGCCGGTCTCGAACCGTGGGAAGCCCTCGACGCCGCCACCCGCAACGGCGGCAGCGTTCTCGGCGAGCCGGACGCGGGCGTGCTGCGTGCCGGAGGTCCGGCGGACTTCGTGCTCGTCCACGGCAACCCGCTCGACGATCCGGGCGCCATGTGGCGCGTGTGGAAGGTCACCTGACGCGCGCCGGTGATGGACCGGGCACGGCGCGGGCCGGTCGCGGGCGGAGCGTCGTCCCACCGCCGGTCCGGTGCGGATCCGATGACGGTGTGCGTGGTCGCGAAGGCTTACGGATCGCACATGCGGAGCGGAAGCCCGTTTCGCCGGCGACTGCCGAGCGGGTCCCAGGATTGGCCGACGCCCGAATGGGGAATTGTGTGGTTGGGCCATATTTCGCGATTCCTGCAATCGCATCGTGCCGAGGACGTGGAGAGGATGGTGCGCCGTGCTCCATGCCCGCCGATCACTCGAGCGGGCGCCGGCGGATGCGCGGCCCGCCCGGCCGCTCGCGCACCGACGGAATCGGCCGAGGTCGCCGTTCGGTCAGAAGAGGCGCGGGGCAGAGGATCCGGACCGCCGGCGCGTGGCGACACGGCTGATGCCGGTGCTCGTCGCAGCGGCCCTGCTGCCGCTGACCGCGTGCGGGGCGCTGTCACCCGACGCGGACGCCGCCGCCGACGTGGCGCTGAGTTTCCACGCGGCGGTGTCCGCCGGCGACGGTCAGTCGGCGTGCGACGACCTCGCGCCGGGAACGGCGGACGTCCTGCAGCGGGACGCCGGCGCGGGGTGTGCGCAGGCGGTCCTCGATGAGGACATCCCGGACGCGAGCACGGTTCTCGACGCCCAGGCCTTCGGCCAGGTCGCCCAGGTGGTGATGTCCGGTGACGTCGTGTTCCTCGCGGCGTTCGGCGACGAGTGGCGGGTCACCGCCGCCGGATGCTCGCCGCGCGACAACAAGCCCTATTACTGCTCGATCGACGGAGGCTGAGCGATGCGTGCCGCCTTCTGGAGTTACCTCACCGTCATCATCGTCGGTCTGACCTATTTCATCGTGATCGGGGCGCTGCACCGATGAGCTCAGCACGACGTGTCCTGCGGGACAACGGGTTGGCCATCGCCTTCGGTGCGCTCTTCGCGGCCGCGCTGATCGGGCAGGCATTCGCGGGGCTCGCCGAATTCAACAATCAGCTGCTGTCCCAGGGCCTGGATGAGATCGGATTCTGGCGGTACGTCACGTCGTCGGATTTCGCCGTCGACGTCGCGGAGAACTGGCAGTCCGAGTACCTGCAGTTCTTCCTGTACATTCTGGCCACCGTGTACCTCGTGCAACGGGGTTCCCCGGAATCCAAGCCGCTCGGCAACGAGGGCCGCGAGTCCGACGAGGACCAGAAGATCGGCCAACACGCGGTCAGCGATTCCCCCGCATGGGCCCGCGCCCGCGACATCCGGCTGACGCTGTACTCACGGTCGCTGGGCCTCGTCATGGGAGCGATCTTCCTGGCCAGCTGGGCGGCGCAGTCGGTCGCGGGCCACACGGCCTACAACGAGCAGTTGATCGGCGACCTGGAAGACCCCCTGACATGGTCGGCATACATTTTCTCGTCCGACTTCTGGAGCCGCACGCTGCAGAACTGGCAATCCGAGTTCCTCGCCGTGGGCAGCATGGTGGTGCTGTCGATCTACCTGCGCGAGCGAGGCTCCCCGGAATCCAAGCCGGTGGGCCAGCCCCACCACTCCACCGGCATCGAAGGGTGACCGCGCAGCCGCACCACCCGATGACGGGTTCGACACCCACCGCCGGTCGGTGTTCGCAACGGTGCAGGACCGGCCGGCGGATCGGGTCGTCGCGCCTGCGCGGTCACCATCGGCGAGCATCCAACCCCTCCCGCGACGTGCCGCACGCCGGGAGAGGCGTTGAATCGAGACAGCCGCCCCGCGTCACCGCTGGGCGGTTCCGTCAGAACCACACACCCCATCGGAGGCGGGCGCGCTGAAGGTCACCGAAGACGGCATCAACGCGGGCGACTCGGATCCGGACGCGTGGGACGACAGTGGCTTCTCCACGGTCGACTTCGAGGGTGCGCGACGGCTGTGCATCGAGGGGACGCGCCGGCTGCCGGTCGACGGGGCCGCGGTCTCCGTGCGGGGCGGCTCGTCCAACAAGGAACTGCTGCATGCCACGGACATGGTCATCGCCCGCCTCGACGACCTGCAGTTCGTGCTCGGTGAGGGGCCATGCCGCGACGCTTACCGCTCGCGCAGTCCGGTACTGGAGCCGGACATGGCGGGCGCGGCCGCTCTCGCGCAATGGCCGGCGTTCGCCCGCGAGGCCCTCGGCGTGGGCGCCGCCGCGTTCTTCACCTTCCCCCTCGAGGTCGGAGCCGAACCGTTCGGCGTGCTCGAGCTGTACCGAACCACCGCCGGCGCCCTCAGCGACGCGGACCTGTCGAGCGCGTTGCTGCTCGCCGACCGCGGCGCCCACGACGTGCTCGCGGATTTCGCCGATGCTGGTCTGGCGCCATCGACGTCGGATCCCGATCCGGTGTTCGGTCGAACCGACGTACCGCAGGCCACCGGCGTCATCACCGTGCAGCGCGGGATCACGGTCGACCAGGCGCTGACGGAACTGCGCGCCGCCGCCTTCACCGCCGATCGATCCATCGCCGACGTCGCCGTCGACGTCCTTGCCGGCCGGATCGATTTCACCGACCGCCACCCGCCGGCGACCTGAGCGCTCGCCGCGGACCTCCAGGTCGGCGTCTCCTAGCGGCTGTCGGCCGCGCGGGTGCGCGGCCGGGTCAGCGTGAGCCCGAGCAGGATCATGCCGACACCCAGGACGAGATGCAGCCAGTTGTCGGCGGAATTGACCGGAACGAAGTTGGCCGCCGTCTCCTGATCGATGATCAGACCGTAGACGAACAGGACCAGGTAGATCACGCCGCCGAACACCAGGTACGTGCGAGCACCGACGAGGCTCCGGGCGAGGGCGAGTCCGGCGATGCCGAACAGCAGGTGCACGATGTTGTGCAGGATCGAGACCTGGAAGATGCCGAGCAGCTTGGCCTCGGAGTGGTGACCGGCGAAGGTCAGCTGGTCGAAATTCGTGGTGACCCCGGGGATGAACCCGGCGATCCCGACGAGGAGGAACACGACGCCGACGAGGAGCGCTGCCGTTTGTACGGCGGTGCGCCTGGTCGTGTCACGCGTGCGGGAATCGGTCATCGGCTGGTCCTTTCACGAGGGTTGGCGAGCTGCCGGTGCCGGCACCGGCCGGGCCGACGCGCGCGCGGCTGCCCACCGGGGCGGAGCACGTCGCGAGATCGCCGACACGGGTAGCGTTCCGCCGCCCGGAGGCGTTCAAACGGTTGCGTGTGCTCCGTTTTCGAAATGTGATCAAGCTCGGGCGGCACGGCGCGCGCGCCGGGTCCTCGCTCGCGAGTGGACCTTCGCGGAGAGGACCTAGAGGACGACCGACCCAGCAGAGAGGGAACTGTCGGGAACGGACACCCGCAGCGCGGCGCCGGTGTGCTCGCCGGCGGGCTCGCCGTCGTGTGTGTCCTTGTTCTCGGCACCCAGCCGGAAGACCGCGAAGAACACCCCGACGACCACGACGACGACCGTCACCGCGATGAGAAGGAAGATCCGCCGACCCCGACGAGTCGATCCCGTGGCATCGCTCATTGCCTATCACCATTTCCTGCTGCCTTGGCGTACGAGTTCCGGCGACGCTGCGCGCGTCGCCGGCTGGAGGGCCGGCAAGCCGACGTTCTCGCCGGCGGCTCGCACCGGCGGTTCACCGTGCGGTCCATCGCTTCTAGCGTTCCGCAGTCGTCCTCGGGTCAAACGCGGGACACGTGCCCTCAGGTCCGCCTTTCACACCGCGGCCGGTACACCGGAAGTTCCACGAGGGTCCGCACTGTCGACTCGCCGCGGGCTTCGGCCACTGCCCGACGAAGGCACGACCGCCCCGGGTCCCGGTAGCGCTTCGCCCAGCCCGCTGGGCGTGGCCGTGCCGGACCGCCTCGCTGCGGTCCGAGCGCCGCGAGGTGCCAACCGCGGTGACCGAGAGAAGGCCGTGCGCTCGGCGTTCCGGCGCCGGCGCACCCGACCATGCCGTGTCGGCGCGGATTTCGGGTCGTCGCGCCCGCCTGCTGCGCGGTTGACGCGGCCGGCCGAGACCACGTGCGCAGGCCGGCTCTTCAGGCCGGCGACGGCACCGCCGCTGTGATCCACGCGCGAAACCCCTCGGGCGAAACAGGGTTTCGACCGAACGCGAGCTTGGACGGCCGACCGCGACGCCTGGTGCTCGACAGGCCCGATTTGGAGCGCAGGGGAGCGCGGGGGAGCCGTCGCTCAGGGCGTCGGTGGCTCCTCGTCCGTGAACGTGATCCGGCCGGCAAGGACGTCGGCGGCGACGTCGGCGATGGGCCGGTTCGCGGCGAACGCGGCCGCCCGCAGTTCGACCAGGGCCTGGGTGACGCCGATCCCGCGCTGCACCGCGATGACTCCGGTGGCCTGCGGCACTTCCGGGCGACCGAACATCGGATCCGGGTCGGCGACGGTCGGCTCGA
This sequence comes from uncultured Actinomycetota bacterium, assembly GCA_963844455.1. Taxonomy (GTDB): domain Bacteria; phylum Actinomycetota; class Actinomycetes; order Mycobacteriales; family Nakamurellaceae; genus Nakamurella. Next base: position 410,609 of record CAWJOH010000001.1, read on the forward strand.
GACCGGCGTCGACGAAGTCTTCGAGCACGTCCCGCGCTCCGCTGTCGGCGAGCAGCAGTGCGGTGGCCAGGTCGGTGTCGGTCAACGCGCCCGGGGCGGCGCGGTACAGCTCGAGGATGCCGAACGGGACCGCCCCGACCTGCAGCGGGAACGCGAACACGGCGGCGGCGCCGGCGCCGACGGCCTCGCGGGCGAAACCGGGCCAGCGGTACCGCTCCGGCACGGAGGTCAGGTCGGGTTCCAGCACCGGCATCCGGGACCGGTACGCGTCCAGGCACGGTCCCTCGCCGAGCACGAACTGGAGGTCGTCGAGCCTCGCGATGACGGCGTCCGTGGCGTGCAGCAGTTCCTTGTTCGCGGCGCCCCCGCGCACCGATACAGCCGCACCGTCCACCGGTAGCCGCCGCATCGCGTCCGCGCACAGCCGGTGGGCACCGGCCAGGGTCAGGTCGACGTAGCTGCTCGCGTTGCCTGCCGGCGGATCCGGGTCGCCGGCGTTGATGTCCTCTTCGGTTGCCTCCACCTGCGGGTTCCTCCGAGCCGGTCGTCCGTCGTCCCTGTCGCGATCGCGCGTGCGGCGCGGGTTCCCACAATTGAACCCTTCTCGCGCGGGAGCTGAACCGGCCACCGGCCTGGTGGCGGCGCTTTCCGCGGAAGGCGGCCGTAAACTGGAGGAACCTATCGAGCTGGTCTGTCGGTCGCACGCCCGGGAATCGGGCGCTGCCGACCCGATCCCGAGCACATCGTGTGCCGCCCGGCCGGGTGAGAGGGATCCCGATGATGACCGCTGGCAGCCCGCCCCCCGACGACGACTTCTCCGACAACGAGGAGCATTCGGCCGCCTTTTTGCGTGCGCTGTCCGCGCACCCGCGGGACATGGCGCGGCTCATCGAGGAGTTGCACCGTCGCGTCCACGACGAGGACAGCCTCATCGACCTGATGCACCGCACCTCACGCGAAGCGGTGCGGATGCTCACGGACGTCGACTGGGCAGGCGTGACGGCGCAGTTCGCCGGACCGCCGTTCACCGCGGCGAGCACGAACCGCCGCGTCATGGTGGTCGACGAGGGGCAGTACGGGCAGGGCGACGGCCCCTGCCTGCAGGCGATGCGCACCGACCACGCGGTGAGCATGACCAGTGAAGAAGTGGACGAAAGGTGGCCGACGTTGGCCGTGGCGGTGCACGCCGCCGGGGTGCGCGCCTTCCACGCCGAGCCGCTGCACGCACGGCGCCGGCCCGTCGGATGCCTGAACCTGTACAGCGGCCGCCCCGGCGGGCTCCAGGATCCCGACCCGGACGTGCTGCTCGTGCTGACCGAATTTCTCGACCGCGGCCTCACCGACTACTCCGCGGCGCAGCCCGGTGAACCCGACGCGCGCCGGCTGCACGACGCGCTGCGCGCGCGATTCGTCGTCAACCAGGCCATCGGCGTGCTGATGGCGACCCACGGCATCACCGCCGACGAGGCGCGCAGCACCCTGCACGGCATGCTCGACGGTTCCCCCACGGACCTGGAGTCGGTGGCCCGGAAGGTCATCGGGCAGTACGCCGGCACCGGTGACGGGGATCGGACCGATCCCGACGGGCCCTGACCCGCCGGCCGCCTGACCCGACGACGCCTCGGCCCAGGGCCGAGCGGACCGTCGCCGGCATGGCACGACCCGGAATCCGTGCCGGTCACGGGCTTTCCGGAACGGAGGACGAACGGCGGGCAACCGTCATCGGTCGTCGACTCCGGTCCCTTCTGCTCCACCCGTTGCACGGCGGGCGGCGCGGCTCGGCAGAACAGCCCGACGTCGGCGCGGGCATTCGCTGGTTTGGGCTGCAAACGGGCGGGCACTGTGTGTCACGGCGCTGTCGAGGCCCTGCGGTCCGGCGCCGCACGCGCGGTAGGGCTCAGCAGTGGCGGGAGTGGTCGACGGTGAGCGTCGCAGACCGGTTCAGCGCGATGCTGAGCGCCCAGCCCGCGCAGTTCGCCGGCCCGGAGCTGCTCCCGGTGCGGCTCGCCCGGGCCACCGTGCAGATGCTGCCGGAGGTCGACGGCGCCGGGATCAGCGTGCTGGCGGACCCGGCTCTGCGGGTGCCGCTGGGTGCCAGCGACCCGGACGCGGCAACGGCGGAACGCCTGCAGTTCACGCTCGGCGTCGGCCCCTGCCTGCTGGCCCACGCCACCGGCGAATCAGTCGTCGCGGACGACGGGATGTTCGCCGCCCGCTGGCCTCAGCTGTACGACGAGCTCACCGCGCACACCCCGTACCGGGCGGTGATCGCCGTGCCGCTGCGACACCAGTTCCGCGGTCTCGGCGCGCTCGACCTGCACCTGAGCGGCACCCCGGACCTCTCCGCCCGAACCTGGGACGCCGCCTACACGATCGCGGACGAGATCGTGGCGGCCCTCGTCGCCCGCACCGGCCGGCGAGATCGGCGGTTTGCCACCACCGGGGATCCGCCGTGGCTGGACAGTCCTTCCGCACACCGCCGGCAACAGGTCTGGATGGCCGTCGGCATGATCAGCGTTCATCTCGACACGGACACCACGGACGCGCTCGCAGTTCTCCGTGCGCACGCATTCGTCCGCGGGGTCGACCTCGACGACCTCGCCGAGGACCTCACGAGCCGCCGGATACCGATCGACGACATCCGGCGGTGAGGAGCTCGCGGCGGGCGGCCGCCTGCCGCAGCAGGTCGAGGTCGCGTTGCACCTCCTCGGGGCAGGGACGCCGGTGTCGAAGAGCCCGGGGAGCGTCTCGCGCAGCGCGCAGCAGCCCGCTCCGGGTCGCGGAGCTGTCACGGGCCGCCGTCCAGGCTCGGCGGGCCACCCGCGGCCAGGTCAGGCGCATGAGGGCGGTCAGCACGGCTGCCCGGGTAATGGCGGCGACGCGCGCCTCCGGGGCGTGCCGGTGCACCGATGGGTGGTGGTGGACGACGACCTGATCGGCGTAGACGATCCGCCACCGGCCCGCGACGAGATCGAGCGCCACCCGCTCCTCCTCGCCGGGGAACCTGATGACGTCGTCGAAGCCGCCCACGGCGTCGAACGCCGATCGACGGACCATGGCCCCGCAGGCGACGAAGCCGAGCAGCGACGGGTACGGGTCGCCGGGCGGCCGGGGAAGCGGCGATCCGGCCATGGTCTCGCAGGCTTCGTCGAGCCGGTGGTCCGGCCCGACCAGGATTCGGCCGTTCACGACGGCGATCCCGGGATCGGCCGCCAGGATGTTCGCGGCCGCGGTCAAGGCCCCGGGCGCCCACCAGGAGTCGTCGTCGGCGAAGGCCACGAACTCGGTCGTCGAGCGCCGGACGCCGAGGGTGCGGGCGAAGGCGCCGGCGTTCCTGGGCAAGCCGATCACGTCGATCGACGGAAACCGTTGCCGCACAGCCGGGATGGTCCCGTCCGTGGACGCGTTGTCCACCAGGATCACCGGCGCCCGGTGCCGGCCGAGCGTGCGAATCAGTTCGTCCCGCCGGTCGCGGCTCATCACGACCACGGTGACCCGCGGGTCCTCGGTCGTGGTGCCGTGAACCTGGTCGAGGCCGTCGCGAGTCACGGTCGGCCCCGCTTGCATCGCGTCTACGGCGAGGCCGCCGTCGCGGAATGCGTCGAGTGCCCGGTCGACCCCCACCCCCGGCCCATCCCGGTCGGGAGCCGATCGATGCGGGAAGCGCGGCTCCACGACCGGAGGCGTGGCCGTCGGCGACCAGCGATCCAGCGTCATGGCCGTCCCATCCGTCCTGTCCTCGCCGGTACCACGTGCTGCCGACCCGCCTTGCCGCCGCGTCCGGCGGCGGGCGGGACCCGTGGGCGATCGCCGGCGCGGCGCCGCTCGGTGCCAGTACCCGGTTCGCGGTGAACCTGCACACCCGCCCGGGACGGCGGCGGGGACGGGTGTCGCCGCTCCCGGCCCGGTGAGATCAGGATGCCGACGCCGCCGAGCCCGTCACGACGCGGCGATGAGGGCCTGCGGGGCAGCCTGCTTCATGCGGGTGCGCAGCCACTGGGCCTGCACGGCGGTCTCCTGGTCGCACCGGCGCACGACGTCGAGGAGGTCCGTATCCCGCAGGGCCTGGCCCGCCTGGGTGAGCAGCGTCCAGGTGATGTCGACGAGGGTGGCCAGCAGGTACAGGTCCTGGAGGTCGCGCAGCAGGCCGACCGGTCCCTGGCGGGTGGAGCCGAGGGCGTCGGCGTGCAACCGCTCGGGTTCGTCGTCGGGTTCGGCCGGTCCGTATCGCCGGAGGACCGGCTGAAGCGCGGCGACGTGGGCGTCGCACTGTTCGGCCAGGGTCCGGCACAGCGCCGCCACGTCCGGTTCGTCGCCGTGACCGTCGGCGACCTGCCGGAAGGACTGCGCCAGGGTCTGTTCGGCGCGGATGAGCAGGCCGAGGTAGACGGGAAGCTTCATGGCCGCGTCCAGACCGGATGCGCCGCTCGCGGCGGAGGCGCCGGGGATGGTCTCGAGGTCCTCCGCCGCGCGGCCGCCGGTGGTGTCCGGCACCGCGGCGCCGGACGTGGGCCGGGCGGCGGCGGTGGTCGGCGCGGAAGCCGGCCCGGCGCCGTCGCGGATCTTGCGGACGTCCGCGGCGGCGGTCTTGAACATCGGTTGCTTGGACACGGGGTCCCATTCGGTGATGGTGAGTTCGTTGGCGGCCCGCCGGTTGTCGCCGTTCGCGCCGTCCGCGCCGTCCGGGAGGTCGAAGTAGCCGTAGTGGAACGGCGCGAAGACGCTGCCGGCTCGTAGCCGGGCGATCCGGGCCGGTGCGGTGATGCGCCCGCGTCGGGTCCGCACCTCGACGATGTCGCCCTCGGCGACGTCCAGGTCCTCGGCATCCGGCGCGGACACCTCCACCCACATCTCGGGCGCGGCTCCGTCGAGCTGTGGCGCGTGACTCGTCTTGGTGCGGGTGTGGAAGTGGTAGGCGGTGCGGCCGGTGTTGAGCAGGTAGGGATAGTCGGCGTCGGGTTCCTCGGGCGCGGGGTGGTACCGGGCGGCCCTGAGGACGGCGCGGCCGGCGGGCTCCATGGCGCGGTAGGCGGTCGGTCCGACCGTGGCGCCGGTGGCGAGGTCGTGTCCGTAGCTCTCGCAGTAGTCGGGGTCGGTGGGGAAGAGCCCGTCGCCGTACAGCCTTTCGACCCCGTCCGGGTGGTCGTCGTCGCACGGCCACGGGATGCCGCTGCCCCCGCGCAACCGGTCGTAGCTGAGTCCGGTGTAGTCGCAGGGGCGTCCGCGGCTGCAGTCCTGCCACGCCCGGAAGGCGTCCTCTGGCGTCCTCCACGGCAGCAGGGGTGTGCCCCGTCGCGATCTCGAAAGTCCATGCGGCGGGCGTAATCCAGGAAGATGTCCAGGTCGCTGCGGGCCTCGCCCGGCGGTGCGACGGCCTGCTCGGACAGGTGCACGATGCGGCTGGCGTTGGTGAAGGTTCCGGTCTTCTCGCCCCATCCGGCCGCGGGGAGCAGGACGTCCGCGTGCCGGGCGGTCTCGGTCAGGTACAGATCCTGGACCACGACGAACACCCGCTCGGAGGCGAGGATCCGCCGGATGCGGGACAGGTCCGGCATGGATACGGCGGGGTTGGTGCCGGAGATCCACAGCAGCCCGATGGAGCCCTGTTCGGCGTACCGGAAGATCTGCATCGCATGCGCGGGCGGCGCCCAGTGCGGGATGACAATCTCGTCGACGTTCCACAGGGCGGCGAGTTCGGCGACGTGGCGCGCGTTCTCCCAGTTGCGGAAGCCGGGCAGATCGCCGTCGGCGCCGCACTCGCGGTTGTTCTGCGCGGTGGGTTGGCCGTTCATCTGCAGGATCCCGCGGCCCGGGCTGCCGAGCATGCCGCGCAGCAGGTGCAGGTTGTTCACCTGGCAGGCCGCCGCGGTCGCCTGGTTGGACTGGTAGAAGCCCTGCAGCACGGTGGACAGGACCCGGTCGCAGGTGCCGAAGATCTCGGCGGCGCGCCGCACGTCACGCGCGGGCACCCGGCACACGTCGGCGACGGCATCCGGGGTCCACGGGTCCACCACGGCCCGCAGCTCGTCGACGTTGAGGGTGTGCGCGCCGATGTAGTCGTCGTCCGTCCAGTGGTGCTCGAACAGCTCCCGGATCAACCCGTTCATCAGCGCGAGGTTGGTGCCGGGGCGGACGGTCAGGTGCACAGCCGAATGCCGGGCGACGGGCGTTGCCCGCGGGTCGACACAGACCAGCGTCGGTGGCGACGAGCCGGCGAGCCGGTCCAGAACCCTGGACCACAGCACCGTTTGGGTCTCGGCCATGTTGTGGCCGAAGAGGAACAGGGCATCGCACGCATCGACGTCGGTGTAGGCGCCGGGTTGCCCGTCGCAGCCGAAGGTCTCCTTCATCGCGGCGGCCGCGGTGGCCGTGCACAGCCGGGTGTTGCCGTCCATGTGGGGGGTGCCGATTCCGGCCTTGCCGAGCACGGCCAGCGCGTAGTACTCCTCCAGGAACAGTTGCCCGCTGGTGTAGAAGCCGTGCGACAGCGCGCCGCGGTCCGCCAGAAGGGCGCGACGGTCGCGATCGGATCGCCGGACCGGCCGGCATCACGCGGCGCCGGACCCGCCGGGCGGCCGCCGCAGGCGCGGGGCGCCGTGGCCGCAGGTGCGCCGGGTCCGTGGATCACCAGCCGGAGCGCGGGCGGGGTTAGGGTTTGCTGGCGGCTGACTGGACTCGAGTCCGGCTGCGCGTCCCCCGGCGTCACCGGCCGGTCACCTCGCCGATGTGCGCGCGGGCCGCGATCGTCGCGGGATGAGCCGCGGATCGGCCCGGTCTCCGCGGGTGACCAGGACGGGACGGAAGAGCAGCGATGGGCATTGCCGAGCAGTTCGATGCCGCGTTGGCCGGCATCGACGACCCCGACGTGATGGGCCCGGAGTTGCTGGCGGTCAGATTGGCGATGGCGTGCACGGTGGTCCTGCCGGTGGACGGGGCAGGGATCAGCTTGTTCGCCGACCCCGTCCGGGTCCCGGTGGGGGCCAGTGACGACGCGGCGGCCGTCGCGGAGCGCCTGCAGTTCACGGTGGGACAGGGACCGTGTCTGGAAGCTCACGCCACCGGTCTCCCGGTGCAGGTGGGCGAGGCGGATCTGGCCGGCAATTGGCCGGTGTACTACGACCGGTTGGTCACCCGCACCCCGTTCCGCGGAGTGAGCGCTTTCCCGTTGGCCGCGGAGCTGGCGAGGACCGGATCGCTGGACCTGTTCTTCCGGCACCCGGAGCCGAAGGGCATCGGGACCGCCGACGTGGACGCGGTCCGCGGCCGGATCACCACCGAACTGGTCAACGAAGAACTCGTCTCCGGCGGGGGGCAGGCGCCGTCGTGGCTGGACAGCCCCGCGGCGACCGCGCGGCAGCAGGTGCTGATCGCGATCGGAATGGCCAGCGTCGCCCTCGACCTACCGACCGGTGACGCGCTGGCGGCGCTGCGCGCGTACGCCTACGGGCATGACACGACGCTGGACGAGCTGGCCGCGGACCTGGTCACCGGCCGGATGTACGCGCAGGCGCTGCAGCCGGACGGCAACGGCTGAGGCGGCCCCGCCGGTGTCCGCGATCAGCCGGCGAACTGAGCGTCGTCGACGGGGACGGCGAACTCTGCATGCGTGCCGAGCCAGGACAGGAGCCCGGTGGTGGTGATCTCCTCGGCCAGCACCGCGATCTTCACGTTGTTGACCTGCGAGTAGCGGCGGAGCACCGCGAACGCCTTGTCGGCGGTCAGACCGTACTTCTGCATGAGCATGCCCTGTGCCTGCCCGATCAGGTTGCGGGAGTCGATGGCCTGCCAGAGGTTCTGCTCGGTGCGAGCGAACGCGACGACCACCGAAGCGTGGGCGGCGATGACCTTGGCCGCCTCCAGGTCGGCGTGCTCATACCGCCGGGGGTGCATCGAGTACATGTTCAGCGACCCCAGCGCGGTGTCGGTGAACAGATGCACCGACACGGAGCTGCCCACGCCCAGCCCGGCCGCCCGGTCGGACCAGCGGGGCCACCGGCCGTCGGCCACCAGGTCCGGGATCACGAACATGCCGTCGTCCCAGACGGCGTCCAGGCACGGGCCCTCCTGCAGTTCGTACTGCAACCGATCGGCCTTCACGATGCGCTCATCGGAGGCCGCGACCGTGTCCGTGGTGCCGCCCGGGCCGAGCATGGTGACCGACGCGGCCTCGCAGGGTCCGGTCTGCACGGCCATGTCGATCACCGCGTCGAGCGCATCCTGCGGTGATTTGCGGGCGGCCGCGGCGCGGAGCCGTTCGGCCATCACGCCGAACGGACGGTTGCACGCCATCGCACCGCTGGAGGTCTCCAACGTGTTGCCTCCGATCAGCTCAGTCGCACTCGCCGACCACCGTCGCTCCCTGGCGAACGCGGCCGCGGTGTGCGGATCCGCGACCCTAGAAGACGGACCGCACCGACCGCGACAGCAACACACCCGATGTCCTGATCGTAGTCGGCCCACCTAGCGCCCGGCCGGTCGAACGGCCTGGTCCGTGCCCGCCGACCGGCGGCGGCTCGGTTCGACGGCTGGGCCTCGATGGGCTGCTCATTTGTTCGAACGCGGCCACACCCCGTCGACGACGGGACGCCACGGTCGGTGACGCGTGCTTGACAGGCTCGTGACAGGCGATTCCTACCGTCCGGGACGACCCGCCCACCCACGCACCCCAGCTGGAGGTGGCCGCGCATGGCGGTCCAGGTGTCGTACCCCGGCGTCTACCTCGAGGAGCTGCCGTCCGGTGCCCGCCCCGTCACCGGGGTCGCCACGTCGATCGCCGCGTTCGTCGGGTACACCGGGCGGGGCCGGGACAACCACGCGACCCGCATCGACAACTTCGGCGACTTCGAGCGCGCGTTCGGCGGCCTGCACGCCGACAGCCTGCTGTCGTACTCCGTCCGCCACTTCTACGACAACGGCGGCGGCGCGGCGTACGTGGTGCGGGTTCCCAGGCCGGACTCGGTCGCGGCGGCGATCGCGCTGGAGGACGGCGTCGATGCCGGGGCGACCGTCGCCCTCACCGTCACCGCGCTGTCGAGGGGAGCCTGGGCGAACTCCGTGATCGTCGACGTCGACCACGCCGTCCCGGCCGGGGACGACGCGGCGTTCACGCTGACCGTCACCGACCTCGGCACCGGCGCGGTCGAGCGGTTCGCGAACGTGACCCTCGACGCGGCCCGGAGCAACTACGTGGAGGCGGTCGTCAACGACCCGGCGCGCGGATCGCAGATCGTGGCGGTGGTGGCCGACCCCGACGCCGGCCGGCCGGCCCAGACCGGCCTCGTCGGCGGCGACATCGACCTGGCGGAGGTCGCCGCGCTCGACGCATCCGCCAGCCACCGACTCCGGGTCACCCTGGACGTCCCGGCGTCGACATCCGTCGACGTCACGGTGTTCGCGCCGGGCGACCCGAAGCCGTCGTCGGTGCCGGGGCTGTGCGGGGTCATCGAGCAGCGGATCAACGCCGCCCTCGGCGCCGCCGTCGACGGGGCGCGGGTGCGTTGCGTGCCGTCCCACACCGGGCTGGGCGTGCGGCTGGTGCCGGACGTGGATCGCGGGCTGCTGCCGGATGCCGTGGATGCGGTCGTCGACGTGGAGGACCCGAACTCCGATTCCGTCGTCGGCACCCTCCGGCTCGGCGTCGACCGGGAGAGCAGCAACGTCGGCCACTACCTGCTGGGCCTCGGTCGCGACGTCGCCGCTTCGACCGAAGCCGTCGCCGGCGATGACGGCGTCCTGCCGCCGGGGACGGCGGACCTGCAGGGCTCCGACGTCGCCGGCAGCGGCCTGCACGGGCTCGACCGCGTCGACCTGTTCAACCTGCTGGTTCTCCCCGAGGCCACCCGCCCGGCGCCGGGCGACCCGAACGCCCGCGACCCCCGGGTGGACCACGTCGCGCTGTACACGTCGGCCATCGCCTACTGCGCCCGCCGGCGGGCGTTCCTGATCATCGACCCCCCTCCGGATGTCGGCCGCACCGACGCCGCCGTCGACTGGGTCAGCGGCGAGCTCCAGCTCGTCGGCCCGAACGCGGCGGCGTACTTCCCGCGGGTCCGGGTGCCGGACCCGCTCGACGACTTCAACCTGCGGGCGTTTCCGCCGTCCGGTGCCATCGCCGGCCTGATGGCGCGCATCGACGGCCAGCGGGGCGTGTGGAAGGCGCCGGCCGGGACGGAGGCCGGTCTCGCGGGCGTCCGGCAGCTGACGGTCACGCTCACCGACGCGGAGAACGGCATCCTCAACCCGCTGGGGCTGAACTGCCTGCGGACGTTCCCGGTGCACGGCCACGTCTCCTGGGGCGCCCGCACCGTCGAGGGCGCCGACGCGGCGGCGTCCCAGTGGAAGTACGTGCCCGTGCGCCGGCTCGCGCTGATGATCGAGGAGTCGGTCTACCGCGGCACGTCCTGGGCCGTCTTCGAACCGAACGACGACCAGCTCCGGGGCCTCCTGCGGCTCAACCTGACGACGTTCATGCACGGCCTGTTCCGGCAGGGCGCCTTCCAGGGCGCGACCCCCCGGGAGGCCTACCTCGTCAAGTGCGATCGGGAGACCACGACCCAGGCCGACGTGGACCGGGGAATCGTGAACGTGCTGATCGGGTTCGCCCCGCTCAAGCCCGCCGAGTTCGTGATCATCCGCATCCAGCAGCTCGCCGGTCAGGCCCAGGCTGCCTAGCCCGCGGGCCGGCGGCCCGACCCAGACCCGGCAACCCCGGAGGAGCCGAGCATGGCGCAGTTCACGGTGAACACCCAGCGGTTCGACCCGTACAAGAACTTCAAGTTCCAGGTGCTCTGGGACGGCGCGGTCGTGGCCGGCGCCTCGAAGGTCAGCGCACTCAAGCGGACGACGGAGGTGGTCAAGCACCGGGAGGGCGGAGACCCGTCGTCCTCCCGGAAGTCCCCCGGGCGCACCGAGTACGAGCCGATCACCATCGAGCGGGGCCTCACCCACGACCTCGCGTTCGTGCAGTGGTCGAACAAGGTCCACCTGCTGGGCGCGGGCCTGGGCGGAGAGATGTCCCTGGAGGACTTCCGCAAGGACCTGATCCTGCACGTGCTGAACGAGGCCGGGCAGATCGCGCTGGCGTACAAGATCTATCGGGCGTGGCCGTCGGAATACCAGGGCGTGGCGGACCTGGACGGGAACGCGAACGCCGTGGCGATCGAGATGCTCAAGCTCGAGTACGAGGGGTTCGAGATCGACACCGACACACCGGAGCCGACCGAGCCGTCCTTCACCCGGCCGTGACGGTGGCCGTCGGCGCCGCCGACCTGGTGGCCGCGTGGGCCGCCGCGGCGTCGCGGGAGCCGGCATCGCCGAGCCGGCCGGACGCGCGGGCGGCCGAGCTGGTCGCCGCGCTGATCCGGCCCGGCGGGGAACGGGCGCTCGCCGGCGAGCTGACGAGCTCCGCCTGGGACCGGGCGCTGCTCCAGCTCGTCGGGGCGGCGGCCGGGGACCCGGCGCGGCGCCTGGACGGCGTCGCCCGCTGCCGTGCCTGCGGCCAGCTGATGGACGTGAGCCTGGAACCGCCGGAGCCGCCGGCCCCGCCCGCGGACGCCGCCGCCATCGTCCTGCGGATCGACGGTGTGGGTCCGGCGGCCGGGTGCCTGGTGACCGCTCGGGTGCCGACGCTCGCCGACCTCGACGCGGCGCTCGCCGCCGCCGGCCCGTCCGTCCCGCCGGACGGCGGTGACCTCGCCGCCGGGTCCGTCCCGCCGGACGGGCGCGACCTCGCCGCCGGGTCCGTCCCGCCGGACGGGCGCGACCTCGCCGCCGCCGTGGCCGCCCTCGTGGACCGCGTGGTGGTGGAGCTGGCCGACGACGGGGGCGGCCCGCTGCCGGCCGCGGCCCGGGCCGCGGCGCTCGGCGACGGGGCGCTGCTCGCCGCGCTCGACCGGGCCGTCCGCGAGGCCGAGCCCGTGGTCGTCGACCCCGTCGAGCTCACCTGTCCCGAGTGCGGTGACCGGTGGCACGCCGTGGTGGCGCTCGACGAATTCGCCTGGACGATGACGGGCCGTGCCGCCAGGGCGCTGCTCGACGAGGTGCACCGGCTCGCCGCGGCGTACGGCTGGACCCATGACGCGGTGCTGGCGCTGCCCGTCGCGGTGCGCCGGGAGTACCTGGAGCGGGTCGGATGACGCCGGAACCGCCCGCGCCCGCGCTGCTGGAGCTGCTGCGGCGCCGCGCGCGGCTGGTCGCGACGGTGCGTCCGCGTCCGCGGTCGCGCTTCGAGGACGAGCAGGGCGGCGAGCTGCTGGTGCTCGACGAGGAGCGGGCCGCCGCCGATCCGCGCCGCCCCGCTGCACCGTGGGCTCCCGCCCCCGCGCCGCCGCCGCGGCCGGAACCGCCGTCGCCGACCGCGCGGTCGGACTCCGGGCGGGACGGCTCCATCGACGGGTCCACCACGGGCCGGCGGGATCCGGTGGCCGGATCACGCCTGCCGGCACACCCGGCCGGTGCGCCGCCCGCGTCGTTACCCCCCGCGACACCGGGCATCGCCCCGGCGGCCGGGCACCCGGCGAGCGCTCGCGACGCGGACCCACCCGGCGGGGGAGCCGCGGGCGACACCACCGCCGGCGACGGCCCGGCGCCGATCGTCGCGGCGCCGGCGTCGGCCCGGGACCGGCCGGCGGGCGCGTCCCATCCGGCCCTGCGGGTCCCACCGCGGGAGCCGTCGCGCAGCCGACCCGCGCCCGCGCGCCTCCCGGGAGCGCCCGCGCCGCCGCCCGGCGCCGGCCGCGCCGCGACCCGGCGCGCCGATGAGTCCACGGCGCCGGCGGGCGCCGGACCCATTGTGCAGGTGAGCATCGGTCGCGTCCTCGTCGACGCCCGGCCGGGTCCGCCGCCCGCCGCCGGGCGGGACGGCCGACGGACCCGGGGCCGCCCCGTCCGGCCGGGTCCCGATCTCCAGGCCTACCTGTCCGGGCACTCCGACGCCCCCGGCCGGGACGCGCCCGCCGCGGGGCGGGGGGCGGGCGGCCGATGAGCGACGGGTTCGGGCTGGCCGGCGTCAGCGCGGTGCTGCGGCGCCGGGTGCTCGACGCGTTCGCCGCCGCCGACGTGGCGGGCGCCATCGGGCTGGCGCCGGTCACGGTCATGCCCCCGGACCGGGTCATCCGGGACGACGAACCCACGGGCGTCAACCTCTACCTGCATCAGGTCACGCCCAACCCGGGCTGGCGCAATCGCGGGCTGCCGGCGCTCTCGGGCACCGGCGAGCGGATCGGCTCGCCGCCCCTCGCGCTCGACCTGCACTACCTGCTCACGGCGTACGGCGCGGAGCCGTACCACGCGGAGGTGCTGCTCGGGCACGCCATGCTCGCGTTGCACGACCTCGGCGTTCTCGGCCCCGCGGAGATCGGCGCCGCGCTCGACGCCGGCCCGCCGCCGCCCGACCCGGACCTGCCCGACGCGGTCCGCGCGTCCGGCCTCGCCGGCCAGCCGGCGGCGCTGACCGTGACGCTCGAGGCGATGGATCCGGAGGCGTCGTCGCGGCTCTGGTCGGCGATGCAGGCGCGCTACCGGATGACGGCCGCGTACCTCGTCACCGTCGCGCTGCTGGAGCCGGCAGCCGTGCCCGCCAGCGCGCTCCCCGTGCGCGCGGTCGGATCGGCCGTGCTGCCGCTGGAGCGGCCCGGTGTGCGCCGGGTCGAGGACGCGGACGACCCGGCGGCGCCTGTGCTCGCCACCAGCACCCTCGCCATCGTCGGCGAGCGCCTCACCTCGGCCGCCGGCGTCCTGGTGCGCCTGGATGCGCAGGAGCTTTCGCCCGACGTCGGCGATGTGTCCTTCGCGCGGATCATCGTCCGGCCGGCTGACCTGCCGGTGCCGCTGCACGCGGGTGCGCACGCGGTTCGCGTCGTCCACGCGGTGACGTTCGGCGACCCGCCGGTGCCGCACGACGCGCTGGAGTCCGAGGCCGTGACCTTCCTGCTGCGGCCGCGGATCACCGCGCTGGCGCGGACCAACGACGCGGTCGCCGCGGTGGACGGCGTGCAGCGTGCCGACGGGACGCTGGCGCTGACCCTCGACCCGCCGGTGACCGCCGCCCAGCGGGTTCGCGTCCTGCTCACCCACCTGGCCAGCGGCGAATCGCTGTCACTGGGCGTGCCCCGGGGCAACGGCATCGAGCCGCCGGCGACGGCGGCCGCCGCGGTCGAGGTCGTTTATGCGGGCGCCCGCACGGGCCCGCACCTCGTCCGGGTCATCGTCGACAGTGCCCAGAGCCCCGTCTCCGGCGACCCGTACGACGAGCCGCAGGTGACGATCTGATGGCCGGCGCGGCGCCGGACCGCACCGACCTCGCGGCCGCCATCGAGCGCGTCCTCGCCGGGCTCACCCGACGCCTCGACGCGCGGGAGCCGGGCGGGATGTCGGCGACACAGGCGCTTGCGGATCGCGACCCGGAGGGCGGTGCCGGATCGACGGCCGGCGGCGGCCGCTCGTCCCTGCGGCGCGTGATCGACGCGTTCGCGCTCAGTGCCTTCGAGCGCGACGTGCTCGTGCTGCTCGCCGCCATCGAGCTGGACCCGCGGGCGCCGGGGGTCGTCGCGGCCGCGCTCGGTGGAAGCCCGGTTCCGACGTTCGGGCTCGCGCTGGCCGGTCTGGACGGGGGTCATTGGAGCGCGCTCGTGCCGACCGCGCCGCTGCGGGCACACCGGTTGGTCGAGCTCGGGGCCGGCCCGTTGACGGCAGCGCCGCTGAGCCTGGACGAGCGGGTGTTGCACGCGCTGTGCGGGGCGACGACGCTCGACGCCCGGCTCGGCACCCGCTGCCGTCCGCTCCGGGACCCGGGGTCGCCGCCCCCGTCGCTCGCGCCCGCGGTCGCGGCGATCCGTGCCGCCACCGCCGGCGGCCTGTCGCTGCAGGTCGTCGCGGGCGAGGCAGCGGAGCGGCTGGCCGTCGTCGGCGCGGCGATCGCCGGGGGCGCGGCCCCGCCGGCCTGGCGCGTGCCGGCCGCCGAGCTGCCGCGCTCGGTGGAGGAGATCGACGCGTTCGGGCGCCTCTGGGAGCGCGAGGCCCGGCTCACCGGTGCTCGCCTCGTCGTCGACCTCGACGGCGTCGGCGCGTCGGACGCCGCCGGCGCCGACGCCACTCGCAGGCT
Organism: uncultured Actinomycetota bacterium; assembly: GCA_963844455.1. GTDB lineage: Bacteria > Actinomycetota > Actinomycetes > Mycobacteriales > Nakamurellaceae > Nakamurella. Next base: position 425,709 of record CAWJOH010000001.1, read on the forward strand.
GCTCGATCGCCTGACCGGCCCGACCATCGTCACGGCGCCCGGACCGCTGCCCGGGGGACCGGACGGCGTCGTCGCCGTGCCGCGGGTCAGCGCCGCCGACCAGCGCGCGCGGTGGCGGCAGCGGCTGGATCCGGACGTGCGGGCGGACGCGGCGCGGGAGCTGGCCGGGGACCTGGTCGACAGGTACGACCTCGGGTGGCGCTCGCTCGACAGCGCCGCGGCCCTGCTCTCCGCCGAGCTGCGCGCCCGCGGACGTCGCGCGGGCCGGGCCAACGGGGGCCGCGGATGGGACGCGGCCGCCCGCGGCGAGGCCCTCCTCCTGGGCAGCGCCGCCGTGCACGCCGTGCGCCGCCCGGCGCTGGACGGCCTCGCCCAGCGGATCTCGCCGACGGCCACCCGGGACCGGCTCGTCGTGCCGGCCGCGGTCGACGAGGCGATCCGCGACGTCGTCCGGCACGTCCGCCACCGCCGCCGGGTGCACGACGACTGGGGGTTCGACGGCGCCCGCGGTCGCGGCGTCACCGCGCTCTTCAGCGGCGCCTCTGGGACCGGCAAGACCCTCGCGGCGGAGGTGGTGGCCAGCGAGCTGGGCCTGGAGCTCTGGCGCGTCGACCTGTCCGTGGTGGTGTCCAAGTACATCGGCGAGACCGAGAAGCAGCTGCGGCTGCTGCTCGACGCCGCCGAGGCCGGCACCGTCGTGCTGCTCTTCGACGAGGCGGACGCCTTGTTCGGGCGGCGCACCGAGCTCAGGGACAGCCACGACCGGTACGCCAACCAGGAGATCTCCTACCTGCTGCAGCGCCTGGAGACCTTCAGGGGGCTCGCGATCCTCACGACGAACCTGCGGACCGCGATCGACCCGGCGTTCCTGCGCCGGTTCCGGTTCGTCGTTCCGTTCCCGTTCCCGGACGCCGCCCAGCGCGCCGCGATCTGGGACGCGGTGGTACCGGCGGCCGCCCCCTTCCCGCCCGTCGACACCGAGCACCTCGGGAAGCTGGGGCTCACCGGCAGCCACCTGCACAACGTCGCCGTCGCCGCCGCCGTGCTGGCGGCCGACGGCTCCGGCCGGGTGACCGGCGAGCACCTGCGTAGCGCCGTGCGCGCCGAGTACACCAAGCTCGGCAGGACGCTCACCAGCGCCGAGGATGCGGCTCTCGCCGCGGCCACGCGCGCCGGGGCGACCAACGGCCTGGCGCGGAGCCCGTCATGACGCGGGTCGAGACGTCCGTGCGCGTCGTCGTGGAGGAGCTCGTCGTCGTCGGCCGGACACGCCAGTGGGCCGACCGCTTCCGCACCGCCCTCGAGCTCGAGCTCGCGCTCGACATCGCGGGGATCATGGCGCCGTCCGCGGCGGAGCCGGCGGCGCGCTCGGGTGCCGGCCCGAGCGCCACGGGCCGTTCGCTGCCTGCGCTCGCGGTCGCGGTGCCGCGCGCCGATCGCCGCGATCCGGGCCGCGCGGCGGCCGCCGTCGCGGCCGACATCGCACGCGCCCTGTCGGACGGGCAGTCGCGATGACCGATCACGAGGTCCCGACCGTCGACGTGACCCGCGATGCGGCGCCCGCCCTCGCCGAGGTCGGGCGGCTCCTCGGAATCCGCCTCGACGACCGCCTCGACCTCGATCCGTCGCCGCGCGCCCACGGCGCCACCGGCCTCGTCCGCGACGGGCGCATCCACCTCGACCCGGACCGCTGGGACCCGGACAGCCCGGCCGGGCGGCGGACCCTGGCGCACGAGGCCGTCCACCTGCTGCAGCACCGGGCCGCCGCGGCGGGCACGGCGCCGTGGCTCGCCGCCGGGCGCGGCATGCGGGCCGCCGAAGCGGAGGCCGACTCGGTGGCCGCGGCGCTCGTCGGGGGGCGGGCGCTGCCGGCGGTCGTCGTCGGCCTGGCCGGGACGGCGGTGCCGCTGGACGTCGGCGCGGAACGTCTCGGCGACGCGGAGGTCAGGGCGACCCACGCCTCCCTCGTCAACCTGCTGGAGGGGGCCGCCTTCCACGGTCACCCGGGCAGCTGGGAGCTCGACGTCGCCGTGCAACGGCTCGACACGGAGCCGGTGGACGTCGGCGCGGGCGCCGTGCACGCCCAGTCCCGAGCGGTCCGGGCCGAGTTCCTGCAGCACCTCGACGCCGGTGACGGCCGCCGACGGCGGCACGCCGTGCTGGCCGTGCTGCTCGGCCTGGATCCGGATCAGCTGTCCGCGCTGCCCGCCGACCACCTCGCCACGCTCGACCTCTCCGGGCTCGACGCCGCGGAGCACCGCGCCGCCGTCGCGATCCTGCGGTCGCTCGACCACCGGGTGCTCACCGAGCTGAGGACCGACGGCGCGCCGAACGCCGCCAGCGTGAACCGGCTCGTCGAGGAGCCGCCGCCGGGTCCGGCAGGCGACGAGGCCGACACCGTCGCCGGGATCGTCGCGCGGGTCCGGGAGGACGTCGCCGACGTCTCGCGCGCGGGCAGCCTGCGCGCGCTCGGCCGCCTCGCCCGGCTGCTGACGCCGGCCCCGGAGACCGCCGGCCCGCCGCGGCCGCCCACGCCGGACGCCGGCACCGCCGCCGCCCCGGCCGGCGTCGGGCAGCCCGCGGACCCGCGGGTCCGGCTGCGCGAAGCCGTCGGCGTGATGGCCAGGGACGGGACGCTCGGCCGGCTGCTGGAGGGCGTCGGCGACACCCGGAACGACCTGCCCGACGACCGGCGGCGCCTGCTCGACGCCATCGCGGCACTCGCCGGGCCCGCCGTCGACGCCGACGGGGCCGATCCGGTCGCCCGGGAGGCCGTCGAACTGCTCTCGCGGAACGTCACCGACTGGGCCGTCACGGACGCCGACGCCGAAGCGGCCCTTCCCCTCGTGCTCCGCCTCGCCCGGCACCACTCGAGGCTGCTGCGCCGCCTCGACGCCGACGGTCACGTGGACACGCTCTTCGACGAGCTGCCCGAGGACCTCCTGTACCGCGCGGACGTCCGCGGCCAGACCGGCGAGATCATGACCGCCCGCAACGGTGACGTGCTGTTCGACGGCGCGCGCCGCAAACTCTCGCGCGGCATCGCGGGCCTCACCGTGAACGGGCCCGGCACGGTGACCGCGCGGGAGGCGTATCTGGCATCCCGGATGGTCCAGGCGCTGTCGCCGGGCCGGCAACAGGAGTTCGCGGAGCTGGCCGGCGGCGAGCTCGTCACGCGGATGAACGACGAGCTCACCGCATCCATGCGCGCCGCCCCGGACCGGCACGGGCTGTCGCCGGCCGACGCGCAGGCGCACCGCGAGCAGCTGCAGACCCAGCTGTCCGATCCGGGCACCTGGACCGACGAGCACGTCGGAACGCTGCGCACCCTGGTGGTGCTGGCCACGGCGATGGGGTTGGCCGAGTGGGTCTTCGACCGCTCGCGGGCGTATCACGACCCCACCCAGGTCGAGGTTCGCAGCCGCGTCGTCACTCCGCACCGCCTCTACGACCCGGACGCCGGGCGCACCGCCTGGACGCCCGACACCGTCGAGGGCTCGGGGTTCTTCTCCGAGGGCGTCTTCACCGACTTCGGCTGGCTGGCCGACGCCTTCCGGCTGATGTTCGGGCTGGAGGTCGCGGACGTCGACCGGGACCACGCGGGCCGCGGGTTCTCGGTCGAGCTGCAGGACATCGCGGACCTGCAGGGCGGCGACATCGAGGGCGCCGTCGTGCGCACCGCCGGCGACGACGCCCGGCGGCGCGCCGAGCAGGCGGCCGGCGGCGACACCACCCGCCCCGACCGCCCGGCCGGCACGAACGTGCTCACGATCCGCCACGACCGGCCCGGCGACGACGGGCACGGCCGGGTGTCCGTGCACGTGCCCGTGCTGGACCTGGCGAGCTACCGCTCCGTCGAGACGGGCAGCGTCCTGGCCTTCGGCGGCCTGAGGGCCGCGCCGCTGGACATCACCGTCGCCTACACCGCCGGCGAGCACCAGCGGCCCACCTCGATCCTGGTGACCGCCGGCGAGCTCGTCATCGACGACCTGGTCGCCGCGAGCGGCGACTCGATCGCCGGCGCGGCGCGGTTCGCGATGACGAACCTCGACCTGCGCGGCGGGGCCGCGCGCCTTCCCGGCGCGGTGGCCGGCGCGACGGGGACCACGAGCGGCCTGGGCTACTGGCTGCTGCCCGCCCTCGCGGCGGCGCGGTCGCTGGCGCCGCTCCTGTCCAGTTGGCCCGCTCAGGCGTCCGCGCTCACCGCGTTCGAGGTGGCTCTGAGCACGCTGACCATCGACGGGATGATCGTCGCGGGACAGCAGGTCGAGCGACTCACCGCCATCGACGTCCACGTCGGCCAGGGCGGCGACCGGCTGTCCCACCTGCAGGTGCTGAAGCGTTCGCTCGAGCGGCGGCTGGAGCGCACCGCGGACGACCGCGAGGCCTACGCGCTGCGCCGCAGGCTCGCCGACGTCGGCCGCGAGATCTCGGTGCGCCTGCTCGACGAGGAGGAGCGCCAGGGCCTGGAGGACCGGTTCCAGCGCGAGCCGGCGGCGATGTCCGCCGCCGAGCGCGACCGGCTGCGAGAGCTGCGCGGATCGGGCGGTGTCGTGATCGACGCGGCCTCCGTCACGCTGCAGGGTGTCGCCGGGAGCGCCGAGTTCGAGGGGCCGCTCGCGCTGGAGGGCATCAGCGGGGAGGCGGCATTCCCGGCGGGGCCGTCGGGCCTGGCCACCGACGCCGCCCGCGCCCAGGAGTTCATCGACGTCGGGCCGCCCGGCCTGCACGACCTCGACCGCCCGGACGTGCGGCTGCACGTCGACCGGGCCGCCTTCGGTGCGCTGACCGTCCCCGGCGACGTCCCCACCCCCGACGCGCTTCGCGAGCAGATCGCCGACCTCGATGAGCTGCTGGGCGCCGAGGGAGCCGAGCAGGACCCGGGCTACGCGGCCGTCGCCGATCGCCGCGCGGCCCTGCAGCGTGCCCTGGAGACCGAGCTCCCGCGCTACCAAGCGCTGCAGGACCGCGCCGCGGCGACGGCGTGGCGGCCCGGCGGTGACGATCGGCAGTCCGTCGGGGAGCCGCTCACCACGGGCGAGGAGCGGGAGCGCGCCGGGCTGCGGGCCGGCCTGCGGCTGCTGGACGCCACGACGATCGGCGCCGGAGAGCTCGAGCACCTGGACATCGGAGCGGACCTCGCCGGCACCGTGACCGAGGTGGCCGCACGCGCGGCGGAGCTGCAGGCCATCCGGCAGGGCGGTGGCGAAATCGAGCAGCTCACCGGCCGCGACCTGTCGGCCACCCTGACCAGCGACCGGCCGGGCGTCGAGGGCCGCACCGGGCTGCCCGACACGCTCGCCGCGCTCCGGGCGGGCGCCGGACAGCTGGACGTGACCGGCATCCGCCAGGACGGGGTGCGGGTCGCCGAGGAGCTGCACCTGGCGGGGATCGGCGTAGACGTCACGCGCACCGGCGACGGCTGGGATCTGGCGTCGCTCCAGATCTCGTCGCTGTCGCTCACCGGGCTGCGGCTCGTGGGCGGCGGCAGCGTGCTGACGACCTACCCCGACGACCCCGCGCTCGGGACCGCCGCGCCGGACGCCGCCGCGGAACCGGCCGGCGGCGGCACCATCGAGCTGCTCGACATCCAGGCCGCCGGCTCGCTCACTCTCGACGAGGCCGGTGCGCCCGTCCACGCCACCGTCCGCGGCCTGGTCATCGGCGCCGTCCGCGCCGGCGATCCCATCCGCTACCGGGACGAATCCCGCGACCTGACGCTGAGCGCCGATGCGATCTCCGCCATCATCGCCACCGGCATCGTGATCCCGCTGTCCGATGACACCGTGCCGTTGCCGACCGCCGGCACGCTCACCGTCGGCACCATCGACCGGCTCGCGGTCGCGGGCCGGTTCACCGCGTCGCTGGAGGCCGCGTTGGCGGCCGACGTCGAGCCCCTGTCCGGAACGACGCTGGAGGTGACCTTCACCCCGGAGGGAGTCGAGGTCGGACACCTGGACGTGCCGGAGGTGAACGTCGGGAAGCTGGTCTTCGACGACGGCACCCGCTTCGCGGAGATCACCGGGCCGGCGGTACTGCGCGGCATCTCGGGTCGGGCATCGGTGGGTCTGCCGCGCGGGCCGGACCTGAAGACCGGCGACCCGAGCTTCGCGGTCGGCGCCATCCGCGTCGCGGAGCTGGACGTCGCCGAGATCACCACCCCCGACCTGCTGTACGCCGACGGGACCCGGTACCTCGAGGCGCAGCGGGGTGCTGATCAGGCCGCCGTCAGGGTCACCGGTCTGCACGTCCGCGGTTTCGTGATGGACGCGGCCGGGACATTCCAGGGCGCCCAGGTCGCCACGGATTCCCTCAGCCTGGGGCTCGTCGGGTGGTTCGCCGGCAGCGTTGTCGGCGGGATGGAGGCCGAGGTCGAGGGGCTTCGGCTCGACATCGGACCGGAGATGCGTGAGGTCAGTGGTTCGGTGGCCGAGGCCGACATTCGCGGTGGGGGGCTCGTTGACGGCAGCGTGATCGGCGGCGACATCGCCGGCCTCGCCGTCGGTGAATTCGCCTGGAACGGGCAGACGCTGCGCCTCGGGCGCGACGACGGCTCGGGCGGCGTGCTCATCGACACGATGCTGCTCGACGAGGTCACCTTCGCCAGTCCCCAGCTGGAGGTCGAGGTAGGCGCGAGCGGATCGGGGGCCGTCACGTTCTCCGGCGTCCGCGCCGCCGCGACCGTGACCTTCGCCCGCAACGAGGCGGGCGAGATCGACTGGGGGTACTTCAGCGCCGAGCTCGGTGACATCCGCGCGGACGAACTGACCGCGCAGGACCTCGTTCTCCGCCTGCCCGAGTACGGGGTCGAGCTGGTCTTCCCGCCCGACGCCGTCACCACGGCAAGCTCCGTGCACCTGGTGCCGAACCCCGGGGAGCAGATGCTCATCGAGCGCCTGCCCACAGCGGAGGGGGCCGAGCTGAACCTGCAGGGCAGGCTCGAGGCGGGCCGTGCGGTGGTGCCCCGACTGCAGGTCGCCGTGGGCCAGCGGCTCACCGGAGAGACGCGACTGGAGTTGGACGGGCTCGGTGTCGGTCGGCTCGGGCACGGTGCCGTGGAGCTCGACGTCCAACGGTTGCTGGCGCAGGGCGCGAGCCTGGCGGCGGACCTCAGGGCGTTCGGCGTCGGCGTCATCCCGTCGGATGCGCCGGACTCACCGGGCGTCGACCTGCAGGCGCTCATCGACGCGGCCCGCGCCGCGCTCTCGCCCTGGTCGGGGCTTCTCGACCACGCCGACGGGCACCTGCGGGCCACGATGGCCATGACCTACTGGAGCGAGCAGCTCGATCTGACGATCACCGACGGGCGGGTGGACCTGCACCGGCTGGAGAATGCATTCGGCTACGTCGTGGACTGGGGTTTCCTCGACTTCGAGTTCTTCGAGAGCCGATGGTTGATCCTGTCCATCGGATCCGAATGGATTCTCACCTGGGACCTGCGCACCGGGGAACAGGACGTCGCGGACACCCTGCAGTTGCCTCTGCTGAGCGCGTTCGACGCCCGGGTGCCCCTCGGCGTGGCGGAAACGGTGCGCTCCCGCACCGCGGGTCCGCCGTCGACCGATCCCGCGCTCCAGCTCCTCGACGTCGACCTGGCACTCGACGTCCTCAACCCCGCGCCGATCACGGTCCACGTCCCGCCGGATCGGGCGGGTCGTCTTCAGGGTCTCGACACGGTGATCCCCGCGAACGCGCTGCTCGGTCTCCAGGCCCGGGGGGACATTCCGGGACCAGCCGGCAGGCTGCGTCTGGAGCTGGCACGCCTGCAATTCGGGCGCACGGACATCCGGGTCGGAAACGTCGCCGGTGGAACCCTCGAGGCCGGCGCGGAGACGATCGACACGGTCGGCGCCGGTGGCGATGTCGCATTCCAGGGCGGCACCGGTGGGCTCGAGGGCTCTCCCTATCTCCCCACCGGCATCGAGGGAGACCTCGAGCAGCTGACCGCCACCGGAGTACACGTGCGCTGGAGTCCCGGAGCGGGGCCGTGAGCCCGCGGCCCGGCGGCGGCCCGCGCCGGCCGGAGGCGCTGCCCGCGGCGCGGCCCGACGCCCGGACACCCGACGCTGATCCGGCACCGGCGATGGCCGGCCCGGCGCGCGGCGTCGCCCCGGGCCGCGCGCACGGCCCGGACGACACGCACCGCGGCCCAGGCCGCGCCGCACCCGACGTCGACGTCACGTCGGCGACGGCCCCCGGACCGGAGGACGGCTTCGTCACCTTCGGCGCCGACTCGGCGACGCTCGGCACGACCGAGCGGGCGACACTGATCCGGCTGCTGGCCACCCGTGCCCCCGGAGACCGGCGACCGGTCACCGTCACCGTGCGCGGATACGCGTCGGGCGAGGGCGACGCCACGTACAACCGCAACCTGTCCGCGCACCGCGCGGTCGCGGTGCAGCGCGCGCTCATCGGCGTGCTGCCGCCCGGCTCGGAGATCCGCCTTCTCGCGCACGGCGAGACCACGGCCTTCGGCGAGGCGGCCGGCATCAACCGGCGGGCCGGCGTGTCCGTCGAGCCACGCACCCGTGCGCCGTTCGCGGCGGTCGACGGCGATCCGGCCACCAGCGTGGAGGTGGCCGACGACGGCGCCGGCAACCCGGTCGCAGCCGACCCCGCCGCCATCCCGACGCCGAAGGCGGCGGACGCCCCGCTGCTGCCGCCGTTTCCTCCCCGGCTGCTGGAGCCCGACCCCTCGGCGCTCGGCGGCCCGACGGGCCGGGCCCGGTGGCAGCGACAACCCGACCCGGCGATGTCCCTGTTCGACCACGAGGACGTGTACCGCCCGCTGCACGAGCGCGGGCTCCGGCTCGACGATCGCCTGGCCGGCAGCGTCGAGGCGCACTACACGTTCTGGTTCTGGCGGCTGCACCGCGATCTGCGCCTGCCGCCGACCGTCGCCGCCAGCATCGCGAACGCCGGCGCCAGCACCCTTCTCGACTCCTACGCGGCCGGCGAGCGGCCGACCCGCGCCGACGAGTTCGCCCGGCAGCGCGACATCGAGCACCAGCTCCAGGGCGGCTGGCAGACCCCGATCGTGCCGCTGCTGACCATCCCGGTGGACCTGAACGACGTGTTCTCGGGGCGTCGTCGATGAGCCTCGCCCGCCCCCACCGCCAGGCGGGTCTCGCGGTCCTGGACCCCGAGACCGGCGCCGTGCTGCGCGTCGTCACGCTGCAGCTCACCCCGGACGGCAGCTCCCGCACCATCGCGCCGCGCGGCGGCGGCGACGACGGGGCGGACCCCCTGGAGATCCGCCGGCTGACCGGCCCGCCGATCGAGACGATCACCCTGGAGGCCGAGTTGGACGCCATCGACCTGGTCGTCGGGACCGACCCGGCCGCGGCCGGGGTGGCCGCCGAGGTCGGGCTGCACGCGGTGCTCGCCGAACTGGAGGGACTCGTCCGCCCGGCGCTCGCCGACGTGCTGGCCGCGCACGAGCTCGCCGGGTCCGGCGCGTTCGAGGTGCTCGGGCCCGGCCAGCCGGACGTGCTGCTGGTCTGGGGACGGCACCGGGTCCTGCCGGTGCGCGTCACCGACCTGTCCGTCACCGAGGAGGGCTACGACGGCGAGCTGAATCCGCTGCGGGCCACGGTCAGCATCAGCCTGCGGGTGCTCACCGTGAACGACGTCGGCGTTTCCTCGCGGGCGGGTTCGTGGGCACTGGCCCAGCACGCGAACGCCGAGTCGCTCGCCGCGCGCGTGCTGACGACGTCGACCGCGCGGATCGGGGTGGACCTGTGACCACGCCCGGACCCGTGTCGTCCCCCGTGTCGTCCCCCGTGCCGAACCCGTACCCGGCGACCAGCCGCCACCACGGCCTGCCCACCGCCTCGTACCTGCTGCCCGACGGCCGGACGATCACCTACCTCGAGCGTCGCCTCGTCAGCGAGCCGGACCGGCTCTTCACCCGCGGCACCGCGGAGGTACACGACGGCGAGCGGCTGGACCAGCTGGCCGCCACCCACCTCGGCGACCCCGCCGCGTGGTGGCTGCTGGTGGAGGCGGAGGTGGTCGAGCACCCGGCCGACCTGCTGGCCGAACCGGGCCGCCGCGTCCGCATCGCGCTGCCCCCGCAGTTCACCGGGGACGTCCAGGGCGGTGGCGCGTGAGGGCCGCCGAGCTGCAGGTCCTCACCGGCAGCGGCAGCCTCGAGCCGCTGGCGGCGGACCTCGTGCACGCGCTCGAGGAGGTCTCCGTCACGCACAGCGCCGGCGAGCGCAGCGGCTTCCAGCTGACGTTCCGGCTCACCCCGTCCTCGCGCCTGGCGACCGAGGTGCTGCCGCTCGGCTCGCTGGAGGCGGCCACCCGGATGGTGTTGGTGCTGACCCTGCACGGCGCCAGCGTGGTGCTGATGGACGGCGTGGTGACCCGCCACGACGCCGCGCCCGGCACCGCCCCTGGGGAGGGGCGGCTCACCGTGACCGGCGTCGACCTGAGCCAGCTCATGGATCTCATCGACCTGTCCGGGCTCCCCATGCCGGCGATGTCGCTGGAGGCGCAGGCGCTGTTCATCCTCGCCCGCTACCTGCCGTTCGGCGTCGCCCCGGCGGTCGTCCCGACCCCGCTGTTCGACGTGCCCAACCCGCTGAAGGAGATCAACGGCCAGCAGGGCACCGACTACGCCCACCTGCGCCGGACCGCCGCGGCGGTCGGGTACGTCTTCTACGTCGAGCCCGGACCCGCCATCGGCCGCTCGACGGCGTACTGGGGGCCGACCGTGCGCCAGGGCTCGCCCAGCCCGCCCTGTCGCTGGGCCTGGACGCGGACCGCAACGTCGAGCAGCTGAGCTTCGGCCTGAACGGCGTGCAGCGCGCCGTGCACGTCGCCTGGTTCCTGGAGCCGAACTCCCGGGTGCCGATCCCGGTGCCGTTCCCGGACGTCAACCCGCTCTCGCCGGCGCTGGGCGCGCGGATGCCGGCGCCGCTCAAGGTCCGCCAGCTGAACCGGCTGCCCGGCCGGGAGGACGAGGCGCCGTCCCGGGTCGGGGTGACCGGGACGATCATGCGCGGGCTCGCGGAGGCCGCGGCGGCGGCCGACGCGCTCAACGCGTCCGGCTCGCTCGACGTGTCGCGCTACGGCCGGCTGCTCGAAGCCCGCCGCCTGGTCAGCGTCCGCGGGGCGGGCCGGGCCTACGACGGCACCTGGTTCGTCACCTCGACCACCACCCGCCTGGCCCGCGGGGAGCTCGGCCAGAGCTTCCAGCTGGTCCGCAACGCCCTGCTGCCCAGCACGGATCGGATCCCGGCATGAACGCCAGCCTCGAGAACCTCACCGGCCCCGCCGCCGAACCCGCGGCCGGCGCCGGTGCGCGCCGCTTCTACGGCAAGTACCGCGGCACCGTCGTCAACAACGTCGATCCCGTCAAGACCGGACGGGTGATCGTGCTGTGCCCGGACGTCCTGGGCCCGATCCCGTCGTCGTGGGCCCTGCCCTGCTTCCCGACGTCCGGCCGGCAGGCCGGCGTGTTCGCCGTGCCGCAGCTCGGCGCGGGCGTCTGGGTGGAGTTCGAGGGCGGCGACCCGGACCGGCCGATCTGGTCCGGGTCCTGGTACGCCAGCGCCGCCGAGGTGCCGGCGATCGCGCAGGCCGTCCCGCCGGGGATGGACACGTTCATCGTGCAGACGACCGGTCAGTGCACCCTCGCCATCTCCGACGTTCCTGGCACCGGCGGGATCCTCCTCAAGACGCTCACCGGCGCGCTGATCCAGGTCAACGACGTCGGGATCACCCTGTCCAACGGCAAGGGCGCGTCGATCGTGCTGGCCGGGCCGAGCGTGACGGTGAACGCCGGGGCGCTGGTCGTGACCTGATCCCCGCGACGACGACGGCGAGCCCGCCCGTCACCTGACCGTCACCCGATCCGTCACCGTGACCTCGAAGGGAGCAGATCCCGTGCCCGGACCCGGACCCGTCCTGCACGTCGGCGCCGTGCTGACCTGTCCGCACGGGGCGCCCGCGACGGTGGTCACGTCCAACGCGCGGGTGCTGGTGACCGGCCAGCCGGCGACCGTCGTCACCGACGTCCACCCGGTCGCCGGGTGCCCGTTCCAGATCCCGGTCGGCGCCGGCACCAAGCCGCAGCCGTGCGTGCAGGTCCGCTGGCTGGTCCCGGCCGCCAGGGTGACCGTCCTGGGCCAGCCCCTGCTCGTCGCGACGTCGACGGGGCTGTGCCAGTCCGTCGAGCAGATCCCGCAGGGGGCACCCGTCGTCGGCGCCGTGCAGCCCAGGGTGGTGGCGATGTGACCGCCTGGTCCTTCCCGTTCCGGGTCGACCCCCGGGGTCGCAGCGCGCTGGCCGACGCCGACGCCCACGCCCGCGAGCTGATCGAGCAGGTGCTGTTCACCGCGCCGGGGGAGCGGGTGCTGCGCCCGGAATTCGGCAGCGGCGTCCACCAGCTGCTGTTCGCGCCCGCCGGCGACGCCGTCGCCGCCGCGACGGAGGCGTCGGTGCGGGCGGCGCTGCAGCGCTGGCTGGCCGACGTCGTCCAGGTCGCCGACGTCTCGGTCAGCCACGACGAGGCGCGGGTCACCGTGCAGGTCGCGTACCGCGTGCTCGCCACCGGCCGGCGCGGCACCGCCGTCCTCGACGGCCCGGGAGGTGCCGCGCCATGAGCATCACCGCGCTGCCGGGCGGCGGGCCCGCGCCGGTCTGCGACGTCCTGGACCGGCGGCGGATCACCGGGGCCGCCGGCTCGACCCACAACGGCATCGACTGGCTGGAGGTCGTCACCCCCGACCAGCGCACCCTGGAGGTGCATCTGCTGCATCCGGCGCCGGGCGAGCCGGGCGGTCTGCCGGCCGGGCCGGCCTGGACCGTCTCCAACGTGCGCGTGATCGGCGGCGAGCGGATCACGGGCATCGCCGTCACCTCCGTCGCCGCGAGCGGGCCCGTGCTCCGGGTCACCGTGGACACGGCCGGCGACTTCTCGTCGTACACCCTGCACCTGGTGGCCGGCGGCCCGGCTGCGGCGCCGGTCGGGGATGTCACGCCGCCGGTCGGCGTCGACCCCGCCCTGGCCGCCGTCCGCTTCTCCTTCAAGGCCGCCTGCCCCACCCGGTTCGACTGCGTCCCCGAGATCGACTGCGCCCCGGCGGTCCTGGCGCCGACCCCGCCGCTGGACTACCTCGCGCGCGACCACGCGACCCTCCGCCGGATCCTCGTCGACCGCCTGGCCCTGCACCTGGACGACCTGCACCCCGACCGCGCCGCGGACCCGCTCACCGCGATGGTCGACCTGCTCGCGCACGTCGCCGACCAGCTCTCCGTCACGGGCGACCTCGTCGCCACCGAGGCGCACCTGGACACCGCCCGCTCCCGGATCAGCCTGCGGCGGCACGCCCGCCTGCTCGACCACGCGGTGCACGACGGCACGAACGCCCGGACCTGGGTGGTGCTGGAGGTCGCGGCCGGGAGCGCCGCCGACGGCGCGCTGCTCGACGCCGGCACGGCCGTCGTCACCCGCGGCCAGGGAGCTGCCGCCGCGCTCGGCGCGCTGCCCCCGGCCGTCGGCGGCGCCACGGTCTTCGCCACCCTGCACCCGCTGCGGCTCGCCGCGGCGCGGTCGGCGCTCGCGTTCCACACCTGGTCGGACACCGAGTGCCGGCTGCCGGCCGGAGCGACCTCGGCCACCTTCGTCCGCGGGGCCGGCCTGGATCTGCTCGCCGGTGACGTGCTGGTGCTGGAGGAGGTCGTCGGCCGCGACAGCGGCCTGGAGGCGGACGCCGACCGTGAGCGCCGCCATGCCGTGCGCCTGGTGGACGTGCGCCCGGGACGGGACCCCGTCGAGGAGGTGGACGTCGTCACCGTCGGCTGGCACGCCGGCGACGCGTTGCCCACCCCGCTGTGCCTGAGCGCGTCGATCGGCGCGGGCGCGGCGCCCCGGCCGACCGCCGTCGCCCGCGCGAACGTGGTGCTGGCGGACCACGGCCGGACGGTGGCCGACGTCCCGCTGGTGCCCGACGTGGTCGATCCCGCCCTGCAGCGGGGTCGGGCGTGGCGACCCGAGGTGGCGATGGCCGACCTGACCGTGGCGTGCGCCTACGACCACGACGCCGCGCTCGCCGACTCGGCCGCCGCCGCCCTGACCCCCGATCCCGCCTCCGCGCTGCCGGTGCTGCGCCTCACGGAGGTCGGCGGACCGGTCGACGCCGCCGACTGGCTCCCGGTCCGCGACCTGCTCGGCGCGGACGGCTCGGCGGCCCGCTTCGTGGTCGAGTTCGAGCGCGGCGACTCCGCGGACCGGATCGGCCGCGCGCGGCTGCGCGTCGGGGACGACCGGGCCGGCCGGCGGCCGCCCGACGGCACCCGGTTCCGGGCGTCGGGCCGGCGCGGCGGTGGGGTCGAGGGCAACGTCGGTCCCGAGGCGCTGGGGCACGTCGTCACCGGTCTCGACGGCATCACCCGGGTCCGCAACCCGCTGGCCGCCGTCGGCGGCACGCCGCCCGAGTCGTTCGCCCAGGTGCGGCGCAGCGCGCCGGAGGGATTCCGCACCCAGCAGCGGGCGGTCACCATGCCCGACTACGTCGCGGTCGCCGAGGAGCACCCCGACGTGCAGCGCGCCGCGGCCACGGTCCGGTGGACCGGGTCATGGCACACCGTCTTCGTCACCGTCGACCGGCTCGGCGGGCGGCGGGTCGCCGGGGACGTGCCCTTCCGCGACGACCTCGTCGCGCGCCTGGAGGGCCGGCGCCTCACCGGCGCGGACGTCGAACTGCGGGACCCGGTGGACGTGGCCGTCGAGCTGCGGCTGCGGATCTGCGTGGCGGCGGACGTCGTCCGGGGCGACGTGGAGCTCGAGGTCCGGCGCGCGCTCTCGGCCCGAGTCCTGCCGGACGGCTCGACGGGGCTGTTCCATCCCGACCGGTGGAGCTTCGGCGACCCGCTCTACCTCTCGCCGGTCATCGCGGCCGTGCAGGCGGTGGACGGCGTGCTCGCCGTCGACGCCGTCGCCTTCCACCGCTTCGGCCGGGCGCCGGCGGGCGAGCTCGACGCGGGGGTGCTCGACGTCGGCGACACCGAGGTGGTTCGCCTCGACGACGACCCGAGCTTTCCCGAGCGCGGGCGGCTGACACTCGAGCTGGCGGGGGGTCGCTGACGTGTCGAGCGAAGCCGACTGCGGCTGCGGGCCGGCGACGGCGTCGGCCGCGCCCCGCAACCGACCGGGTCAGGCGGCGCTGTCGCACCGCGCCGGGACGTACGGGTCGTTCCTGGCCGGCCTGCACCGTGCGCTCGCCCGGCAGCCGGGCCTGCGCGGCCTGACCACCCGCGACCCGTCCGACCCCGCGATCGCCCTGCTGGAGGCATGGGCGGCGGTCGCCGAGGTGCTGGCCTTCCAGGGCGAGCGTCTCGCCCAGGAGGGCTACCTCGGCACCGCCACCACCCGCGACGCCGTGCTGCTGCATGCCAGTGCCCTCGGCTACGAGCTCCGGCCCGGCGTCGCCGCGAATACGCGGCTGGCGCTGTCGCTGCAGCTGCCCGCCGAGTCCCCGGACGCGGTCACCCTGGCGCCGGGCATCGCCGTCCAGTCGGTGCCGGGTCCGGGGGAGCAGCCCCAGGTCTTCGAGACGGTCCGGGAACTGGTCGCGGTGCGCGGGCTCGACGATCTGCGACCAGCGCTCGCCGAGCTGGCCGCGCCGGCCCACGGCGACGACGAGCTGGTGCTGGCCGGCACCGCCACCGGCTTGCGCGCCGGTGACCGGCTGCTCGTGGTCGGCGCCGAACGGCTGGCGGATCCGGCGTCCGAACGCTGGGACGTGCGCCGGGTGGTGGCCGTGCGACCGGTCGAGGCCGATGCGCCGGCGGTTGCCGCCGGCGGCCCAGGAGTGCCGGCGCACACCGTGGTCGGGCTCGAACACCCGCTGGGTCACGACGATCCGCACATCGAGCCCGCGGCGGTCGGGGTCGAGGTGCACGTGCTGCGGGACGGGGTGCCGCTGTTCGGTCACGCCGCCATGCCCTGGTCGGCGTTGCCGGTGTCGATGCGGGTCGGCGAGCTCGAACCCGGCACCACGACGGTGCTCGCCGGCGTGTTCAGTTCCCGGGAGGCGACCTGGGTCGACGCGCCGCTTCCCGAGGGCACCACCCGGATCGAGCTCTCCCGCCGGGTCGATGGGCTGGTCGCCGACTCGTGGGCGATGATCGCCGACCCCGGCTACGCCGAGCTGCTGCGGGTGACCGCCGTCATGGAGGAGACGCTGGCCGACTACCTGCTGACCGCCGAGGCGAGCGTGCTCGAGGTGAGTGGCGAGGGAGTCGACCGCTTCGACCGGCGCAGCGCGCTGGTGTGGTGCCGCAGCGAGCAGCTGCCCATGGGCGCGCGCCCGATCACGTCGGCGGTGACCGGGGCGAGCGTCCTGCTGGGCGTCCACGCGCCGGCGATCGGGCCCGGACGCGAGGTGATCGTCGAGGGACTGCGCACGGACACCGGCGCGCACGCCGCCGAGCTCGCCGTGGTGCAGGCGGCCTCGGACGTGGTCGGGCCCGACGGGACCAACCCGGTCACCCTGCTGACGTTCGAGGCGGCGCTGGCACATTCGTACGTCCGCGAGAGCGTGCACCTGTCCGCGAACGTGGTCGCCGCCACCCACGGCCGGGGGCGCGCCGTCGTGCTCGGCTCGGGAGACGGGACCAGGGCCTTCCAGCGCTTCCCGCTCCCGGAGGGCGCCCTCACCTTCGTGGCGGCGGACCTGGCCGCCGAGCCGACGCCCACCGAGGTCGCCCGCGGCGCGGCGTCGACCCTGCAGGTGCGGGTCGGCGGGGTCAACTGGGCGCAGGTGCCGACCCTGCACGGCCAGCCGCCGGACGCCCGGGTGTTCACCGCGCGCGCCCGGCCCGGCGACGGACGGGTCGAGGTCGCGTTCGGCGACGGCGTGACCGGCGCCCGGCTGCCGACGGGGCGGGACAACGTGACGGCCACCTACCGGGTCGGCGTGGGCCTCGCCGGCCAGGTCGGGGCCGGCCAGCTGTCGCTGCTGCTGAGCCGGCCGCTCGGCCTCGCCGGGGTGCGCAACCCCCTGTCCGCCACCGGGGCGGCGGATCCCGAGCCGCGGGACGAGGCGCGGCAGAACGCGCCGGTGGCGATCCGCACGCTGGACCGGGTCGTCTCGCTCGCCGACGTCGCGGACCTCGCGCGCACGTTCGGCGGCGTCGCGAAGGCGGCCGCAGCCTGGCTGTGGGTCGGGGACGAACGGGTCGTGCACGTCACCGTGGTGCCGTCGGACGGCTCCGTGCCGGCCCCGGGCGGCCCGTTGCTGTCGAGCGTGGCCCACGCCCTCGACGCCGCTCGCCATCCCGGGGCGCCGATCGTCGTCGCGCCGCATGTCGACGTGCCGGTCGCGCTGCGCGCGGGCGTCGTGGCGCACCCGGATGCGGTACCCGACACCGTCATCGCGGCGGCCCGCGCCGCGCTCGAGTCGGCGTTCTCGGTGGCCGCGCGCGATCTGGCGCAGCCGCTGGCCGGAAGCGAGGTGCTCGCCGTGCTGCACGGCGTGCCCGGAGTGGTCGCGGTCGACCTCGACCGGCTGCACCCCACCGGCACGGCGGCGGGCCGGCTGACGCAGGTGCCCGCCCGGCCCGCGACGGCGACGCCCGCCGGGCCGCGGGCGGCCGAGCTGGCGTGGCTCGACCCGGCCGCCATCGAGCTGCCGCAGGTGACCCGGTGACCGGCGTGGACGCCCGGCCGCTCGGCTGGACCGGGGAGCGCATGGCGGAGCTTCTGCCCGCCGTCTGGCGGGTCCGGGACGCGGGGCCGCCGGCCGGCGCGCTGGCCGGCGTGCTCGCCGTGCTGGCCGAGGTCGCGGACGCGCTCGAGCTCGACCTCGACGAGCTGCGCGACGACTGGTTCATCGAGACCTGCGACGACTGGGCGGTGCCGTACATCGGCGCGCTCGTCGGCGCCGCCCCGATGCACGACGCCGGCGGCCTCGTGCACCTCAGGGCCTGGGTCGCCGACGCCATCGCGCTGCGCCGGCGCAAGGGCACGCTCGCCGCGATCGAGGCCGCCGCCCGCGCCGTCACCGCCTACCCGACGGTCGCGGTCGAGACCCGCCGCCTGCTCGGCTGGCATCAACACCTCGCCCATCAGCGCGCGACGCGTTCGGCGTTTGCGGCGATCTCCGGCGAGACGCTCGAGCCGGCCGGCGGGACCGGCGTCCTCGACCACGTCGGCGGCGCCTTCGACGTCGCGCCGCGGCTGGTCGACGTCCGCTCGATCGACACCCGGGAGCGGCACGGGCTTCCCGGCACCGACGGCGACGGGCACCACAACCTGCCGACGGTGACGCTGCACGCCTGGCAGGTGACCACCCGGCCGCTGGAGCAGGTGACCCTGCGGCCGGCGGCGGACCCGCCCGACGGCCGGTTCCACGTCCACCCGCTCGCGATCGACGTCCCGCTGCGGCGCTTCGCCCGCCCGGAGGTCGACGTCGAGCACCTGGCCGGCGAGGAGGACCTGCCCTCGGTGCTGCGCCGGCGCTGGTTGCACGACGTGCTGGAGGCGAGGCGGGCGGCGGCCGCCGCCGGCGACCCGCCGCCGGACGACGCGTTCGCCCAGGACCCGCCGCTGACCATCCGCTGGCGCCGGGCCCCCGGCGATCCGCTGCTGCCGATCCCGCCGGAGCGCACCGTCGCCGCGTTCCTGGCGGACCCGGCGTCACCCGTGCCCACCGGGTGGCAGCGACCGCCGGCCAGCATCGACACGATCCCCGCGGGCGGCGGCGACCCGGTGGCGATGCCGATCGAGGTCGCCGTCGACCCGGTCACGGGCAGGGTGGCGTTCCCGGACGGGGTCGCCGTCGACCACGTCGAGGTCGACCTCGCCGACGCGCACGTCGCGGTGCTGGGCGGCGGGGCCGCCGCCCGCGACGACGACCTGGGGCCCAGGCTGGCCGAGCGGCCGATCGGGTGGCAGGTGACCGTGTCGGCACACGAGGCCGCCGGGCCCGGCACGTTCGGCACCCTGGCCGACGCGGTGGACGCCTGGCACGCCCAGCCCGACGGCACCGTCGGCATGATCACGATCGTCGACTCGCACCGGTACGCCGGTGCCCTCACGGGTGCGGGGCGGCTGCGGATCGGGCCGAACTCGCGGCTGCTGATCGTCGGCGCCCGCTGGCCCGCGCTGCCGGTACCCGGTGGCCTGCCGGGCGAGACCGCGCGCCGCGTGGGCGTTGTCGACGCGTCGCGGGTGCGGCCGGTGGTGGTCGGCGACCTCGACGTCACCGGAACGGCCCCCGGCCCGGACGACCTGCCGGGGGAGCTCGTGCTGCACGGACTGTGGGTGGACGGCCTGGTTCGGGTCGTCGCCACGGGAGGCGGCGACCTGGGCCGGCTCGACGTCGCGCACGCGAGCGTGCTCGGCGGGGTGCGCGTGACGTCCGCCAACGCGCGGCTGCAGCTGACGCTGACCCGCGCGGTGTGCGGGCCGGTCGCGACGGCCGGCGCCGTGCGTTCGATCGCCGTCGTCGACGCCGTCCTGGTCACGGCCGGCGGGTTCGCGCTGGCCGCACCGGCGTCACCGGTGGACCTGGAGCGCGTGACGGTTCTCGGCCGATTGCGCGCCGAGGAGCTCTCGGCGTCCGACTGCCTGCTGCTCGGCGCGGTCACCGTGACCCGCCGCCAGGCCGGCTGCATCCGCCACTCCTGGGTGGCGGCCGGCTCGACCACCCCGCGCCGCTACCGGTGCCAGCCCGACCTCGCCGTCGAGCCGCTGCGGGAGGCCGGGGCGCCGGCCGCGGTGCTCGCCGACACCGTCGCCCGCCTGGCGCCGTCGTTCGTGTCCGAGCTGCCCGGCCATCCCGCCCTCGGGCTGCTGCTCGCCGGGTGTCCCGACGCTTTGCGCCGGGCGTCGTCCACCGCGTCGGAACCCGGCGCGCACGCCCACCTGTTCCGGCCCCAGCGCGAGGACAACCTCCGCCGGGCCCTGGACGAGCACCTCCCGCTCGGCCTCGAGGCCGGGCTGGTCGACCCCGGAAGGTACCTGCCATGAAGGGCGACTTCACCCGCCTCACCTTCGATCCCGCCAAGCACTACGTGGCGGTGCGCGCCCAGCAGGGCCGGGTGTCGGTCGACGCCGACGTCAACGAGCTGCAGGACATCGCCGACCACCTGCGCACCGCCTCGCTCGCCGACCTGGTCGGCCCCGCCGGGGCACCCGCCGACGGCGGGCTGGGCGTGGCGGTCGGCGGCGGTGGCACGGACGTCGGGGTCACCGCCGGGCGCGTGTACGTCGACGGCGTGCTGGTGGAGGTCGACGAGGACGCCTCGCTGACCGACCAGCCCTACCTGCCGGCCGGTGCCGCGGTCGCGCGCGCCGCGGACGGCACCTGGGTGGCGCTGGCGGACGCCCCGGAGGGGCGGTACCTGGCGTACCTCGACGCCTTCCGGCACCACGTCACGGCCATCGACGACCCCGGGATTCGCGAGGTGGCGCTCGGCGGCCCCGACACCGCGACCCGCGAGCAGCTGCGCTGGCAGGTGCGGCTGCTCCGGGTCGGCGATGAGGCCGCGCCGGTGGGCTGCGCGGACGAGTTCGCGGCCTGGGATGCGGTCACCGCAGCGCCGACCGGCGTGCTCGCCGCCCGGGCCGAGCCCGACGCCACCGTCGCGGGTCCCTGCATCGTTCCGGCCGACGCCGGGTTCCGGCGCATCGACAACCAGCTGTACCGGGTCGAGATCCACGACGCCGGGCAGAGCGGGGTCGCCACGTGGAAGGCGTCCCGGGACAACGGGTCGGTGGAGCGGCGGCTCGTGGGCATCGTCGGGGACGACCTGCTCGTGTCCCGCCCGGGGCGGGACGCCGCCGACGGCTTCCCGTCGGGCTGCTGGGTCGAGCTGACCGACGAGGTCCATGCCCTGACCGGGCTCCCGGGGACCCTCGTGCGGGTGGTCAGCGCCGACGGCGACGCGATCCGGATCGATCCGGCCACCGCCACCGGGACGCTCGACGCCGCCGACTTCCCCGACAACCCCCGCGTCCGGCGTTGGGACACCGACGGGCCGCGCCTCGTCGAATCCGCGCCCGGCGACGGCTATCTCGAGCTCGAGGACGGCGTGCAGGTGCGCTTCTCGGCGGGCGCGAGCTGGCACACGGGTGACTACTGGACGATCCCGGCGCGGGTCGCGACGGGCGACGTGGAGTGGCCGCAGGACGCCGGAGTCCCGGCCGACGTCGGCCCGCACGGAGTGGCCCACCACTTCGCCCGCCTGTGCCTGCTCGACCGCGACGCCGCGGGCACCTGGACCCTCGGCCCGAGGTGCCTGGCCGGCTTCCCCGCGCTGACGGCGCTGCGGATCCTCGCCCTCGTCGCCGGCGACGGGCAGGAGGCACTGCCAGATCCCTCGGCGCCGGGCGCGCTGGTGCCGCTGGCCCGGCCCCTGGTGGCCGGCGTCGCGACCGGTTCGCTGCCGGTCGCCGGTGCCCGGGTCCGGTTCGAGGTGACCGCGGGCGCCGGCGCGCTGGCCGGCACGGCGGCCGGCACGCCCGTCGTCGTTCCCACGGACGCCGCCGGCCTCGCGTCGGTTTCCTGGGCGGTCGACGCGACGACCGGCTCCCAGCAGGTCACCGCGCGGCTGCTCACCCCGGCCGGCGCCCCGGAGCACCTGCCGGTCGTGTTCGGCGCGGAGCTCGCCGTCGCCGCGCACACCGCCTTCGACCCGGCGGCCTGCCCACCGCTGACCGGTGCGGTGACCGTCCAGGATGCGATCGAGCGGCTCTGCGGGCTCACGCACTCCGGCTGCGCGTCGCTCACCCTGTCGCCGGGCAAGGGCTGGCAGGACGCGCTCGGCCAGCTCCCGGCCGGCCGGGACGCGGTCGTGTGTTTCCGGCCGGGGGAATACGTCACGGACCGGGTGGTCGAGCTCGTCGGGCTGGGTCACGTCACGCTGCACGGCGGCGGTCCCGCCAGCGTGCTGCGCGGGGTGGGCATCGAGCGGGTCCTGGAGGTCCGCGCCGCCCGATCGGTGCACGTCGCAGACCTCGACATCCGCGGCGGGGCGGTGGGTGTCGGAGTCGAGGGCCACGAGCACGTCAGCGGGGCGCTCACGGTCGTCGACACCCCCGAGGTGACCCTGCAACGCCTGCACGTCCGGTCGGTCGGCGGGGCGCGCCGCCAGGCGTCGTGCCTGACGGTGCGCGGGACGCCGCTGCTGCCGGCCCGGGTCCGGGTGCGTGACTGCGAGCTGACCGTCGGCCACGCGCAGCTGGGGATCCTGCTCGTCGACTGCGACGACGCCCAGGTGACCGGCAACCGCGTGACGGTCGCGCGCAAGACCGCCGCACTGAGCCTCGACAAGCTGGTCGCCGACGCCGGCATCCGCTCGCGGTTGGTCGACCGGCTGGTGTCCGGGGTCGGCGAGGACGCCACGCCGCCCCGGGACGCGAAAACCGTCGTGGACGTGCCCGGGTGGCGCCTGGCCTTCAACTCCGCCGTGCCGGCGCGGGAGTGGGCTGCGCTGGTCGCCGCCTCCCCGCCGACCGACGCCGATCGCGCCGACCCGGCGGCGGTGGCGGCGTACGCCGAGCGGCTCGTCGCCGGTGCCGTCGAGGAGCCGCACCGCCTGGAGGCGTTCGGGCGCGCGGTGCGGCGCCTCCAGGACAGCCTCGGCCCGGATGGCTTCGGGACCGTCGACCGGGGTGCGGTGCTGCGCCGGCTGCTCGTCGCGGACGGGATCGCGGTGACTCCACTGACGGCGGGCACCGGCATGGTCCGGCTCGACGTCGGCGGGACAACCGTCACGTTCCGCTCGGAGCTCGACGCGGCGACCTGGCGCGCGGCGCTGGCGGCCGACACCCGGCCGGTGCCGGCGGCGACGAGCCCGGCGGGTCGGCTGCGCGCCACGGCCGCCCGGCTGATCGGCGACGCGGCCTTCCGGCGGGGCCTGCCCGGGGCGGTCGGATGGTTCCAGGCACTCGCCGACAGCAATCCCGCCGTGGCCGCGCAGGGCATCGTCGCCTGGGGGCCGAGTGGCCAGGGCGGTGGACGTCGCCGGGAACATCCTGGGCGACGTCCAGGTCGGGATCCAGGTCGGTGTCAGCCATTCGGCGTCGCCGGGGGCCGCCCGCGACCGTGCCGGCCGGGTCCGGATCGTCGACAACGTTCTCACTCGGTTTCTCGGTGGCCCGTCGAACGCACCCGCGGCCGGTACGGCATCTTCCTCGGCAACGTGGAGCACGGGCTCGTCGCCGGCAACGACCTCCGGGTGGCGGCGCGGCCGCTCACCACCGAGGTCTACGACGAGGGCAACTTCCCCTGTGCGGGGCCCAGCTCGGATCGTTCCTGGGTGTGCGCGAGAACGTCGTCGCCAACGCGGACACCGGGATACGGGTCGAGCCGGTAGACGAGCAGGGCGGCGGGCACCAGTGGTTCG
>CAWJOH010000002.1:0-100216 GCA_963844455.1 uncultured Actinomycetota bacterium
AGGCCTCAAGCTCAGCGGGCCGCCGTTCGGTGCCGGCCAGGGTGACGACTCCCCGTAACCGGCAGCGGGGGCCCGCTGCCGAGGATCGAGGTCCGCACCCGGACGCCGTCGATGTCCACGAACCGGATGACGGCCTCGCCCGTGTGGTTCGGAACGGCTCCGGCCGGGTCAGGCGAAGGCTCCGACACCGGTGATGTCCCTTCCGACGATGAGGGTTTGGATGGTCTCGGTGCCCTCGTAGGTGTGCAGTGCCTCGATGTCGGCCATGTGTCGTATCACGTGGTAGTCCAGCAGAATCCCGTTGCCGCCCAGCAGGTCCCGGCCCTCGGCGATGACCTCGCGGGCCCTGCGGGTGTTGTTCATCTTGGCCAGCGCGGCGATGGTGTCGGTCAGTGCGCCCTGCTCCTGCAGCCGGGCCAGTTGCAGGCAGTACAGCTGCATGGAGCAGACCTCGGCGAGCATCCGGACCAGTCGCTGCTGGACGATCTGGAACCCGACCAGCGGCCTGCCGAACTGGGTGCGCTGCTGCGTGTAGGCCGCGGCGATGTCGTAGGCGGCGGTCGCGTGCCCGAGCGCCGCCCAGGCGACGGTGTTGCGGGTGCCGGCCAGCACGGCGCCGGCGTCCTTGAAGCTGTTGGCGCCGGGCAGTCGGTTCGCTTCGGGCACCCGCAGGTCGGTGAGGGTGATCTCGGCCTGCCAGATGGCGCGCAGCGATCCCTTGCCGTCGATCCGCGTCGCGGCGTAGCCCGGCGTGCCCTTCTCCACCAGGAAGGCCTTGACCTTGCCGTCCGCGTCGTCGCGGGCCCAGAGCACGACCACGTCGGCGAGGGTGCCGTTGCCGATCCACTTCTTCCGGCCGTTGATCACCCAGTGGTCGCCGTCGCGGCGGGCGGAGGTCTCCAGGGCGACGGAGTCCGAACCGTGGGTCGGCTCGGTCAGGGCGAACGCCCCGAGGGTGTCCACCCGGGCCATGCCGGGCAGCCAGTGTTGCTTCTGCTCCTCCGAGCCGAGCAGCGCGATGGAGCGCATGGCCAACCCGGCCTGCACGCCGAGGAAGGTTCCCAGGCTGCCGTCGCCGCGGTTGAGTTCCAGGTTGATCAGCCCGACGGCGAGCGGGCTCATCTCCGGGCAGCCGTAGCCGTTGATGCCGTCACCGACGATGCCCAATTCGCCCATCCGTTTGAACAGCGGCCACGGGAGTTCCGCGTTCTCCCAGTAGTCGTTGATCACCGGCAGCACCTCGTCGTCGACGAAATCCCTGGTGCGGCGCCAGTAGTCGCGTTCGGTCTCGGTGAGCTGGTCGGCGATGTGGAAGTAGTCGGTGCCCAGGGATCGGCCGATGTTTTCGTACTGCAGTCCTGTCCCGGCGGGCTGATCCGCAGCGTCGCGGTTCGTGGCCTGGTGATGTGCGGTGGCTTGATTGCTCATTGCTGTGTCCTCAGTTCTCGACGATGTGGTGCCGGGCGCTCGGCGGGGCGTGAGCCCGCCGCGGAGCTCGGTTGGGTGCGGCGTCGGTGCACCGCTGCGGCAGAAGTTGGCCCACTCAGTCCGTCAGGCGACCTGCAATCGCGGTGCGGCGTTGCACAGCGCGGCGACGTCACGGCCTGCTCGCATCACCGTCAGGTCGGGTCGGACCAGGGCGGCGGTCGCCCGGCCGGTGGACAGCCACACGTGAAGCGGAGACCCTGCCTCGACCTCGACGGCCTGGGCGTCTCGAGCTTCCAGTAGGGCCTGCTGTTGTGGTGTGAGCGGTACGGCGCTCACCAGGACGAAGCCGCATCCTGTCACCTCATCGATCCGTCGGCCGTCGGCCAAGAGCGCGTTGGGGCACAGGCTTCCGGCCAGCGACCGCCGCGCCCGCGGTCCGGGGAGCAGGGCCGACCTGCTCAGGCGTGGCGTTTCGCCGTCCAAGAGACGATGCCGCAGGCCGGGGACCCAGTGCAGCCGTGGCGCGATCAGGTGTCGGAGCAGGTCACCCGCCCGGCCACCCTGGGTCATCGACACCCCGACGAGCTTGGCCAGCCGGATCATGGCCCGCGCGTGCGGCTTGCGTTCTGCCTGGTAAGTGTCGAGCACCGACTCGGGCAGGTCGCCCGACAGGACGCCGGCGATCTTCCAGCTGAGGTTCATGGCGTCCCGCAGTCCCGCTCCCATTCCCTGCCCGACGAATGGGGGGGTGAGATGGGCGGCGTCGCCCAACAGGAACACGTTGCGGTCCCGCCAGCGGTCGGCGAGTTGGGCCCGGAACGTGTACTCCGCGACCCGCACGAGTTCGAGGCGGTCGCTGGGCGTGCCCTGCAACCCACGGGCTGATCAGCGGCAGCAGGGCCTGGATCGTGTCGTAGTCCGCCGCGGTCTCGCCCGGCAGCAGCCGGAACTCCCAGCGGTAGCGGGTCTGCCCGATCCGCATGAACGTTGCGGCCCGATGGGGGTCACACACCTGGTGGACACCGTCCCACTGATCGAGATCGGCGGTGGTGGCGATGTCGATCACGAGCCAGCGCTGGTCGAACGTGAGGTCCTGCATGGTCGAGCCGATGGCCGTGCGGACAACGCTGTTGGCTCCGTCGCAGCCGAGCACGTAGCTGGCCAGCAGGGACTCATGCCGGCCGGTGAGCCGGTCGGTGACGTTGACACGCACCCGTCCTTGGCCGTCCTGGGCGACGTCGGTCACCTCCACGTTTCCGCGCAATCCGACGGTCGTCTGGTCCTTGAGGTTGGTCCGCAGCAGGTGCTCGAGCTCCGGCTGGTCGAACATGTTCGCCCTCGGGTGCCCGTGCCTTCCTTCGTCTCCGCCGCGGTCGAGCACGGCGAAGACTCGGTGATTCCGGTCGA
Organism: uncultured Actinomycetota bacterium; assembly: GCA_963844455.1. Lineage (GTDB taxonomy): Bacteria > Actinomycetota > Actinomycetes > Mycobacteriales > Nakamurellaceae > Nakamurella. The sequence goes on from CAWJOH010000002.1 coordinate 2,836, forward strand.
TCAGCTGCAGGCCGCGGGTGGGACGCGAGACGGCGGCGAACTGCTCGGCGATGCCCACTCGCGCGACGATGCGGTAGATCTCGTCGTCGAGGTGCACGGCACGCGGCTGGGGGTAGACACCCTCCCAGCGGTCGAGGACGAGGCAGTCGACGCCGTACTGCCCGAGCAGGGTGGCGGCGGTGAGCCCGACCGGGCCGGCCCCCACGATGATCACGGGGATGGGATCGGTGCTCGCGCCCTGGGAACGGCTCATCGGAGGTCGCCGAACACCAGGATGAGGAAGGCGAGGGTTGTCAGGCCCAGGACGACTGCCGGCGCCAGCTCGCGCAGGCTGTCGCCGCTGCGGAGGTGGGCGACCACTGCTCCCCCGAGCAGCAATAGCAGTCCCGCCGCGGCCAGTGCACCGATCATCGGCACCAGCGCTCCGGCCAGCAGGCCGAGGACACCGAGGATCTCGAGGGATCCGATCCGCCGGTACGCCGCGACACTGAAGCCCACGTGTGCGGCCCTCGCGCGCATGGCGGGCACGGCTGCGAGTTTCGCGGAGCCGGCCGCCGCGAAGGCGACGACGAGGACGCCGGCGAGGATGGTCGTTGCGTTCATGACAGCTCCTTGTGATCAGAAAATGTGGGGTATTCGGTCTGCGACGAGCGCCCGAGCGGGCGCGGCGGGGGCTGCGATCCGTTCACCGGTCGACCTCGGTGCGCCAGCTGATCGAGAAGTGGTCGAGCGTTTCCTTGATCGGGGTCTCGTCGGCGCCTTCGGCCAGGCCGACGACGGCGACGACGGCGCCGTTCTCGACGACTCCGCGAACACTGGTGACGCCGGGCACGCCGCGCAGGGCCTCGGCGACGGCCTCGCCGGCGGCCAGGGCCCGCAGGGCCGGCTTGAACACCTTCCCGACGTGCGTCACCGGCAGGGCCTGGAGAATGGTCACCGCCTTAGGTGCGGCGGCCTGCTCTGGGACGTGGTCGCGGGCCCAGTCACGCAGGTCCTGGGATGTCGTGACGGCTCCGGGGGTGAGGGTGACGAAGGCGACGGGTACCTCGCCGGAGTGGATGTCCGGTCGGCCCACGGCCTGCGCGCCGGTCACCGCGGGGTGGGCCAGCAGGGTGTTCTCGATGACGGCGGGGTCGATGTTGTGACCCCCGCGGATGATGAGGTCCTTCGCGCGGCCGACGAGGTAGACAAAGCCGTCGTCGAGCCGGGCGAGGTCCCCGGTGTCCAGCCATCCGTCGCGCACCTTGCCCATGTCGTCAAGGCGTGGTCCGTCCGGGCCGCGACCGGTGACGTAGCCGGGGAACACGGTCGGGCCCTTGATCGCGAGCGTGCCGACCTGTCCTGGCTTCAGGTCCACCCACTGCCCATCGGCATCGACCTGCACGACCTTCATCTGCAGGTAGGGCAGGCGCTGCCCGACGGCACCGGGACGGGAGTGGTCGGGGAAGCCAAGCGTGCTGGCGCAGGTGGCCTCGGTGAGGCCGTAGCCCTCGACCAGCCGCGACGCCGGTGGTGGACTCGAAGCCCTCCCGGACCGCGGGCGGCAGGGGTGACGCGCCGACGAAGGCTAGCCGGAGGCTGCTGATGTCGGCGTCGACCCGGCAACCGGCGAGGGCGGCGTACACGGTGGGTACGGCGCTCATCGCGGTGACCCGGTAGTGCTGGACGAGCTTCCAGAAGTGGGTGTACAGGGCGGGGTCGCGATAGCCCCGGGGTCCCGCCCAGACGACATGGTGGCCGTTGAACAGGGGGGCCAGGACGGTGACGACGAGCGCGTTGACGTGGAACAGCGGAAGGGCAGCGAACACCACCGCTTCGTGATTGCGCAGCAGGCCGTTGGCGGCGATCATCCACGCGTCGCTGACCTCGTTGGTATGGGTGTGCGCGGCCAGCTTCGGTGTGCCTGTCGTGCCACCGGTGTGGAACACCGCGGCGACCTCCGACGCGGACGGCAGGTCACCGATGAACGCGTCGTTGGGTTGCCCTTCGGCCGCCTGCGCCAGGTAGTCGACGTGCACGCCGTCGACGGCCGGCAGCGGGTCCGGTTCGGATGCGCCCGCCGTGGGCCGCAGGACCAGCAGCGCATCCAGGTCGCCCGCCGCGGCCAGCTCCCGGGCCGTGGTGAAGACGTCGGGGGCGAGCTCGGGACCCGCGGCGACCAGGACACGCGCGCCGGACCTGCGCAGCAGCTCGCGGACGGTCTCCTGGGAAAGGCTGCCGTTGACCGGCGCGGCGATCCCCGCCAGCTCGGCGGCCAGCGTCGCGGTCACCAGCTCGTCGCAGTTCGGGGCCAGCAACGCCACCGCGTCGCCGCGGCGGACACCGTGCGCGTGGAACACGTTGGCGTAGGCGTGGACGTCGGCGAGCAGCTCGTGCGAAGGTCCGCTCCACCGGATGCTCGAACCGTGCCGCGTCCGGCAGGACGGAGAGCGCCACCCGGTCCGGCCACAGCGCGGCCGCGCGCGCGAGGAGATCGTAGGTGGTACCCGGCAGGCCACGGTCGGCCAGCGGCACGGCCTCGATCGATGCCAGGTCAGCCGGCCCGTCGAACACCGGCCACAGCAGGTCACTCATGACGTCCCCCGAACAACCGTGCGCTGCCGCCCGAGGTCGATCGCACCGTCGTCGGTGCCGATGGTGACCTCGACGACGTCGCCGTCCTTGAGGTACTTCGGGTTCTGGGCCTGGCGCTTGAAGAACATCCTCCATTTGGTCGCGGCCGGCAGGAGCGATGCGATGATCTGCGCTGGCTTCGCCGGCGCGCTCAGCGCGGTTCCGACCGGGGTGCCGGTGAGGAGCAGGTCGCCCGGGTCGAGCCGCTGAAACCGGGTCAACGCCGCCAGCGCCTCGAGCGGCGGGTAGATCATGTCGGGGTCGACCAAGGCGTCCTGACGCATCTCGCCGTTGACCCAGAGCCGCAGGCGTAGATCGCCGAACCGCTTGAGCTCGTTCTCGTCCAGCAGGACGAGCGCCGGTCCGACGGGGGTGAAGGTCGGGTAGGACTTGGATTCGAAGAACTGGGTCTTCGGCAGTTGCACGTCGCGGGCGGAGACGTCGTTGGTCACGATCAGGCCGGCGACGTAGCTGGCCCAGTTGTCGGCCGTGACCTTTGTGCCGACCGGCAGCTCACGGCCGATCACCACGCCGACCTCGACCTCGTAGTCCAGGAAGCGCACGTGGCCGGGACGGATGATGTCGTCGTAGGGCCCGCTGATCGAGCCGGAGGTCTTGCGGAAGAACGTCAGCGGGATGGTGTCGGGTTTCAACCCGGCGTCCTTGACGTGGCTGGCGTAGTTGGTCATCTGCGCGACGACCCGGCAGGGCGCAGTTACCGGGGACACCAGCTTGAGCGTGGCCGGGTCGACGGTCTGCTTGCTCGACCGGGCAGCCTCGATCTTCTCGGGCTCGGCGAGGAGCTCACCGGTGGTCGTCGCGTCGGTCTCGATGCGGGCGGCACCGTCGCCGGTGGTGACCCACCAGGAGTCGGCGGTGCGGAGGATGGTGGTGCTCATGAGGTGGCCATTTTCAGCATGCCGCGGAGGCGGGAGAGGTCGAATTCGTTGTCGTCACGGAGGGCGGTGACCATCGAGGTCAGCTCGCGAAGGGACTCGCGTCCCGGTGAGATGCCCATGAAGTCCTTGGAGGCCGGTGGCCCCCACTGGGCGAGCCCGGACGCCGTCATCGGCGACCAACCGGGCTCCAGGGTGCAGTCGAAACGGTCGCCGTCGGTGAAGTGCTCGACCAGCAGGCCGTCGGGGTCGCGCCAGTAGTCGAAGATCTGGCTGCCCTCGATGTGCCGGCCGATCCCCCAGGAGCGGTGAAAGCCGTTGTCCCGGAGGTACTCGCCACCGGCGGCCAGCGCGTCGAAGTCCGCGACCTGGAACGCCGAGTGCACGTAGCGGTTCCGCGGGCCGAGCGTCATCGCCAGCGTGTGGTGGTCGGTCGGGGTCGAGCCCTGGTCGCAGCGGATGAAGCTCATGGTGGGGCCACGCTCGCGCTGGCCCTGGAAGTACTTGAAGTCGCTGACGATCAGACCGAGGTGCTGCAAATACCAGTTCAGGGTCTGCACGTAGGTGGTGGTTTGCAGCACGACGTGCCCCAGCCGCTGAACCCTGGCCGGCTCGCGAGGGGGACGCTGGGTCGCGTTGCTGCGCGCCACCTCGTGTCCGGCGTTCATGGTCTGAGCAGGCTGGCCCGGCAGAGCGGCGAGCTCGTGGGTGCCGTTCACCACGCGGACCAGGACCCCGCTCGGGTCGGTGAGATCGACCGTGATCCCTCCCAGGCTGTCCGGAAGCTTGCGGACCTCGGCGCCGGTCGCGTCGGCGAGCCGCAGGACGTCGGTGGGATCGGCGGCCCGGAACGCGGCGCCGAGGTAGGTCGACCGCGGTCCCCGGCGCACGATCACACAGGGTGCGCCGCTGTCGGTGCCGCGCAGCTGCAGCTCGTCCGCCGTCCGACTCACCGTGGTGAAGCCGAATGCGTGCGCGAATCTCTCGGAGCCGGCCAGGTCCGGCTTCTGGAACTCGAGCCAGGCCAGGTCCGCGACCTTGATCGTCGGGTTGGTTGCTCGGCCGGGGTGCTCCCCGCGGACCGCTCCCTGTTCGCTGTGCAAGTCGTTGTGAGTCCCGTGAGGGGGTGCCATCGGATGTCCTCTCCTGTGTTGTTGACGAAATCATCACTCCTGACTGTACCGTCAGTCAAGAGCTCTGTGAGGAATTCGTCAGTTCTGACTGGCCGCGCTACGATGACCGCATCGCCCCAACGACGCGGCCCAGCGAGGAGATGGCATGAGCGAGACACCGAGTCCGACGGAAAACCGGCTGGACCGGCGCAAGGCGCGGACCCGAGCGGCCCTCATCCGAGCGGCGCAAACCCTCATCGCAGAGGGCCGGACGAATGTGCCGATCCTGGAGATCACCCAGGCCGCCGACGTCGGTATGGGGTCGTTCTACAACCACTTCGAGACCAAGGAACGGCTTTACGAGGCCGCCTACGAGTCCGTGATCGACGCCTACGGCCAGCTGCTCGACCACGTCACCGCCGGCATCGAGGACCCCGCCGAGGTGTTCGCCAGCAGCTTCCGACTCACCGGGCGCCTCCACCGGCGCGAACCCGAACTCAGCCGCGTCCTGCTCAACAACATTCCCCGCCTGCTCAGCGCCGACGGCGGCCTGGCGCCCCGCGCTCGACGTGACATCGCGGCCGCCGTCGACGCCGGCCGATTCGACCTCGCCGACATCGACATCGCCGTCACGATTGCTGCCGGAGCGCTCCTCGCCCTCGGTCAACTGCTCCACGACCAGCCGGACCGCGACGTCGAGCAGACCACCGACCAGATGACCGAGGATCTACTGCGCATGTTCGGCGTACCGCGCCGCCAGGCGCACCGCATCTGCACCAGACCCCTGCCCGACCTGGACGGAGCCCGCGGCGACGGCTCCGCCGCCTGACCGCCCGCGCCGGGCTGCCCGTGGACGGAGCGAGTCACGATGACGATGAGGTGCGTCGGCTTGCGCAGCGGGATGTGCCTTGACCTGCCAGTTGAGATCTGGGGTGGGGTGTTGCTCCGTCGACGGCGGCCGTTTTGAGGTCAGGTGAGGGTGGTCGGGATGGGTGCGCCGATGCGTCCGAAGGCGCGGCGTTGGACGGCGGTTGGGTTCGGCCAGGGTCGGGACGGGGGTCCGGTGATGCCGTATTGCACGTCGTTTCTGGTAAAGGTGACGAGGTGGGCCAGCAGGCCTTGGTAAAACGCAGTGGTAGCCCGAGCGGTATTTAACGAGCTACGGGTGATCAGCACGGCTCCGCCGCACCACCAGCAGAAACGTTGAAAACACTACTTTCAACACCGCAACCAGCAGGTGATGCGAGGACCACCAGCAACCGCCGATCCTTTACTGGACGGCGGCCGAGCCCTCTCTGTCAACGTGGGTCGAGGCACTTGCTCCCTGAGAATCGCTGACCCGGAGGGCGGGGATGGAGATCCCCTTTCATGACCAACACGGCGACCGCTTTGGTTCCGGCGACCGGTACCGGCGATGCTGGTCGGGTGTCCGACGAGCCGGCGCGGCGACCGAACCCGGAGGTGCCCGAACGGGCCCGGTGGCGCACGTTCACCGCGCAGGACAAGTTGGACATCCTGGCCGCCTACGACGAAGCGAAGGATGGCGAGAACGGCGCCCTCCTGCGCCGCGAGGCCTGGGCAGCAGCCACACCGTGGAGTGGCGGCGGGCCCGGGACGCGGGCGCGCTGGCCGGTTGTCGGCACCGCGGGGCCGCAAGCGACGCGACCCGCAGGCCGAACCGATCGCCCAGCTGGAGGCGGACAAGCCGCGACTGGAGCAGGAACTGGTCCAAGGCCCGTTTCGTGGTGGATGTGCAGGGCAAGACTGCACGCGCTCTTGGAGACGATCTCCGAGACGCGGAGCCCGGTGGCGCGTCGACGACGTGACCGAAGCCGCCGTCACCGAGTTGGCCTCGGTGATCGGGCTGCGGGCTGCCTGCGACACCATCGCGGCTCAGGCGGGCTACTACCGGCGGCACCGGCAGTCCCCCGACACCGCCGCAACCCCAGCCGGTCCCGCACCGGGATCGGCACCAGCCGCGGGCGCTGAGCGAAGCGGAGCGGCAGGCGATCCTGAACCAGTTGCACGGTGCCCGGTTCACCGATCTCGCGCCTGCCGGAGCGGTGGAGTTGTTCCAACCCCCACCCGGGTTGAAGCACCCCGTTAAGCAGTCCGGTCTCCTGGGTTTGGGTCTCGGTCACGTAGACGCGCGACGCGACGACTCGGAGTCCCGCTTCTTCGGATCTACTGATGCGCCGCTCTGCCGTCACTCAGCGATCAGGCGCACGCGCTGCAATCCGGCGGGACACGCCCCAGGTGGTCGACGACGCCGTCAGTCGCTGCGGCTGAGCAACTGACTGCGTAGTCCGGCGAGCACGATGGCCAATCCTTCGTCGAGTTCGGCGGCGCCGTCGTTGGTGGCCAGGATGGCAGCCAGCGAGCGGAGTCGGGGAAACTTCGTGAGGGGCAGTCGGTGCAGTCCCAAGCGGAGCAGGTCGTCGGCTTCGTCGGGGTTGTCGACGCGTTCCTGCAGTTCGTACAGCATGTGGCCGTACAGGAAGCCCGTGAACAACCGCGCGGAATACCAGGCGCCGTGCTCGTCGAACCCGGCGGTGATCAAGACCTCGAGTAGGTCTTCCAGCGGCCGGAGCAGGCCCGCAGGTTGCAGGGCCAGCGGACTCGACAGTGGACGGGTCACCAGCATCGGCACCACGTGGGGGTGCGCCAAGGCGACCCGCCGGAACGCGTGGGCGTGGCGTCGCAGGGCGCTTTCCCAGTCAACGTCCGCGTCAGCCGGGCGCTGATGGTTGACGACCTGCGCGACGACACGCTCGGCGACGCCGTCGAGCAGGGCGTCTCTGTCGGCGGCGTGCCGATAGATGGCCATCGGGTTGCGGTTCAGGGCCTTCCCGAGCCGGCGCATCGTGAGCCCGTTGGCACCATCCGCGTCGATGATCGTCAAGGCCGCGGCTAGGACCTGATCGCGTGTCAAGGGTGGAAGTCGCGCGGTCGACGGCGCGGCGATCTCGGCGGGCCCGAGCGGGCGGGGGTGATTCGTCATCGGATGTCCTCTGGCAGGTTCCCAGCGCTGCCGTCGGAGTGGGTGGCCACTGCGGGCTGTCTGCAACGTAGGTCTACACCTTAGGTATACGCTGTAGCCTACGCGCATCAACTGGACTGCCTGCATTTGCGCCGCCGCCCGGGCAAGACGTGACCGGCCGGAGGCGACCGATCGGACGTGTTCGACCCGTCGACGCTCTCTATTTCGACGCAGGCTTTCAGGATGTCGGGCAGCTCCGGATCGGTACGGCGCTCTCGCCGCAGGGAAGCACCCCTTGCTGCTCGCGCCGGCCCGTCACGGCATGCCTGGCCGGGCACTCCGCGGGGAAGATGATCGAGGTTGCTCGGTGCGCGACGGGTGGGAATCCCGGTACCGGGCAGCGATTTCGTTGCTGACCAACGTGACACCGGGGACCTGTCGGGCGACCGTCAGAGCGGCCGTCCGTTCCGCCGCGTCGGTGACCGAGCCGGACAGCGTGACCACGCCCTCGTGTGCCGACACGCCCAGGGCGGAATCCACAGCGCCATCACTGCGCAAGGCCGCGGACACATCTGTCTGCAGTTCGATATTGGTCGGGGATTCGTTGCGCGCCATGCGCCACACTGTCCTCCGAGCGACCGGAGCGCCCGAACATTGAGACCTTTCCCACAGCCGAAAATCCTTGCTCTGGCGCATCTTCGTCCGGATGGTGCCGCCGCGTCATTGTGCACAGCGCTGATCCCGGGGTTGCGTTCCCAAAACGGGACGCGGCACTCGTCACTGTTTCCACCGGGCGGGCTCCCGCTCGAAACGGGAACCCGCAGGCTGAAACGTCGGCACCTCGTGGAACCGTGGGAGGAGGAAGGCCGGGGTTCGCTGAGCCGGTGGCGCGGCGGTGTGTCGGTCACCGATCCGCGGTGTGCCGCGACCCGGGCGCGTTTGAGTTCGGGGCCCGGCGGGGCACCGCGAAGGTACCCCGCTCCACGCCCGCCGCCGACGCCGGCGATTCGATCGCGCCGCCGCGAGAGCGGCTGCGGCCAGCCCTGACCGCCAGGTCGTCGCCATGAACCCATAGGCACGTGATCGCAACGCAACGAGGCGCCCGGCCGGCCTCGAGGTGCCTGCCCTCCCCCGATGCCCGACTGTCATTCTCGACGGCGCGCCTCCGGGTGTCGGAGCTGGACGTGGGTTACGGGAACCAACAGACTGACGTGGGCGGCGTGCACGCCATGCTCACGCTGACGATGGGATGTGGCGAGTGGAGCTTCGGCAGCTGCGCTATTTCGTGACCTTCCCGAGGAATTGAATTTCGGGCGCGCCGCCCGCGTGCGAACACATCGCGCAGTCCTCGTTGAGTCAGCAGCTGCAGCGACTCGAGAGGGAGCTCGGCGTGGGCCTGCTGGAGCGGACCCACTCATCATGTGCGGCTGACGTCGGCCGGCACGGCCTTTCTGATCGAGGTGCGGAAGCTGGGTCGGCGGGTACGGATCCGTGTCGTGGCTTGATCATCTCGTATGAGTCCGTGGTTGAGAAGTAGGGAGTCAGCCCGCGGTTCGGTTACTGCCCGAGGCGTGTGTCGATCTCCTCGCGCGACTGGTCCACGTCCCCGTGCTGCCGGGCCACGGCCGGGAGGAACGGAAACGTGCATTGAACGGTAGCGGTGCACAGGCAAGATCATCGGCACACCACCCCGACCCCGCGACCGGGTCCCCGCTGGCCGGTCGGCCGCGCCTGTCAGGTCATCGGCCCCCGACGGGGACGCGCTGCTGGCTATAGCACTGGCCAGGCCTTTTAGTTGTCGTCCTGATCCAGGTCGAGGTCCACAAGTTCCCGATTCATTGACTCGGTGCGCTCAGACCGTCTGCGTCTTGTCGGCAGCTCAGATTCGATATCGGATATCAGGCTGTTGATTCGTCTCAGCAAGGAGCTGATCTCTTTGCCCATTTTCGGATCCGCCACTGAAGCCTCAAGTTCCGACGCCCTCAGGCTCAGCCACTCCAGGTCCGTGTCGAGCTGTCCCACGGTGAAAGACTCAAGGTGATTCTCGATGTGCTGCACCTTGATCGCGATCAGTCTGGGCGACTCCACCAGACGAGTCTACGCTTTGTCGACGGCTGCCGCCACGGTGACGTAGAATACTCGGTGTAGAAGCAGCGCCCGCCTTCAGCAGGGAGTCGTCGAGATGTTTCTCCAGGTAGCCGGTTATACCGATGAGCTCGATGACAGGTGGATCAACACGGAGCAAGTAGTCGAGATCCACTACAATAGGCAGGAAGGGAGATACGACATTGCAATGGTAAGTCAGCGGTATATCGAAGTTATCGAGCCGCAAGCCATGACAGCTATCGACGGACTGGTCGGACGAAATTTGCGCGGCGCTGTGACGACGAACGAGCCCAGTATCTGATAGTGCTGACGCTTCTGGTCTGGCTCCCGGCTGCGGTGTCGCAGATGGCCCGCGCGATCCTGCGCCGGCTGGAGCTGGCGGAAGAGGCGTTGGCCGAGTCGGACGCGGTGATCGCCGCTGCGTGCCGGCCCTGGGCGCATGAAGATCGAGTCCTGCAGACCATTCCCGGAGCCGGGGTGAGGGTTGCCCACGTGATCGTCGCTGAGACCGGCGCGGTCATGACCCGGTTCCGCTCCGCGGGCAAGCTCGCGGCGGGGCAGGGTCTCGCCACGGCGGTAACGAGTCCGCGGGCAGGCGCGCCCCCGTCCGGCGTCCGGCACGGCAACAAGTGGGCCACCTCGATGTTGGTCGAGGCTGCCGGCGTTAGTTAGTTAGTTAGCGCCACATCGAAATCCGTGGAGTCGGCCTCTGTCTGGGCGTCCACCAAGCGTTCGAATTCTCTCGCGCACGCCTGACCGTCACGATGCGATCTCGAAACGGCATCGAGCCAATGCGACGTGGCTCGATGCCGGCTTCACACCAGGAGGAACAATAGCCCGCGACACACGGGCCAATTTCGCACGCGGAGGTCGACTCCGGCTATCAACTCTGCTCCGGCGCCGGGCCCGGCAGCGGAGGGCGGCGAATCGGGTATCTCGGCGGGCGGCTCGGTGAAAGCCGAGATCAGGCGGGAGCAGCAGCGCCGAATCGCTACGGTTGAAGCGAGCTCACTTTCTCAATCAGCGCAAGGGACGCTTGAAGGCGTTCGCCAAGCACGCCGATCAGGCGCCGCGTGGCCGGATCGGACAGGTCGCTCCGGTCGGCATCGGGTACCGCGACGATCGCCAGTTCGAGCTCAGCGAGAAGTTCAGGCAACCGAGCCAACTGGTCGGCAACGGGTCGCAATCGCGCGAGCACGCTCATCGCGCGTCGTTCGGCATCGGGCGCGCGCCCGTCCGGTGCGCTGCCGGCGGCCGGTCCGCCGAGGTCCTCGAGATCGCCCGGTTCTTCCGATGCTTCAGCGTGCGTACGACGGCGAATTGCGTCGGCGGCAAGGTCCGGGCCGGGTACAACTCCTTGGGCAATCTGTTCCCACGGGCACTGGGGGCCGTCGCTGTGACACTCGCCGCAGGTCGGGCACGAGTCGCGGGGTGGGAGCCGGCGGCGTGGGTACCGCTTCCCGTCCCGCCCCAACGTCAACTCAGCACCGTCGGAATCGTCAGGTGTTCCATCTGGAACACCTGACAGCTGGGCCAACTCGCGGTGCACGGTTCCGACGCCGACCCCGAGGAGCTTGGCGATCGCCCGCACCGACATCCGCACCCCGGCAAGCGCGGCGACGGCCTCGGCGCGGTGCTCGCGCGGGACCGCGATCCGGAAGTCGCCGAACCGCGCGTCGACGTAGGCGTCCCAGGTGGGGTAGCAGAGAGCGGCGAACGCGCGGCCCTTGTACGCCAGGGCGATGTACTCCCACCCGCGGTCCAGCACCGTACGGATCTGCTGCGTGACCTGCTCCGCGCTGGCCGGCGACATCGCGAAGAACCCGACATCGGACTCCGGATCCAGCTCCCGCAACGCGGCGCCCTCGCGGTGCAGGTCCTCGACCACGGTCGCGGTGAGTGTCGTCATCACGCAACCCATTCGGTTCGGCCGGTGCGGACTGGGCGGCCGGCGACGGCGGCACGGACGATCCGCATCTGCGATTGGTTCTGCCGAAGGCCGGCGGCGCCGAGCAGGTCGATCTGCACCGCCACCCCCGGCGTGCGGGACGTTGGGTCGCAGCCGGGACCGGAGCCGAAGATCAGCAGGTCGAGCGCGGACCAGGTCGCCGGGGGGACGCCGGTGGCCTGCCCGGCGAGGGGGGAGCGGTGCTTGCGTCCGGATCGGGCGACGCTGGCCGCTGCCGCCACCACGGCGTGCAGTGCCGGCACCGGCCAGCGCCATCCCTCGGCCGCGAGCACCGCGCCCAGCACCCGCATCCACCGCGGCACCTCGACGTCCGGCTCGTCCGTCGGCGTGGCGGCACCGGCGAGATCCTCCAGGGACCGCGTGTGTACGGAGTCGGTGGCCGCGATCAGGCCGCGGGTCGCGGCCGAACCCATCCCGGTCTGCGCCGCCGCCGCCTCGCACGCGTAGGCGCGGCGGACCACCCGGACCAGCAACCCGGGGGCGTCGTCGAACCGACCGGATCGCAGCAGCCGGTCGATCTGCTCCCACACGTCGCCCAGGCCCTCGTCCGTCAGCGAGCCCGCGGAGGACCGCCACCGCGGCGCCTCCCGCCGGCATGCCCGCTGCAGCACCGCGATCGCCGCCGCACCGGCCGGTCCGTTCCAGCCCTCACTCGCCACCTCGCGGAGCAGGACCGGCAACTGTGACGTCGAGGCGGGAATGCGGGTCGCGGTGGATCGCGCGGGGGTCGCGTCGGCGGCGGCGAACGCGCGCGAGCCGGACCCAGGTGGAGCCTGCGAAATCGTGGCCGCAATCATGGCGAAACTCCCGGAATGAGCGATGATGGACGTATAAGCGTCGCGATGAATGACGATGAAAATGGGCAGCATTCAGCCACCGAGTGTTGCCAACTGTGCAGCCAAGCCGCCGCGCAGGGCCGCCAGAGACGATCTTGGACGGAATATCTCCGCAGGTCAGCGGCTATGCGGGGCTACCCCGGATGGGCTCATTCGAATTTGCAAGGCGGGGGTTGGCGGTTCGATTCCGCTCGTCTCCACTGGTTCGAAGGCCAGCACGCACAGCTTGTGGGGATAAGTCGTCTGCCTGGTGCGTCCGTTGAGACAGACTCGCGCCGTGGCCACCGAAGGTACATCTCGCGATCTCTCGGCATGCACACGACTGCTGAAAGCCTGTGGCCCGCTGGGCCACTCGTTTCGATCGTGCGGACACTTCAGGCAGGTGACCAGCGCGCGCATGAGGGGCCCGTTGGAGTCCCACAAATCCCAAAGAGATGTCGCGCCAGCGTCTGAGCGACCTTCGATTCCGAGCCTCATGAGCACCGTGCCAGCTGAACTCGCGTCGGCACACCTACACATAGACCCTGGCGAACATATCGACGGCATCATCGAGGAGGCGCCCCCAGCGGTCCCCGCCAGGGTCGTTGCTGGCCTGCTGGGTGATCAAACCCGAGAGCAACGCGGTCCACATGTCCAAGGCGGCAGGGTCGGTGATACCTATCTCAGCGAACGCCTTCCGCGCGAGGTTCATCACCTGGAGGGACGGCGCAAAGGCGTCGGGGGATGGCTCGAAACCGGGAATCACCCGCCAGAACATCAGCTGGACCCTCGCTGCGTTCGCCACCGCGAAGTCGAAAAACATCACCGCCATCGTGCGCAGCCGCTCCCTGGGCTCGTCCGGCAACGGCGTGGCCCCGCTGAGCTCGAGGAGCTGGCGGTACGACTCGCCGAACATCGCGTCGTAGATGTGGTCCTTCGCCGGGAAGTACACGTACAGCGACGGCGCGCGCATGCCAACCGCCGCGGCAAGCTCGCGCAGCGACCAGCCCGTCAGACCCTTCTCGTCGGTCAGAGACCACGCAGTGGCGAGGATCTCGCTGCGCGTGGCCTGATGTCGCTCCCTGCGTTGGTCCACGCACTCACCCTAACAATGTTCGGAAACACTCTGGCGGTCGGGGCCGAACAGCGTTAGGCTAACGATGTTAGGGTTGACCTCGAGGGCGAGACGATGGACCGCTTGGACCCGATGGCCGGCCCGCCGGCAGCGGTGCCGAGGGTGCCGCTGCGGGACCTAGCTGCGGCAGGGCTTCTCGTCAGGTCACGGTGCATCACGATGCTCAACGAAGTGTTGTGCGGCCGCGCGTTCGTGGGATCTCGACCGTCAGCGCGCTCGATCAGGGCCGTCGAAGCGGGCCGCGCCAGATCCCATCGAGGAGGTCCACCATGACAACCGCGATTGACCAGATCACTCCCGTCACCCACATGACCGACGCGGTCGACGTGGCGACCGGCGCGTACGACGACCTCATCGCGCTGCTCGAGACCTTGCGGGGCGACGAATGGCGGGCCCCGACCGAGTGCCCTGCTTGGAACGTCTCTGACATGGTGGGCCACCTCATCGGCAGCGCGAAGGCAGCAGCGTCGAAGCGCGAACTGCTTCGGCAGAACCTCTACGGGTTCCGGCACGCCCGTGAGTACGACGGCAATGCGATGGACGCGTACAACGCGCTGCAGGTCGCAGAGCACGCCTCGCTCACCCCGACCGAAAGAGTGGCAGCGTTGAAGGCACTCGCTGCCGAAGCCGTGCGCGGTCGAATGCGGACGCCCGCGTTCCTGCGTGCCGTGTCGGCATCTTCGAAGAGCAACGGGTCGATCGTCGAGGGCATGCCGAACAAGGGCAACCTCGGCCACCTCATGAATGTGATCTACACCCGCGACGTGTTCATGCACCGCATCGACATCTCACGCGCCGTGGGACGCGAGCTGTCCCCGGGGGAGAACGACCGGCGGATCGTCGAGGACGCCGTGGGCGAGTGGGCGAGGCGCCACCAACAGCCCGTCGAGGTCGTCCTGTCGGGCCCCGCGGGCGGGAAGTTCGTGCAGGGCTCAGGCGGGCCACGCATTGAGATGGACGCGCTCGAGTTCTGCCGAGTGCTCTCGGGCCGCGCCCCGGGCGGCGGGCTGCTCGGAACCAAGATCTTCTTCTAGTCCTGGCGTACGCCTCGGACACCGCGAGCCATGCCCATGGAACATCCGCACTCGTATGGACCTTCGGGCGGCAGGTCCGGAGCTCGCCGCTAGTGGGTCGGGCGGCGACCGGCGAAGTTGGCGACGAGGCGGGCGATGAGCGTCACGAGGAAGATCTGGCCGCAGATCGCCTCGAGGATCGCGACCGCCCGGCCGATGTCCGTGGCCGCGGTGATGTCGCCGTACCCCAGGGTGGTCAGGGTGGCGAACGAGAAGTACTGCCGCAGCGCGATGGTGGGGTCGGCGACCTGCACGAACAGTGCATGGTCCCCGAGGTCGGCCATGGCGCCGTACACCGCGCTGAACATCAGGCCGAGGAGCAGGTACGCGGCGAGGGCGCCGCAGATCGTCTCGAGCTTGACCTCCTGATGGGTCAGCACGCGACGGAGCACGACGACCAGGGTCAGCGCGAAGACGACGACGAACCACAGCTCGCCGATCCCGCGGGCCGTGTCGTCGGCGGCCACGGCCTGGGTGATGACGGCGTTCGCGATCAGGGCCGCGAGAAGGGTCGCCGCCACCCAGAGCCGCACCCGCGGACCCGCCGCGGACGCATGCAGCGCCAGCCACAGGGCAACGACCGCGAACGATCCCTCGATGAGCCGCGGCGCCGTGCTGCCGCCGAGCGCGAACAGCAGGTAGCTCAGGACGAGCAGCGCGAGCACCAGCCCGAAGCGGTCGACCCCCGGCACGAACGGAGCGAGCGCGCGGCGCACCGCCGGCCTCATCGCTCGAGCCCGACCGGGAGCGTGCGTGTGTGGGGGCGGGACATGGGTGTGACCTCCTGATCGGGGCCGCAGGAGCGACGTTCGTCGACGCCGCGTCAGCATCGCACTGTCGAGCCCGCGATTGCCGTCGGACGCGGCGTCGGACAGGCGGCCGAGACGGCGATGATCGTTGCACCCACCCAACACAGAGAGATGTCGCCGGTGGAGCTTCGGGCCATGCTGCGCGCTGCTCAGGGGTCGGCGGCGTTCGTCCACGGCGGATCGGCGGCGCGGGCCGGGGAGATCCCGCCGGCGACGACAAGCGCCGTCACGGCGAGAACGGCGAGACGACGGACAATTCGCAAAGGGCGTGGCGGCACAATGCACTCCCCGAGGGAAGCGGAAACGACGAAAAGCCGATCAACGGACCGGATCCCTCCACACGCCGCGAAGTCCGTGCCCCTCTGCCACGCTGGGAGCATGGCGACGAATATCCCCATCGGGTCGATCCTCGGCGACGTGGTCGGTTCGACCGGGCACCGATATGGGCTCAGGGACAGCGCCGGCAACACGATGGACACGCTCAAGCTCATTCCGGACCCGGCCGGCGGGTATCTCGGCATCTACCACACGGCGAACCGGGTCAACCTGGCGACCAGCGGTGATCTGCTGAACTGGACGTTCAGGCGGACTCTCGACATGCAGGCCACCCAGCCGACCGTTCACGCGCTGCCGACCGGCGGGTTTCTCACGGCCGTCGAGTTCGACAATCAGACGGGCTCCGGGGGGCAATTGCGCCTGCGGCACTATCCGACGCGCGATGCGCTGTTGGCGGGCTCCTTCAACCGGGAGCGAACCATTGCCCGAACTCTGTCGGCCTGCAACGAGGGAACTCCGAACATCTTCTCCGCGTCGCTGACGCCCGACATCGACCATTCGGTCATCGACGTCGGGTTCCATTATCAGCGTGGGTGCGACCTCGACCGTCAGGCGCGTGGTCGGCTGACCAATTTCACGTCGTGGGCCGCCGCCGCGGACACCGCGCTGGATGCGGCGCTCACGACGGCCGCGGCCGCGCAGGGCCGGGCGGTGAACGGCAACATCGGCGACCGCGACGCCTTCCTCTTCGACAATCTTCGCTACTCCGTGCACGAGGTGCAGTACGCCAAGAACGATTTCGCCACCTGGCGGGTGTATCTGAACACCTGGCAGACGGGCACCGTCGCCTACCTGCCGATCGTGACCCACGGCGGCAGCACGGCATTCGCGAACCCCAGCGTCACGCTGATCACCTCCCCGTCGGGCAGGCCGGCGGTCGTCGTGTCGGTGTTCGTCCCCTTCGAGGGGGCCGCGGCAGGCGAGGCCGGGCAACTCCTGTTCTTCCGCGAGTACGTCGCGCTGGCGGAGCCGCAAACAGGGCTGTCCGCCACCTACTTCGACGGCCCTGATTTCACCGGCGCCACCCTGGTCCGCGTCGACCCCCGGATCGATCTCGACTTCGGCGCGGGCAGGCCGTCACCCAATCTCGGTGCGGACCAGTTCACCGTGCGCTGGGCCGGCCAGGTGCTGGTGGACCGGTCCGAGGCCTACACCTTCTACACCCAGTCGGACGACGGCGCCCGGCTCTGGGTCAACGGCGTCCAGCTCGTCAACGATTGGACCGACCACGGCGTCGTCGAGAATCGCGGCACCATCACCTTGACCGCAGGGCGCCGGTACGACCTGACGATGGAGTTCTACGACAACGGCGGCGGCGCCCTCGCTCGCCTGCTGTGGTCGAGCCCCGGCACGCCGAAGGCGGTCGTCCCGGCCAACCGCCTGTTCCAGCCCGTTCACGGCCTCACGGGCGCCTACTTCGCGGGCATCACGCTCAGCGGCCCGGCGCACACCCGCACCGACGCCACCGTGAACTTCAACTGGGGCGCCGGATTCGGCGACCCCAACGTGGGTGCCGACCTGTTCAGCGTCCGCTGGACCGGTCGGGTCACCCCGCGCTTCAGCGAGACCTACCGCTTCTACACCAACTGCGACGACGGCTCGCGGCTGTGGATCAACAACGTCCTGCTGGTCGACAACTGGGTCGACCAGGGCCCGGTCGAGAAGAGCGGGACCATCACCCTGACCGCCGGGACCCGGTACGACGTCCGGATGGAGTACTACGACCGCGGCGGCGGCGCGCTCGCCCAGCTGCTGTGGAGCAGCCCGTCGCAGCAGAAGCAGATCATTCCGTCGGACGTGCTCACGCCGCTGCCGGCGGCCCCGGTTCCGCCGGTCGTCTGAGCTCCGGCACCGCTCGTGCGCCGGGTATGCGGCGTCAGATCCCTCATGCCCCGCGCTGTCTTCGGGATATCGCGTCGGACGCTGCTGCCACCATGGCCGCCGTTCCGGCGCCCAGGATGGACCCGACCACGACGTCGCCCGGGTAGTGCACGCCGGTGTGCACCCGCGAGTAGGCCACGCCACCGGCGAGGAGCCGGATCGGCACGGCCAGCGCCGGCACGTGCCGTCCCACGGCATACGCGAACGCGAACGCCGACGCGGAGTGGCCGGACGGGAAGGAGGTGGATCTCGGCATCGACACGAATCGAGCCTCGTTCGCGGACGGGGATGCGCGGTCCGGTCGTCGCCGGCGGGCGATGGGCTTGATGCCGAGATTCACGGCCGCCGACGTCGCGCCGATGGCGAGCACGCCTTCGAGCGCGGCTCGGCGTCCACGAGCGCCGCCGAGCGCGGCGACGGCGCCGGCGATGCCGAGCCAGAGGCGGGACTTGTTCGCGGCGGTCGAGAGCCCGCGAACATAGCGATCGAGCGTGGGCGTGGGTGTGTCCGCCACCGCTGTGTACACCGCCCGGTCGACCGCTCCGAGCTCGCGCAGGGCCTTGACCCAGGGGGACCCCGCACCGCGTCGGTCCTCGACGGTCCGCGCCAGCGCGTCCTCGGGCGTCTGCAGCTCCGGCTCGATCGGCTCCGACACGGACGCACCCCTTCGGATCACCTCGTGGTGTGGTTGAACGTAGGGACCCTACTGAACAACAACCGTCAGAGCACGAGACGCCGACGCGAGCGCTGGGACAGATGATCGAGGACCAGCGCAACGATCAGCAGCGCTGCAAACAGGACCGGCGGGGCGTAGGGCGACACGTTGGCCAGCGAGAGGCCGTTGTCGATGATCGAGATGACCAGCAGGGCAAGCAGAGTCCCGCCGACCGAGCCCCGCCCGCCGGCCAGGCCGCCGCCGCCGAGCAGCACTGCCGTCAGCACGACGATCTCGAGGCCGATCGCGGCCGACGGCACGCCGACGCCGAGTTGCGACGCCCGGATGAGGCCGACGAGGGCCGCCGCGAGCCCGGAGACGACGAACAGCGCAAGGACCCGGCGTCGCTCGGGCCGACCGTCGAAGCGCACGGCGGCCGGCGGCGCACCGACGTCGCGCGAACGCGCACCCACGGCCGACCGCGACAGGAGCGCACCAGCCACGGCCACGAGCCCGAAGATCACCGTCGAAACAGCGACGCCGGAGGCGGGCAGATCGTCGCCGAGACCGCCGAAGCCGGCCAGTTCGATCGCCAACCCGCCGGACACCAGGAAGGCCAGCCCGCGCACCAGGGCCGCGGAGGCGAAGGTCGCCGCGAGGCCGTTGACCCGGGCGGCCGTCACGAGCAGACCGTTGCCCAAGCCGATCAGCAGACCGGCGACAACGGCGACCACCACCGCGACGGGCAGGCCCACCCCGCCGGAAAGAGCAGCAAGCACGACACCGACCAGCGCGGCGTTGCCCCCGACGGAGAGGTCGACCTGGCCGGCCATGATCAGGAACGTCGCGGGCACGGCCACGAGACCGGCGAGCGCCAGGGCGTTGAGCAGGTCGACGAGGTTGTCGACGGTGAGGAAGTTCGCCAGGGCGACGGAGAAGATGACGAACGCGGCGACGCCGATCACCACCAGCGCGACCCGGGTCCACAGCGTCCACCGATCGACCCGCGCGGCAGCAGAGGTCACGGGACTGCCAAGGAGCGGGGACGGTAACCGGACGGAACGTACGCTGGCGCCACTGACGACCGTCCCTGCCGTGCTCGGATCTCGGGTGCGCTCACTCAACCAGAAGCGAGGGCCGACATGCGTGCCGGTCCACTGTCGCGCGTGTTGGCCCTGGTGACGGGGACCGTGCTGGCGGCGAGCTGCAGCGCGCCGCAAACCTCGGACCAGCCCGCGGTCGACGCGTTGGTGAAGTCCTACGACGTGCGCGCCGGAGTCTGGCCGACCACCGGGTGGTGGAACAGCGCGAACGCGCTGATCGCGCTCACCGACTACATGATCGCCACGGGCGACCACCGCTACGCCTGGGTGCTCGACAACACCTTCACCACGAAGCGCCTGGCCGCGCGCGGCGACTTCACCAACGACTTCATCGACGACACCGGCTGGTGGGCGCTCGCCTGGCTCCGCGCCTACGACCTCACCGGCGACCCCCGCTACCTGCAGACCGCGCAGCGCGACGTCGACTTCATGTGGAGCAGCTACGACGACGTGTGCGGCGGCGGGCTCTACTGGACCGTCCACCGCGAGTACAAGCACGCCATCACCAACGAGCTGTTCATCCAGGCGGCCGCCGAGCTCGGCACCCGCATGGGCGACGCCGGCTCCGTCTACCTCGACCGGGCGGTCTCGATGTGGGACTGGTTCGAGGCGTCCGGGATGATCAACGGCCGGAACATGGTCAACGACGGCCTCGAACCCGCGACCTGCCAGCAGCAACAGCGGCCCGATCTGGACCTACAACCAGGGCGTGGTCCTCGGCGGGCTCGTCGCCCTGGCCCGCGGGACCGGCGACGACGCGTACCTGCAGCGGGCCAGGGAACTGGCGGACGCCTCCACCACGTCGCCGGCCATCCACGTCGAGGGTGTGCTCACCGAGAACTGCGAGCAGGACGGCTGCGACGCCGACGGCCCCAGCTACAAGGGCATCTACGTCCGCTACCTCGGCGAGCTCAACCGCGCGCTGGACGACCACCCCTACAGCGACTACCTCGCCCGCCAGGCGGCGACAGCCTCCGCCCACAACCGCACCGTCGGGCGACGAGTACGGGCTGCACTGGGCCGGACCGATCCGGGACGTCAGCGGCGCCACCCAGCAGAGCGCCGTCGACCTGCTGACCGCGGCCGGCTGGACCGACGCCAGACCCGAGGACCCGTCGACCCATCCCGATCAGCGGGCGGAGGACCTGGTCAGGACCCTGCCCGGCGGCGGCCCGAACTGAATCTCAGGAGTCCAGCCAGCGATCGCGGCTGGCGACGATGTCGGCGCGGCGCCTCGAGGTGAGTAGATCGGGCGCACCTAGGTCCATCGACCCGAAGAGTCGATGCGGATCCACGCCGTTGGCACGCAGGAACGGCTCCGCGCGTTGAGAGACGCTGCCCTTCACGCCGAACCAGGCGAGGAGGTCTTGGACGGTCAGACCCGATCCGTAGGCGCCCACGGAGTCATTGGCGCGGCAGACCACCCAGGCCACAGCGGCGGCGCCCCGAGCCGGCGACGCCCTGCGCCGGAAGGCGGCTGGGTCGCCGACCGCCGCGCGGCTGAGAAACCTCCGCATCGCCGTGCGGTGTTCGACGTCGAGCAATTCTTCGGCGCACCGGTCGCAGGCGTCCACCATCTCCTGGACCACCGCACGGATGTCGTCGGGGATGCCGGCCCACTCGAAGGGCTCGTCGGGTAGCGCTGCCACGTCGAGGTTCATCAGCTGCATCCGGCCGCCGACCGCACGGTCGAGCCCTTCCAGCACGATGTCGCCGCTGCTGAGATCGCCCTCGTCGTCGCCGGCCGCGTCGAATATCCGGGCCAGGAGCGCTTCGGGGCCTCGCGGTCGAGCCGATCGGATGAGGCGCTGGTATTCCGGCTCGCAGCGCGCGACCGCTTCGAGGGTCTCGGAGGTCAGCGAGGCCCGGACATCCTGCTTGTCGTGGCAGTAGCGGATGAATCCGCGGACGAGATCGGGCAGCTTCGCGAGGTACGCCGGCTGAGCGATCACCTTGCGCGGAAACCAGTCGCACAGCAGCATCTCGACGGTGACGGGGCTCCAGCGCAGGGGGTCGCCGGTCGAGTAGGCGGTGCCGAACCAGAGCACGCTTTCGAGGAGACCGCGCTCGTCCGCGCGGTCGAGAGGTGCGCCGAAGCGCGAGGCGAAGAAGTCGGCGGCGATTGCCGAGGTCTCCTCGTCCGACCACTCCTTGCGATCGGGCGCCTGCCCCCCGGCGGGCAGCTGCCGGAGCATCCACTCCACCATCGGTCGACACATTGGCCAGCTGTCCGAGGTCAGCGGCGGATACAGGCGCGCTCCGTCCTCGATGGCCGTCTCGATCACGGCCCGAGCTGTGGCCGGGTCAGTCCGGGTCAATGTCTGGTCGGGATCGTCCATCGTCGTCCCGACCTTGAGCGCGAGGTCTTCGAGAGTGTCGGGGACGATGAATGCGTCCTTCACGACCGTGCCGAGGTTGTGATCGATGTACACCAGCGCCGAGAGGCTGTGCCCTGTCGGCACGGTGACGCCGACCAGGTAGTCGTCGCCGTCGCCGAGCACGTGGGTCAGGAACCATACGTCGGGATCCGCGGTGGCCCGATCCAGCCCGATAAGCCAGTCCGGCATCGGATGCCGCCGGTTCTCCAGCTCACGGCTGATCCGATGCTTCATCAGCTCGTCCGGCACGAGCGTGCGGATCGCCATGAGCGCCGCAGTGGTCTCGGCGTACGGGGTGTCGACGAACGAGTCCACGAGGATGCCCAGGTTCGGCCTCTGGTCGTCAGCCGCGAAGGGATCCCGGCTGCGCGGGTCGGTCACCTCGATGAATCCGCTCACCGTGGCGAGCAGGTCCAGCGGCTCTGGGGAGCGGAGACCCTGACGAAGCCCCTGGAAGAGCTCCTGGTCCTGGGCCTCGCCGGCGTGTGGCGGACGTGTACTCCGGCCAACAGGACGTCGCTGCGGCTGACGGCCGCGGCGGCGATCATGCCTCGTTCTTCGCCACGACACGACCCTACGAGAGAGTGCCCCGGTCTACGCGGCGGCGCTCTCCCAGGCGATGTCCGGGAGGACGGCAAGGCGGCGCTCCATCGGCGTGAGGTCGCCGCTCGACCAGGCTCTGGAGCGGGGCGGGTCGGGTGGTCGGCTCCGGTGGCGCTGCCCGGTGGGCGTGGACGTGACGATGACGCCGTCGCGATCGGTGCGGCTGGCCCAGTGCAGAGTGTCCTTGACCTGATTGCAGGCAGCGCAGCGGCCGTTTCCGTTGGGAAGGATCGTTTTTCCGCCGCGGGACACGGCCACGGTGTGGTCGGCGTGCCGGATCGGGGCGCCGCAGAACGGGGTGCGGCAGATCTGATCGCGGGCAGTGAGGAAGGCGCGGGCCACGTCGGGGAACAGGCGGCGGCGGGGGTCGGTGCCAGAGAGGTCGCCAGTTCCCGGGTCGGTGTAGAGCCGGCGCACGAACACCCGGGTGCGGGCGTCCGCGCGGGCCAGATCGCGGGCCAGCGGCGCCGGGATCGGGCCGTGGCCGACGAGGTCAGCGGGTTCGTGGTCGCCGTCCAACAGGGTCCGGTCGGTCATCACCAGGTGGATCTCCACGCCGGGCGCCGCCGCCGCGCCGGCCGCCGGGGCGAGCGTGCGCCCGACCAGCTCGTCGGCCATCACCTGACCGCGGGTGCGGTGATCGGCGGGATCACAGTTGGCGGCGACGGCGGCCCGGTGCAGCGCACCGTAGACGGCGACCCCCTCCCGCACCGGCAGCAGAGCGGTGAGGTACGTCATGGCGTCGGGCGCCGGGCGGATCGTGACCCGCCGATCCGCCGCGGCCTTGGCCGCCCGGGCGGCGGCGCCGTCCGGGTCCAGCCGCAGCGCCCACCGCCGGGCTTCCCGCTCGGTCCGCGCGTCTCCCCACCCGGCCAACCGATCCGCGATGTGCGCGTCGATCTGTGCCCGCTGCTCCCGGGAGAGATGGGCGGTCTCGCGCGCGATCAGAACCGCTCGCCGCTCGCTGGTTTCGCCGCGCTCCAAAGCCTCCAGTACGCCGGGCATCTCGTGCACCAGGGTGGCCGCCAGACCTACGTGCCGACCGCCCAGGCGGGGGGCGTCCCGCCGCGCCAACGCCACCTGCGCGGCCACCGACCGGCGCGCGTCCCTGGCATCCGCCCCCGCCGCGACCAGCCTCGCCCGCTGTGACCGGGCGAAGGCGTCGGTGACCCGAGCCTGCGCCGCAGCGGCCGCCGACTTCACCCGTTCCAGCGCGGTGAGGAGATCGACCCGCTGCGCGTCCGTCAAGGCGGTGTCGGTGGCGTCGAACTGGGTCCATCCGTCGAGTCCGGCAAGCGTCGCGATCATCGACCGGATCGCCTCAACCGGGGACATGTGTTCGATTATACCCCTGGAACTGGTCCGATGCCAGCACATGTCCCCAGAACCAAGACCTCGTCCCGATGCGTCCGCTCCGACCCGGAGGTTGCGCGCCACCCGAGCGCAGCGGCCGCAGCTCGACCCTGCCGCCTCGGTAAGCGTTGCGGTGACGTGAGTGTCGCACTTGGTTGGCGGGCGAATCGGGGTCGATTTCGAATTCGAGCTGTATCCCGCCCGCGATGAGTCGTTGCACCATGCCGAGTGCGAGGATGCGCTCGTTAGCCAGTCGGCGCGAGAAGTAACTACAGGATTGAGTTCTCGGCTGATTGGCGTACTGTACGGCGGCCGGGGTTGCCCGCCGACCGCGACTGACGCGAAGCCTTCCGGCCTGTACGAGGCATGACGATCACCGCGGCTGGGGCGGCCCGGCTCTCCCGGAGTGCCGCGATCGAACTCACATCGTCGGTTCGGCGGAGGAAGCACCTCCAGCAGGTCGCGGTCCCGCCGACCTTCACCATCAGCGGCTTGCAAGGGGTTTACGCGTGCGACGCGTCGACGGCCAGCACCGCCGTTCCGGCCGTGCCCGTCTCCCAGGGCCTGTCGACGAAGAGGCTGTTCCCGGCCCGCTCCTGTGCGGTCAAGGGTCGCTCCTGAGACCAGTAGCGAGCATTCGGGACGGAGGTCGGCACCACGAACGTCACTCCGCGGAGCACCCAGGTGGTGTTGCCCACCACGAACCTGAGGTCCCCGGTCACCGTCACGGCGGGCACGTCGACCTCGCTGCCGATCCAACCCTCCGTCGGGGCGCTGTCCACCGACCGGTGGACACCCGGGTCGCCGACGCCGCGGCCGTTCGACCGATGCTGATCTCGGCGCCTGCAGGAGAAGATGTCATTACATACATCGACGCCGGGAATCGAGCCGGCACGACAGAAAGTGTGAAAACAATGAGCTCAGTGATGAAGGTTTCGTGCACCGTCCTGGCCGCCGCCGCGCTCGTCGGGTTGTCCGGCGCGATGTCCCCCGCCATGGCGGCCGAACCGGCGTCGGCCCCAGCACCCGCCGCCTCCGTCGACATGACGAACCAGACGGCGGCCACGACCTTCTCGTTCAAGAGCTGGAGCGACCGCCAATGGGTGGTGAGCAACGCGTTCGCGACGAACGGGTCGGGACACGACACCCGGGTGGGCCCGTTTCTCCCGGAGGACTCCGTTCCCGCCGTGGGCAGCGTGCTGGGGTTCGGGCAGACGTTGACCATCAAGGTGGATGGTTCGTCGTGGGGAACTCACGGAGTGTCCGTGCTGTTCCACAACCGGAGCAATCCCAAGGAGACCATCCAACTCTGGTTCATCCGCGGATTCTTCAGCTCCTATGTCGAGTCGAAGGCTCCCGATTTCATGTTGATTCACTCCTCCGGTGGCGAGGTCATGATGTGGGACATGGATTGGGCCGCTGCGACGGCGTCGGATCTGGACTGAGTCTGTCGAGCCCTCCGCCGACGTCGTCGTCCGGCTTCGGCTGGGGGCCACCCTCCAGGCTTGGGCGGCTGTCCCGCACGTCGGCGTGATCCATCGAGAATCGGGCGAACCCGGACGATTCCCGTCGTGCCCGGCGAGCCTCCGACGGAAGCTGGCATGCTGGCTGGGTGTCCGGGGCAAGCAGCAATTCCAAGGTGGCCCGTGTCGGGCTGGAGATCCTCGGCTGGCTGCTCCTGGCGGCCGGCGTGGCGGCGCTGATCCTGCCCGGTCCGGGCCTGCTGCTGCTGGCGCTGGGCCTCTGGGTGCTCGCGAAGAACTACCGCTGGGCCGACCGGCTGCTCGACCCCGTCAAGCGGGCGGCGTACCGCGGCGCGTCGGAGGGCGTGAAGACCTGGCCGCGGATCATCGCCTCCACGCTGCTCGCGCTCGGCCTCATCGCGCTCGGCATCATCTGGGGCATCCGTCCCGCCGCGCCCGGATGGTGGCCGCTGGACGAGAAGTGGTGGCTGTTCGGCGGGTGGGGCACCGGCGCCTTCCTCATCGTCTCCGGCCTGCTCGCGATCGGACTGCTCGCCTGGAGCATGAAGAACTTCCGGTACGGCGACATGACGCTCGAAGAGGTCTACGAGGAACGCGACCTCAACGAGAGCCCGCCCAGGGCCGACTGACCGGAGCGCCGAGCGGGGCCTGCGTCGCACATTCGCCGGAGCCGGTCAGCCGGACTGCCGCTCAGGAGCTCGCCCAGACCCCCAGCTCCACGCCGCTCGGATCGGTGAAGTGGAACCGCCGGCCGCCGGGGAACTCGTAGGGTCCGTTCACGACGGTGCCGCCCGCCGCGCGGACCGCCTCGACCGTGGCGTCGAGGTCGTCCGAATAGAGCAGCACCAGGGGCGCGCGCCGGTCGGAACCCGCCGTCCCGTCGAGCCCGCCGACCTCGCCCTCGCCGGACGGCGCCTGGATGCCGGCGTACTCCGGCCCGTACTCGTTGAACCGCCAGCCGAACGCCTGCTCGTAGAACGCGCGGGTGGCCGGCAGGTCCGCGGCGGGCAGCTCGACGTAGTCGATCGCGTGATGGATGTTCGTCATGCCCGCCACCGTAGGCACGCCCCCCGACAGGACGAGCCGGGGCCAACAAACCGAAGCCCATCGCATCGGACCGAGCGCCGTTCCCGCGGTGAAAAGATCTTGTCAGAAGAAATCCCGTCACGATGAATCAGTTGAACCGTCACCTGCTTTTTCTGCTCACCACTGGCGGTCATCCGCGGAATTCATCGTTGCGTCGCTCGGCGGGTCGTGCGAACCTGATCTTGCGCGGATTCTCACGCACCTGTGGATCGAGGGGCTGAGGCAGAATCATGGCGTCGCAACCGTCGAATCCGGATGGCATCGGTGATCGGCTCCCTGATCCATTCGTCCGCGCCCGCAAACCCGAACCCGACGCGGTCCCGCCGGTCGCGACGACGCTGAGCGGGCTGCTCGGGGACAGCGACCGGCCCGGTCGGCGCCGGCTCTACCTGACCACCCGGCTCGACTACTACGTGGAGTTCTCGAACGACGACGTGGTCGCCGTCGAGGACGTCGCACCGGACGAGCCACCGTTCCCCGGCCTGGACGCGACGCGGGTGTCGCTGCGCCGGGACGCCCGGATCGACTACGTCTCCAGCCGGCTGGCCGGTGCGGCCGACGAATTCGACCTGGACGTCCGGGGGATGGCGGGGCCACGGAGGGTCGGCGACCGGGGCACCGTCGTGTTCTGCGACCCGAAGATCCGCCGCACGGACATCGGCACCGTGGGTACCTGCGACACCCGCTTCTTCGGCACGTGTGAGGAGGACACCTGTCGCGGCACCTGCTTCGAGGTGACGTGCTGGGGCACCTGCGTCGGGAACACGTGTGAGGGCACCTGCGGCGAGGCGACATGCGGTCGCATCACGTGCGCCGACACCTGCGCGGGGAACACCTGTGTCGGGGAGACCTGCCGCGGCACCTGCGGCGAGGCCACCTGCTTCGGCACGTGCGGGGAGGCGACCTGCGTCGGCCGCACCTGCGCGGGCACGTGCGGCGAGGGGACGTGCCGCGGCGCCACCTGCAACCGGCAGACGTGCGCCACGTGCCGGGGACGGACGTGTGCCGGGGACACCTGCTTCGGCACCTGCGGCGAGGCCACCTGCTTCGGCACATGCGGGCAGGCGACCTGCGAGGGGCAGACCTGCCAGGGCACCTGCCGCGGCGAGACGTGCGCGGGCACCTGCGGGAACCTGACGTGCGGCGGCACCTGCAACGTCACCTGCCCGGTCGACACCTGCGGCGAGACCCGCCTCTTCATCTGTCAACCGACGATTCCCCCCGAGCGCTGCCTCTTCAGCCAGCAATGCCGCTGAGGGTGCCACGGCGCGCCCTCCCACGCGCGTAATTCCACCCATCGGGGGCATTCCTGCGCCATTCGGGTCAATGGCCGCATTCTTCCTTGCCTGGAACCGTGGGCGGTGCCAATCTGCGCTCGGAGAACTCGCTCGCGTGAGTTCTCGGCGGTGCAGGGGAGAGCGCGATGCCGACTAAAGACCGGGATTCCTCGGCCAACGACCCTGATCCCTCGGACATTGCCGGCCGGCCGGCCGATCCGTTCGTCCGCTCCAGAATGGCCGGCGCCGGTGACCCGCCGCCGCAGACCGTCTCCCTCAGCGGCCTGCTCGGCGACAGCGATCGCGAGGGACGGCGGCGGCTCTATTTCACCACCCGTCTCGACTATTACGCGGAGTTCCTCAACGACGACGTGATCGCGGTCGAGGACGTCGCCGCCGACCAGCCGCCGTTCGTCGGCCTGGACGCGACCCGGGTCACCCTCAAGCGCGATGCGCGCGTCGACTACATCCACACCCGCGTCGCCGGACCGGCCGACGAGTTCGACCTCGACGTCCGCGGCGTGGGCCGGGCGGTCGGCCCGGGATTCCCCACCTTCGAGACGCTGCAGGCGGAATGCCCGGGCCCGAGCTTCGGCGGCGGCTGCCCGACGGACTTCAACTGCGGAACGCAGTTCGAGTGCCCGTCCGGATTCACCGTCTGCAAGCCTCGTACCTGCGGGGTCACCTGCGAAGACATCTGCATCACTCGCGGCGTCACCTGCGGCGGGACCTGCCGCGGCACGTGCGCGGACACCTGCCAGCGGACCTGCGCCGACACGTGCGGTGCCACCTGCGTCACCTGCCCGACCGGATGCAACGTCACCTGCGGCCCGACCTGCAACGCGGTCACCTGCGGCCCGACGTGCAACGCCGTGACGTGCGGGACCTGCTTCGCGGCCACCTGCGATCGGGTCACCTGCGCCGACACGTGCATCGTGACCTGCGGCGCGACCTGCGGTGGGGCGACCTGCGGCGGCACCTGCTTCCAGGACACCTGCGCCGACACCTGCTCCGTGACCTGCGGCGCGACCTGCGCCGGGGCGACCTGCGGCCGCACCTGCTTCCAGGCGACCTGCGGCGCGACCTGCTTCCGGACGTGCGGACCGATTTGCGAGCCGACGCAGCTGCCGACAAACTGCTTCACTTGTCGTTGCTGAGCCCTGAACCGGTCGACCTCGGCTGGACGCCGCGACTGAGCGGCGACCGGCAGCAGCGCGCGCTCGAGGCGGCGCGACTGATCGCCGCGCGGGTCACCGAGCCGGCCGCGGTGGCCGCCAGCCTGCGGCTGGCCCATCGGCAGACCCGCTTCCCGATGTCGATCCACTGGAACCCGATCGCCATCGCCCAGGGCGACGCCGGCCAGGCGCTGCTCGCCTCCCACCTGGACCGGGTGTTTCCGGGCGAGGGCTGGGACGCGGTCGCCCGCGATCAGCTCTCCCGGGCCATCCAGTTCTACCGCCGCCAGCCGGCCGGCCAGCCGGGGCTGATCAGCGGGCTCGCCGGCCTGTCCTACACCACCCGGCACCTCGGCGACGAGCGCCGCTACCAGCACCTGCTCAGCGACCTGGACGGCGCGATCGCGCAGGCCAGCCTGTCCGAGGCGGCCCGGCTGCGCGGTCGGCACGGGGTCACGGTCTCCAGCTTCGACCTCATCTCGGGGCTGAGCGGGACGGTGCTGGCGATGCTGCCCACCGACGGGCGGCCCGCGTCGCCGGCGCTCCCGTTCCTGGTCCGTGCGCTGTGCGAGCTGGCGCTGGCCGGGGACGACCTACCCGCCTGGCACACCCCAGCGGAGCTGCTCTACGACGACGACCAGCGGCGGATGTACCCGCACGGCAACCTGAATCTCGGTCTCGCGCACGGGGTTCCGGGCATTCTCGCCGCGCTCAGCCTGGCCCGGCTGACCGGGCATCAGGCCGAACGGCTCGAGCCGGCGATCCGCCGGCTCGCCGAGTCCGTGATCAGCTACGCCCGCGGCACCGGCGAGATCCCGACGTGGCCGACCGTCGTGCCGCTGCAGCTCGACGGCGGCCGGGTGGTGACCTCGGCCGAGTGCGACCAGGGCCGCGACGCCTGGTGCTACGGCACTCCCGGGGTCGCCCGATCGCTGTACCTCGCGGGCGCCGCCCTCGACGAGCCCGGCTGGCGGGACGTCGCCGGCGCCGCGTTGCGCGGCGTGTACACGCGGCCGATCTCCGAGCGCGCGATCGACTCGCCCACGTTCTGCCACGGCGTCGCCGGGCTGCTGCAGATCACCCTGCGGTTCGGCCACGACACCGGCGCCCCGGTCTTCGACGAGGCCGCGGTCGACCTCACGGACCAGATCCTGGGCGCGATCGACCCGGAGCGGCCGATGGCCATCGCCAACCTGGAACCCGGCGACAACCCTGTCGACCAACCGGGTCTGCTGGACGGGGCGACCGGGGTCTGCCTGGTGCTGCTGGCCGCCGCGACGGACGTCGAGCCGACCTGGGACCGGATCTTCGGCCTCGCATGACGGGCGACGCAGAACACCCGGCGAACGGCCGGCGGGGCCTGTACCGGCCCGCGCCGTGGCTGGTCGTCCGGACGCCGCTGCTGCCGGTGGACGGGCTCGGGCTGGCCAGGGACCCGCGCCGCGCGCTCGAGAACCCCGATGTGGTCCGCGCTCTCGCGATCGGCTGCCCAGACCTCCTTGCGACGCTGCAGCGGCCCACCACCAAGGGGCGGGACCGCGTCCGCGCCGAGAGCTCCCTGGCCCGCTACCTGATCCGGATGAGCACCCGGCCGACGCCCTACGGCGCGTTCGCCGGAGTCTCGCTCGCCTCCTGGGGCTCCCGGACCACGCTCGCCCTCGGCCAGGGCCAACGGCTGCGCACCCGGCCGGACATGGGGTGGGGGATGACCCTGCTGCGGGCGGCGGAGGCGGACCCCGACGTCCGCGCGTCGGCTCTGTGGCGGGCCGACCCGATGGTCCAGGAGTACGACGGCCGGCTCGGCAGCGGCGCCGTCTCGGTCAAGGCGACCCGGCCCGCCCGGCTGGCCCTGTCGCTCGCGGAGCGGCCGATCGCCTACGCGGAGCTGCGGGCCGGGCTGCTCGAGCAGACCAGCGGCACGGCCTTCCAGGTCGAGTCGCTGCTCGCCGAGCTGTGGCAGCAGGGCCTGCTGCACACCGACCTGAAGCCGCGGATCACCGGGACGGCGGCGACCGACGGCACCGAGCTGGCCGACCGGTTGCGGCCGGCGCGACCGGAGACGGCCGCCGCGGTCGACGGCGTGCTCGGGCTCATGCGGGACTTCGACCGCGCGCCGGCGGACGGGGCGCCCGAGCGGCTGGCGGCGATCGGCGAGGCGGCCCGCGCCATCGCGCCGTCCGAGCAGCCGGTGTTCCAGACCGATCTCGCGCGAGAGCTGACCGGAGATCGCCTGCACGACAGCGTGGCCGCCGAGTGCGCCCGGGCCGCCGAGCTGCTGCTCCGGCTGAACCCCGCCCCCGCGGCGCCGCCGGACCTGACCGCCTACCAGCGCCGGTTCGAGGCCCGCTACGGGCCGGACCGCGAGGTGCCCCTCCTCGAGCTGTTCGACCCGGCCGCGGGCCTCGGACCGATGCCGCACACCCACGGCGGCGACCCGGCCGCCGACCCGCAGCGCGCGGCCAGGCGGGCCGATGCCCTGCTGGCGCTGGCCCTGAACGCGCTGCGCGACCACCGGACCACCGTCGAGCTGGACGCGGCGACCGTGCAGGAGCTGCAGACCTGGTCGCCGGCGACCGCCGCCGCCCCGCTGTCGGTCGAGCTGGCCGTCTTCGTCGTCGCGGCCGGTCCGACCGCCATCGACCGCGGCGAGTTCTCCGTCGTCGTCGGGCCGAACCTCGGCGCCACCAGCGCGGGCCGCTGGCTCGGCCGGTTCGCCGACCTGCTGGCGCCCGCGAGCGAGGACGCCTACGCGTGGCTGCTGGACGCGGAGACCGCCGCCCGGCCGGGCCCCGTGCCCGCCGAGGTCGTCTACCTGCCCGCGAACCCGCGGACCACCAACGTGGTCATCCGGCCGGTCATGGCGCCGCACGAGATCGTCGTCGACGGCCGGCCCGGCGCCGAGAACGTCATCGAGCTGGCCGATCTCGTCGTCGGAACGCGGCGCGGGCAGCTCTAT
Source organism: uncultured Actinomycetota bacterium (assembly GCA_963844455.1). Classification (GTDB taxonomy): domain Bacteria; phylum Actinomycetota; class Actinomycetes; order Mycobacteriales; family Nakamurellaceae; genus Nakamurella. The sequence continues at coordinate 34,631 of CAWJOH010000002.1, forward strand.
CTCCGATCGCTGCGGCTGGGACGCGAGGTGCGGCCGACGGCCCGGCACATGCTGAACCACCACGGGGCGCCGCCGGTGTGCCAGTTCCTCGACGAGGTGGCGCAGGGCATGGGACCCCGGTTCGGCGGGTTCAGCTGGGGCCAGGCCGAGTCGCTGCCGTTCCTGCCCCGGGTCTGTTCCGGTCGGGTCGTGCTCGAGCCGGCGCGATGGCGGCTTCCCGTCCGGACGACCGCGGGCGGGGAGGTGGTCGACATCGCCGGCTTCCGGGCCGATCTCGCTCGCTGGCGCGGACGGTGGGACGTGCCGTCCCGGGTCTACGTGTCGACGGCGGACAACCGGTTGCTGCTCGACCTCGAGAACGACGACGACGTCGAGCAGCTGCACCGCGAGGCACGGCAGCAACGACCGGGCGGCGACCTGCGCCTGCACGAGGCCCTGCCCGACGTCACCGACGCGTGGCTGCCCGGCCCCGGCGGCCGCTACCTGAGCGAGATCGTCGTGCCGCTGGTGCTCCGGCCGGCCCCCGGTGCGGCCGCCGACGTCGCGCCGGCGTCCCACGCACTCCCGGTTCCGGCGAGCGGGCCGGTGTTCCGTCGCCGTTCCACGCCGGACATCGGCGTCCGGATCCGTCCGCCGGGCAGCGACTGGCTGTTCGCGAAGTTCTACCTGCCGCCGGACCGGATCACCGATCTCGTCACCGGGCCGGTCCTCGACCTGTGCAGCGTGGCCGAGAACTCCGGCCTCGCCCGGCGCTGGTTCTTCCTGCGCTACGCCGATCCGGAGCCGCACGTGCGGGTGCGCTGGCAGGGTGAGCCCGACCGGCTGCTGCACCAGCTGCTCCCGCAGGTCACGGCCTTCGCGCAGCAGCTGATCGACGCGGGACAGATCCGCGCGCTGATGATCGACACCTACGAGCGCGAGCTGGACCGCTACGGCGGCGAGCGCGGCACCGACGTCAGCGAGCGGATCTTCCACGCGGACAGCGCGACCGTGCAGCAGGTGCTGGGCCTCCCGGCCGGAGCCGTCGACCGGACCGACCTCGCGGCGCTCACCGTGCACACGCTGCTGACCGACCTGGGCCTCGACGCCGAGGCCCGGCTGGCCCTCTACCGCCGGCAGGTGTCCGGGTCGGACGAGGCGTTGGGCCGGACCGCCGGCGAGGAGTACCGGCGCCGGAAGCCGGGGCTGCGCCGGGTCCTCGGTCCCGACGGCCCGGCCGGCCTGGACCCGTCGGGGCGGGTCGGCGCCGTGCTCGACCGGCAGCGCGGCCCGCTCGGCGAGGCGGCCGCCGAGCTCCGCCGACTGGCCGCCGCCGGTGAGTTGACCTGCGACCTGGACGACCTCTGGCCGAGCTACCTGCACATGCATCACAACCGGCTGGTCGGCGCGAACGGGGTTCCGGGCGAGGCCCTGCTGCTGCACCTGCTGCGGCGGACCCAGGAGGGCCTGCTGCGGTCCGGACGGCAGTAACCGTCCTCCGTGCGACCCATCCGCCCGAGGGGGCACAGCCGGCCCGCGCAAGCCCGGTTTTCCATTCAATGGAAACCGGGCTTGCTTCGATCTCGTCGTGCTGGGCGTGGTGTTGCCGTCGCTGCTGAAATACGACGACTGGAATCTCAACCCGAACTCCGCATCGGTGATCTCCGTGATCGGGCTGGTCGGTGTGATGATCGGCGCCCTGGCCGCCGGTACGATCAGCGACCTGATCGGACGTCGTCAATGCATGTTGTGGACGGTGATCAGCTTCTCGGTGCTCACCCTGTTGTGCGCCTTCGCACCCAACCCGATGATCTTCGGGGCGTTGCGGTTCCTGGCCGGACTGGGATTGGGAGGGGTGCTACCCACGGCGTTGGCCCTGATCAACGAGTACGCCACCCGCGGCCGCGGCGGCCGGGCCACCACCACCATGATGACCGGCTACCACGTGGGTGCAGTGCTGACCGCGCTGCTCGGCATTGTGGTGATCGAGCGGTACGGGTGGCAGTGGATGTTCGTGATCGGCGCGTTGCCCGCCCTGGTGCTGGTGCCGCTGATGATCAAGTATCTGCCGGAGTCCACGGCGTTCCTGCAGGCCCGGGCCGACGGCCTGAGGCCGGCGCAGACCAAGACAAGCGCACCGAAGGCCTCGAAGAACCCGATCGGGATGCTGTTCCAACACGGCCTCGCCCGGTCCACCATCGCCTTCTGGGTCACCTCGTTCATGGGCCTGCTGCTGGTGTACGGGCTGAACACCTGGCTGCCGCAGATCATGCGGGAGGCCGGCTACGAACTCGGCGCCGCCCTCGCCCTGCTCCTGGTGCTCAACGTCGGGGCCGTTCTGGGATTGCTGGTCGCCGGTCAGGTCGCGGACAAGATCGGCAACCGCCGCTCCGTCATCATCTGGTTCTCCGTCGCCGCGCTCTTCCTGGCCCTGCTGAGCATCAAGCTGCCCGGCGTCGGCGTGTACGTCAGCGTGCTGCTGACCGGCATGTTCGTGTTCAGCGCCCAGGTCCTGGTCTACGCCTACGTCGCCCACGTCTACCCGGCGGCCGCGCGCGGAACCGCGTTGGGTGGGGCGGCCGGGTTCGGCCGGCTGGGTGCCATCACCGGGCCGCTGATCACCGGGGTGCTGCTGACCGCGGGCATCGCCTACCCCTGGGGCTTCTACCTGTTCGCCGCGGTGGCGGCGATCGGCGCATTCGCCGTGTTCCTGGTCAACAAGGACCCGGCACCGGACGAGCCGATGCCGGTCACCGAGGAGGAGGCCGACCACATCTCCGGTTCCCACACCCGCGGCACGACGAGCTACTCCACCGGGCACTGACCCCGGCTGCCGACGCCGCCGCCCGGTCCGCCGATCGGGCGCCCGCCACCACCCTTCCGGTCCATCTCCACGAGGAGGCTGCCGTGCGCAATCCCGAAGTGATCTCGACCCGCGTGGGCATCGTCGGCGGCGGTCCCGCCGGATTGATGTTGTCCCACCTGCTCTCCCACGCGGGCATCGACAACGTCGTGGTCGAGAAGCGGGACCACGAGACGATCCGCACCACCCACCGGGCCGGCATCCTCGAGCACGGCAGCGTGAAGATGCTGGTCGACTCGGGTGTCTCGGACCGGGTGCTGACGGCGGGCTACAAGCACGAGGGCATCGACCTGCGATTCGGCGGGGTCAGCCACCGGATCGACTTCACCGACCTCGTGGGTGAAGCGGTGTGGTTGTACCCGCAGAACGAGGTGTTCGTCGACCTCGCCGCCGCGCGCGAGCGCGACGGCGGGCAGGTGCATTACTCGGTGTCCGACACCCAGGTGTCCGACCAGACCACCGACACCCCGAAGATCCGGTTCACCGACGCGGACGGCAGGGCGAAGGAAATACACGCGGAGATCCTGGTCGGCGCCGACGGCTCGGCCGGGATCTGCAAGTGGTCGATCCCGCAGGAATTCCGGACCGACAATTTCGTCGAGTACCCCTTCGCGTGGTTCGGCATCCTGTGCGAGGCGCCGCCGAGCTCGGAGGAACTCATCTACTGCAATTCCGACCGCGGGTTCGCGCTCCTCAGCCAGCGCGACGAGAACATCCAGCGCATGTACTTCCAGTGCCCCTCGGACGAGGACGTCGACGGCTGGACCGAGGAGATGATCTGGGAGGAACTCCAGGCCCGCCTCGACGGCCCCGACGGATTCCAGATCAAGCGCGGCCACATCTTCGACAAGATGGTCCTCCGGTTCCGGAGCTACGTCTGCGAACCGCTGCGCTACGGCAACCTGTTCCTCGCCGGGGATGCCGGCCACACGGTGCCACCGACCGGCGCCAAGGGACTCAACCTGGCCTTCGCCGACGTCCGAGTCCTGTTCGAGGGACTCGACTCCTGGGCCGCAACCGGATCCCGGGACGTGCTCGATCAGTACAGCGACCGTGCCCTGCAACGGATCTGGAAGGCGCAGAACTTCTCCTACTGGATGACCACCATGCTGCACGAGAGCCCGCAGACCAACCCGTTCGAACGGAAGCGCCAGCTCGGGGAACTGAGCGCCGTGGTCAATTCCCGCTACGGATCGGCCTACCTCGCCGAGGCCTACACCGGATGGCCGTCGACCTGACCTCCGCAGGAGAGCTGACCCCCGGCCGGATCCGCGGCTGACCCGCGGTCGACCGATCGCAGGGGGAACGTTCGTCCACCCGTTCCGCCGATCGGCCCATGTCGCCGCGACGGGCGCGCGTCCACGCTTCTGGAGGTCTCGGGAGGGTCCCGGACCGCAGATCGAAAGGAGTTGCCGCGACGTGAACAAGCTCATCGCGGTCGCCGCCCTGGCCACCTTCGGTGTCATCGCCGGCGTGGCCGGCACCGCCAACGCCTCCACGGCCGAGGTCGCCACCGGCACCATCAAGGCGTACGCCACCTCGTACACCGCCTCGTCGAACGCATCCATCCCGGTGCACCATCTGCAGCCGGGCACGCAGGTGGACACGTACTGCTTCCGGGAGGGACAGGTGCTGAACGGCAATCCCTACTGGTTCGTCATCCGCAAGGACGGGGAGACGGCACACGTGCACCGCGACGCGATCTCCGCGCCGCCGGACCTGCGGCACTGCTGACCGGGCAGCGCCGGGGGCTGCGCCCACAAACCCCCGGCGCACCCAGCCCTTTCGAGTGCGATCAACCGGGCCGGAGTCTCGACCACGACTTGTCGTCAGCCCGTCGCCGGCGTGACGATGATGGTCGTGGTGTTGTCGACGTCGAGCGGGTCGCCGAGGTACTCACCGGTGACCCGGATCCGGATGGTGTGCGTGCCGACCGGCAGCGGTTCGAGCAACGCCACCCAACCAAGCCCGACCGATTGTGCGCGCGTACCGGCCGGCACCGTGCCCGGCGGGAAGTCGAGGATGTTGTCGTCGGGCAGGACCACGTTCAGCAGGTTGGTCTGCACCTCGGTCAGGGGAATGCGGCGCCCGTCCACGGTGACGATGGGGGTTTTCACTGTGCTGTTGACCTCGCGCACGCACTGCCGCAACTCGGGCGGCGTCCGCCCGAAGTAGGGTTCCGCCTCGACCGTGCTGCACTCCGATCCGAATGCCGAGACGAAGATCCTGGTGCCGGCACTCACCGTGCACGAGATGTCGTCGACTCCGATCGGCGCGAAGGGAACGACGACGGAGTCGATGCCTCGACCGGCCAGTTCGACGCACCTGGGTCCCTCGAAATACGGGCTCTCGGCCTGCGGCTGCTCCAGGATCGTCGTCCACTGCATGCCGAGGAGATGCCGCAGCACCCGGTCCGGCGAGGCCGCGACATTCGGTGCGCCGGCGCCGAGCAGGAGAATGGTCAGCAGGCACACGCCCAGGCCGCGCCTCACGACGACCGCCGATGGTGATCTGTTGATGCGCATGCGGCCTCCCGGGTGATCGTGTCATTTCCCCGACGCCAATGGAACGTGGCAAGGCAACCACCCCGGAATTGCGATCGCAACCGGTACGGAAGAATGGACGACGAGGCGAGTGGACGGGATCCGGGCCGTTGTCGTCGCGGGGATTCACATTCTTGAGTTTGCCGTCTGCCAGGCCACCTGCAGGCTTCGCCCGCTGCCGGCCAGGATCAGATCCGCCGCACGCTCCGCGATCGCAGTGGTGGGCGCGTTGGTGTTGCCCCGGGTGATCGTGGGCATCACCGACGCGTCGGCGACCCGCAGGCCGTCGATCCCCCGCACCGCCAGCGTCGGATCCACCACCGCACCCTCGTCCGCGCCCATCCGGCAGGTGCCGACCGGATGGAACATCGTGTCCACGGTCGACCGGATCATGCCGATCACGTCGTCGTCGGAGGCGTCGGCGAGCTCGTGCGGCCGTCGGGCCGCGCCCGCCAGCGGCTGGGTGGCGCCGATCCGAAGTGCCAGTCGCACGCCCTGCACCAGCGTCGTCAGGTCCGCCGGGTCGGACAGGTAGCCGGGCCGGATCGCCGGCGCCGCCAGTGGGTCGGACGAACGCAGGTCGATCCGGCCGCGGCTGGCGGGCCGCAGCAGGATGGCGCCGATCGAGTACCCGTGCTCGGTCGGCTCGGTCACCCGCTCGTCGCGCACCGTGTCGAGCAGCACCGGCGCGAAGACCAGCTGCAGGTCCGGTGCGTCGAGATCCGACCCGGTGCGAACGAAGGCGCCTGCCTGCCCGAGGTTGGAGGCGAGCGGTCCGCCTCGCCGCAGCAGGTAGTCGGCCAGTGCCCTCGGCCGGTGGCCGTCGATCAGGCTGGTCTGCTCGGCCGATCGCCAGCAGACCGGGACCATCAGGTGATCCTGCAGATTCCGTCCGACGCCGGGGAGGTCGGCCCGAACGGTGATGCCGTGCCGGCGCAGGTCGCCCGCGTCCCCGATGCCGGAGGTCAGCAGCAGGGCCGGGGTGTTCACCGCGCCGCCGCACAGCACGACTTCGCCGCTCGCCCGCGCGTGCTCCGCCTGCCCGCGGCGCAGCCAACGCACGCCGACGACCCGTGTCCCGCAGAACACCAGACCCGTCACCCGGGCCCGGGTGACGACGGTGAGATTGCGCCGATCGCGGATCGGCCGTAGGTACGCGTCGGCCGCACTGCAGCGGCGTCCCCGGCGCTGCGTGACCTGATGCAGCCCGACACCGTCCTGGACGGGGCCGTTGAAGTCGTCGTTGCGGGCGAGCCCGGCTGCCGCCGCGGCGGCCAGGAAGTCCGCGGTGCGCGGCGCCACGAAGCGGCCGTCGCCGACGGGCGTCGGGCCGCCGGTTCCGTGGTACCGGTCGGCACCCCGCTGCTGGTCCTCCGCGCGCCGGAAGTACGGGAGCAGCGACCGGTGGTCCCAGCCCGGATTGCCCTGCGCGGCCCAGTCGTCGAAGTCCGCGGGATTGCCTCGCACGTAGACCATGTCGTTCATCGCCGAGCTGCCGCCCAGCATCCGCCCCCTGGGCCAGAACAGCCGCCGGCCGGTCAGTTCGGGCTGGGGCTCGGTGCGGTACGCCCAGTCGGCGGAGGATCGCATGAGCCGGGAATACAGCGCGGGAACCATGGTCTCCGGCCGCCGTCCGCCGCCCCCCGCCTCCAGCAACAGGACCGTCCTGGACTCGTCCTCGGACAGCCGGGCGGCGACGGCGCAGCCCGCCGATCCACCGCCGACCACGATGACGTCGAACCCCTGAGCCCTCATCGGACGGCGCCGGCCAACCGGGTGTCGGGTCGCGCCCGATCCGCCGCCGCGGTCCGGCCCACGGCGCCGAACCGGTCGACGACGCGGTCCCGCCGATCCAGGCCGGCGAGGTAGGCCCGCAGACCCCAGTCCCTGGGCGGGCCCCCGGGGATCGTCGGCACCCTCTCCCGGTACCAGGCCACATCGGACTCGGCGCGACCGCCGGTGATCCGGTTCGCGATCTCGAACCCGGCCTGCACGGACAGCGGAATGCCGTGACCGCACCATCCCCCGGAGAACCAGACGCCCGGTGCCGAGGGCAGCCGGCCGAGGCGCGGCATCCGGTCGAGCACCGACCCGATCCGACCTGACCACCGGTCGCTGATCCGGACCTCGGCGAGCTCAGGGAAGATCGTGTGCAGCTCCGCTTCGATGCGGCTCCAGGCAGTGGCGGCCGACGGTGACACCGAAGGACGCGACGCGTCGGTGCTCGTCGGCAGCGTCACCCGCCCGCCGCCCATGATGATCCGGTTGTCCGGGGTGAGCCGGTAGAAGTTGAAGAACGTTCGGCAGTCCACCACGGAATCCCTGTCCAGCCACCCGATCCGGTCGAGCTGCCGATCCGTGAGCGGCTCGGTCCGGACGACGTGACCGGCGATCGGCACGACGCCGGCCGGGGCGAGCCCGTCGGGCTGCACACCGTCGGTGGCCAGAACGACGTGCCTGGCGAGCACGGTGCCCCGTGGGCAGCGCAGCCGGACGGGAACCCCTGGCCGGACCGACAGCACCGGGCTGCCTTCATGGATCGCCACCCCGAGCTCGGTGAGCCGCTCGGCCAGGGACCGGCACAGCCGCGCCGGATCGAGGGTGGCGGCCAGCGGGTGACGCAGCGCGGACAGGTAGGGGCGGCCGCCGAACCGCGCCGCCAGGTCTTCGGCCGGCAGGTAGGGAATGTCGAAGCCCAGCTCGGCGAACGAGCGGTGCTGACGGCGCAGCGCCCGGTCCTGCCGCGCCGACACCGCGCAGACGAGCTGACCGTTGCGTTCCAGGCTGCAGTCCAGGTTCTCGGCCTCGACCAGGTCGACGGTGCGCGCCACGGCGGCCACCGACCCGGCGAACGTCGCGGACGCCACGCGGTCGCCGTAGCGCCGGCGCAGCAGGGTGATGGGGCCGCCGACCCCGGGCGCGACGATGCCGGTGCTGGCGCCGGTGGCGCCGGACCCGACCCGGTTCGCCTCGAGCACCACGACCTGCGCATCGGGATGCGCCCGGCGCAGGTAGTAGGCGGCGGCCAGGCCGGCGAGGCCGGCTCCGACGACGGCGTAGTCGAACCGGACATCGCCGACGAGCGGCTTCGTCGGGGCGGTGGGCGTGGCCCCGGTCCACCAGGGGGACGGTTCGAAGCCGGCGGGAACGGTCATGGCGGTCATGTCTGTGCTTCCTCGTCGCTCGGTCGGGTCTGCGGTTCGGGGCAGGGGATCGGTGCCTGCGGTTCGCCGGGCTGCGGCTCGCGGGTCGAGTGCGGTGCGTCGACGGCGCGCTCAGATCACCCGGGTCAGCCGGAGCAGCCGCCAGATGGAGCCGACCCGCGGCCGGCCGTGGAACGCGAGGTAGTCGGGCTGCACGAGGTGCGGCCGCCACTTCATCTTGTAGGCGACCTGATCGGCTGCGGGGTAGAGCTTCTCGCCGTGCCGCGCGAGCAGGCCGAGCACGGCATCGACGGCGGGCGACCGGGAGTCGACGATCCTGTGCTCCTCGCCCAGACCCGTGAACGGGGTGAACCCGAAGTGCAGCCAGCCCGGCCCGGCATCGGAGCCGGGGGCCGAGCCCTCGGCACGCAGGCGGTCCATGGTGTCGGCGACGATCAGTTCCATCACACCGGGCGGTGCGTCGGGTCGGCGCCTCGTCAGGTCGTGCAGCCAGCCCGGGCGGGACCCGTAGACCGGCGAGTAGCTGATGTAGCCGAGCACCTGCCCCTCTGCTTCGGCGACGAACAGGCGACGGAACCGATCGGCCGGACCGGATCGCTCGCCGATCATGAAGTCCAGTTCGTGCACATGGGACCCCTTGGCGCCCAGCCACTGCCGATCGAGGTCCGCGAGTTGGGCGGCCAGCTCGGGGGACATGGGCCGGTCGACGCCGACCTCCGCCACGGCCACGCCGGCCCGCCGGGCGCGGGAGATCTTGTTCCGGAGCTGGACGAAGTGCTTCCCGGCGAGGGTCTGCCGGCTCAGGTCCAGCGCGTAGGACGAGCCCAGCTGGTTGATCCGATAGCCGTGTCGCCGGAAGGTGTCCACGTCGAGCGGGGTGAGCTGCACGGCCAGGGTGTGGTGGCCGCGGGCCCCGGCATCGGCCAGGAAGGCGCCGAGCAGCCGGTCCCGGTCGTGCGCCGCGGCGACCACCCCGCCGAACTGCACCCGGACCTTCCCGGCCCGGCGGTAGGCGATGAAGCCGTCCACTCCCGGCGTGGTGAAGTACTCGGTGCCCTGGTTGAGCGTCAGGAACGCGGAGGGGTTGTCGGCATGGGCGGCCAGCTGCGCCACCCGCCCGTCCAGGTCGTCAGTGGATCGCGGGCTCGGCGACAGACGCAGCATCGCGCTCCGACCTCCCCTCGGTGGCGCTCGCGGGCGTCGCGCCGGCGCGATAGGCCGCGGCGAACGCCGCGTACGCCGGGTTGGTCCTGGGTTCGAAGGACACGCCGAACGGCTTGAGCATGTTGCCGAACAGCGCCCGGTCGCCCATCAGGTGGATCGGCAGGGCCAGCAGGGCCCACTCCGGACCGACCACGAGGCACCAGATGCCGGCCAGCGCGGCCGAGGTGCCCAGGTGGTGGGCGACGTTGTAGGAGACGTAGAACGCCCGGGGCACCTCCCCGTGTCGCCTGATCCAGATGAAAAGGCCCGGCAGGTAACCGATGACGTCGATCACGGCGAACATCGCCAGGAACACCGGCCAGCGGATGTCGGACAGGTGCGCGAGTGCCAGCACGATGCAGACGCCCAGCGCGATCAGGTATTCCAGGCGCAGCAGCAGGTAGGTGGTGCGGGTGAGGAACAGGTTCTTGTTGTCCACGACGATCCTCCGGCCTTCGGTGGGGGTGAATCAGGGTCAGGCGACGAAGCGGCCGCCGCGCAGCGAGCGATCCAGGGCATCGCTGACCGGTCCGACGGCCGGCGGATGCATGGCCAGCGCGCGGCTCGCGGCCAGCAGGTAGGCGATGTCGGGCGAGCTGACGAACGCGATGCCGCCGGCCAGGGCCGCGGCGGCCATGGACGTGCGGGCCACCGCGGCCTCCACCCCGTACCGGACGTACAGGGAGCGGGTGAGCAGCCGCTCCATGTCCTCGTCGTCCTTCGCGGGCAGGCAGGACGCCACCGCCTCGACCGCCGCCATGGCCGACTCGATGTCGGCGGCCAGCGCGACCCGGTCCTGTGCGGTGCCCCGACCGGACTCCAGGACCCGCTCCACCAGGGCGGACGCGACGCCGATGTAGGAAGCGGCCACCAGCAACTCGAACCACAGGAAGCCGCGGCCCTGCACCGGGTCGGTCATCGTCGAATCGGCCGGCTGGAACACCATGACGTCGGGGACGAAGACGTCGGTGAGCTGCACCTCGTCGCTCTCGGCCCCGGCGAGCACGAAGCTCTCCCAGAACGGGCGCCTGGTGATTCCCGGGTCGGTCGCCGGGATGAGCACGATCGCCAGCCGCTCGGGCTCGCCGCCGGACGCGGCCGTGTCGTCGACGACCGCGACACTCGCCGACATGAGATCCATCGACCAGGTGAGACTGCACGGCCGCTTGATGCCGTTGACCAGCAGCCCGCCCTCCACCCTCCGCGCCTGCACGCGGGGGGCGAGGATGTTGGTGCTCGGGTTGCCCTCGGCGAAGGCAGAGCTCAGGTAGTAGTTCTCCTCCGCGATCGCCTGCAGGACCGCCCATTCGAATCCGGTACCCAGGGCGGAGAGCTCCGCCAGGGAGGCGACCGAGAAGTGATGCATGGTGGTCGCGACCGCCAGGGACGGCGAGCGGGCGCCGATGGCGCGCTGCACCCGGACTGCGGTGAGCGGGTCCACGCCGTGCCCGCCGTGCTCGGCGGGGACCAGCAGCCCGCATCCTCCGGCATCGCGATACACCTGCAGTGCCTTGCTGTCCCGGGTCTCCCAGGACATCAGCGGTTCCGCGGCCAGGGCCGCGTCCAGGCCGGGCAGCAGCTGCTCGAGCGCCGCCCGCTCGGTGGCCAGGAAGCTCATGCCCGTGCCCCGCTCAGGAACGGCAGGGCACCGGCCGGCAGCTCCGCCGTCTCGTGGTCGATGGCGTCGAAGCGCACCGACTCGCCGAACAGTCCCAGCAGGATCGCCGAGATGGTCTCCGTCAGGGTGCGGGCCGCGATCGGGTCCAGCACGTCCGCCAGGCTGGCGATGCCCAGATCCACCAGCGCCTCGAAACGAACCGCGGTCCCGCCGGTCTCGGGCCGGCTGAGCCAGCTGCCCGCGAATTCCGCGACGTCGCCCTCGGTCTGGGTGAAGTCGATGCGCAACCGCTCGGCGTCCACCACGTCGCGCTCGGTCCAGCGCAGGATGCCGTTGCGGAAGTTCACCTCCCAGGTGCTGATCAGGTCACCGGCGTCGTCGGTCCACACCTGCACCGCCCGGACCGCCGGGGTCAGCTCGGGATAGCGGGCGTAGTCGGCCAGGGTGGCGAACACCTCGTCGGCCGGGCGGCCTGGGACGAAGGCGTCGATGGTCACGAAGCGCACGGGTACTCCTCGGTGATCGGGGCGGACGGGACGGTCGGCCGGGCGACGGCGGAAACGGACGACCGGCGCCGGCCGACCTCGCGGGCCGCGCCGGTGAGCGCCTCCCGCAGGTCGGTCATGTCGGCGGCGGTCAGGGTGGCGGGTGGGGTGAGCCGCAGGACGTTGTACTTGTTCAGCGAGTAGGACGGCACCACCCGCCGGGCGAGCAGCTCCATCAGGAACTCGACCGCCAGATCGCTGGCCACGAAGTCGATCCCGATGAGCAGTCCGCGGCCACGGACCTCGGCGACGAGGCCGGGGCAGTGCTCGGCCACCACCGATCGCACGAGGCCGAGCACCTGGGCGCCGAGGTCCGCGGAGCGCTGGATCAGGTTCTCGGTGCGCAACACCGACAGCGTGGCGGTCACCGCGGCGGCGGCCAGCGGATTGCCGGCGAACGTGGACGAGTGCAGCATCGGGTCGTCGTCGAGCGGCCGGAACACCTCGTCGGTGGCCAGCACCGCGCCGACCGGCATGACCCCGCCGGACAGGATCTTGCCCGACAGCAGAACGTCGGGCACGACGCCCTCGGCGTCCGCCGCCCACCAGGAGCCGACCCGGCCCAGTCCGGTCTGGATCTCGTCCAGGATCAGCATGGCGCCGGTGCGGGTGCAGCACTCGCGCACGGCGGCCAGCCAGCCGCGCGGCGGGATCCGGACCCCGCCTTCGCCGAGGATGGGCTCGAGCAGCACGCAGCTGCGTTCGCCGTCGGTGGCCAGCCGGTTCTCGAGGTCGTCGATGTCGCCGAACTCCGCGAACTCCACACCGGGCAGCAGGGGCTCGAACGGGGCCCGGTACGCGGGCCGGCCCGTCACGCTCAGCGCCCCGAACGTCTTGCCGTGGAAGCCGTCCCGCATGGCGATGACCCTGGTCCGGCCGTGCAGCCTGGCCAGCTTCAGCGCGACCTCGACGGCCTCGGCGCCGGAGTTCGTCAGGTACACGTGCTCCAGCCCGGCCGGTGCCACCGCCGCGAGCGCTTCCGCCGCGACGGCGGTCACCCGGCTGATCAACGGTCGACTGACCAGCGGTGAGTCGTCGAGCTGGCGCTTGACGGCGTCGATCACCGCCGGGTGCCGGTGTCCGATGAGGTTCACGCCGAATCCGGCGCAGTCCAGGTAGTCGACACCGTCCGCGTCGTAGATCCGGGTGCCGTCGGCCCGTTCGGGGAGCGGCGCACCCAGCAGTTCGACCAGCGCGGCCGAGGACTTGTTCACGTGGCGCCGGTACTTCTCCAGGGCGCCGCGCCGATCCCGATCGGTCACGTCTCCCACCTCAGGCCACCGCCGCGGCGGGTGCCGCGGTCTCCTGATGCCAGAAGTCCAGGCTGGCCAGGACGCTGGCCCGGAAGTCCGGCACCGGTGCCGATCCCGCCTCGGCCAGCTCGTCCAGCGAGCTGGGGAACGGCTCCTCCATGGAGACGTAGTCCAGGAACAGGTCCATCAGGCTGCTCACCGCCATTCGCATCTTTCGGGGTAGGGCGTCGAGGAAGACCGGTGCGATCAACCGGTGATAGGTGTCCGGCGCCACGAAACGCGGGGTCTCGACCGGGATGCCCTGCGCCCGGGAGTGCTCCATCAGGAGTTCGACCGCCTGGGCCACGGAGAGGGCACGCGATCCGGCGGTCAGCCAGAAATCGCGGCCGAAGAGATTCTGCTCGAGGACGGTGGCGATTCCGTCGGCCACCACGTCGCACGGGATCAGGTCGAGCGGCCACTGCCGCCCGAACGGGAGCATCGGCAGCATCCCGCTGCGCATGGCGGAGAGCACGCGGTAGAAGCCCTGGAACTCGCTGGTCTCACCGGTGTCGCTGCGACCGATGACGATCGACGGCCGGACGATGCTGGTCGGCACCGTGGCCCGCCGGACCACCTGCTCGGCGGCACGTTTGGAAGCGGCATACCTCACAGACGTGCGGGGGTTCTCCGCGTTGTCCTGCGGATGCAGATAGGCCGTGCTGACATGGACCAGCGGTGCGTTCGCCCGCTCCGCGAATCGCAGGACCTCCTGCGTGCCAACGACATTCGTTGCGGCATGGTCCTCGGACTGGCTGAACGACACCACCGCCGCCGCGTGCACGACCAGGTCGACGCGGCGGGCGAGCGCCTCGTACTCTCCGGGCTCCAGGCCCAGCCTCGGCGACGACACGTTCCCCCGGAGCGATCGCACATCGGGCTGCGTGACGTCCCGCCGGCGGACGAGCGCGATCACGTGGGGGCGCAGCGAACCACCGGCCAGCCGGGGCAGCAGCGCCGATCCGATGACTCCCGAGCCACCGGTGACGAGCACCGTCGGGCGATGATGGGCACGCGCCAGCACATCGATCTGATGATCCATTTTTTTCCCGGCCCCCCGGTCAGGCTCGTGACGACGAGCGGATTGTCGGAAGAGAGATTTCGCCGTGGCCGGGTAATACATCGGGAAAGCGGTGTATCTGCCCGGCGGGCCGACCCTCTTTGCTGCCGTACGCGCCCCCGACCGTTCAGGAGGACACGTGCGTCGAGAACAGTTCGACGTTGTCGTCGTCGGAGCCAGCCTCGCCGGTTGCACCGCAGCCACTCTCTATGCCCGGCAGGGGCTTTCGGTGGCGCTGCTGGAGGCCCATCGCTCTCCCGATCACTACAAGCGGGCCTGTACCCACTTCATCCAGTCGACAGCGTGGCCGGTGATCACCAGGCTGGGACTCGCCGAGCCGATGCTGGCCGCCGGCGGCCGCCCTAATCGGTTGAGCACCTGGACCCGATGGGGATGGCTGGAGTTCGCCGCGCCGGCTGGAACGTCCGGCGCCACAGAGGGTGTGGACATCGGCGTGAACATCCGTCGATCGACGCTCGACCCATTGCTGCGCGCCCGGACAGCCGCCGAACCGGGGGTCACGCTGATGGCCGGCGAGCGCGTCTCGGACGTGATCATCCGGGCCGGCCGGGTGGTCGGTGTGCGGGCGGGCGCCGCGGGCCGCGAGCGAGAAGTCCTCGGCCGCATGGTGATCGGTGCGGACGGGCGGAACTCGCGGGTGGCCGAGCGCAGCGGGCAGCCGGCTGTCGTCCGGCCACACGGGCGCTTCGTGTACTTCGCCGCCTTCACCGGGGTCGGCATGCCGGACGAGTCATCGCGCATGTGGCTGCTCGAGCCGGACATCGGGTACGCCTTTCCGAACGGCGAGGTGACCGTCCTGAGCGCCATGCCGACCCGGGACCGCCTGGACGAGTTCCGCCGGGACCCGCACGGCAGGTACCTCGACTTCCTGCGCCGGCTGCCGGACGGGCCCGATCTGTCCGGCGCGGAGCAGGTCACCGAGCTGTCCGGCGTGCTGAACTATTCCTGCGTGGCCCGCCGGCCCGTCGCGCCCGGGCTGGCCCTGATCGGCGATGCGGCGATGACCTCCGACTACCTGTGGGGCACCGGCTGCAGCTTCGCGTTCCAGAGCGCCGCCTGGCTGGTCGACGCCACGGCCGGCGCCCTTGTGCATCGCGACGACCTGACCGCAGGGCTCCGCCGATACGCCGCCACGCATCGCCGGATGCTGTCCGGGCATCACCGGCAGATGGCCGACTACGCCGGTGGGCGCGCGCTGAACCCGGTCGAACGGATGATCTACGCGGCCGCGGTCCGGGACCCCGCAATCGGCCGCCACGCGATCGGCTTCGCCGAGCGGCGGATGAACGTCCGCCAGTTCCTGTCCCCCGCGGTGCTCGCTCGCTCCGTGCTGGTCAACCGGCCACGCCCCACCCGCGCCGCGGCCTGACCGCCGCTCGCCCGCGAGGAGAACCGTTGTGGCCGAAAGGCTGTCGCTGACGCTCGAGCCGGTCACCGGGCTGCCCGGCGGCAGGCATCACGCGGATGACGACGACGAAGCGCCTCATCCGCAACCGCGCGCACCCGAGCCCGGACCGGCCTCGTTCCCCGCCGCCGACCCACCGCCGCCCGCTCGTCCACGGGGGAGCGGCACCGGCAGGCGCGCGCAGCCACGGCGGGCCGGCCGGCCCCGGCCCGAGCCGCGCGCCGGCCGCACCGGGTTGTTCGAGCGCCTCGGCGGCGCGGTCGTGGGCCACCCGCGCTCGGTGATCGCCGCCTGGATCGTCCTGCTGACCGGTCTCGGCGTGCTCGGCCTGGGCCTCGCCGATCGACTGTCCGCCGGCGGTTTCGAGGTCCCCGGCTCCCAGTCGCTCCGGGTCCAGGAGATCCTCGAGCAACAGTTCCCCGGGCAGTCCGCGGATCCGGTGGTGGTCCTGCTGCACGCCACGGAGCCGCAGTCCGCCGGCGCGCTGCCGGACGCCGTCACCCGCGCGGCCGCCGAGATCCGCGCCGTCGACGGGGTGCGATCGGTCCGGACGTTCCTGGACCCTGGCGGTGCCGGGCAACTCGCGGCCGACGGTGCCACCACCTACCTGACGATCGCGGTCGACGGTGATCAGAGCGGGCAGATGCGCCACGCGGCCGAGATCGAGTCCGTCGTCGCCGATCTCGACACCGCCGGCGTGCAGATCTCGGTCGGCGGCCGCGCCGCGCTGTACAACCACCAGAACGACATCTCCCGCAGTGACCTGGAGAAGGCGGAGCTGATCGCCTTCCCGATCACGCTGATCGTGCTCCTGCTCGCCTTCGGCAGCGTGGTCGCCGCCGGCCTGCCGGTCCTCCTGGCGCTGGTCAGCCTCGGCATGACGCTGGGTCTGCTGTACCTGCTCACGCTGCTGATGCCGCTGTCCATCTACGTCACCAACATCGCGTCGATCATCGGGATCGGCGTCGGCATCGACTATGCGCTGTTCATGGTCACGCGATTCCGCGAGGCGCTGCGGGCCGGTCGCCCACCGGATGACGCGGTGGTCGAGTCGGTCGCGACGTCCGGCCGCAGCGTGACGGTGTCCGGGCTCACCGTGGTGGTCGCGCTCGCCGGGATGTTCCTGGTCGACATCCAGGGATTCCGCTCGATGGCGGTGGGCACGATGGTGGTGGTCACGCTGGCCGTGCTGGCCAGCCTGACCCTGCTGCCGGCCGTGTTGGCGCTGATCGGGCCGCGCATCGATCGATTCGCGATCCGCCGGCCGGCCCGGGCCAGGCACCGCGTCAGCGGCTGGCGCGTGTGGACGCAGCGGGTGATGCGGAGCCCGGTTCGGTACCTGCTCGCGTCGCTGGCGGCGTTGCTGCTGCTGGCTGCCCCGCTCACCGGGATCGTGCTCGGCCAACCCAGCGCCGACACCCTGCCGGCGGACAGCCCCCCGCGAGCCGCGCTGGACGGGCTCGCCGAGGGCTTCGGTCCCGGCGCCGTCGGGCCGGTGGAGATCGTCCTACCGACGACCGGCGGTGCGCTGGATCCACAGAACCTCGCCCGGATAGGAACTCTGACGCAGGCGCTGATCGCCGACCCGGCGGTCGCCGGCGTGCTCAGCATCGCCGTCCCCGGGGTCGATCCCGCGCCGCTGGTGAGCAGCGACGGCGCCCTGTCGCGGGTCGTCGTGGTCGGCACCGACAACCCCCAGTCCGACGCCGGACAGGAGCTGGTCAAACGGATCCGCGCCGAGATCCTGCCCGCGGCCGGCATCGAGGGCGCCCTGGTCGGCGGCCAGGGGGCCAGCGACCTCGATCTGACCGACGAGATCGTGGCGCGCATGCCCTGGGTCATCGGAGGGGTCCTGGCGCTGTCGTTCCTGCTCCTCGTCGTCGCCCTGCGCTCGATCATCCTGCCGCTGAAAGCCATTGTGATGAACCTGCTGTCGGTCGCGGCCGCGTACGGCGTCGTGGTGGCGCTGTTCCAGTGGGGTTGGGGCGCAGGCCTGCTCGGCTTCGTTCCGGAGGGCTTCATCCAGGCGTTCGTTCCGCTGTTCCTGTTCTCCGTCCTGTTCGGACTGTCGATGGACTACGAGGTCTTCCTGATGACCCGGATGCGGGAGGAGTGGGAACGCACCGGCGACAACGAACAGGCCGTCACCCGCGGGCTCGAGCGGACCGGCCGGACCGTCACCTCGGCGGCCCTGATCATGGTGGTCGTCTTCGCCGCGTTCACCGGCAGCCGCCTCCTCGCGTTCAAGGCGATGGGATTCGGGCTTGCCGCCGCGGTGCTCATCGACGCGACCGTGGTGCGGGTGGTCGCCGTGCCCGCGACGATGCGCCTGCTCGGCCGGTTGAACTGGTGGATTCCCGCCTGGCTCGACCGGATACTGCCGCACCTGGAGGCACCGTCGGCCACCGTCGACGGCGGCCGGCCGGCCGCCGGAGAACCGGAGATGTGCGCACGGCCCTCCCCGCAGCCGGCTCGTTGAGAGACAATGCGGGTCATGGACGAACGTGTCGCGCTCGTGACGGGTGCGGCGTCAGGCATCGGCAAGGCGACCGCGGTCGGTCTGGCCCGCGAGGGCGTGTCCGTCGTCCTGCTGGTCCGCAGCGCCGGCCGCGGCGTCGAGGCGGTGCGCGATGTCTCCGCGAGGGCACCCGGCGCGGAGCTGGAAGTCCTCGAGTGCGACCTCGCGTCCCAGTCGTCGATCCGTGACGCGGCGGGGCGCTTTCTGGCGGACCATGATCGACTCGACATCCTGGTCAATGCGGCAGGCGTGTTCGTGAAGGACAGGAAGCTGACCGCGGACGGGATCGAGCTGACCTTCGCGACCAACTACCTGGCGTACTTCCTGCTCACCCACGAGCTGCTGCCGCTGCTCCAACGGAGCACGCCGGCTCGTGTCGTCAACGTCGCCTCCAAGTACGGCCGGGCGAAGATCGACTTCGACGATCTCCAGAAGCTCCGGAAGCCGTACTCGTACCTGAAGTCCACGCCTGCGACCATGCTCGGGCGAGTGCTGTTCACCCAGGAGTTGGCCGACCGGCTGGACGGCACGGGTGTCGTCGCGAACGCGGCACACCCGGGCCTCGTCGCCCATACGGGTCTGCTCCAGGACACCCGCGGCCCGTTCAAGGTGTTCACCGACACCGTCGGCGGCACACCGGAGAAGGGCGCGGACACGGTGCTGTGGCTGGCCACCGCCCGGGAGACCGCCACCGTCAGCGGAAAGCTGTTCGCCAAGCGCAGGGAGATCCGGACACCGGGTCAGGGATCGGATCCCGCAGCGCGCCGGCGACTCTGGGCGGAGAGCGAGAAGCTCACGGGCGTCGCCTGATCCGCCCGTGTGCGGTCGACGACTCAGCTGTCCAGGGTGGTGATGTCGCGGCCGTGCGCGGTCAACGCCCAGATGACGAACAGGTCGAACGCGATGATCACGATGGCCCACACCGGGTAGTACGGCAGCCAGAGGAAGTTCGCCACGATGCTGATCGCGGCGATCACGATCGCCAATGCACGCGCCCAGACGCCCCCGAAGAACAGGCCGACGCCGGCGGCGACCGCGACGACTCCGACGAGGACGTGGATCCATCCCCACGTCGTCACGTCGAACTGGAAGATCCACCGCTGGGTCGCAACGAAGAACTCGTTCGTCGCGATGCCGACGAACCCCTGCATGGCGTGGCAGATGCCACCGATGATCAGGATGATCGCGGCCGCGGCGGTCACGCCGACGGCGAGTTTGTTGGGCGCGGTCGAAGAACGTGTGGTCATGGCGCACTCCTTCTCATTCTCATGAGGTGGACATACAGCGTGAACCGGTCAGACGTGGGATGAGGTTACGGCACAGTCACGTTTTGAAGCCGTTCGACCCCGTGGCGTGCTGGCGGACATCGAACCTCGCCGGTCCATGCCCGCGAATCCGGAGGAGGGTGGATCGCGGCTCGGCGTGACGACCCGAGTCGTCCTGCATGCGCACGGCTCCGCCGGCTGCCATGGTGGCCTCGGCATGCGCGCCACAGGCAGCGTGCCATCGAGACTCGGGGAGGTGGCAGGTGCGGGCGGTGGTCTACTCCCGCTACGGCACGGCGGACGAGCTGCGTCTGGAGCAGGTCGCGGAGCCCAGGGCTCGCCCGGGCGAGCTGCTGATCCGGGTCCGGGCGGCGTCGGTGAACTCCTGGGACTGGGACATGGTCCGGGGCGTCCCGTGGATCTCCCGGGTCACGGCGCCGGTGCGGCCGAGGTTCCGGATCCTCGGTGCCGATGTCGCGGGCGTGGTCACCGCGGTCGGCGATGGCGTGACGCGGTTCCGGGTCGGGGACGCCGTGTTCGGTGACCTGGCGGAGAGCGGCTGGGGCGGCTTCGCGGAGTTCGCGACGGCGCGTGCGGCGGCGCTGCTCCCGAAGCCGGCTCGCCTCACGTTCGCCGAGGCCGCATCCGTGCCGCAGGCCGGGTGCCTCGCCTGGCAGGCGATCGTCCGCGCCGGGCGGTTCGCCGCGGGCGAGCGGCTCCTGATCATCGGGGCCGGCGGCGGCGTCGGGACGATGGGGATCCAGCTGGCGACGTCGCGCGGACACGTGACGGCGGTGGACCGCCGGGCCAAACTCGCCCGGCTCGCGGACCTGGGCGCGGACCGCCTGGTGGACGCCGCGGAGGAGGATCCCCTCGCCGCGCCGGGCGGGTTCGATCTCATCGTCGACGTCGTCGCACGCCGGCCGATGCTCGCGTACCGGCGCGCCCTGGCCCCGGGCGGGCGGCTGGTGGTGGTGGGCGGCCGAACCAGGACGCTCGCCGCGACCGTCACCTGGGGCGCGCTGCTCTCACTCGGTGGCCGCCGCCGGCTGCGGGTGCTGCTGGCGCGGGCGAACCGCGGCCTGCCGGAGCTCGCGGAACTGCTGGAGACCGGGGACCTGGTGCCGGTGATCGATTCGGCCTGGCCGTTGGAGGCAGTGCCCGAGGCGATCCGGACGCTCGCTGCCGGGGATGCGGTCGGCAAGCTCGTGATCGACGTCGCACACGGGAACGAGCGCGATTGATTCGGACCGACCGCGTCAGCCAGGTGGTCGGCGCCCGGGCCGACGGCTGGGCAGCAGCGGGCGGGTCTCCTACGATCTCGGGATGCGGCTACTCGAACGCCAGGACCTTCTCGACGCGCTGGACGATCGCGCGCGGAACGCCTGCGCGGGTCAGGGTTCCGTGGTTCTGGTCACCGGCGAAGCCGGCATCGGAAAGACCGTGCTGCTACGGACTTTCGTCGATCGGATTCCCGCTCGGGCGCGGGGCCTGTGGGGTATGTGCGACTCGTTGAGCACGCCCCGTCCGCTGGGCCCGCTGCGCGACGTTGCCGACGAGCTCGGCGGCTCGGTGTCCGCGGAGCTCGGCGGCACCGCTGCACAGCACGAGATCTTCGCGGGCGTGTTCGCCGCGCTGGCCGCGCGGCCGCACGTGTTCGTGATGGAGGATCTGCACTGGGCGGACGAGGCGACGCTGGACCTGGTGCGGTTCCTCGCCCGGCGCATCGCCGCGGTGCCCCTGCTGCTGGTGCTGTCCTACCGTGACTCCCTGGGTCCCGATCACGACCTGACCCCCGTCCTCGGAGATCTGGTCAGGTCCCCGAACGCGCTCCGCCTCCAAGTCCCCGCGCTGACCAGGTCGGCCGTGGCCGAGTTGCTGGACGGACAGGACCTCGACGCGACGGTCATCCACCGGCGAACCGCGGGAAACCCGTTCTACGTCAGCCAGATCGCCGCGCAACCCGGATCCCCGCTGCCCCACACCGTCCGGGACGCGGTCCTCGCGCGGACCGCCGCCCTGGCACCCGCGGACCGCCGCTGCCTCGAGCTGCTGTCCTGCACGCCCGAGGTCGTCAACGGCGAGCTGCTGGAGGCCCTCGGGGTGCCGCTGCCGACCGTCGAGGTGCTCGCCGCCGCGGGCCTTCTCGACCGGCACGGGCGCGGCGTCGCCTTTCGCCACGAGATCACGAGGTCCGCTGTCCTGGACGCCGCGGCGCCGGGTTCCGAAACGGCCCTGCACGCGGCGATGATCGATGCCCTCGAATCGATCGGCGCCGAGCCGAGCGTGCTCGCCCACCACGCCGCCGCCGCCGGGGACATCCCCCGGGTCCTGCGGTACGCGCGCGCCGCGGCCGCCGAGGCGTCCCGCTCGGGTGCGCACCGGGAGGCAGTCGCCTTCTTCGAGACGGCACTCCGGCACGTCGGCGACGACACCGGCATGCGCGCAGCACTTCTCGAACAGCTCTCCGCCGACCTCTACCTCACCGACCGGCTGCAGGATGCCATCCGGGCCCGGGAACGTGCGCTCGAGCTGCGGCGCGAGAAGGGCGAGACCGTCGCGGTCGGCCGGGGGCACACCGCCATCTCCGGGTTCGCCTGGTACGCCGCCGACCGGGCCCTCGCGGAGGACCACGACCGGGCCGCGATCGCGATCCTCTCCGCGGCCGACGCCCCGCGGCCGTTCGGCTTCGCGCTGGCCCATCACGGCTTTCTCGCGGCCCAGCGCGGCGACTCCGCCGATGCCAGGCAGTCGTGGGACAGGGCGGCGCGGATCGCGGACGAGCTGGGTGACGACGTCGTGCTGCGCAGCACCGCGTCGATCGGTCTGTCGATCGCACGCCTGCTGGAGGGCGACATCGGCGCCAGGGACGACCTCCTCGCGGCCAGCGACGTCGGCCTGCGGCACCGGCTGGACGACCTCGCGACGACCCCCATGAGCAACCTCTGCCACCTCGACGTCGAGCACGGTCGCCTCGCCGACGCGGAGGAATCGGTCGCCCAGGCGCTGCGCCTGAGCGAGGAGCGCGACGCCCCGATCTGCACCGCATGGCAGCTCGGGGTGCGGGCGCGGCTGCGGCTGCTCCAGGGACGGTGGGCCGAGGCCGAGCGGGACGCCCGCGCCGTCCTCAAGTTCGGCGACCTGCCGTTGAGCCAGCTGTGGCCGCATCTCGTTCTCGGGCTGCTCCTGGCCCGTCGCGAGGCGCCGACCGACAACGCCCACCTCGACCATCTGTGGCGGCTGGTGAACCGGCTGGACGGCCCCGGCATGGTGGCGCCCGCGGCGGCCGCCCTGGCCGAGAACGCCTGGATCACCAGGCGTCCCGACCCCCGGCTCGACGAGCCACTGGTGACGGGCCTGTTCGCCGGGTCGTTCGCCGGGCGGGACGTTTCGCTCGCGCCCCTGCGCCGGTGGGCGCGGCGGCTGGCGGATGCCGGCGTCCAGGAGGTGCCCGCCGCCGGGTCGGCCGGGGGCACGCCGGCGCCGGCCGACCAGCCCTACGAACGAGCGCTCGGGCTGTGGGACGGCGGGTCGGTCGACGACCGGATGGCCGCGCTGCCCATGCTCGACGCTCTCGAGGCGAGTGCGGTCGCCGCCCTGATCCGGGCCCGGCTCCGCGAGGCCGGCGTGACCGGCGTGCCGCGCGGCCGGTGGCGGGCCACCCGGGCCAACCCGGCGGGTCTGACGTCCCGGCAGCTCGACGTGCTGGCCCTGCTCACCGACGGGCTGAGCAATGCCGACATCGCCTCGCGCCTGGTCATCTCGCGCAAGACCGCCGACCATCACGTGTCCGCGATCCTGGCCAAGCTCGACGTCCGTTCCCGCACCGAGGCGGCGGCGGTGGCGCGCCGCCTCGGGGTCTGACCCAACCGTCCGATCCCAGCGGTCCGACCCGGTCGGCCTTCAGCCGCTGCGCCGCGCGGTGAGCACGAGGTACTCCCAGTCCATCACCGTCGCGGCGGTACCGCGGTCGAATCGGGCCGCGACCGCGGCGAGGTCGTGATCCAGGGCCGCCACCCGCTCCGGGTCGTCGGAGATGCCGCGGTACACCGCGATGGTCGGCCCGTAGACGGTCTTCCAGTAGTCCCGCCAGGCCTCCGGCGTCGCCCAGCGGTCCACAGTCAGCGACTCCCGCCGCGCGACGACGTCGGTGACCCGGTCGCCCAGCAGGGCCCGCACATGGTGCTCGTCGCCCCACAGCGGCGGCGGCTGGGCACCGGGCGGCGGCGGCGGCGCGTACGGCTTCATCGCCTTGAACAGCTCGCCGACGAAGCCCTGCGGCGTCCAGCTCAGCAGGCCGATGGTGCCGCCCGGACGGCACACGCGGATCAGCTCGTCGGCCACGGCCTGATGGTGCGGCGCGAACATCGCGCCGACACAGGACAGCACGACGTCGAACGCCCCGTCCTCGTAGGGCAGTGCCTCCGCGTCGGCCTCCGCCCACTGCAGCGAGACACCGTGGCGGGCGGCGAACGCCCGGCCGGCGACGAACAGCTCGGGGGTCAGGTCGCTGGCGATCACCTCGGCACCGGCCACCGCTGCCGGGACCGCCGCGTTCCCGGTGCCGGCGGCGACGTCCAGCACCCGATCCCCGGCGCGCACGCCGCTCGCGGCGACGAGCACCGGACCGAGCTCGGGGATCACCTCGATGGCCACCTCCGGGTAGTCGCCCAGGGCCCACACCGCCCGGTGCCTGGCCTTCAACGCGCGATCCGCGTCGGCGCTGATCGTGTCGATCGTGCTGGTCATGGTTGCTCCTCCTGCGGTTCTGCCGCGTGATGTCGAAATCTCGAACACGCAGAACCTATGAGCCGGCCGAGCCGGCCTGCGTCGGGAAGCGTCCCCATGTCGGCGGGTCCGGGTACCCATATCCAGGGGCGGAGGGCGGGTGCGCGCCGACGTCCGGCGCCGTCGCATCGCTAGCTGGTGACGTCCTTGGTGGCGAACCGGGCCCAGGCCGCCGTGAGGAAGATCGCCGCGTAGGTGGCGGCGCTCACCATCCCCAGCGTGACCTGCTCGGTGGCGACGGGATCGCGCAGCAGATCGCCGAAGGCGAGCCAGTAGTGGGTCGGCAGGTACGGGTGGATCGCCGAGAGTTGCGGCACCGCATCGAGGATCTGGCTGATCACCGCCAGCCCGACGATGCCGATGGCGGCGCCGATGGGTTGCTCGGTCAGTGTGGACACGAACAGGCCGATCGCCCCGAGCGCGGCCAGGCAGACGACGAGGTAGGCGCAGACCAGCGTCAGGCGCCAGAGACCCGCACCCGCGGAGAGCTGGCTGCCCGACAGCGATGTGGCGGGCCCGGCACCGAAGAGCGCGAAGCCGAGGGCGACGCCGACCACGGCGATCAGCAGCACCGCGGCGACCGTGAAGATCAGCACCGCCAGGTACTTCACGGCGAGCAGCCGCGGACGCTGGACGGGGGTGGCCAGCAGGTACCGCAGCGTCCCGACATTGGCCTCGCCCGCCACGGTGTCTCCGGCGATGACGGCGACGGCGAGCGGCAGGAACAGCGGCAGCTCGACGGTGAGGGCGGCCAGCCCGACGAAGATCCCGTTGCTGGTGGCCTGGCCGAGGAAGCCGCCACCGCCGCCCTCGGGACCGCTGAACTTGGCGGCCAGGCCGATGATGATCGGCACGGCGGCCAGCACACCGAGGCCGGCGAGATTGCGCCGCCGACCGAAGATCAGGTGCAGCTCGGAGCGCAGGAACCGCGTCGATGGCCGCCTGGTGGCTGCCGGCCGCCGCACCGCCCGGGATTCGGCGGCAGATCGGGCGCGAGATTCGGCCGCAGATTCGGCCCGAGATTCAGCCACTGACTCCGAACCCCTCCCCGGTCAGGGTGACGAAGATGTCCTCCAGGTTCACCGGCACCGGCCCGAACGCACGCACCGGAACCCGGTCGTGGACCAGCGTCTCGATGACGGTGGTCGGCGGGTGACCGCCGATCGTGGCGGTGATCCCGCCCCGCTCTCGGGCGATGTCGGTGAGCCCGAGCGCGGCCAGACTCTCCGCTGCGAGGTCCGGCCGGTCGGTCTCGACGCGGATCCGCGGGACCGCCCTGGCGCGAAGGTCGTCCAGGCTCGACTGGGCGACGAGGGAGCCGACATGCATCACGCCGACCTGCGTGCAGATCTGCTCGACCTCCGACAGCAGGTGGGTGGACAGCATGATCGTCACGCCGGCCGCCGCGAGATCGCTGATCAGCGAACGCACCTCGCGGGTGCCCTGCGGGTCCAGACCGTTGGTCGGCTCGTCGAGGATCAACAGCTCGCGAGGCTGCAGCAGGGCGGCGGCGATACCGAGGCGCTGCCGCATGCCCAGCGAGTAGTTCCGGTAGCGCTTCGTCGCGGCGGCGCCCAACCCGACCCGGTCGAGGGCACCGGCGATGCGCGCGGCGCAGGTCCCCGGGTCTGCGGTCCGGTCGGCCGCGTCCAGCCGGCGCAGGTTGTCGCGGCCGGACAGGTAGGGGTGGAACGCCGGGCCCTCGACCAGCGCCCCGACCCGGGGGAGGACCCGCTGGGAGTCCTGCGGGATGCGGCCGCCGAGCAGGGTGTGGCTGCCGGAGGTCGGCCGGACCAGGCCGAGCAGCATCCTGATGGTGGTGGTCTTGCCGGAGCCGTTCGGGCCGAGGAACCCGTACACGGACCCAGCGGGCACGGCGAGATCGATCTGGTCGACGGCGACCTGGCCACCGCGGAACCGCTTGGTCAGGCCCGTCGAGGTGACCGCGAACCCGGCGATCCCGTCGCCCGGGTCGGCCTGGAGGCCGGGCTCGTTTCGTTCGACGACGGGAGAGGTCACCGCGCGGCCGCCTGGTAGAGCAGCTCGGGAGTGACGGCTCCGGCGATCACCCGTCCGTCATCGGTGAGGAGCACGGACACCAGCGCCGATTGCAGCAACCGGCCGCTGCCCCACGGTCCGGTCACGACCGGCAGAGAGCCGAGGATCGATCCCAGGCCGCCGGATGCGGCCGCCGGCATCGACACGACGAGCACCGAGGTCCATCCGCTGCCGACGATCTCGGGCGCCGCGGTGGGCTCGACCGGGACGAGGCGCTGGAAGTCCTGGACGCCGCTCAGCAGGCCCTGCCCCAGCGTGGACTCGGTCACCGTCGCGTCCGGCGGTGGCGTGAAGGTGAACTGGTCCGCGCCGGGCATCTCGAAACTGATCGCACTGAACCCGACCTCGAAGGCGGGCGTTGACGCCTGCGCTGCCAGGACCTGAACCCGCAGCGGCAGGTGGTACTCGGCGTCGATGGCGATGCGTACCTGGCCGATCAGCGACCCGGAGTCCTTGGGGGCAAGCACCAGCTCGTAGGCGGAACGCCCCGCGACGGAGTCCGTGCCCTCGGTGGTCACGGCCGTCGTCGGATCCAGCGCGGCCAGCGCCGCGTCGGCGGCCTCCTGCGGCGTCATCGCCGGAACGTCCGGTTGCTCCGTGGCCGGGGCGCCAGGGGGGCGTTGCGGCAGCGTGTAGTGGGTGGCGGCGTTGCTGTCGCTGGACCAGGTCCACAGGTCCGGTCCGTTCCGGACCAGGTCGGATTCGCCCAGCGTGCCCAGCAGGGCCAGCCGTTGCCGGTCCTCGCCGCCGTACCAGATCCGCAGCGTGTGGGTGCCGGAGACGAGAGAGCCGAAGCTCGCGCTTCCCTGGCCGCCGATCTGCACCGGCAACTCGGGCAGCCCCAGCTCGGCCTTCTGCACGATCGTTCCGGAGAATCCGGGAACGGTGGCGCCCTGCACGTCCACCAGCAGCTCCGCGGCGCTGCGCGCCGGCAGGGTGGGCGGCGCCGTCGCCGCCACCGAGGTGATCGCGGCGGCGCCGAGAACGATGGCGACGACGGCGCCGGGCACGGCCCAGCGCAGGGCGGGATGGGCGGTCAGCGCCATGGCAGACATCCTCGGGGTTCCGGGCTTCGGCGGGTGGTTCGATCACGATGTGAACCACGCCGATTCTGCGACAGGCATGCTGAGAGGACCTTGAGAGAGGATCTGGTCATGCGGGTGCTGGTCGTCGAGGACGAGCCGCGGCTGGCCCGTGCCCTGCAGAAGGGCTTGCGCGCAGAGGGTTTCGCGGTGGACCTGGCCCACGACGGAGCGACCGGCCTCGGCTCGGCGCGCGCGGGTGGCTACGACGCGGTGGTGCTCGACGTGATGCTGCCCCGGCTGTCGGGCTACGAGGTCGTCCGCACCCTGCGCCGGGAACAGAACTGGGTACCGGTGTTGATGCTGTCCGCCAAGGACGGCGAGCACGATCAGGCCGACGGGCTCGATGTCGGCGCCGACGACTACCTGACGAAGCCGTTCAGCTACCTCGTCCTGGTGGCGCGGCTGCGCGCGCTGCTGCGTCGCGGCGCCCCCGAGCGACCGCCGGTGTTGACGGCCGGTGACCTGCGACTCGACCCCGCGGCCCGGCGGGCCTGGCGCGCGGAGGTCGAGATCGAACTCACGGCTCGGGAGTTCTCCCTGCTGGAGTACCTGCTGCGGCACGCGGGTGACGTCGTGGCGAGATACGAGCTGCTGGAACACGTGTGGGAGTCCTACGGTCCGTCGGACGCCAACGTGGTCGAGGTCTACATCGGCTACCTGCGGCGGAAGATCGACGTCCCGTTCGGCAGGAAGGCGGTGACAACGGTGCGCGGCGTCGGGTATCGGCTGGAACCCGACGGTGGCTGATCGCCCCGGCGGCCCCAGCCTGCGGACCAGGCTGGTGCTGCTGACCACCATCGGGTTGGCCGTCGGGTTGGCCGCCGGTGGGGTCGTGCTGACCGTCGTGCTCCGGATCGGCCTGGAGCGGGCGTCGGACGACGCGGCGCGGCACGTCGGGCAGGAGGTGGTGGCGCTGATCGACAGCGATCGGCTTCCCGATCCGGTACCGGCCGGGGGCACCACCCTGGTGCAGGTGGTCGACGACCAGGGCCGGGTGCTGGCGGCCTCCGCCGGAGCCGATCGGCTCGTGCCCGCGCTGCCCGTCGACGAACGCGCCGCCGCGCTCGACGGACCCCTGACGGTGCCCGGCGCTCGGTTCGGGGTGCTGGGCCCGATGCGCGTGGTGGCGGTGACCGCGGGCGATCCGCAGAGTCCGAGCACAGTGGTCGTCGCCACCCCGGCGGGCGACATCGACGAGGCGGTCCGGGTCGTGCGGCTCGCCCTGATCGTCGGGTACGGCGTGCTGCTCGCGGTGCTCGCCGCGGTGGCCTGGCGACTGATCGGCGCGACACTGCGACCCGTCGAGCAGCTGCGCGCCGGCGCCGAGGCCATCACCGGCGCCGGCACGTCGGGCAGCCTGCCGGTGCCGGACTCGCGTGACGAGATCCGGCGCCTGGCCGAGACTCTCAACGGCATGCTCGACCGGCTGGAGTCGTCCAGGCAGCGACAGCGGGCCTTCGTCGCCGACGCCGCGCACGAGCTGCGGTCCCCGCTGGCCAGCCTGCGGACCCAGCTCGAGGTGGCCGTGGCCACCGGTGACGGGCCCGACATCGCCGATCTCCTCGCCGAGGTCGACCGGCTGTCGGGCCTGGTGAACGACCTGCTGGTGCTGGCCCGGCTGGACGACGCCGCGCCCCCACCGCGGCAGCCCGTCGACCTGGCGCGCACGGTCGACGAGATCGCGGAGCGCTTCGCCGGTCGCCGGGTTCCGGTCACGGTGGACGGCGCACCGGCGGGCCGCGTCGAGGCCGACCCGACGGCGATCGACCGGGCGGTGGCCAACATCGTCGACAACGCGGTGCGCTGCGCCTCGACGAGAGTCACCCTGACGACCGGGCCGGCAACCACCGGCGCGCAGGTGGTGATCGCGGACGACGGACCGGGCATCGCCGCGGAGGACCGGCAACGGGTCTTCGAACGGTTCGTCCGGCTGCAGGACGCCCGTGATCGTGACAGCGGCGGCAGCGGGCTGGGGCTGGCGATCGCCCGGGAGCTGGTCGAGCAGCAGGGCGGGTCGGTCTGGATCGCCGACGCCGACCCCGCCGGCGATCCACCCGGTCTGCGGGTGACCGTGTGGTTGCCGCTCGCCCCGTCCGGGCCGGCGGATCCGCCGCGTGCCCCGGCCCGGGCCGGATCCGCGGCACCGGACACCCGGCGATCCGGCCCGGTCTCCGGGCCGTGAGCCGGACGGAGCGGGCTCAGTCGTCGAGGCTTCCCATGGTCAGGTTGACGATCGTCCCGGTCAGCCCGCTCGCTCGGTCGGACGCGAGAAATGCGGCGACGTCGGCCATCTCCGCGAGCGTCAGGAGCCGTCGCGGGTGGGTTCTGGCCGCCAGCGATGCCTGCCACTGGTCCCAGGTCAGTCCCGACGCCAGGGCGCGGGGCTCGAAGGCGTCCCTGATCGCGGGCGTCTCGGGCATGGCCTGCGGCCGCAGGCCGACCACGCGAACGCCGTGCGGCGCCAGCTCGGCCGAAAGGTCCCGGGTCAGGGCCTCCTTCGCGGCCATCGCCGGGCCGAACCCGCCCACCAGGACGATCCCGGTCCGCGCGTGCAGGGTGGTGACGGTCATGATCACCCCCGCCCGATTCGGGATCATCGTCCGCGCCGCCAGGCGTGCGGTGAGGAAGTACGAGGTCGCGTAGGTGGTGATCGGCAGGCAGAAGTGGTCGACGTCCAGCTCGACGAGCGGTGACCCGAGAATGCCGGCGTTCGGGATACCGACGGCGTTGAACGAGATGTCGACCCGCCCCGCCCGGTCGATCACGGACTGCAGATGCCCCTCCACCGCGAGCTCGTCGAGCGCGTCCACCTCCGCCGCGTCGGCGGATCGGCCCGTCCCCGCGGCGTCGATGTCACGGGCGACCGCGTCGACGGGCGCCCGGCGCCGCCCGGTCAGGAAGAGCCTGGCCCCCTCCCGCCCGAAGGCGCGGGCGACGGCGCCGCCGATCGCCCCGCCGGCGCCGTAGATCACGGCGACCTTGTCCTGCAGCAGCATGTCGTGGTCCTCTCGATCTCAGGGCGGTTCCCCGCCGGAGCGACGAGTCGGATGCCCTGGGCCTCGTGCCCCGTCGCCCGGGTGGGGCATCGTCCGAGCCGTCGAAGATCAGGACACCGGCACGCCGGAAAACTGGGCGGCGGCCGACCGCCCGGTTCGCTCCTCCGCCGGTGTCTCGACAGGATGAAACCCGAGACGGGCGCGCGAACGCGGAAGCGAGGGATGCCGGGGTGGTGCGAACCGCCGACCTGATCGACCGGGCGCGGGCCGGCGACGCCGACGCCTTCCGGGAGGTGGTCGAGCCGTACCGCCCGGAGCTCAGGGTGCACTGCTACCGGATGCTCGGGTCCCTGCAGGACGCGGAGGACGCCCTGCAGGACGCGCTGCTGTCGGCGTGGCAGGGCTTCGCGGGGTTCGAGGGTCGAGCGTCGATCCGTCGCTGGCTCTATCGGATCGCCACCAACCGTTGCCTGAATGCGCTCCGCTCGGCCCGCCGGCGCCCGGCGCGGGCGTGGGACATGCCGTCGGTCGAGCCGCCCGAGCCGACCCGGCTCGGCGAGACTCCCTGGCTCGAGCCGTTCCCCGATGTCCTGCTGGAGGGCGGCCCGCGCGGACAGTTCGCCGCGCCGCTCGGCCCGGAGGCACGGTACGAGCAGACGGAGGCCATCTCGCTGGCATTCGTGGCCGCCCTGCAGGTCCTGCCACCACGCCAGCTCGCCGTGCTGATCCTGCGCGACGTCCTCGGCTACCGCGCCCACGAGGTGGCCGGCATGCTCGACGTGACGGTCGAGTCCGTGAACGGCGCCCTGAAGCGGGCCAGGGCAACCCTTCGGCGCCGACTGCCGACGACCGGCGAGCGCGAACCCGCGCCGGCTCCCGAGTCCGCCGCGGAGCGGTCGCTCGTGGACAGGTTCGTGCGCGCCTACGAGTCCGGAAACGTCGACGCGTTGGTCGCCGTGCTCACCGACGACGTCCTCGTCTCGATGCCGCCGCTGCCGCTCGAGTACCAGGGCCGCGACGTGGTCGGCCGCCTCTTCGCCGGCATCTTCGGCTCGGGCAGGCGGGTCGACCTGGTGCCGACGCGCGCCAACGGCCAGCCGGCATTCGGCGCGTACCTCCGCTCCTTCGGCGGGACGCGCCGCGGGACAGGCCTTTTCGTGCTCTCGCTGACCGACGACCGGATATGGGCATTCACCAGGTTCGAGAGCGGCGTGTTGCCGTGGTTCGGCCTGCCGCGTTCACTCTCGGAGTGACCGACGGGGGCCGCCGGGCATTCCGCCGTGCAGGGGCTCCATGGGACTCCTGCTTCACCCAAATGAGGTATCAGCTCCATGCTGACAGCCCTCATTTGGGCATCTACTCTTACACAGAGTGGCTGGTTGAGTGGCGTTCGAGCCGGATCGATCCGAATGCATCGTTCCATGAGGCCCGAACGGCGAGTGGTCGATCACGCGTCCGGGAGGGGGACAGGTGCTGACCGAAGCCGGATCCCGCCTTGCCGGAGTGACCGGCGCCCGCCTGAGCCAGGCATGGCCGTGGGATTGGGAGAACCGCCCCACCAAGGACGGCTGCCGGCACGTCTGGGAGCTCGTCGTGATCGACAGGCTCTTCGACCCGAACGAGCTGGTCGCCCGCTGCGGCACGTGCCACACCCCGCGGTGCGGCTACGCCGAGGACGCCGATCCCTGCATCCTGCGCAGGCATCACGCGGGGCCGCACCGGAAACGATCCGTCGAAGCGTCGGTCTCGGACCCGGCCGGCATGCCGAGCTCCGCCTAGTCGCCGAGCGTGTCGCCGGGCGGGCCGCCTCGGGACGCGGGCTCCGACGCCCGCCAGCCGCGCTCGATGTCGCGCAGCAGCGCCGGGTAGACGATCAGATGACGGAACGGCCGGATCCCGGCCATGTACGCCGCCCCCCACCATCCGTTCGGCTTGACCAGCACCGCCATCCGGCCCCGATAGCCGCCGTCCTCGTCGCGGACCCAGCCGATGTGCATCACCGTGTGCACCGTGCGGTTCGCCATCTCCGCCGCCCACTCGTCGTCCAGCAGGAACACCGAGGTGAACGGCAGGTCGGGGAAGTCCGGCCCCGTCGGTGCGGCGCGGAGTTCGGCCGGCAGGCGATCGCGCAGTGAGGCGACCCTGCCGCCGACGCCCGCGTCGCGGCCGTCCCACCCCAGGAGCCGTCCGATCTTCCACCGCGCCGCCCACAGGACGCGGACGAGCACCGGGGCGTCCGGTGCCGGAAAGTCACCGGCCACCATCTGCGAGACGAGGCGCGGCAACTCACCCGGACCTCCGGGAGTGGGGAGCGCCCACACGTCCTCCACGGCGAAGTCGGGCGTCAGCTCGTGGATGCGCCACGGCAGCGACGTGTGGGCGGCGCGGGGCAATCTCATCCGTCCTCCCCATCTATACGGTTCCGTATATCGGAGCAGGCTAGCAGCTTCTGTACGGTGCCGTATAGAAGGCGGCCCGCGGAGGAGGTCACGGTGGCGCTGGCGCGCACGCCCCGGCATCGGTGGATCGAGGAGGGCCTGCGGGCACTGGCCGCGGGTGGACCGGACGCGGTCCGGATCGAGTCGCTGGCCCGCGCGCAGGGGGTCAGCAAGGGCGGCTTCTACGGCTACTTCGACGACCGCCGCGCGCTGCTCGACGAGATGCTCGACACGTGGGAGCGGCGCAGCACCGTGGAGGTGATCGAGCGCGTCGAGGCCGAAGGCGGCGACGCCATGACCAGGGCTCGGCGAGCGGGCGAGCTCACCTTCTCCAGCGAACTGCTGCCGATCGACCTGGCGATCCGCGACTGGTCGCGTCGCGAGCCGGCGGTCGAGGAACGCCTCCGGCGGGTCGACAACCGGCGGATGGACTACCTGCGAGCCCAGTTCGGATTCGTCTGCGAGGAGGCGGACGACATCGAGGTGCGCAGCATGATCGCCTTCTCGCTCGCCATCGGCGACCACTTCATCGCCGCGGACCACGGTGCGCGCAGCCGCGAGGATGTGCTCCAGCTGGCCGTGCAGCGCCTCTTCGCGCGGTAGGCGGTCAGCCGGGCGAGGCGCCCGATCGCGGGGTGGCCGGGCGAGACCGCCGTGGTCGCCGCGGTGATGCCCGTCTGAGGCATGAGAACCCCGACGTCGGCTGCCTGCTCGACGGGATTGCCGAACCAGAAGAGCCGGAACGGGACTAGCCTCGGCGGGAGAGGGAGCAGCCCTGATCGGAGGCTGGTTCAGGTGGACCTCTGGTGGATCGTGCTTGCCGTCGTGCTGCTGGTGGTCGTGAGCGGCGTGGCGATGTCGGCGAGGGTGGTGCAACAGTACGAGCGAGGCCTGGTCTTCCGGTTCGGGCGGTTGCGCGGCGAGAGCCGCGGGCCAGGGCTGACGATGATCGTGCCGGTCATGGACCGGTTGCGACAGGTGAACATGCAGATCACCACGATGCCCGTCCCCGCCCAGGACGGCATCACTCGGGACAATGTGACGGTCCGCGTGGATGCGGTGGTCTATTTCCGGGTGCTGGATCCGGTCCTGGCCACGGTGAACGTGCAGGACTACATGTTCGCGGTGTCGCAGGTCGCCCAGACGTCGTTGCGGTCGGTGATCGGCAAGAGCGATCTGGACGACCTGCTGAGCAACCGTGAACGCCTGAATCAGGGCCTGGAACTGATGATCGACAGTCCCGCGCTGGACTGGGGAATCCATATCGATCGGGTCGAGGTCAAGGATGTGGCCCTGCCCGAAACGATGAAACGGTCGATGTCCCGCCAGGCCGAGGCCGAGCGGGAGCGGCGTGCGCGGGTCATCTCGGCAGATGGCGAGCTGCAGGCGTCCGAGACGCTCGCCCGGGCCGCGGCGACGATGGCCGACACGCCGGGTGCGCTTCAGCTCCGGCTCCTGGAAACGATCGTGTCGGTCGCGGCAGAGAAGAACTCCACGCTGGTGCTTCCGTTCCCCGTCGAGCTGCTGCGCTTCCTGGAGCACAACACGGCAGCCCCCGCGCCGAGCTCGACCACGGTCCTGCAGCGATCCGCGGTCCCCGAGCCTGCCACCGGCGGGCCGCGGAATGACGCGCCGGCCGTCCCGGTCACCGGCAACCGCGACATGGCCGCGCACTGACCCGGGTTCGGGTGTTCGTGCACGTGCGCGAGCCCAGGCCGGAGGGGCGCTTCCGCGATCCGGACCAGCCGCCTTCTTGTGCCGGCTCGCACCGCGCAGGATGCTGGTGGGAGGCAGGTTTCAAGCCGATCCGCCGTCTGGAAGGAGCCCGGCGATGGCTACTGAAGTGAAGCTGTCGGAGGCCGAGGTGCGGGCGTTCTCGTCGTTGCTGAGCAGGGTCAGCGATCGGCTCGCGACCTACGAGGAGCAGACCCATCAGGACCGGCGCTACGCAGAGGAGCTGCAGTCCGCGGCGGACGACCTCCTCAGTCGCCTGAACTGATCCACGGAAAGGATCACAGATGGGCGAGCCACAGGACTCGGCCGCGGCGGAATCGACGGATCAGCGCGGGGATGAGATTCCCAACCGCGAAACGGGAATAGGTCTGACGTCTCGCGGTGAGCCGGACACGTTCGAGCCCGAGGAGGACCCCGACCTCGAGGCGTGACGGCGCCCTCGCCTCACGTCGCTCGGGCTGGAACCCCTTGGAGGTCAGCCGCCGGGCGATCTCCTGCGGCTTCGCGGGGTGTCCCCGCAGGATGCGATCGCTAGCCGGGCGCCTCGTCTTCGACCGGAAGCAGCACGGCGATCGGGATGGTTCGGCCGGCCTTTCGCGCGTACTTGGCGACCTCCGGTGCCTGAGCGAGCACGACGTCGCGCCAGGTCGCCTCGCGCTCCTCGCCCAGCACTTCTCTGGGCCGAACCTGCAGTCGTCGTGCCCTCACCTGGACCTCGGCCACGTCCGCGTTGCGCAGGTTGCGGAACCAGTCCGGGTCACGGGGCGAGCCGGATCCGGTGCCCCACACCACGAACCCTTCGGGGGTCTGCAGGTATCGCACGCACGTCGACCGCGGAATTCCCGTCCGCCGGCCCCGCGTGGTGATGAGCAGCACCGTGACGTCCTTGCTGCCGCTGGACATGCGGCCGTCGAGCGTCCGGTACATCCACACGCCGATCCGATTGCCGGCACGCTTCGCGGTCGACTTCAGCGTCGAGGTCCGCGAACCCACCGGATCCCTCCGTCCCGGCTGATCAGCCGACGTCGGCCCGATTCCTTGATTCGAGAATCATCCCGCCAGGTCGACATCCGGCGCCAGACCGAACGGCGGTTCCGAGACCGTGGGGTCACGGACCGGCGGTCGACCTGCCGATGCAAGGGGCCATCAGCCGGCAAGCCGACCGATCGCAGGGTGTCCCGGCGCCACCGAGGTGGTCGCGGGCGTGATGCCGGCCTGACGCATGAGTCCCCTGACATCGGCGGCCTGCTCGGGCAGCATGATCGTCACGACCGTGCCGCCGGCGCCGGCGCGGGCGGTGCGTCCGGACCGATGCAGGTACGCCTTGTGCTCGGTCGGCGGATCGAGATGCACGACGAGCTCGACGTCGTCGACGTGGATGCCACGCGCCGCGATGTCGGTGGCGACGAGGACGCGTGCCGCGCCGGAGGAGAACGCGGCGAGATTGCGCTCCCGGGCGTTCTGGGACAGGTTGCCGTGCAGGTCGACCGCCGGGATCCCCCACTTGTTCAGGGTGGCCGCCCACTTCTTCGCGCCGTGCTTGGTCCGGGTGAAGAGCATCCGCCGGCCGTCGCCGGCCGCCAGCTCGCGGATCACCTGGCCGCGATCGCCCTGGTCGACGGCGAGCACGTGGTGGCTCATCGTCGCCACCGGTGAGGTCTCCTCGTCGACCGCGCACAGGATCGGATCGGTCAGGAAGTCCTTGACCAGCACGGAGATCCCGTTGTCGAGGGTGGCCGAGAACAGCAGTCGCTGGCCACCGGCCGGGGTCGCCCGCAGGATGCGTCGCACGCCGGGCAGGAATCCCAGGTCGGCCATGTGGTCGGCCTCGTCCAGCACCGTCACCTCGACGTCGCCGAGGTGGCACACGCCCTGGGAGATCAGGTCTTCGAGTCGGCCGGGGCAGGCGATGACGATGTCGACTCCGCGCTGCAGCGCCGCGCGCTGCGGGCCGTAGCCGACGCCGCCGAACACGGTCACCGTGGTCAGGCCGGCCGCAGCCGCCAGGGGCTGCACCGTGCGCTGCACCTGCAGGGCCAGCTCCCTGGTGGGCAGCACGACGAGGCCGCGCGGGCGACCGGCGGTGCTGCGCCCGCCGGTGAGCCGGGCGACCATCGGCACGGCGAAGGCGATGGTCTTGCCGGAGCCGGTCTTGCCGCGTCCGAGCACGTCGCGGCCGGCCAGGGTGGCCGGCAGGGTGGCGGCCTGGATCGGGAACGGGGTCTCGGCACCGAGCGTGGACAGCACGGGCAGCAGCCCGGCCGGGACGCCGAGGGCGGCGAAGCCGGGCGCGTCGGGGCCGGCGACGGTCGGCGTCAGGTCGGCGCCGGTGATCGCAGGGGTGATCACCGATCTGATAGCGGGGGTGGTGGCGGGGGTGGTCGCGGGGGTTCCCGCCGACGGGCCGGCGGATCGCCCGCCCCGCCGGCGGCGACGGCCGCCACCGGCGGCCGTCGATTCATTGCCGGCGTGCTGTGCCGGCGCGGCCGGGGACGAGCGGTCGCCGGCGGGGCGGGCGCGCAGGTTCGCGGCGCTGCCGCCTGCCGCGAACGCGCCGACCGCGTACGCGCTGCCGGCCGCGGGACCCCGGCCCTGCGCGCCGGATGCGACGCCGTCGACGGGGCCGCGATCCGGGCGACGCGGACCGCGTGAGCGGCGACGCGAG
Source organism: uncultured Actinomycetota bacterium (assembly GCA_963844455.1). Lineage (GTDB taxonomy): Bacteria > Actinomycetota > Actinomycetes > Mycobacteriales > Nakamurellaceae > Nakamurella. The sequence goes on from CAWJOH010000002.1 coordinate 71,871, forward strand.
CTGCCCGAGGCGCCGGCGGATGCGGAGCGATCGGGACGCGCGCCGGAACGCGGGCGCGCGGAAGCAGAAGAGTTGGTGGTGCTCATCGAAGAAGACAGTCCTCACGAAGTGGGTGGGTCGGTGGCCGCGATGCTGATCGATTCGCGGACCGGGCGGACCCAGGACCATCAGGCGACGATCGAATGCAGGCATTCGCGTCACAGCAACGACCTCGACGCGGCCACGGCGGCCCCGTCTGTGTCCAGGGTACGCGGTTGCTGATCCGGTCGCGGCATCGGGCGGGGGAGATTCCCGTCACCCAGGAATCGGCGCGCATCCCGCGTCGGCGCCGCGCGCGGCACTCCGCAGGGGAAAAGCCTGCCATGGAAGGGTTCTCGCCACCGGTCGCGCCGGCCCGAAACCGGCGGTCGGCGAACCGCCGCCCGCCGTCAGGCTTCCGCGGGGTCGTCGGTCCGGCCCCTGGCACCCGCATTCAGATGGGCCGCCACCTCCGCCGCTATCTCGGCGGTGATGCCGCTGGACCACGTTGTCCGGAAAAGTGGCTGCCCTTCGAGGAAGTCGTCGTTGTCGTCGAGGATGGCGTAGCTCTCGACGTCGGGATGCCGCTCGAGCCACAGGGCGATCTCCTCCCCCCGGAAGCCGCCCTTGACCGAGGGTGTGATGTCGAAGGTCGGATGGACCATCCGGTCGACCTCTTCGCGTCCGCCGTCGAAGTGGCGCCAGGAGGAGGACAGCACCACCGTGCACCCGGTGTCGTCCACGATCCCGGCGACTCTCGCCGCCAGTTCGGGGTCGATGCCCACGAAGCCCAGGTAGCTCTGCCGGGTGCCGACGCAGTTGCAGACGCCGTCGATGTCCAGGAACAACACCTTCATCCGTCCTCCCGCCATCGCCTCAGGTGGGTCGACGTTTTCGGCCGGCCACGCACCGCCGGTGACGGCCGCGTGGGACCGTCTGCCGGCCCTGCCGATCGCCCGCCCGCCGGTCCGAGTTTACCGGCAGGGCGCTGCATCTCACCGGGTCGAGCTCCGTGACCGGATCGGCACCCACGGCCGGTGTGCACCGGCGATCCCGCGGTCTCCGACCACCGTTCGCGAAGTCCGTTGCGCATCACCAGGAGCCGACTCCGGCGACCGACCGCGGCCCGCGCGGTGGTGCCGCGGACGACCAGTCGGGGTTCGAGCACCACGTCGCGTGGGACGTTGCGGGACGCGTCGAGCCGTTCGACGGCCGCTCGCACCGCCCAGGCGCAGACCGACCTACTAGTACGGTCGATTCGCGGCTCGGCCGCCGACCGCGTTCGCATCCCTCCGAGAGAATCTGGTCCCATGACGGACTCCGACGGCTCCATCGGCGTGGCCGTGATCGGCGCGGGCATGGCCGGCCGGTCGCATGCCCACGCGTACCGCACCGCGCAGACGGTGTTCGGCACGGACGCACCGGCGATCCGCCTGGTCGCGATCGCGGACGTCAACGAGCAGTTCGCCGCACACGCCCAGCAGCGCTACGGGTTCCAGCGTGCCGAGCGGAGCTGGCAGGCCGTGGCCGAGGCGGACGACGTCGACGCCGTGAGCATCGTGGTCGCCAACCACCTGCACCGGGAGATCGCGGAGGGCCTGCTCGCGGCGGGAAAGCACGTGCTGTGCGAGAAGCCGCTGGCCCCCACGGTCGACGACGCGCGCGCCATGGTGACGGCCGCGGAGCGGGCGGGAACGGTTGCCGCGACGGGCTTCTCCTACCGTCGCTCACCGGCGGCCAGCGCGATCGGTGAGCAGATCCGCCAGGGCAACCTGGGTGAGGTGCTGCACTTCAACGGCCGCTACTGGTGCGACTACGCCGCCCGGCCGGACGCGCCGACGAGCTGGCGGTACACCGGGCCGCTCGGCTCGGGCGCCCTGGCGGACCTGGGCAGCCACCTCATCGATCTGGCCGAACAGCTGGCCGGCCCGATCGTCCGCATCAACGGGGCCGCGCTGCCGATCGTGATCGGCGACCGCCCCGTCCCGCTCGGCGCCACGCTCGGCCACGCGGCCGGGGTCGCCGTGTCGGAGCAGCGCGAAGCCGTGACGAACGACGACATCGCGACCTTCGTCGCCGAGTTCGCCGGCGGTGCCGCCGGCACCTTCTCCATCTCCCGGGTCGCGTGGGGTCATCCCAACGATCTCGCATTCGAGGTGTTCGGCAGCAAGGCGGCTGCACGGTTCGACCTGACCCGCGCGGCGGAGTTCGGATTCATGGACAGCGCCCCCGACCCGACCACGAACGGCTGGCGGCGCGTCGTCGTCGGTCCCGCGCATCCGTACGTCGCGGCCGGCCAGTCGATGCCGTTCCCCGGCATCGGCCACGGTGGCCAGGAGTTCTTCACCTACCAGGCGCGGGCGTTTCTCGACGAGATCGCCGGGCTGGACCGGCTTCCCCGGCCCGCGTCGTTCGCCGACGGGCTGCGCAACCTCCTCGTCGAACAGGCCGTCGTCACCGCCGCCCGCACGGGTGCGGCGACCGAGGTGGCGTCCTGATGCCGACCGGCAGACCCCTGCACATCGGCATTCTCGGTGCCGCCCGCCACCCGGTCAATCAGGCGCTGCGCGATGTTGTCGTCTCGGCTACGTGCTCAGCGCGGCCCGGGCCTTCGGCAGCTGGATCGGGGGCGAACCCGAGATCGTCGATCTGAACGCCACCATGAGGGCCCGGGAACTCGACGCGGCGATGCGGGTCGGGCTCGCCGATCCGCGTCCCGTCCCGGATCGGGCTTGGCACGTGCCGGGCACGGCCCGCACGCGGCATAATCGACGTGCCGTTCTCGGGTCGAGTTGGCTGCGGGAGAAAGCATGGAAAGCAGAGGGGACGACGCGGACGCGCGCCTGTCCGCCGAGACCATGGCGGAGGCCGTGCGGGCCGCCGCGGCGGCTCGTTCGCCGGAGGGCTCACTTCGTGCCGTGATCGACCTCGCGGTCCGGGCGGCCGGCTGCGATGGTGCGTCGATCACCGCCCGAGGGCCGGGCAAGGCCGTCGAGACCATCGCCTACTCGGACGATCGCATCCTCAAGGCGGACGAGCTGCAGTACGAGCTCGGCGAGGGTCCCTGTCTCGACGCCGTCCGGTCCGAGGGCGTTTTCCTCGTCCGTGATCTCGGCCGGGACGACCGCTGGCCGCGATGGGCGCCGCTCGCCGCGGGCCTGGGCGTCCGGTCACTGCTGGCGGTGCACCTGTTCACCGACACCGGGCTGGGCGCCCTCAGCCTGTACTCGAGCACGCCCCGCGACTTCGACGAGGCCACGCTGCAGGATGCCAGGGTGGTGGCCGCGTATGCGTCGGTGGTCCTGGCTCACGCCGGTGTGGAGCGGAACATGTGGCGGGCGATCGACGCCCGCAACACGATCGGCCAGGCGCAGGGCATCTTGATGGCCCGCTACGGGCTCACGGCCGATCGCGCCTTCGCCGTGCTGCGCCGGTACTCGCAGGACCACAACGTGCGCGTCGCCGTCCTCGCCGGTGAACTCATCGCCACCGGACGCCTGGCCGGACTCACCGACGGCGGGCTCATCGCCCCGGAGTGAGCCGCGGCCCGCCGATCCGACTCCGGCGCGGGAGCGTGCTTGACCGGGCCACGGTCGGGGAAACTCTGTTCGCGCCACCTCGCGACAGCCGACGAACCAGCCAGCCCGACGAGACGACGAACAGCGAATCATCCGGCCCAGCCCATGAACCAGACCAGCGCGTTGAAGACACCGGCAGCCCGACCTGCCGCGCCGCGGCGTGGCCGGAGACGGCCGGTGCGATGACGTTCGCCGACCGTTTCCACCGGCTGACCGACCGGCAGCCGGCGCAGTTCGCCGGCGCGGAGCTGTTGCCGGTCCGCATGGCGCGGGCCGTCGTCGAACTCCTGCCGGAGGTCGCCGGTGCCGGGATCAGCGTGATCGCCGATCGGGCCCTGCGGATCCCGCTGGGCGCCAGCGACGACGCCGCCGCGATCGCCGAGCGGCTGCAGTTCACCGTCGGCGAGGGACCGTGCCTGCAGGCCGTCGCCACCGGCCGCCCGGTCTTCGCCCCCGAGGCGCGGCTCGCGGCGTCGTGGCCGCAGCTGTTCGAGGAACTCACCACGCGCACCCCGTACCACGCCGTTCTGTCGGTGCCGCTGCGGTACCGGTACGCGGAGTTCGGCACCCTCGACCTGAACTTCCGGAACGACCGCGAGCTCTCCGCCACCATCGTCGACGACGCCTACGCCGCCGCGGAGGCGGTCGGCGCCGTGCTGGCGGCACCCGGCGAGCAGGACTCCATCGGCGGTGCCGTCCCGGAGTCCGACGAGCCGGCCTGGCTGAACAGCCCGCCCGCGCTCAGGCGGCAACGGGTCTGGATCGCGATCGGCATGCTGAGCGTGCATCTGGACCTGCCCGCGATCGACGCACTCGACGCCCTGCGCGCGCGGGCCTTCCGTCGTGGGCAGGACCTCGACGAGTACGCCGATGAACTCGCGTCCCGGCGCTCGCCGCTGCCGGAACAGTGACGGGCTGGTCGGGGGCGGTCGGTGATCCGACTCCCGCCGTGCGGGATGCGGGCAGGTCGGCCGCGTCGAGGTCAGCCCGCGCGGCCGGCGATCTGGGCGCGCAGGCCACCCAGGATGATGTCGAGGCCCTGGTCGAGTTCCAGCTGGCCGTCGTAGTCCGCCAGATCGGTGGCCAGCGCGCGGATCCGGGGGAAGTCGCGGAGCGGCAGGTGGTGCAGCCCCAACCGGAGCAGGTCGTCCGTCTCCTCGGGGTTCTCGACGAGCTCCTGGACCTCGTTGAGGGCATGGCCCTGCAGGAAGCCGATGAACAGCCGGTAGGCGTGCAGCGCGTCCGCCGGCGAGAAGCCGGCGGCGACGAAGAGGTCGAGGATCTCCTCCAGCGCCCGCAACGTGCCGGCCGGCCGGAGCCCCAACGGCGTCGCCAGAGGCCTGGTCACCAGCAGGGGGACCATCCGCGGGTGGGCGAGCGCGACCGACCGGAAGCTCTCGGCGACCGCCCGCAGGGCGCTCTCCCAGTCGGATCCGTCGACCTCGGGCACGACCAGCTCGTCGAGCACCAGCTCGGTCACGGCGTCGAGCAGGGCCGCCTTGCTCGCCGCGTGCCGGTAGAGCGACATCGGGTCACGCTGCAGCTCGTTCGCGAGCCGCCGCATCGACAACGCGTCGACGCCGTCGGCATCGACGATCGCGAGCGCGGTCCGCAGCACCCGCTCGCGCGTCAGGGGCGCGCGATCGGCGGGTGTCGGGGTCGCGGAAGAGGGCCGGCCATGCCGGCGGGACGGACCCCGGGTCGTGGCCACGGCCCTCCCATCGGTTGCCGAGGTGTAGGCCTACGCGTAATGTCTACGTTGTAGGTCTCCACCGTAGAGCCAGGAGTGCCCGGCCGTCCAGCCGGGTCCTCTGAGGTAGGTTTCAGCCGGGTGCGCACGTGCGCCCGGCCAGCCCGTGACCCGCGAATTTCCGAACACGAGGAGTGATCCCGCTGGCGATGGGCAGCATGCGGTGTTTCGAGACCCCGCGAGCCGGATCGAGACGATCCTCGTCCGGCCAGTCCCGGCGGTTGGTCCATCTGACGTTCTTCACCGACACCCCCGAGGGATGCTTGCTGTGACGACCGCCCTAGACCGACCCGCGAGATCGAGAACCTCCGATCGGGTCGCCTCCGAGTACTCCACCCTCCTGCACTCGATGCAGAAGGAGGGCCTGATGCGGCGCCGCTACGGCTACTACGCGGTCAAGGGCCTACTGCTGTTGGCGGCGCTGGCCGGCGTGTGGGTGGCCTTCGCCTTCATCGGCGATCATTGGGCGCAGGTCGCGATCGCGGTGGCGCTGGCCGTGGTGCTGACCCAGATCGTCTTCCTCAGCCACGACGCCGCGCACCGGCAGATCTTCCAGTCGAACCGGGCCAACGAGCTGGCCGCGCTGCTCATGGGCACGCTGATCGGCGGCGTCAGCCTGTCGTGGTGGAACAACAAGCACAACAAGCACCACGCCACGCCCAACACCATCGGCAAGGACTCGGACATCTCGCCGTCCGTGGTGCACTTCTACCCGGCGCCGCCGCCGAAGTCGGCGGTGGGCCGCTTCCTGCGCGAGCACCAGGGTTGGTGGTTCTTCCCGCTGCTGATGGTGGAGGCGCTCAACCTGCACGCGCAGAGCGCGCAGGCCGTGGTGACCCGCAAGACGATGAAGCGGCGGCGCACCGAGATGGCGATGCTGGCCGTGCGCTTCGTCGCGTACCCCGCCGTGCTGTTCGTGTTCCTGCCCGCCGGCCTGGCGGCGGTCTTCCTGGTGGTCCAGCTCGCGGTGATGGGCCTGTACCTGGGCGGGGCGTTCTCCGCCGCACACATCGGCATGCCGGTGCTGCCGCACGACTCCCGGATGGACTTCCTGCGTCGCCAGGTGCTGCTGTCCCGCAACGTGTCGGGCGGGGGGGTCGCGAGCGTCGCCATGGGCGGCCTGAACTACCAGATCGAGCATCACCTGTTCCCGAGCATGCCGCGGCCCAACCTGCGACGCGCCCGGCCGATCGTGCGCGCCTACTGCGAGCAGATGCAGATCGCGTACCACGAGGTGACGATCCTGCGGGCATGGGCGATCGTCGCGTCGTACCTCAACCGGGTGGGCCTGGCCGGTCGGGACGCGTTCCAGTGCCCGGTGTCGGCCGCGCTGCGCTGACCGTCCCCGCGGCGACCCGGGTCACCGCTGCGGCTGCCGCTGCGGTGGTGTGCGCGGGGCCGGCGGCGCTCGGCTCCTGACCACGGATCGACGACTGTGCCGGCACGCATGACAGATGTCATGTCGAGGTCGTGACGCGCGGCCTGCGTCCCGCCCGCGCGGCGGGGACACGATCGATTCATGACGAAAGAGCACACGGTTGCCGACGGTGCGGCGGTCCGACTCACCGGCCTGCACAAGAGCTTCGGGCACATCCGGGCGGTCCGCGGGGTTGACCTGGACGTCGGCGCCGGAGAGGTGGTGGCCTTCCTCGGGCCGAACGGCGCGGGCAAGTCCACCACGATCGACATGATGCTGGGTCTCACCCGGCCCGATGCCGGTTCGGTGACGATCTTCGGTCGCCGCCCGGTGGACGCCGTCCGGGCCGGCTGGGTCGGTGCGATGCTGCAGGGCGGCGCGCTGCTGCCCGACATGACGGTGCGCGAGATGGTGAGCATGATCGCCGCCCTGCACCGCTCGCCGATGCCCGTCCAGCGCGCCATGGACATGGCGGGGATCGCCGACATCGCGAACCAGAAGACGACCAAGCTCTCGGGGGGCCAGGCGCAGCGGGTGCGGTACGCCATGGCGCTCGTCCCCGATCCCGACCTGCTGGTGCTCGACGAGCCCACCGTGGCCATGGATGTCGAGGTGCGGCGGGCTTTCTGGGCGTCGATGCGTGCCTACACGGACGCGGGCCGGACGGTGCTGTTCGCCACCCACTACCTCGACGAGGCCGACGCGTTCGCCGACCGCGTCGTGGTGATCGCCGACGGCGTGCTGGTGGCGGACGGCACCGGCGCGCAGATCAAGGCGAGCGTTGCGGGGCGGACGATCTCGGCCGTCGTGCCCGGTGCCGGCGCCGACGAGCTCCTGCACCTGACCGGCGTGCTGGGCGCCGAGCGGCAGGCCACGCGCGTCCTGCTGCACTGCAGCGACTCGGACACGGCGCTGCGCGCCCTGCTGGCCGAGCATCCGGAGGCGCACGACATCGAGATCGCCGCAGGCAATCTCGAGGACGCCTTCCTGCAACTGACCGCCGCCGCCCGCGAGGAGTCCCAGCGATGACCACCACCGACCTGCAGCCGACCGGCGGCACCGTCGCGATGACCGCCCGCTACGCGCTGCTGTCCACGCGCAACGCCTACCGGAACACCCGCTTCCTGGTGCTGACCGTCGCGTTGCCGCTGCTGCTGTTCCTGCTGTACGCCAACCTGTACCAGGGCCAGGACGGTCCCGACGGGCTCAGCGTCGTTGCCTACCTGATGGTCTCGATGGCGTCGTTCGGCTGCATCGGCGCGGCGATCAACACCGGTTCCAGGGTGGCCACCGAGCGGCAGACGGGATGGAACCGCCAGCTGCGGCTCACGGCGCTGCCCGCGCAGTCCTACCTCGTCGCCAAGGCCGTGGTGTCCATGCTCGTCACGCTCCCCGCGCTGGTCCTGGTGTTCCTCGCCGGCGCGACCGTCGGACACGTCGAGCTCGACGCCGGACAGTGGCTCGGCACCGGGGTCGCGGTGTGGCTGGGTTTGATCCCGTTCGCGGTGCTGGGACTGGTGATCGGCTTCGCGGGCACCGTCGACGCGGTGCAGCCGATCTCGATGATCACCTATCTCGGCCTGTCGATCCTCGGCGGCCTGTGGTTCCCGGTCGAGGCGTTCCCGACGTTCCTGCAGGGCGTGGCGAAGGTGATGCCGTCCTACTGGCTCGCCGACCTCGGCCGCAGCGTGCTCGCCGGCACCGGCGTGCCCCTCACGGCGGTGCTCGTGCTCACCGGCTGGACCCTTCTCCTCGGTGCCGCGGGCATCCTGGCCTACGCCCGCTCCGGCCGGAAGCTCTGACCGCCGTGGTCCCCCGGACCGGCGCCCCCCGTTCCGGCGGGGGCGCCGGTTTCGCCGGCCGCGGCGCGAGAATGGCCCAGTGAGCTCCCCGACCACGCCCCCGTTCGAGGCCCTGCCGATCGGTCCGGCGCAGGCGGCCCACGACCGGATCACCGGACGCCGGCGGTGGGCCCTCGGCGCGCTGGTCGCGCAGCTGTTCCTGGTCCCCTACTACGTCGCGGTGCTGGGCGCGGACGACCTGTCGCCCGCGGTCAAGGCCGGCTCGCTCAGCCTGCTGCTGGCGTTCTCGGCCTGCTACATCCTGTTTCCCGGTCGGGTGATGCAGGCGCCGCTCGGGCGCCGCGTGGCCGTCGTGGGCACGTTGTTCCTGCTGACCATCCCGCTGTTCTGGGTCACCGGCACGGCCACCTCGGGGATGTGGATCTTCGTCGCGGTGGCCGGCGGCATGCTGCTCCCGGCCGAGGGGGCGATGGGCATCGGCGTCGCGCTGGCCGCGCTGATGCTGATCATCGATCAGCTCGCGGGCGAACCGCTGAGCTGGGAGCTGGCGCTCACGCTCGTCGCGCTCACCGCGTTCATGGTGGGCTTCGCCGGCAACATCCGGCTCACCATCGAGCTGCGGGCCACCCGCGACCAGCTCGCGATCGCGGCAGTCGCCGCGGAGCGCGAACGCATCGGCCGGGACCTGCACGACATCCTCGGCCACTCGCTGACGGCGATCGCCGTCAAGGCCGGGCTGGCCCGGCGGCTCGTCGGCCGGGACGACGCCGCCGCGGCGAGCGAGATCGGCGACGTCGAGCGGCTGGCGCGCGAGGCCCTCAACGACGTGCGGGCCACGGCGTCGGGCTTCCGGGAGGTGTCGCTCGCGGCCGAGCTCGCGGTGGCCGCGGCCGTCCTGCGCGCGGCCGGCATCCGCGCTGAGCTGCCCGGCGCCGTGGACTCGGTGGATCCGGCCGCGCGGCAGCTCTTCGGGTACGTCGTCCGGGAGGCGGTCACCAACGTGGTGCGCCACTCGTGCGCCCGCAGCTGCCGGGTCACGGTCACCGCGGACACGATCGAGATCGTGGACGACGGAACGGGAGTCGCCGCCCGCGCGGATGGTGGGCCGGCCGGGATCGGCCTGCGCGGGCTGGCGGATCGCGTCGCGGCCGCGGGCGGGCGCCTCGAGGCCGGGCCGGTGCCGGGCGGTGGATTCCGGGTCGCCGTCGCGCTGCACGCAGCGCCGCGTCGCCCGGCCGGCTCGGACAGGCTGCATTCCGCCCCGGTGGCCCGGACGTCCCCGGCGGATCCGCGGGGCGACCCCGGTGACTGAGTCCCCGGCGCCCGCGGACGGCGCGATCCGGGAGGGCGGCGGCGCGATCCGGGTGCTGCTCGCCGACGACCAGGCGCTGATCCGGGGCGCGTTCGCCGCCCTGCTCGGCCTGGAGCCGGACATCGTCGTCGTCGCCCAGGTCGGCACGGGGGAGCAGGTGGTACCCGCGGCCCTGACCACCCGGCCGGATGTCGCGCTCCTCGACGTGCAGATGCCCGGCATGGACGGGCTCGCCGCGGCCGCCGCCCTCGCCGGCCGGCTGCCGACATGCCGGGTCATCATCCTCACCACGTTCGGCCGGCCCGGGTACCTCCGGCGGGCGATGGAGGCGCACGCGGCCGGGTTCCTGGTCAAGGACGCGCCGGCGGAACAACTGGTGGACGCGATCCGGCGGGTGCACGCGGGCCTGCGCGTCGTCGACCCCGAGCTGGCGGTGGAGAGCCTGTCGCTCGGTGAGTCACCCCTGACGGGCCGCGAGCGGGACGTACTCGCCGCGACGGCCGACGGCGGCACGATCGGCCAGATCGCCGCCCGGCTCTACCTCTCGGAAGGCACCGTGCGGAACCATCTCTCGTCCGTCATCGGCAAGACGGGCGCCTCGACCAGGGCCGACGCCCTGCGGATCGCCACCGACCGGGGCTGGATCTAGCCGCTCGCTGCCGGCCGCGCTCCAGCCGGCCGCACTGGTTTGAAGAGGGCGCACTGGTTTGTGCACTGGATGTCGCGGTCGTCCGCGTGGACAGCGCGCCCCCCGTGCGGTCGACCGCACTGGTTCGGGGCTGGCGCACAAGGCCGCGGGAGGGTGTGCGGTCGCTCGGAACCGGTGCGGTCCGTCCGGGCGCGCTCCGTGCGGCGGATCGGGCGGCTCGAACGGTCCGGCCGAGGGGCTGACCAAGCGCTTCGGCACGACGCAAGCGCTGGACCGCGTCAGCCTGTCGGCGCGCGAGGGCTCCGTGCTCGGGGTGCTCGGCCCCAACGGCGCCGGCAAGACCACGGGCGACATCGCGGAGCAGCGGGATCAACCCGGTGTGCCCGGACCGGCCCGTCCCGCAGACTGGGCTGGTGCGCAAGCTCGTGATCGCCCTGGTGGTGCTGGTCGTGCTGCTGCTGGCGGCGGACTTCGGCGCGCGCGCCCTCGCCGAGTCACGGGTGGGTACCGAGGTGCAGGCGCGCGGACGGCTGACCGCGGCACCCGACGTGTCGATCGAGGGCTTTCCGTTCCTGCTGCACGCGTTGCAGGGCGAGTACCCGGAGGTCGTGCTGACCACCGCGGACGTCGCCGGCGACGTCGTGCCGGGTACCCGGGTGCAGCTGACACTCTCGTCGCTGCGGGTGCCGATCGGCGACGCCCTCAGCGGGAACACCGAGAACGCCACCGCGCAGTCGTCGACGACCGAGGTGCTGATCCCGGCGACCGCGCTCTCCGCCGCCCTGGGCCGGCCCGACCTCGTCTGGTCGGCCGGCGCGGACGGCGATCCGACGGTGTCGACCACCGTCGATCTGCTCGGTCAGCAGATCCCGGTGAGCGGCACCGCAGACGTCACGGTCAGCAACAACACCCTGACCCTGGCCGTGCAGAACCTGACCGCGGCCGGGATCGACGTCACCCCGGCGCTGTCCGCCGCCGCGAGTGCGGTGGCGAGCACGCTGGTCCTGAGCGTCCCGCTCGGCACCCTGCCCGTCGAGGTGACCGGCGGCACCGTGACCGTCAGCGGGCCGAATGTCGTGCTGACCGCGACGACCGGGCCCATCCGGTTCGCCGACCTGGTGTGAGGTCGGCGGCCCGCGGCCGGGATCAGCGCGGTCGCTCGGAATCGCCACTGTCGGCCGGAGCTGCCGCCGCGGCGCGAACGGCGGCCGGCGTCAGCGCTTGCCCTTCTTCGACTTCTTCTTCTTGCCGATTCCCGGGAACTTCTTCTTGACGGCCGACTTGACCTTCTGCTGCTCGGCCTTGGTGCCGTGCTGGGCCACCCGGGCGAGCGCGTTGCGGGCATGCGCCTTGTCCGGGATCGGGTACTTCCGCTTCCCGGGCAGCGCGAACGACTTCTTGCTGAGCTTCTTCCGGTTCTTCGTGTTGCTCAGGTCCTTGCTCATCCAGCCAGCTTCCTGCGAATGCGCGCGTCCGGCAACCGATCGGTCAGGCGCCGACCGCGCCGTCGAAGACCCAGCAGCCCGCGACCTGGAACCCGTCCCGTCCCGCCCACCCGGCCGACCGCCAGGCCAGCACCTTCGACGGTTCGATCGTGACCAGCGGGCCGTAGCCGGCGGTGTCGTAGTGCCAGTCGTACTTGCGCTCGTAGGCCGCGAGCAGCGCTGGGGCGGAACGGGTGTCGGCCGGGTTTCCCCGAGTGCCCTCGACGATGACCACGTCCGTGCCGCTGTCCAGGTGGACCGTCACCGGCGTTCCCGCGGTGAGACCGGACGAGAGGGCCGGGCTCCCGACGCTCAGATGCAGCCGGTCGTCGGCCCAGATCCCCCAGACCGGCCGCGGATGCGGGTGACCCGAGGTCGGCCCGACAACCCAGTAGGTGCCGGCGGTCTCGAGCTGATCGTGTACCCACCGCCACTCGACCGCCGGCCGATCGCTGGCCGCCCCGTAGAACCGCGCGCTCCGCGTCCGTCGCACCCGCCCAGGCTAGTTCCGCTGCCCCTGTGCTCGCTCCCCGTCCGTGGCGGTGGGCCCGGCGGCGACCGACCCGGGGCGCGCGGTCTACTGCGCGATCTCGTACGCCACCTGGACCACGACGTTGAGCTCGATGCTGCCGACCTCGACCGGAACCGACTCGGTCGGGGCGGCGGCCATGTCGGTCGCGGGGTAGGTCTGGGTCGAGGACCGCGGAGTCTCGGTGATCGCGTGCAACCCGCCGAGCCGAACGCCCGCCGCGTCGGCCATCTGCTGCGCCTGCGCCTGCGCGCGGCGCACGGCGTCCGCGCGGGCGGACGCCCGCAGCCCGCTGTCGTCGTCGATCGAGAAGCTGATCCGCTGCACCCGGATCGCGTCACCGGCGGACGCCCCCACCGCGTCGATCAGCTCCCCCGCCCTGCCGACGTCGCGCAGCGTCGCCGTCAGGATGTTCGAGACCTGGTAACCGGTGACGGTGGAGGTGTCGTCGTACCGCGGCGAGATCGAGAGCCGGCTGGTTCGCAGGTCCTCGTCCGCGACGCCGTTCGCCTTGATCGCGGCGATCGCGTCCGCCGCCAGACCGTTGTTGCGGTCCAGTGCGGCCCGCGCCGACGCGTCCGTGGTCTCGACGCCGAGCACGATGGTCACCACATCCGGTGTGCCGCTGACCTCCCCGGAGGCCTGCGCGGTGATCAGGTTCGGCCCGGTGGGCAGGGTGATCAGGTTCGGTTCCGTGGGCAGGGCGATCACCCCGGTTCCCGCGTCCGCGGCGACGGCGACCGGCGCCGCAACGGACGCGCCGGTGACGGATGATGCCGTTCCGGCCGCGTCACCCGAGCCGCCCGAGCACCCGGCCAGGGCCGGCGCCCCCGCGACGACGAACACTGCACCGGCCAGCGATGCGACGAGCAGGGACCGCTTCATGTCTTCCTCCCGGAGTCGGCTGACTCCAGGACGGCGACGAGGTTCGCGGGGGTTGCACCGCACCGGCGGCCTCGCTGCCTGGCCTCGCCCGGGGGCGCCGCGCGTGGTCAGCCGCGGGCGTCGAACCCGATGATCCCGCTGACCACCTTCGACTGCCGGGACCGGTGCCAGTCGTTGGCCGACTCGTCGAGTTCGCGTTGGGTGGGCCGGCGCAGCTCGCCGGCATCGGCGAACACCGAGAGCCGGCTGCACGAGGGGCACTCGTAGAAGTCACCGCTGGTCGGGGTGGACGAGCGGGTGGCGGTGTCCGGATCGGTGGCACCGCAGTACGGGCAACTGGTCTGCATGGATCGCGATGAGGGACGGGGCGGTCGTCGCGGAAGGCGCTCCGGCGGACGTCGTCGAACGCCCCGCTGATGAAGTCGGTCTTCGACCTGCCGAGCATCGTCGTGCCGGAACCGGTGACGGGCACGCCGATGGTGGTGCCGAACCTCTGACCGCCGCGCCGGGTGTCGCCGGTCAGCCGAGGAAGTACGCCGCCAGGGCGGGTGCCAGGACGTCGTCGGGCACGCCGTGCCATTCGCCCGGCAGGCTCCGGTGGGTCGCGCCGGGCAGCAGCTCGGCGGCGGCGGCCACCATTCCGGTGAGATCGGCGCTGCTGCCGGCGCTGTCGAGCAGCAGGGTGGGCGTGCGCACCGCGGCGAGCAGCCGGCCGGTGGTCGCCGTACTGATCAGGCTGTCGTAGACCAGCGTCGGCGCGACGGCGACCAGCGCGGACCACGCGTCCGTGCCGCGCATGCCGTCGACGATCTCGGCGGGCACCCCGATGCCGCTGAGGTAGTAGTCGACCGCCCCCGCCGCGTGACCGGCATCGATGAGCTCCATCAGGCCCGCGGTGAACGCTGCCTGCCCGGCCTCGTCCTCGCCGGCGTCGATCGGTGGCTCCAGCAGCGCCATCCGCTCGATCGGCACGCCCGCTGCCGCGGCGTGCAGCGCGAGCAGACCGCCCGACGAGAAGCCGTAGACGAATCCCGATCCGCCGGCCACGGCGAGCAGGGCTGCGAGATCCTCGATCTCCCGCTGCGGCGCGTACGGCGGCGTGTCCCCGCTGCCGCCACGACCCCGCCGATCGAAGTGGTAGACGGTGAAGTCGGTGGCGAGCCGCGGGATCAGCCCGTCGAACGAACTGAACCCGCGGTGGTGACCGGCGGCGTCGATCAGCACGAGGGCCGGTCCGGAGCCGCTGGTCTCGAAGGCGATGACCGTACCGTCGGCCGACGCGACGGTGCCCTGGACCACGGACCCGGTCATCGGCGGTTCCTCTCGATCGAGCAATGAACTGTACGGTACAGTACAACTAGCAAGCACATCCGTCCAGGGAGGCGGCCGGAACGGAGGATCCATGACGGTAGCCATCGGCACCGCCCGCGCGGATCGCAAGCGCCGCACGATCATCGACGCTGCCGGCGCCGTGTTTCTCGAGCACGGCTTCTCGGCGGCGGGCATGGACGAGATCGCCGCGCGTGCCGGAGCATCGAAAGTCACCGTCTACAACTACTTCTCGGACAAGCAGTCGCTGTTCGTCGCCGTCGTCCGGGATGCCATCGAGCGGACGGCGGCGAGCACCAGGACGATGGTCGAGCACCTGGGGGACAGCGACGACGTCGAGGCGGACCTCGGAGCCTTCGCCCGGCAGCACGTGGTGGACGTGACGCAACCGGACGTCATCCGGATGCGGCGGGTGATCATCGCCGAGGCGGCACGGTTCCCCGAGCTCGCCCGGGCGTGGCACCGAGCCGGACCCGAGCAGGCGCACGCGGTGCTGGCCCGACAGATCGGCCGCCTCGCCCGCCGCGGCGTGCTGCGCGCGCCCGACCCGGTGCTGGCGGCGCAGAATCTCAATTACCTGATCCTGTCCGTGCCGTTGAACGAGGCGATGTTCGCCGCGACCGACCGGCCGCCGAGCCGGCGGCGACTGCACCGCTACGCCGACGAGGCCGTGCGGGTGTTTCTCGCCGGGTACGCTGCGGACTCCCCGACGCCCGCCCGCTGACCGTCGATCCGGCCGCCGCGCGACCCGCGCCCTGTGACGCCGGACACATGCCGACGGCGTCAAACGCGACGTCAAACAGCCGCCCGGTCTGCTGGTGGCACGGCGGGACGACGGCAGTCGGCCCCACGACGGGAAGGAACCCGACATGTTGTTCATGGACGTGCACCACTTCGACGGCGGAGTTGCCGAGGCCGACGTGGCCGGGGCCCACCGGGCGGACCTCGCCACCCAGGGCAGGTACGGCGTCAGCTACCTGCGGTACTGGGTCGATCAGGAGGCCGGCAAGGTCTTCTGTCTCGTCGAGGCCCCGGACGCGCAGACGGCCAACACGGTGCACCGGGAGGCGCACGGGCTGGTCGCCGACGAGATCTACCCCGTGACCGAGCACGCTTGACCTGATCATCCGGCAACTCCCGGGCCGGCCGGTCCCGAGGCGGGAAGGAGATGGACGATGGAACCGTTGACCGCCCCCATGGACGACGTCATCACCGGCCATGCCGCCGTCCATCTCCTCGGCCGGCCGCGGATCGACCGGAGCGCGGGAAGCCGGTACCAGTTCCGCAGCCGCAAGAGTTGGGCGGTGCTCGCCTACCTGCTGCTCTCCGAGCGTCCCCCGACCCGGAGCCAGCTGTCCTCGCTGCTGTTCTCCGACGCCGACGACCCGGCACGTGCCCTCCGCTGGAGTCTCACCGAGATCCGCCGCGGGCTCGGCGAACTCGGCACCGTGGACGGCGATCCGGTCGTGCTCGACCTGGCCGATGGCACCGTCGTGGATGTCGATGTGGTGACGAAAGGCGCGTGGCAGGACGCCGTCGAGCTGCCCGGTCTCGGCGCCGACCTGCTGGAGGGCATGGGGTTTCGGGGCGCCGCGGCCTTCGAGATCTGGCTGCTGGCCACGCAGCGGAAGGTCGCCGGCGCGAGTGAGGCGATGCTCCACGAGGCCGCGCTCGGCCTCGGGTCGCAAGGGACGCTGGATGCAGCGATCGGCTACGCCTCGCGCGCCACCGCGATGAACCCGCTCGACGAGAACCACCAGGCACTGCTCATCCGCCTGTACCGGCTCGCCGGCAACGACGCGGCCGCGGAGCGCCAGCTCGCGGCATGCACCGAGCTCTTCCACAGGCGCCTCGGCACGGAACCGGGCCCCGGTGTGCTGGCGGCGGCGCGGACGCGTCGCGAGGCGCCGCAGGAGGTCACCGACG
Source organism: uncultured Actinomycetota bacterium (assembly GCA_963844455.1). GTDB lineage: Bacteria > Actinomycetota > Actinomycetes > Mycobacteriales > Nakamurellaceae > Nakamurella. Next base: position 88,550 of record CAWJOH010000002.1, read on the forward strand.
AAGCGACCGTGGTCGCGGTGATCGAGGCCGGATCGGCGGCGATCGCGGCCGGGGCGGTGGACGCGGGCATCCGGTCGCTCCGCACGGCGACCCGGCTCGCCGACGCCTCGCGGTCTGACGAGCTCCGCGTGAGCTCGCGGATCGCGCTCGCGGAGGCGCTCATCCACTCGCTGCGCGGCATGGACGAGGAGGGTCTGGCGCTGCTCTGCGACGCGGACGACATCGCGACGGCGCACGGCCTTCTCGCGGCGGCCGCGCACGCCCGCGCGGAACGGGGGTACGTGGATTTCCTGCGCGCTCGCTACGACCGCGCCGAGGTGTGGCTCTCCGACGCGCTGCGCGCTGCGGGCGACGAGCCATCGCGGGCGAAGGCCCTGACCTATTTGGGCTGCGTGGAGAGCGATCGCGGCAACTACTCGCGCGCCGCGGCCCTGCTGGGCGACGCCGTCGAGGTGTCGAGGGCGGCGGGGGACGTGCGCCGGGAGGCCTATGCCAAGGCCATGCTGGGCCGGGTCAACCTGTTCCGCAACGAGCTCGACGTGGCCGCGACGCAGCTCGACGAGTCGATCGCGATGGCCGAGCGCGACCATTGGCTCGCAGTGCTCCCGCTGCCGGAGGCGCTCCGCGGCGAGGTGCAGCTGGCCAGGTCGGACCCGGCCGGCGCTGAGCGGCTGTTCCGGCGGGCCTTCGCGCGCGCCTGCCAACTCGGCGATCCGTGCTGGGAGGGGATCTCGGCGCGCGGGTTGGCGCTGGCCACCGCCGCGGCCGGAACCCAGGGCGCGGTGGCCGGGGCGTTCGAGCTGCTCGCGGATGCCAGGACCAGGGCGGACCGGGTCGCCGACCCGTACGTCTGGCTCGACGCCCACATCCTCGACGCGCAGTGCGTGCTCGGACTGCGGCACGGCCATCCGGACACCGGCCGCTGGATCGAGGACCTGCGGGAGCTGGCGTCCCGGACCGGGATGCGCGAGTTCACCGTGCGGTCGCTGCTGCACGGCGCCGCGCAGGGCAACGCGGGCGACGCGGCGGCGGCCGTGCTGCTCGCGCCCGGGTTGGACAGCCCTGACCTCCTGGCCACCGTGAGGTCGGCGCAGCGGGCTTCGATCCCGGGCTGATCGGCGCCCGCGGGCGGGCCGGTTCCGTCGGACCCGGCGACTACCCTCGGCGCCGTGACCACGATGCTGGGCGTGCACGTCGGCGCGCGCGAGGACGATGCGGACCCGATCGCCGAGGCCAGGGAGTCGGGCGCGGACGGCGTGCAGGTCTTCCTCGCGGACCCGCAGGACTGGAAGGCGCCGAAGGGCCACCCGCGGGCGGACGAGCTGCGGACCACGGACCTCGCCGTGTACGTGCACGCCCCGTACACGATCAACGTGGCGACGACGAACAACCGGATCCGCATCCCGAGCCGCAAGCTGCTGGGGCAGCACGCCACCATGGCCGCCGGTCTCGGGGCCCGCGGGATGATCGTCCACGGGGGCCACGTGTCCGGGGATGCCGACCCGAAGGCCGGCTTCGACAACTGGCGGAAGGTGTTCGCCCGGCAGGCCGAGGACGGCGGGTTCCCGCTGCCCATCCTGATCGAGAACACCGCGGGGGGCGACAAGGCGATGACCCGCCGGCTGGATGCGATCGCCCGGCTGTGGGACGCCGTGGGCGAGTTCGGCGCCGGCTTCGTGCTGGACACCTGCCACGCGCACGCGGGCGGGCTGGACCTGGACTCCGTCGTGGACGACATCCGCGCCATCACGGGCCGCATCGATCTGGTGCACTGCAACAACTCGCGCGACGAGGCCGACTCCGGCCGGGACCGGCACGCGCCGCTGGTCGGCGGCGAGATCCCGACCGACCGGCTCGTCGCGGTGATCCGGGCCGCGAACGCCCCGGTGATCCTCGAGACGCCCGGCGGCCCGGAGAGCCGCGCCGGCGAGATCGAGATGCTGCGCGCCGCTCTCGGCTGAGCCGGGGCCGCGACGCGGCGGATGGCGGCGCGATCGATCGGCGGGTGGTCGATCGCGGGGGTCGATCAGCGGGGCAGGCTGGTCAGTGCGAGGTTGACCTCGTCGAGGTCGAACAGCTCCGCGTTCCGCACGCAGGGGTGTTGCTCCACGATGAGCTGCTGATACCCCCAGGGTCCCCCGCAGTCCTCGATCGGTCCGGCCCGCCGGCCGCGCAGGCACCACGCCGGCACCGCGTCCGGCGCACGGTCGAGCACCTCCTCCAACAGGATGGTGTGCTCCCAACCGTCGCCGAAATCGTAGCTGTAGTAGAGGGTGTCGCCCGGCTCCGCGAGCAGCTCGTCGAGCCGGACGCTCGACTCCAGGACGCCGTCGTCGCCCTCGGCGAGGTCGAAGGCGGTGAGGTACCGCTCTGCGGTCGCCTCGTGCATGCGGCCGCCCGCGGTGAAGGCGTGCAGGTGCGAGTCGGTCCAGCCGAAAGCCGACTGCAGGATGTGGTGCAAACCGTCGAGCGGCAGGTCGGATGCCAGGTCCAGTCGGCGCCAGATCGGCGGGCGGATGTCGTCGAGGTCCACCCGGACCCGCAGCGTGACCACGTCGGTCCGGCGCTCCCGGCGGGGGCACACGGGCGGGGAGCCGGTCGATGGCCGGCGCGGCAGCTGGCCGAACTGGGTGAGCAGCGACTGGACGTCGAGCGAGGTGCGTGGGCGATGACGGAGCGGGGCCGGCGAACGCCCCCCCGGCCACGGATCGGTGCCGCGCTCGCCACCGACGGCCGGTCCGGTCGGCACCGAGTGCAGGCGCCGCGGCTTGGACGTCATGATTTGCACGCTACCTGCCGCGACGGCACGGACACCCGATGCTGAGCGAACCGAACTATCCTCCGGTGATGTCGCCGCTCCCCGAGACGTTCCGGTCGACCGTGGTCGGCGACCCCGAGTACTCGATGGATCCGCTGCCGCTGACGCTGGCCGCGAGCCGGCCGGAGACGTTGACGCTGGCGTCGCCCGACCCGCTGATGCTGATCTCGGTGTCCTGGCTGACGAGGCTGCCGCCGTCGTAGCGCCCGGACCCGCTGAGGTCGACGGTCTGCCGCACCGCGGTGCCGCTGACGGTCGCGTCGCCCGACCCGTCGAGCCGCAGCGTCATCGCCGGCGAGTCGACGTTCGTGAGGGTCAGGGAGCCCGATCCCGACACCTCGGCGTCGAACTCGCCGGTGACCACGCCGTCGCCCTGCACCGAGCCGGAGCCGTCGACGGTGATCCCGCTGAGGGATGGCACGGCGAGCTGGTAGGAGAAGGTCCCGATCGCCATGCCCGACTTGTTGTCCAGGATCAGCCGCCCGTTGTCCACCTCGGTGGTGAGCTCCGGCAGCTGATTCGCGCCCGCCGTGATGGTCAGCACGGGCGCGTCGCCCGGGACGATCGTCAGGTTGCCGCTCGTTCGCAGGTCGACCGCAGTGACCTGGTCGAACGTGCGCCGGTCCTCCTTGACCGGCCCGGCGTCGCGCAGCGCGCCGCAGCCGACGGCCGCCGCCAGCACGGCGATCATCGGCAGCGCCAGCGCGGCACGGGCGCGCCGGGCAGATCCGCCGGGCGCCATGCGGGCCGTCGCAGGGGTCCATGCGGGAGACGCTGCCGCGCGGCTCATCGGTGGCTCCGGCCTGACGGATCCCGCTCGGTGAGCGCCGCTTCGAGGCGGGCGACGAGCGGGACCTGCCCGGCGACGAGCTTCGTCCGCGCGACGTCCGGCTCCACCCACGCGGCCCGGTCGACCTCCGGGAACTCCTGCCGGCGACCGGAACGCGGCGGCCACTCGATCTCGAAGGTGTTGCTGCGCAGCGTGTCCACGTCGAGGTCGCCCTCTTGGGCAAAGGCGGTGACCGACTTGCCACCGCGCTGATCGATCGAGCCGAGCTCGATCGACGGGCCGGCGGGCAGGGCGGATCCGAGCTCCTCGGCGAACTCCCGCGCCGCGACCTCGCGCGGATCCTCGCCCTCTTCGTACTCGCCCTTCGGGAAGGACCAGGCCCGGTCGTCCTTGCGCGACCAGAAGGGACCGCCCATGTGCACGATGAGCACCTCGAGCCGATCCTGCCGGTGGCGGTACAGCACCGTTCCCGCGCTCCGTTTCATCCGGTTCATGCAACCATCAGACCCGGCCGCCGCGCCACATCCGACGGGAGCCGACGTTGACCGAGAACACGGAGCCGGATCGGCTCGTCCCGAGCGCGGCGGGCCCCCGGCCGGGCGCCGTCGGCGAAGCCGGCGTGGCCGGCGGGGTGGGCGTGGCCGGCGGTGCCGGCGACGGAGCGACCGAGGGCGGGCGCCGGCTCCGCGAGCTGATGCCGTCGCCGGGCGGCTCGGAGAGCACCGTCACGGTCGCCATCGCGTTCGCCTCGAACCTGCTGGTCGCCATCGCGAAGTCGTTCGCCGCCGCGCTGACGGGGTCGGCGTCGATGGTGGCCGAGGCCGCCCACTCGTGGGCGGACACCGGCAACGAGATCTTCCTGATCATCGCGAACAAGAAGTCCCGGCGAGCCATCGATCCGGCGCACCCGCTCGGGTACGGGCGCGAGGTCTACGTCTGGTCGCTGTTCGCCGCCCTCGGCCTGTTCGTCGCCGGGTCCGCTGTGTCGATCACGCACGGCATCCACGAGCTCGTCACCCCGGAGCCGGCGAGCGACTTCCTCATCGGCTACATCGTTCTCGGCTTCTCCGCGCTGCTCGAGGGCACGTCCTTCCTGCAGTCGGTCCGGCAGGCGCGGCGCGAGGCGACCGTGCTGCGGCGCGATCTGGTGACGCACGTGATGGGCACCTCGGACCCGACCCTGCGCGCGGTGTTCGCGGAGGACGCTGCGGCGCTGCTCGGGCTGACCATCGCGGCGACGGGTCTCGCGCTGCACCAGATCACCGGATCGTCGGTGCCGGACGCGATCGGGTCCATCCTGGTCGGCCTGCTGCTCGGCGTCGTCGCGATCGTGCTCATCGGCCGGAACCGGGCGTTCCTGGTGGGCCAGGAGGTCGATCCGCGGGTGCGGTCGGCCGCGATCGAGGGGATCCTGACGCTGCCCGGCGTGCGGCGGGTGACCGCACTGCGGCTGGAGTTCGTCGGGCCCCGGCAGGTCTACGTGGTGGCGGACGTGGAGCTGGCCGACACGGGGGCCGGCATGGACGATCTCGCGATCCGGCTGCGCGCGCTGGAGGCCAGGATCAGCGAGGCGCCGGTGGTCGTGGCGACGACCCTGAGCCTCTCGGCGCCGGATGAGCCGTCGCTGCACCCCGACGGCGGCGTCGTCCCGGTCTAGCATGGCCCGGACCCGTTTCGGGAGTGAGGAAGTCCGGTCGTGAATGCCGACGAGCGCGCCGTCGCGGTGCTGAAGGCGGACCTGTTCAAGGCGCTCGGACACCCGGTTCGGGTGCGGGTGCTCGAGGCGCTGGCGGACGGCGAGTGCCCCGTGGGTGAACTCGCCGACCGGCTCGGCGTGGAACTGTCGCATCTGTCGCAGCAGCTGGCCGTGCTGCGCCGGGCGGACGTCGTGTCCACCCGGCGGGTGGGCAGCGTCATCTTCTATCGGATCCGGGACCCCAGGATGACGCAGCTGCTGTTCGTCGCCAGCGAGGTGCTGGTCGCCTCCCTGCAGGGCACCCAGGACGCGCTCGAGCTGCTCGGCAGGACCAGAGACTCCGGGCGCGAGCCGACGGCCGAACCGGCCGGAACACTCGCCGCAGCGAACGAGCACCGGACGTGACGCCGCACCGTCCCGCGACTGCTCCACACCCCTCGTAGTGGAGCCTCCGGTGCCGTCCCGCCGTGCGTGTTCGCGATGCGAACCTTAATAGAACTTGACAGATCAGCCAACTCGTCGAGTGGGGCCACTTTCGAGTAGAACACGTACGAAATCTCTTGGGGCGTGGGAAGGACCGCTCCCCGGGGAACTGAAGGGCCGTGCGCGAAACAGGCGGTGAGCGGGTCGTGCGGGTCCTCGGCGCGCCGCCGGGCCGGCCATGACCCTCGAGGAGCGCTTCGACGCGGCGTGCGCGACCGAGGTGGCCTGGCATCCCGAGCTCGAGCTCCTGCCGGTGCGGCTCAGTCGCGCCTGCGTGGCGGTGCTGTCCGTCGCCGGCGCCGGGATCAGCGCGCTGGCCGGCTCGGACCTCCGGCTGCCCATCGGGGCGAGCGACGAGACCGCGAGCTACGTCGAGCGGCTGCAGTTCACCTACGGCGACGGGCCGTGCCTGCGGGCGTTCGGCGGCGATACGCCCGTGACCTACCCGGCGCCCGAGATCGCTCGGCTGTGGCCCGAGTTCCACCGCAACTTGACCAGCCTGACCCCGTACCGGGCCGTCATGTCCCTGCCGTTGCGCGGCCCGGACGGCGGCATCGGGGCCGTCGACCTGTACCTGCTCGAGCCGGCGGGGCTGACCGGCTCCGGACCGGAGGAGGCCGCGGCCGTTGCGGCCAGGATCGGGCGGGCGCTCACGGAGGCCGCCATCTTCACGGCCGAGGCTCAGTCCGCCCGCCCGGCGGTGGTTCCCGGCGTCGCCGGGTCGGCGCCTGCCGCGGCCCGGATCCAGGTGTGGCGGGCGATGGGCCTGATGAACCTGACCCTGGAGTTGAGCGCGCCCGACGCGCTCGCCGTGCTCCGCGCGCGGGCGTACAGCACCGACCGGTTGGTGGACGAACTGGCGGACGACATCGTCGCCGGGCGGCTCGATCCGAAGGCGCTGCGACTGTGATCACGCACTGACGCCGATCACGCACTGACGCCGGCGCGGGCGGTCGCCACGCCGACGGGGTCCGTCAGGCGGGGGTCGCCGAACACTCGGCGCACAGGCCGAAGAGCTCCAGCTCGTGGTTGATGTCCGTGTAGCCGTGTTCGGCCGCGACCGACCTCGCCCAGCGCTCCACCTCCGGCGCCTCGATCTCCTGCGTGCGCCCGCACCGGCGGCAGACCAGATGGTGGTGGTGTCGCGGCTGCACGCACTGGCGGTACAGCACCTCGCCCGTCGGGTTCCGCACGGTGTCCAGGTCGCCGCCGCCGGCCATGTCCTGCAACGCCCGGTAGACGGTGGCCAGGCCGATGGTCGAGCCCGACGAGCGCAGCGCGCCGTGCAGCTCCTGCGCTGACACGAACTCACCGGTGCCGGCCAGCACGCGCAGGATCTCCGCCCGTTGGGCGGTGTTGCGCCGCTGCGTGACGACCATGGAGGCGCCGATCCGGGATCCGGGCCTGCGTCCGGCAGGCGTGCGTGCTGTTCCGACCTCCGAGGCTACCCGCGCGGGGCGCGTGCGACCGCGCGGCGGAATCCCAGCCCCATCGACGCGCCGGATGCCGCGCCGGGAGGACGTGTAAGTTACGACTTACGTAATTAGTCAGCAGGGAGTACCGCGATGGAGCTGGACGGCATCCTCACCGCGCTCGGCGATCCGACCCGGCGCTCACACGTCACCCGGCTGGCGACCGGGCCGGCGACCAGCGGGGAACTCGCCGCGCTGGTGCCGGTCAGCCGGCCCTCGAGCACGCAGCACCTGCAGGTGCTGGCCGCCGCCGGCCTGGTGCGGTCCCGGTGGCGGGGGCGCGAGCACTGGCACGAACTGGAGGCCGGGCCGCTGGTGCAGGCGGCCGGCTGGCTCGCGGAGCTGGCCCGGCGGGCGGCGGTCGCGCCGACCCTGGACGACGCACGCTGAGGCGGCGGGCGGCCGCTCTCGCTAGCGTGGGAGCCGGTTCCGGCGGTAGCCGGCGTCGGGCAGGGGGAAGCATGCGGCGCAGCGCCACGCCACGGCTGGCACGCTCGCGCGCCGCGGTCGCCGGGCTCGGCACCGTGGTGCTGATGGTCTCGTGCTCACCGTCCGGTGACCCGGACCCGGCCGGCCCGGCAACCTCGACCGTGTCGTCCACCGTCGGCACCTCGACGGTCGTCAGCACGCAGACCCTCACGGTGACCAGCGCGGCGCCGGGGTCATCGACGGCCGCGCCGCCCGCGGCCGAGGCGCCGCCGCCGACGCCGGAGCCACCGCCGACCGACGGGCCGTGCCCGTACCTGTCCGACGAGGACGCCGAGCTCATCAACGGCCAGCGCGCCGGTCGGACGCAGATCGTCGCGACGCAGCCCTACCCGGTCTGCGCGTTCTACCGGACGGACGGCGAGTGGATGGCCGGCATCCGCATCGTGCAGGCGGCCACCCCGGAGTCCGCGACCGCGGCCGTCGACGTCGCGGCGCCCATCGACTCGAGCGACCCCGCGAACCAGCCGGCCGGCTGGGCCGGCGGCTCGACGGTGGCGGCGGACCGGTCCGTGTACGCGGTGTCGAAGGGCCCCATCGCCGTCATCGCCGAGTCGAACCAGCTGCAGACCATCAAGCCGCGGCAGATGGCGGTCGAGGCGATCGCGGCGCTGGGGCTCTGAGCGCCGACCCGGTGCTCGCCCGCCGCTCGCGCCCGCCGCCCGGGATCCCGCGCAGCGCCGGAGGGCGGCGCAGGGCGCGTGGCAGGATGGGTGACCGTGAGCACCCTCTACGCCACGCTGCACACCAACCGCGGCGACATCCGGATCGAACTCTTCCCCAACCACGCCCCGAAGACGGTGAACAACTTCGTCGGCCTGGCGCGCGGCACGGCCAAGTACACGACCAAGAACGCCGCGGGCGAGGCGACCGGGCCGTTCTACGACGGGGCGATCTTCCACCGGGTGATGAGCGGGTTCATGATCCAGGGCGGCGACCCGACCGGGACCGGCCGCGGCGGTCCCGGCTACACGTTCGCGGACGAGTTCCACCCTGAGCTGCAGTTCGACCGGCCCTACCTGCTCGCCATGGCCAACGCGGGGCCGGGAACGAACGGCTCCCAGTTCTTCATCACGGTCGGCCCGCAGCCGCACCTCAACCGCCGGCACACCATCTTCGGCGAGGTCGCCGACCAGGCCTCGCGCGACGTCGTGGACGCGATCGCGGCCACGTCGACCGACCGATTCGACCGCCCCGACGAGGACGTGGTGCTCTCCGAGGTCACCATCGAGGAACCGGCCGGCGTCTGACGCCGCCCGACATCCGTCCACCGCCGACCGTCCCGCCCCGCGACCGCCGTCCGTGACCGCGCCACCCCATCCCCCCGGCGTCCCGCCGCCGCCCGCGCAGGTGGTCGCCTGCTCGCTGGCATCCCGATCGCAGCACGGCGCTGTCCTGCAGCCGGTGCGGCCGGCCCGCCTGCCCCGAGTGCCTGACGCCGGCGAGCGTCGGGTTCCACTGCCGGGCCTGCGTGGCCGAGGCCCGCGGCCGGCAGGCGGCGGTCCCGCGCACGGTGGCCGGCGCCCGCCTGTCCACCGCCCGGTCGGCGCAGCGGCCGGTCGTCACGTACGCGCTGATCGCGGTGAACCTCGCCGCATTCGTGGTCACCGCCGTCCAGGCCCGCTCGGTCATGGACATGTCGCCGTCGGACCTCTACCTGTACGGCGGGCTCATCCCCGCCGAGGCGTCCTCCGGCGAGCTGTGGCGGATCATCACGGCCGGGTTCCTGCACGGCAACCTCGTGCACGTCGCGACGAACATGATGTCGCTGTACGTGCTCGGCGTGCCGCTGGAGCGGATCCTGGGGCGGATCCGGCTGCTGGCCATCTACGGCCTCAGCCTGCTGGGGTCGTCGGTCAGCGTGATGCTGTTCAGCGCGCCGGTCAGCCTGACCATCGGCGCGTCGGGCGCGGTGTACGGCCTGATGGGCGCGCTGCTGGTGACCTTCAAGCGGCTCGGCTACGACCTGCGCCAGCTCATCGTGGTCATCGCGATCAACATCTGGGTGACGTTCCAGTTCCCCGGCATCTCCTGGCAGGGCCACATGGGCGGGCTGGTCGTCGGCGCGCTCGTGGGCGCCGCGATGGTCTACGCGCCCCGGGCGACCCGGCGGGCCTGGCAGGTCGGCACCGTGGTCGGGGTCGCCGTGTTGCTGGCCGCGCTGCTGCTGTACCGCGACGCGCAGCTCGGCGAATGGTTCTGCATCTACCAGGCGGACGAGATCCGCTGCGTCCCGACGCACGCGTTGGGCTGACCGCCGGCAGATCCGGCCTAGTCGTCCGGGCGCTCGTCGCCGCGGTGCGGGGCGGGATCGTCGGCCGCCCGCTCGTCCTCGGCGGCACCGTGCCACCAGCGGCGAAGGACCGGGCCGACCGTGCGCGGGTCCACGCCGAGCTCGGTGCGCCCGAAGATGAGCAGGGTGTCGTCGATCAGGTCCACCTCGACGGTCGCGCCGGCCGCGCCCATCCGCCTGCTGTCCACTTCGCGGACCGAGCGCACCGACTCCCAGCCGACCTGCCGCGTCCCCCGCAGACTCCGCACCTCGAACCCGTCCGGACCGACGATGAGCCGGCGGGTGGCCGCGATCACGAGGCCGACGAGCGCGAAGACCGCCACCAGCACGGCGACGACCCGGTCGGTGGGCGCGATGCCGACGATCGCCCACGCTGCCGCGGCGACCGTTCCCAGCGCCAGCGCCACCAGCACCGCGCGGTGGCACGACCAGGTCTGCGACCCCGGGCCGGGAAACGGCGCGGTCATCGCGGCGCACCCGGTCGGGCGGTTGTGCACAGGAGTTGTGCACAGTGGGGATGAATCACACGGCTGTTGTTCGATGTCCGGGAGGCGTCCGGCGGCCGACGCGCGGGTGACGACCGGGTGAGGGGACCCGGTCGACCGGCATCCGTCAGCGCCACCGCATGGTCATCAGCAGGCCGGAGATCATCAGCACGAACCCGACGGCGAAGTTCCAGTTGCCCAGCGAGGCCATGAACGGGATGTTCGATCCCCACAGGTAGTAGACGACGAGCCAGACCAGCCCGAGGATCATCAGGCCGAGCATGATCCCGATGTAGACGGGGGACGACGGCGCGGCGACGTGCGCGCGCGTGGCGGCCGCGGCGGTCACGTTCGCGTCGGTCGTCGAGCGCGCTGTCTCCGATGAGACCTTCTTGCGGACCTTGGACTTCGGCACGACGTTCCTCCACGCTGGGCCCGGCGGCTCTCCGACCGGGATGCTCCGACCGCGCCCACTGCCGACGCCGGAGCCGCTCCGGCGCTGCACGGGCAGCGCGCCTCGGACCACTAGCCTACGTCTCAACGGGGCGGTTTTCGTCGGCGTCGTGCGCATGCACCGCCCGGACCTGAGCGGAGGGCGGACAGGTGGCGACGGAGGGGGCGCGGCCGGGCGCGGGCGACGGCGCCATGCCGCCCGACCGGGTTCCGGCGTCGATCCCCGGCCCCTCCGGCTCGTCGCCGCCCGCCGGTCCGCCGGCCGGGCACGCACGGCGCTCGCGGGCGCCGTGGCGGATCGGCGCCGTCGCCGTGTGCCTGCTGGCCGGGGTGCTCTTCGGCACCGCCCACGCCTACTCCTCGGAACGGAACATCGGCACCCGATCGGTGGACCTGTCCGCGCTGGTCAGGGAGGCGGAGCGGCGGGTGGCGACGCTCGATGCCGTCGCCGTGGAACTGCAGGCCACGGTCGACGTGTCCGCCGCCCAGGACCGGTCGCCCCTGGTCGCACTCGAGCGCCAGGGCGCGGCGGAGCTGGAACCGGCGGCCGGGCTCACCGCCGTCGCCGGGCCGGGCCTGACCGTCACGATGGCCGACGCCCCGCGCGACGCCGACGGCAACTACCCCGCCGGGGTGGACCCGGACGACCTGGTGGTGCACCAGCAGGACGTGCAATCGGTGGTCAACGCGA
>CAWJOH010000003.1:0-159088 GCA_963844455.1 uncultured Actinomycetota bacterium
TACAGGCCCTTCTCGACCTGCGGCACGTGGTGAACGACGGGTCCGTCGGCGTGAACGCCGTCCCGGTGGCCGCTTTCAGTGTCGGACATGATCCACCTCGCACGGGCTCGCACACCGGACCAGCTCGGCCGCGGCTCACAGGAAACGGTGGGCTCCGGCTTGGGTAGTTTGCGAGGTTCTTGTTGCCCGGCGCCGATTGACCGGGGAGTCTTGTCGCGGCGGCGACTGCGGCGTTGACTTCCAGGCACGACGGGAGCGCCCGCTCCGGGCGACCGCGACGCAGCGGCGCTCGGCGGAGGGTCTGTGCCATACCGTCCAGCCGTCCGACGAGACGATCGAGAGCGAAAGGTGTCGAGGGGATCATGAGCAACGCGACCGGCGAGGCCGCCACCGAGAAGACCGTGCTGCAGAACATCATCGGCGGCGAGTCGGCCCCGGCCGCGGACGGTGCGTCGATGGACGTCATCGACCCGTCGACGGGCGCCGTGTACGCGACCGCGCCGCTGTCCGGCCCGGCCGACGTCGACCGGGCCTACGCCGCCGCGACGGAGGCGTACAAGTCGTGGCGCTGGGCAACTCCCGGCGAGCGGCAGAAGGCCCTGCTGGACTTCGCCGACCACGTGGAGGAGCACGCCGACGAGCTCGTGGCGATCGAGGTGCAGGACACCGGAAAGCCCACCGCCCTGACGAAGTCGGACGAGATCGGGCCGATGGTCGATCAGATCCGGTTCTTCGCCGGTGCGGCGCGGGTGCTCGAGGGCCGGTCTTCCGGCGAGTACATGCGCGGGCACACGTCGTCGATCCGGCGGGAGCCGGTCGGCGTCGTCGGGCAGGTCGCGCCGTGGAACTACCCGATGATGATGGCCGTCTGGAAGTTCGCGCCGGCCCTCGCCGCGGGCTGCACGGTCGTCCTGAAACCGTCGGACACCACCCCGGCCAGCTCGGTGTGGATGGGCAGGGCGCTGCAGAACTTCTACCCGCCCGGCGTGGTCAACGTGATCTGCGGCGACCGGGACACGGGGGCGGCGCTGACGTCACACCGGGCCCCGGCCCTCGTCTCGATCACCGGGTCGACCGGTGCCGGCATCGCCGTGGCCACCGCGGCGGCGAAGAACGTCACCCGCGCGCATCTGGAGCTCGGCGGCAAGGCCCCGGTGGTCGTGTTCGACGACGCGTCGCTGGAGGCGGCCGTCGAGGGCATCGCGATCGCCGGGTATTTCAACGGCGGCCAGGACTGCACGGCGGCCACCCGGGTCATCGCGCAGGCCGGGATCTACGACGACTTCGTCGCGGCGCTCTCGGCGACGGCCATGCAGACCAAGACCGGCAGCCCGGACGACGACGTGCTGTACGGCTCGATCAACAACGCCAATCAGCTCAGTCACATCTCGGGGCTCGTGCAGCGGGCGGCCGATCGCGCGGATGTCACCGCGGGCGGGCACACCCTCGACCGGCCCGGCTACTACTACGAACCGACCGTCGTCGCAGGCGTGCACCAGTCGGACGAGATCGTGCAGACCGAGGTGTTCGGCCCGGTGATCACCGTGCAGAAGTTCACCGACGAGGCCGAGGCGCTCGGCTTCGCGAACGGCACGGAATACGGTCTGGCGTCATCGGTCTGGACGACCAACGTGGACACGGCCGCGCGCATGTCCGCGCAGATGGACTTCGGCTGCGTGTGGATCAACTGCCACATCCCGCTGATCGCCGAGATGCCGCACGGCGGGTTCAAGAAGTCGGGGTACGGCAAGGACCTGTCCATGTACGGGTTCGAGGACTACACGCGGATCAAGCACGTCATGCACTACCACGGGTTCGGCGTCTGAGCCCCTGGTCTTCAACGCGGATTCGCAGGAACGCCGCTGGCGTCCCGTCGTATGCGCTGCAGGGAAAGGTGGCGAACCCGCTCGCGGCCGCGATCGCGGGTGTGGTCCTGCTCCGCGCCCGTCGGTTCGATCTGCTGCACGATCGCTGGCTGCGCAATCTGAGCGACTGGTTCCCGGACCTGCCGGACGGCGCGGTGCTCTGGGCCGAGCAACTGCGCCTCCAGGGTGGACGAGATCGCGGCCGGTCGGCGGCGGAGCGGCTCGAGTACCTGGCCCGGCTGGAGGAGCAGGGGCTACCGCGCCTGGCCGAGGTGCTCCCGATGGCGCGGCGGCACCTCGCTGAGCTCGCCGGGGTGGACGGGGCGCGGGTGCACCCCCTGGTGAGCCGCATCGACGATGCGCTGCGGTTCCATCGACCCGGCGGCCTCTTCGCGGTCTTCGCCGGACCGGCAGGGTCGTTACGGCCCGCGCTGGTCAAGGGTCGCGGCTGACCGAGCCGGCGGGCAGCGCACGACCGCGCAGGGCATCGTGGCGATCATGAGTGACCTGAGGGATGCGCACGTGCTCGTCGTCGGCGCCACCGGCGGGCTGGGCTCCGCCATCGCGCGTGCGCTGGCCGCGGCGGGCGCGCGACTGACGCTGCACGGCCGGAACACCGGACGGCTCGCGGATCTCGGCGCCGAGCTCGGCGCGCACGAGGTGCCGGGCGACCTGGTGGATCCGGCGACGCCGGCGCGGCTGGTGGGTGCGGCCGTGGCGCGCGCCGACCGGCTGGACGGCGTGATCTTCGCCGCGGGCGTCGTCGCGTTCGGCGAACTGACCGATCTCGACGACGACGTGCTGGATCAGCTGATGCTGGTGAACCTGCTTGCGCCGATCCGGCTGGCGCGGGCGGCGGCGGGTGCGCTGCCGGCGGGCGGGTACCTCGCGATGATCAGCGCCGTGGTGGCGGAGCATCCGATGAAGGGGATGGCCGCCTACAGCGCGACGAAGACCGGGCTGACGGGATTCGACGCGGCGATCGCCGGGGAGCTGCGCCGGCGGAAGATCCGAGTGATCGACATCCGGCCGCCGCACGCGGAGACGGGGCTGGCGACCAGGCCGATCGCCGGCACCGCACCGCGTCTCGGCCGGGGTATCGATCCCGGCGCGGTGGCGGCCCGCGTCGTGCGGGCCATCACCGGCGACGAGACCGACCTCCCCGCGGTGGCTTTCACCGCCTGATCGGCGCGCGAGGGGCGGAGCGGCGTCGGCCGGTCCGCGCCCGACCCCTCAGTCGGTCTCGGGCAGCCGGCAGTACTGGCATCCGTCGTCGCACACCCACCCGGCGGGCGGGGCGGCGAGGAGCGGGGCGACGGCGATCCGGGCGGACGGGAGGGTGGTCAGGAAGATCATGGTGGCAGGACGCGACCACCGCGCCGGCGGATGCTCGGCCGCCCACAACGAGACCTGGATCACATCCGGCGTCTCAGCCGAGGGCACCGATCACCAGCTGGCTGGCACCCACCAGGACGGCCGCCCACAGCGCCACGCCCGCGAGCAGCCAGCCCACCAGAGGGACCCGGTCGGCGTGCAGCGCGACCCCGGCGAGCGGCATCGTCCACCGCCCCAGCAGCGGGCCCAGCAGGCCGGCCCCATGCGGGCCGAGCCGGTCGACAAGCGCCGTCGCCCTGCCGACGGCGGCGACGGTTTCCGGTCCGACCACCCGACGCCCGATCCGTCGCCACAGCCAGCCGATCACCGGCGCGGCGACCGGCACCACGACCCCGGCCCGGTCGGCCACCCGCGCCACGATCCGGCCCAGGACGGCCGTCGCGACCAGCACGAAGCAACCTCCGCCGAGCACGGCGGCGAACCACACCAGCACGGGGGACAGGCCCAGTGCCAGTCCGAGGGGTGCCGCGACGATGCCGAGCGCGAAGGTCGCCAGCACGACGACGGTGAACTGCACGCCAGGCTCCCTCGCTTGCGGTGATCTTCGGCGCCACGATCATCACGCACCGTGCAGGCGGGTTGGCGCAGGACACGGGGCGCTAGCCGCGCCGGACCAGCGGCGTTATCGTTCTGGTCACTGGTCGGAGTCGGTCGAACACGGGTCGTCGGCACCCGCGCCGGAGGACGGGGGGACGGCATGACGGTTTCGGAGCACATGCCGACGGCACCGCCCGGGCAGTCCACGGCTTCGCCCGCCGCCTCGTTCGGCACCGTCAAGGGCTTCGGTCGTGGCTACGACCAGCACGAGGTCGACGAGTACGTCCACCGGCAGGCGGTGCTGCTGCACGATCTCGGCGCGCGGCTGCAGACCGCCGAGCGGGAGCTCGCCGCGCTCCGCGCCCGGCTCTCGGCGCAGCCCGCCGACTCGACCGTCGCGCACGCCGTCAGCGTGCTCACCACGGCGCAGGAGACGGCCGAGCAGATCCTGAACGACGCCCGCGACCGGCAGCACCAGATGCTCTCGGCCGCCGCCGCGCAGCTCGAGCAGTCGCAACGCGCCGCGGCCGAGCGGGAGACGCTCGCCGAGCGCCGTGCCCAGCACACCATGGACGAGGCGCACCGTCGCGCCTCGGCCGCCGTGCGGGCGGCGGAGGCCAGGGCCGAGCGGCTCACCGCGTCGTCGGACGAGGCGCAGCACACGATCGACCGGCAGGCGGCGGCGCTCCGCACCTTCCGGGACGCGACGCGGATCCAGGTGCACGAGTTCCTGGACGACGCGCTCGACAACATCGCCGAGCAGTACGGGCGCGCGCAGCCGCTGGCCGCGCAGGCGGCTGGCGCCGGTGCCCGATCGGGTGGCGGCCGCTCGGCGTCGCGCCGGATGATGGGCGCCCACCGGGCGCGTCGCGCGCGCCGGGTGGCCGGTCGGCCCAGCGTTCCCGCGGAGACCGAGCAGTTCGACAGCGGTCAGCCGATCGCGGTGTCCAACGGGTTCGCCCCGGGATGGCGCCCGGGGCCCGGCACGACGGGGCCGCCGCTGCCGCAGCCGCGGTCACCGCAGAGCAGCGAGCGGGCCGCGGGCGTCCGCGCCTGAGCCGCACCCGCGTGTCGGACGCCGGGGCCCGCCCGAGGCGTCGCAGCGTCGCGCAGCGGACGGTCCGAGCCGGTGCCGCACGCCCGACGCGTCGCGAACCGCGGCGGCGCGGGGCCGGCGCCGAACGCGCGCCGGCCGGGTGATCAGAAGCAGACGGCACCCCTGGCCGCCGACCCGACCAGCTTGGCGTACTTGCCGAGCACGCCGACGTTCAGGTTCTGCGGGTGCGGCACCCAGGCGGCGCGGCGGCGGCCGAGCTCGTCGTCGTCCACCTGCAGGTCGAGGGTCCTGGCCGACATGTCCAGGCGGATCACGTCTCCGTCGTTCACCAATCCGATCGGCCCCCCGTTCGCGGCCTCGGGCGCGACGTGCCCGATGCACAGGCCCGTCGTGCCGCCGGAGAACCGACCGTCGGTGAGCAGCAGCACGTCCTTGCCGAGGCCGGCACCCTTGATCGCGCCGGTGACGGCGAGCATCTCGCGCATGCCCGGCCCGCCCTTCGGGCCCTCCCAGCGGATGACGAGGACGTCGCCGGGCCGCAGCGTGCCCTCCGCGATGGCGTCCATCGCGCCCTGCTCGCCGTCGAACACCCGGGCCGGTCCCTCCCACACCTCGGCGTCGAAGCCCGCACTCTTCACCACGGCGCCCTCGGGCGCCAGGCTGCCGTGCAGGATGGTGATCCCGCCGGTGCGGTGGATCGGATTGTTCAGGGTGCGCAGCACCTCGCCGTCCAGCGCCGGCGGGTTCAGCTCGGCGAGGTTCTCGGCCAGCGTCCTGCCGGTGACGGTCAGCGCGTCGCCGTGCAGCAGGCCGGCGTCCAGCAGGGCCTTCATCACCACGGGAACGCCGCCGATCCGGTCGACGTCGGTCATCACGTAGCGGCCGAACGGCTTGACGTCGGCGAGGTGCGGCGTACGGTCACCGATCCGGTTGAAGTCGTCGAGGGTGAAGTCGACGCCGGCCTCGTGGGCGATGGCGAGCAGGTGCAGCACCGCGTTCGTCGACCCGCCCAGCGCCATCACCACGGTGACGGCGTTGTCGAAAGCCTTGCGGGTCAGGATGTCCCGGGCGGTGATGCCGGCATCCACGAGGGCTACCGCCGCCTCCCCGCTGCGCACCGCGAAGCTGTCCCGGCGGGCGTCCGGCGCCGGCGGCGCGGCGGACCCGGGCAGCGACATGCCCAGCGCCTCCGCGGCGCTCGCCATCGTGTTGGCGGTGTACATGCCACCGCATGCGCCCTCGCCGGGGCAGATGGCCTTCTCGATCTCGGTCAACCGGTCCCGGCTGATCTTCCCGGCGAGGCACGCGCCGACGCCCTCGAAGGCGTCGATGATCGTCACGGTCTCGCCGTCGAGCTGGCCCGGCAGCGTTGACCCGGCGTAGAGGAACACGGCGGCGACGTCGAGCCGTGCGGCCGCCATCAGCATGCCCGGCAGGGACTTGTCGCAGCCGGCGAGCAGCACGCCGCCGTCGAGCTGCTCCGCGCGGAACACCGTCTCCACCGAGTCGGCGATGATCTCCCTGCTGACCAGCGAGTAGTGCATGCCGCCGTGGCCCATCGAGATGCCGTCGGAGACCGAGATGGTGCCGAACTCGAGCGGATAACCGTCCGCCTCGTGCACCCCCTGCTTCGCGGCCTTCGCGAGCCGGTCCAGCGAGAGGTTGCACGGGGTGATCTCGTTCCAGGAGCTGGCCACCCCGATCTGGGGCTTGCGCCAGTCGTCGTCACCCATGCCCACGGCCCGCAGCATGCCGCGAGCGGCGGCGCGCTCCACGCCGTCGGTGACGATGTAGCTGTGCGGCTTGCGGTGCTGCGGGCGCCGCTGCTGGTCGGCGTCGGTGGCGGCGGTCATGGGTCGCACTTTACGGCGCCGAGCGCGGCCTGTCCGAACGGCCGATCGGGACGGGTCGCCCGAAAGGCACGGCTGCGCCGGGCTCATCGATGCCGCGGCCGGGAGGCGGGTAACGTGCCGGGGTGATCCGCCCGGGAGCGCCCCGGCCCGTCCGCTGGAGCAGCCCCGACATGACCATGACCGGCTTCCCGCCGCCCGTCGGCGACCGCTGGTCGCTGGACAACTGGCAGAAGGCGCCGGTCAACCGCTGGTCGTTCCAGCACATGCGCGAGGTGGTGCCCACGGCGCGCGTCGCCCGGTCTGCGACGGGCGCGCAGCCACTCGAGCCGGGCGGCGGATTCGACCCGCACCAGGTGGTCTGGCGGCTGGACGGCAGCTCGGGCTCGGTCGCCGAGGTGATCGCCGACAGCTACACGGACGGCCTGCTGGTGCTGCACGACGGTCGGGTGGTGACCGAGCAGTACTTCTCCCCGATGACCGCCGAGTCGGCCCACATGATGATGTCCGTCAGCAAGTCCGTCGTCGGCACCCTCGCCGGCATCCTGGCGGACCGCGGCCTGCTCGACCCGCTGGCGCCGCTGACCGCCTACATCCCCGAGCTGGACGCGTCCGGATACCGCGGCGCGAGCGTCCGGGACGTGCTCGACATGCGTTCCGGCATCTCGTTTTCCGAGGAGTACCTGAATCCCGACGCCGAGGTCCGGTTGATCGAGCAGGTCGTCGGCTGGGCCCCACGCAGCCGCGCGGACCTGCCGTTTTCCATGTACGACTACCTGGCCACGCTCGGTTCTGTCCGCGAGCACGGCGGCCGGTTCGAATACCGGTCCTGCGAAACGGACGTGCTCGGCTGGATCTGCGAGCGGGCCAGCGGCGTTCGCATGCCGGAGCTCGTGTCCACCCTCCTCTGGTCGCGGATCGGCACCGAGCAGGACATGGACGCGGCGGTCGATTCGGCGGGCGCCGTGTTCCACGACGGCGGCCTCGCGGCGACCCTGCGCGACCTGGGCCGATTCCGTCAGCTGCTGCTCGACGGGGGCAGGGCCGGGTCGGGCGAGCAGGTGGTACCGGAGTCCTGGATCCGTGACTCGCTCGCCGGGGGGCCGGACTCACGCCAGGCGTTCGCCGACTCCGGCAACGAGTCCTGGCTGCCGGGCGGCATGTGGCGCAACCAGTTCTGGGTGCCGCGGCGGGACGTCCTGCTGTGCCTGGGAATCCACGGACAGCTCATCTGGGTCGAGCCCGAGCGCGGGCTCGTGGTCGTCAAGCTGTCGTCGTGGCCGACGCCGCAGAACCTGAACCTGCTGCTCGACACCTTCGCGGCGATCGACATGATCGGCTTCCAGCTGACGCTGGGCTGACCGCAACCCGCAACCCGCAACCCGCAGCCCGCCGCACGGCCGCCCGGGCTCGGGGCGAGCCGTGAGCGCCGCAGCCGTGCCGCACCGGTGCGGCCATCACACGGGACGCGTCGCCGGCGACGGGCCGGCGGTGGCGGCGCCGCCCTCAGCCGGACGTCTTGTCCAGCAGTTGCAGCAGGTCGTGCGCGGCCAGCTCGACGTCCTTGTGCCGCCACTCGGACGCGCGGTACACGCAGGCGATCAGCCCCGTCCGGTGGATCCGGCGGAAGTCGCCGTAGACGAAGGCGTACCGGGCCTTCGTGCCGTCGTTGGCGCCCTCGGTGAGCCCGAGATGCCATGCGGCGTAGTCGTCCCAGCCGTGCGACTCCAGGTACGCGTTCTGCCGCTCGGCGTTGGGCTGCACCTCGCCCCAATCGCTGTCCAGCACGTACTGGCGGGCGGCGATCAGCTCGCGGGCCCTGGCCACCGCTGCGTTGTTCAACAGGTACTTGGCCACGACGCCTACCAACCCGACTTGACGCCGACACCCGTTCCCGGGGCGGGCATCTCGGCGGCACGCCGGAAGGTCAGCTCGCCCGCGTCGTCGAAGTACCACTGGCCGGTCTTCGCGGCCTCGGTGATCTGTTCGACGGATGAGCCGACCTCCTTGATGATCATCTGACTCCAGAGGTCGACCGATGCGAGATCCTCCCAGCGGCGGTTGATCTCGTCGACGTCGAGCTCGTAGTCGACGTCCATGAACTCCAGCAGGTGGAACAGGAACAGCGGGATGTCGGAGTACGCGCCGGCCGTCACGTTGGTGATCGCCGACGCGCCACTGATCCGTGGGTTGAGCTCGCCGAGGTAGACATCGCCGGCGTCGGTGTCGATCAGCACGTCGACCTCGAAGAAGCCGCGGTAGCCCTCGCCGGACAGTCGGTCGCCGAGGCGCCGCACCAGCTGGTTCGCCTTGACCCTGGCCTCGCCGGACATCGCGTCCGGGTACATCTCGTTCCCGCACCAGCCGCCCTTGTACGGAGTCAGCTCGGGATGCCCGATGAGCTCCGTCATGAACGGCCCGACGACCGTGCCGTGCCGGGTGAGCACCGCCTCGACCGCGATGCCGCGGTTGTTGATCCGCTTCATGATCTTCTGCTGCTGGCCGACGATGTCGTCCTTGGACCTGTCCCAGTCCGCCTCGCCGGTGAGGAAGAACGTGGTCTTGCCGCTGTCCCCGTACGGCGTCTGGAGCACCACGTCGGTGCCGAGGCCGGCGGCGGTGGTCTGCTGCACCAGCTCGGCCCACGAGTTCACCGACGTCAGGATGTTCGGCACGCTCGGCGCGCCGGCCTCGTCGCCCAGCCGCGTGGTGACGATCTTGGAGTCCAGGTGCTCGCGCAGCGCCGCCGACGGCAGGATCAGGTCGTAACCGAGATCGGTGCAGATCCGTTCGGTCTCCTCGTCGAAGAACACCAGCGCGATCTTGGGCCGCACCCCATCGCCGACCCCGCGGCTCATGTACTCGCGCACCTCGGGATGCGTCAGCAGGTAGTTGTTGATCTCCTCGCCGCTCTCGAACTCGATGTAGGGCTTGTCCTTCGGCGTGAACACGCGGGGATGCTGTCCGTCCCACGCGTCGTAGTAGGTCACGTAGTCGAAGTTCCGCACCCAGCGGTCGAGGCCGAGCAGGTTGAACGGGGTCGCGCCGACGAAATACACCGGCGTGGTGTTCGTGCGGAAGAAGTGCCGGATCTCCGCGATGCCCCGCAGCGCCCGCTGCGGCCGCCCCCCTGCGCCAGACTGCTCGACCATCGGTCCTCCGCATTCTCGGCCGGAATGGGACGTTGATGCACGCTCCGGACTCGGCCCCCGCAGCATCTCTCAGCGTTCGACCCGGGGCAACAGTGAGTGGGCGGACCACCCGACCGCCCAGCCGTCGGCTCGAAGCCGGCCCGCGCACCAGGTGCCGCACCTCGTCGTCGTGGGTGGCTCGACCCCGGCGAACGCAGCCATCGTGGCTCGAACGAACGACGCCCGGCGCCACGGCCCGCCGCGTGTCACCGAGGCACCGCAGGCGACGGGTCACCTCCTCGGGGTGATGACCCGGGCCCGTGGGCCTGCTCAGGTCGACAGAACCATGGAGGTGAGGAGCGATGTGTCGGTGGCTCGCGTATTCCGGAGATCCGGTTCTGGTCGAGGACCTACTGTTCCGACCCGTGCACTCGCTGATCGATCAGAGCCTGCACTCGCGGTTGGGCGCCACGACGACCAACGGCGACGGCTTCGGCATCGGTTGGTACGGCGACGGCCCGGTTCCCGCGTTGTTCAAGGCCATCGAACCGGCCTGGAACGACCGGAACCTCCGGGAACTCTCCGGTCAGATCAGGTCTCGGCTACTCTTCGCGCACATCCGGGCATCGACCGGGACCCCCGTGCAGCGCAGCAACTGTCACCCGTTCCGCCACGGCCGATGGTTGTGGATGCACAACGGCGCGATCGCCGACTTCCACGCGGTCAAACGAGACCTGATGCTCGCCATCGACCCGGCGCTCTATCCGGACATCGACGGATCAACGGATTCCGAGACTCTGTTCTACCTCGCGCTGACGTTCGGACTCGAGGACGATCCGCCGGGGGCGGTCGAACGCGCGGTCGGCCTGGTGGAGAGCATCGGTCACCGCCACGGCGTCGACCATCCGATCCAGATGACGGTGGCGTGCAGTGACGGGTCGTCGATCTGGGCGTTCCGGTACTCCAGTGACGGCGCCGCCCGCTCCCTGTTCTATTCCACCGCGGTGTCCGCGCTGCGCCAGCTCCACCCCGATGCGCCGGTCCTGCAGGCGCTGAGCGACGAGGCGCGCCTGGTGGTCTCGGAACCGCTCGGTGATCTGGAGGGCGCATGGAACGAGGTTCCCCAGGCCAGTTGGGGCCTCGTGCGCGCCGACGGCGACGACGAGCTACACGCATTCCGCCCCGCCGACGTGGCCGGCGCCCACTAGTCGGCGCGCGTGCGCGTGGACTGTCGGGGCCGTCGACGGATGGAGATCAGCGGACATCGCCGTCCTGATCGTCGGCTCGCTCCTTTCCGGATCGAGCTCGTCCGGAGATCCGGCGTGCGAGCGTCTTCGATCGCGGTCGGTCGTCACCGCTGGTCGTGGTCGGCGCCTCTGTCGGTCGCGATGAGGTGCTGCCAGGCGAGCGGGAAGTGCTGCCGCAAGCGCTCTTCGACGAGGGTGAGCCGCCGGGCCAGCGGGATGGTGCGTCGCTCGGGAACGACGTGCAACAGGTCGACCAGCAGGGCTCGGATCCGCACCAGGACCATCGGCGACCCGCCGGCGGCCAGCGTCAGGTCGTCGAGCGACTCCGAGATGTAGTCCGACCACCGCGGCACCGCCAGCACCACCCGGAGCGAACCACCGGGGCGACGGATCTCGCCGACGTCCAGCTTCCGTCGAGCGAGATGCCGCAGCAGACCCTCCAGGGTGTCCAGGCACTGCACGGTCGTGGCCTGGTCGTTGATCGCCGCCGACTGTGCCCGGAGCGCGATGTCGACGATCAACCGGAAGGCGAACCGCGGATCCTGGTCGAAGGTCCGCTCGGCGCCGGTGACCACCGCCGCCAGCACCGCAGCATCGGTGACGCCGCCGCGGGCGTCGCCGACGACGGTGGCGAGCGTCGCGCCCTCCTGGATCGTGCTGCCGACGCCGACCTCGAACACGATGACGGCGTCGGCGGCGTCGGCCGCCTCGACCAGCGGCTGCAGGCGGACCTGCTGCAGCACGACAGGCCGCGACCGCCAGATCACCGGGCGGCCGCTGGGCCGGGTACCCGGCGCGTCCGGGACGTCGCTCGCGTCCGGGACACCGTCGGGAGCGTTCTCCGAGGCGTCATCCGGGGCATCGAACTCCTCCGGGTTGAGGGCGTCCACGATCGCCCTGCCGCGGAGATCGACGTCGGTGAGCACGGCGGACAGCTGGATCGAGCGAAAGGCCCGCAGCTGCAATCGTCGGATGATCATCAGCGCGACGACGACCATCAGCAGCGCGGCGAGCGGCACCAGCAGGGACACCGTGGGGTCGTCGCCGATCGCCAGCGCCGCGACGGTGCAGTAGGCGAACATGCCGACGAAGTAGCCGAACCCCCTCCACACCTTGGGGTCGTCACGGAAGAGCGACAGCCGCGGCGAGAACGTCGTGGAAGCCCACTGCACCACCAGGAACAGTAGCGAGACGATCACGCTGATCAGCGCGATGATGCCGCCGCCGATCGCGAACAGCACGGGTCGGATGTCGGTGCTGGTGACGTGCGGAGCGAGATCGATGGTCGGCACCAGCAGGCCGAGCACGGTGCCGCCGACGAGGTAGGTCAGGTGGGTGACCCCGACGGCGGGGCGGCGGCGCGGACGCGCCTGCTCGAGCCAGGCGGGCCGGGTGCCGATCGGTCGCGCCCCGACCGCTTTCCTCCCGTTGGCCATGGTTCCCTCCCGCCGCGTGCGGGTCCACGGTACGAATCGAGCGGTCGGCCGGCACCACCCCGGTCGGACGACTTGCGGCTGGGGCAGGATGAGGCATGACCTCGGCGTCGTCGACACCGAGCGGGCGGCGCCGCACCGTCGACGCGTTCCCGCGGCGACCCGTCCCCGACGCCGGCGATCCCGCCGTGCGCGAGCCGATTCCCCTGACCGTGTACGGGATCTCCGAGGCCGAGCCGGGTCCGCGGTGGCAGGCCCTGTTCGCGGCGACCTGGCCCGGATACCGACGCTGGTACCTGCAGCGCGACGTGCGGCATCGACCCGACCTGGCCACCGCGCGGGACCGGCTCGAGCGTCACATGCCGGAGCTGGTGCCGACGTACGACGCGATGGTCGAGCTGGCGCTGGGCAGCGACGCGGCGACCGGCGACGGGCCGGGGCCGCGGGCGGACGACGTTGCGGCGCGCCTGCTCACGCTCTGGGACCCGCCGCGCTTCCTGCCCGGGTGCTCGCAGGCGGTGCTGTGCCGACCGGACCCCGTGCTGTGCCGCAACTACGACTACTCCCCGGCCCTCTGGGAGCGCGTGGTGTTCTCCAGCGCCTACGGCGGTCGCCGGGTGATCGGCAACAACGACTGCCTCTGGGGGCTGCTGGACGGGATGAACGAGGACGGCCTGGTCGTCTCGCTCAGCTTCGGCGGCCGCCGCGGGTCGGGAGCGGGATTCGCCGTGTCCCTCGTCGTGCGCTACCTGCTCGAGGTCGCGAGCACCGTGGCGGAGGCGGTGCAGATCCTGCGCCGGGTGCCCGTCGCCATGGCCTACAACCTCACGATGATCGACGCGAGCTGCCGGGTGGCGACGGTGTTCGTCGCCCCCGACCGCGAGCCGGAGGTGTCGGACGCACCGATCGCCACGAACCACCGCGGCGAGATCCCGGACAGCGAGGAGCACGCGCTGCGGTTCGGCAGCGTGCAGCGCCGCGGCTGCCTCACCGAGCTGCTCGCCGAGAAGCCGGACGTGGACGAGCTCGTGGCCGCCTTCCTGCGGCCGCCGCTGCACTCCACCCATTACCGGCGGGCGTTCGGCACCGTCTACACCGCGCTCTACCGGCCGGCCGAGCGGACGCTGACCCTGAACTGGCCGGACCGGCGGTGGACGCGCAGCTACGACGACGCGCCCGGCACCGTCGACATCGTGCTGCGGCCGAGCTGACCCGGCCCGCGGCTCACCCTCGCGGCATCTCCAGAGCCAGCCAGAGCTCGCTGCGCACCGTGGGCGAGTCCAGGTCGAGGCCGAGGAGCCGCTCGACGGTGCGGATCCGGTTCCGCAGGGTGTGCCGGTGCACGCCCAGTGCGGCAGCGGACGGATCCCACTGGCCGTGGTGCGCGAGCCAGGCCCGCAGGGACGCGACCAGGTCGCCCCGGCCCGTCCGGTCGTGCTCGACGAGCGGGGCGAGCAGCGACTCGGCGAACGCCGCGGCCTGGCCGGGCGCCAGCAGCCCGGTGACCCCCGCTGAGCCGATCGCCGCGAACGGCAGCACGGCGGCCCCCGACCGGCGCGCGGCGTCCGCCGCCCGGCGCGCCTGCCGGTGGCCGGCCGCCAGCTCGTCGAGGGTGATCTCCCCGGACAGGCCGACCGCGAGTGCGGTGCCCGCCGGGTTCGCGGCGAGCTCGGCGGCCAGCGCGGCGGCGCTGCCGGGCGGCGCCAGCAGTACCACGGCATCGTCCGACTCGGCGACGAAAGTGCCGTCGGGGACGTCGATACCGGCGATCCCGCCGGGCGGGCCGGGCCGCGCCCCGGCGGCCGGCAGGCCGACCAGGACCACCATCGGGTCGGGGGGCAGCGGGCATCCGGCACGCGCGGCGATCTCCCGCGCCCGTGCGGTGGAGCCCGCGGAGGAGCCGTGCAACGCCAGTTCGAGGACCCCGGCGCGCAGCGCCGCGAGCTGTTCCGGCCGGACCGTCGCCTGCTCGAAGGCCAGCGTGAGCAACAGCACCGCGGCGTTGACCAGGTGCCGATCGGCGGCGGAGAGCGGGCCCGGCTTGCCGACGGCGAGGAATGCGCGGCGCCGCGCGCCGGTGCCGACCGGCTGCAGGCTGACGGAGTCCCGGTCGAGGTCGAACCCCGACGCCACCGCGCCGCGGTTCGGGCGCAGCCGGGCCACCTCGTCGGCGATCGCCGGCAGCCGCAGGCGGGCCGCCTCGGGATGCACGGCGATCGCGGAGCCGGCCGGGTCGGCCAGCACCACCCAGGCGTCGACCTGCCGCGCCAGCAACCGGATCAGCCGGTCGGGACCGGCCGGCGACAGCGCGGCCTTCGTCAGCTCCTGCTGCGCGGTGAACGTGCGGGTGACGGCGGCGTACTCGTCGGCGGCCAGTGCCCGGGAGACCGCGCGGCCGATCGCGATGAACGGGGTCTGTATCGGCACCTCCAGCAGCGCCAGCCCGGCGCGCTCGGCCGCGTCGAGCAGCTCGGCCGGGACGCTGTCGTGGCTCAGGCCCGTGCCGAAGCCGAGGCCGACGACACCGGCGGCGCCGAGCCGCGCGACGTAGCCGTCGGCGTCGGGGTGCTCGGCGAGCCCGAGGCCGGTGGTCAGCAGCAGCTCCCCGCCCGACAGGAACGGGGTCGGATCGTCGAGCTCGCTGACGTGCACCCAGGTGATGGGCCGATCCGGATCCGCCCCCGCGGACAGCAGGCCGACTCGGAGATCGGGCTCATCGGCCAGTTGCCGGACGGTCAGCGCCACGGGTCACCCCGCGGCGGGCCGCGGTGCCAATTTGGACATGTTCACCACGATAGTGCTCCAGTTCCGACATTTCGCGGTGACCGCGAATCGTGGACGCTGGACCGTGCGACTCCCACCCGAGCCGCCCGTGGGACGGCATCGACGTCGCCGATGGTGCGAGCGCCTCCCGTGCCAGACAGGAGCCCTGCCATGACAGCCACAGTGCACACCACCGCCGCGCCGGCGGGGGGCGGCCCCGCCGCGCAGCCGATCCAGGAGCGCCGGATCGTCACCGAGCTGCCCGGGCCGCGGTCCCGCGAGCTGTTCGCGCGCCGGCAGGCCGCGGTCTCGGCCGGCGTGAGCACCGCCTTCCCGGTCTTCATCGAGCGGGCCGGCGGCGGCGTGCTGGTCGACGTGGACGGCAACTCGCTGATCGACTTCGGCTCGGGCATCGCCGTGACGAGCGTGGGCAACGCGGCCCCGCACGTGGTGCAGGCCGTGACCGACCAGGTCGCGGCGTTCACGCACACCTGCTTCATGATCACGCCGTACGAGGGGTACGTCGAGGTCTGCGAGGAGCTCGCGGTCGTCACCCCCGGTTCGCACGCGAAGAAGTCCGCGTTGTTCAACTCCGGCTCGGAGGCGGTGGAGAACGCCGTCAAGATCGCCCGGCACGCCACCCGCCGGACCGCGATCGTGGTGTTCGACCACGCCTATCACGGCCGCACCAACCTCACGATGGCGCTGACGGCCAAGCACATGCCCTACAAGCAGGGCTTCGGCCCGTTCGCGCCCGAGGTCTACCGGGTGCCGATGTCCTACCCGTTCCGTGACGGGCTCACCGGCGAGGAGGCCGCCGCCCGCGCCATCGACGTGATCACCACGCAGGTCGGCGCCGCCAACGTGGCGGCGGTGCTGATCGAGCCGGTGCAGGGCGAGGGCGGCTTCATCGTCCCCGCCGTCGGCTTCCTGCCGGCCATCGCGGCCTGGTGTTCGGCCAACGGCGCGGTGCTCATCGCCGACGAGATCCAGACCGGCTTCTGCCGGACAGGCACCTGGTTCGCGAGCGACCACGAGAACGTGGTGCCCGATCTGGTCGCCACCGCGAAGGGCATCGCCGGCGGCCTGCCGCTCGCCGCGGTCACCGGTCGCGCCGAGCTGATGGACACCGTGCACAACGGCGGTCTCGGCGGCACGTACGGCGGCA
Source organism: uncultured Actinomycetota bacterium (assembly GCA_963844455.1). Lineage (GTDB taxonomy): Bacteria > Actinomycetota > Actinomycetes > Mycobacteriales > Nakamurellaceae > Nakamurella. The sequence goes on from CAWJOH010000003.1 coordinate 16,447, forward strand.
ACCCCGTCGCCTGCGCGGCCGCGCTCGGCAGCATCAGGACCATGCGCGAGCTCGACCTCGCCGGCGCCGCCCAGGCGATCGAGGAAACGATGGTCGCCCGGCTGCGCGCGATGCAGGCGCGCCACTCGGAGATCGGCGACATCCGCGGCCGCGGGGCCATGATCGCGATGGAGCTGGTGCGGCCGGGCACCACCGACCCGAACCCCGAGCTCACCCAGCAGCTCGCGAAGGCCTGCCATGCCGAGGGTGTCGTGGTGCTGACCGCGGGATCCTATGGGAACGTCCTGCGTTTCCTGCCCCCGCTGGTCATTCCGCAGCACCTCCTGTCCGAGGGCCTCGACGTGCTGGAGCGGGCCCTGGATTCCCTGGCCGCGTGACCCTTCTCGGGTCGAAGCTGGTTCACTGGTTGCCGAGTCGAAGGAGAGACGTGCCATGGGTGTGACGAACGAGCAGATCTCGCGGGTACTCGGCGCGGTGCCGAAGGGCCTGCTGATCGGCGGGAAGTGGATCGAGACCGAGAAGACGCTGCCCGTCGAGGATCCGTCCACCGGCGAGGTGCTGGCCGAGGTCGCCGACGCCACCCCGGAGGAGGGCATCGAGGCCCTCGACGCCGCCGTCGCCGCCGCCGCCGACTGGGCCGCGACCGACCCGCGCGAACGCGGCGAGATCCTGCGCCGGGCCTTCGATCTGCTGGTCGAGCGGGCCGACGACATCGCGCTGCTGATGACGCTGGAGATGGGCAAGCCGCTGGCCGAGGCGCGCGGCGAGGTGACCTACGGCGCCGAATTCTTCCGCTGGTTCTCCGAGGAGGCCGTCCGGATCGCCGGGCGGTACTCCGTCGCGCCGTCCGGCGGCACCCGGCTGCTCACCATGAAGCAGCCGGTCGGGCCCGTCTACGCGATCACCCCGTGGAACTTCCCGCTGGCCATGGGCACCCGCAAGATCGGACCCGCGCTCGCCGCCGGCTGCACCGTCGTGATCAAGCCGGCCGCCCAGACCCCGCTGACCACGCTGGCTCTCGCCGCCGTGCTGATCGAGGCCGGGTTGCCGGACGGCGTGGTCAACGTGATCACCACGTCCACGTCCGGCAAGGTCTCCGAGCCGATCATCGCCGATCCCCGGCTGCGGAAGCTGACCTTCACCGGATCGACCAGCGTCGGGCAGCGGCTGATCGAGCAGTCCGCCAAGCAGGTCCTGAAGCTGTCGATGGAACTCGGCGGAAACGCGCCGTTCCTGGTGTTCGCCGACGCCGACCTGGACAAGGCCGTCGACGGCGCGATGCTGGCCAAGATGCGCAACATCGGCGAGGCCTGCACCGCGGCGAATCGTTTCATCGTGCACGAGTCCGTCGCGGCCGAGTTCGCCGCGAAGCTGGCCGAGCGGATGGGCGCGATGACGATCGGCCGCGGCATCGACGACGGCGTCCAGGTCGGCCCGCTGGTCGACGCCGCCGCGGTGGACAAGGTCACCGAACTGGTCGCCGACGCCGTCGAGCAGGGCGGCCGAGGTGCTCACCGGCGGCGCGGCGATCGACGGGCCGGGCCACTTCTATCCGCCGACCGTGCTGACCGAGGTCGCCGACGACCGCGAAGATGTTCCGCGAGGAGATCTTCGGCCCGGTCGCGCCGATCATCACCTTCGGCACCGACGACGAGGGCATCGCCATGGCCAACGACACCGAGTTCGGTCTGGTCGCCTACGCCTTCACCCAGACCTCACCCGCGCCCTCACCGTCGCCGAGCGGCTGGAGACCGGCATGGTCGGCATCAACCAGGGCATCGTGTCCAACCCGGCCGCCCCGTTCGGCGGCGTCAAGCGTCCGGTCTCGGCCGCGAGGGCGGCCTCGAGGGCATCGAGGAGTACCTGGAGACCAAGTACGTCGGGATCAAGCTGTAGCGGCGGAGGAGTCGACCGCGCGGCGGTACTCCTTGGGACTCGTGCCGTATGCGCGCTTGAAGGCGGCGCTGAGGGCGAAAGGAGTGCCGTAGCCGACCTTCCGGGCGACCGCGGACACGCTCGACCCGGGCTGCCGGAACAGGTCGGCGGCCAGGGCCAGCCGCCAACCGGCGAGGTAGGCCATGGGCGGCTCGCCGAGCAGCGCGGCGAACCGGCGGGCCAGCGCGGCCCGCGACGCGCCGACCTCGGCGGCGAGGGCGGCGACGGTCCAGGCCCGCTCGGGCCGGGCGTGCAACAGTTTGAGGGCCGCGCCGACGACCGGGTCGTCGTACGCCCGGTACCAGGCCGGTCCGGGCGCGCCGGGCCGGGCGAACCACGCCCGCAGCACGTCGATCAGCATCAGGTCGAGCAGCCGGTCCAGCACCGCCTGCTGTCCCGGGCGATCCTGGCCGATCTCGGCTTCGAGGAGGGGAATCAGCGCGCACCGGTGCAGTTCTCGCGGGATCACCAGGACCGCGGGCAGGGCCTGGAGCAGCCGGCGGCTCACCTCCCCGACCATGTGATAGGTGCCCGTGAGCATCTGCACCGCCCCGTCGGGGCTGTTACCCCACGTGCGGATCCCCAGGTCGGACATCGCCTTCACCGGCGAACCGTCCGGGGTCACGCACCGGTCGCCGGGCAGGATCACCACCTGCGGCTGGGTCGCCGGATCATCCGCGACGACGTATTCGTCCGGGCCGCGCAGGATCGCCACCTCGCCCTCGCCGATCCGCGTGGCCGGCGCCCGGGCCGGTCGGCCGCCCGGTCCGCCGTCCGGTCCGCCAATCGGCCCGGCCTCCGGGACCACCCAGGCGGCGCCTCGCACCATGGCGACCACGGTCAGCGGCGACTCGTCCCGGATCCGGATCGACCATGGCGGATCCAGCAGGGAGCGCAGCAGGAAGGCGCTCGCCGCGCGCGGTCCCTCGAGCAGTGCCGACACCTCGTCCATGAGCCGCACGATAGCCTCATCCGAGACGCTGGCGTATGAAGTTGCGCTTCTGAACCATGGATCGTCTCGTCTCCGACCGCTTGACTCGGGACATGACGTCCTTCCCAGCCTCCAGGTCCGATCTCGTCACGGTTCTCGGCGCCACCGGCAAGACCGGCCGCAGGATCGCCGGCCGCCTCCTCGCGCTCGGCGTCCCGGTGCGCGCGGGTTCCCGGGCGGCCCGGCCGCCCTTCGCATGGAGCGACCGCGGCACATGGCCCGCCGTCCTGCGCGGCGCGAGCGCGGTGTACCTGTCGTACTACCCCGACCTGGCCGTGCCGCGCGCCGTCGACGATGTCGCCGGACTCTGCGAGATCGCCGCGGCGTCGGGCGCCCGGCGCATCGTGGCGCTGTCCGGCCGCGGCGAGGAGGGCGCCGAGAGGGCCGAGGAGGTGGTCAGGCGGTCCGGCATGGAGTGGACGATCGTCCGGGCCGGCTGGTTCGAGCAGAACTTCTCCGAGGGCTTCCTCCTGGACGCGGTGCTCTCCGGCGTGGTGGCGCTGCCCGCCGGCACGGTCCGGGAGCCCTTCGTCGACGTCGACGACGTCGCGGACGTCGCGGTCTCGGCGCTCACCACGGACGCCCACGTCGGCCGGACCTACGAACTGACCGGGCCCCGCTCGCTGACCTTCGGCGAGGCCGTCGCCGAGATAGCCCCTGCCGCCGACACTTCCGTTCGTCACCAGCCGATCACGCCGGCCGAGTTCGAGGCCGCGCTCGCCGGCGACGGGCTCCCGGCGGCCGACATCGAGCTGCTGACCTACCTGTTCCGCGAGGTGCTCGACGGGCGGAACGTCTCGCCCGCCGCCGGCGTGGACCAGGCGTTGGGCCGACCTGCGCGCGACTTCGCCGACTTCGCGACATCGGCCGCCGCGAGCGGTGTCTGGTCCACCGCGCGATCCTCCGCACCCGCGCCGACGGGCAGCCGGTGATGCCGGCGGGGCTGACCGTCGTGCTGGTTCTCGCCACCGCCGGGGCGGCGCTGATCGCCGGCGCGTTCTGGGTGTTCTCGGTGATGGTGATCCCGGGCCTGCGGGGCACCGACGCGCGCACGGCGGTGGCGGCCATGCAGGCGGTCAACGTCGCCGCGCTCCGCCCGCCGTTCCTGTCGGTCTTCCTCGGCACGGCGGCTGCGGCGGTCGCCGCCGCGATCTGGGCGGTCGTCGCGCCGGTTCCGCAGACGCCGTGGATCGTCGCCGGCGCGGCCTGCTACCTGGTCGGCGCGATCGCGGTGACCAGTGCGCGCAACGTCCCGTTGAACGACGGGCTGGCCGCGGTCGACGCCGAATCCGCGGAGGCCGCCCGAGAGGCCTGGTCGCGCTTCCCGTCTCGCTGGGCCAGGTGGAACCACGTGCGCGCGGTCGGCACGCTGCTGGCCGCGGCGTGCCTCGTGGCGGCGCTGGCCTGACGCCGGCGGATCGGTCGGCAGGTCGGTCGGCGGGTCAGCCGCTCCAGCGCGACCAGGCGGCCTGCCGCGACGTGCCCGCCACGGTGCCGACCTCCGCCCAGGATCCGGCCTCGGCGAGCGACCGCGCGCTCACCCCGAGGGCCGCACCGACCTGCTCCGAGAGCTGCAGCAGCGCCGCAAAGGCCTCCGGCTCCGGCCGCTCCGAGATCGACTCGACGGCGCGGCTGGCCTCGGCGCGCAGCCGCTCGATCGACGTCCGGCGGGCGCCGGCGCGCGTCGCCGTCGCCCGGTCGTGCTCGGTTTGCGCGGTCATCCTTCAACTGTCGCGGGCCCCCACGGCCGCGTCAACGACCGCATCAGTCACGGTTTCGTCAAGGACGACGGTACGGGTGCCGTCCGGGTCGTCGAAGCGGCGGTCCCATCGCTGTCCGGGCCAGCGATATTCCACCACGCCCGGCACCGGCCGGTAGACCGCCGTGTACAGGGTGCCGAATCCGCGGGAGTACTCCCTGCTGTACAGGGGCGCTGTGAGCATCCGTTCGACGACCCGCTCGCGATCCGGCGCCGTCGCCACCACCACCTCCAGGGCCCGCTGCCGCGCGACGCTGCGCAGCCGTCGCGCCCGATCCTCGAACTCGGGCGTCCGGCCGCGGTGATTGGTCGCGACCCGGTCGTCGCGGAACTCCGGGTCCTGCCCCGGCGCGACGAACGCGGTGACCCACGCCCCGCGGCGGTCGACCATGGTCAGGTTGTACGACATGGCAACGGGGATCCGCCGCAACCCTTCTCGCGCCTCCGCCACCGAATCCGACGTCTCCAGCAGGTATCTCAGCACGATCGGCACGGCGAAGCCGTCGCCGGAGCCGGGCCGCCCGCCGAAGGCGAGGGAGATCGCGAGGCCGGCGTCGTTCATCCCGTCGAGCAGCCCCCAGAGGCAGTCCCCTGATCCGATCACCCGTCGCCCGGAGTACCGGGTGGAGACCACCGTGCGTTCCCAGAGCTCCGGACCGTAGTCGTAGTTGCGGACCAGCATCGGTTCCGCACCGGTGAGCGCGGCCTGCGAGCAGGCGGGCGCGAACGCGGGCGCGTTCCACAGGGTGAGCATCCGCTCGGCGACCGGATCTCCCCCGGTCAGCTCCACGAGCCGGTCGAAAGTCGGTATCAGCTCAGGCATGTGACGGCGCAGCGCGCCGACCGCCGCGTCCCGGCTCGGCCGAGCCGCGTCGCCCTCGGCCAGGTACCACGCGCGGTACGCGGGCCACGTCGCGTCGAACAACGCCCGCCAGCGCGGCCCGGGCGTGGGCTCGGACATGCCGTGGACGGTCAGCTCGTGTCTCATGACGTCAAGGGTTACTTGACAATATCTGCCCTGTCAACTTTGCCTTGACACTCGGGCTCGACGCGGAGCCGGGCCGGAGTCGCCGTCCATGTGGCGTCGTTCAGGAACGCAGCGACCGCGCGGAGTCCCGGTCGTTGGCCTTCTGCAGCGCCTGCACCAGCTCGTCCTTGCTCATCGTGGAGCGACCCTGGATGTCCAGGCGCTGGGCGAGCTCGTACAGGTGCTTCTTCGACGCGTTGGCGTCGACACCACCGGCGGTGGGCCGGTTCGTGTCCCGCCCGCCCTCGGCCTGGGCGTCCGACGGTCCCCACTCGTCCTTGGGCTCCCAGTGGTCGCCGACCTTCTCGTGGGTGTGCTTCAGCGAGGCGAAGGCGACCTGGTGCGCGCGCTGCTCGTCCCCGTCGTACTGCTCGATGGCGGCGTCGTGGGTCTTCGCGAAGGTCTCCTGGGCCTTGTCGCCGGAGCGCTGCAGCGTGCTGGGCAGCTCCTTCTTCCTGACCCTGCCCCGCTTGTCGGTCTTCGGCATCGGTGCACCTCCCGTTGTCCGTCCCGTGCCGGTCTCAGTACCCCAGCACCCGCGAGGTCAAGCGCCGTCACGCCGGTGCGGCGGCGGGTACGGCCGGCTCGAACAGCCGGTCGAGCTGCAGCTCGAGCATCTCGACGGCACGGTCGGCCGGCCACTGGCCGCCGAGCACGCTCGAGGTCAGGCCGTTGGCCAGGGCCAGCAGGATGGCGGCCTCCGTCGGCGCGTCCAGGTCGACGTCGATCGGACCGTCGTCCTGCGCCGACCGGATCACCCCCGTCACGTACTCGTGCAGGGCGTTCGGGTAGTGCAGCTGGTCGTCCGGCCGTGCCGCACCGGTGACCACCGCCGCATAGAACGCCGCCGACGCGACGGCGTCCCGGTGGGACTGCGGGTCCGTCGGCACGATGGCCCCCAGCACGACGGAGAGCAGCGTCCGCGGCGGCAGCCCGGCGCCGATCGCCGCCGCCCGCGCCCGGATCCGCTCACCGAGCCGCTCGGCGACGTATCCCCACGACGCCTCCAGCAGGCGGTCCTTGGTCTCGAAGTAGTACTGCACCAGCCGGACCGAGACCCCGGCCCTGGCCGCGACCTCGCGCATCGTCACCGCCTGCAGCCCCCGCTCCGCGGCGATGTCGAGGAGCGCGGCGCCGATGTGCCGCCGCCGGGCCTCGTGGTCGACGCGCCGTGGCATGCAGCCATTATGATACGTTCGTATCACAACTGTGGCGCGACCCACCCGGAGGCGAAGAAGCCATGTGGACGCCGATTCTCGTGATGGCCGTCTGCGTCGCGGCGCTTGCGGCGGGCATCCTCGTCGGCAAGGTCGAGCCGTACCGCGCGCTGTTGACCATCCCCGTCACGCTGGTGCTGGCGCTCATCGCGTCCGCCGGTTTCGGCCTGCTCTCGTCGGCCAGCGGCGGCAGCTGACGTTCGCGCGTCAGTCCAGCGCCTCGTGGCGGCCGGCACCCGCGGCCACGGTGGGGGCGCCGGAGGGCTCCGCGGCGGCGCCGGGTGCGCTCTCCTCCGGTGTGCCCTCAGGTGCGCGGTGGCGACCCGGGCGGGCGCTCGGCCCGGCCAGCGAGGCGACCAGCTTCTCGCCCTCGATGTCGACATTCGGCAGGATGCGGTCGAGCCAGCGCGGCAGGTACCAGGCCGTCCGGTTCAACAGCGTCATCACCGCCGGTGTCAGCGTCATCCGGACCACGAAGGCGTCGACGAGAACGCCGATGGCCAAGGCGAAACCGATCGACGCGATGACCGCGTCCGGCGCGAGGATGAACCCGGCGAACACGGAGGCCATGATGATCCCCGCCGCGGTGACCACCCGGGAGCCGGCGCTGAATCCGCTGACCACGGCGCGGCGTGGCTCGGCGCCGTGCACGTAGGCCTCGCGCATGCCCGAGACCAGGAACACCTGGTAGTCCATGGCCAACCCGAAGAGCACGCCGATGAGCAGGATCGGCAGGAAGCTGATGATCGGCGCCGGGGTGTCCACCCCGAGGAGGCCGCCGAGCCAGCCCCACTGGTAGACGGCGACGACCGCCCCGAACGCGACGCCGATCGACAGCAGGAAGCCCAGGGTGGCGACCACCGGCACGACGATCGATCGGAAGATCAGCAACAGCAGGATCAGCGCGAGGCCCACGACGACCAGGAGATAGACCGGCAGCGCATCGGCGAGCTTGTCCGAGATGTCGATCGCGGCCGCGGTGAGACCGGTGACCGCGATGGTGCCGCCGACCGCGGCGCCCAGCTCCGGTGCCCGATCGCGGAGGTCGTGCACGAGAGCCTGGGTCGCCTCCTCGGACGGGCCCGACGCGGGGATCACCGTGAGGACGCCGAAGGTGCCGTCCTGGCTGACCGGGCCGGGGACGACGACGGCGACGTCGGCGCTCCCGGCCTGCACGGCCTGCGCGGTCGAGGTCAGCGCGGGCTGCAGGGCGGCCGGGTCGTCGACGGCGACACTGATCAGCAGCGGCCCGTTCACGCCCGGCCCGAAGGACTCCGTCACCAGGTCGTACGCCTGGCGGCGGGTGGAGTCCGGCGCCGCCGTCCCGTCGTCGGGCAGGCCGAGATGCAGGGACCACGTCGGCGTGGTCAGCGCCGCCAGGGCGGCGATGCCGGTGACGAGCACCAGGACGGGCCTGCGGGTGATCAACCGGATCCACCGGTTCGGCGACGCGGCGTGGTCGAGAACCGCCGCCCGGCCGTCGAGCCGGGCGCGTTCGGCGGCGGCCGCCGGGCGATCCACTCGGCGCAGCACGCGCTCCCCGGCGAACGCCAGCAGGGCGGGCAGCAGCGTGATGGCGATGAGCACCGCGATCGCGACGGTCGCGGCGGCCGCGAGACCCATCACGGTGAGGAAGGGAATGCCGACGACCGACAGGCCGGCCAGGGCGATCAGCACGGTCAGGCCCGCGAACACCACCGCGCTGCCCGCCGTTCCGGTGGCCCGGGCGATCGACTCGGTGACCGGCATGCCCGCCCGCACCTGCGCCCGATGCCGGGACACGATGAACAGCGCATAGTCGATGCCGACGGCCAGGCCGATCATGAGCGCGAGGATCGGCGCGGTGTTGGACATCTCGATGGCCGCCGAGGCCCAGAGGATGCCGGCCAGGCCGGTCCCCACGCCGATCAGCGCGGTCAGCATCGGCAGTCCGGCGGCGACCACCGAGCCGAAGGTGATCAGCAGCACGACCATCGCGACGAGCACGCCGATGCCCTCCGTGGAGCCGATGGCGGGTGCCTGGGGGACGGCGCCGCCGCCGAGGTGGATCTGCAACCCGTCGACCTGGTTCGCGGCGGCGATGTCCGCGAGCGCGGCCTGCGTGGACTCCGGGATCTCCGTGAGCTGGCCGGCGAACGACGCCTGCGCGAAGCCGACGGTCATGTCGGGCGAGACGGTCTGCCCGGTCATCGGGTCGACGACCCGGGTCACGCCCGGCAGCGTGCCGGCCTGCTCGACCACGGTGGCGACGGCCTGTTGATACGCCGGCTCGGCGAGCGTGTGCCCCTCCGGCGCGGCGAACACGATGCGCCCGGTCGCATCGCCGGCGCCGGGGATCCGCTCGCCGAGCTCGTCCAGCGCCGCCTGCGCCGGGGTGCCGGGGATCGTGAACGACGACGTCATGGTGCCGGAGAACGCCGCCGCAGCGCCGCCGACTCCCACCAGCAGCAGGATCCAGGCGACCAGGAAGGCCCGGCGGCGACGGGCGGCGAAGGCGCCGAGTCGATAGAGCAGGGTTGCCATCGTGGAGATCTCCGTACTGGGGGACCGAAGCGGGCCGGGTGGGTGGTCGGTGGGTCAGGGGCCGGGCGTGCCGCGGGCGTCGCCGGCGACGGACAGGGACGGGGCGACGGGCCCGCCCGGCCCGATGCCGGCGAGAGCGGACACGTCGATGAGTGACAGCGCCAGTTCCAGGCGGTGCTGGAAACCGGCGACCCCGGCGGGCCGGCCCGCGAGCAGCCACTCGTCCAGGCAGAGCCGCCCGGCGAGCAGGGCGTAGGTCGCGAACAGCCGCATGCGCAGGTCGTCCGCCGGCACGCCGAGCCGGGCGGCGACCGCGACACGCAACTGATCGGCGTTCGCCGCGTCGGCGGCACCGGCGATCGCCGCGAGCTCGGGCTCGGCCTGGACGGCCAGGCTGAGGCGCTCCCAGCGCTCCGGCAGAACGGCCGCCACGCGCTCCAGGGCCGCGCAGAGGATGTCGTCGACCGAGCAGTCGGCCGGGGCGGACCGCACGGCCTCCAGCACGTCGTCGAGCCAGCCCTCGGTGACGGCGAGCAGGCACTCCGCCTTGCCGGGGAAGTAGTTGGAGAACGTGCGGCGAGACACGCCGACGCGCTCCACGATCTGCGCGATCGTCACGTGCGGGTAACCCAGCGTCGTGACCAGGTCCAGAGCCGCCTCCGCGAGCGCCCGGCGGGTGGCGTCCTTCTTGCGCTCGCGAAGCCCGGCGGGATGGAGGTCGGATGCCGCCGCGGTGGTCGCGGGCTGTGGCGGCGACGCCGTTGCCGGCGGGGCTGTGGATGGGCTCACGAGGTGCCACGCTACAGCATTCTTGCCCACTGTGCACTTTTGCGCAGCGCGCAAGCCAGCCCGTGGTGCGTGCACTGCGGTGCGCCACCGGAACGCGTCCGGGGCACGCGGTGCGGATGACGGGCATCCGACCGGTCGCGGTGCACCATGACTCGGGTGACCGAGCCGGCGAACCCTGAGTCCGCACCCGTGATCAAGGGCGCCCGCCCCCGCGACGCGAAGGCCGCCGCCGCACTCGACCGGTACGACGGTCGCGCGCGGCTGCCGCTCGTGCTGTCGGCCGTGCTGCCCCTCGTCGTCGCCCCGGAGACGGGCCATCCCGTCTCCATCGCGATCGGGATCGTGTCCTGGCTCGTCTTCGTCGTCGACTTCGCCGTCCATGCGCGCTACATCGACCGCTACATCGGCACCCACCTCGGCCAGTTCGACCTGGCGATCGTCATCCTCACCGCACCGTGGTTCCTGCTGCCGGGTGCGGTGCAGGGCGGCGGGATCATCGTCGTGCTGCGGCTCGCCCGGTTGGCCCGACTGGTGGTCGCCAGCAAGAAGGCGCGCCTGCTGTTCTCGCGGGTCGGCCGGGTGGCCATCGTGGCCGGCTCGGTCATGATCGTCGGGGCGATGGTCGCCTATTACGCCGAGCATCCGACCAACGACGAGTTCGCGACGTTCGGCGACTCGATCTGGTGGGCGATCGTCACCCTGACCACGGTCGGCTACGGCGACATCGTGCCGGAGACGACGACCGGGCGGATCGTCGCGGTGATGATCATGTTGACCGGCGTCGCCGTCCTGGGCCTGCTCGCCGGTACGTTGGCGAGCTTCTTTCGCCTGCAACCGAACCAGTCCGCGGCCCCGAGCGACCCGCCCGCAACCGTGGACCCGGCGGCCGGCGACGCCGCCGCGCCGGCCGGTCGCGGGCTCGCAGCCGAGCCGGGGACCGGCGTGGACCAGATCCTCCGAGAGCTCGCCGAGCTGCGTGCGCAGGTCGGTCAGCTGACCTCGACCCGGGCGGAGAACGCCGGCGCCGCAGCCCATCTCGGCCACCCGGAACCGGCGGGCGGCAGCCGCGCCGGTCCCGGCGACGAGGCGCGCTGACGCGCGGGCCGAACCGGGAAGGGGGAGCCGGCCCGGGTCCGGCACGGACGGTCAGTGGCAGCTGGGCGCGTGCCCCGTCGCGCCGTGCCCGCCGTGCTCGTGGACGGCGTGCTCGGTCGCCCCGCCGACCGTGTGCCCGCCGTGACCCGGCTGCGGGGGAACGTCCAACGACGGGTTCCGGTCGAAGAACCCGAAGGGCTTGAGCCAGAACGAGATGGTGTCCACCGGCATGATCGGCCAGTCCTCGGGCCGCGTGATGTGGTGGATGCCGAAGACGTACCAGAGCACGACATCCGCGTTCTCCAGCGGCTCGTCGTCGGCGATCCAGCGGGTCAGGCCGTCGTCGCCTTCGCTCTGCGTCGGATACGCCCCGGCCGGCCACTTCTCGTCGTCGTGATGCGCCGTCACCCACAGCGTGTGACCCATCACCGGCGCGCGCAGGTACTGCGGTGCGTCCGGATCCATCAGGACCGGGAAGGCCGCACCCGGCACGAGCTTGTAGCCGACGGCGCCGCCGAACGCGTTCCTCTTCTGGCCGTTCACCACCTTCCAGGCGCGCTGCGTGCTCCAGTCGAAGTCTCTGGCCGACTCGGACTCGGAGCGGACCGGTGTCGCGGTGGTGGTCAGCGCGAGTCCGTACGGATTGTCCGGCCCGATGGGCGACGCGTGGGAGTCGACCTCCAGCACGGTGTTCGGCCCGCCGTCGACGTCCATGTCCAGGCGGGCGACGAGGAAGTGCTGATGGAAGGGGGCGTACGTGCGGTGGTCCACCAGGGTGCCGGTGGGCGGCGTCTCGGCGCCCTCGGCGAACGGCGTGGTCACCATGATGCCCGTGGCGCGCACCTCGCACTCGATGTTGCCGTCCTGGTAGAAGCGCCAGTAGACGAGGTACTCGTAGTTGGCCACGGTGGCGTGCACGGACACCACGAACCGCCGGGCCCGGCGCACCTCGGCCCTGCCGTTGATCGAGTCGACATGCTTCCAGAGGACCGCGTTGTCCTCCTCGTGCAGGCAGATGGCATTGGTGACGGTGAACGGCTCGCCGTGGCTGTCCGTGAGAACCGCGTCCAGATAGCGGATCTCGCCGAGACAGTCACATCCGAGCTCGAGCGACTGGGTCATGTAGCCCAGTCCCCACTCGCCGATGTCGTATGCCGTGCGGCGATAGTGGTCGAAGCTCGAATCGCGGTAGGGCACCACCATCTCGGCGAAGGACATCCGGTAGGCGATGTCCCGCTGGGTGCCGTGGTCGTCGTAGGACACCTGGTAGATCACCGGACCCTCGCGGTAGTTGAAACCCAGCCGCATGGTCCAGTTCTGCCAGCGCACCTCGGTGCCGTCGATCTCGAAGGACACCCCGTCCGGCTGGGTGATGTGCAGCGGCTTGATGTCGTCGCGCAGCGTCTGGCCGGGTACCAGATCGGGCTCGTACTCCCCCATCACCGGTGCGGGATCGACGAACTCGTCGGCACTGTCGATCTCGAGCAGCTCCATGGTGTTCATGTCGACGATCAGCTTCAGCCCGGACACCGGGTGCGCGTAGGGGTTCCCCGTCGACGTCTCGCGCACCCAGATGTCGGCCCAGCCCAACCGGCGGTCCCGGTACTTCTCCGGCATCAGCGCGTGCCCGTAGGTCCAGACGTCGATGAGCACGAGATCGAGGTCGGTGAGCCCCCGCTCGGCGAGCGCGGCCACGACGTCGGGGTCGGCCTTCATGGCGACCTCGCACTCGTGCCATTCGTCCGGGGTGAAGTTCGGGGTCACGCCCGGCACAGAGGTGAAGGAGACAACGCCGTCCGACGAGGCGTCCTCGGCGAGACCGACCAGCGCCTCATAGGCCTTGTTGTCCGCCCTGTCCCAGAGCACCGACAGCGAGCGACGCGGAATCGGGCCGTCGCCCTGCCGCCACGCCAGCACGTCCGCCTTGGCCGGCTCGTCGAGCGTGATCGAGGCGAACCGGTGAGAAGGGTTCAGGTGTCCGGCCTCCCGGAGCGCCGCGGTGGTGCGGCGGTACTCCTCGGTGGTCAGGCTGTCGAGCGGATGACGGGCCACGAGTCGACTCCTTGCGCGATATGCGACGGATTGCGCCAGATGGTTGTTCGCACGGTAATAGGTCCCGCCCCCGCGTGGCTGGGCCGGTGCCGATCTTCCGGTTACTTGCATCCGCCCTGGCATGCGTCGATGATCGTGCGGGCCGACCGCCGGCCCGGTCGCACCACCGGCGGCGGGCGGTCCGGCCGCCCGCACGTCCTGTCCCGAGATGCCCAGGAGCCCATCAGTGCCCACCAAGCTCAACGTCACTCAACAGTTCGACGCACCGCCGGCCGCCGTCTACGGATTGTTCGCCGACCAGGCGTTCCAGGAAGGCCGGCTGGACGAGGTCGGCGGCCTCGAGGCTCAGGTGGTGAGCATGGATCAGACCGACGACGGCGTGAAGGTCGTGACGCGGCAGAACATCCCGGCCTCGGTGCTGCCCTCGATGGTCGCTTCGATGATTCCCGGCGATCCGGCCACCGAGCGCATCGAGGATTGGCACGCGGCGGGTGACGGTTACGCCGCCGACTTCTCGGTCATCGTGAAGGGAGCGCCCGCGTCGCTCAAGGGGACGATGGTGCTCAACCCGGTGGCGGGCGGCTGCACGCTGACCACCACCGGCGAGGCGGCCGTGCCGATCCCGCTGTTCGGCGGCAAGATCGAGGCGGTCATCGTGGAGCAGGTCAGCAAGCTGCTCGAGGCCGAGGCCGACTACACCAAGTCCAAGCTGCCGAGCTGATCTCCGGCACAACCCGGCCGGCCCCGCACCGGCCCCTCCAGACATGACCGCGCCCCCCGCGCCCCCCACAGCGCCCATCACCGCGCCCCAGCACCGCTTCGTGCTGACCCTCAGCTGCCCCGACCGCACCGGCATCGTCGCCCGCATCACCACCTTCCTCGCCGACATCGGCGGATGGATCACCGAGGCGGCGTATCACTCCGACGACGAGACGGGTCGCTTCTTCACCCGCCAGGAGATCAGGGCGGAATCGGTGCCGTTCGACGTCGCGGAGCTGCGCCGCCGGTTCGGAACGATCGCCGCCGAGCTCGAGGCCGATCACTGGCAGGTCGCCGACAGCGCGGACCGCAAGACGGTGGTGCTGCTGGTCTCGAAGGAGGGTCACTGCCTGTACGAGCTGTTGTCCCGATGGCACTCGGGCGAGCTCGACGCGGACATCGGCGTCGTCATCGGCAACCACCCCGACCTGGCGTCGGTCGCCCGGCTGTACGGCCTGCCCTTCCGGCACATCCCGGTGCCGTCGGATCCCGCGGGCAGGGCCGCGGCGTTCGCGGCCATCCGGCGCGAGGTCGACGGTCACCGGCCGGACGCCGTCGTGCTGGCCAGGTTCATGCAGGTGATCCCGCCCGACCTGTGCGCGGCGTGGGACGGACGGTTGATCAACATCCACCACGGCTTCCTGCCGTCGTTCCGCGGCGCCCGGCCTTACCACCAGGCGTACCTGCGCGGGGTGAAGATCATCGGCGCGACCTGCCACTACGTGTCGGCCGAGCTCGACGCCGGGCCGATCATCGAGCAGGACGTCATCCGCGTCGACCACGGCGACTCACCCGCGGAAATGGTCCGCCGCGGCCGCGACATCGAGAAGACGGTGCTCGCCAGGGGGCTCACCTACCACCTGCAGAACCGCGTGCTGCAGGACGGCGTGCGGACGATCGTCTTCGCCTGATTGCCCGCCCGCCCGGGGGACCGGGCAGAATGGTCGCATGACGGGTGAACCAGGCGAGCTGTACGAGCTGCACCTGGAGAACCCCGCGATCGACAAGCTGGCCGGACCGGTCCTGATCGTCGCCCTCGACGGGTACATCGACGCCGGTTCCGGCGTGCGACTCGCGGTCGAGCACCTGCTGAGCACTCTCGAGCACAGCGTGGTCGCCACCTTCGACGTCGACCAGCTGATCGACTACCGATCACGCCGGCCGATCCTGACCTATCAAGCCAACGAGTTCATCGACTACCAGGACCCGCAGCTGCTCGTGCACCAGCTGGCCGACGAGGACGGCGGCGCGTTTCTGCTGCTCACCGGGCCGGAGCCGGACAGCCAGTGGGAGCGCTTCATCGCGGCGGTCGGCCAGGTCGTCGACCGCTTCGCGGTCCGCCTCACCGTCGGCCTGATGGCGATCCCGATGGGCGTGCCGCACACCCGCCCGACCGGGATGTCCAGTCACGCCACCCGCAGGGGGCTGCTCCCCGAGCAGCAGGACTGGCTGGGCACCGGGATGATCCAGGTCCCGGGCCACGCGGTGGGCCTGCTGGAGTACCGGTTCGGCAAGACCGGCAGGGACTGCATCGGGTTCGCCGCCCACGTGCCGCACTACATCGCCCGCTCGGACTACCCGGAGACCGCGCGGACGCTCATCCAGGCCACCGCGGACGCCACCGGGCTGCTGTTGCCGACGTCCGGCCTCGACGCGGCCGCCGCCGCCGTGCGCGACCAGCTGGCCACCCAGGTCGCCGAGAACGAGGAGGTCGCCGAGATCGTCCGCGCCCTCGAGCAGCAGTACGACGCCTTCGTCTCCGCGACGGGCCGCGGCCTGCTGGCCCAGCAGGCGCCGCTGCCCACCGCCGACGAGCTCGGCGCCCAGTTCGAGGCCTTCCTCGCCGACCGCGAGCGGCCCGGACAGTGACGGCACGCCGGGCCGGCCACGCAGGTCGTGCGCGTGACCGGCCGAAACTAGTCGTACCGTTGCGCTTTGTGGCCAAGGAAATGCCGGCGCGGCTGGCGCTGCCCGAAAAGGAGCGCGGTCCGCTCCGGGCGATCAGCGTCCGCGTGCTGGTCGCGGTGCTGTGCGTCGTCATCACCACGACGGTCGTCTACCTGGAGCGGGCGGACTACCGCGACCTCGACGGGCAGGTCGACAGCTGGGTGGACGCGCTGTACTACGCGACCGTCACCCTCTCCACCACCGGCTACGGCGACATCACACCGGTGACCGAATCCGCCCGGATCACGAATATCCTGTTGGTCACACCGCTGCGGTTCCTGTTCTTGATCGTGCTCGTCGGGACGACCATCGAGGTGCTGACCGAACGAAGCCGACAGCAGTTCCGCTACACCCGGTGGAGGAGACGCGTGAAGAAGCACACGGTCGTCATCGGGTACGGCATGAAGGGCCGGTCGGCGGTGTCCGCGCTGATCGACCAGGGTTATCCCGCCGACCGCATCGTGGTGGTGGACCAGAACGGCGCGAACATCAAGGCCGCAACCGCCGACGGCTGCGTCGGCGTGCTGGGCGACGCCCGGCGGGAGGAGGTACTGCGGCAGGCGGCGGTGCCGAACGCGCAGCAGGTGATCGTGGCCGCGGACCGGGACGACACCAGCGTGCTGGTGACGCTGACCGCGCGCCGGCTCGCGCCCGACGCCATGATCGCGGCGGCCGCGCGGGAGGAGCAGAACATCGCCGTGCTGCGGCAGGGCGGCGCCGATGTGGTGATCCCCACGGCGGAATCCGCCGGCCGGCTGCTCGGCCTGTCCATCGTCGCCCCGAACGCCGGCGAGCTCATCGAGGATCTCCTCGAACCCGTTGCGGGCCTGCAGATCTCGGAGCGGGAGGTCAAGCCGGAGGACGTCGGCCTGTCCCCGGCCCGGCTGACCGCGCGCGGCGAGATCGTGCTGACGGTGATCCGCAACGGGGTCTCGCACCGCTTCGACTCGGGCGGGGTCAAGGTGTTCCAGCCCGGCGACCGCATCGTCGTGATCCGGGCCAACGCGGCCGCGCCGGTGGCCGGCGAGGAGTCCCCCAACGGGTCGGTGCGGCCGGCCCGACGGGTGGAGTAGGCCTTGGGCGGTCACGGATCCCACTCGCACGGCGGCCCCGCAGACGGAACGCAGACGCACCGCCGGCCGATCGCCATCGCGCTGGCCATCACGGTCGTCATCCTGATCGTCGAGGTGATCGGGGCGTTCCTGGCGAACAGCCTCGCGCTGTTCGCGGACGCAGGGCACATGCTGACCGACGCCGCCGGGTTGCTGATCGCGTGGATCGCGGCCGCGCTGGCCGGCCGCCCGGCAACCGACCGGCGCACCTGGGGCTACCGCCGGGCGGAGGTCCTGGCCGCCACGTTGCAGGCCGCCGTGCTGCTGGCCGTCGGGGTGTTCATCCTCGTCGAGGGCATCCAACGACTGTGGGAGCCGCCGGACGTGGTGCCGGGCATCATGCTCGTCTTCGGCGTGGTGGGCCTGGCCGGCAATCTCGCCTCGCTCTTCGTGCTGGCGCGCGGCCGCGGCAGCAACCTGAACGTCCGGGCGGCCTTCCTCGAGGTCGCCAACGACGCGCTGGGCTCCGTTGCCGTGCTGGTCGCGGCGATCGTGATCGCCACCACCGGTTGGCTGCAGGCGGATGCCGTGGTGTCGATCGTGATCGGCCTGCTGATCCTGCCGCGAACGGTGGCGCTGCTCCGGGAGACCGCCGACGTGCTGCTGGAGAGCACGCCGAGGGGGCTCGACCTGAATCAGGTTCGCGCGCATCTGCTCGAGCTGCCGCACGTGCGAGCGGTGCACGACCTGCACGCGTCGCAGATCGCCAGTGGGCTGCCGGTGCTCACCGCGCACGTCGTCGTGGACGACGAGTGCTTCCACGACGGCCACGTCCCGGCGATGCTGGACCAGCTGCAGTCCTGCGTGGCGGAGCATTTCCCGGTGTCCGTGGAACACTCGACGTTCCAGCTGGAACCGGTGGGCCATCAGCGCCACGAGGCCGGTTCGCATCCATGACGCATCATTGATCGGGCACCCTCGGGCCCGACGCCCGCGCGAGATCACCGCACCATCGAACAATCCCCCTGGAGGTCCGCCGTGACCACATCTGGTGCGCCAGCCGACACCGCCGCGCGGTCGGAGTCCGAACTCGCCGAGGCCGCCCGGCGGGTGGCCGACAACTCCGACACGCGTCGCGCGCTCGCCGCCGTGGTCGACCTCGCGCTCGCCGCCTGCGTCTGCGACCGGGCGAGCGTCACCCTGGTCCGCGCCGACGGCATCGTCGAGACCGCGGCCAGCTCCGACGAGCTGGTGGACCAGGCCGACGCGCTGCAGTACTCGCTGAACGAGGGGCCGTGCCTGCGCGCCGCGGAGAACGGCGGCCTGTACGTCATCGCCGACACGGCGACCGACCCGCGCTGGCCGCTGTGGGGGCCCGCGGTGGCCCGGCTCGGCCTGCACAGCGTGCTGAGCGTCAACCTGTTCACCGACCACCGCGTGCTCGGCGCGCTGAACCTGTACTACCAGCCGCGCGACGAGTTCTCCGAGGACGACCTCGAGGTCGCCAGGGTGGTCGCCGCGCACGCCTCCGTGGCGCTGGCCCGGGTGCGGGCCGAACAGGACCTGTGGAAGGCGGTCGACTCCCGGCACCTGATCGGCCAGGCGCAGGGCGTGCTCATCGAGCGATTCGCGCTGTCGCCGGAGCGGGCGTTCTCGGTGCTGCGCAGGTATTCGCAGCAGCACAACATCAAGCTGTACGACGTCGCCATGACGCTGATCTCGACCGGCGACCTGCCGGCGAAGATCCCCGACCCCGGCGACGAGGGACCGGCCGAGATGGCCGCCCAGGCGGGCTAGGCGGGACGCCCGGGCACCGCAGGCCTCGGGTCAGGTCTCCCAGGACGCCCGCAGCTTGGTCGCGATGGCCCGCAGCCAGCGGGACACCTGCATCTGGCTGACGCCGATCTCCCGGCCGATCCGCGACTGCGACCAGCCGTTGCCGAACCTCATCTGCACGACCTGCCGCTCGCGGTCGGTGAGCGTGGCCAGCAGGCGGCCGACGGCCACCCTGTCCTCGACCTTGGACAGCTCCGGATCGGCCGTCCCGCAGGTCTGCGCGAGGCTCCAGCCGGAGCCGTGCACCTCGTCCAGCGACGGCGGGCGGCACAGCGCCGCCGCACCCCGCGCCTCGGAGATGTCCCTGGGCTGGACGTCGAGCTCGCGAGCCAGGTCCGCGTCGGTCGGCCGGGCCCCGTGCCGCTGCCAGTACACCTGCTCGGCCTCGTTCACGCTGGCGCGCAGCTCCTGCACGCGGCGGGGCGGCCGCACGGTCCAGGACTGATCACGGAAGTATCGCTTGATCTCGCCGACGATGGTCGGCACCGCGAACTGCAGGAAGTCCTCGCTCCGGCCCGGCAACCAGCGCCGGACGGCCTTGATCAGGCCGACGAAGGCCAGCTGGTCCAGGTCGGACCGGTCCACCCCGCGGCCGGAGTACCGGGCCGCGATCGACCGGGCGACCGGCAGGTATTCCATGATGACCGACCGCCGACGACGCTGCCGCTCCGCCGGGTCGTCACACCCCGACATGTCGTCGAGGAGCTGACGCAGCTGAGCGGCCCGCGCACGCGGCGGCGCGGACGAGATGGTCGGGGCGTTCGCAGGGCGGGTCGCGAGGGCGACCGCACCATCGTCCGGAGGCATAGGAACTCTCCCAGAAAGCGAAGAACGTTCCTGGCGCCTCTGCTGGACCAGAACCCCATGCAACCACGCCGTGCAGTGGGTTTCAAACGGAGGGTGACGACGCAGCGACAGCTTCGCGGGCCTGACCAGGCGTTATTCCGGTTCCACCCGGCGTGTCCTGCCGGGTGCCTTGCAGATGCCCCGCAGCGCCTCCCCGACGTAGACCGGGTCCGCCGACAGGGCGACGTCCGCGAACCCGAGGACACCCACCAGGCGTCGGTGGCGTACCACCGGTAGCCGCCGGACCTGGCGGCTGATCATCACGAGGAGCGCCTCCTCGACGAGGTCGTCGGCCTCCACGGTGGCCGGTCGCCGGCCGCAGATCGAGCCGATCGCCGCCTCGGTGGAGCCGTCCGCGCGGGCGGCCACGCGCAGCACGATGTCGCGGTCGGTGACCACCCCGACGACCTCGCCCGACGGCCGGCACACCGGCAGGAATCCGATGTCCTGATCGGCCATCAGTTCGGCCGCGCGCCGCACCGTGTCGGCCTCGCCGACGACGACCGGATCCGGCGTCATGATCTCGCCGACGGTCCAGATCATGCCCACCCTCCGTCGCGACGTCGGGATCGGGGGATCCGTCCGAGCGAACCCTTGATACCCGCTTCAGGGTTGGCGCAAACGGGAGCGCACACGGGGGGTAGCGGGCCGTCACGAGCGGGACGTCCCGCGTTCCGGAGGCGGCGCCTCGGACACGGCCCCGGGTGCGGCTTTCCGATGCGGCGCGGCCGGGCGACACTACGGGCATGCCCGACGCCGAACCGCCCCGAACCCTGGTCCTGATGCGGCACGCCGCTGCTGCCGACCCCGGCCGGTACTCGGACCACGACCGCCCGCTCACCGACGCCGGAACGGCGGCCGCGGCCGCCGCGGGCACCTGGCTCGCCGAGCAGGTGCCGCCCGTCGACCTCGTCTTCTGTTCCAGCGCCGTCCGCGCGCGGCAGACCTGGCAGGCGACCGGGATCGACGCTCCCGTGCGGTACCTGGACGAGCTCTACGGTGGCGGCATCGAGGACATCGTCGAGATCCTCGCGCGGACGCCGCCCGACGCCCGCGTTGTCGTCGTTGTCGGCCACGCGCCGACGATCCCCGCGACGGCGCACGACCTGGCGACGATCGCGCACCTGGCCACCGTCGATGCGGCCGCCGCCGCGCGGGGCGGGTCCGCGGATCCGGCCGGCCCGGATCCGGCCGACGCGGATCCGGTCGAGGACTCGGGCACCCGTGATCAGCTGCGCTCGTTCTCCGCGTGCGCGCTCGCCGTGCTGGACGTGCGCTGCGCATGGGGCGAGCTGGGCGAGCACGGCGCCCGGCTCGAGCGCGTCCGGCACCCGGAGCGCTGAGCCCGGTGCCGCTGCCCGCCGGGTTCCTGTTCGGCGCGGCCTCGTCGGCCGTCCAGATCGAGGGTGGGGCAACGGCCCTCGGTCGAACCCCGTCGGTGTGGGACGTCTTCGCGGCGCTGCCGGGCCGCATCGCCGACGGCAGCACCCCGGACGTCGCCGCGGACGGGATCCACCGCTGGGTCGAGGATGTCGCGCTGCTGCGCGAGCTGGGCGTCGGTGCCTATCGCTTCTCCCTGTCCTGGTCGCGGGTCCAGCCGAACGGGGCCGGGCGCGCCGGCGCGGACGGGGTGGCGTACTACGACCGTCTGGTGGACGCGCTGCTGGCGGCATCGATCGAGCCGCACGTCGCGCTGCACCACTGGGACATGCCGCTGCCGGTCATGGAGGACGGCGGCTGGTTGATCCGCGACTCCGCCGAGAGGTTCGCCGACTACGCGGATCTCGCGGCGCGGGCGCTCGGGGACCGGGTCGCCTGTTGGACCACCCTGGACGAGCCGGTGCTGCACACGGCGCTCGGCTACGCGGTGGGCATCGACGCCCCCGGGCTGACGCTGCTGGGCGGGGCGTTCCAGGCGGCACACCACCAGCTCCTCGCGCACGGCCGCGCGGTGCAGGTGCTGCGCAGCGAGGCCGCCGGCCGAGTAGGCATTCTCAATCACCACACCCTTGCGCTGCCGGCGTCCGGCTCGCGCGCCGATGCCGCCGCCGCCCGGTTCTACGACGCCTACCACAACCACCAGTTCGCGGCCCCGGTGCTGACCGGGCGCTATCCGGCCGCCGTCCTGCGCATGCCCGGGGCCGACGACGACGTCGTGCTGGACGGCGATCTCGAGCTGATCGCGGCCCCGCTCGACTTCTACGCCGTCGGCTGGTCGCACCCGACCGTCGTCGCCGCCGCGCCGGAGAACCCGCGGATCCCGTTCAGCCTGGAGACGCTGCCGGACGTCCCCCAGTCCGATGCGGAGGTCCCGGTGCATCCCGAGTCGCTGACCGGGATGCTGACCGCGCTGCGCGCGAGCTACCCGGCGTTGCCGCCGGTGTACGTCCTGGACAACGGATTCGCCCGGCTCGACGCGGCGTCGGAATCCGGCGCGGCGCAAGCGGATCTCGAGCGCGCCGCGTACATCGACGACCACGTCTCGGCGGTGGCCGATGCGGTCGATGGCGGCGTCGACGTCCGCGGCTACTTCTACCGCCCGCTGGTCGACGGCTGGGAGTGGGCCGACGGTTTCAGCCGGCAGTACGGGCTGGCGGCGCTGGACGTCGACCGGAACCGGGTTCCGCGCGAGTCGTTCCGCCGGTACCGCGCACTTCTCGCGGGGTACCGGCGGATCGATTGAGACGGGCTCAGCGCACCTGGATGTCGACCTTGTTGCTGAGCGCCTCGTTCACGAACTGCGGCTGATCGGGCACGAACCGGACCTGGAACTCGTGCGCGCCCCTGGGCAGGCCGCGCGGCGCCAGGAAGAGCGTGACGCCGTTGATCCGCGTCGAGCTCACCTCCTGACCGTCGACGAGCAGCGTCGCCGTGCCCTCGCCGATCCGCCCGTTGTCCAGGCCGACCAGCGTGAACAGGATCGCCGGCAGCAGCGCGTTCTGAGGATAGGAGGTCCGGCTGGTCAACAGCACGACCGTCGGCGTCGCCTTCTGCACCGTGACCGTGGCAGCGGCCGAGGTGTAGACGGTGCCGTCCAGCGTGTACCGGGCGGTGACCTGGTAGTCGCCCGGCGGGGTGTTGGCCGGCAGCTGGTAGGTGGCGCTGCCGTTCGTCAGCGTCCTGGCGAAGACCGCCTGGCCGTAGACGAACTCGACCGTGCCGGTGGCCGGCGCCCCGTCGACGGTGACGGTCGACGTCAACGTCGCGCGTTGGGCTGACCCGTACACCTGGCTGGCCGAGGCCGGGGTCAGGCCGACCACCACCTCGGCCTGCGGCTCCGCGACCACGGTGATCGGCACCATGGTGCGGGTGCCCGTGTTGTTGCCGGTGATCACCAGGTTGACCGTCCCGGACTCCTCGACCTCCGGCAGCGCGAAACTGACCGCCGCCGTGCCGTAGTCGTCGAACAGCGCCGCGCCGACGGTCGGGTCGATCGGGAAGGTGCCGACCGGCGCCCCTCCTTCGACCGAGACGCTCACCTCGGTATCCACCACCGGGGTCTCGCCCGGCGTCGGCACGACCGACGGGAAGACGAGCGACGACAGGCCGAAGGCGACGGTGTCGCCGGGCGCGTACTCGGCCGGCGCATCCTCCGGGAAGCTCACGCCGACGGCGCGCTGCGAGTAGTCCACCGGAACCGGCGACTGGTCGGCCATGTAGTCGACCATCGCCTGCAGGTCGACCTGCCCGGTGTCGCGCTTGTTCGTGCCCGTGGCGAAGGCGCCGAAGTTGTCCCCGCCCGCGGCGAGGAACGAGTTCACCGTCACCGAGTACGACGTGGTCAGGCCGATCGGGACTCCGTCCAGCCACATCTCGCCGATGCGATCACCGGCCGGCCCGTTCGGGTCGTAGGTGTGGGTGAAGCCCGCGGAGACGCCCAGCCGGAGGAACGGTCTCGACGCGCCGGCAGGCTGCCACTGCTGCTCCAGGGCGGCCTTGATCTGTGCCCCCGTCAGCTGCATGTTCACCAGCGTGTTCGCGAAGGGCTGCACGTTCGCCGCCTGCCGGTAGGTCAGCGGGGCCGGGTACTCCGCGGGCGAGCCGGGGCTGCCCACCATGTCCGCGCGCAGGCCGCCCGGATTCATGAAGGCGATCTGGGCGCCGCCGAAGGTCGGGCTCTCGGTCGCGGTCTGCTGCACCTCGGCGACGAGGTTGCCGAGAGTGGACTCGCCGCCTCGGTTCTCGGTGCCGAACGGCAGGTTGGCCGTGATCGGGTTGACCTTCGCCCGGTTGAACGGGCCGCTGATCTCCCCGAGCTCGACCGCTCCGAGGACGTTGGCCTGGGCGACGGCGGCGTCGACGATCGCCTGCACCGCGGCGTCCGCCGGGTAGGCGGGCACGAGCGGCGGCGGCGGGGTGCCCGGATTCGGCACGGCGAGCGGGAGGATGCTCTGCCGCACGCCGGTGAGCTCGACCTCGGTGCCGTCGACCTGCACGTCGAACAGCAGCTGGTTCAGGTTGTTGCCGTACTGGCCCGCGGACACCACCGGGCGGTTCTTCACCACGCGAGCGGGGTCCGCCTGCCACGCCGGCACCGGGATCGAGTGGTTGTAGGCGAGGTGGGTGTGCCCGGAGATGATCGCGTCGATATCGGGATCGACGTCGTTGACGATCTCGCCGAACTCGGAGTCCGGGTCGATCGCGGACTCCAGCTCCGTCGTGGCCGCGCCCTCGTGCACCAGCAGGATGACCAGGTCGGCGCCCTCGGCCTTCAGCCGGTCGGCCGACCGGTTGGCGGCCAGGGCCGGCTCCTCGATCGTCAGGCCGGCGATTCCCGCCGGCGAGACGAGCTCGGGCAGGTCGTTGGTCACCGCCCCGACGAACCCGATCTGCACGTCGCCGAAGTCGGCGATCCACTCCTCGGGCAGCGCCGGCGAGCCGTCCGAGGTGTTCCGCACGTTCGCGCCCAGGTACTGCCACTCGGCGCCGCCGAACGGATTCGTCGTCGGGTCGTAGGGCGCCATCACCCGCTGGGTGAGATCCGCGTAGCCCTGGTCGAACTCGTGGTTGCCGACCGCGGACACGTCCAGCCCCATGGCGTTCAGCACGTCGATGGTCGGCTTGTCCTGCTGGATGAAGGACTCGAAGGTGGACGCGCCGATGAGGTCGCCGGCCGCCGCGAAGACGGTCTTCGGGTACTGCTGCCGCAGCTGGCTCACCGCCGTTGCCATCACGGCGGCGCCGGGCTCCGTGCCGTTGACGGGCGGCGCCAGCGTGCTGGCGATCCGGCCGTGGAAGTCGTTGGTGCCCAGCACCTGCAGCGTCTCGGTGACCGGCCCGGCGTCGCCCGCGGCCAGCCCGAGCAGCACCGGGTCGTGGTCGGAGGAGCGGTAGGGATCGGCCGCGTAGAACCGGTACGTGGCCGGCACCGGCGATACCGCGCCGTGGTAGTTGTACCGGCTGTACTCCAGCGCGATGGACTCCCCGGAGTTGATCGTCCAGATGTCGGAGCCGGTCGACCTGGCCTGCGCGGCCTCGTTGATCAGGATGTGGTCGAGCGAGCCGGACAGCCCGGAGAACGAGTACGAGTACTCGTCGGCCGGCGCGGCGTTCTCGTAGCCCGCGGCGTAGAGCACCTGCAGCGGGTCCTCCTGGCCGTAGGAGTTGAAGTCTCCGGCGAGCACGACGGCGTCGGCGTCGCCCTGCACCGTCGGGATCCAGTCGCGCAGCGCCGTGGCCTGGCGCGACACGGGCCGCGTTGTAGGCACCCTGCCCGTCGCCCTGGTCGGCGTCCGCACCGGTGGCGTTGCTCGCGCTCTTGGACTTGAAGTGGTTGACCACGAACAGGAACGGCTGTCCGCCGCCGGCCGGCGCGAACGCCTGGGCGAGCGGCTCGCGGGCGTTGTCGAACGCCTGGCCGGGCCCGCTGACGGTGCCCAGGGCGCGCGATTCGCCGACCCGCTCCACGGCGGCCGTGCGGTAGATGATGGCGTTCCCGATGACGTCCATCACGGCCGGATCGGGCAGGTCCGCGGAGGACGGCACGAACGCCCAGGTGCCCGCGCCCGCGGCCGCGTTCAGCGCGCCGACCAGGGTCGAGACGGCCTCGTCGGCGACACCGTCCACCGAGCGAGTTCTCGATCTCCATCAGGCCGACGACGTCCGCGTCCAGCCCGTTGATCGCCGCGATGATCTTCGCCTGCTGGCGCGCCAGGTCGTCGGGATCCCATGCCCCGCGCTGGTCGCAGCCGGTGTTGACGGTGACCCCGTCGCCCTTCGGATCGGTGAAGGCGGTGCAGGCCGCATCGCCGGCGCCGAGGGTGGTGAAGTAGTTCAGCACGTTGAACGAGGCGACCCGCAGGTCCCGGCGTCCGCGTCGCCGATCCGGGCGGCGTCCGGCGCCGCGGTGCGGTCGTTCTCGAAGGTGGCGGGGCCGGGCTGACCGGCGAGCACCGGCGCGGTCGGGCTGAACTTCCACGTGTTGTTGCGGAAGTCGACGATCGAAGGCGCCGGTGAACGTGGCGGCGGCGCCGACCCGCACCGGGTCGGTCGTCGAGACGTAGGGCGGCACCAGCGCGCTGTTGGCCGTGTTCAGGAAGTTGACGCCGGCGCCGTCGTCGAGGGTGACGGCGCGCGCGGCGTTGTCCAGCGCCGTCGGCGAGCTGGCCTGCGGCTGCGGGTCCGCCACCTCGGTCGGCTAATCAGCGGCTTCGTGCCGAAGGCCAGCCCGACCTCGCCGAACTGGTTGGTGGCGAACGTGTTCGTGACGGTGTAGTCGCCGGTCGGCCGGAACAGCATCGACTCGAGCGTCTCGCGGCGGTCGTTCGCGCCCGGCCAGGGAGCCGTCGCCGCGGTCACCGGGTCGTGCTCGTCCGGCAGCACGACGAGGCCGGCCGTGCTGCTCACGGTGATCTCGGTGAGCCCCTGGAACTCGCTGATCGGACCGGTGACCTGGACGAAGTCGCCGGGCCGCACCAGCCCCGCGGTGCTCGCCGAGAAGACGAACAGCCCGTCGGACGCCGTGCGGGCTGCCACGTCCTGCGGCCCGCCGGTGCCCGGGGTCTGGATCGTGTAGCCGTTGTAGGTGCTGGTCGGGTAGGTCGTCGACGGGTACACCGCGGTCACCACGCCGCGGGTGGATCGGGTCTCGCCGATCATCGAGCCGTTGTCCGCCGTTCCCTGTATCTGGGCGATGGTCGAGTAGTAGGCCGGCAGCGGGGTCTCCACGGCCGCCGCCTCGGCGACGACACCGGCCTCGGCCTCTCCGGTCGTTCCCCCGGCTGCGTCGACCGCGGGCTCCCCGGCGGCCGAGTCGTCGGTCGCCGGCGCGGATGCGGCTGGCGGCGCCGCCGCTTCCGGGGCGTCGGCGGGCGCGTCGGCCGGGGGCGACGCGGCGGACTCCACGGCGGGCGCGCTCGAGGCGGTGTCGTCCGCACGCCGGGTCGGCGGCGACCGGTGGGGCGACCAGCGTGCCGAGCACCAGCGCGCAGGCCGCAGTCAGGCCGACGATCTTCTTGGACGAAATTCGCATCATGTCTCCCGCACCGTCCGGTTTGCCGCCATCGCCGCGCACAGATGGGGAAACCCCGAGAGACGCGTGGCATCAGCCTGTGTGAACCAGGTGAACCTAAACGAGCTGGAGGTTAACGTCCAGTAACCGTCCGGAGACAGCTCGTCGGAGGGCCGGGAAGGGACGAAAGGGCGCGCTACGACAACTCGGCGGCCAGCTCCGCGTGCAACGCGGGGCCGGCGGCCAGGCACCCGGTCGGGCCCCCGGTGGGCAGCTGCGTGGTCGTCACGACGGCACCGGCCTCGCGGGCGATGAGGCCGCCGGCCGCGATGTCCCAGCGCTTGACCCCCTCCTCGAAGTAGGCGTCGACCGCGCCGGAGGCAACGGCGCACAGGTCGAGTGCGGCCGATCCGATCCGGCGCAGGTCGCGGATGCGCGGAAGCAGCCGGGCCACCAGAGCGCCCTGCAGCGCCCGCTTCTCGGCCGTGTAACCGAACCCGGTCGCCAGCAGCGCCCGCCCGATCGGCACGGGATCGTTCACCCGCAACGGGGTGCCGTCCCGGACCGCCCCCGCTCCCCGCGCCGCGGCGAACGTCCGCCCGGTGACGGGGTTGTGCACCACCCCGACGAGCGCTCCGGCGGCGTCCTCAGCGGCGATGCTCACCGAGAAGTTGTCGAGCTGGTACAGGTAGTTCACGGTTCCGTCGAGCGGATCGATCACCCAGGTGATCCCGGTGTGCGACACCCGCTCGGCGCCCTCCTCACCGACCAGCCCGTCGCCCGGCCGCTCGCGCCCGATCATCGAGACGAGCAGCGCCTCCGCGGCCCGGTCGGCATCGGACACGGGGTCCGTCGCGCTGGTCTTGGTGTCCAGGCCCTCGATCCGCCCGTAGCGCGCCATCAGCTCCGCACCCGCCGCCCGCGCACATCGGATGGCGAGGTCGAGCAGGGCGGCGCTGTCCGGCGCCGCCGCGCCCATGCCGGCGGTCACCCGTGCAGCCCGGCGTCGCTCGGGCCGATCCACCAGCCGGTGAACGTCACGACGAGACCGTCGCGCTCCGGTGCGCAGCAGTACGGCCCCGCGTACGCGGCGGAATCCGGATCGATCGGCGTGACGCGAAGCAGCCGCCAGGGTTCGTCACCCGGCCGGGCGCGCACCGTCACCGCAGTGCCCGAACGGCTGGCACGGACCGTGACCTCCCGGCCGGCCCACGACGGGACCGGCGAGACCGACCAGTCCGACATCCCTCTCGTCGCCACCGCCGAGGCCTGCAGCGCCCCGTCGGAGTGCTCCACGCCCGCCTTGATCCAGGTCCGCTCGTCGATCCTGACGAGCACGCCCGCCTGGTCGAAGAGCTGGTCGAAGTCGCAGCGGAAGGAGACCTCGCAGGCCATTCCGTCGGGGAGGTCGGTCAGCAGCGCGTGCGCGCTGTCCCGGACGAATCCGTAGGAGGTCGTGCGCCAGGCGTCGCTGCCCTTGGCCGCCTCGACCACCAGCTCGCCCGACCGGATCCCGGCGCGCGGCGGCCGGTTCAGCCACCAGCCCTGCCGCCACGCGACCTTCTGCCGTCCGTTCACGCCCGTCAGCCTGACACGAACCGAAGCGTGATCTGATCGGCGGGCTAGCCTGCCCGTCATGGATCTGCGCATCTTCACCGAGCCCCAGCAGGGCGCGTCGTACCGGGACCTGGTGGCCGTTGCCAGGGCTGCCCGCGACGGCGGATTCTCCGCGTTCTTCCGGTCGGATCACGTGCTGGCCTTCGGCAGCGGCGACGGCCGGCCCGGCCCCTCGGAGTCGTTCGTCAACCTCGGCGCGATCGCCACCCAGGTCCCGGACATCCGGCTCGGCACGCTGGTGGCGTCCGCGACGTTCCGGCACCCGTCGATGCTGGCGCTGTCCGCCGCGCACGTGGACGACATCTCAGGCGGCAGGCTGGAACTCGGCATCGGATCCGGCTGGAACGAGGCCGAGCACCGCGCGTACGGCCTGGACTTCGGCTCGTCCTTCGGCGACCGGTTCGACCGGCTCACCGAGCAGCTGGAGATCATCACCGGGCTGTGGGCGACGCCCGAGGGCGGTCGCTTCGACCACGACGGGAAGCACTACCACCTCGAGGGCGCACCCGGGCTGCCGAAGCCGCAGCAGCGCGCGGCCGACGGCACCCCCCGGATACCGATCATCATCGGCGGCCACGGGCCGCGCCGGACGCCCGCGCTCGCCGCGCGGTACGCCGACGAGTTCAACGTCGCGTTCTCGGACCTGCCGGTGGTGACAGCCCAGTACCGGCGGGTCCGGGAGGCCTGCGAGGCGGTCGGCCGCGACCCCGGTTCGATCACCTACTCGTTCGCGCACGTGGTCTGCGTCGGCGCGAACGAGGCCGAGTTCGCCCGCCGCGCAGCCGATATCGGTCGAGATCCCGGTCAGGTGCGGGAAAGCCCGCTGGCCGGCACGATCGGCGAGGTGCTCGACAAGCTGCAGCGGTGGTCGGACGCCGCCGCCGAGCGCGCGTACCTGCAGGTCTTGAACCTGCAGGACCTCGACCACGTCGCGCTGATCGCCGCCGAGGTGCTCCCGGTGCTGCGCGACTACCGGCCGACGGGGCCCTGACACGATGTTCGACGAGCAGTACTGGGAGGACCGGTACCGGTCGCAGGACGCGATCTGGAGCGGCCGCCCGAACGCCGTCCTCGTCGATGAGATCGGTGACGTGACACCGGGTCTCGCGCTGGACGTGGGATCGGGGGAGGGCGCCGACGCGATCTGGCTGGCGGAGCGGGGCTGGCGGGTGACGGCGGTCGACATCTCCGGCACCGCACTGTCCCGCGCCCGCGGGCACGCGGAGGGCCGCGGTGCGCACGTCGCCGGGCGCATCGAGTGGTTGCGCCGCGACGTGCTCGGCTGGGTGCCGGCGGCGGGTTCGTACGACCTGGTGTCGGCGCAGTACATGCACCTGCCGCCCGCCGAGCGTCGCGATCTCTTCGCGCGCCTCGCGGACGCCGTGCGGCCCGGCGGCATCCTGCTGATCGTCGCCCATCACCCGAGCGACCTGGAGACGTCGATGCGACGCCCGCGGATGCCCGAACTGTTCTTCACGGCCGAGGAGGTCGCCGCGTCCCTCGACCCCGGATCGTGGGACGTGCTCGCCGCGGACGCCCGGCCCCACGCCGCGACCGATCCGGACGGCCGCGAGGTCACCGTCCACGACACCGTTCTCAAGGCCCGGCGGGCCGCGTCCGGCACCGGCGAGCACGCGTCGCCCGATCGATGACCGGCCGGGTGGCGCGGCTGGTCGCCGAACCGCCGCCGGACGACACCGCCCGGGCGTGGGCCCGTCCGATCCGGCCCACGGCCGTCTGCCGCCGTGGCCGGTCGGTCAGCGGGCGAGGTCCGCGATCACCTCGGCGCCCGGGATCCGCGCGAGCGCCGAGCCGGGAAGGATCAGCTTCGACCCGCGGATGCCCGAGCCGATCACCACGAGGTCCGCATCGACCACCCGGGCGTCGACCAGGATCGGCCAGCCGACCGGCAGGCCGATCGGGGTGATCCCGCCGTACTCCATGCCGGTGCGCTCGACCGCCTCGGCCATCGCGGCGAACGACAGCTTGCGCACGTCCAGTCGCCGGCGGACGGCGCCGTTCACGTCGGCCCGGGTGGTCGCGAGCACCACGACGGCGGCCCAGCGTTCCTCGCCGCCGCGGCGCCCCGTCACGACCACGCAGTTCGCCGAGACGTCCAGCCCGACGTCGTAGGCGGCGCAGAACGCGGCGGTGTCGGCGAGATCCGGATCGATGGACGCCACGGCGACGTCGTCCGCCCATGGCAGCGCCGACAGCGCCGTCGCCGCCGGCGGGGCGAGCAGGTCGGGACGGGCGGTGGCGGGATCGCTCGCGAGCCGGCCGAGGGTGGGAGCGTCTGTCACGGGCGCCCACTGTGCCATCCCACGCGATCCCACGTGCCGTCCGCCGCTCGGCAGCACGGGACAATGGCCGGATGAGCGTGGAGGCGGGCACCCGGCGGGAGGGCACCCCGCGCCCTGCGCCGGCCCTGTCGATCGGCGGGCACGAGGTCCCGGCCGTGTCGATCGGCGGGCACGAGGTGCCGGCCGTGTCGATCGACGGGCACGAGGTGCCGGCCCTGTCGATCGGCCGGTACGAGGTCTGGCCGCCGGTCGTGCTGGCGCCGATGGCCGGCATCACCAATGCCTCGTTCCGGCGGCTGTGTCGCGAGTTCGGCGCCGGCCTGTACGTCTGCGAGATGATCACCACCCGGGCGCTCGTCGCCGGCGATCCGAAGACCTACAGCATGATGCGGTTCGAGCCCGAGGAGTCCCCGCGCTCGCTGCAGCTGTACGGCGTCGACCCGACGGTGGTCGGGCAGGCCGTGCGGATCGTGGTCGACGAGGACCTCGCGGACCACATCGACCTCAACTTCGGCTGTCCCGTGCCGAAGGTCACCCGCAAGGGCGGCGGCTCGGCGCTGCCGTACAAGCGCCGGCTCTTCGAGGCGATCGTCCGGACGGCGGTGACGGAGGCCGGCCGCGCCGGCATCCCGGTGACCGTCAAGATGCGGATGGGCATCGACGACGACCACATCACGTTTCTCGACGCCGGCCGGATCGCGCAGTCGTGCGGCGTGGCGGCGGTCGCGCTGCACGCCCGCACGGCGATCCAGCACTACTCGGGGACCGCCGACTGGGACGCGATCGCCCGGCTCAAGGATCAGGTCACGGAGGTGCCGGTGCTGGGCAACGGCGACATCTTCGCCGCCGCCGACGCGATCGAGATGATGGCGCGGACGGGCTGCGACGGCGTGGTCGTCGGCCGCGGCTGCCAGGGCCGGCCGTGGCTGTTCGCGGAGCTGGCTTCCGCCTTCGACGGCGGCCTTCCGCCGGAGCCGCCGGACCTGCGGGGCGTGGCCGGCGTCATCCGGCGGCACGCCGAGCTGCTGTGCGAGGAGATGGGGCCCGACCGCGGCATCCGCGACCTGCGCAAGCACGTCGCCTGGTACTTCAAGGGCTACGCGGTCGGGTCCGAGCTGCGGAGCCGCCTGGCCATGGTCTCGAGCCTGGACGAGCTGGACGAGCTGCTGGCCGGCCTCGATCTGGACCAGCCGTTTCCTGCGGCGGCGCTGGGTCCGCGCGGGCGGCAGGGCTCGCCGCAGCGGCGGGTCGCGCTGCCCCACGGCTGGCTGGACGACCCGGACGCGCTCGCGGTTCCGGAGGGAGCCGAGCTCGATGACGGCGGCGGCTGACGGGCCGTCCCGCCGGCCGGACCGCCGAGGGCGCCGGCGGGGATCCGGCGCAGCGCGGCGGCGGATCGCCGTCGGCACCGCCATCGCGGTTGTCGTCGTACTCGCGGCGTGTACGCCGACGCCCGCGGCCACCCCGATCGACCGGTCCGGCGCCGCGGCACCCGGCGCCGGCGCCCCGGACCCGAGCCCGGACGAGCGGGCCATCCGTGCCGTGCTGGACGCGCTCAACGCCACCGCCGGCGGGCCCGTGGAACGCCAGCAGAGCGTGCTGCGCGGGGCCGTCGACCCCGCCCTTCTCGACCAGCTGGACCGGTGCCCCGCGGCGACCAGCACGCTGCGCATCGAGCCCGTCTACGCGGCGCTGCGACCCGACCCGGACTGGCAGGGCGCCTCGGGCACGCCGGCCGGCACGGTGTACGCGCTGCCAGCGCTGATCAGGATCTTCACCGGCGACCGGGTCACCGGCACCGACCTCGGCACGATCTTCCTGGGCGTCCGGGACGGCCGGGCGCTGCTGGCGCCCGTGTGCGTCAGCTGACCGGTGGCGTCGGCCGGCGCTGCGGACAACCCGTCGTGTCGGTGATCACATCTCCTCCATCGGCAGAACCGGTCCCTCGTTCGCGCGTCTGCCACCGGTCGACCCGCGCACGCCCCGTCGCACCGTGATCGGAACCGCGAGGTCCGCTCGGCGGAGGCGGACCTGCGGGTGACGGGCACCCGTCCGTACCATGAACAACTGGGTCGCTGCACGACCGACACGCCGAAACATTCATGCCCCCGCGTTGCCGTCGTGCCTGCCGGTGCCGATCCAGCGCCACGGCTGTTCGAGAGGAGGTCGCGTGACCGACGGTCCGCGCGACGACTCCGCTCCCTCCGGCCCCACCGATGGCCCCGGTGCCGCCCGCCCGAGCGCCCAACCGGTGGGCGCGGCCGGCACCGACGGGGCCAGGCACCGCTCGGCGGCCCCCCGATCGAACCACCGCGCGTGGCTGACGTCGGGCCGGATCGCCATCGCCCTGGTCGCCCTGCTGGTCTTCACCGCGACGGGCTGGGAGTGGGCCATCAAGTCCCGCGCCGACTCGGGCATCCTGTCCCGCCAGGTCGATGCGATCGTCACCGACGACTCGAACGTGTCGCGCCCGGCGACGCCGACGACGCCGCCGGCCGGCAGCTACGCGCCGGAGAACATCCTGCTGCTGGGTTCCGACACGCGCGCCGGAGCCAACCGGGACGCGGGCAACTCGGACGACAGCACCGACGACGGAGTGGCGAACTCCGACACGCTCATGCTGGCGCACGTCAGCGGTGATCGGCAGCACGTGCAGGTGATCTCGATCCCGCGCGACCTCGAGGTGGACGCGCCCACGTGCAAGCAGTGGGACGCCACGACCGGCCAGCTGTCCGCCGCCGACTACCCGGTGAATCCGGGCGACGTCTGGCACATCAACTCCGCGTACTCGGTCGGCGGGCCGCAGTGCACGGTGCGCGCGGTCCAGGACCTCACCGGCCTGCAGGTCGACCGCGTCATCGGCATCGACTTCGCCGGCTTCCAGTCGATGGTGGACGCGCTCGGCGGCATCACCATGAACATCTGCGGCCCGATCATCGACGAGGAACTGCAGACGGTGGTGGCCGAGGGCGGCGTGCAGAACATCGGCGGCGCGCAGGCGCTCAGCCTGGTGCGCGCGCGCAAGGTGATCGGCGACACCGAGTCCGACCTCGCCCGGATCCACCGCCAGCAGGTGGTGCTGTCCACGATCCTGCAGCAGGTGACGAGCGCCGGGACGCTGCTGAATCCGAACAAGCTCGACGCGTTCCTGCAGGCGTTCGTGCAGAACACGTTCACCGACAACGTGACCATCGACGACCTGGTCACGCTGGCGCAGTCGTTCGGCAGCCTCGATCCCAGCCGGGTGACCTTCTACACGTTGCCGACGGTCCCGGCCGGCGACGGCCTGGAACTCGACACCGCCCAGGCCGATGCCGTTTTCGCGGCGATGACAAACGACCAGCCGCTGCCCGGCGACCAGGGCGCACCGACCGGCGCCGCCTCGCCCACGCCGTCGATCCCGGTGGAGCAGCCGGGCTCCGGAACGACGGTCGATCCGGCGACGGTGGAGCTGGAGATCGTCAACGGGTCCGGCGCTCCCGGCGTGGCCGGCAACGCGATGGAGGAGCTCAACGCGCTGGGTTTCGCGGTCACGGAGGATCAGCTGGCGCAGCTCGACGAGCCGCAGCCGGACGTCACCGTCGAGTACGACCCGACCAACGTGAACGCCGCGGTGACGGTGGCGGCGACCGTCCCCGGCGCCCAGCTGGTCCCGATCGACGGCATGGGCACGACCGTTCGGCTGGTCCTCGGCGAGTCGTTCGACGGCGCCTTCGAGCCTGTGGCGGCCGGCACCCCGGTGACCGGCACGATCGGCAGCGCCGAGGTCTCGCTGCCGGCCGACGGCTCGGCGCCCGCCCCGACCTCCGAACTGCAATCGGTGAACGCCGGGGCCGCGCTCTGCGTCTGACCGGACCCGACGCCGGTCAATCCACCCCGCGTTCACCACTCGTTCATCCAGACCGTTCTCGACCGGGTCGACCGGGTCCTATCCTGGATCCATGCGGCAGGCGTATCAGATCCGGCTGGCCGACCTGGCCGAGCACGGTGCCTCGATGTCCGAGGTCATCAGCGACGCGTTGCGTGACGCCACCACCGCCCTGCTGAACGCGGACCTGTCCCTCGCCGAGCAGGTCATCGCCTCCGACGTCAAGCTCGACCTGATGCGCGCGAACGCCGAGAACGTCGCCCTCGAGCTGCTCGCCCTGGAGGCGCCCGTCGCGTCCGACCTGCGCTCGGTGGTCTCGGCCATGTGGATCGTGGCCGACCTGCAGCGCATGGGCACGCTCGCCATCCACGTCGCCAAGACGGCGCGCCGGCGGCACCCCTCCCACGTGATCCCGGTGGAGGCCACGCCTTTCATCGAGCGGATGGGCCGGGTGGGGGTCCACCTCGCCGACGAGGCCGGCCGCGTGCTGCGCGAGCGGGACCTCGACCTCGCGCGCCGCATGGAGGACGAGGACGACCTGATGGACGACCTGCAGCGCGAGCTCTTCGCCACGCTGCTCGCCCCCGACTGGAAGCACGGCGTCGAGCCGGCGGTCGACATGGCGCTGCTGGCCAGGTTCTACGAGCGGTACGCCGACCACGCGGTCGCGGTCGCCCGCCGGGTGGTCTTCCTGGTGACCGGGCAGAACGTCGGCGGGGACACCACGCCCGCCCTGGCCACCCCCGAGGTCTAGACCGACCGGACGACCTGACGACCGCGCGACCGCGGCCGCTCGTCGCGCCGGGAACGCGCCGGGGCCGTGGATGTCGGAAACGGCGGCCGGGTCACGGATCTCGGCTCGACGGCGAACGACGCGGACCGATGCCTGGTGGGAACCGCACTGGTGTCGGTCGACCACACACCTCCCCGGGCCGTGTGCAGCCGCTCAGAACCAGTGCGCGTCCCGCACGTCCAGAACCAGTGCGCGTCCAGCACGTCCGTCGCGTCCCGGCCGTCAGCCGACGTGCACGCGCGGGCGGATCGCGCGGTCGGGTTCCGCCCGCCGCAACACCTCTCGGGTCGTCGGCGCGAATTCGCCCTCGCCGAGGAAGAGGAACTTGAGCAGGTTGTGCACCGGGTTTCCCTCCGTCCAGGAGAAGTACACGTTGGGCTTGACGCCGTACTCGTCGCGCAGGTGCAGCAGCAGCGCGGCGATCGAGTTGGCCACCACCGGGCTCTGCATGGCCAGCACGCGGCGGCCCTGGCGCACGGTGCCCCGCACGTCGAGCCGCGAGCTGAAGTCGGACGCGTCGGTGAGCGTCACCTCGAGGAAGATGACCGGATCCTCGGCGGGGATGTGGTTCTCGATCCGCTGCTGGCGCTCCTTGAAGCCGAGGGTGTCGTGCGCGATCGGGTCGTGCGCCACCAGCTGGACGTCGCGGCCGCGGTAGTCCGCCAGGAAGCCCTCCGCCGTGGCGTCGAGGGTGATGCTGGTGGTGCGCAGCTCGAACGCGCGGCCCACCCGGGAGCTGAAGGAGACGATGATGATCGCCAGGATGAACAGCGAGGCGATCCGCACGCCGTCCGGCCGCTCGATGATGTTGACGATCGTGGTGTAGACGAACACCACCGCGATCACGCCGAATCCGACGATCGCCCACCGCTTGCGGCGGCGGACCGCGGAGAGCGTGACGGCGACCGACGCCGAGGTCATCAGCACCAGCACGCCGGTCGCGTAGGCCCCGCTCTGCTGGTCGACGTTGGCGTCGAACACCCAGGTGACCAGGAACGCGATGGCGGCGAACACCAGCACCAGCGGGCGCACCGCGCGGGTCCACTCCGGGGCCATGCCGTAGCGCGGCAGGTACCGCGGCACGAGATTCAGCAGGCCGGCCATGGCCGACGCGCCCGCGAACCAGAGGATCAGGATCGTCGAGATGTCGTAGACCGTGCCGAACGCGTTGCCCAGCTGATCGTGCGCGAGGTACGCCAGGGCGCGTCCGTTGGCCGGGCCGCCCGCCTGGAACTCGCTCTGCGGGATGAGCATGGTGGTGATGAAGCTCGAGCAGATCAGGAAGCCGCTCATGATCAACGCGGCGGTGGTGAGCAGCCGCCGGGTGCCGGCGATCCGGCCGCGCGGATCGTCCTCGGTGTCCCCGGGCCGGCCCTTGATCTGCGGCATCACCGCGACGCCGGTCTCGAAGCCGGACAGCCCCAGGGCGAGCTTGGGGAACACCAGCAGGGAGATGCCCACCATCATCCAGGGGCTCGCGTAGCTCGTGGTCAGCGCGGACGCCCAGTCCACGACGAGGCTCGGCGCCGAGATCACCTCCACCAGGCCGACGACCACCACCACGAGGTTGAGCGTGAGATAGACGGCGACGAGGACGACGGCGATGCCGATCGCCTCGCTGAACCCGCGCAGGAACACACCGGCCAGCAGCGCCAGCAGCACCAGGGTGATCAGCATCGTGTGGTCGCCCCAGGACTCCGGGACGAACGGGTTCTCCACCACGTGCGCGGTCGCGTCGGCGGCCGACAGGGTCATGGTGATCAGGAAGTCGGTCGCGGCGAAGCCCAGCAGGGCGAGCACGAGCAGCTTGCCGATCCACCGGGGCAGCAGCCGCTCCAGCATCGCGATGGAGCCCTCGCCGCGGAAGCTCTCCCTGGCCACGCGGCGGTACACGGGCAGGGCGCCGAGCAGGGTGAGCAACACCAGCACGATGGTCGCCATCGGGGAGAGCAGGCCGGCGGCGAGGGCGGCGATGCCCGGCTGGTACCCGAGGGTGGAGAAGTAGTCGACCCCGGTCAGGCACATCACCCGCCACCATGACTTGCGCTGGTGCTCGGGGTTCGCGACCTGCAGCGGTCCTGGGTGGCTGCCGCGCTTGTCGACCAGTCCGTACAGCAGCCACGAGCGGAAGCGGCCGGGCGGCGGGGTCGGCCGGCCGGCCGCCTCCGGGGCCGCCTCGAGTGCGCCGCCGGTCACGCCGACCGATGCCCGCGCGGCGGCCGGAACAGGCTGGACGTGCTGAGCCGGTGCTTGGTCTCGATGGTGCGGACGCCGCCGCTGCGCGATCGCATGGACAGGGTCTGGGTGATGGCCAGGTCCGGCGCGTGCCTGACGCCGCGGAGAACCTCCCCGTCGGTGATGCCGGTGGCCACGAAGTACGCGTTGTTGCCGCGCACCAGGTCCTCGGTCGTCAGCACCCGGTCCAGGTTGAACCCCATGCCGCGCGCCCTGGACTTCTCGCCCTCGCCGCGCGGGGCGAGCCGCGCGTAGATCGCGCCGCCGAGGCAGCGCACCGCGCAGGCCGCGATCACGCCCTCGGCCGTGCCGCCGACGCCGACGAGGACGTCGACGTCGGATTCCGGCTGCAGCGTCATGAGTGCGCCCGCGACGTCGCCGTCGATCAGCAGCTTGATCCGGGACCCCACCGCGCGGATGCGCCGGATCAGCTCCTCGTGCCGCGGCCGATCCAGCAGCGCGACGGTGACCTCGTTGACCCCCAGCCCGCGGGCGCGGCCGATCGCCGCCAGCGTGTCCTCGATCGGCGCGGCGAAGTCGACGTCGTCCACCAGGTCGGGGCCGACGACGAGCTTGTCCATGTACACGCACGGGCCGGGGTCGAACATCGCGCCGCGGTCCGCCAGCGCGATCACCGACATCGCGTTGGGCAGGCTCTTGGCGGTCAGTCCCGCGCCGTCGACCGGATCCACCGCGATGTCCACCAGCGGTCCGTCGCCGGACCCGACGTGCTCGCCGGCGTACAGCATCGGGGTGTCGTCGTTCTCGCCCTCGCCGATCACGATGACCCCGCGCATCGGGATGGTGCCGAGCACCGGCCGCATCGCGTCCACCGCCGCGCCGTCCACCTCGTCGTCGTCGCCGCGACCGAGGAACCGGGCCGCCGCCATCGCGGCCGCCTCGGTGGCCCGCACCAGCTCCAGCACCAGGATGCGGTCGTCGTCCAGGCTCGGCCGGCTCGCCGGGACGCCCCGCGCGGGCTCGTCCGGCCCTTCCCCCGTAGGCGCATTCATCGTCGGTTCCCCCACCTCCGGCACGTCGTCGCGTCGCGTGATCCGCCCAGCGTGCGCGCGGGCACCGCCTCGGCCCCGCAGGCGCGCGGGTGTCCCGAGGCCCCCCGGGGCACGAGGGCGAGTACGGAGGATTTCACCCGAACGGGACGATGAGCGCAGAGCGGTCTTCGTGTCGAATGTACTGACCCGGCCGAGTGTCCACGACCGGTGGATCCCTGACCGGTCGGGGCGACCGAAAGGCGTTGCACGGATTCGCCTCTACCGATTCCCAGGAAGCCACCGTAGGTTGGCCTCCGGTCCGTCCCTCGAGTTGTGGTCGTCGGCCGGAATGGTGCAACAATGCGCGGTGGTCCGGCCTGTTCGGTGAACGTCGGCAGTGGAGGGGCTCGGATCGATGACGACAACGTTGTTTCTGGTCACCTTGGTGATCGTGACGGCGCTGTTCTTCGATTTCACGAACGGTTTCCACGACAGCGCGAACGCGATGGCCACGTCCGTCGCGACCGGTGCGCTGGCCCCCAAGGTGGCCGTGCTCGTCGCGGCCATCCTGAACGTCGTCAGGCGCGTTCCTGTCCACCGAGGTCGCCAAGACCATCTCCGGTGGCATCGTCAACGACAGCCTGGTGACCCCGACGATGATCTTCGCCGGCCTGGTCGGCGCCATCCTCTGGAACATGCTCACGTGGCTCTTCGGGCTGCCGTCGAGCTCGTCGCACGCGCTCTTCGGCGGGCTGATCGGCGCCGTGCTGATCGGCGCCGGCACCTCGGGAGTCAACTTCTCCGTCGTGGTCTCGAAGATCCTGCTGCCGGCGATCATGGCGCCGCTGGTCGCCGGGCTCGCCGCGGGGCTGGCCACCTTCCTGCTCTACAAGATGATCAAGCGGGCGGACCGGGAGCCGGCGACGGGCTGGTTCCGCCGCGCCCAGACGGTGTCCGCGTCGCTCGTCGCGCTGGCGCACGGCACCAGCGACGGGCAGAAGACGATGGGCGTGATCACCCTCGTGCTGATCACCGCCGGCTACCAGGATTCCGGCAGCGGCCCGCAGACCTGGGTGGTGGTGGCCGCCGGGCTGGCGATCGGGCTCGGCACCTACTCGGGCGGCTGGCGGATCATGCGGACCATGGGCCGCGGCATCGTCGACGTGCACGCCCCTCAGGGGTTCGCCGCCGAGACGACCTCCGCCGCCGCGATCCTGGCCTCCTCGCACATGGGCTTCGGCCTGTCCACCACGCAGGTGTGCTCGGGGTCGATCATGGGCTCCGGGATCGGCCGGCGGCTCGCGCGCGTGCGGTGGTCGACCGCCCGCCGGATCTTCTACGGCTGGGTGCTGACGCTGCCCGCCGCGGCGCTGGTCGGTGCGGTCGCGGCCGCCATCGCGCTCACCGGGACCACCGGGGTGGTGATCGTCTTCGTCGCCCTGATGACCGGCGCGCTCGCGATCTACGCCGTCTCCCGGCGCGCGCCGGTGTCCAGCGCGAACGTCAACGACTCGGCCGACGTGGTCATCAACCCGGAGACCCCGCCGTCCGATCCCGACTCGCGCACGCCCGACACGAAGGAGTCCGCGTCCGCATGACCATCGACTGGGGCTCCCTGGCGCTGGTCGCGGCGACGACCGTGGTCGCGGCCATCGCGATCATCGGCACCTTCAGCCTCGGCGTCGCAGCGCTGACCTCGGGCACCACGGGCGAGGGCGGCGTGCGCACTCGGCGCCCCGGCGCGAGACTTGCCGGGTACGCCTGCATCGGGGTGGCCGGTCTGCTCATGCTCTACGGGCTCTACCTGATCATCCCGCAGTTCCACTGACGGCGGCCGCGACCGGACGGGTCGACGGCCGGAAAGGCCGTGATGACGAGCTTCGACACCGCCGGCGACCTCACCGGGTGGAGCCTGATCGACGAGACCGACGGCTTCGAGGTCGACGACGACGTGCACGACGACCCGGTGCTGGTCGGGCCGGACGGCCAGGAGGTCAACACCTGGCGGGAGAACTATCCGTACGAACAGCGGATGACCCGCCTGGAGTACGAGGTCGACAAGCGGGCCGTGCAGATCGAACTGCTCAAGGTTCAGGCCTGGGTCAAGGAGACCGGGCGCAAGCTGGTGCTGGTCTTCGAGGGCCGGGACGCCGCGGGCAAGGGCGGCACCATCAAGCGGTTCATGGAGCACCTGAATCCCCGCGGCGCGCGGGTGATCGCGCTCGAGAAGCCGACGGAGCGGGAAGCCGGTCAGTGGTACTTCCAGCGCTACATCTCGCAGCTGCCGTCGGCCGGCGAGATCGTGCTGTTCGACCGCTCCTGGTACAACCGCGCCGGCGTCGAGCGCGTCATGGGCTTCTGCACCGACGAGCAGTACTGGGAGTTCATGCGGCAGGCACCCGAGTTCGAGCGGATGCTCGTGCGCAGCGACACCACGCTGATCAAGTTCTGGTTCTCGGTCAGCCAGTCCGAGCAGCGGACGCGGTTCATGATCCGGCAGATCGACCCCGTCCGGCGGTGGAAGCTCAGCCCGACCGACCTCGCCTCGCTGGACAAGTGGGACGACTACACCGACGCCAAGGAGGCGATGTTCTTCTACACGGACACGGCGTACGCGCCGTGGACCGTGGTGAAGAGCAACGACAAGAAGCGCGCCCGGATCAACGCGCTGCGGCACGTGCTGCACAGCCTGGACTACGACAACAAGAACACGCAGCGGATGGGCGAGGTCGACCGGCTGATCGTCGGCCCGGCGGCCACGGTCTACGAGGTGGGCGAGCACACCCCGCGCCAGTTCCCGCGGCTCTGACCGGCGGCCCGGCCGGCTGCCCGGTCCGGCCGATTCCCGTCAGCGGGAATCGCGCCGCATGAGCACCCGCGGAAATCCGTCGAGCACCGATCCCGTGTCGGCGACCTTGGTGAACCCGCCCCGCTCGAACAGGGCGCGGGTGCCCACGTAGGCCATCGTGAGGTCGACCTTCTCGCCGGCGTTGTCGACCGGGTAGCCCTCGATCGCGGGTGCGCCGTGATCGAAGGCGAACCGCACGGCACCGGCCAGCAGCCGGTGCGAGATGCCGGCGCCGCGGTGTCCGGGTCGGACCCGGATGCACCACACCGACCACACGTCGAGGTCGTCGACGTGTGGAATCCTCCGGTTCCGGGCGAAGCCGGTGTCGGCGCGGGGATGGACGGCCGCCCAGCCCACGACCTCGTCGCCGTCGTAGGCGAGCACACCGGGCGGGGGATCCTGCCGCACCAGCTTCTCCACCAGCGCCCCGCGCTCGGGACCCCGCAGCGCGAGGTTCTCCTTCGACGGGATCCGATAGCTCAGGCACCAGCACACGTTCGCGTCGGGCCGCTTCGGGCCCACCATCGTTCGCACGTCCGCGAACGCGGTCGCCGGACGAACCTCGATCGACATGGCGCCAGATTGCCACAGCACGGCATCCGCCCGACGGACCGCGGATCACCGGCGGTCGCCGCCCGGACGTCGTTCAGCGCATGCGGTACTGCAGGTAGACGACGCCGTTGCCGAACCGGTGCTCGTCGGTCAGCTCGAGATCCAGGCGGACGTCGTCGGGCAGCGCGCGCTTGCCGCCGCCCACCACGACCGGGTTCAGGTAGATCGCGAACGTGTCGACGACGCCCGCGCGCAGCGCCGACGCGGCGAGATCGGCGCCGCCGACGGAGATGTCGCGGTCGGACCCGGCCTTCAACCGGCGCACGGCGTCCGCATCGAAGTCACGCTCGAGCGTCGTGCGCGCGGTGGACAACTCGCTCAGCGTGCGGGAGTAGACGATCTTGTCGGCGGCCCGCCAGATCTGGGCGTAGGCCCTGCCGGCGTCGCCCTCGGTGGCCCCGCCGGTCTCCCAGTAGACCATCGTCTCGTAGATTCGGCGGCCGTACAGGTACGTGCCGACGGGCCGCTCGCGCTCGTTGATGAACGCGTGCACCTCGGGGTCGGGTGCTGCCCAGTCGAAGTTCCCGTCCTCGTCGGCGATGTAGCCGTCCAGCGAGGTGATGGTCGAGTAGATCAGCGCGGCCACGTCGTTTGCTCCTCGCTCGATGCGGATCCTGCAGTCACCCCCGGGCACGATAGGCCGCGGCACGTCGGGAGCGGGCGGCAGGCACGCGACGTACGGCAGCGCGACCGGTGCCGTCGGGATCGCCGACGGTCCCCTCGCGGCCGTGCGCAGCCGCCCGAGGGCCGTTCCGCCGTCAGCACCCCCGGCGAGCGATGTCGCCGGTCGTGCCGCGGACGACGAGTCGTGGCTCGATGACGACCTCGCGCCGGTCCACCGGCTGCCGGTCCACCCGCGCCACGGCGCGGCGCACGGCGAGCTCCGCGATGCGCGGGGAGTCCTGGGCCACGGTGGTGAGGTCGACGTGCGCGAGGCGGGCGATCCGGCTGTCGTCGAAGCCGATCACGCTGAGGTCGCCGGGCACGGACAGCCCGGAGCGCCGCGCGACGTCGAGGACGCCCAGGGCGGCGGCGTCGTTGAACACGATGGCGGCCGTGGGCTGCGGGCGGCGGCCGAGCAGCGCCCGCGCGGCCAGCGCCCCGTCCTCCTCGCCGAGCCCGCCCGGCACCACGACGATCTCGGCGTCCAGGCCGTGGCGGTGCATGGCCCGGCGGTAGCCGCGTCGCCGGTCGGCCGCACCGGGCGATCGACCGCCGTCGACGTGCGCGATGCGCCGGTGACCCCGCTCGACGAGGTGATCGACGGCCAGTTCCAGTCCTCGATCGTCCGCCGTGCGGATGACGTCCACCGCCCGGTCGTGCACGGCGCGGGCGACAACGACGACGGGGAGCGTGGCG
This sequence comes from uncultured Actinomycetota bacterium, assembly GCA_963844455.1. Classification (GTDB taxonomy): domain Bacteria; phylum Actinomycetota; class Actinomycetes; order Mycobacteriales; family Nakamurellaceae; genus Nakamurella. The sequence continues at coordinate 60,352 of CAWJOH010000003.1, forward strand.
GTGAGCCCCGACAGGAACCGGGTGGAGGACACGGGACCGAGCAGGATCAGCGCCTCGCAGCGATCCTGAAGGAGGCTGCCGACCGCCTGCCGATCGTCCCGGGCGGGGGTGACCGCGCTGAGCGCGAGTTCGTACCCGACCCGCTCCGCGGCGGTGTAGAGCCCACTCACCAGATCACCGTGGAAGGGGTGCTGGACGCCGAAGGCCACGCCCAGCAGGCGGCTCCGCCCGCTGCGCAGCAACCGGGCGCGTGCGTCGGGCCGGTAACCGAGCTCGGCGGCCGCCCGCAGCACGCGTTCCCTGCTGGCCGCGCTCGCGCCGGCTGCCTCGCGCATGACGATCGACGCCAGGGGCACCGAGACGCCGGCGCGCGCCGCGACGTCGGCCAGCGTCGGGCGACGATCCCGACCGGGCAGTGCGGCGTCGACCATCCGCCGATCCTAGGCGCACGCGGCGGGAAATGTCATAGAACGTTCTAGGCTATGTCTTGACATGGACGGGCACGCCGGGCACGCTGTCTATAACGTTCTAGGCAAGGGAGCCACGATGGGGCAGGTGCACGGACGCGACGCGGTGCGGGTCGCGCTGATCGGTTCGGGGCGGATGGGCGCGTTCCACGGGGAGACCCTGGCGCGCAGGCTGCCCGGCGCGGTGCTGGCGGCCGTGGCGGACCCGGCGCCCGGCGCCGCGGAGCGGCTCGCGGCGGAGCTGGGCGCGCCGCGGGCGTACACCGATGCCGGCGCGGCGTTCGCCGACCCCGAGGTCGACGCCGTGGTGATCGCGGCGCCGGCACGCTTCCACGCGGACCTGGTCCAGGGTGCGGCGCGCGCGGGCAAGCACGTGTTCTGCGAGAAGCCGATGGCCCTCACGCCCGCCGATGCCGACCGGGCGATCGCCGCCGCGAACGATGCCGGCGTCGTCCTCCAGGTCGGGTTCAACCGTCGCTTCGCCCCGGACTGGGTCGCCGCGCGGCGGCTGCTGGCGGACGGGCTGCTCGGCACGCCGCGACAGCTGCGATCGCTCACCCGCGACCCCGGCGGTTTCGACCCGGCGCGGGTGGCGCCGAACACGATCTTCCTGGAGACGCTGATCCACGACTTCGACACGCTGCGATTCCTGAACCCCGGGGCGCGCGCCGTCGAGGTGTACGCCACCGCCGACGCCCTGGTGGAGCCGGCATGGCGGGACCGCGGACTCCTCGACACCGCAACCGTGGTCGTCCGTTTCGACAACGGTGCCGTCGGCACGGCGGAGGCCTGCTTCGAGGCGGCGTACGGGTACGACGTCCGCAGCGAGGTGCTCGGATCCCGCGGCATGGCCACCATGGGAGACGGCCGTCGCACCGGGATGATCTTCTCCGGCAGCGCGGGCCGGCAGGTCGACACGGCCCGCAGCGATCAGGAGCTGCTGTCCGGCGCCTACGTCTCGGAACTCGCGGCGTTCGTCGAGGCCGTCCGGACGGGCACGCCCGCACCGGTCACCGGTGACGACGCCCGTCAGGCGCTGGAGATCGCCCTGGCGGCCGCCCGTTCCGTCGAAACCGGTGGCCCGGTGACGATCCCGGGGCCGTCGGCATGACCGGCTACCGGCTGGCGGTCTCGGCCGAGATGGTCTTCCTGGACCTGCCGTTCGAGGAGCGGGTGCGTCGCATCGACGCCCTCGGGTTCGAGGTCGAGATCTGGGACTGGACGACGAAGGACATCGACGCGCTGGTCCGAACCGGGGCGACCTTCTCGTCCATGACCGGATACGTGACCGGCACGCTGGCCGATCCGGACGGCGCAGACGAGATGCTCCGCACCGCCGGGCAATCCGTGCGGGTGGCCGAGCGACTGGACTGCCCGAGGCTGAACCTGCACGGCACCGGGCTGGACGATCGAGGGCTGCCCGTCCATCCGTCCGACGTCGTTTCCCCCGGGATGTGGCTGACCGCGGCGCGCACCCTGGGCCGCCTCGCGGCGCTCGGCGAGAAGGCCGGCCGGGTCTTCACTCTGGAGAATCTGAACACCGCGGTCGATCACCCGGGGACGCCGTTCGCACGCGCCGCCGACACGCTCGCACTGGTCGAAGCCGTCGACAACCCGCACCTCAGAATGAATCTGGACCTGTATCACGCGCAGATCGGCGAGGGCAACCTGATCCAGCTGCTGGAACGGGCGCTTCCGCTCGTCGGGGAGATCCAGGTCGCCGACGTCCCGGGCCGCTGTGAGCCCGGGACCGGGGAGATCAACTACCCGGCCGTCGCGGCGGCCCTGCGCCGCCTGCGGTACACCGGCGTGGTCGGCCTGGAGGCGTGGGCGTCGGCCGATTCGAACGACGCGATCGAGCGCTTCCGCCGGTCTTTCAGCGATGTGCCGGGGGCCGTCGCGTCCCGCTGACTCCGCTCGGCGATGCCCACCGAATGGCCAGGATCGGTCCTGGACGCGGTCCGGAGCCGTTCCAGAGGGCCGACGTCGCTGTCCGCTCCTGCGAACTCGCTTCACGACAGCGATTCTCCGCGGCGCCCGTTGTTGGTCCGCGCGCGGGACATCTCACCGGGTCCGTTCGCCGACCATGAAGACGTTCAGATCAGAGCTGTCGGTGGTCGTGTCGAAGTCGTCGATGCGCGTCGTCGGCCTCGGCCGGTCTGGCGTGGTGGTGGTGCCGAGGCATTCGGGTCCGCGTCGTCGCGGGGCCGGCCGTGAAATCCGATCGAAACGTATACCTAGAGGAAAGCCTACGAGCGCTCTCTCCATGGCGCGACGTGACGCTGGGACGCCATGCGCCCGACTCGACCGCCGAATTCCGTTCCGTCATCGACATTTCACGTCTCGCCGCCGCGTAGGCTCATTCAATTCGGCGACGTGTCGGTCAATGATCAGGCCGCTTATTCGATCGTGCTATCCGGCCGTTCGCGCGTAGCGTGGTGCTGGTGCGCTCGAGCGCGCGGAGCGGAGCGGACCATGCGCCAGAACGACTTCGAGGCACCGCCGGCGATCCGGATCGCGGAGGTGGCAGTTCCGACGCTACCGCTGCCGCCGCCGGAGGATCCGCTCCTTCTCGACGCGTTCCTCGACTGGGTTGCGAGCGTCCCGCGGGACGCTCGCGACACGGTTCGGGAAGCGATCGCCGGCCTGCGGGACCACGCCGGCGTGCTCGATGTGCTGACCCGGGCGGCCTTGGAACTACCGGTTGTGGACACCGGACGGCACCTGATGCTGCTCGCGGTGCTGGGGGAGCTCAGGGCTCCGGCGTCCGCGGACACGCTCGAGCGATTCGTGTGGCTGTCCGACGAGGACGTCTTCGGTGCGCAGGCAGCGCGCGGCCCGTGCGACTTCTCGCCCGCCGGCGGGTTGCAATCCCGCGCGGCCGAGATGCTCGTCTGGGTACTCGGAACCGGCGGTGAGGACAGGGTGCTGCAGATCATCCGCGAGCACCCGTCGACGTCGGTCCGGGTGGCCGCGATCGACGCGTGGCTGTACCAGCGCGACGACACCGCCGACGCGCTCGCTACCTTGTCCGACCTCGTCAGCCCGGAGGACGTGTGGGCGGTCGGGTTGCCGCGTTGGACCGCGGATGGCGATCCGGTGAGTTTTCAGCAGCGGGTGACAACACACGCAGAGCGCTTCGGCGACGACGTCGAGCTACCGGCCAGGACCTGGGGGAACCCCGATGTGCGTTGACGGCATGCAGATGGCGGATCGGGCAGTGAACGTGATGATCCCGGCCCGCTCGCAGTGGCCGGAGTTCTACGACTGGGCGCACCGGGCGTTCGAATTGGGCGACGACTCGTGGGACCCGGCCGGCGTGGGCGACCCGGGCAACGGCAATCTGCCGTACGGAAAGATGATCAACTCGATCTTCCTGCTCGCATACTCGCTGCGGGACAACCATGACGCCTCCTGGCACTCGGCGCAGGACTACCTTTCCGCCGGCCTGGCGCTCGACACCGTGTACCACGACGACTTTGAAATCCTGTTCATCGACGGCGGCGGGGAGGCGACGATGGATGGTGATGAGACACAGATGCACTGCGCGGTATTCGATGTGGCGAGTATATCGAGCGACCCGGCCAATCGGGCGTCGGTGATGGCGCACGAGGGCTGGCACCATTGGCAGGACAAGTACGACTGGGAGTCCGGACACCTCACCGGCGGTGCCATCGAGGCGGGCCTGGAGGGCGACTGGTACTACCGGCACGGGTTCGGCGCCTTCGAATTCGGCGAGCTGTGGAAGATCGACCTGGGCTCCTCGCCGATCAGATTCCACTCGCCCTACCAGATTGCCGTGGAGTTCGACGCCGATCTGACCGAGCAGTCCCAGCCGTGGGTGCCGGAGATCGTGCGGCAGTCGGCCCGTTACTTCGGCAACCGACGGCTCGAGTCGCAGTTCAAGAATCGGGTCTCGTACAGGATCGGCAACCCCCGCCCCTTCTGACGCGTGCTGAACCACTCCTGCGACGCCACTGCACTTCTCGTGTTCAGGGCACCTTCCCTGCAACCCACTTGCTGTTCGTCCGTGCTGGTCACCAGGGGGCATCCTCCCGCCCAGCCGACCACCCACCGTGTTGGCGACCTCGCCCAGGATGACAGCTAGCTGAGCGGCGCGGACTCGGTGGCGGCGCGCGGATCCAGACCGGTGCTGGCGACCATGCGAGCGACGACGTGCAGCCGCTGGTTCGTCTGTTGCGACACGCGTGCCATCATCAGGAAAGCGGCCTCGGCGGTGATCTTGTGCCGTTCCATCAACACACCCTTGGCCTGGCCGATGATGTCGCTGTTGATCATCGCCTGATGCAGGGTGTGCTCGTGTTGCGCCCCGACGAGCGCGATCGCGGCGTGCGTTGCGAACAGCAGTCCGGTCTGCTCGTCGGCGGGGCCGAACGCGTCCGCGGCCCTGGAGTAGAGGTTCAACGCGCCCAGGTCGCGTTCCTCCACGTACAGCTGGAACGCCAGAACGGACAACACCCCGAGGTCGGCGGCGCGGGCGGCGAATCGGGGCCACCGGCGCTCGGTGCGCAGATCGTCTGCGCGGACGGTGATCCGGTCCCGCGCCGAACTGAGGCACGGACCCTCCCCCGTCTCGTACTGCAGCTGATCGATCCTGCCGACCAGGTCATCCGTGGCCGCCGGCGTGCTGATCTTGCCGCCGCCGCTGACGAGGGTGATCCCGGCGACATCGGCACCGTCGATATTGGCCACAGCTGCCATCACGATGGCCTGCAACGTCTCGTTCAGGTTCGGTTCCGCCTGCAGGGCACGGGCGACCTCACCGAACACATCGGCCCGCTCGATTCCGGAGGGCGACCCGAGCTGGTCAACCCTTGTTCCGTCGGACCCACGCCGTTCAGCACGATGGGACGTCCTTCCCGGTGCCGGCCGCCCTCGTGGAGCCGCACCGGACGGGCGAGCAGCCGGCATCCCTCCCATCACTGAACCACGACTGTCCAGTGCGCCACGACGTGCGCCCCGCGGGCGCTCGTTGCGAGGCGCGCGCACCGGCGGTCCGCGTCCCGGCGGGTGATGTCGAACGCGGTTTCCCGAAAGCCTGTGCCGCGCGGGCGTATTCCTCTACAGTCGGCGGTGGGTTCGGATCGATGCCCGACCGCGTGTTCGGTGGCGGTCAGTGACCTCGCGCTGTGCAGGTGGTCATCGTGATGATCCGTATCCAGATCCAGCCCTGTCCTCCCGTCGAACGCGGCGACGGCCGCGATCCCGGGGCGCCCGCCGCGCGGCCGCTTCTCGACACGCCGGTGGATTCGTTGCTGGCATTCGCCGCGCTGTCCCGGATGCTGCGCCGGATCCCGTTCGGGGCCGCACCGGCCGTGGTGTTCCGGGCGGTGGCCGCGCTGGCCGTGCACGCCCTGTGCGACGCCTGCCAGGTGGCCGTTGTCGACAGCACCACCGGGACCACCCACCATCACCGGTTCGCCCGACCAGCCGATGCCCCGTCGCCACGCCGCGCCGGCCCGACTCCGGCCGCCCGTCACCATCCCGGCTCGCGCCCCGCGACTGTCGTCACGGTCTCCATCCGCGCGGCCGACGGGGAACGGGGCGCGGCCGCCGTCCGAGCCGACGTGACCGCGACCTGGGGGCCCGACCGACCGGCGACGGCCACCCGAGTCGGGCTGCTCTGCTGGATCGTCGCCACGGCCGCCCTGACCAGCACCGGCGTCGCCGGCCGACGGCAACTGCCGACGTCCGAATCACACCCCGTGCGCCGCATCGTCGAGGGCCGATGGCACGTCGGCGTGGCGACCGGCATCTGGATGGCTCGCCGGAACGTCACCGCCCTGCAGGCCAGGCGGCAACTCGACACGATCGCCGCCCGGACCGGCCTGCGGTTGACCGAGATCGCGAGCGTGATCGCCGCCGAGCAGGGCGTGTGACGAGCCTGCCTGCCCGACCGCAAGGATGACCGGCATGAGCACCCGGGTAGCGGCGTCCCGCCGCGTCTTCCAGATCGGCGCGGCGGGCGGTGTCGGACGCCGCCTCACTCCCCTGCTGACCGCCCGGGGCCACCGCGTCTCCGGCATGCACCGCGCCGGCGGGCAGGACGCCGTCATTCGCGCGGGCGGCGGCACACCGGTCGCAGGGGACCTGCTGACCGATCCGGTGGACGCGCTGGCCGAGCGCCTCGCCGGCCACGACGCCGTCGTGTTCAGCGCGGGCGCGCACGGCACCGGCGCCGACAAGACGACGGCGATCGACGGTCGCGGCCTGGAGAAGGCCGTCGACGCCGCGCGCCGAGCCGGCGTCGGCCGCTTCGTCCTGGTCTCGGTGTTCATGGACGCGGCACGCTCCGGGCCGCGCTCCGAAGGGTTCGAGCACTACATGGCCGTCAAGCGCGAGGCCGACGTCTACCTGGCGGGCTCCGACCTCGACTGGCTGATCGTCCGCCCCGGCACCCTGCTCGACGACCCCGGCACCGGACATGTGCGCGCCGGCGTCGCGATCCCCTACGGCTCGATCCCCCGCGACGACGTCGCGGCCTTTCTCGCCGCCGCGCTCTTCCACCCCGGCGTCGATCGCACCGCCGTGGAACTCACGGCCGGCGACGAGCCGGTCGCCGACGCCGTCACCGAACTGGCACCCCGGCTGTGGCGGGCCTGAATCGCGCTCCGGGCCGGACGCGGCGCGGCGACGCGAAGCGCACCGACGGACCTCGACTCGCGTGCCGATCTCCGGAGAGCCTTTCCGGGGATAGGGTGTCCCCGGTCGGGGTGGACGGAATTCCGGGTCCTGTGGTGACTGCGGAGGGTTTCCATGTCGACCGATGCGTTCGGCGGCGGCTCGTCGCGTCCCGTACCCGTTCCTGACCGGACGTCGACGGAGGCCCCGTGGCCGGCCTAGCGCCGGAGGCGTCGCGCGGCGGCGTCGTCCCCGCGCGACGATGGGTGTCGCTCGGCGCGACATGCACGGCCGCGGGCCTTGTCTGGCTCGCCTTCGCCGATCTCGGCGTCGCCATCCCCAGCATCGCCGACGACTTCGGTGCCGCGCAGTCCACCCTGCAATGGGCCAACAATGCGTTCAGCCTGGTCGCCGGCGCACTGGTGATCGCGGCGGGCAGGTTCGGTGACATCTTCGGGCGTAGAAGGATCCTCCAGCTCGGCATCGCGCTGTTCACCGTCTTCTCGGTCGTCGCCGCGCTGGCGCCCGGGGTCGAGGTGCTGATCGCCGGTCGCGGTCTCATGGGCATCGGCGCCGCGCTCATCCTGCCGGCGACGCTGGCATTGATCCCGCCCCAGTTCTCCGGACGGGACCAGCTCACCGCGTTCGGCGTCTGGCAGGCGGTGGCCTGGGGCGGGCAGGCGATCGCACCCGCGATCGGCGGGATCATCACCGACACGCTCGGCTGGTCGTGGCTGTTCTGGATCAACCTGCCGCTCGGGCTCACCGCGTTCCTGCTCATCCGGGCCTTCACGCCGGAATCCCGTGACGCCAAGGCGTCTCGGCGCATCGACTGGGTCGGCCTGGTGACCATCGGGATCGCCGTCTTCGCCCTGCTGTACGCCCTGACCGACGGGCCGTCGGCTGGGTGGTCGAGCCCGCTCATCCTCGGGCTGTTCGCCGCGGCCGTCGTGCTCGCGGTGGTCTGGGTCCTGGTGGAGCGCCACGTCAAGGACCCCCTGGTGGATCTGGCGCTGTTCCGCCTGCGGGCCTACGACGGCGCGTTGTCGGCCAACCTCGCCATGAACCTCGCCTTCGCCGGATTGAGCTACCTGCTCGTGCTCTGGCTGCAGAATGCGCGGGGCTACAGCGCGATCGAGGCCGGCCTGCTGATGCTGCCGTCGACGGTGGGGATCTTCGCCTTCATTCCCGTGGGCGGCCGCCTCGACGATCGGTTCGGCGGTCGGCTGCCGGTCCTGATCGGCCTCGTGGTGATGAGTGCGGGGCTGGTCGTGCTCGGCTTCCTCAGCGCCGACAGCACTCTCATCCTGATGGCGGTCGGCCTTCTCGTGCTCGGTGTCGGTCTCGGCCTGCTGTCCACGCCCATCTCCAACACGGCGGTCGGCGGCGTCCCGGAGGCGCTCGCCGGCACGGCGGCCGGCGTCTTCAAGATGTCCAGCATGGTGGGCGGAGCGCTCGGAGTCGCCGTCCTGTCCGCGTTCGCCCGTGGCTTCACCACGGCCGACTCCGGCGATGCGATCGCCGCGTCGGGCCTGAGCCAGGACGGCATCGATCAGGCGCAGAGCGCGCTGGTCAACTCGGCGTCCTACCAGGAGGCGATCGCCTCGCTGCCGAGCGACGTGGCCGCATCGGTCACCACCGCCGCCATCGACGCGTTCTCGACAGGGGTCGCCCGCACCATGCTGGCCACCGCCGCGCTCTCGATGCTCATCACGGTCGCCGTGGCACTCCTCTGGCCGCGCCGCCGGGCGAGACGTGCCACGGTGGACCCATGACCGAGAACTCACCGCCGGCCACGCCGGAGAACGCGCCGGAGAACGCACCGGAGAACGCACCGCAACCGCCCGCCCCGCGCCGGCGCAAGCGCGAGTGGAAGGACCTGAGCCCGCTCGCCCGGGCAGGGGTCGTCGCCGGCGCGACGATCCAGCTCGGGCTGCTCATCGCCGCCCTCGTCGACATGTTCCGTCGGCGGCCCGACCAGATCAGGGGCCCGCGTGCGCTCTGGGTGGCGGTGTCGGGCGTCAACTTCTTCGGGCCGATCGCCTACTTCGTGTTCGGCCGCCGCCGGAACTGACCGGGGCGGCGGGGGAGCCTCGTCGCACCCGCCGGCCGGGGCGCGTCCGCTCAGAAGAGCGCCGGAACCCGCCGATCACCGACCTGAGGAAGCGATCGCGCTGCTCGACGTCGCGGCGAGCACGTCTCCGACCTCGGTGACGATCAGCGCCATCGACGTGGCTCCGGCGTCGGGGGTGCCGATGCTCCGCTCCGCCAGCGGGCGAGCGCGACCGAGCTGTGGGGTGAGTCCGGCGGTCTGTTCGGCTCTCTCGGTGGCGATCCCTGCGGCGGCGCGCCAGGACCGGATCAGCGGGGTGCCGTCGGCGACGTTCTCGGTGAGCGCGTCGGCGAACGGGCGAAGCGCGTCGTACATGGTCTTGTCACCGATCTCGCACTTGCCCAGGCGGTGCAGCGCCGCGGCGCCCGCGTCGACGGCGCGAGCGATCGCCTCCCGGTCGGGCGCCGCCGTGTCACCCAGTTCCGCTCCGATGGCGGTCAGGATCGCTCCCCAGAGCACCCCGCTGGACCCGCCGGCCTTGTCCGCCCAGGCCGCACCGGCCTCGCGGAGCAGTCCGCTCACGCCGGCGCCGGCTTCGATGGCGCCGGCCGCCGCGGCGTCGGCCGCCCGGAGGCCCCTGACCATCCCGACCCCGTGGTCGCCGTCGCCGGCGACCGCGTCGATCCGACCCAGCTCCTCCTCGTTGTCCAGCACGGTCCGCAGCATCGCCGAGATCGCCTCGCGGACCACACCGGCTGCCCTGCGGGACTCCGGTGTCCCGATCGACAGTTGCTGCGCCGCAGAGTCCGATGCGGCCCGGTCGACCGCGGCGAACTCGGGCAGATCGGCCACCGATCCGCGGCGGAATGCCGGCGTGTCGGCCGGAGCGGTCCACAGCTCCTCGAGCTCGTCGTCGAGCCAGGTCAGGGTCAGCGAGCAGCCGGCCATGTCCAGGCTGGTGACGATCTCGCCGACCTCCGGCAGCACCGGTTCGATGCCGTGCCGGGTGAGGAGCGGGCCGAGTGTCTGCCACAGCACGAACAGTTCCTCGTACTTGGTCGCACCGAGCCCGTTCAGCACGACGGCGGCTCTGGTCGAGCCGTTCGTCGAGGCCGGCCGCTCGGCCAGCAGCGGCTCGAGCAGCACCGCGGCGAGTTCGCGGGCCGGGATCCATTCCACGGTGCGGATTCCCGGCTCCCCGTGGATGCCCAGCCCGAGATCCATGTGACCCGGCTCGACCCGGAACAGCGGCTCCGACTTGCCCGGGAAGGTGCAGCCGTCGAATGCCACACCGAAGCTCACGGTGGCGGCGTTCGCCTTGCGCGCCAGCGCCTCCACCCGGTCGATGGGGTCGCCGCGATCGGCAGCGGCGCCGGCGACCTTGAAGACCACGAAGTCGCCGACCACGCCGCGGCGCTTGGCGACCTGGTCGGCCGCGGCGGATGCGACGTCGTCGGTGACGAGAACCGTCCGGCAGTCGACGCCCTCGGCCCGCAGCCGCTCCTCCGCCGCGCCGAAGTTCATCACGTCGCCGGCGTAGTTCCCGAAGCTGAACAGCACCCCGGCGCCGCCGTCCAGCGCCTTGCCAGTGCGGTAGGCCTGCTCGGTGGACGGCGACGTGAAGATGTCGCCGATCACCGCACCGTCGGCCAGCCCGGCGCCGACCGTGCCGCAGAACGCCGGGTAGTGGCCGCTGCCGCCGCCGATGATGACGCTGACCTTCCCGGCACGCGGGCCACCCCGTCGCATCACCGCGGACGCGTTCGGCACGCGCTCGACGTATCGGGAGTAGGCGGACACGAACCCCTCGATCATGTCGTCCTTGAAGTCCGCTGGATCGTTGTAGACGTGGGCCACGGTGCTTCCATTCCTTCTGGTGCGGGTCGGGTGCGGGTCGGGTGCGGGTCGGATTCTCGTGCGGTGCGACTCGTTCGGGTTCGGACGAGGGACAGGTGCTACAGGCTGACGACGTCCGGATCGACGACATCGATGTCGTCGACGGCGTCGGCGCGGCCGGCTTCGTAGTCACCGATGACGGCGATCTTCGCGGCGGACGCGGACGCGGCATCGAACCGGTAGCCGAGCCACTCCCGCGCGAGCCGCCTGGCGACCTCGAGCCCGACCACCCGCTGCCCGAAGCACAGGACCTGGGCGTCGTTGCTCAGCACCGACCGCTCGACGGAGAAGCTGTCGTGTGCGGTGACCGCTCGGATGCCGGGAACCTTGTTGGCGCTGATCGCGACTCCCAGCCCGGTGCCGCACACCAGCAGCGCGCGGTCCGCCGTGCCGTCGGTGATCTTGCGGGCGGCGGCCACGGCCACGTGCGGGTAGGCCGTGTTCTCGTCGGTGGACACACCGACATCGATCACCGCGGCCACGCGCGGATCCGCTTCGAGATCGGCCTTGAGCGCGTCCTTGTAGGTCATGCCGGCGTCGTCGGCGCCGACCACGATCCGCCACTTCTCAGTCATGTCTTCTCCGGTTTCGCAGAATTGCTCGGTGGTCAGAGCCAGCCACGGACGGATCGGACGATCGCGTCGGTGGACAGCCCGTACTGCTCGTGCAGCGTGGGCAGGGCGCCGGTGCCGAGGAACTCGTCGGGCAGCCCGATCCGCTGGATCCGCGGCACGGTGCCGGCGCCGCCGAAGACCAGGCTGGAGGCCACGGCGTCGGCCAGACCGCCGACGATGGTGTGGTTCTCGAGGGTCACCACGAGCCGTCCACCGCCCGCCGCGCGGGCGATCGCCTCGTGATCCAGCGGCTTGATGGTCGGCACGTGGGTCACCGCGACGTCGACGCCGTCGGCCTGCAGCCTCTCGGCGGCGGCCAGCGCCCGCATGGTCATCAGGCCGGTGGAGATGAAGCTGACGTCCCGTCCGGTCCGCAGTTCCGCGGCCTTGCCCAACCGGAACGTGTAGTCGTACTCGTCGAGCACGGTGGGCACGTTGCCGCGGAGCAGCCGGAGGTAGGTCGGACCGTCGGTTGCGGCGAGTTGCGGCACCGCCTGCTCGATGTCGATCGAGTCGCAGGGATCGACGATGGTCAGGTTCGGCATCGCGCGCAGCAGGGCGAGGTCCTCCGTGGCCTGGTGGCTGGGCCCGTACCCGGTGGTCAGTCCCGGCAGCGCGCCGACCACGTTGACGTTCAGGTTCGGTTCCGCGATGTCCAGGCAGAGGAAGTCATAGGCCCGGCGAGTGGCGAACACGGAATAGGTGGAGGCGAACGGGATCAGCCCGGTCTCCGCCATACCGGCCGCCGCACCCAGCATCAGCGCCTCGGCCATCCCCATCTGGAAGAACCGCTCCGGATACTGGCGGGCGAAGATGTGCATGTCGGTGTACTTCGCCAGATCCGCGGAAAGACCGACGACCAGCGGGTTCTGCTCGGCCAGGGCGGACAGCGCGTGCCCGAACGGAGCCGGCGCGGTGCGCTGCCCGGGCTCGGCGATCGAGGCGATCATCGCCGACGTCTTGGGCTTGGCCGTGGCCGGGGCGGGGGCGGTGGTGGTGGTGCTCATGCTCGGGTTCCTTCCGGGGCGTTGGCGTGCAGGGCTTCGCGGGCCAGCGCCCACTCGTTCTCGTCGATGCGCATGAAGTGCGCCTTTTCCCGGGTCTCCAGGAACGGCACCCCCGATCCGATGCGGGTGTCGCAGATGACCACGGCGGGCCGCTCGTCCTCGGCCGGCACGGAGTCGAAAGCCTCGACCAGGGCCGCGATGTCGTTGCCGTCGACCCTGACGGTGCGCCAGCCGAACGCCGCCCACTTGTCCTGGACGGGTTCCGTGCGCAGCACTCCCCGGGTCGGGCCGTCGGCCTGCAGCCCGTTCATGTCGACGACGCACAGCAGCTGCCCGAGGCCGTGGTGCGACGCGGCCATCGCCGCCTCCCAGGTGGAGCCCTCGTCCAGCTCACCGTCGGACATCAGGTTGATCACCCGGGATCCCTTGCCCTGCAGGCGAAGCCCCAGGGCCATCCCCACGGCGAGGCCCAGTCCGTGCCCGAGGGAACCGCCGGAGATCTCCATGCCCGGCGTGTAGGTGCTCATCCCGGACATCGGCAGGCGGGAATCGTCGGAGCCGTACGTCTCGAGTTCCTCGACGGGAATGGTGCCGGCCTCGGCGAGCGCCGCGTACAGGGCGATGGCGTAGTGACCCATGGAGAGCAGGACGCGGTCCCGATCGACCCATTCCGGGTCCTCGGGCCGCAGCCGCGCCAGGTCCTTGTAGACGACGGCGAGCACATCGGCGAAGCCCAGGCCCTGGCCGACGTAGCCCTGCCCCTGCACCTCCCCCATGTCCACGATGTGGTGCCGGATCCGGTCGGCCGCGGCGGCCAGGTCGGTCACCCGGGTCGTTCGGTCGAGTGTCTGCGTCATTGCGGTGTCCTCGCTCTTCGGAGTGCGGTCGGAGTCGGTCAGGCGATGTATCGGTCAGGCGATGTAGGAGCCGCCGTTGAGGTTCTGCGTGGTGGCGGTGATGTATCCGGCCTCCTCGGACGCCAGGAAGGCGAACAGGGCGGTGACGTCGTCGACGCTCGCCTGCCGGCCGAGCGGCACGCTCTTGACGATCGCGTCCTCCAGCTCCGGAGTGGTGCCGTGCGCGCGGATGTCGGTGTCCACGGCGCCCGCGGCGATCGCGTTCACGGTGATCCCGGTCGGGCCGAGCTCCCTGGCCAGCGAGCGGGTGAACCCGATGACGGCGGCCTTGGCCGCGGAGTACGGCGTCTTGCCGAACACTCCGCCGCCCTGCTGCGCCGAGACGGAGGACATGTTCACGATCCGGCCGTAGCCGCCCTCGATCATCTCCGGCAGGAACGCCTTCGTCACCAGATACGTGCCGGTGGCGTTGACCGCGAAGATCTTGTTCCACAGCTCGAGGGTGGTCTCCAGGAACGGCACCGGGGAGGTGATCCCGGCGATGTTCAGCACCGCGCCCACGGTCGGCAGCCCGGCGTCGCGCACGGCGTCGCGGGCCGCCGTCACGGACTCCTCGTCAGCGACGTTCACCTGGCCGCCGAACGCCGGAACGCCGTAGCGCTCGCTGAGTTCGATGGCCAGCTTCTCCGCGGCGGCGCCGTCCAGGTCGAGCCCGGCGACGGCCCAGCCGTCCCTGGCGAAGCGGTGGGCGGTGGCCCGGCCGATGCCGCGCTCGGCTCCGACCCCGGTGATGACAACGGTGCGCTGGGTGCTGCTCATGGGTGTTCTCCTCGGTTCGATCGCCTCGTCGCGGCGAACTGCGGGCGTGGTGCGCACCGCGGACCCCGGTGGTCCGCGGCGTGGCCGGGGTGGAACCCGGGTGATCTCGTGCTGCGGTCGCTCAGAGAAGCGCGCCGATGTACGCCGCCGCCTTTGCGGTGGCGGCCGGGCGTTCGTCGTCGGTGATGTCGCGGGTTTCCAGCTCCAGGGTGAAATGCCCGTCGTAGCCGGCCTTGTCGAGGGCGGCGATGCCGCCGGCGAAGTCGACGGAGCCGTTGCCGATGCTGTGGTGGATGTCGCCCGGGGTGGCGTCCCGGCAGTGCACGTGCGCGATCCGGTCACCGAACCGGCCGACGAAGTCCTGCGGTGTCGCCCCCGACGCGACGACGTGGCTGAAGTCCATCACCACGCCGACGTCGGTGCCGGCCAGCCGATCGGTGAGCAGCTGCGCCCGGTCGATGGAGTGGCAGAGCCGGAACAGGTGCAGCGATTCGACCCAGAGTCCCAGACCCTTCGCCGCGGCCCGATCCGCGGCCCAGGTCAGCTCGTCGGCCACCCGCGCGATGTCGGCGTCCAGATCGGTGACCGGCTCGTGGTCGATCGCCCCGTTCGGCAGCACCAGGGCCTGCGCGTCGACGGCGGCGGCGAGGTCGAGCAGCCGGTCCAGGTGCTCGCCGCGCCGGGCGCGCTGCGCGTCGTCGAGGACGGCGTTCAGGTCGCCGACGTCACCGTTCACCGACCGCACCAGCAGGCCGGACGCCTCGACCTCGTCGGCAACGCGGTCCACCGCCGGCCGGTCCAGGACGTAGGGAACGTGGTCGCACACGCCGGGCAGCGCGCCCAGGTCGATCTCGCCGAACCCCAGCTCATCGATCTCCGCCAGCGCCGACGTCAGCGGGAGGTGACGAAAGCTGATGGTGGAACAACCAAGTCGCGGACTGATGCTCATCTTCGACAACCCTGTCTGCATCGTGGCCACCGGGTGACGGTGATCCTGCGTCGATCGAGCGGGAACTCGAGCCGGCGGGAGGTGGTGGCGGAGTGCACCCATCCTGACACGTTGTCTGTTGACAGTCAACAGTTAGCCGCCAGCAGTTATGCTGGCGGTTCACGAAAGGGGTCGCCCCATGACGATCGCAGCAGCCGGACGCGGACCGCGCCTCGGCAGCCTGGAGAAGACGAGCCTGCGCGAACAGGCGCTGGACGTCCTACGCAACGCGGTGACGTCGGGAGAGATCGCTCCCGGCACGCACCTGGTGGAGACCGAGCTGTCGGCCGCACTCTCCATCTCCCGCGGAACCCTGCGGGAAGCGCTCCGCCAGCTGGAGCAGGAGGGCCTGGTCGAGCCGTCGGAGCGGGGCCGGCTGCGGGTCCGCACCCTGAGCGCCGTCGAGATCCAGCAGATGTTCGAGGTGCGCGCGGCGCTCGAGGGCCTCGCCGCGGTCCTGCTGTGCAAGCTCGAGGATCGCGCGGCGGTGGTCGCCCAGCTCCAGGCAGCGCTCGACAACCTCGCCGCGGCGACGGGATCCATCGGCGACATGGTCGAGATCGATCTCGAGTTCCATCGGACGCTCTGCGCGCTCACCGGCAACGCCACGCTGGTCCACGCCTGGGAGTCGCTGGCCGGATCGATCCGCATGTCGATCATGTTCGCGGGCGCCGACCGGGCGATGACGAACATGTCGGTCCGGAGGCACCAGGCCCTGGTCGACGCGATCGCCACCGGCGATCCGGACAAGGCCCGGCGGACATTCGACGAGCACATGGTGGAGGCCGCCACCACGCTCGTCGACGGGCTGGCCGAGGCCGTGGCCGACCGCACCGCCTGAGCCCGAGGAACCGATCCGAAATAGTCTGCCGTTGACTGTTGACAGTCGACCGCTGCTCCTTCATAGTTGCTCCAGCCGCTGTTGACTGTTAACAGTTCCCGCCCGGGTGCTGCAGCCAGCGATGATTGGCTCGCGACGAAGCGGGCCGGATTGGAGCCTCGACGGTGAGCATCTCCCATTCACACTCACTGGAAGGCAGTGCCAAGGGCACAACCAGCACGCGGAAGGTCGCCATCAGCTCGGGCATCGGGGCCACCATCGAGGCCTACGACTTCATCGGCTACGGCACCGCGGCAGCGTTGTACTTCGGCACCTACTTCTTCCCCGCCGCAGACCCGCTGACCGGCACGCTGCTGTCCTTCGCCACGCTGGGCGTCGGATTCGCCGTCCGCCCGCTGGGCGGCATCATCGGCGGCTACCTCGGCGACAAGGTCGGCCGCAAGCCCGTCCTGGTCGCCAGCCTCATCGTGATGGGCCTGGCCACCTTCTTCATCGGCCTGCTCCCCACGTACGAGAGCGTGGGAATCTGGGCCGGCATCCTGCTGGTGCTCGTCCGCATCATCCAGGGCCTGGCCTACGGCGCCGAGTGGGGTGGCGCCATCCTGATGACGTACGAACACGCCCCGTGGCGCAACAAGGGCAAATACACCGGCATCGTCCAGGCCGGCTTCCCCGTCGGGCTGCTGCTGGCCAACCTCGTCTTCCTGGTGAGCGTCCACCTGCCCGGCACCTGGGCGTGGCGCGTGCCGTTCCTGCTGTCCATCGTCCTGGTCATCGTCGGCCTGATCATCCGCACCAAGGTGCCGGAGTCTCCCGTGTTCGAGGAGGTCAAGGCCAGTGGCGAGATCGTGAAGAACCCGATCACCCAGGTGATCAAGGACGACTGGCGGAACATCGTGCGCGCCATCGGTCTTCGGATCGCCGAGACCGCCGGCTACGCGGTCTCCATCACGTTCATGTTCTCCTACCTGAAGTCGGAGAAACTCGCCGACAACTCCCTCACCCTGGTCGCCATCTGCATCGCATCCGGCATCGGCATCTTCGCCACGTACAACTGGGGCAAGCTGACCGACCGGGTCGGCCGCCGACCGGTCTACCTGTTCGGCACCGCATTCATGGTTGCGTTCGCGTTCCCGATGTTCCTGATGGTCAACACCGCCGTCGGCATCGTCATCGTGATCGCCGTGATCCTGGCCTACGCGGTCTGCCAGAACTCCCTGGCCGGTGCCCAGGGCGCGTGGTTCCCCGAACTGTTCAACGCCAACACCCGCACCTCCGGCGCCTCGCTGGCCTACCAGTTCTCCGCCATCGTCTCCGGGTTCACGCCGTTCGTCGTGACCCTGCTGTACTCGAGCTTCGGCTGGGTCGGCGCCGCCTGCCTGTTCGCCCTGTACGGACTGATCGGCCTGATCGCGGCGGTGGTCACCAAGGAGACGTTCGGCACGACCGAACGTGTCGCCGCCGAGCGGGAGGACGAGCGGATGCGGGTGCACGCCTGATCGCTACCCGCTGACCTGACGAAGACACGCAACGAGGGCGCCGGCCACCCGGCGCCCTCGTTGCCGTCGGACCGCAGCCGGCCGTGGACATGTACCCCGACGGACATGTACCCCGACGGACATGTACCCCGATGGACGCGTACTGCGGCGGCCGGCCGGCGGCGGCCGGGCCGGCGGTCAGCTGTCGCGGGGCTCCGTGAAGCGGGCGTGGACCGCGGCCTTCGCCGTGTCCGGCAGCAGGGTCGCCGACGCCGTCTGCAGCTTGTTCTTGATCGATCCGGCGACGACCCGGTCCTTGCCGGCCATGACCGCGTCGTAGGCGTCCCTGGCGACGTCCGCCGGATCGTCCTTGGGCGCGTCCCAGACGGGGGTGTCCTGCATGTTGGCCCGCTCGAAGAAGGCGGTGTCGGTGGGCCCGGGCATGAGAGCGGTCACGGTCACTCCGGCGTCCTTGAGCTCGTAGCGGATCGCCTCGGCGAAGGACAGCAGGAACGCCTTGGACGCCGCGTAGGTCGCGTAGTACGGACCGGGCATGGTGGACGCGACGGACGCGGTGAACAGGATCCGCCCGTGGCGCCGCTCGATCATGTCCGGCAGCAGCCTTTTCGTGAGATGCACCGCCGAGCTGACGTTGAGCGCGATCAGCGCGAGATCGGCCTCGAGGGGGGTCTCGGCGAACGGGCCCGCGTTGCCGACACCGGCGTTCGCGGCGAGCACGTCGACCGGGACGCCGAGCGCGCGGACGGCGCCGACGAGGGATTCCACCCCCTCCGGGGTCGTGAGGTCGGCCCGCACCGTGTGCTTGCTGCCGAGCGGCAGGTCGTCGGCGACCGTGTCGAGCGCGGCGTCCTCGGCGCACAGCACCAGATCGAAGCCGTTCTCCGAGAACACCCGCGCCAGCTCGCGCCCGATGCCGCTGGAGGCGCCGGTGATCACCGCCAGGGGCGGGGTGGGCTGTGTCGCATCGGGATCGGACGCGATGGATCGTCGGGCGGCATCGGGGCTCGTCGTCATCGTGGATTCCCTTCGTCGATCGGGTCGGGCGGTGGCGGTTCGGTGGTCTTCGGTTCGGCGGATCTCGAGGTGCCAGGTGCGTTCAGACGGTGCGCCAGTCGTCCGAGGTCAGATGGGATCCGGCCTGGGGACCCATCTGCAGCATCCCGCCGTCCACGACCCACGAGGCACCGGTGACGTAGCCCGCCGGTTCGGAGGCGAGAAAGGCGATGACCGCGGCGATCTCGCGAGCATCGCCGGGACGCCCGATGGGGATGCCGGGCCGGTGCAGGCGATGCGGGTCGGCGTCGGTCTGCCCGGTCATGGGCGTCGCGATCTCCCCCGGCGCGACACAGTTGGCGGTGATGCCATGTCTGCCGAGTTCGAGGGCGATCGTCCGGACGAGGCCGCCGAGCCCGTGCTTGGCGGCGTCGTAGGCGGCGGATCCCACGCGCGGCTGGTGTTCGTGGACGCTGCTGACGGCGATGAGTCGACCGCCCGAACCGGCGCGGACCATCCGCCGTGCGGCGCGCTGCAGGCAGACGAACGCGCCGTCGAGATCGGTGGCCACCGTCGTTCGCCACGTCTCGAAGGAGAGATCCAGAAAGGAGGTCCGGTCGCCGGTGCCCGCATTGCTGACGAAGACGTCGAGGCCACCCAGCTCGTCGGCGAGCCGGTCGACGACGTCACCGCACGCCGGCAGGTCGGTGGTGTCGAGGCGCGCGACGATCGGGGTGCCGTGCTGCGCGGCGACCTCGTCGGCCGTTCGCTGCGCCCCGCGCTCGTCGGTGTGCCAGGTGATGCCGACGTTCATGCCGGCGGCGGCGAGGGCGACGGCGGTGGCGCGGCCGATGCCGGAATCGGCGCCGGTGACGATCGCCGTACGCGGATGGAATGCCATGCCCGTAGCGGTACCGTCGCGTGCGAACCGCCAAACGCACCGCCTGGATCTTTCGTCGACACCACCCCGGACACGTGACGACGACGGGAGTCTCGCCGGTGCGGTTCGGGTGTGACGAAGGAGCTCGGTCCATGATCGACGCGGGGGCCGCCGCCTGGCACGAGGCGCGGATCGACGGCCGTCGGATCGCGCGCAGCGCCTCGACTCTCGACGTCGACGGGGCCAGGTACTTCCCGCCGTCCGACGTCGACATGCGGTTCCTGACCGTGAAGCGGGCGTTCTCCCTGTGCCCCTACAAGGGCATCGCGCGGTACTACACCGTCACCGTCGGGGACACGGTCGTCCCGCGAGGCGCGTGGACCTACCGGCATCCGCTGCCCGGGTCGGGCCGGATCCGTGGGTACATCGCGTTCGGCGATCGGATCGATGTCGTCGAGGCGACCGCCGGACCGTGACGGCGCCGCGCGGCGCTGGATCGATCGATCGATGACGTGCGCGATGCCGGAGATCACGGGATTGCGGAGCGGAGACGGGTCGAGAGGTCGACCGCAGTCCTGCGCATCGATGCGGAGATCGACGGACATCCGTTCATGCGCGACCGGCCACCACCCGGGGCCACGGCCGCGCCCGCTCGATGGCCGCCGCGATCGACAGGAGCATGGGCTCGCTGCCGGGCCGTCCCGCCAGCTGCACGCCGAGTGGCGTGCCGGTGACCGGATGGCGTCCCGCGGGAACGCTCAGCGCGGGCCACCCCAGCACGTTCCACTCCGCCGAATAGGGAGCGAACCGCAGGTCCGCGGCCACGTTGGCCGACCACGACGCACGGGACCGCACGACCGCCGGTCCCGGGGACCGCGCGAGCGACGGGGTCAGCACCGCATCGACGTCGTGCAGGGCGGCCTCGACCCGCTCCCTGGCCCGCGAGACCTGTTCGGGACGAACCAACCTCAGGCGGTGCACCAGTGCACCGGCCGCGATGTGCCGGCGGGTGCGCGGTTGCAGCAGGCGACGGTTCAGGCCCGCTGCGTCGAGGTACGGGCCCGCCAGCCACCGTGCGATCGGAGCGACCACCGGGTAGTGCAGCCGGCGGCTCTCGAGGTGGAATCCGAGTGCTGACAGGCACTCGGCGATCCGCTCGGTGCCGGCCACCCAGGAGGGGTCGGTCCGCAGCACAGCGATCGGTGAGTGCGTGGCGACCGCGATCCGCAGACCCGGAGTCGGTTCGACGGCCGCCCACGACGGTCGGTCGGCCAGGACGGACAGCATCAGCGCGGTATCGCCCACCGTGGTGGCCAGCGGTCCGTTCTCGGCGACACCGAACCACGAGTTGGCACCCAGGTCGGCCGGCACCACGCCATGGCCCGGCTTGATGCCCACCAGCCCGCAGCAGGCCGCGGGTACCCGGATCGATCCCATCCCGTCCGCGCCGAGCGCGATCGGCACCATCCCGGCCGCGACCGCCGCGGCACTCCCGCCGGAGGATCCGCCCGATGTCCGGCTGACATCCCACGGGTTGCGGGTGATCTGGGTCGGGGAGTCGGTGTTGCCCCAGATGCACAGCTCGGGGACCGCGGTGATCCCGACGACGATCGCCCCGGCGGCGCGGAGCCGGGCGACCGCCGGATGATCGGCCGGCGCCGGCGCGTCGGGTGTCGCCAGCGACCCGTTGCGCAGCGGTTCACCGGCGACCGCGACGTTGTCCTTCACGGCGACGGGCACCCCCGCGAGCGGAAGCGTCGACAGGTCACGGCGGCCGGCCAGCGCCCGCGCCTCGTCGATCGCGCGGGGAGCGCGCACGCGCACGAAGGCTCCGAGCCGGCCGTCCCGGCTCGAGATCCGCCGCAACGCCTCCACGGTGGGCGCGTCCGGCGACATGGCGCCGCTGCGCACCGCTGCCGAGATTCCATGCGCCGAAAACTCCGTCGTCCCCCAGGTCACCCGGCCAGTATCTCGTCGGCGGGTGGCCGCTGCTTCACCGGGCCGCGTCGCGCCGACATCGTCCGCACCCCGCCGTGCGGGGCGTGGCACGACGCGCATCCCCGGGCGCCATGTGCACGTGCGGGGACGCCTGGCGTGACGCCGATTCCGCGCACGGCGACGATGTGGTTTCGTGTCATTTGCGGATGAATGGGTCGCGGGCCGAAGGGTGCACACCATGCAGGTACGGATCGTCCTCCGCGAGGAGGTTCGTCGCGGTTGCGGCGTCGTTCCCGGGCACCGGGAGTCCGGGAACTCCGCACCCGCGAGACGCCGGATCGGGAGCTCGCTCGGCCGGACCGGTCGGGCCGGCCGATGACCGAGAGTTCCCTGTGGTCGCTCCTGCTGGTCATGTCGATCGCGGCGCTCGCGCCCATCGTCTCGCGGCTGATCCCGGGTCGCCCCCCTCAGGTGCTGTTCCTGATCATCGGCGGCATCGTGATCGGGCCGCACGTGCTCGGCTTCGCCGACACCGCGGACATCGAGCTGGTTGCGGGGCTGGGGCTGGGATTCCTGTTCCTGCTCGCCGGGTACGAACTGGACCCGCGGCTGTTGCGGGAGAAGGCGGGTCACCAGGCGTTGCTGGCGTGGGGCATCAGCGCCGTCGTCGCGGTCCTCGTCGTCGGCGGGCTCGAGCTGTTGGGGTTCGTCACGGCGTTCGTGCCGATGTCCATCGCGCTGACGACCACGGCGCTCGGCACGCTGCTGCCGATCCTGCGCGAGCAGGGCGCCCTCGTCGGCAGGTTCGGCCGCTTCATCTTCGCCGCGGGCGCGGTCGGGGAGCTCGTGCCCATTCTCGCGATCTCGCTCTTCCTCGGGGCGTACAGGACCTGGTGGGAGGCGCTGATCATCGCGTCGATCGCCGGGCTCGCGCTGGTGCTCTCGCTGCTGATCCGGCTGGCCGCCGGAACCCGCGTGGCGGCGATCATCGGCGAGAACCGGTCGGCGACGTCCCAGTCGACCCTGCGCATCACCGTCGTCCTGCTGGTCGGGCTGTTGCTCATCACCCAGCGGTTCGGCGTGGAGGCCGCGTTGGGGGCGTTCTTCGCGGGCATGGTGCTGCGGGGGACGTCGACCGTGGGTCACCGCGAACTGGACGAGAAACTGGACGCCGTGGGCTACGGCTTCTTCATTCCCGTCTTCTTCGTCAGCTCCGGCATGGCCCTTGATGTGGTGTCCATCATCGAGAACCCCTTGCGCCTGCTGGTTTTCTTCGTCCTGCTGCTCGCCGTGCGCGGCCTGCCCGCCCTCCTGGTCTACCGGAAGACCCTCACGGGCAGCGAGCGGCTCGAGATGATGTTCCTGACCGCCACCGCCCTGCCGCTCCTCGTCGCGCTCACCCAGATCGGCATCCAGTCGGGCGTCATGCTGCCCGCGAACGCCGCGGCACTCGTCGGTGCCGGCGTCCTGTCCGTCGCCGTCTTTCCGCTCGTCGCGATCCGCATCCGGCAGCGGGCCGCCGCGTCCGTCGCTCCGGCGGCACCGGCGGCCAGCGACGGCTGAGCTTCTCCCCGAACGCGGCCCGTGGTGCCGGACGCGGACTCGTCCCGCCCCCCACCCACGCCGGAACCCGGCTTCCGGCGGGACGTCACCCGCGTCGCGCCGCACTACTGCCGCGCGGCCGGCAGCTCCAGGCAACCGATGCCGGCCGAGGCGATGCTGCCCAGGAACAGCCGGCCCGCCGATTCACGGACGCCGGTGACCGTGGTGAACCGGGGATGCGACATCTGCAGGTCGTGCACGACGGTGCCGTGGCGGTCGTAGGCCTGCACCCAGACGGTCCGGCGCTCCTCCGGTTGCAAGCGGCGCGGCATCGCCCAGATCGCGCGTCGCAGGGCGGGGGACCGCGGCAACAGGAAGTCGAGCAGGCGATTGCGCGCACTGGCGAGCGCTACCCAGAAGAGCCCGTCCGCCGCGGTGGACAGGTTGTCCGGGAATCCGGGGAGGTTGTCCACGAACGTTTCTCGTTCGCCGGCCCGCGGTCCCGCCAGCCACACCCGCTGAATTCGGTAACCCGCGGTCTCGGCGACGAGGAGGTAGTCCTCGTCCGGCGACATCGTCACGCCGTTGGCGAAGCTGAGCCCACCGGCGATCTCCTCGACGGCCCCCGCGGGTGACCGGCGGAACAGCCGGCCGGAGTCCGTGTGCGCGAGCATCTCTCCGCGGTACGCGTCCTGGCGGAAGTGCCTCGAGCTGTCCGTGAAGTAGATCGTGCCGTCCCGGCCGACCGTCGCGTTGTTGCAGAACAGCAACGGCTCGCCGCCGACCTCGCCGACCAGGACCTCGATCTCCCCGCTGTCCAGCCGGACCCGGAGCAGCCCGCGCTTGCAGTCGCAGACGATGAGTTCGCCGCCGCCCGGCGCGATCTCGATGCCGAGCGGGTGGCCCCCGGTGTCGGCGATCCGCGCCGTGCGACCGTCGCGGTCGATCCGCAGGATTCGGCCGTCGTGGACGCCGGTCAGCACGCCGCCCGTGTCGTCGACGACGACGTCCTCGGGACCGAAGCCCGGGATGTCGATGATCCGGAGCTCGAACTCGGTCTCCGACGCCGGGCGGCGAGCCCGGGGTGGCGCCGGCGGCGGTCGCCACACCGCCGGCCTGATCCGCTGCTCGGCCACGCCCCCACCCCACTCCGGCGAAAGTCGCCCGGCTCTTCCCCGATTACTACCCGGATCACTGCCCCGATCAATTCACCGCTCAATTCACCGTCACTTCACCGACCACCTTCCCGGATTCTCGACCAGGAAGCGCGCCGGCGCCCGTCGCACGTTCCTGCCGGGACGCGGTGCGATGCCGCCGGTCCCGCCGCCGATGTCCGCGCTCAGTCGGTGCGGGGCACCAGGCGGATCGTCGTGTCCCGCACCCCCGGGCCCACGACGGTGCCGACGATCCTCGGGCCGTGCCGGTCGTACTTCGCGTGGTACGCACCATCGATGTCGTCGTGCACGGTGACGCCGGCGTCAGGCGCATCGGGGCCGACAGCGCCGAAGGAGACGTCGCGCTCGATGCCGCCGGCCCGGATGCGGCCGGCGCCGCTCGCCCGCGCGCGGACGAACCATGGATTGCTCGACCCGTAGGCCGAGCGCACGAACAGGTCGCCCCCCACCCGCACGACCCAGATGGTGACGAAGGGTCGCAGGCTGCCGTCCGGCCGGGTCGAGGCGATCTGCAGCTCCTCGGCGCCGCCGATCCGATTCAGCTCGTCCTCGGACCACCCCGTCACGTCCGGACTCCCGTCAGCTGGTGCGGGGCGGGCCCGCGATCACCCGAAGCGACCTGAAACGTAGTCCTCGGTCGACTTCTTGGCCGGGTTCGAGAAGATCTTCGCCGTGTCGTCGTACTCGATCAGCTTGCCGGGCTGACCGACGCCGGCGAGGTTGAAGAACGCCGTGCGGTCCGAGACGCGCGCCGCCTGCTGCATGTTGTGCGTGACGATCACGATGGTGTAGCTGGACTTCAGCTCGCTGATCAGGTCCTCGATGGCGAGGGTGGAGATCGGGTCGAGGGCGGAGCATGGCTCGTCCATCAACAGCACGGAGGGCTCGACCGCGATCGCCCTCGCGATGCAGAGCCGCTGTTGCTGGCCGCCGGACAGGCTGGCCCCGGGACGGTTCAGCCGCTGCTTGACCTCCTCCCAGAGGTTCGCGCCCTTGAGGGACCGCTCGACGATGTCGTCCAGCTCGGCCTTCTTCTTCCGGGTGCCGGCGATCTTGTACCCGGCGATCACGTTGTCGTAGATCGACATCGTCGGGAACGGATTCGGCTTCTGGAACACCATCCCGACGGTGCGCCGCACGTTGACCGGGTCGACCCCGGCTCCGTACAGGTCTTCGCCGTCCAGCAGCACCTTGCCGCTGACGTGGCCGCCGGGGATCACCTCGTGCATCCGGTTCAGCACCCGCAGGAAGGTCGACTTGCCGCAGCCGGACGGTCCGATGAACGCCGTGACGCTCAGCGGCGCGATGTTGATCGACGCGCCCTCGACGGCGAGGAAATCGCTGTAGAACACGTTGACGTCTTCGACGTCGATGCGCTTGGCCATATCTGCTCGTTCTCTCTTCCGGTACGTCGTCGCGCCGTCAGCGGGTCTTGGGCCGGGCCAGTCGGGCGAGCAACCGGGCGCCGACGTTGAGGATCAGCACCAGCAACACCAGGGTGAGCGCCGCGCCCCAGGCCCTGGCCTCGGTGAGGTCGTTCGAGGTGGTGCCTGCGCGCTTGCCGAGCTGGTCCCACACCATCATCGGCAGCGTCGCCTGGTCGCCGGAGAACGGATCGAAGTTGATCCGGGAGCTGTAGCCGACGAGCAGGATCAGCGGCGCGGTCTCGCCGGCGACGCGGGCGATGGCCAGCAGCGACGACGTGATGAGGCCCGACAATGCCGTCGGCAGCACGACCTTCACGATGGTCCGCCACTTCGGCACGCCGAGGGCGTAGGAGGCGTCGCGCAGGTCGCGCGGCACCAGCTTGAGCATCTCCTCCGACGCGCGCACCGAGACCGGGATCATCAGGATCGCCAGCGCGATCGCCCCCGCCACGCCGAACGGCCGCAGGCCGAAGCCGAGCAACAGGAAGGTGTAGACGAACAGGCCGGCGACGATCGATGGCACGCCGGTCATCACGTCGACGAAGAAGGTGACCGCCTTGGCGAACTTCCCGCGGCCGTACTCCACCAGGTAGATCGCCGTGAAGATGCCGATCGGCAGCGCGATGATCGCCGCGATGGCGACCAGTTCGAGCGTCCCGATGAGGGCGTGATAGAGGCCGCCACCCTCCTCGCGGCTCGTGACGCCGTTCATCGACTTCAGGAAGAAGTCGGCCGAGAACACCGAGATCCCCTTGATCCCGATGTACCCGAGGATCAGCACCAGCGGCACGATGGCGGCGATGAAGGACCCGTAGATCAGGGTCGAGGCGAATCGGTCCTTGGCGCGCCGGCGGCCCTCGATCCGGAACGACCAGGCGCTCAGCACGATGATGAACAGGGCGGCGGCGCTGAAGAACGTGGTTCCCCAGCCGGTCCAGCCCAGCAGCAGCTTGAGAGCCAGGGCGATGGCGATGGCCACGACGGCCGAGCCGTAGGGCGCCCACCGCGGCAGTTTTCGCTCGACCAGGGTGGACCGGGTGGTCGGTGCCTTGACGGCGGCCGTCGAGGTGCTCATGCCGTGAACTCCTTGCGGCGGGCGATCACGACGCGGGCGATCGAGTTGACCACCAGGGTGATCACGAACAGGAACAGGCCCGCCGCGATGAGCGAGGCGATCGCCACCGGCGACCCGCCCGCCTCGCCGAACTTGAGCGCGATGGTGGAGGCGAACGTGTCGCCGCCGGGTTCCGTGAGATGCCAGTTGATGCGGAAGCCCGAGTTGAGGACCAGGGCGACCGCGATGGTCTCGCCGAGCGCGCGGCCGAGGCCGAGCATCGCGGCGGAGATCATCCCGGCCCGGCCGAAGGGCAGGACGGCGGTGCGGATCATCTCCCACTTGGTCGCGCCCAGCGCCCAGGCGGCGTCGATGGTCTCGCGCGGCACCTGCAGGAAGACCTCGCGGGACACCGCGGAGACGATCGGGATGATCATGATCGCCAGCACGATGCCGGCGATCAGCAGCGACTTCCCGTACTGCGACGCGGTGGTGGCGGTCGCGTTGTCGAACAGCGGTATCCAGCCGAAGTAGTCCGAGAGCCACTTCTGGAAGCCCTGCGTCTCCGGGATCAGGAAGTACAGGCCCCACATGCCGAACACCAGCGACGGCACCGCGGCCAGCAGGTCCACGACGGCGCCCAGGGTGGTGGCGGCGCGCCGGTTCGCGTAGTGGCTGATGAACAGCGCGATGCCGATCGCGATGGGCACCCCGACGAGCATGGCGACGAACGCGGCCACCACCGTGCCGAAGAACAAGGCGGCCATGCCGAACACCGGCGGGGTGCCCTGCGGATTCCAGGTCTGCGTGGTGAAGAGGTTGCCGCTGTTGTCGGTGAACGCCGGGATCGCCTTCCAGACAAGGAAGATCGCGATCGCGGCCATCACCACCAGCAGGATCGCCGACGACCCGGCCGCGAGGCCCTTGAAGACCTTGTCGCCGACCCGGACGGACCGGCCCGTGACCCCGGCCTCCTCGCGACCGTCCGGCAGGAGCGTGCCCGGCTTGTCGACGGACCCCGCCGCGTCCGGTTCGACCGGACCCACCATCGCTGCGCCCGGCACGCCGAGCGCGGCCACCTCGAACTGTTCGTCACCGGTCGGATCGGGCTTGGTCGGTGTTGCCATGTCAACCCGGTTCTCTCTGACCGCTGGGCGTGGACCCAGCGATCCCGTTCGGTTGCCGGCGGGTAGTGGTCATCGCGGAAAACGGCGTCGGGCCGGCCGGCCGGGCGGTGGGACCGACCCGATCGGGCGCGCTCGCCCGCGAACGGATCCCTCCCACGACTGTCCACCCTCCCGAAAGTGCGTTCAGCTGATGGTCAGCGCCGACTCGATGACCTGCGCCTGGATCTCCGCCGGCAGCGGCGCCGCGCCGAGCTCCTCGAGACCGGCCTGGCCGTCCGTGGCCATGTAACCCATGAACGAGTTCAGCAGCGCGGCCTTGTCGGGCGCGTTGCCCGCGGAGCAGACGATCTCGTAGGTCACCAGGATGACGGGGTAGGCCCCCGCCTCCTGGGTCGCGTAGTCCAGCTTCAGGGTCAGGTCGCCGCCCGTGCCGGTGACCTCGGCCGCCGCCACCGCGGCGCCCGCGGACTCGGCGGTCAGCTCGACGGCGCCGCCGCCGTTGTCGATCTTGGCGACGTCCAGCTCGTCGTCGACCGCGAAGCCCCACTCGACGTAGCCGATGGACCCGTCGGTGCCGGCCACCTGCTTGGCGACGCCGTCACTGCCCTGCGCGGCGACGCCACCCGGCGCGGCCCAGGACTTGCTCGGATCGAACGACCACGCGGCCGGCGCCGACGCCTTCAGGTACTTGGTGAAGTTCTCCGTGGTACCCGAGTCCTCCGCGCGATGCACGGCCTGGATGGCCAGGCCGGGCAGGGTCGCGCCCGCGTTGACGGCGGCGATCTCCGGGGCGTTCCAGGTGGTGATCGACCCGGAGAAGATGCCGCCGAGGACCTCGGGGGTCAGCGTGAGATCGTCGACGCCGGAGACGTTGTAGGCCAGCGCGATCGGGCCGGTCACCATCGGCAGGTTGTACGGGGCGTTGCCGGCGCACCGCTGGGACGTCGCCTGGGTGGTCTGCTCGGGATTCATCGCGGAGTCGGAGCCGGCGAAGTCGACCTGATTGCCGATGAAGTCCTGGATGCCCTTGCCGGAGCCGCCGCCGCCGTACGCGTTGAGGTTCGCGTTGCACAGGGCGTTGTAGTCGGCGATCCACTGCTCCATCACCTTGCCCTGAGCGGTGGAGCCGGACGAGCGCAGCTCGCCTTCCGCGCAGGCGAAGCCGGCACCCTCGAACGTGGTGTCCCCGCCGGCGGACGCGCCGGACGACGCGCTCGAGCCGGACGCGGCCGCCGAGCCCGACGACGGACTCGACGACGGGCTCGACGACGCAGCCGACGCGGCGGCGGACGTGGTCCCCTGCGCCGCGGCGGAGCTGGACGGCGTCGTATTGTCGTCGCTCCCGCACGCGGTCAGGACGAGCGCACCGACGGCGACGGCCGCCACGATGCCGCTCAGGCGCGTGATCTTCACGCTGGTTCCTCCATCAGGTCTGGCAGACGCTTGCCGCGCACCTCCTCGGAGGCACGGTCGACCGCCGGGCGGCGTCCGACAAACCTGGACGGTAGGACGCACGGGTGGACGGTTGGCCGACCGAACGTGAACGAGCGGTGAACGGGGCACAGCCCGGCGAAGGTCACACCGGGGCGCCCTGCCCGGAAACGACGCTGTGTGTCCGGCTGATCTCACTGCGCATCCGAATCCGTCCGAGATCAGGCCGAAACGGCCACGTCTCGGCTCATGCCGCGTAATAGATCATGCGCGCGGTGCTCGACCAGTACCGGGATGTAGCCGCGGATCGGGCGGCCGTCGAAGTCGGCGTGGATGTCGCGGACCAAACCGGCAACCGCATCCGGCTGCACGTCGGCGAAGCGCGCGCACAGCCGGGTGACGACCTGCTCGATGGCCGCCCACTCGTCGTCGGTGGTCATCCCTGAAGACTGCGGGGATCGGAAGGTGTCCGTCAAACGAACAACGGGTGAACAAATCGGACGGAACGCCGCCACACGCCCGCCGCGGCTGTCGCCATCGGGACGGCCGGTCGCGGTCGGCGTCACCGCCGGGGCGCGCCGGCGTTC
Organism: uncultured Actinomycetota bacterium; assembly: GCA_963844455.1. Lineage (GTDB taxonomy): Bacteria > Actinomycetota > Actinomycetes > Mycobacteriales > Nakamurellaceae > Nakamurella. The sequence continues at coordinate 90,189 of CAWJOH010000003.1, forward strand.
GCCGGCTCGGGGACGGCGTTGCCCGCGGCCGTCGCGGCGAAAACCGGTGCTGTCGGGCACGCCAGGTGGGACAGTGATCGACGGCGTCGGGACCGGAATCCGGCGCAGGAGGCTGCCATGACCACCTCGCCCTCACCCACCGCGCCCTCACCCACCGCGCCCTCACCCACCGCGCCCTCACCCACCGCGCCCTCACCCACCGCGCCCTCACCGACCGCGACCTCGCTCGCCGGGACCGTGCCCGACATCCATGCGCCGGCCAGGGTCGCGGGCCCCGACGAGGCGCTGTCGTTCGACGAGTTGCAGCTCGCCACCCGCAACCACGGGCTCCCGCTGGAGGCCCTGCGGTACGACGTCACGCCGATCGGGCTGCACTACCTGCTCGTGCACTACGACATCCCCGCCGTCGATCCCGCGGCATGGCGGTTGACGATCGACGGTCACGTCGACGATCCCCTGACGCTCGACCTGGCCGACATCGGGCGGCGGCCGCGGCACACCGAGCGGGTCACCATCGAGTGCGCCGGCAACGGGCGCGCCCGGCTGCATCCCCGGCCGGTCAGCCAGCCGTGGCTGCAGGAGGCGGTCGGCACCGCCGACTGGACGGGCACCCCGCTGGCTGCCCTGCTCGCGCAGGCGCGGCCGCGGGCGGGCGCCGTGTCGGTGGTGTTCACGGGCGCGGACCACGGCTTCGAGCGATCCGTCGAGCAGGACTACGCCAGGGGGCTGTCGGTCGAGGACGCGATGGGCGGCGAACTGCTGCTCGCCGACGAGATGAACGGGCAGCCGCTCCCACCGCAGCACGGCGCGCCGCTGCGACTGGTCGTGCCCGGCTGGTACGGCATGACGCACGTCAAATGGCTGACCCGGATCACGGTGCTGGACGCGGAGTTCGACGGCTTCCAGAATGCGGTGGCGTACCGGCTGAAGCGGGACGCCGACGACCCGGGCGACCCGGTGACGCGGATCCGCCCGCGCGCGTTGATGGTGCCGCCGGGGTATCCGGACTTCATGACGCGCGTCCGCGTGGTGGACGCCGGGCGGCGCGTGCTGACCGGCCGGGCGTGGTCGGGCAGCGGGCCCGTCGAGCGGGTCGAGGTGTCCACGGACGCCGGCGGGAGCTGGGCCGACGCCGTTCTCGACCCGCCGATCGGGCGCTGGGCCTGGCGCGGGTGGTCCTACGACTGGCCCGCCGAGCCGGGCGAGACCGAACTCTGCTGCCGGGCGACCGACGCGACGGGCGACGTGCAACCCGTGGACCAGCCGTGGAACCGGCAGGGCATGGCCAACACCATGGTGCAGCGCATCCCGGTGGTGGTCCGCCGGCCCTGATCGCGGCGCGCCCGACGGGCTCGAGCGGCGGCGAGCGGGTCCGGCCGGCGCGGATCCGACCAGGGGGTGCACGGGGCCGCGGCCGGCCTACTCGTAGACCACGTTGGTCGTCCAGGCCTCGAAGCCCATCCGCTCGTAGAGGTGGCGCGCTCGGTCGTTGTCCCCCTCCACGTAGAGCATCACGGCGCGCTGGCCGGTGGCGGCGAGGTGCGCCAGCCCGGCGCGGGTGAGCGGGGTGCCGAGGCCGCGCACCGGTGACTCGGGATCGACCGCCAGCACGTACACCTCGCCGAGCGAGCCGGGGTGGACCTTGGTCCAGTGGAAGCCGAGAAGCCTGTCCGCGCCCGTGCTCTCGACGGTGTCACCGGACTCGCCGGGACCCGCGTCCGCCACCGCGACGAGCAGGCCGGCCGGGTCGAACCACTCCTCGGCCATCTGCTCGTGCAGGTCGTCGATGGTCATCCGGCCCTGCTCCGGGTGCCAGGCGAAGGCGCGCGCGTTGATGGCGACGATCGCCCGGTCGTCGCCCGGGCGGTAGGCCCGGATGCGTACCCCCGGCGCGGTCGGCCGCTCGTCGCCGGCGTCCTGCAGCGGCAGCGACCGGCGCAGCTGCAGCAGCACCCGGCCGCGCCGCAGGCCGAGCCGCTCGGCCAGCCCGCGCGCCGGTGGGAGGTCGCCGTAGGCCCAGACGCCGCCCTGCCGCCGCACCGCGGCCGCGACGAGGGCTGAGCCCCAGCCCCGCCGCCGCTGCTCGGGGTGCACCGCGACCTCGGCGGGATCGCCAGCGAGGGCCACCGCCAGCCCGATCGGCTCCGGCGCGTTCCCCGCGCGCGCGATCACCCACCGCGCGGTGCGCTGCCGGATCGCCTCGAGGACGTGTCCGGACACCGCCGCCACCCCGTCGGCCCGGGCGACGGCCCCGAGCAGCGCCAGCGCGGCCGACGCCTCGGACTCGTCCGCGGGCGGCCGCCATTCGCCGGCGAGCTCGGGCAGGTCGGGCGATCCCGGGGGCCCCGCGGCTCGCGCCGCCGGCGTCATGCGGGCGCGGTGGTGGGCGCCGACCCGTCCCGGACCATCGATCGGGAGGGTGGCACCATCTTGTAGCCGACGTTGCGGACCGTGCCGATCAGCGACTCGTGCTCGGCGCCGAGCTTCGCCCGGAGCCGCCGGACGTGCACATCGACCGTGCGGGTGCCGCCGAAGAAGTCGTAGCCCCAGACCTCGGTGACGAGCTGCTCGCGGGTGAACACCCGCCCGGGGTGCTGCGCGAGGAACTTCAGCAGCTCGAACTCCTTGTAGGTCAGCTCGAGCGGGCGTCCGCGGAGCCTCGCGGTGTAGGTGTCCTCCTCGATCGTGAGGTCGCCGAGGCTGATCACCCCGGAGTTGGCCGCGTTGGTGGTGCGGGCCGCGAGCAACCGCAGGCGCGCGTGCACCTCGGCCGGGCCCGCGCTGGCGAGCACGACGTCGGCGACGCCCCATTCCGGTCCGATCGCGACCATCCCGCCCTCGGTGACGACGGCGAGGATGGAGACGGCGAGGCCGTCGGCCCCGAGCAGCCGGCACAGGCTGCGCGCGGCGGCCAGGTCGTGCCGGGCGTCGAGCAGGAGGAGGTCGTAGGGACCGGAGGTGACCAGGGACGCGGCCTCGGGCGGAGCCGAGCGGATGCGAACCGGAAGCAGGTCCACCGCCGGCAGCACCGATGCGGGCTTCTCATCGGTGGTCAGCAGCAGGAGCTCCATTCATCTCCTCCTCACCTGCGGGTCACCGCGGGTTGATCCTATCGTCGGCGATGACGGGTCAGGCTCGGGCGGCGGCATCGCGCCGGAATTGCGGGAACGGACTGTGGGGACGGGTCGATGGGTATTCGGATTACCAGCCGGATGTGTCCGCTGCGTAACGATGAGATGTCCTCGGCGGGCCGACGAGTGGCACGTCACATCGGTGGGACGGCGGCCGAGGTGACAACGTTGGCATCGTCGCCGGCACGGGCGGCGTGAGCGCGAGCCGACCGGCCGCCGCCCGGTTCTGGCCGCGGGCTGGCCGCCGGGATCGACCGTCAGCCATGACATCCCTGCGACATCTGTCCGAATTCACCTGCAGGACCGTCGACGGGGTCGAGCTCGCGGGAATCCACGTCCCGCGACGGGCGGCGGACGCCGCAGCGGCGCCCGGAGGGGAGGCGGTAACGCCGGCCGAGACGGAACGGGTGTTCGTTCTCGCCCACGGATTCACCCACGGGATCGGCAAGCCCGCCACCACGGCCACGATCGCCGCATTCGCGGGACACGGCGCCGTGGCCGCCGTCGACTTCCGGGGACACGGCCGGTCGAGCGGACGGTCGTCGGTGGGCCGGGACGAGACGCTCGATCTGGACGCGGTGGTCTGCTGGGCGCGGCGGCGCGGCTACGCGACCGTGACGGTCGTGGGCTTCTCGATGGGCGGCGCGGTCGCGCTCCGGCACGCCGCCGTCGGCGAGCACCGTCCCGACGCCGTGGTGTCGGTGTCCGCCCCGGCTCGCTGGTACGTCCGCGAGTCCGCGGCGATGCGGCGCGTGCACTGGCTGCTGGAGAGCCCGCTCGGGCCGCCGATCGGGCGGCTGCTGGGGATGCGGCTCGGCGAGCCGTGGGACGAGCTGCCGGCGAGCCCGATCGAGACCGTCGGCGCGATCACCGCGCCGATCCTGCTGGTGCACGGAACGGCGGACCGCTACTTCGGTCCCGCGCACGCCGTCGCGCTGCAGCGCGCGGCCGGGTCGCGCTCCGAGGTCTGGATCGAGCAGGGGATGGGCCACGGCGAGACCGGGATGACCGCCGACACCACGCACCGCATCGCCCGGTGGGCCGAGAACGCCGTCGCCGTCGGATCGTCAGGCTGAGTGTCACGCGGGGTGATCGAACGCCCACAGCGACCCCTGCGACACTGGGTCGGTGCGCAAGCTGGTGATCATCCTCGTCGCCGTCGTGGTGGCGCTGCTGGTGATCGACGTGGGCCTGCGCGCGTACGCCGAGTCCCGCACCGCGGACGGCATCGCCGAGGAACTGCACGCGCCGGTCAAGCCCGACGTCTCGATCGAGGGCTTCCCGTTCCTGCTCGGCGTCGTCCGCGGGCACTATCCGGAGGTGGTCGTCACCCAGATCCGCGTCGACATGCCCGCAGTGGCCGGCGTGCGCGCGGTGCTGAGCCTGCACGACGTCGACCTGACGATCACCGACGCGATCTCCCGTGACGTGACCGCGATGACGGCCGAGTCCGCGGATCTGCAGGTGCGGGTGCCGCTGAGCTCGTTGGCCGCCGCGATCGGCCGGCCGAATCTCAGCTTCGGCGCCGGCCAGAACGGGACCCTGCAGATCTCGGCGACGATCATCGCCGACGGCCGCAACGTTCCCATCGTCGGGACCGGCACGGTCACCGTCAGCGACCAGCAGCTGACGATCGGGGTCGAGCAGTTCACCGCGGTGGGCGCCCTGCCGGCCGCTGCGAACGAGGCCGCTGCCACGCTGGCGAGCGAATTGTCGGTATCCATCCCGCTCACCGGCCTGCCGTTCGAGATCACGGGGGCCACCGGCGTGGTCGACGGTTCCGACCTGCTGCTCACCGTGACGACCGGCGGCTTCATGTTCGCCGACCTGACCTGACCCCGGCTCACCCGAGCCGAGCTGAGCCGACCGGTCCGCGGAGACCCCGATAGCGTCGGGGAAGGGCCGGTCTCGGCACCCGGAATCGGCGGAAGGACGGCGCGCAATGGGGCAGATCGCGGTCGGAGTCGACGGCACGGAGCCGAGCCTGGTCGCACTCCGCTGGGCGGTCGCCGAGGCGAAGATCCGCGACGCGGCGCTGCGGGTGGTGATCGTCCACCCGCCGGTTCTGGACTGGCCGAACGACACCGAGCAGCACGTGGCCGAGCTGAACAAGCACATCGCCGACCAGGTGGGGGCGATCCGCCGGGCCGCGGACGACACCATCGCGGCGGCGCTGGCCGCGTCCGTCGCCGGCCACGGCACGGCCGCCGGCGGTCCACCGTTGGTGTCGACCGACGTGGAGCAGGGACACCCGACGCAGGTCCTCGCCGAGGTGTCGAAGACCGCCTCGATGCTGGTCGTCGGCGGCCGCGGGTACGGCGCCTGGCAGGGCGCGCTGTCGGGATCGCTGACCGGTCAGCTCGCCGGCCGCACCCACGCGCCGATGGTGTCGGTGCGCGCGGCGGACGATCGGCACCGCGGCCGGATCGTCGTCGGCGTGGACGGCACCAGCAGTTCCCACGCGGTGCGCTTCGCCTTCGAGGAGGCGGCGCTGCGCGGGGCGACGGTCCAGCTGGTGACCACCTGGCAGCTGCCCGTCTTCGGCGGCCACCCGTCGCCGGAGACGGCCGCGCTCCTCGAGTCGGGGGCCACGGCAGCGCAGCGGGAGGGGCTCGGCGACACCGCGAGCCTGCATCAGGGGGTGCCCGTGGAGTCGACGGTGCGGACGGGCCACCCGGTCGAAGTCCTCGCCGAGGCCGCCGAGGAGGCGGACCTGGTGGTGATCGGCTCACGGGGCCGTGGCGGCTTCACGTCGTTGATGCTCGGCTCGGTGGCCATCGGCGTGCTGCACCGGGTGAAAGCCCCCGTCGTCGTGGTGCCGGAGCGAACCTGATCGCGCGGCCGGCGGGTGTGACCGATCCCCCCGTTGCGCGGCGCGTTCGGCCGGTTCTCTGCCGCGACCTGTGCTGATACCGTGAACCCATGGGGCCGTTGCTGACCTGCAGGCGCGCCGTCGACTTCGTTCGCGTCGGCAGCGCTCTCTGTTGCACCCCCTGTTGTGCGTGTGCGTGCTGACGATTCAGCCCTGACGCCCCGCACATTTCCTGCGCCGATCCGGTAGGCGAGCCGGAGCCCGGCATCCGCCGACCGTCGTGCCGGCAGGTTCTCCTCGCCGCATCCCATGGCCGCGCCGAGGCCGGCGCACCGCATCGTTCCCCATCCGCAAGGAGTGCAGCATGAGCCGCGAGGAATCCCTCGTCACCACCGACTGGGCCGAGCAGAATCTGTCCACCCCCGGCCTGGTCTTCGTCGAGGTCGACGAGGACACCTCGGCCTACGACGCCGGTCACCTGGCCGGCGCCGTCAAGATCAACTGGAAGACGGAGCTGCAGGACCCGGTCCGACGCGACTTCGTCGATCGCGCCGGTTTCGAGAAACTGCTGTCCGTCAAGGGCATCTCGAACGACGACACCGTCGTCCTCTACGGCGGCAACAACAATTGGTTCGCCGCGTACGCCTACTGGTACTTCAAGCTGTACGGCCACGACCAGGTCAAGCTGATCGACGGCGGCCGCAAGAAGTGGGAGCTGGACGGCAAGCCGCTCGTCAGCGACGTGCCCGACCGGACCGAGACCGTCTACTCCGCCAAGGATCAGGACCTCTCCATCCGCGCGCTGCGCGACGAGGTGGTCGCGGCCATCGGGACCCAGAACCTCGTCGACGTGCGGTCCCCCGACGAGTTCTCCGGCAAGCTGCTGGCGCCGGCGCACCTCCCGCAGGAGCAGGCGCAGCGCGGCGGACACATCCCGACAGCGGTCAACGTGCCGTGGTCGAAGGCCGCGAACGAGGACGGCACGTTCCGCTCGGACGCCGAGCTGGCCGAGCTCTACGCCGACGTCGACGACAGCAAGGACACCATCGCCTACTGCCGGATCGGCGAGCGCTCCAGCCACACCTGGTTCGTGCTCCAGGAGATCCTCGGCAAGCAGCGCGTGAAGAACTACGACGGCTCCTGGACCGAGTACGGCTCGCTCGTCGGCGTGCCGATCGCGACCGGCGCCTGATCGCCGGCGTCGCACAGATCCGTCTCTCCGAGAGGAACCTGCCATGTCGTGCGGATCACCCGTACAGACCGCCGAGCTGCCCGCCGGCGTGAACACAGTCGACCAGGCGATCCTGCAGGGCAGGGTGCTCGCCGGCACCGGGCCCGTCTCGGGCGCGTTCGTCAGGCTGCTCGACTCGACCGGTGAGTTCACCGCCGAGGTGGTGAGCTCACCGACCGGCGACTTCCGGTTCTTCGCCGCGCCGGGCAGCTGGACCGTGCGTGCGCTGTCCCGCGCGGGCAACGGTCAGGCCGAGGTCGACGCGCCATGCACCGGGATCCACGCCGTGGACGTCCTTCTCGCCTGAGAACCGGTCCACACCAGTCGTTCGTCCGGCACGACAGCGCGGGGTGGCCCTGCCGGGGTCGCCCTGCCCTGTCGTGCCGGCCGTCCCGCCGCACCCCGCTGTCCGATGCGGGTGCCGGCGCGGTCGTTCCGGCGGCGAAAGCGCGCCCACCAGAACAGCATCAGGGCGCTGCTGAGCAGGTAGAAGCTGTGCAGGGCCCACAGCGGGCCCGCCGGCAGGCTGAACACATAGATCGAGTGCACGCCGTTGCCGACGTTGGCCAACAGCAGGTTGAGCACGCTGTAGGACGAGAGATCCCTGCTGCGCGCGGCCTTGACCAGCATGGGCAGGTAGCTCGCGACGAAGATGGAGGTCGACACGGCTCCCGCGATCACTCCGACATCGCTGAATGCCACGGTCGACCTCCTCTCCGGTCCTTCGGCGCGGGGAAGCGCGCCGTGACACCGCGCCGGGGGACGCGGTCGCGTCCGGCAGCAAACGACCGGACGCGATCACAAGAGGGGTGCGGATCGCCCGCCCGGACCGGATTACACAGAACTGGGGAACGCCGGCGGGTCAGGGCGCCGGCAGCGCCGCGACGGCCGCCGGCAGCGCCCGGTCGACCTTCGCCGCGAACGCCTCGAACGGCACCGGTGCGACCGTGCGCACGCCCTTGCGGGTGGCCGCGGACCAGGTCCCGACCACGCGACCGTCGGCGACGACCGTCGGCTTGAAGACGCCGTTGCGTCCCGGGACGACGCGCTCGAAGTGGCCGGGGTCCAGGGACGCCGAACGGTCCTTGTAGCCGAGCATGAACTCGTCGAACCCCGGCAGCAGGAACACCCCGCGCGCCCGGGCCCGAACGGCCTCCAGGAGCTCCGGTGTCGCCGGGTCCATCCAGTAGTCCGTGCCGTCGAGGGTCAGCCGCGCGAGCCCGGGCGCCGCAGCCTCGATCGCCTCCCGGGCCGGCTTGAGCGGCAGGCCGGCCCAGCCCGCCAGGTCCTTGACGGACGCCGGGCCGTGGCTGCGGAGGTATCGGGAGGCGAACTCACGCAACGCATCCGCCCCGTCGAGCCGCCGTGGCCGGGGGATCCAGGCCGCCGTCTTCACCACCAGCTGCTCGGCGCCGCGCATCGGGCCCAGGCAGACGAGCCCGCTCTCCGCGTGATAACCCAGGAGGTGATAGCCGCGCTGGTTCCCGGTCGCGATCCCGGCGTCCTGCAGGATCTGCACGATCTCGCCGCGGCTGAGCCGTCCGCGCTCGTCCAGCGCCTCGGCGATGATCGTGCCGCTGGTGCGGATCGTCGTCTCGTCCAACCCGAGCGCGGCACGATGCCGAGCCGCCCGCTCGATGGACCTCGTTCCGCCGATCGCGACCATCCACGGCAGGTCCTCGGCCGCGACCAGGTGCAGGGTGCCGCGCATCGGCCAGGTCCGCGCCACCGCGCCGGAGTCCAGAGCGGCTCGGACGTCCGCCCGGCTCCGCGACGCGGTTCGCAGCGCGATCGACGTGATCGCGCCCGGCAGATCCTGGGCCTGGGCGGCGAAGAGCCAGGAAACCGCCTCGGCCGGCGTGTCCAGCGGCGCGCCCACGATGCGCTGCGCGGCGAGCCGGAGCAGGGCGATCTCGTGTGCCGTCGCACCCGGATGTGTCACCGCGCCACGGTCGCTCATGCGGCGACCGTAGTGCAGGTCACCGACGCTGCCCGGCGACCTCCGCCCGGGCGGCGGCGGCCAGCGCGCGGCGGTCGACGCCCAGCGCGGCGAACGCCCGCGGAACGGTGCCCTGCTCGGCGCCGCAGGCCGCCGCGACCACGTGCGCGCCCAGCAGCGGCCCCGGGTCGGGGCGCTTGGCCAGCAGCACGGCGGCGTGGAAGACCTCCTGCGCGGCGACCGTGCTGCGGAAGAGTCCGGTCGGCCGGGGCGGTTTGCGGGTCCTGCCGGCCGGCGCCGGCGGGGGCGGCGTCACGCCCACCGCGCGTAGCGCGTCGCGGTGGGCGGACTCGATGGCGGCCGCGAACCGGTCCGGGTCGGCACCGACCGCGACGAAGGCGCGCCGCGCGGTGCCGTCCGGCAGGTCGATCGCCGACAGCACCAGGTGCTCGGGCCCAGGCAGGTCGTCCCCGCCGATGCGCGCGGCATCCTCCGCCCCCTTCAGCAGGGTCTTGATCGTGGCCACCTCGGACAGTGGACCGGCTGCCTTCACGCTGTCCTCCCATTCGGATGCCGTGCTGCGTCGGCATTCTCGGCGACGATCGGGTGTGCCATCAGCGTCGTCCCGGCCGCAGCTTCTTGTGCGCCGCCTGCGCACTGACGCCCAGCGCGCGACCGATCTGCGCCCAGGTCCAGCCACGGTCGAGCGCTTCCTCGACCGCATCGCGCTCCAGCTGGTTCGCCATGCGCCGCAGCGCGACGACGGCGGCGAACATGTCCTCGGGATCGCCCGCGGGCAGCGCGGGCAGGCCCGCCGCCAGCGTGGGGTCGTCGATCGACATGTCATCAACCTTAGTTGATGAGCCGTCCGCCGTCAATGAAGGTTGATGAGCTCGGGCGGATGCGGCGCTCGGGGGACCGCCCCGGCTAGGCTGGGCACGTGGAGATCTTCTACACGGGCCTGCTGGTGCTGGTCGCGCTCGCGGTCGCCTGGTTCGCCTTCTACGTGATCTACCGGCTGCTCCACGAGGATCGATGACCGGGTCGTCCCCCGATCCGGCGCAGGGCTGGTCGAGCGACACGGACTCGACCGGGCAGTCGCCGACCGCGGCCGAGATGTCCGGGTTGGTCGCCGCCGAGGTGACGGCCGGCGAGTACGTACCCGACATCGACCGCATTCCCGACGTCGTGCGGGGCAGCGGAGACGCTGCGGTCGCCGCCGCCGAGCAGCGCGCGGAGGCCACCGCCCGGCGCACCATCAGCGACGACGACGACCTGCCGATCCCCGGCGACACCGCGAACCTGCGCACCGGCCCCGAGTTGCACCCGCTCTGCCAGCCGCTGCTGCCGCTGGTGGGGGTGTGGCGCGGCGAAGGCGAGTGGAGCTACCCGACGCTCGAGCAGCCCCGTCGCTTCGGCCAGCGGGTCACCGTCTCGCACGACGGCCGGCCGTTCCTGCGCTACGAAGCCGTGGCGTGGCTCCTGCCCGACGGGGTGCAGGACGGCTCGCCCGACGGGCCGGCGGAGCAGGGCGCGCGCGAGGTCGGCTGGTGGCGCCCGCAGCCCGACGGCACCATCGAGCTGATCGTCGCCCACGCCGAGGGAGTGGTGGAGCTGTTCTACGGCCAGGCGCAGACGCTGACGTCGTGGTCGCTGGGCACCGACGCGGTCGTGCGGACGGCCAGCGCGCCGACCGTCACCGGCGCCACCCGGCTCTACGGCATCGTCGAGGGCAAGCTCGCCTACGTGGAGGAACGTGCCACCACCGACCACGAGCTGCAGCCGCACACGTCCGCGCTGCTGAGCCGCACGGTGGGCTGATCCGGCTCCCGCCCGGGAGCCGCAGTGCGCAGCGTCAGCCGGCGAGGGCGGCCGACACCACCTCACGGGCCTCCGACTGCACCTGGGCGAGGTGCTCGGGTCCCTTGAACGACTCGGCGTAGATCTTGTAGACGTCCTCGGTGCCGGACGGGCGGGCGGCGAACCAGGCGTTCTCGGTGGTGACCTTGAGCCCGCCGATGGCGGCGCCGTTGCCCGGGGCGGCGACCAGGCGCTCGACGATCTTCTCGCCGGCGAGGGAGTCGGCCTTGACGTCCTCGGGCGACAGCTTCGGCCAGCTTCGCCTTCTCCGGCTTGGTCGCCGGCGCGTCGACGCGGGCGTAGGCCGGATCGCCGAACTCCGCGGTCAGCTCGCTGGTACCGCTCGCTCGGCGACTTGCCGGTGACCGCGCTGGATCTCCGAGGCCAGCAGGGCGAGCAGGATGCCGTCCTTGTCCGTCGTCCAGACCGTGCCGCGGCGCCGCAGGAAGGAGGCGCCGGCCGACTCCTCGCCGCCGAACCCGATCGAGCCGTCGATGAGACCCGGCACGAACCACTTGAAGCCCACGGGGACCTCGACGAGCCGGCGGCCGAGCTGCTCGCACGACGCGGTCGATCATCGACGAGGACACCAGCGTCTTGCCGACACCCATGTCCGGCGACCAGTCGGGGCGGTGGCTGTACAGGTAGTCGATCGCGACGGCCAGGTAGTGGTTCGGGTTCATCAGGCCGCCGTCGGGCGTCACGATGCCGTGCCGGTCGGCGTCCGCGTCGTTGCCGGTGGCGATGTCGTAGTTGCCCGCCTTCGCCACCACCGACGCCATCACCGACGGCGACGAGCAGTCCATCCGGATCTTGCCGTCCCAGTCCAGCGTCATGAACGACCAGGTCGGGTCGACGCGATCGTTCAGCACGGTCAGGTCCAGGTGCAGCCGCTCGGCGATCGCCGCCCAGTAGCCGACCGACGCGCCGCCCAGCGGGTCCGCGCCGATGTGCACGCCCGCCGACCGGATCGCGTCGATGTCGAGCACGTTCTCGAGGTCGCCGACGTAGCTGGCGGTGTAGTCGAAGTAGCCCGTGGTGTCGGCGTTCTTCGCGGACTGGTAGTCCATCCGCTTCACGTCGGCCAGGCCGCCGGCGAGGATGTCGTTCGCCCGCGCCGCGATCACGGAGGTCGCGTCGCTGTCGGCGGGACCGCCGTTCGGCGGGTTGTACTTGAAGCCGCCGTCGCGCGGCGGGTTGTGGCTCGGCGTGACCACGATGCCGTCCGCGAGCCGGCTGGTGCGCTTGCGGTTCGCCTTCAGGATCGCGTGCGAGACGGCCGGCGTCGGGGTGTAGCCGTCGCGCCGAATCGAGCATCACGGTGACGCCGTTGGCGGCCAGCACCTCGAGCGCCGTCTCGGTCGCCGGTGCCGGACAGCGCGTGGGTGTCCGCGCCGAGGAAGAGCGGGCCGTCGGTGCCCTGCTCCGCTCGGTACTCGCAGATCGCCTGCGTGATCGCCAGGATGTGGTCGCGGTTGAAGGCCGTGTCCAGGGCCGATCCGCGGTGCCCCGACGTGCCGAACGCGACCCGCTGGTCCGGGACGGAGACGTCGGGATGCAGGTCTTCGTACGCCGCGAGCAGCGCGTCGACATCGATCAGATCGCCGGCCTGCGCCGGCTGTCCTGCGCGAGGATCCATGTCCGGTATTCAACCGGACCTGATCGGTGACGGCATTCCGACGGCGCCCGGCCGCGTCCTCGTCGCCGGGAGGTCGCCTCAGAGGTCGGCGACCGCCGGGATGACGTGCTCGCCGATCAGGTTCAGCGGGGTGATCGTGCCGACGTCGGCGACGATGCCGTGCACCTCCGAGACGCCGAGCGACGCGAACCCCGTCAGGGTCTCGATCATCGAGTCGATGTTCTCCCCGTTCGGCCCGGGATCCAGGCTCGTCATCACGGTCTTCTCGATCTCGTCGTAGTCGCGGCCCACGCTCTCGCAGTGACCGCGCAGCACGTCGAACTTGTGTTCCAGGTCGGGCGTCGGGAACAGGTTGCAGATCTGCGCGTACTGCGCGACCAGCCGCAGCGTCTTCCGCTCGCCGCCGCCGCCGATCAGGATCGGCGGGTGCGGCTGCCGCAGGGGCTGCGGTGAGTTCAGCGTCCGCGCCAGGTCGTAGTGCGCCCCGCGATACGGCCCCTCGTCGGTGCTCCACATCTGCAGGCAGATCTGCAGCGCCTCCTCGAGCCGCTCGAAGCGCTCCGCCGTGCGCGGGAACGGCAGGCCCAGGCCCCTGGCCTCGGCCTCGTTCCACGCGGCCCCGATGCCGAGCACCGCCCGTCCGCCGGACAGCACGTCGAGCGTGCTGACGAGCTTCGCGAGCAGGCCCGGCTCGCGGTAGACGACCGCGGTGACCCACGGAACCAGCTCGGCCCGCTCCGTGCGCGCGGCCAGGTAGCCGAGCGTGGTGTACGCCTCGAGCATCTCCAGCTCCTGCGGTCCGACGACCGGGATCTGCCAGAGGTGGTCCATCACGCTGATCCGATCGAAGCCCTGCTCCTCCGCGGTGACGACGATCCTGGTCAGGTCGTCGCGCAGGGCGCGCAGGCCGTTCGGGTAGGTGAAGTTGGCCAGGTGCACACCGATCTTCACGGGCGCCTCCTCGCGTCACGGGTCCGGTGGAGGGCGTCCGCGGGGAGTGGGCACGGGATCGCGGATGTTGCCGTCGCCGTTCTCTGTCACCCTGGAGGCATGTGCCGAAACATCCGGGTCCTGCACAACTTCGAGCCGCCCGCCACCAGCGACGAGGTGCACGCCGCCGCGCTGCAGTACGTGCGCAAGGTCAGCGGTACCAGCAAGCCGTCCGCCGCGAACCAGGACGCGTTCGACCGCGCCGTGCACGAGATCGCGCACATCACCGCGCACCTGCTCGAGGACCTGGTCACCTCGGCGCCGCCCAAGGACCGCGAGCGCGAGGCGGAGAAGGCGCGTGCCCGCAGCGCAGAGCGGTACGGCCCCCGGCCGGCCCGCGCCGCGGTCTGACCGCTCCACCCACCGACCGTCTTCCGTCGGCAACTCCCGGGCGGCACCCCGCCGGGACGGTGTCCGCCGGCGTCCCGGCGTGCGTGCCGGCAGCATCGACAACCGCCCGGCCGCCGCCGGACGGCTGTCTTCACGATCCGCTCAGCCGGTCCAGTTCGGCGGGGAGCCCGGTGAGCATCTCGCGCGCGAGAAATCCGACGTGCCCGACGCGATGGGCCAGGCGATGCCCGATCTGGATGTGCAGGTAGGTGGCCCAGCACGCCGCCTGAGCCGGCTCGGCGCCGCGGCCGAGCAGGCCCGCCACGGCGCCGGCGAGGACGTCGCCGCTGCCCGAGGTACCGAGGCCGATGGGACCGGCCGGTGTCCACCACAGGGTTCCCCCCGGCTCGGCGATCACGTTCTGGCAGGTGACCACCGCAGAATGGGTCCGGGCGGCGCGGGCGACCGCGCGCGGAAGCGCTCGATCAGCGGGCCCGTCGCCGTCCTGCAGGGCGTCGGGCGGGAGGTCCAGCAGGCGCGCCAGTTCCTCCCTGTTCGGCGTGAGCACGAGCCGATCCGCCCAGGCACCGCTCGCCTCGGGCGCGTCCCCGAGGACGCCGAGGGCGTACGCGTCGAGCACCACCACGGTGCCGGCCGGTGCCGCTCGCGCGAGCGTGGTCAGCAAAGAGGCCGTCTCCGCCGGGTCATCCAGTCCGGGCCCGATCAGCAGCGCATCGCAGCCTTCCAGCTCGGTCGTCAGGTCGGTGGTGGCGTCGCCGCGCACCGAGCCGGCGCTCGTCTCCGGCAGGCCGATCACCCCGGATTCGGGCACCGCGACGGCGACGGCGACGGCCACCGATTCGGCGACCCCGAGCGTCAGCCGGCCGGCGCCGACCCGAAGCGCGGCCTGGCCCGCCAGCATCGCCGCGCCCGGCGTGCGCCGCGCCCCACCGATCACCCACACGTCTCCCCTGCTGCGCTTGCTGCTTCCGTTCAGCGGCGGCAAGGGCCAGTGCAGCAGCTCCTGCAGGCCGAGGTCGGTGACACCGTCACCGGGGGAAGGCATCTCGGTCCCCCGGATGCTCGGTGACGGGCACTCCCGATGCCTGCAGGTGTTGATCGGCGTTGAAGGCGTCGACGACCCATCGCGCGGTGTCGGGCGGGCGCGACAGCCTGGTGACCGAGGCGTTGCGCACGGATCCGGCGCTGGCGACGGACAGCAGGTCCGCCTCGCGCATGCCTTCGCAGACATAGCGGAAGATCAGCACCATCGCGTCGTGACACACCACCAGCAGCCGCTCCGGCACCTGCGGAAGGTGCAGATCGAGCATGAGGGAGCGAACCCGGAGCGCCATGTCCGCCCAGGATTCGCCGCCGGGCGGACGGTAGTAGAACTTGCCGAGCCACCGCCGGCGCTCGGCCTCCATCGGCCACCGGCTCTCCACGCCCGCCGTCGTCAACAGGTCGAGGATCCCCAGCTCGCGGTCCCGCAGCCGCTCGTCGATCAGCAGGGGCAGGTCGGTTCCGGCGGCGCGCACGGCGATCTCGGCGGTCTGTGCCGCGCGCAGGTACGGCGAGGACCACACGGCCTGCGGCGCGATGCTCGGATCGAGTCCTGCCAGATACGCGCCGAGGGCGGCGGCCTGCTGCTGGCCGGTCGGGGTGAGCGGCACGTCCGCGTCGCGGATGCCCACCTCGATGACGTCCGCCCTGAGGGCTTCGGCCTGCGACGCGGCAACGTTGCCGACGCTCTCCCCGTGACGGACCAACCACAATTCGCGCGCGACCATGGTCACCTTCCCGCCCGTGAGGGCTTTTCCGACGGTCCGGGACCTCGCCGGGCATCCGTGGCGTCCAGGTATCCACGACGACCACCCGCCACACACCCGCGGCGGCCCTGCGTGGCCGGCGCGCGGTGGGGAACTCTCTGACCACCCGCGTCCGCGGACGAACCGTGGACCGGACGAACGATCTCGGAGGCTCAGTGGCGCCACGTGTCAGGAGCAGCGAACGCACCTACGAGGGGAGCATCCTGTCGGTGCGGGTCGATGCGGTGGAACTCTCCGGCGGGGACTCGGTCACCCGCGAGGTGGTGGAACACGACGATGCCGTCGCCGTCGTCGCGATCGACGTGCAGGAGCGCGTGCTGCTCATCGAGCAGTATCGGCATCCCGCTGGGAAGCGCCTGTGGGAGCTGCCCGCGGGACTCCGCGATGAACCGGACGAATCTCCGTTGGACACCGCGCGGCGGGAGCTCGCCGAGGAGGTCGGTCTGCGGGCTGCCGAGTGGACCACCCTCGTCGATCTGCGCCCGTCGCCGGGGATGAGCACCGAGATCGTTCGGATCTACCAGGCCGGTGGTCTGTCGGAGCGGGTGGCGGAGGGTGCCGAGGCGGAGGAGCGGGAGATCCGGCTGCGGTGGGTCGCGCTGCCGGACGCCGTCCGGGAGGTGCTGGACGGCTCGATCACGAACGGCCTCGCCGTCGCCGGCATTCTCGCTGCGGCGGTTCGCCGCGGGGTGACCGATGACCACACCCGCCCGGCCGATGCGGAATGGCCCAGCCGACCGTGATCGCCGGGGCGGCGAGCAGCCAGGCTGCGGTCGGCTGATCCGGCCATCGCGGTCCGGATCCGGCCAGGCCGGGCCTGTCGAATCGCGTGATCCGCGCCATCGCAGGACCTCATCCGAGCGCCCGGCCGCTCACGGGCATCCGGCGTCCGGGCCGGGTTGCGTCAGTGCGACGAGGAACGCCGTCCCCGCCGCCTCGACGCAGCCGTTCCCGTCCACGAGATAGCTGGTGTGGCCGGCTCCCTCGACCGTCAGCAGCCCGGCACCCATGGCGTCCGCCGCCGCGTCGCTCAGCTGGTACGGCACCGCGATGTCGCCCCGGACGGCGATCACCAGCGTCGGCGTGACGGCGCCGTCCGGCCTTGGGACGACCGCGAACCGAGGCGGCTCGGGCCATGCTGCGCATTCCGTGTCGAGGGCTCGCGCGGGATCTCCGCTGTCCAGGAACGGCGCGATCGACGCGACGTCCGCCGCCAGTCGCTCCGCCCCGGCGCCGGTCGGCGGCGCCGGGCCGTCCACGCAGAAGAGCACGGTCGCGGCGGCGAGGTGGTAGTCGCCGCCCGAATCGCGCCACCACGCCTCGTCGGACGTCTCGAGGAGCGGGTCGGGCTTGCCCTCGGAGAGCATGATCAGCGAGTAGAACAGGTCCTCCCACGGCGAGTCGTCGGCGAGCCCGACCACCGTGCCCGCGACGGCATCGTCAAAGGAGAGGCTGCGCGCCGGGTCCCGGAACGACCTCAACGGCTGGTCGAGCAGGGGTCGCACGAGAGCCTGATACCGCTTCGTCGCCTGCGCCGGATCGTCGCCGAGCGGGCAGGTCTTCACGGGCGCACACCATGCCGCGAACCCCTCGAAGGCGGCTTGCTGCGCCTGCAGTTGGGCACGCCTGAAATCCGACGAGTCCTCGGCAAGATAGGGGCTGTCCAGGAGCAGTGCCCGCACCCGGTCCGGGTGCTCCGCGGCGTACGCGGCCGCTATCCGACCGCCGTGTGAGTACGCGACGAGCGACACCCGGTCCTCGCCGAGCACCCCGCGCAGGACATCCAGGTCCTCGACCGTCTCCGCGCTTCCGGAGTGCCGGAGAAGCTCGCGCGGATCGACATTCGCGTCCGCGGCGGAGTTCTGCACGCATGCCGGCATGAACATCGCCATCTCGGCATTGGCGGCCGAGACCTCGGCGTCTGTCCGGGTGCGGGTGGGTGTCTCGCGGATCCGGTCGAGGTCGGGTCCGGGCAGGCAGGCGATCAGCGGCTCGGAGGCCCCCGCGCCCCGCCGGTCGAACCCGATGACGTCGAACCGCTCGTTCAGGTGTTCGCCGGGACCCGACCCCAGGGAGAACGCCGCGAGGTCCATGCCGAGCCCGCTGGCGTCGGGTACGGCGATCAGCGTGCCGATCCGCTCCGCCGGGCCGCGGGCGGGCGACCGCATCACGCCGAGCGTGACGGTCGACGCCTGCGCGGAGGGGTTGTCGTAGTCGAGCGGCACCGTCAGCCGTGCGCACTCGAACCGGTCGAACCCGTAGCCGTCCTGACGGAAATCCTCGGTGGCGAAGTCCACGCACCCCGGACCAGCTCAGCTCCTGGTCGTGGAACCGTTGCAGCTCAGGGGGAACGGGCTGGGACACCGGCTGGGACACCGGCTGGGACGCCGGCGCCGACCCGGCCGCCGTCACCGACGCGGAGGCGGGTGTGATCGTGGCCGAGGCACCGTCGCCGGATGACGTGCACCCGGCGACCATGATCGTCATCATCGCCGCGATCGCCAGGCGCGCCCGCCGCGGGTGCGTACTCATGGTCTTACTCTACTAAGAGGCGTCAACCCCGTGCGGATGCCGCTGCGGCTCGCCGGCCTCCGGCACGCGGGGTGGATCGATGCGCCCGGTTGCCCGCCAACGGACACGTGAGTGACGATCACCTGCATCGGCGGACCGATTCGGCGGCACACGGCTCCCGACTCCGACCGACGGCGCAACCGACCAGGAGGACTGTCATGACATCCGGAGAGTTCGCGAACTTCCCCACCTCCACCACATTCGACCTTCCCGGGTACACGGTCGAGCGCACGCTCGGTATCTCCTGGGGCCTGATGGTGCGCAGCGTGGGCTTCGCGAAGGGCTTCTCGGGTGCGATCCGCTCCCTGAAGGCGGGCGAGGTCAGCCAGTACACCGACGTGGTCGACGCGGCGCGGGAGACGGCGGTGGAGCGGTTGATCACCCACGTCCAGCAGAAGGGCGGGAATGCCGTCCTCGGCTTGCGTTTCGACTCCTCGGACGTGGCAGAGGGGCTGGCGGAGGTCATCGCCTACGGCACGGCCGCTGTGGTCCGGCCCATCTGATCCCTTGCCCGCCTCGGCTGGCCGAGGCGGGCCACGGCGACGTGCGGCCCGCCCACGGCGCGGTCTTCAATACCTCGACGACGGCGGCACCACCGTCAGCTGACGGACCGAGCGCAGATGACGAAGCAGGCGGTGTCCGAGCTCGTCGGCAATCTCGAGGCGCACGCCTGCGTCGCCCGCGTGCCCGATCCCACGGACGGGCGAACCGAACTGGTCCGGCCAACACCGCGCGGCGGCGAGGTTGTCGCGATCGCCCGGGGCCTGGTTCCGGAGCTCGAGCGGCGGATCAGCGACGTGCTCGGAACGGATCGGGCGGCGGCCCTGCGCGAGGACCTGGAGGCCATCCGCCGCGTCGCCCGCGGCTGACCGGCAGGAGTCATCGCACCGACGACTGCCGACTTCCGGACATCTCGGCCGACCGCGGGCGCGCCGTCGGTCGCCGCGATCCCCTGGGTTGCCGGCGACCGGTGGCCGGAGGACGCGATCGCGATTTCGACGGGCGCCGCTGTTGACCGCCGTCGGCGTTGGTCCTACTGTTTGCTGATCCCTGACAGATGATATCGGATACACAATCCGGAATGGACCGACCCGCCAGCGGCTCGCCCGCCGCACCACCCCGTTCGCCGTCCGCGTCACGAAGGATCGATCATGAAACGCAGCAGAGCGACTTCGTCGGCCGGCCGGGCGTTCTCGGTCGTCGCCCTGAGTGCGGTCGTCGCGCTGTCGCTCGCCGCCTGCGGGAGCGGCTCCGCGTCGGACGGTTCGACCGCGTCCTCCGCGGCGTCGACGAGCGCCGCCGCCGGCACCACCGCGTCGTCCGGGTCGCCGACCTCGGCGGGTGGGTCTGCCGCCACCGGGTCGTCGACCGGCTCCGCCACCGGGTCGGCCGGATCGGCCGGCGCCGGCGGGGACGCCGTCGCCGCGGCCTGCGAGGGAGTGTCCGGTCCGCTCAGGCACTGGGCGACCACCGACGCCGAGGTGTTCAAGCAGGAGATCGAGCCGTTCACCACCGCGTATCCCGACATCGAGGTGCAGTTCACGTCCTACCGTCCGAACGATGCGATCCAGCAGGTGCTGACCCAGGTGCAGACCGGCAGGGACCTCGAGGTGGACTCGCTCGCCATGTCGGTGCCCTACGTCGGGCCGCTGCTGGACAACGATCTCATCGCGACCACCGACTGGACCGCGCTCGGCGTACCGAGCGACCAGATCCTCGACATCGGCAACGGAATCACCCTGTACCGCAACTACCGCATGCTCAGCGGATTGGTCTACAACGCGGATCTGGTGCAGGAGTCGGAGCTGCCGAAGACGTGGGACGAGCTCGTCGACGCGAAGTGGCAGGGCAAGGTCGTCGTCGACCCGCGCGGCACCTACCTCTCCCGGTTGGCCGTCGCCTGGGGAGCGGAGCAGACGGTCTCCTGGTACGAGAACCTGATGAACACGGTCCAGCCCCTCGTGGTGCAGGGCGCCACCGCGAGCCTGCAGAAGGTCGCTGCCGGCGAGGCACTCATGAGCACCAGCGCGCACGACTCCGAGGTGCTCGAGCAGCAGGCGGCGGGCGCGCCGCTGGAGATCAAGTACCTGGACGTGGTGCCGACCCAGGACTACTACAGCTTCATCGTCCAGGACTCGCCGAACGCGGCCGCCGCGAAATGCTTCCTGGCGTGGTTCGCCAGCGACGAGGGCCAGGCGCAGCAGCTGGAATTCGAGTACAAGGCGAACCAGACCGAGCCCGAGAACCTGCCGGCCGGCAGCGAGGTCGCGAACATCGAGACGATCGAGGACGCCACCCTGGTCGCCGACGTCGGGACCGAGCTCGCCACGATCACGGGCGGCGGCGGGGGCTGACCCGGCCGCCGGGCGGCCCGCTCCGCCCGGCCACGACGGGCGGTGCCGAACACACTCTCGAAGGGCGGTCTGGATGGCCGGGATCCGGGTGGCGAACCTCGTGCACGCCTACCGGGACGGCGGGCGGGAGGTCCGCGCGGTCGACGACATCAGCTTCGAGGTCGCCGAGAACCAGTTCTACACACTGCTGGGGCCGAGCGGGTGCGGGAAGACGACCACGCTGCGATGCGTGGCTGGGCTGGAGGACCCGACGTCCGGCGAGATCGACCTGGACGGCGTGGCGGTGGTGTCGGCGCGGGGCGTCGTGCCGACCCACCGCCGGCCGATCGGCATGGTGTTCCAGGACTACGCGGTCTGGCCGCACATGACGGTGTTCCAGAACGTCGCCTTCCCGCTGCGGGTGGCGGGCGGGACCAGCAGGGCCGAGGTCCGCGAACGGGTGGAGGAGGCGCTGGCCCTGGTCGGCATGGAGGCGTACACCCAGCGCCGCGCCACCCAGCTGTCCGGCGGCCAGCAGCAACGCATCTCGCTGGCCCGCGCGCTGGTGCGGCGGCCCAAGGTGCTGCTGCTGGACGAGCCGCTGTCCAACCTGGACGCGAAGCTGCGCGAACAGATGCGCGCCGAGCTCCGCTCGATCCAGCGGCTCCTCAGGGTGACCACGATCTTCGTGACGCACGATCAGGTCGAGGCCCTCGCGATGTCGAACCGGATTGCAGTGATGAGCGCCGGCAGGATCGTCCAGGAGGGCACGCCGCGGGAGATCTACCTCGAGCCGAACAGCCGGTTCGTGGCGTCGTTCGTGGGCGCGACGACCTTCGTCGAAGGTCGCGTGGAATCGTCCGACGCGCAGGGCACGGCGAATCTGTCCACCCCGCTCGGGATGCTGCGCTGCGCGGTCCACGAACCGCCGCGCGCCGGCACCGACGTCACCGTCGCGATCCGGCCCGAGTCGATCCGCCTGACGGACGAGGAGGTCACGGGGGTCAACGTCTTCGCCGGGGAGATCGAGCTGGCCCTGTTCAACGGCGAGTCCGTCGACTACCGGGTGCGGGTCGAATCGGAGACGATCCGCGTCACCGGTGGCGGGCGAACGAACTACCGGCGCGGCGATCGGGTGTCTCTCGTGGCGCCCCCCGAGGAGTGCGTCATCATCGCCGACGAGGGCGGCGCCTCGGCTGTCGGCAGCGTCGCCACGTCGGACAACGCGTCCCGATGAGCGCGGGTCCGCTCGAACTCGGCGAGGTCATCCCGCCCGCGGTGCCCGCCGGCCCGACCGGTCCGGCGCCCGCGCGTCGCCGGCGCCGGCGCCGGCGGGCGCTGAGCAGCCGCGTGGTGGTCGGCGGGCTCGCCGTCCTCGTGCTGCTCTACCTGGTGCTCGGCCCGCTCGTCGTGCTGATCATGTCCAGCTTCCAGGACACCAGCAGCGGCGTGCGGATCCTGCCGCCGATCGACTGGACCGTGGACAACTACGCCACCGTGTTCACCAGCCCGCGGACCTATCAGGTGATCGGCGCAACGCTGGTCTTCTCGATCGGCAGCCTGCTCTTCGCATTCGCCTTCAGCCTGGTGTTCGCGTGGCTCATCGAGAGAACCGACATGCCGGGGCGCAACGCGCTCTTCGTCCTGCTGGTGGCGCCGACCGGCATCCCGGCGCTCATCCTGGCGATCTCCTGGAGCCTGCTGCTCAATCCCAGCAACGGACTGATCAACACGCTGCTGCGGGCGGTGTTCGGCGGCGAGGGCCCCGGCCCGTTCAACGTCTACAGCATGCCGTGGATGATCATCGTGCAGGGCATGAGCATGGTGCCGATGACCTTCCTGCTCATCACCGCGTCGCTGCGCGGGATGAACGCATCGCTGGAGGACGCGGCGCACACGTCGGGCGCGGGCTTCGGCAAGGCCACCTGGCGGGTGACCCTGCCGCTGTTGCGGCCGGCGCTGCTCGGGGCGGTGATCTACCAGTTCGTCACCGTGGTCACCGCACTCGACATCCCTCTGGTGCTGGGCCTCTCCGGCCGGGTGTCGGTGCTGAGCACGCAGATCTACCTGGCCTCGAACCCGGTGGGCGGCCTGCCCGACTACGGTGTCTCGAGCACCTACGGCGCGTTCCTGCTCGTCGTGTCGGTGCTGCCGTTGTTCTTCTACAGCCGGCTGCTGCGCCGGTCGGCGGACTTCGCGACGGTCACCGGCAAGAGCTTTCGGCCCAAGGCGGTGCGGTTGGGCGGCTGGCGCTGGCCGGCATTCGCGGGATCGGTTCTCTACGTGCTGATCTCGTTCGTCGTGCCGCTGCTGGTGCTGCTCTGGGCGAGCCTGCAGCCGTATCTCGGCACCTGGAGCACGGACGCATTCAGCCGGATCAACCTCGACGGCTACCGCAAGACGTTCGCCGCGGGCGCTCCGGTGTACGACGCGCTTGCGAACACCCTGATCCTCGGCGTGAGCGCCGCGGCGCTGTCGATGATCCTGTCCATGGCGCTGGCCTGGGTGATCGTCCGGACCCGGGGCAGGTCCGGATCCTTCGTGGACATCCTCGCGTCCGTGCCGCACGCGCTGCCCGGTGTGGTGATCGGCCTGGCGACGCTGCTGCTCTATCTGGTGCTGCCGATCCCGTTGTACGGCACGATCTGGATCATCGTCATCGCGATGGGCACCCAGTACATCAGCCTGGGCACCCGCCTCGGCACGACGGGCATCGGCCAGATCCAGCTCAGCCTCGAGGAAGCCGCCGAGGCGTCGGGCGCGACCGCGCGGCAGGTCTGGTGGCGGGTGCTCGGCCCGCTGCTGCGCCCTGTCTTCATGAACGGATTCCTGTTGATCTTCCTGGCCAGCATCCAGAACCTGACCCTGCCCTTGATTCTCGGCACCTCGGGGAACGTCGTGCTGTCCACCCTGATCTGGAGCCGCTGGGACTACGGCGATGTCACCGGTACCGCGGTCCTCAGCGTTGTCATGGCGACGATCACCGTGCTCGCGGCGATCGTGCTGCGCACCGCGTCGGGCAGTCGGCGGGTCGTCTGATGGCCACCGCCGTGGCACCTCGCGACCCCGACCGAGACCTGGTCCTGGTCAACGGATCGGTCTGGGCGACGGCGCACACGTCGCTCGCCGTCAGGGACGGGCGGATCGCCGCGATCGGCGATGCTGCGGACGCGCGTGCGGCGGCCGGACCGCGGGCGCGGGTGATCGACCTGGCGGGGCGCCCGGTGCTGCCCGGGTTCACCGACAGCCACACCCACTTCCACCGCACCGCGATCCTCGGCGAGCACTTCCTCGACTTCGCCGCCGACCGGCCGGCGACGGTCGCCGACGTGCTGGCCGCGGTCGGCGCCCGGGCGCGCCGGTACGCGCCCGGGCGGTGGATCGAGGGCGACAACCTGATGGCGACCGGTCTGGCGGAGCGCCGCTTCCCCACCCGGTGGGAACTCGACTCGGTGGCGCCGGATCAGCCCGTGCTGCTGCGCAGCACCGGCAAGCACGTGGGCGTC
Organism: uncultured Actinomycetota bacterium; assembly: GCA_963844455.1. Taxonomy (GTDB): domain Bacteria; phylum Actinomycetota; class Actinomycetes; order Mycobacteriales; family Nakamurellaceae; genus Nakamurella. The sequence continues at coordinate 114,360 of CAWJOH010000003.1, forward strand.
GTGAACTCCCTCGCCCTGCGGCTCGCCGGGATCGACGAGCGCACCGACGACCCGCCCGGCGGCCGGATCGAGCGCACGCCGGACGGCACACCGACCGGCGTGCTGCACGAGCGAGCCAAGCTGCGGCTGGACACCACGCGTGCCGACACCGTCGTGCCGTCCATCGCCCTCGCCGACCGGCTGGCCGCGCTGCGGTCCGGCATCGCCGGACTGCAGCGGCTCGGGATCACCGCGATCCACGAGATCACCAGGACCCCCGCGGAATTCGGCGACTACCAGCGGCTCTGGGCGGAGGGAGAGCTGGGCATCCGGGTGGTGGCATACGTCCGGGTGGTCGAGGCCCGCGCCGGCGTCGAGGATTTCGCGCGGCTCGGCCTCCGATCCGGGTTCGGCGACCCGATGCTGCGGATCGGTGGCGTCAAGATCAGCATCGACGGCTCGTGCGCCTACCGCAACGCGGCGATCTACGGCGACTACCCGGGCATGCCGGGCCACTCGGGCCTCGTCCGCATCGCGCAGGACGAGCTGGATGCGACCGTCGCCGCCGCCCACGCGCAGGGACTGCAGATCGCGGTGCACGCCATCGGCCAGCGGGCGGTGGACATGGCGCTGGACGCCTACGCGCGGGCGGCACCACCCGAGGAGCTGCGCGCGCTGCGGCACCGGATCGAGCATGCCTACCTGCCGGCCCGGCCGGGCCAGCTGGAACGGATGCGCGACCTCGGGCTCATCCTGTCGACCCAACCCGCGTTCATCGCGTCGATGGGCGACTCCTGGATCGAGATCTTCGGCGCCGCGGGCATCGACGACGTCGTGCCCCTGCGCACCGCCCTCGACCTCGGCATCACCACGCAGGCCAACAGCGACCTGCCGTCCGCGAGCGCTGCCCCGCTGGACGGGATCCGGGCCGCGATGAGCCGGGTCACCCGTTCCGGCGTGCGGCTCGGGCGCCGGCAGTCGATCAGCGCGCCGGAGGCCGTGGCCATGTACACGGCGGTGCCGGCGTACACCGCGGGCGAGGAGTCCTGGCGCGGCTCGCTGAACGTCGGCATGGCGGCCGACCTCGTCGTGCTCGACGCGGATCCGGCGCGCCTCGGCGAGGACGAGCTCGCCGGGCTGCGGGTGGATCTCACCACCGTCGGCGGAGGTGTGGTCTTCGACCGCGAGGCGGCGAGCGCCGGGTGATCCTCCTCGGAGCGATGCCGATCGAACCGTCCGGAGCTGCCTCCGGACGGTGCACCCAGTAGTTCCAGCAGTGATCCAGTGCTGCCGGCGTGGCAGCAACGACATGCCTCGGAGGCGGCCATGTGCGGCAACGAACCACATTCCCATGACGAGATCCGGCCGTCGGAGTCGCGACGGATGCGGGTGTGGACCGCGTCCGACCTGGACAGCGTCGCCAAGGTGGTGGTGGACAGTCCCGAGGTGCGGCGGTCCGCCGTCGGGTTCATCGGATACGGCGACACGCGGCCCGGGGACAGGGTGCTGATCGCCGTCGGGCGGATCGTCGACGACGCGGTGCTGGAGACCATCGTGCGCGCCCTGCACGATCGCGGCGCCCGGGTGGACACCATCGTGCTGGAGGACGAGCCGGACCGGAAGTTCGAGACGCGCGACGAGATCACCATGATGATGCGGCGCGAGTCCGCGCAGCTCGAGCTGCGCCGCGGCGACCGTGCGATGTGGATCGAGGAGCTCGCCGAGTCGCGCGGCTACGACCTGCTGATCCACGGCGCGGGCGGGCCGGTGCCGAAGTCGTCGGGCCGGTACGAGGCGTTCCCCTGGAGCACGGAGGAGCACCTGGCGAGCGCGGCCAACACGTTCCCGCGCGATCTGCACAAGCTGATCAACGAGCGGACCTACGCGCGGATCACCGGCAACACGGGTGGCCGGATCCGGCTCACCGACCCCGAGGGCACGGACGTCTCGTTGACCATCCTCGAGCATCCGTTCCACGACGGCCGGCACGACTACGGGCTCAAGCCGAAGTGGGGACACCTGATGGCACACCCGCCCACACCGGTCGGGCCGGACGACGACACCACCGGCGTGATCGCCGGGACCATGAGCCACTACGGCCGGCCCTTCCCGCGGATCGAGGTCGACATCGACAGGGCCAGGATGGTCGGCATTCGCGGCGGCGGCGGCTACGGCGACGCGTGGCGCGAACTCGAGGAGGAGTCGGCGCGCACCCAGTACCCCTGCTTCCCCGAGCCCGGCCTGTTCTGGTTGTGGGAGCTGGCCATCGGCACCAACCCCAAGGTGAGCCGGCCGAGCAACGTGGAGTACCTGTCGTCGGACGGATTCGAGTGGGAGCGCAGGCGGGCCGGAGTGATCCACTGCGGGATCGGCACGCGCTGGCGCTCCACCGAGGAGGACTGGGCGGCAGATCATCACCTGCTGTACGGCCACCTGCACGTGCACCTGCTGTTCCCCACGCTGCTGATCGAGTCCACCGCGGGCGAGGTGGTGCCGGTGATCGAGAACGGCCGGCTGTCGGCCTACGACGACCCCGAGGTGCGCGACCTGGCCAGCACCTTCGGGGACCCGGACGAGCTGCTGTGCGAGGACTGGGTCCCGGTGATGCCCGGGGTGACCAGCGAGGGCTCGTACGAGGAGTACTCGCGCGACCCCGAACCGTGGATCTACGGCGAGCGCAGCACCATGCCCGCCAGCGCACCCGGCGCCGCGCGCTGACGGCCGGGATCAGCGCCGGGCGGGCGCCCGCGTCACGATCTCCTGCTGCGTGCGCGAGACCTGCGCCAGGTGGTGGGCGATCCAGCGCTTCGCCCGCCCGGCGTCGCGGTCGCGCAGGATCTCCAGCAGGCTGGTGTGCACGGCGCCCTCGCCGGCGCGCTGCAGCAGCAGGAACATGCCGACCGCGTCGCGCAGCCGGTTGACCATCGCCAGCGTGCGCGGCCGGTTCGCCACCTCGTAGAGCGTGTCGTAGAACGCCCTGCGCCGCTCCAGGCGCACGCCGAGGTCGTCGGAGTCCTCCAGCGACGCGACGATCTCCTCGAGCCGCGCGAGGACGGCGTTCGGCAGCTCGGGCACCGCCCTGTCGAGCAGGTCACATTCCAGAAGGGTGCGGAGATGGTAGATCTCGGCGATCTCATCCGCGCTCAACACCGAGACGATCGCCCCCCGGTAGGTGCTGACCTCGAGCAGACCCTCCTTCTCGAGCTGCTTGATGCTGGTGCGGACCGGCATGCGGCTCACCCCCAACGCGGAGGCGATCAGGTCCTGGTTCAGCCGCTCGCCGGGGCCGAAGGCACCCTGGACGATCGCCTCGCGGATGAAACTCTCCGTCATCTCCTCGACGGTCTGGAAGGAGCCGCGGACGGTGTCCGCGATCGCCGTGAGCGCGGCCGCGTCGGCGGCGGAGTCGCGCGACGATCCGGTCCCTGTTCTCATTCCGTTCCTCCCGACCACGCCGGTCAGCCCTTCGCCGCGGGCGGGGTCGCGACCTCGTCGGGCCGCCGCTGCCTGTGCATCACGACGGCCGCCAGCACGAACAGCAGGGCGAGGCCGCCGGACAGCACGAATCCCACGGTGAGGCTGGTCAGCGCGATCACCTGCGCCGTGAGCACCGGCGAGGCGGCCGCCGACACCTGGTTGATGCTGGCCCGCAGACCCAGGGCGTGGCTGCGCATCTCCGGTGGCGCCGAGGTGCTGACCAGCACGAGCAGCAGCGGCAGGCTCAGGCCCTGGCCGATGCCCACGAGGATCGAGGACAGGAAGACCCAGGGCACCGCGGTCAGGAACGGGGTGATCATCATGCCGATCGCCGAGGTGGCGAGCACCAGCGCCGTCATCATCGTCGGGCTGCCCCACCTGACCAGCTTTCCGGCGAACAGCGAGACCGCCGTGGCCACCACCGCCATGGACGACGACACCGCGCCGGCGAGCACCGTCGAGGTCCCCACGCTGACGAGATAGACCGGCAGGAAGGAGCTCCAGGCGGACGGCACCCAGAGCCGGGTGAAGGTCAGCAGCAGGTCCACCTGCATGCTCTTCCTCCGCAGCAGGCTCCGCGCCGTGCCGAACCCGCTGCGGTCCTTGCGACCGGAGGAGGGCGTGCGGGCGACGTCCGGCATCAGCGCCGCGATGACCACGAAGACGGCGCTGTAGCCGGCCATCACCAGGAAGGCGGCATGGGTACCGGAGTGCTGGACCGTGAAGCCCGCGATCAGCGGGACGATCATCTGCCCGACGTTGGCGGCGAAGCTGAACCGGCTCGCGTCGGTGCCGCGATGGTCCGCGCCGCGCATGCCGGCGGCGTAGGACTGGCCGCCGATCCACGCGAGCGGCCGCAGCGCACCGATGGCGATCTGGATGACGAAGAGCCAGGCCAGCGAGTTCGCGAAGGCGAACGCGACGCCGCACAGCGCGACACCCAGAGAGCCGATCAGGCAGGCGGCGCGCGGACCGATGCGGGCGATGACGGCGCCGACGGGCACCGAGGAGAGCGCCTCGGTGAGGCCCTTGGTGCCGAGCAGCAGGCCGATGACCGCGACGTTGACACCGAGCTCGTACGCCCGGATCGGCACCAGGAAGTACACCGCGGCGTTCGTGCCGAGCCCGATGCCGCCCATGCAGTACGCCAGGAACCGTTGCAGCGGCGAGATGGTCGTCGCCATCCGGTCCTCCAGATTCACGTCGGGAGGGCTCGTCGTCCCCGGACGGATCGGTCGGTGCCCCCGGGCGGGCCGGGGTTGAGTGCGTCGATCTCACCACGCATCTTTGCTCTTAGATCCAGTATCCATACCACAGGAGGGCCGATCGGGCCAGCGTCAAGCAACCGGTGCCGGTGCCGGTGCCGGTGCCGGTGCCGGTGGTCCACCGTCCCGCGCCGGAATGGATCGAGGACCACGGTGCATCGTGCGGGCGGTCCGCGACCGAAGTCACTCGACGGCGCCGTCCGGCGAGAGATGATCGACGACATGACCAGCATCGACGTCAGCACGGCGAGCGCCGACGGCACGGGGGCGACCGACCCCGGCCCGATCGGCGACCGGGCGCGGGACTACCTGGATCTCGACTCGCTCTTCACCGCCGCGGAGCTCGCGCTCCGCGAGGAGGTCCGTGCGTTCGTCGACGCCCGGATCCGCCCGAACATCGCGCACTGGTACGAGAAGGCGATCTTCCCGCGCGAGATGGCGACCGAGATGGGTGAACTCGGCCTGCTCGGCATGCACCTGACGGGCTACGGCTGCGCCGGCCGGTCGGCGGTCGAGTACGGGCTGGCCATGCTGGAGTTGGAGGCGGGGGACTCCGGGCTGCGCACCTTCGTCAGCGTGCAGGGATCGCTGGCGATGAGCGCGATCCGCCAGCACGGCTCCGAGGAGCAGAAGCAGGAGTGGCTGCCGGGGATGGCGAACGGGCGGCTGATCGGCTGTTTCGGGCTGACCGAGCCGACCGCGGGCAGCGATCCCGGCCGGATGCGGACCTACGCGCGGCGGGACGGCACCGGGGACGGCGCCGACTGGGTGATCACCGGCACGAAGCGGTGGATCGGCCTGGCCTCCATCGCCGCCGTCGCCGTCATCTGGGCGCAGACCGACGACGGCATCCGCGGATTCGTGGTGCCCACCGACACGCCCGGATTCAGTGCCTCACCCATCGAACCGAAGCTGTCGATGCGCGCGTCGATCCAGTGCGACGTCGCGCTGGACGAGGTCCGGCTGCCCGCGGCCGCGGTCCTGCCCGGGGTCGTCGGCCTGAAGGGTCCGTTCTCCTGCTTGAACGAGGCGAGGTACGGGATCATCTGGGGCGCGATGGGCGCCGCCCGGGATTCGTACGAGACGGTGCTGCGGTACACGCAGCGGCGCATGCAGTTCGACCGGCCGCTCGCCGGCTACCAGCTCACCCAGCGCAAGCTCGCGGACATGGTGCTGGAGATCCAGAAGGGCATCCTGGTCGCGCTGCACACCGGGCGGCTGAAGGACGCCGGAAGGCTGCAGCCGCAGCAGATCTCGTTCGGCAAGCTGAACAACGTGCGCGAGGCCATCGAGATCTGCCGGGAGGCCCGCACGATGCTGGGCGGAAACGGCATCACGCTGGACTTCTCGCCGCTGCGGCACGCGAACAACCTCGAGAGCGTGCGGACCTACGAAGGCACGGACGAGGTGCACACCCTGATCATGGGTCAGGCGATCACCGGCCTGCCGGCGTTCCGGTGAGCGGCAGGGTGACGGGCGTGCCGGGGCAGCGGGAAATCGATGGCGTTCAGGTGCCGGCCGGCCGGCCCGCGCCGTTCGGGGTGCGGGCGATCGTCGTGGTCGGGGCCGGGGCGATGGGCTCGCAGATCGGCATGACGTGCGCGCTGGCGGGATTCGAGACCACCGTGACCGACGTCGAGGAGTCGGCGCTGGCGCGGGCGACGGATCAACTCCGGCGACGACTCTCCCGGGACGTCGAGAAGGGCCGGCGGACCGGGAGCGCGGTGGACGCCGCGTTCGGACGGATCGCGTTCACCACGGACCTGGCCGGCGCCGCCGCGCGCGCCGACTACGTCATCGAGGCGGCGGTGGAGAAGCTCGAGGTCAAGCGGCGGCTGTTCGCCGAGCTGGACGCGATCGCCCCGGCCCATGCGATCCTGGCGACGAACTCGTCCAGCATCGTGTCCTCGCGGATCGCGGGCGCCACCGGCCGTCCGGACCGGGTGTGCAACCTGCACTTCTTCAACCCCGCGCTGGTGATGGCCTGCGTGGAGGTGGCCCGCGGCCCGGAGACGTCAGACGAGACGGTCGGGACGTCCGTCGAGCTGGCCCGGCGCCTCGGCAAGACGCCGGTGGTGCTCGAGCGGGAGATCCCGGGCTTCATCGCCAACCGGATCCTCAACGCGGTGCGCGACGAGGCCGTCTTCCTGCTCGAGAACGGGATCGCCTCGGTCGCCGACATCGACACCGCCTGCCGAACGGCGCTCGGCCACCCGATGGGACCGTTCGAGCTGATGGATCTCACGGGGATCGACATCGGCTTCCTGACCAAGCAGGACCGGTTCGCCGAGACCGGGGACCCGGGTGACCGGCCGAGCCGCAGCGTCGCGGCTCTGGTCGAGCGGGGCGAGCTCGGCCGGAAGACCGGCCGCGGGTGGTACGACTACGACGCGGACGGCAACAAGTCCCCGCGACCGACGCAGGAGGTGCGAGCGGGCTGACCGCCGATGCGCGGGCGAGCGTCGATCGCAGGCCCTTCGATCATGCCCAGCTGCTGATCAGCGCGCCGAGCAGCAGGGAGGCCAGCATCGTCGCGCCGCCCAGCACCACGTTGCGCAGGATGATGCGGGTGGGCGGCAGCCCGGTCAGCCACGAGGCGAACCACCCGGTGACCACCAGCGCGATCAACACCGCCAGGAAGGTCAGCACCATCCGCTCGCCGACCGGCAGGATGAGCATGCCCGCCAGCGGCAGCGCCGCGCCGCCGGCGTAGCAGAGGCCGGTGATCAGCCCGGCGGATGCGGCGCCGCTGGTCGCGCCCAGCTCGGCGAGATGCAGCTCGACGTCGGCATGCGCGGCGACCGCGTCCGCCTCGGTCAGCGCCCGGGCGACATCCCTGGCCAGGTCCGGATGCAGGCCCTTCGCCGCGTAGAGACCGACCAGCTCCTCGAATTCCCCGTCGGGGTCCGCCTCGATGCTCGCCTGCTCCGCCGCGAGCAGCGCGCGGTTCATCTCCCATTCCGTCCGCACCTCGCTGTACCGGGCGCCGGCGGCCGCGCAGCCGCCGGCGAGGATCGTGGTGATGCCGGCGATGATCAGCGTGTTCGTGGACGCTCCCGCGCTGGCGAAGCCCTCTGCGACGCCGGCGGCCGAGACGATGCCGTCGTTGACGTCCAGGATCGAATCCCGCGCATGGGCTCGCCACTCGAGCCCGCGGCGGGTCTCCGGCTCCGGCGTCGTGGCCACCTGGCTTCCCCTCTGCGACCGCCGACGCGACCGACGACGTCGACGGTGCGGCGGTCGCGGCCGGTCAGCAAGGAGATTCAACCGCAGCGGGGACGCCGCGCTCCGCGAAGGGGAGCTCGCGGCTCGCCTGCAGGACCGCCGAACTCCTGCCACCCTGGGCGCTGGCGGCGCGCCGGATCCCCTTCCCCGCCCTCCCGGACGCGGCAGCGCGCCAGATTGACGAGGTTCGAGCTCGATGACCACCGCAGCGCAACACCGCATCGCCGGCGCACCGATCTCCTGGGGCGTGTGCGAGGTGCCCAACTGGGGCTACCAGCTCACCCCGGACCGGGTGCTGGCCGAGATGCGCGACGTCGGCCTGGCCGCCACCGAACTCGGCCCCGACGGATTCCTGCCCACCGACCCGCACCAGATGGCCGCCGTCCTGCACTCCCACCACCTCAGCGCCGTCGGCGGCTTCACCCCCGTCCTCATGCACCGACCCGGACACGACCCACTACCCGATATCGACCGCACCCTGGCCGGCTACGCCGCCACCGGCGCCGACGTCCTGGTGCTGTCCGCGGCGTCCGGACTCGACGGCTACGACACCCGCCCCACCCTCGATCCCGACGGCTGGCGACTCCTGCTGACCAACCTCGACCGCATCACCAGCACCGCCGCCGACCACGGCGTCCGCGCCGTCCTGCACCCACACGTCGGCACCATGATCGAAAACGGCGACGAGGTCCACCGCGTCCTCGACGGCTCCGCCATCTCCCTGTGCCTGGACACCGGCCACCTGCTGATCGGCGGCACCGACCCCGCCGACCTGACCCGGCAAGCCCCCGACCGGATCGCCCACACCCACCTCAAAGACGTCGACAACAAGATCGCCGCCCAGGTCCGCGCCGGCACCCTCACCTACTACCAGGCCGTGCGCGACGGGATGTACCGGCCGCTGGGCACCGGCGACGTCGACACCACCAGCATCGTCACCACCCTGCGAACCCACGGCTACACCGGCTGGTACGTCCTGGAACAGGACACCGTGCTGACCGGCGAACCCACCGACGAAGGACCCATCCGCGACGTCCGCATCAGTGCCGACCACATCCGCAGCCTGCTCACGGGCTGACCGCGCCGCACCGCGCGCAGCGCGGCCGGACGGGTCAGTCGCTCAGCCGCACCCAGAGGAACAGCACGATCAGCGCCGTCACGAACACCGGCGTGACGATGATCCAGAACCACGGCACCGGCACCCCCGCGACGAGTTTGAGCAGCAACCCGGCGGCGAGGAGCACCGCGAAGAAGGTTCCGGCGAAGACGTACGCCAGCCGACGGTGGTGCGGCGGGATGGAACCCGACCTGCGCTCCGGCCCGCTCATCGGGCCATCGCCGTCGCCGATCGAGAAGGGTTGCGGCGCGGCGGATCCGTGGGATCGGGAGCGGGTGCGGGTACGGGTCCGGCCACCACGGCCGACGCCTCGGCGCTCGCCGCGATCACCCTGGTGAGGGCCGCGTGCAGCGCCGCGAGCTCGTCGAGGCTCATGCCGAGCCGGTCGACGACGGCGGCCGGGATCCGCAGCGCGGCCCGCCGCAGGGCACGACCCTGTTCGGTGAGATCGACTGCCAGGAAACGCTCGTCGTCCCGATCGCGGCCCCGGGTCAGCAGGCCGGCCGCCTCGAGGCGCTTCAGCAGCGGCGACAACGTCCCGGGGTCGAGCTGGAGGAGGGAGCTCAGCGCCTTGACCGACAGCGGAGACCGCTGCCAGAGCGCGAGCATCACCAGATACTGCGGATGGGTCAGCCCGAGCGGCTCGAGGATGGGGCGATAGAGGCCGACGACGTTGCGGGCGGCCACGACCAGGGCGTAACAGACCTGCTGATCCAGCGCGAGCGGATCAGCAGGTCCCGGGTCGCCCCCGGGATGGACTGTGGACATATCCTTACTGTACCAATGATTGGTGCACCAATCAATTTGGTCGATCGCCGACGTCCGTGGCGGCGGCGCGGCGCCTAGGATCGGCCAGGGTCGGGGAGAAATCAGGGGGCCTGGCGATGACCGTGTCGGCAGCTGAATCCATCGACGCGCGCCAGCAGGTCGCGAGCTACTTCGCCGCGGTCGGGCTGCCGCCCTCCGCGCGCCTGGCGGCCATGGTCGACGCGGTCGTGGCGGAAGCCGAGGAGCGTGCCCAGAAACCCGTGGCCGCAGGCGCTGTCGCGGGTGCGCAGGCCAGCGTGCAGCACTTCGTCGGCGAGGTCTTCGGCGACCGGGCCGAGTTGCCCGACCCGGTCCGGATCCGGGCCTTCCTCGGTGAGGCCGGCGGGATGTTCCCGGACGACGTCATCGGCGCCAGGGCGCTCGCCCGGCACCAGGAGGCGGTGGCCACGGCGGGTGAGATGTACGAGCACTTCCGCGACCAGCCGTTCGGTCGCGGCAGGGTGCCGCGCTGGCTGCTCGGGCTGCTGGTGCCGATCGTCCTGAGCATTGCCGCCGCCGTCGTCTTCGGGCTCGAACTCGCCTCGGACGGTCTGCTGGCCATCGAGTTGGTCTGGCTGCTGCTGTTCGTCTTCGCCTTCCTGCTCTGCTCGATCGGCCTGTTCACCGCCTGCCTCGGATTCGTCCTGGGGGTCCGTCGCCGGGCGTCGTCACGGACCCCGGATGCGTCAAGCGGCGGGGTGCTGCCCCGGACCGCCGTACTGATGCCCGTCTATCACGAGGACCCGAACCAGGTGTTCGGCGCGGTGGTCGCGATGCGGGAGGACCTGGCCCGGCATCCCGAGGCCGCGGCCTTCGAGTTCTTCGTGCTCAGCGACTCCCACGACCCCGCCAAGGTGTTGGACGAGGAGCGCGCGTTGCGCTGGGCGCGCGCCAGCGGTGCCGGCACGATCCCGCTGTACTACCGCCGCCGGCTACGCAACACCGGCAAGAAGTCCGGCAACCTCGCGAACTTCTTCGAGCGCTGGGGCAAACGCTACGTGTATGCGATCGTGCTCGACGCCGACAGCCTCATGCGTGCCGGGGCGATGGTGCAGATGGTCCGCCGGATGGAGGCGGAACCGCGCCTCGGCCTGCTCCAGGCCGGCCTCGAGATTCATCACGGGCGCACGCTTCTCGCCCGGTCCCAGCAGTTCGTCAACAGCTGCGCCGGCCGCATGTTCAACCGGGGGCTCGCGGCCTGGGCCGACGACGACGCGAACTACTACGGCCACAACGCGGTCCTCCGGGTGACCGCCTTCCTGGACTGCTGCGCCCTGCCGGAGCTGCAGGGGCGGCCGCCGCTCGGCGGCCAGATCCTCAGCCACGATTTCGTCGAAGCCGCGATGCTGTGCCGTGAAGGGTGGGCGGTGCGGATCGCGGACGACATCGGCGGCAGCTGGGAGGAGTTCCCGCCGACGCTGCCGCAGTACGTCGCCCGGGACCGACGCTGGTGCCAGGGCGAGATGCAGCACCTGCGCATCCTTCTCGTGGCCGGGTTCAAGCCGATGAGCCGCGTGCACCTCGCTGTCGGGGCCAGCTCCTATCTGGCGGGACCGGCCTGGTTGCTGTTCCTCGTCGTCGGCCTGCTCGCGACCGCCACCGGATCGGCGTCCAAGATCTCGCCCGAGGTGTCGGTCATCCTGCTCGTGGCCACGCTCGTCGCCCTGCTCGCTCCCCGGTTCCTCGGGTGGCTCTCGGTGATGGCCGACGGATCGGCGAGCGCTGCCCACGGCGGCCGCATCCGCGTGACGACCAGCCTGCTCGTCGAGATGCTGGTGGCCGCGCTGCTCGCGCCGTTGCTCATGGTGCACCAGACTCTCGCGGTCCTCGGCGTGATCTCCGGCAGGACTGTGCAGTGGGGACCGCAACGTCGCAGGGCCGGTGACTCGCGGTGGGCCATCGCCCAGGGTGAACTGATCGCCACCCTGGCCGGCGCCGGCTTCGTGGCGCTGATCCTCTGGGCCGCACCGGATCTGGTGTGGTGGCTGGCCCCGGTCTGGCTTCCGCTGGTGCTGGCGATGCCGATCGCCGTCGTCGTGTCCAGCGTCGGGCTCGGGCTGTGGCTCGCGCGCCGGCGGCTGTTGCTGGTGCCGGCGGAGTCCCGCCCCGACCCGGTGGATCTGCGCGCCGAGCGGCTGCGCGCCGAGGGACACGCGATCGACAGCTGGCAGCAGTTCCGCGACACCGTGCTCGACCCGGTGTTCCTGGCGGCGCACTGCGCGACGCTGGTGCAGCGGGAGATCGCGGCCCCGAACCCCGAGGACCTGATCGTCGCTCGCGAACGGGCCCGGCGCGTCGGCCCCGCCGGCCTGACCCATCACGATCGCCGCCTGCTCGCGTCCGACGCGGCGAGCATGCGCTGGTTGCACCTGCACGCGTGGCGCTGGTGGTCCGTCGAGTCGTGGGAGCCCGTGATGCCGCCGGAGGCGGTTCCGGCCTGACCATCCGACGGCGTGCCGCTGCCACGGGGTCGACGGCTGCGCAATTCGGCGGCTCGATGGCCGACTTCGTACGCGGGTAGCCTGCGTCGGCATGGTCAACACGTTCCAGACGCCGATTCAATATTTCCAGGTGACTGCCGCGGTCATTCCCACGCTGCTGATCGCGCTGGCCGTGGGCATCAGGACCAGCGACAGGCTCGCCCCCGCCATGACGCGGGCGACCGGCCTGAAGCGATACGCGTTTCTCCTGCTGATTGCGCTCGTCGCCATCGTCATCGGCGGTGCCGAGGTCGCCTCTCTCGAGGCCCTGGTTCTCGGCTCCGGCACCGTGTTCTCCACCATCGTGGCTTTTCTGGGCGTCATCTTCTGTTTCGGTCTCGTCCTGGACGCGTTCCTGCATCCGCTGCTGGCGAAATTGGAGACCCCACAACAGGTCTTCTTGATCGGCATGGTGACCGCCGGCATTCTCGCCGGCATCTGGTCCTTTGTTCGGTTGTTACGGGACTCTTTCGGCCGGTGACCGGTCCGCACTCCCATCGCTCGACGTCGGCGCAGCGCCGTACGCCGCCAGGAACACCCGCACGGCTTCGTCGGCGTAGTGGTTCAGCTGCCGCCGCGTGTACAGCGGGCGGTCGAGCGGCTCGGACATCGCGCGGTTGACCGGGGTGGACAGGATGAGCCAGTTGTAGTGCTCGCCGGCCATCACCGGGTCGGGGATGCGCAACAGGCCGCGCCGGTCGAGGGCGGTGAACCAGGAGGCGAAGAGGGCGACGGACTGCTCGGGGCCGTTGGCGAACCACGCGCGGGCCAGCTGCGGAAACCGCTCGGCCTCACCGATCAGCATGCGGCGCATGCGCAACAGGTGCGGCTGCATGACCACCGAGAGGTGGAAGCGGGCGTAGTCACGCAGGTCGCGTTGCACGTGGTCCGTGCCGGGCATGCCGGTGACCAGCGGGTGCTGCGCGACGTCCAGCTGCCCGACGTCGGTCTCGATCAGCTCGATGAACAGCCGGTGCTTGTCCGAGAAGTGGGCGTAGACGGTCTGTTTGGATACGCCGGCCGCAGACGCGACATCGTCCATGCTGGTGCCGGCGAAGCCGCGCTCGAGGAACAGCGTGCGGGCGGCGTCGAGCACCGCGCGTCGCTTGCCGGCGGAGGGACCACGGGCACGCCGCTTCCCCGACCCCTCCGCGGCGATCCCTGACGCCATGGTGGCCTCCACATTACTCTGGACGATACCGTCCAAGTTAAGGTTATAGTAGACGATGTCGTCCAAGATAACGGAGGTTGAGATGACCGTGACGTCCACTGACACCCGCGCGGGCTCACTGGCGGTGCCCGGTGCCCGCCTGTACTACGAGATCCGCGGCCGCGGGCCGCTGCTCGCCCTGCACGCGGCACCGATGGACTCGGCGTCGTTCGCGCCGGCCGCCGAGCTGCTGGCGGAGCACTTCACCGTCCTGACCGGCGATCCGCGCGGCATCGCGCGGAGCGAGGTCGACGACCGGGACGCGGACGTGACGCCGGACCAGCGGGCCGACGACCTGGCCCGGCTGATCGAGCATGCCGACGGCGGGCCGGCCGTCGTCTTCGGCTCCAGCGGCGGCGCGGTCAGCGCCCTGGCCCTCCTCGAACGTCACCCCGACCTGGCCACCACCGTCGTCGCGCACGAACCGCCCCTCGCCGAGCTGGTGGACGATCGCCGGGAGCTCCGCGCGGCCCACGACGAGCTGGTGACCACGTATCTGACCGGCGACCGGCGGGCCTACTGGGCCGAGTTCCTGCGGATCGCGAACATCACGCTCCCCGACGAGATCTTCGAGGCCATCGCGGGCACGGCGATCGACGAGTCGCAGGCCGCCGACGAACGCTTCGCGGTGCTGCACATGGACAACCAGACCACCTTCTGGCGACCCGACCTGGACCGGCTGCGCGCCGTGGCGCCGCGGATCGTGGTCGGCATCGGTGAGGACAGCACCGGTCAGCTGTGTGACCGGACCTCGCGGGCGCTGGCCGCGGCCCTGCGCATCGAGCCGACGCTCTTCCCCGGCGACCACACCGGCTTCGCCGAGGATCCCGCCGCCTTCGCGTCTCGCCTGCGGTCGGTGCTCGCCGCTCGTTGACCCGCCCCGACCGCCCGGATCGTGCGCTGATGCCCACCCGGAACGGATTCGACGGCTTCGGCCCGGGTTCGACTCTCGGGACCTGTCGAGAATTCCTCGAGGACCTCCGAGAACGATGCCGGGAACAGCGTTCGTCCGCCACGCATGCCTCGAGCGGCCACCGAACCGGGTGTGGCATGACCGTTCCGCTTGGGCGGGAGGTCATCCGCGGATAGCGAACTCGGGCCGACAGAGCGGGAGCCCCCGGTCGACCGGCCGGATGACAAGGTCGGCGCCCGAGTCCGATCGGGTCCCGCGCCGGCGGCGGCGGCCGCGCCCCGACACCGGCTCGTCACCGATTGCACCGCAGAACATCTCCGCGCCCGCGGCAGCCGGCGGATACGTCCGTGTCACGGAAGTGGCCCGCGGGACTGGCGGGTACCGCGCCTGACAGAAGCCGCAGAACACTCGCACAGCCCATCCCTAGCTAGCCGTTGACGATGACGCCCCGGGGTGCTTGGTTGGAGCATCGGCCGCCCGGCTGAGCGGCCCGGTCCGACCCTGGAGGTCCTGTGGCCGCTCGTCGATCCCGTCTCGTTGTTCCGCTCGTCGCGGCCTGGGCACTCGTCGCCGGAATCGTGCTCGTCGTCGCCCCCGCCGCCGGCGCGCAGCAGTCCTCCGCGGACCACCGGAACGACCGAGCGCCGGTGGTGTTCTTCGCGGCCGACGGCCTGCGGCAGGACATGGTCGAGAAGTACGCCGCGCGCAGGAATCTCATGCCGGCGATGAGGGAGCTGCTGCGCAAGGGCGCCTCGGCCACCGGGGGCGGCCTGCTGACCCAGGCTCCGCCGAACACCGGCGCCGGCTGGTTCACCCTCGCGACGGGCGCCTGGCCGGCCGTCACGGGCTCGACGAACAACACCTTCCACATCAACGGGCAGCCGTTCGGCAACCGCACCACCGCCTTCGATCCCGGTGTGCTGCAGGCGGAGTCGATCGCGCAGTCGGCAGAGCGCGGCGGTAAGAAGGTCGCGCAGATCGAGTGGGCCGGCGGCCGGAGCGCCACCATCCAGGGCCCGACAGTCGACTTCCGGGCATTCGTCTCCGGCCGCGGGGTGGCGACGAACTACATCGCGCCGACCGACGATCCCGCGTTCACGCGTCGTTCGGGCTGCAGTTCGACCACCCTGTCGGCTTCGCCGGCCAGCCGGCCTTCCCGCAGGCGGCGCCGGTCCTCGCGACGGGGTGGACCGGTGTGCCGACCAGCTACAGCCCCGCGCAGGAGATGCGCCTGCGCATCCTCGATGCCGGAACTGACAAGTACGGGCTGAACGCATACATCTACGACAGCACGAACGACGGCCGGGTGAGCTACGACCGGGTGCTCTTCTCCCGCACCAAGGACGGCACGATCCCGGCAAGGGTCGCCGACCTGGCAGAGGGCCAGACCGCCGACGTCAAGGTCACGATCTCCGGCGGGGCGCTCGACGGCAAGACCGGGGCATTCCTGCTCAAGGTGGAGAGGCTCAGCAGCGACCTCTCGCAGGTGCGGCTGTTCCACACCTCCGTCACGCGGGCGATCGCGAGCTGGCCGACGTGGCCTGGGGAGCCGGGATTCACCGGCACCTTCGAGGACTACGTGGCCGCGACCTTCCCGAGCTCGCAGGCCGGGGACTTCGCCGTCCTCGAGGCCGGCATCGTCAGCGAGGACACCTACACCGAGCAGGGGCTCTACTGGGAGAAGTTCGCCCAGCCGCTCGCCCGCTACATCATCGACAAGTACCAACCGGACCTGGTGCTCGCCGGGTATCCCGTGACCGACGAGTTCCAGCACCAGTTCCTCGGGCTCGTCAGCAGGAAGCTGCCCAACGGGCAGGACAACCCGGCCTACGACGACGTCCAGGTGAACGGCACGCCGGACGGCCGGGTGGCGCAGCGCGAGGCCTACATCCAGCGCGCGTACCAGGGCGCCGATACCACGCTGTCGCTCATCCAAAAGGCCGTGAAAGGCAACGAGACCACCTTCGTCGCCTCGGACCACGGCTTCGCGCCGCAGTTCGCGGCCATCGACGCCAGCAAGGTCCTCGTCGACCTCAAACTGCTCTCGAAGCCACAGACCTCCAACTGCCGGCCGGCGACCGGCGAGACGATCGGTAGCGCCAAGGCCTGCTGGGCCGGCGGCACCGTGCAGATCTACCTCAACCTCGAAGGGCGGGACCCAGCCGGCAGCGGCTTCACCCAGGTCACCGCGACGGACGAGGCGGCGACGGTGCAGGCGATCAAGGCGGCGTTCCAGACTGTTCAGGATCCCAACGACTGGACCGGGGACGGCGCGCCCGAGGGCTGGAAGGTCATCGACCGCGCGTACACCAAGGCCGAGTCCCGATACATCCCGAACGGCCCGCGGTCGACCACGAACATGGCACACCCGACGCGCACCGGCGACCTCGTCGTCTTCTCCTACCCGCCGTACCAGTTCGACGCCGCGACGCCCGGGACCCTGATCGCCCGCTCGGCGTTCTTCGGCCAGCACGGGTATGTCCCGGACGTCCAGGACCGGCGCGCGAACGTGAACATGCGCGCGACCTTCCTGGCCGGCGGCCCCGAGATCCAGAAGGGCCGGATCTCCCGCGTCCGCAGCATCGACATCGCGCCCACCATCGCGTATCTGCTCGACGTGCCGCTCCCGCAGCATTCGCAGGGCAAGGTCCTGCTCGACGTCCTCAAGGACGATCGCTCGGTCCGGCCGCTCAGCATCATCGGCCTGAACGACTTCCACGGCCAGCTCGATTCGACGACGCTGCCCGTCGACGGCATCAACGTTCCCGTCGGCGGGGCGTCGACCCTCGCCACCCTGTTCGACGAGGAGGCGAGGGCCTTGCCCGGCAAGGCGCTGCTGCTCGCGGGCGGCGACAACGTGGGCGCCTCGCCGCCGAACTCCGGCCTGCTCGAGGACCGGCCGGCGATCGACGTGGAGAACGCGTGGGGCCTGGACGCGACCTCGTACGGCAACCACGAGTTCGACTACGGCATCGAGCGCCTGTTGCAACACCAGGCCCGCGCCGACTTCCCCTTCCTGGCCACGAACATCGTCGAGACGGCCACCGGGCGCGCGCCGATCGTGGGTGAAGCCGTCGAAGATCTTCACCGTCAACGGGGTCAAGGTCGGCGTCATCGGCGCCGGCCTGGAGACGACGCCGGAGCTGGTGTCCGCGGGGGCAACAGCGGGCCTGACATTCCTGCCGGCCGCGCCGCGGATCCAGGCGGAGTCCGACCGGCTGCGCCGGCTGGGCGTCAGGGTGCAGGTCGTGGTGATCCACGAGGGCACCGCCAACGGCCAGAACACGGTCGGCCAGACGCCGGGCGTGCCCTGGGACGGGCCGATCGTCGACCATCGCCGACGCGCTGCAGGGCACCACGGTGGACGCGATCATCGCCGGCCACACGCACCGGGTGTCGAACCTCATGAGGGGCAACATCCTGATCACCGAGGGCATCAACGCGGGTGCCTCGTACTCGGTGCTGCAGCTGATGGTGAGGAACGGGGACGTCGCGTGGGCGGGCGGGTCGACCCGGATCGCGACCGCGCTGGGCGTGCCGCGCGCGCTGACGTCAGGCGATCGTCGATGCGGCGAACGCGGAGACCGCGGTGCTGCGCAACCTGGTGGTCGGGCACCCAGGTGAGCTGATATTCGCGCGACTCCGACCCGGCTTCTGGAGTCCGCGATGGGCAACATGGTCGCCGACGCCATGCGCGGAGCTACCCGGGCGTGGACGCGGCGATGACCAACTCCGGCGGACTGCGCGCGGATCCCTGGTGTGCTCCGCCGCCGTCGGCGGGCGAGGCGCCGGCGAGATCACCTGGGGCGAGATGTTCGCCGTGCTGCCCTTCGGCAACGCACGGTGATCGAGACCCTCACCGGCGCCCAATTGACAGCGGCCTGCTGAACGGGTTCTCGCCGTTGTGCAACCCCGCGATCGCGACCGGCCGGTTCCCGCAGGTGTCGGGACTGAAGCTGCAGTTCCACTGCACCGGAACGACGCCGGTCGTCGACGGCATCTGGAAGGCGCCGGACGGAACCGGCGGGACGCTGACCCCGGTCGGCCCGAGGCGACACCGTCCGACTCGTGACGAACGACTTCATGTTCACCGGTGGCGACGGTTATACCGCCCTCGCCGGCGGCACCGACGTCCTGCAGCGCGGGGACTCCTGTTGCAGATAGCAATCGACTACGTGACAGCCAATTCTCCGGTGAATCCCGTCGTCGAGGGCCGCATCGTCGGTCCGTGATCCAGGGCGCGCCGGTTCGTCAGCCGAGAACGGGGCGGTTGCTGCGGATCACGCCGTTCGGGTCGCGCTCGCGCTTGATGCGCCGGAGGCGGGCGAGCGCGTCCGGCGGGTACGCCGCGCCCGAGTCCTGCAGCGTGCCGACGAAGTTCGCGATCAGTCGCTCGGACCGGCAGTCGGCCAGTGCCGCGTCGATCGCGTCGAAGGCCACCGGAACGGCGGCGGCGATCTCGGGTGTCACCGGGATGCCGATCGCGCTGAGCAGGTAGGGCTGGGCGACCGATCCGGCCGCGCCGTGGGTCGCGGCGTCCTCCGCGATGGCGCCGCCGAGGCTGCGGATCTGCACGACGACGAGCGGGCAGCGCCGGCGATCCGCGGTGACGGCGAGCAGCCGGCCGATCGCGGCGTCGTCGAAGCCGTCGAGCAGCAAGGAGTGGTCCAGCGACGGGGACGGGGCGGTCGGCTCGTCGCTCACCGCGCCGATGCCGCTCGGGACGACGGCGCCCACCGTGTCCAGCTCGACGGGCGCCGCGGCGCGCAGGCCGGCGAGCAGCGCCTCGGCCTCGTCCGCCGAGCCGAGATGCGCCAGCGCGACCGCGACGAACGACCGGCCGCGGATCGCCTCGGGGAGCTGGGGCAGCGGCGGGACGTGGAAGATCTGCGCCCACATCGTCAGGCGGCTGGGCGCCCGCTCGGCCGCCGCGCGGAAGGCGCGCAGCACCGCCGGGGCGTGCTCGATGGGCCAGAGCAGCCTGCCGCCGTAGATCTCCGGAGCGCCGAACAACGCGATGTCGATCGCGACCACGATGCCGAAGTCGCCGCCGCCGCCGCGCAGCGCCCAGAACAGGTCGGGGTCGGCCGCCTCGGTGACCCGCACCAGGTCGCCGCCGGCGTCCACGAGCTCGACGGCCGCCACGCTGTTCGCGGTGAACCCGTGGGCGCGGCTGAACCAGCTCAGGCCGCCGCCCAGCGTCAGCCCGACGACGGTCACGTCGGAATTGCTGCCGGCCAGCCCGATCAGCCCGGTTCCGTCCAACCGCTGCAACAGCGCACCCCACGTGACGCCCGCTCCGACCCGGGCCGTGCCGGTCGCCTCGTCGATCCGGATCTCCCGCAGCGCCCCGGTCCGCAGCAGCAGCGTGCCGTCGAGCGCGCGCTTCGCGCCGTGGCCGCTGGGCTGGGCGGTGACCGGTACGCCGGCGCCGATCGCCCAGCGGACGGCGGCCGCGACGTCGTCCGCGTCGGCGACCTCCAGCACGGCGAGTGGCTGCTGGTCGACGTTCAGCGCCCACGGGGTGCGCGCGGCCTCCCAGTCCGGCAGGCCGGGCGTCACGAGGCGCCCCCGGACGCGGGATCGCAGCTCGTCCCAGGCGCTGTCATTCGTGTCGATGGTCGTCATGGCGGTTCCTCCCGGGTCGCAGGATTGCACCGTGCCCCGACAGGCCTATCCCTCGGTTGCCGGTGACCTACCGCCGGCTAAGGCGCCTTAGGTGCCGGCGAGCAGATTCCTGAGGCGCCCGCGAACGGATGGTGCTCGATCGTCCGATGCCGCCGGCCCGGCCTCAGCACGACTGTGGATGTCACAGCACCACCAACGCCCATCGGGGCACGCGATCGGAAGGCACCATCATGACGACGAACTGGGGTCCGGGATTCGATGCCGAGATCGGCTACCGGATGGAGCGCGCACGCGTCGACTTCGCCCGCCGGCACCGCGGCCGCGTCCCTGCGGACGCCCGCAACCCGCGCCCGCGGCAGCGCAGCACGAACGGGATTGTCGCCTCCAGCTGACACTATGGAGAGCATGGCCAGGTCGATGGCGGGGACGCCGTTCGTGGCCCGCGACGAGGAACTGGCACGGCTGCGTGCCGTTCTCGCGCGGGCTTCGGCCGGCGACCCTGGTGCCGTCCTGCTGGCCGGCGATGCGGGGGTCGGCAAGACCCGGCTGCTGGAGCGGTTCGCGCAGGACGCCACCGACGCCGGCGCGACGGTGATCGTCGGCCACTGCGTCGATCTCGGCGGCGTCGGGCTGCCCTACCTGCCGTTCAGCGAGGCCCTCGGGCAGCTGCGCGGGCAGAGCGGGCACCTGGACGAGGTGATCGAGCAACGCCCCGCGATCGGGCGGCTGCTGGACACCGGTGGCACCGAGTCCGCGGATGGGTCCGAGCAGCAGGCCGCGCGGCTCCAGCTCTTCGACGGCATCGCCGCCGCCCTGACCACCTCGGGCCGGCGGGGCCACCCGCTGGTGGTCGTCATCGAGGACCTGCACTGGGCCGACCCGTCGAGCCGGGACGTGCTCCGCTTTCTGCTCGCCCGGATGCGCGCGGACCACGTGCTGATCGTCGCGTCCTACCGCACCGACGATCTGCACCGCCGCCACCCGATGCGCCCCGTGCTCGCCGAGCTGCTCCGGCATCCGCGGGTCGAGCAGGTCGAGCTGCATCCCTTCACCGAGACGGAACTCGCCGACTTCGCCGTCGCGGTCACCGGCACCTCCGTCCCCGACGCGACCCTGCACCGGGTCCTCGACCGCTCCGAGGGCAACGCCTACTTCGCCGAGGAGCTGCTGGAGTCCGGGCCGGACACCGCCTCGCTGCCGGTCAGCCTCGCCGACGTGCTGCGCACGCGGCTCGAGCAGAACGATCCAGCGGTGCAACAGCTGGCGCGGATCGCCTCGGTGGCCGGTCGCCGGGTCGGCGACGGCCTGCTGCGCGCCGTCGCCGCGCACGACCCGTCGCTGGCCGCGCCCGGCGCCGTCGACTCCGCCGTGCGCGAGGCGGTCGCCCACCAGTTGCTGATCGGCGAGGGCGAGGACTACCTCGCCTTCCGGCACGCGTTGCTCGCCGAGGTGGTGAGCGCGGATCTGCTGCCCAGCGAGCGGGCCGGGCTGCACCGCGCCTACCTCAAGGCGCTGTCCGCCGATCCGGGCCTGGGCTCGCACGCCGAGCGCGCGCACCACGCGTTGAACAGCCACGACGTCCGCGCCGCGCTGACGGAGTCGCACGCGGCGGCGGACGAGGCCGCCGACGTCCTCGCGCCCGCCGAGGAGCTGCGGCACCTGGAGTCGGTGCTCGAGCTGTGGGACGCCGTGCCCGACGCCACCGAGTCGATCACCGACAGCCGGATCGACGTGGAGATGCGCGCCGCGTCGGCCGCGAGCCGCGCCGGGCAGCCGTCCCGCGCCGCGGGGCTCGCGCGCTCCGCGCTGGACGCCGCCGAGCCCGAGGACGTCATCCGCTTCACCTCCGCCGCCGCCTTCTTCCTCATCGACGACAACCACGCAGAGGAGGCCCTGGAGCGTTGCACCGCCGCGCTCGCGCTCCTGGAGGATCGCGGCCCGTCCGTGCAGCGCGCCCGCGTGCTCGCCGCGCACGCCAGGTCCGCGGTGAACAGCGATCAGGACGATCTCGCGCGCGCCTCCGCCGACCGTGCCGTCGAGGAGTCCCGCGAGCTGGACGTGCCCGACGCCGAGGCGGACGCCCTGGCGACGCTGGCGATCGTCGAGGTCAACGACGCCGACACCGCGGCCGGCCTGCTGCGGCAGGCGATGGCCCGGGCGAAGGACGCCGGCGACCTGCTCACCGAGGTGCGGATCGCGCACAACCTCACCTCGACCCTGTACTACGCGGGGCGGCTCGACGAGTCGGCGGAGGTCTGCCGCAACGGCATCGAACGCGCCAGGAGCACCGGCGTGCTGTGGATGGGCTACGGCGTCAGCCTTCTCGTCTTCTGGGAGCTGATCCGCTACGTCACCGGCGACCTCACCCAGGCGCCACCGTTCCGGGACTGGGCGCCCGATTCCGCGCTCGCCACCCTGTCGGTGATCGACCTGTACGCGGCGGTCGCGCGCGGCGACGCGGATGCGATCGACCGGGGACAGGCCGTCAAGGCGGACTGGCACGCCGATCCGATGATGGCGATGATCTCCGGCGGCAACACGATCGACGCGCTCACCTGGGCGGGCCGCCAGCAGGAGGCTCTCGACCTCACGTTGTCCCTCATCGACTTCATGAACCGGTCCTGGAACGACTACTTCCTCGGCGGGATCTGGCTCTCCGCACTGGGTCTCGCGGCACTGGCGGACCGCGCCGCGCAGACCCGGCTGACCGGCGGCGACCCGGCGGCCGACGTCCGCATGGGCGAGACGCTCATCGACCGCGCGGTGCGCACCGCCGAGCGGGGCCGGCCGCGCGGCGGTCGCCTCGGGCCGGAGGGGCGGGCGTGGCTGGCCCGGGCGCACGCCGACTTCGCCCGGCTGCGCGGCGAGGACGATCCCGACCTCTGGCAGGCCTGCGTCGACGAGTTCGACTACGGCTACCGCTATGAGGTGGCGCGCAGCCGGTACCGCCAGGCGGCGGCCTTCATGGCGCGCGACCGGCGCGCCGAGGCCGAGCGCGCGGCGGCCGCTTCGGTGGCGGAGGCGACCGCGATCGGCGCCCGCCCGCTGATCGACGCGGTCACCGCGTTGGCCCGGCGCGCCCGGCTGGACGTCCCTGGGCTGCGCACCACCAGCAGCGTGCTGACCGGCCGCGAGGAGCAGGTGCTGGCGCTGGTGTCGCAGGGCCTGACCAACCGTCAGGTCGGCGAGCGGCTCTTCATCAGCGGCAAGACGGTCAGCGTGCACATGTCGAACGTGCTGGACAAGCTCGGTGCGTCGGGTCGCGCCGAGGCGGTGGCGGTCGCCCATCGCCGTGGACTGCTCCATCCGGATCGAGTGGCGCAGTAGCGATCTCGCAGCCCGGTCCCGGTCGCCCGCGACCGGGCGGGGCCGTCGGCGCACGGTGCCGACGTTCGACCCACCCCGAGCGGATCCCGCGGCCCCGAGTGGTCGTCGCTCGCGCGTCCGCCGGCGGCGACGAGTCGGATGGGCGGCGGTACGCCACGATGGACGGCATGGCGACGGAGGAACCGGGCCCCGGAACGGCCGCAGACGCGGCCACCGACGGGACCGTGCAGGAGGCGGTGGACGAGCTCTACTCGATCGAGCCGGAGGCGTTCATGGCCCGGCGCGCCGAACTGGTGGCCGCGGCCAAGGCCGCCAAGGACAAGGCGGCCGCGAAGCGAATCACCGCGCTGCGCAAGCCGACTCGCTCGGCATTCGCGATCAACCGGATGGTCCGCCGGGAGCCCGAGGCGCTCGAGGCGCTGCTGGATCTCGGTGACGACCTCCGCAGGGCGGAGCGCTCGGTCGACGCGGCGCAGGTGCGCGAGCTGTCCAAGCAACGCCGCACGCTGATCGACGATGTCACCCGCCGGGCGCTCGAGGAGGACGATCCCGCTGCCGTGCGCGACGAGGTGGCCTCCACGCTGCAGGCGGCACTCGCCGACGAGGACGTCGCCGAGCAGGTGCGGTCCGGGTCGCTGGTCCGCGCCGCGACGTTCGAGGGCTTCGGGTTCCCGGGGGCGCCCGACCTCTCCGTCGTGCGCACCGCGCGTCCGGCCGGCCGCGGAGCGGGCCGCTCCGGCGCAGCGGCACCCGGCGACCGGGCCACCGCGGGCGGGTCCCGGGCGCCGGCCGTGACGGAGCCGGAGCCGACCCCGGCCGAGGAGCCGGAGCCCGATGCCGTCGTCGTGCCCGAGTCCGCGACGGATCGGCGGCGCCGAGAGAAGCAGGAGGCGCAGGACCGCGAGCTGGAGCGGGCGCGGCGCAAGGCGCAGGACGAGGCGCTCGCTGCGCTCGAACGCGCCGAGGACGCCGCTACCGCGGCGACCAGGACCGAGCGGGACCTGCGCAAGAAGATCAGGGCGCTCGAGGACGAGATCTACGAGGCCCGGCGGGCGCTCGACGAGGCGCGCTCCGAGGTGAAGCGCACGGCCGCGGAGCAGCGGGAGGCCAGGCTCGCGGTCGACCGGCTCGACTGACGCTGCGGCGCGGTCGGTCTCGACGCGGGCATCGCTGACGGCGTAATCCGCGCAGCGCCGGAACGGCGACTTCGGTCGTTGAATGGACCCATGCCCGACGAGGGACCGACCGATCAGGCGCGCGCGGCGTCCGACGCGGCGCTGGACGCGTACTCGCAGGTGGTCGTGCGCGTCGCGGCGGCGGTGCTGCCGCACGTCGCGGCACTGCAGGTGACGGTCGACGGGTGGGGCGGGCGCCGGCAGCAGGGCGCGGGTTCGGCCGTGCTGTTCACCGAGGACGGCTGCCTGCTCACCAACGCGCACGTCGTCGGCGACGCCGATCACGGGACGGCCGCCTTCGCGGACGGCTCCGAGGAGCGGATCGAGGTAGTCGGCGCGGATCCGCTCTCCGACCTGGCCGTCGTCCGCACCGGCGGCTCTCCGTCGCTGGGCGCCGCGACACTGGCGGACGCCGACGGATTGCGGGTCGGTCAGCTCGTGATCGCGGTCGGCAACCCGCTGGGCCTCGCGGGTTCGGTGACCGCCGGCGTGGTCAGCGGTCTCGGCCGATCGCTGCCGACGAGGTCCGGATCCGCCGGCCGGGTCGTCGAGGACGTGATCCAGACCGACGCCGCGCTCAACCCGGGCAATTCCGGCGGCGCGCTGGCCGACGCAGCCGGGCGGGTGGTCGGCATCAACACCGCCGTCGCCGGCGTCGGGCTGGGCCTCGCGGTGCCGATCAACGCGACCACCAGGCGGATCATCGCTGCCCTGCTGCGCGACGGCCGCGTCCGGCGCGCGTATCTCGGGCTGGTCAGCACGCCCGCCCCCCTGCCGGCCGAGCTGGCCGAGCGCACCGGGCGGCGGCGCGGGCTGCGGGTGGTCGAGGTGATCACGGGATCACCGGCGCACCGCGCGGGGCTCACCGGGGGCGATGTCGTGCTGAATGCGGCGCGCCGCCCGGTTGCCGACGCGCAGAGCCTGCAGCGACTGCTGTTCGACGACGCCATCGGGGTGCCGCTGCCGATCACGGTGTGGCGCCGCGGGGCGATGGTCGACGTCATCGCCCACCCGACCGAGCTCCGGTAGGCGTCACGGAGGTATCGCCGGACCGGTGGACGGCCGTGATTGACCCGCCCGACGAACGGGCACGGTCTGGCGGACGGCTCGGAGCTCACCGCGGTCGGCGTTGCCGCCGCGGGCGCGAGCGCGGCGAAGGGAGCGACATGGGCGCTGGATCGGTTGCCGACCTGATCGTGGATCGGCTCGAGAGCTGGGGCGTACACCGGGTTTTCGGCTACAGCGGGGACGGCATCAACGCCTTCATGGGCGCCCTGCGGCGCGCGGCCGGGCGGGTCCAGTTCGTGCAGGCGCGGCACGAGGAGAACGCGGCCTTCATGGCGGTCGGACACGCCAAGTACTCGGGCGAGGTCGGAGTCGTCACCTCCACCCAGGGCCCGGGCGCCGTGCACCTGCTGAACGGGCTGTACGACGCCAAGCTGGACGGCGTGCCGGTGGTCGCGATCGTCGGCCAGCAGAACTCCAGCGTGCTCGGCTCGGCCTACATGCAGGAGATCGACCTGCCCGCGCTGGTCAAGGACGTCGCGGGGTTCGCCCAGCAGGTGAGCACGCCCGAGCAGCTGCCGATGGTGCTGGACCGCGCGTTCCGCTCCGCGCTCGGCGACCGCGGCCCGGCGGTGGTGATCGTGCCGCACGACGTGCAGAAGGAACCCGCGGCCGAGCTCGATCAGGAGCACGGCATCGTCGTGACGGCTCCCGAGTGGGCGAGACCGCTGGTGCTGCCGCGCGACGACGACCTGCGCCGGGCGGCCGAGGTGCTCACCGGCGGCCGGCGCGTCGCCCTGCTGGTCGGTCAGGGCGCGCGGCACGCCGGCGAGGAGGTGCGCGCCGTCGCCGAGCGCCTCGGGGCCGGCGTCGCCACCAGCCTCCTCGGCAAGCCGTACGTCGACGAGTCGCTGCCCTACGCGGCCGGCACCATGGGGCACCTCGGCACCACGGCGAGCGCGCACCTGATGAGCTCCTGCGACACGCTGCTCATCGTCGGCTCCAACGACCCGTGGACCGAGTTCTACCCGCCGCCGGGTGCCGCCCGCGCGGTGCAGATCGACCTGGACGGCAGGGTTGTCGGCAACCGCTATCCGATCGAGGTCGGCCTGGTGGGCGATGCCGCGGCGACGCTGTCCGCGCTGCTGCCGCTGCTGCCGAACGCGCCCGCCGATCCTGCGTGGCGGGCGCAGGTGGAGCTGAAGGTGCGGGAGTGGCGCGCACTGGCCGCGGAACGGGCGCACACCCCGGCGCACCCGGTGAATCCGGAGCGCGTGGTGTGGGAGCTCAACGGTCGACTGCCGTCCGACGCCCAGCTCGCCGTCGACGTCGGCAGTTGCGTCTACTGGTACGCCCGGCAGTTGCAGCTGCCCGCGGGCGTGCCGGCTCACCTGTCGGGCACGCTCGCCAGCATGGGCTGCTCGATCCCGTACGGGATCGCCGCCAAGTTGCTGCATCCCGAACGGCCGCTGGTCGCGTTGAGCGGCGACGGCGCGATGCAGATGACGGGACTCGCCGAACTCGTGACGGTGTCCCGGATGTGGCGGGAGTGGGCCGATCCCCGGTTCGTGGTCTGCGTCTTCCACAACGGAGATCTCGCCGAGGTGTCTTGGGAGCAAAGGGAAATGGAGGCCGAGCCGCTGTTCCCGGACAGCCAGGACCTCCCCGATTTCCCCTACGCCGGGTACGCCGAGCTGCTCGGCCTCGAGGGCATCCGGGTCGACGACCCGGATCGGCTCGGAGCCGCGTGGGACCGGGCGTTCGCGGCGGAGCGGCCCGTCCTGCTCGAGGTGCTCACCGACCGGGCGGTGCCGCTGCTCGCGCCTTTCCCGGCCGGCGCGGAGAAGCTCGCCGCCATGCGCGAGGGCCTCGCCCAGGAGGGCGAGTCGGGCCGGCACGCCCGCGAACTGCTCGACGTGTACGCCCGCCAGGAGGGCGCACCGGCCGACTGACGCCGCCGGCTCGCGGTTCCCGCCGAGCACCGCGCGGGTCGGCGGTTCCGGCGCGCGAGGACGGCGGGATCCGTCGATCGGGGGACGTCGAGGTCCCCCGATGCATCGGCCGGGCGCCCGACGCCCGAGCACCGGCGGATCGTCACCCTGGTCAGGACGGCGAACCCGCCGGCGACCTCTTCTCTCCAGGGACTGTGACATGACCACGATGCCGACCACACGACGAGCGAGCTCGCGATACCGGGAATGGCGGCTGGCGAACCGGCTGGCCGCCGAGCTGGCCCAGTCCCCGAGCCTGCGATCCGAGGTGTCGGCGAGGATGACCGCCGGCGGCGGCGACGCCGCCACGAGCAGGGCGATGGCCATCGCCGACCGCGACGCCGCCCACCGTGCGCACAACGCCGCCGCGGTGCGCACGGTGAGCCCGTTCGGATGAGCCCGGTCGGACGGCTCAGCGCGCGCGCTGGGCCGTCACGAGCAGGTACTCCCACTGCATGGTTCCCTCGTCGGCGCCGTGCCGGCGGGCGAGATCGGCCAGCTCCGCGTCGAGGGCCTCGGTCCGCGCCGGATCGTCGGCGATGTTCCGGTACGCCGCGATCGTCGGCCCGTAGCACTTCTTGAAGAAGTCCCTGAACTCCTCCGCGCTGTCGAACCGGTTGATCGGCAACAGCTTTCGCTCAGCGGTCAGGCCGTCGACCCGATCGCCGAACAGCCCGCGGACGTGCGTCTCGTCGCCCCACAGCGGGCCGGGCTGCGCGCCGGCCGGCGGCGGCGGCACGTACGCCTTCATGATCGCGAACATCTGGCCGATGAAGCCCTGCGGCGTCCAGTTGATCAGCGCGACGGTCCCGCCCGGCTTGGTGACCCGGACCAGCTCGTCGGCGACCGGCTGGTGGAACGGCGCGAACATGACGCCGACGCACGAGAGGGTGGCGTCGAAGTCGCCGTCCGCGAACGGCAGGAACTCGGCATCCGCCTCGATCCAGTCGAGGGTCAGGCCCCGTTCGGTGGCGCGGTCCTGGCCGGCCGCCAGCAGCTCGGGCGTGAGGTCGGACGCGACGACGTCGGCTCCGCGCTCGGCCGCGACCAGGCTGGCGTTGCCCGAGCCGGCTGCGACGTCCAGCACGCGGGTACCGCGCTCGATGCCGGCGGCGTCGACGATCACCCCGCCGAGCTCGGGGATCACCTCCGTGGCGACGGCGTCGTAGTCGCCGAGCGCCCAGAGCGCCTTGTGCTTCAGCTTGATCGGACTCTGAACGGTCTGCGTCATGCCGGACTCCCTTGGTCTGCGGCCGGATTCGGCTCCGGCCTTCGGGAACGACGCTACGAACGATCACCGGGTGTCCACATCGGTGCGGCCACCCATCCCGGCCGCATTGCCGGATCGGTCGGTACGCGCCGGCGCGTACGGCGGGGCGCGCGTCTCGGGGTCAGGCGCTGCTGAGCAGCCGGGCCACCGCCGCCGCGCGGGCCGACCGGCCCTGGACGTCGAGCTTGGCGTAGACGTTCTGCAGATGCCGCTCGACCGTGCGCACGCTGAGCGTCAGAATCCCTGCTATGTCGTCGTTGTCGTGCCCCTCGGCGGCCAGGGTGAGCACCTCGAGCTCGCGGGCGGACAGCGCGTCGGTGACCGAAAGTCCCGGCGGCCTGGCATCTCTGGGCTGGTCGGCGGCCAGGAACGCGCGGACCTCGGCGACGAACACGCCCCAGGCCGGCTCGTCCTCGAGCAGGATGTGGTTGTCGCTGTCGAGGGGCACGAGCCGGGCCCCGGGGATGCTGGCGGCGA
The DNA here is from genome assembly GCA_963844455.1 of uncultured Actinomycetota bacterium. Taxonomy (GTDB): domain Bacteria; phylum Actinomycetota; class Actinomycetes; order Mycobacteriales; family Nakamurellaceae; genus Nakamurella. Next base: position 143,706 of record CAWJOH010000003.1, read on the forward strand.
GGTGCCTGCCGTGATCGAAGGCGTTCAGCCGATCGCGCAGCGAGTGCAGCACGAGCGTCGGCACCGCGATCCGGTCGAGCAGCTCGGTCGCATTCGCGTGCATCCGCTGCTGGCGGGCCAGATGCGCCGTGCTGGGTGAGACCGACACCCGCAACAGCTCGTCCAGCCAGTGCATCTGCTCCTCGGTGGCACCCGGGATCATCTGCGAGGTGAACACCCGCCGGAAGGTCGACTCCGGCCGGCCCCAGCCGGCCTTGATGATGTTCTTGAACGCGCCCTCGAGCTCGATGTCGTCGGCCGTCATGCCGCGCAACGGATCCGAGTAGCTGTCGTAGAACAGCAGCCGGGTGACACGGGCGGGATGCCGCGTGGTGTAGCTGATCGCGGGCGGGCCGCCCTGGGCCATCGCCATCAGGGCGAACCGGTCGTGGCCGGCGTGGTCGGCGACGGCCTCCAGGTCGCCGATCCGGGCCTCGAGCGAGAAATCCGTGACGTCCCAGTCGGACAGCCCGTGGCCTCGCTCGTCGAAGCGGATGATCGTGGCGAAGGCGCCGAGCTCGGAGAGGAAGTGCCGCCAGACCGGGCTCTCCCAGTCGTGCTGCAGGTGGCTGAGCCAGCACGTGGAGATCAGCAGCGGCGGGCCGTCGCCGTGCACGGCATACGCGATGCGCACGCCGTCGGGCGCTGTGCAGAAGCGGATCTCCTGGCGGGCGACCCGCTCCCGGCTGCGCGGCGGCATCCGTCGATGGTAGTGAGGTTCGACCGCCCGCCGGGACAATGCGGGACAATGCAGGCGTCATGGCCGACGACGCCGCTTTCGGCACACCCATACTCGCCGCGCTGGAGCGCTGGCGGGAGTCGGGTGCCGTCTGGCGGGTGCTGACGTGGTCCCCCGGCGAGGTCACGGTGTCGCTGTGCCGGTGCGACGACGGCGAGGAGGTGGACCGCCTGCGATCCACCGATCCCGTCGCGGTCCGGGCGCTGGCCGATCGCCGGTCGAGCGACGACTGAAACTCGATCACCGATCATTCACCGGGCTCGGGCTCCGGCCCGTATCGTGCGCGCATGGGGAGAATCGGGCGCGGCTGGGACCTGACCAAGAAGAGCTGGTCGGTGGTTCGGTCACAGCGTGCGCTGCTGACGTTCACGGTGATCTCCGTCGTGGCCGCCATCGTCTGCGCCCTCGTGTTCTTCGGCACCGGCGCTGGGTTGATCGCGATCACCGACTCGCCCTGGGTCGGCCTGCCGCTGATGATCATCGGGGTCTACCTGGTGATCGTGGTCGGGGTCTTCTGCGGCGTCGGGCTGAGCGCGTGCACCGCCCGCGCGCTCGACGGCGAGACCGTCACGGTGGGCGACGGAATCGCGGTCGCGCGGTCGCGGCTGGGCCCGATCCTGGCCTGGGCGGCCGTGCAGCTGGTGGTCGGCCTGCTCATCTCCGCGCTGCAGTCGGCCCTGCGGCAGGGCGTGGGCGGGCTGATCAGCGGGGTGGTCGGCGGCCTGGCGAACCTGGCATGGACGATCGCCACGTTCTTCGTCATACCGAGCATCGCCCTCGACGGGCTCGGGCCGAGGGCGGCACTGAAGCGCTCGACGCACCTGATCAAGACCCGCTGGGGCGAGGGCCTCGTCGGCACCGCCGCGATCAGCATCATCGCGTTTCTCATCGGCTTCCTGCCCGGCGCGATCCTCATCGGACTCGGCGTCGCCGCCCGGAACATCGACGCCCTGATGATCGTCCTGATCACGCTCGGCTTCCTGGTCATCGCCGTGACCGCACTTCTGCAGACCACCATCGCGACCGTGTTCCGGGTCGTGCTCTACCGGTTCGCCACGGAAAGCCGTGTGCTGGGCCCGTTCTCGCCCGACGAGCTCGAGCATGCCTTCGTGTCCCGGCAGGGCGCGCGGCGCTTCGGCTGATCACCGTCCGGGGCGGGTCGAGCGGTGCGGGCGACCCGGCGCTCCCCGACCGCGAGTGCGCGGCGACGCGGCGCGAGAGAGCTCCACATCCCGTCGCGGAGCACCCACCCACCGCGGAAGCGGTCAGATGTCCTCGTGCCGGCCGACACTCGCGTCCACCGCCCGCCGCGGCCGGGTGTTCGCCGCCGACTTCCAGCCGCTAGCGAGGCATCTCCAGGAGGTCGGCGAGCTCGGAGGTGATCCCGGCATCACCGCGCTCCACGCCGTCGATCGCCGTCACCGGTGCCAGCAGCCGCGCGCTCGACACCAGCCAGACGCCGTCGGCGGCCGCCAGGTCGTCGACCTCGAGCCGCTCCCTGCGGGTCACCCAGCCCGCCGCGGCGGCCACCCTGAGCAGCCGGCGCACCGTGATCCCGTCGAGGATGCCCGTCAGCTCGGGGGTGAGGAGGGTGCGACCCGTGGCGATCACCACCGTCGAGGTCGGAGCCTCCAGCACCTCGCCGTCCGCGCCGACGAAGACCACGTCGTCCGCGCCGTGGTCGGCGGCGTACCGCAGGGCCGCCATGTTCACCCCGTAGGACAGCGTCTTGGCGCCCGCGAGCAGCCACGGGGCGTCCGCGGCTGCCTTCGCGGAGAACCCGCGATCCAGCGTCAACACCCGCACCCCCTCGGCGCGCTGGCGCCTGCTGGCTGCGGGCAGCACCCCGCCGGTCAGGTAACAGACGGGCGCCGGGCCGCGTTCCGGCCCGCGGGTCACGACGAGGCGCAGCACCATCTCCCGCCCGCCGGACCACGCCGCGATCAGCGCGTCCACCCCGGGTTGCCACGACCCCTTCGGCGGCGCGTCGACGCCCGCCATCCGAGCCGAGACGCCGAGGCGTTCGATGTGGTCGGGCAGGTCGCGGGGCACGCCGTCGACGACAAGGGTGGTGTCGAAGACGCCCTCGCCGCGGAGCACGCCCAGGTCGTCGCCCCGCAGCAGCGGGGCGCCAGGCGGCAGCAGGGTTCCGTCGGGCAGCGCGACCAGCGGCGTCGAAAGGTCCGTCACGCCCTGACTCTCTCAAACACCGCGTCAGACGGCATCCAGCGCCGCGCGGCTCGGCATCCGGCGCAGGACCACGAGCCATGCGGCCGCGCACACGACGGCCACCACGCCGATCGCGACGACGAAGGCCAGCAGCGCGTCGTCGGAGCCGCCGGCCAGCTGGGCCACCTCGGTCGGCACCGCGACGCCGAACACCGCGCCCAGCTGCCGCGCCTCGGTGACCAGGCTCGCCGCGAACCCGCGGTCGCGCACCGGCACGGTGGCGAACGGGCCGATGCTCGCCGGGGTGAACACGGCCGGCCGGGCCAGCGCGAACACGACGATCCCGGGCAGCAGCCACCAGACGTCGAGGCGGCCCGCCGTGAGCATCATCAGGATCAGCCCGGCGACCGCCAGCGCCAGGCCGCCCAGCACCAGCGGCCGGCTGCCGCGCTCGTCGGCGATCCGCCCGGTCGTCGGCGAGAGCAGCGGCGACCCCAGGCCGGCGATCGCCACCACGATGCCCGCCGCGGTCGCGGTCGCGCCGATGCCGACCTCGAGGAACGCCACGAGCGTGATCATCGCGGCGAGCACTGCGAACTGGATCGCGAACAGAGCGACCAGACACGTTGACAACAGCGGGTTCCGGAGAAACCGCACGGGGATGAGCGGGCGGTCCGAGCGCGCCTCCAGCCACAGGAAGACGGCGATCAGCGCGGTCCCGGCGCCGATCAGCCCGCCCGCGAGCCAGCCCCACTCGGCGAGCTGGGTGATCCCCGCGACCAGGCAGGACAACCCCGCCACCAGCCACGCGATCCCCCAGAGGTCGAGGTCGTCGCCACGGTCGGCCGTCGGTCGCAGCCAGCGGATGAGCTGGTAGGTGGCGAACGCCTGCACGGGCAGGGTCACGAGGAAGATCAGCCGCCAGGTGCCCAGTTCGAGCAGGCCGGCCGCGATCAGCGGCCCCAGCACCAGGAACGTCGAGCCGCCGCGGGACAGGGTGCCGATCACCCAGCCCCGCCGCTCGGAGCCGACCACCTCGGTCACCGCGGTGAGGATCATCGGCTGCACGATCGCCCCGCCGATGCCCTGCAGGAAACGGCACGCGACGAGCACGGCCAGGTCGGGCGCCACGGCGCACAGGACGGAGCCGAGGCCGAACAGCGCCAGACCGGTCACCAGGGTGGGCTTGCGGCCGTAGCGATCGGCGACCCGACCGGCGACGGGCATGACCGCCGCCAGCGCCAGCAGGAACGCGGTGACCGTCCACGCGACGGCGCCGGTCGTGCCGCCCGGCAGGCCGAAGTCGTCGCCGATGGCGGGCAGCGCCACGATCGTCGCGGTCTGGTCGAAGAACAGCACCGCGTTCGCGGACAGGGCCCCCGCCAGCACGTGCCGCTGCCGGCGATCGAGGTCGCGCCACCCGGGCCGCGCGGGTTCGGCGTCCGGCGCGGTCACCGGGAGGCGGCCGCGCTCGTTCTGATCATGCTCGGCCTTCTACCGCGCGCTCAGAGCTTGCGCAACCGGATCCGCGTGACCGCGTGGTCGGGGCCCTTCTTCAGCACCAGCGTGGCCCGGCCCCGGGTGGGCAGGATGTTCTGCCGCAGGTTCGGCTCGTTGATCGTGGCCCAGATCGCCTCCGCCGTGGAGACGGCCTCGGCGTCGGTGAGCCCGGCGTATCGGCGGAAGTAGGAGTCCGGGTGGGAGAACGCGGTCTCCCGCAGCCGCAGGAAGCGCTCGACGTACCAGCGCCGCACATCCTCGTTCGCGGCGTCGACGTAGAGCGAGAAGTCGAAGAAGTCGCTGACGGACAGCGCGCTGCGGCCCTCCTCCTCGAGCGCGACCGGCTGCAGCACGTTCAGTCCCTCGACGATCAGCACGTCGGGCCGGCGGACCACCACCTCGTCACCCGGCACGATGTCGTAGGTCAGGTGGTCGTAGCGCGGCGCCCGCACCTCCGCCGCGCCCGACTTCACCTCGGCGACGAACTCGAGCAGCGCCCTGCGGTCGTAGGACTCGGGAAAACCCTTGCGCGTCATCAGCTGTCGCCGATTCAGCACCGCATTCGGATAGAGGAAGCCGTCCGTCGTGACCAGCTCGACCTTCGGGGTGTCCGGCCACCGGGCCAGCAGCTCGCGCAACACGCGGGCGGTGGTGGACTTGCCCACGGCGACCGACCCACCGACGCCGATGACGAACGGCGTGCGCTCGTCGCGCTCACCGAGGAAGGTCGAGGTGATCTGGTGCAGGGCGCCGGTGCCGGCGACATACAGGTTGAGCAGCCGGGACAGCGGGAGGTAGATGGTCTCCACCTCGGCGACGTCGATGGGATCGCCGAGCCCGCGCAGCCGATCGATCTCGTCGGCCGTCATCGGCAGCGGGGTCGACCGGGCGAGCGCCGACCAGGTCGCGCGATCGAACTCGACGTACGGCGTGACGCCGTGGCCGTTGAAGACGGGGCGCCGGCGGTCGACGACGCTGACCCGGTCCGGGCCGGGGAGATCGCTGTCCGCCGCCATCGGGAAATTCTCCCCTGGCGCCTCGGCCACCGATCACCGACCGCGTGTGACCTGTGCCTCACCGATTCCCGATCGATCCCCGAACCGATCCGGACCGATCCCCGCCGAACTGCGCGAGGGATCGTCGAGCGCCTGGCTCGCCGCTTCCGGGGCGGCCGACGCCGTCCCCCTGCACCGGCGCGCGGGCTGCGCGGGTTGTGCGGGTTGTCCGGCGCCCATCCGGGGAACGATCCCCCCATGACCGATCACCGAGGATTCGAGTCCGACGTCGACCCCGACGACGCCGAGGCGCTCTCGCGCGACGAGGGCGGCGTTCCGCAGGCCGGCGCGGCGGACCAGAACAGCACCACCGGCACGACGCCCAGCGAGGAGTTCGTCGGACGGGTGAGCGGCGACGACGGCGGTGGCTACGAGGGCGAGACCGGCGCCGAGGCCAGGGCGGCGGGCGGCTCCGACGGGTAGCCGGCGCGATCGGCGCGTGCGGTCGGTGATGCGACGGGCCTGCCCGCCGCCACGGCGCTGGTCATCAGAGTTCCGAGCGCGGGATGTCAGCGCGGGATGTCAGCGCGGGATGTCTAGGACGCCGCCACGACGCGCTCGTCCATCGACGACGAGCGAACCACCAGCGAAGGCGTGAACCGTTCCTGGCGGTGCTGGTGCGGCTCTCCGGTGTCGAGCGCATCGATCTCGCCGAGCAGCAGCTCGGCGGCGCGGCGGCCCAGTTCGACGCGGGGCTGGCTGACGCTGGACAGCGGCACGGCTGCGGCGGCGGCGAACTCGATGTCGTCGTAGCCGACGATGCTGATCTCGTTCGGGACGGCGACCTGGTGGGTGACCAGGCCCTGGAGCAGGCCGATCGCGACCAGGTCGTTCAAGGCGAACACTCCGGTCGGGCGTTCGTTGTCGGGCATCGCCACGATATCGAGCGCGGCGGATCGTCCGGCTTCGATGTCGAGCCGCTCGGTGGAGAGCGTGAGCAGCGTGGCCTCCGGGCTGCCGAGCAGCACGGCCCGGCTCGCGCCGTCGCGCCGCTCGCGCACCTGCGCGATGTCGGCGGTGCCGCCGACAGCAGCCAGCCGTCGGTGCCCACGTTCGAGCAGGTGCTCCGCCGCGAGCTGGCCGCCGACGAAGTCGTCGACGGACACGGAGCAGGAGTCGTGGTAGGCGGCGAAGCGGTCGGCCAGCACGACGGGCATGTCCAGTCGCCGGGCGAGGTCCCCGTACGGGCTGGTCGAGATCGGGGCGAGGATGACCCCCCGAACCCGCAGCTGCTGGTACAGCTCGAGCGCGGCTCGCTCCCGGGCCGGGTCGTGTGCGCTGTCGGAGAGCAGAACCGAGCAACCGGCCGCGGCCGCGACTTCCCCGACACCGCGCGCCAGATCGCTGAAGAACGGATTGGCGATGTCCATGACCACGAGCCCGATCGAAGCGCTGCGTCCGGCCCGCAACTGCCGGGCGGACTCGTTACGCACCCAGCCCAGCTTCTCGATCGCCTCCAGAACCCTGCGACGGGTGTCGGGCGCGACGAGCTCGGGCTTGTTCAGCACATTCGATATGGTCCCGACGGACACCTGCGCCAACGCCGCGACGTCCTTCATGCTGACCGATGGCCGCTTGCCCACACGTCCTCCCATCCCAAGATCGCCATCGTAGCGGCTTTCATTGAAACGCTCAATGTCGGCATGCTGCGCTCGCGGACCTGCCGGTCAGCGCGCCGAATGTCGGCAATGTGCCCATCGACGTCCGCGTGGCCGCGTGCGGCATGGCGCTTGACAGGAATCGAAACGCACTGCTAGCCTACGCCTACTTGAACGTTTCAATCAGCTCGGCCGCCGGGCAGCACGCCCGCGGAATGCCGAGCGTGCACGGAAGAAGCCATCTACGAGACGGAGTTCGCCTGTCATGTCCTCGTCAGTTCAGGACGCTGCGCTCCTGGCCGAGCTCTCAGGTCATCGGCTCGTGCCTGTCGTCGTGATCGACGACGCGCGGACGGCCGACTCCCTGGGTGACGCGCTCGTCGCCGGGGGCCTGCCCGTCGCCGAGGTGACCTTCCGTACGACCGCCGGCGTCGAGGCGGTGCGCCGACTCGCGGCGCGGGGCGACCTGCTGGTCGGCGCGGGCACCGTGCTCACCCCGTCACAGGTGGACGAGGCCGTGGCGGCCGGCGCAACGTTCATCGTGTCCCCCGGTCTCTCGCGCGCCGTCGTCGAGCGCTGCCTGGAACACAACGTGCTTCCGCTGCCCGGCGCGGTGACCGCTACCGAGGTCCAAGCCGCCCTCGAGTTGGGCCTGACCACCGTCAAGTTCTTCCCGGCGGAGAGCTCCGGCGGGGCGGCGGCCGTCCGGGCCCTCGCGGCGCCGTTCACCGACGTCGGGTTCATGCCCACCGGCGGCATCGGCCCCGACAACCTGGCCGACTACCTCACCGTGCCAGCGATCCGCGCGGTCGGCGGCTCGTGGATGGTGCCGCGCGACGGGCTCGGGGACACGGCCCGGATCACCGAGCTGGTTGCCCAGGCAGTCCGCCTCGCGACCGCTCTGCGCCCCTGACGCCACCAAGACGGACATCGATCACCGGCCATCCGGATCTGCCCGGATCTGCCCGCTGCCGATACGGGCTGCCCGTTGCCGATCCTCGAGTGATCGCGCGCAGCGGACGAGTTCACCTGTCGCTCCGCGCGACCTGCGAATGACGCTCGAAGGACGCTGGGGCTCGGGGCCCGCCGAGCCCCGCGCTCACCAGCGTCGTCGCCGCACGTCGGAAGAATCGATGGGCCGGACGAAGCGGGACAACCGCAGGCGGCCCGCCTGGCGCGGGCCGCCTGAGAGCGTTTGCCATCTCACCGCAGGGAGATCACCGGCGCGGCGTCCATGTCGTCGAACGATTGGTTCTCGCCGGCCATCGCCCACACGAACGAGTAGGCCGCGGTTCCGACGCCGGAATGGATCGACCACGACGGCGAGATGACCACCTGCCGGTCGGCCACCACGAGGTGTCGCGTCTCGGTGGGCCGACCGAGCAGGTGGATCACCCGGGCATCGTCCGGCACGTCGAAGTACAGGTAGCACTCCGTGCGCCGATCGTGCGTGTGCGCCGGCATCGTGTTCCACATGGACCCCGGATGCAGCTCGGTCACACCCATGACGATCTGGCAGGAGCGGATCCCCTTCTGGTGGATGTACTGGTTCAACGTGCGTCGATTGCTCGTCAGCTGGTCACCGAGCTCGAGGGCATTGCCCTGCCCCTTGAGCACCAGCTGGGTCGGATGAGTGGTATGCGCCGGCGCGCTGAACAGATAGAACTGTGCACCGGGGGTCTCCTGGCCTTCCGGGCCGTCGGCGAAGACCACGTCCCGGGTGCCGCGGCCCACGTACAGGCATGCGCCGTTCGGCAGCGTGTACGTCTCGCCGCCCGCGGTGACCGTGCCCGTGCCGCCGACGTTCACGATGCCCAGTTCGCGGTTGGCCAGGAAGAACTCCGCACGCAGCTCGTCGAACGTGGGCAGCGGCAGCGGATCGCCGGCGGGCGCCGCGCCGCCGAGCACGACTCGGTCGTGATGGGTGTAGCAGAGGGTGATCTCACCCGGGACGAAGAGGTGGTCGACGAGGTATTGCGCACGCAGTTCGTCGGTGTCGAAGGAGAGAAGTTGTTGCGGGCTGGTCGCATAACGATGGTCCATGAGGAGCCTCCGATTGTCGGGTGGTGAGACACGGGACGCGGTTGGTCAGCGGACCAACCAGCCGCCGTCGACGGGAATGATGGCGCCGTTGAGATAGTCGGATGCCCGCGAGGCCAGGAACACGAAGGGGCCCTGCAGATCGGCTGGGGTGCCCCAGCGGCCGGCCGGGATGCGGTCCAGGATGGCCTTCTCGCGGACCTCGTCGGAGCGGATCTGTGCGGTGTTGTCCGTCGCCATGTACCCGGGGGCGAGGGCGTTGACGTTCACGCCGTGGGCGGCCAGCTCGTTGGCGAAGGCCTTCGTGAGTCCCGCGACCGCGTGCTTGCTCGCTGTGTATCCCGGGACCAGGATCCCGCCCTGGAAGGAGAGCATCGAGGCGATGTTGATGATCTTTCCGCTGCCCTGGGCGACGAAGTGTCTCGCGGCCGCCCGAGACAGGTGGAAGACGGCGTCCAGGTTGATCGCCAGCACGTCGTCCCAGTCCGACGCCTGATGCTCCAGCAACGGTGCGCGCCGGATGATCCCCGCATTGTTGATCAGCACGTCGACGCGCCCGAGCGTGTCCACGACGGACTGAACCGCATCGTCGAGCTGCGTGGGCGTCGCTCGGATCAGATCGAGCTCGATGGAGTGCACCCGTCGGCCCAGATCCGTGACCCGCTGGGCGGTTTCCTTCGCCTCGCTCCGGTCGACGAGCGCGAGGTCGGCTCCCGCCTCCGCCATGGCGACCGCCGCACTCTGGCCCAGCCCGCGTGACGAGCCGGTGACCACGGCCACTGCGCCGTCGAGACGAAATGATTCCAGAATCACTGGTTTCTCCTAGGAACGAATTTGCTGTCACGAGCACCGAAGCCGGGACTCGCGTGGGTGCGACCGGTGTATGGACCTGATGAGAGACGGACCGCGTCCCAGGGCTTTGACCGCCGAACCACCCCTCGGGTACGGAGCGCGATCGGTTCTGCCCGGGCTCGCAGGCCCTCGGGGCTCAGTAGTAGGTGCGGCAGTACTCGGCCAGGCAGAGGATCGCCATGGCCTGCCCGTACGGCATCGATGTCAGCGGGATCTCCCGGTAGAAGTCCAGGTCCGATCCCATGCCGGTGCCGAACGAGACCTGCTGCAGCTCACCGTCGTCGGAAACGTTGGCGACGATCGCCCTGACGGCCTTCTCCGCCGTCGCGGCGTATCGCGAATCGAGATAGCCCTTGCGGACGCCTTTGAGGATTCCGTAGGCGATCCCGGCCGTCGCCGACGCCTCCAGGTACGAGGTCGGATCGTCGAGCAGCGTGTGCCACAACCCCGACTCGTCCTGCAGCCGCTCGAGGGCCCGGACCTGCGCGACGAGCACCTCGATCAGGTAGCGGCGCACCGGGTCGTTCTCCGGCAGGTCCACGAGCTCGAGGAAGTCGGGAATCACCATGGTGACCCACGAATTCCCGCGCGCCCACCGTGCCTTGGCGAAGTGATGGTTGCCCTCGAACGACCACCCGTGGAACCACAACCCGGTCTCGCGGTCCATCAGGTAGGTCACGTGGGTCAGGAATTGGAACGTCGCTTCGCGAACGTAGTGCGGCCGGCCCAGCACCAGGCCGATCTTGGTCAGCGGCAGGACGGTCATCATGAGCGTGTCGTCCCACAGCTGGTGGTGGTTCTCCTCGGCGAGGGTGACGTGCTGCATGCCGCCGTGCGGGGTGCGGGGCATGCCGCGCATCGCCCACTCCGCCCAGGTGTCGAGCCACGGCACCAGGGTGCGGTCGCCCGTCTCTTCGTACCGGCAGGCCAGGGTCAGGAACGGGGCCATGGTGTTGACGTTCTTCGTGGTCCCCTCGGCCAGACGCGCGGCGAACCAGGAATCGATGATGTCGCGCATCGCCTGGTCGCCGGTCTGGTTGTAGTACTGCCACATCCCGTACAGACCGACGCCGTGAGTCCATTCCCAACCGGCCCAGCCCTTGGTGTCGATGACCCGCCCGTCGTCCAGGCGGAGCAGGAACTCGCCGGTCGTGTCCTCGATCGAGACCAGATTCGTGGTCAGGCGCCGGATGAGCTCCCGGATCTCGTCCCTCGGGATGAACCGCTCCGGCGCCCGAAGCAGCGGACTGTGCTTGACCGGCCACACCTTCGGTGTCGCTGTCGTGTCAGCAGGCATCGATCTTCCTTGATCTCGTTGATGGGAGTTGATCTGCGCATTGCACACCCGCGAAGCGCCCTTCACAGCAACGTTCGCCATTCGCGGCGCCGTCGACCAGGCCTGGACGGGTGGAAGCCACGGGCCCGCGGAACCGTCAGGCTGGATTCGTCATCGGGCCCGGATCGACCGGGAGACCTGCGGCACGCAGTTGGTCGTTCAGGTTGAACACCTCGGGGACGTACGTGAACCCTTCGTCCGGGTTGCCGCTCCCGGAGAACAGTCCGGCCATCTCGGCCTGCCACCGCGCGTTGACCTCGGTTGCGGCCATCCGTGCCTGTGCCAGGTCCTTGTCGTCAGCCTCGAAACAGCCGACGAGCAGGCCGGTGTCGGCCAGGAACAGCGAGTAGTTGCGCCACCCCGAGTCGCGCAGCGCCGTCAGCATGTCCGGCCAGACCGCGGCATGCCGTTCGCGGTACCGGTCCAGGTGCCGGGGATCGACCCGAGAAATGAAGCAGTAGCGCATCGTTGCGGCCTTCCGGGATTCCTGATCGCGAACCGTCGTCGAGTTGTAGCCACTGCCGGCTCTCCGCGGTAGCCGCCACGAGCCGGGCACCGGTCCACGTCGGTGGCGGGTGCCCGGCTGGTGGCGACCTACCTACGCGTTGGCGGTCGTGCTGGGTGAATGCTCGATGATCGGGTCACGCTTGCCGAGGTCCGCGAGCGCCGTGCCCTTGGTCTCCGGGGTGAAGAAGGCGGCGGCCGCGGCGACCAGCGCGATACCGAAGGTGACCGATCCGATCACCAGAGGCACGTTTGTCGACCCGGGGGGAGCGATCGCGGTGAAGAGGGTCGGGAACAGCGACGCGATCGCCAGGCCGACGTTCTGCGACACCGCGAACCCGGTCACCCGCACGCGCATCGGGAACTGCTCCTGGAAGAAGGTCGCGAACGTCGCGTTCCACATCTGGAACAGCAGGCCCTGGACCAGGATGACCATCAGGATGACCAGGATGAGGTTCTTCTGCTCGACGGTGTACAGGTACAGGCCGGAGAGCAGGCCGCCGCCGAGTCCGCCGAAGATCATGAGCGAGCGACGTCCGATGCGGTCCGAGAGCGCGCCGAAGAGCGGGATGGTCGCCACCGCGACGATGTTGGCCACCAGAGTCACCCAGAGCATGTCGCTCGTGGTGAACCCGATTCCGTAGCCCTTGGACGTTCCGTAGGACACACCGAAGACGAGCGTGGCGGAGCCGATCACGTTGGTGAAGGTCATCAGGATGCACTTCAGCGTTCCCCACGGATGGGTGCGCAGCAGGTCGATGAGCGGCAGCTTGCGCTTGGCCGCGGTGTCCGCCTGCGCGGCGAAAGCCGGCGGCTCCTCCACATTCCGGCGGATGAGGTAGCCGGCCAGGATGACAAAGGCGCTGAGCAGGAACGGGATGCGCCAGCCCCAGGTCTGGAACGCCTCTTCGGGGAGGAAGGCGGCGAGGGGCAGCAGTGCGGCGGTGGCCAGGATCGAGCCGGCCTGGGTGCCCTGCAGGGCGAAACTCGCGAAGAACCCGCGCTTGCCGTCCGGGGAGTGCTCCACGATCATCGCGCTGGCACCGCCGAGCTCGCCGGCCACGGCGAAGCCCTGCACCACCCGGAGGACCACCAGCAGGATCGGCGCGAGATAGCCGACCTGCGCGAAGGTGGGCAACAGGCCGACCAGGAGCGTCGAAACGCCCATCAGGAGCATCGCGAAGACCAGAACGTTCTTGCGGCCGTGCCGGTCACCCCAGGCGCCCAGAACGACGGCGCCGATGGGTCGGGCGAAGTACCCGACCGCATAGGTGGCCAGCGAGCCGATCAGCGCGATGGTCGGGTCACCCGCGGGGAAGAAGACCGTCGGGAACACAAGAGCAGCAGACAGCGAGTACAGCGCGAAGTCGTAGTACTCGAGTGCGCTACCGATCCAGCCGCTCAGCGCGGCCTTCCTCGGATCGCGTCGCCCGACTTCCTGTTCGGGAACTGGTGCAGTGCTCATGGGCACATCTCCTTGGTCGACGGTGTCAGGGGCCGACACGGCCCTCCGGGATGGGGCAACCAGCGCTCGACCGGCTCGACCCACTGGCTGGGTCGTGGAGCCGTGCGCGGCGGCTGTCTGAGTTGAGGAGAACCGTAATATATCGTTTCAACGACGTCAACCCCCATCTTCGGTCGATCCTCCCTACAGGCGGCAATTCGACTCGACAGTGCCTCTCCACCTGCGATTTATGGTCGGGGCCGTGCTGATGGTTGACCCCCGGCCACAGGCCGTGTCAAGATTGAAACCATCTAGAGCATGCTGGACCGCGGCATATCGGTTGGCCTCGGTCTCCGGGGCGGAAACAGATCGACCCTCGACGACCGAGGTGCGCCGCAGCAGGCCACGGCACGGGCGCAGCACAATCCTGCTGCGCCCACGGAACCCACACCCGCGACCGCTCCCGGCCGCGTGAGCGATCAGGAGCTGAGCATGCGGTCAAGCATTGTCACCATCGGGGAAACCATGGCGCTGCTCGGCACCCCCGACCATGGCCTGCTCCGGTCCGGATCGGCTCCGTCGCTCACCATCGGTGGGGCGGAATCGAACGTCGCGATCGCGGCCACCCAGCTGGGCGCGAGCACGACGTGGATCGGCCGAGTCGGGGATGACGATCTCGGCGCCCTGGTGGTGCGCGAGCTTCGTGGGCAAGGAGTGAACGTGCACGCGCCCCGGGACCCGGAGGCACCCACCGGCTTGATGGTCAAAGAACACCGACGTGGGAAGCCCACCCATGTGCGCTACTACCGCAAGCACAGCGCCGGGTCGCGCCTCGGACCCGATGACCTGGATCAGGACTCTCTCGCAGCCGCGGACATCGTTCATCTGACGGGCATCACCGCTGCATTGGGCGACACCGCCCGAGCGGCGATGAACACGCCATCGCGGTCGCCCGCGGCGGAGGGGCGACGATCTCGTTCGACGTCAACTACCGCGCGACGCTCTGGTCCCCGGACGCAGCCGCCCCCATCCTGCGGGAACTCGCCAGTTCATCCGACGTCCTCTTCGCGGGGCCCGAAGAGGCAGCGCTCCTGCTCCGCGGCGACTCGGACGCCGCGCACATCGACGACCCGTGGCGCGCCGCCACACAACTCGCACACCAGGTCTGCGCGCTCGGTCCACGCGTCGTCGTCATCAAACTCGGATCCCTGGGCGCCCTGGCGCTCGCGGACGGAACCGTCTACACCCACCCGATCGTCCCCATCGAACCGCTCGACCCGGTCGGCGCCGGCGACGCGTTCGTCGGCGCGTTCCTGGCGGAGTCGCCGACGGGAATCCGATCGAGACGTGCCTGACGAGCGGGGCGAAGATGGGCGCGCTGGTCTGTGCGGTACGCGGGGACTGGGAGGGCACACTCGATTGGACCACCGGTGCCAGCGGTGCCACCCACGGCGCCGAGCCAGACGTCCGTCGATGACGGCGGGAGTCGCGCGTCGCGCGCCGGCCGGCGTCGTCGGCCCGATGCCCCGTCGCATCACCGTCCACCAGATGCCGACGCTCACGCCGCCCGGCGGTCACATCCTCCTGGCGTGTCATCGCATCGCGCGGCGGTCCCAGGTGGTCTCTTATGAATCGTTTTAGCGGACCTTTGGTCAGGTCCGGCACCGGCCGTTGCGGCTCGCATCCAGCAATCTTGCCGCCTCCGATCGGCTTCGGGTCTTGACAACTGAAACGTCTCAATACACAATTGAAGAACACACATCGAGTAGTTGCATCCACCAAGACGAGGACGTCCACTGATGACCGACATCCACGCAGCGCTGTCCGATCTCGACGGCTTCGGCATCGAGGTGCCCAGCTCGGCATAAGGGAACTCGGGTACCCGGTTCAAGGTGTTCGGCACGAAGGGGACGCCGCGGGATCCGTGGGAGAAGATCGCGGACGCGGCGCAGGTCCATGCGTTGACCGGGTTGGCGCCGAAGGTGTCCCTGCACATCCCGTGGGACCGGGTCGACGACTTCGGCAAGCTGGCCGCCTTCGCCGCCGACCACGGGGTGGCGATCGGCGGGATCAACTCGAACCTGTTCCAGGACGACGACTACCGGCT
>CAWJOH010000004.1:0-158157 GCA_963844455.1 uncultured Actinomycetota bacterium
CGGCAACTCGACCGGATCGGCGGGGATCACCGGCGTCGCGTCGATGGTGGCGTCGTCGACCGCCACCGCCGCGGCGTGCGTCGTGGTGAGCTTGATCGTGTTGGATCGATGACCCGGACGAAGAACCGCTGGGCGCCGGTCGGTCGGCGGCGTGCCGCCGGAGCAGGTGCCCTCGATTCGCCGACTGGTACCCCGATGATCGACGCGCCGCCGCGCGGGTCGTACCAGACGCAGTCGCCGGCGAGGAAGCCGTGCCCGGCGGCGAAGGTGATGGTCTCGGTCAACGGGTCGACGCCGGACATGTCGATCAGCGAGCCGAGCCGGATCAGGTTCGTCCCCGCGCCCAGCACCGTCGCGTCCAGCACGGTGTAGACGCTGCCCGGATGCAGCCCGTCGACCTGCGTGTCGCCGCTCGGCACCGCGTACATGACCTGGGTGCCCTCGACGACCCCCGGGTAGGTGAACGACATCGTGTCGGCGTCGAGATCGACCGCTCCCAGGAGATCAGTCGCGTTCGAGCGTGCCCTTGCTGAGCGCGCGATGATCGGATGGTGCCGACCGCGCGACGGTCGTCGGTCGACGCCGCCGGCGCCGCGTGGTCCCGACGTGCGCGTCGACGGTCGGATCGGTGGTGGCGAACGCCTGCGGCGACGCGATCGAGACCCCGCCGCCGCCGTAGGCGTTGCCGACCGCGTCGGCCTCGCCGCGGCCGACCGCCTCGACGGCACGTTTCCGGCGACGGGACTGGCGGACCCGACGCGCACGCCGTCGCCCAGATAGGCGGCGGTGGTGCCGTTGCTCGTGGCGCTGGCCGATGTTGCCCTGGACCGAGACGCCGCCGCCGGCGCCGACGGTGACCGTCGAGCTGGCGGCCGCGTTGGTGACCTCGGCGACGACGCGCAGCCCGCCGGCGGTCGGGATCGTCGACGCCGTCGCCGAGGAACGCCCGGACGGTGCTGGCCACGGTGGTGGTCGCGTTCAGGAAGGCCGCGGTGATCCCAGCGCCAGCACCACCGGTCACCGGGGCCGTGGCGATCTGCGACGCGGTCGCCAGCACCTCGATCAGCCCGCGTGGCGGTCACACTGTGGTGGTCGACGTGCCGGTCGGCGTGCCGAGGTAGCCCTCGACGTTCGAGTCGATCCGCGCGGTCCCCCGCCCGCCGGCGCCCGCCACGAGCCCGATCGCCACCGCCAGCACGGTCGCGGTCGCGGTGTCCACGGCGTTCGCGTCGACCCGCAGCGAACCGGTCTGCACCGTGGCGCCGGCGCCGAGGTAGGCGCGCACGCCCGACGGCGGGGTCGCTCGCGCTCGCGCGCCCGATGCGGGCGTCGGCGAAGAAGACCGAGATGCCCGCGACGCCGCCGGCGCCGCCCTGGGCCACCGCGTTGGCGGTCGCGGCGCTGCGCGCGGTCACGGTCGTCGCGCCGGCCACGGTGACGGTCGCGCCCGCGCCGATGAAGGCCTCGAGGTTGCCGAGGACCAGCGGCCGTCGAGCTGCTGCCCGCGCCGGCGATGCCGCCCGCGGCGCCGACCGTGCTGGTCGCGGTCGCGGTCCGGACCGCTCCGCCGACGACCACGGGCGGGCCCGGGGTGGTGTGCTGCACGCCGATGTACAGGCTGCCGGCCCGGACGGCGGTGCCGCCGCCGACGAGGGCCCGGCTGCTGGCGTACACCGTCGCGTTCGCCACCACGCCGGCGATCGCGATGCCGCCGACGCCGCCCGCGCCGACGGTCACCGACGCCGTCTGCACGACGTCCGCGATGACCGTCACCGCGCCGGTGACCGTCACCGCGCCGGCGGCGAGCGCGCCGAACGCGCCGGGCTCGGCGCCGATCCTGGCCTCGACCAGGCCCTGGTCGGCGGCGGTGTCGCCGGGCGCGCGGCCGATGACGGCGGTCGCGCCCGAGCCGGCGCCGCCGAAGGCGCCGACGGCGAGCGCGAAGACGCCGGTGGTGACCAGCGGTGTCCGCGTCGGCCAGCACGTCGAGGGTGCCGGCGGTGACCTGCGCCTCCGGCCCGACGGCGGCGATCGTGTTGCCGGTCGAGGTCGCCGACGCGATCGGTACGACGACGGCGATCGCGCCGCCGGACGCCGCTGGAGGCCTCCGAGTGCGTCGACGTGGTGGCCGTGGCCGTCACCTGGACGCCGCCGGCGGTGGTCACCGCGGCGGTCCCGGTGATCGCCGCCTGCACCAGGCCGCTGTCGGTGGTCGTGGTGTTGGAGCCGACGCCGGACAGCAGCGCGACCGATCCGGTGATGGTCTTGGCGGAGGTCGTGTCGGTGTAGCCGGTCGGCGACGAGGCGCAGTGCGGCGACGGACACCGAGCCGGCGGCGACGGTGGCGCCGTCGATCGCGGCGGTCGTCGACACCGAGGTGGTCGCGGCCGCGTAGAAGACGCTGACCGAGCGCGATGATCGACCCGCTGCCGCCGTCGCTGACCGACTTCGCTGCGCCGTTCGTGGTGGCCGCGACCGACGTCGCGCCGGCCGAGGTGACCTGGGCGGCCGCGCGGATGCCGGCGTCGGTGGAGCCGCCGACGGTGGACTCGGTCCGGCCGCCGGCGCCGGCGACGCCGATCGACACGGACACGCCGAGGACGAAGATCTGCCGTCGGCGACGGCGGTGCGGGTGGCGGTGACGGCGACGCCGCCGGCCGGCGCGTCGACCGTCGCGCCCGAGATCGACGCGGCGACGGCGGTGTTCAGCGTCGTCGTGGTGAGCGCGACGCCGATGGCGGCGCCGACCCCGACGGCCAGGGAGATGGCGATCGCGGTGCCGCTGCCCTGCTGCGGCGGTGTCGTCGGTGGCGGTGACCGCGACGGCCGCCGCGTTCGCGCCGCGGGCGATCACCCGGGCGCCGGCGCCGATCGTCGCGGACACGGTGTTCGTGGCGGTGTTGTCGACCTTCGTGCCGGCGCCGGCGGCGGCGATGCCGATGCCGGCCTCGATGTTCGCCAGCGCGATGGACACGCTGACCGCCACCGCGGTGCCGGTCATCCGGCGGTCGGTGCCGGCGACCTTCGCACCCTCGGCGACGACCGTCACCCGGCCGAAGGCGTCGA
Organism: uncultured Actinomycetota bacterium; assembly: GCA_963844455.1. Lineage (GTDB taxonomy): Bacteria > Actinomycetota > Actinomycetes > Mycobacteriales > Nakamurellaceae > Nakamurella. Next base: position 3,067 of record CAWJOH010000004.1, read on the forward strand.
CCAGCGCGGCCGTGATCGAGGCCGTGACGGCGGTGCTCAGCGTGTTGGTGGCCAGGCCGATGTCGATGGTCAGCGAGACGGAGACCCCGCTCGACGAGGCCGCGAGGCCGAGCGACGCCGCGTCGACCATGGCGATGAGGGTGGAGAGGCCCGCCGCGTGCACGGCGACGTCGCCGGTGTCGGCGGTGACCGCGGTGGCGGCGCCGTCGATCGTCGCCGGTCACCGACCCGCCGATGGAGTTGTTCGCGACCGCGCCGGCGAGGCCGAGCGCGACGGCGACGCCGCTCGAGGCGGCCTGGAAGCTGACCGACACGGCGATGGCGAGGGCGTCGGCGAGCACCGTCTGGGTGGCGTCGACCACCACGGCGCCGCCCGGCGACCCGGGATCCGCCGCCGATGCCGGCGGACGTGGTCGGCCGGTCGACGGTGTTGAGCGCGACCGCGACGCCGACGGCCAGGCTGCCGCCGGCTGCCGACGCCGACGCGCCAGCGGGCCGGCGACCGAGGAACGTCTTCAGCGAGACGGCGTCGGCGGCCAGCACCCGGACGGTGCCGATGCCGGCGCAGACCGTGCCGTCGCGGGTGCCGGCGCAGACGTCCGCGGCCTGGTCGATGGTCGCGCTGACCGCGACGGACGACGTGTTGGTGGCCACCGCGACGCCGAGCGCCGACCGCGATCGACGCCCCGCTGCCGCTGACGCTGATCGACACGGCGACGGCGGCGACGGTGACCGTCGAGGTCGGGGCGAGCGGCGGTCGCGGGTCCGTGCTGCGCCGAGACGACGACGTCGCCGGTGCTGGCGGTGACCCTGGCGCCGGTGATCAGCGCCGCCACCCGGCCCTGGTCGTCCACCGTCGCGGCCGGCGCCGGCGCCGGTGATGGTGATGGCGGCACCGGAGCCGGCGACGGAGAAGCCGAGCCCGACGGCGACGGAGGTGGCCGTCGTCGGCGTGTTCGACGTCGACGACGACGGTGACCGAGGTCCCGGTGACGACGGTGGCACGCGCCGGTGATCGCCGCCTCGACGTCGTCGGTGACGGTGATGGTCGCGACGGCGATGGCGATGCTCAGGGTGATCGCCGCGCCGTCCCCGCCGATGGTGCCGGACAGCGTGCCGGCGACGACGACGACGGAGACGGAGCCGGCCGCGCCGGCGAGCACCTGCACCGTGCCGGTGGTGGTGACGATCGCGCCGTTCTGGATCTGCGCCCGGATGGTGCTGCCGAGGGTGTTGAGGACTGACGGCGGCGGCGAGCGCGCCGGTGATGCCGGTGCCGTCTGCCCGCGACGCCGATGCCCAGCGCGGCGGCGACGCTGGTCGCGGTGATCGGTGCGTGCCGTGGCGCCGGTGGTCGCGGAGACCAGCACGCCGCCGGTCCCGGCGGTCACGGTCGCGGCGTCGATCCGCGCCGTGACGGAGTCGGTGAGCTCGTTCTTCGAGGCCGCGCCGGACCCGGAGATCGGCGATGGTGACGTCCGAGCCGCCGCTGCGCCGATCGTCACGCTGACCGCGACCGCGACCGTCGTCGCGTCGATGGTGCTGTTCGCGGCGGCGGTGACGGCGATCGACGAGCCCCGCACGACGGTATCGGCGCCGGCGATCTCGGCGAGGACCGTGGACCCGATCTCGTTGGTGGACACCGCGACGGCCAGCGCCACGGTGCCGCCCGCGGCGATCGTGCCGCCGAGCGATCCGGCGCCCGCCGTGGCGGTGATGGCGCCGGTGGCCGTGGCCGACACGGTGACGGCGCCGGTGCAGGTGCCGCCGCGGCGAGGTCGAGCCCGCCGCAACGTCGCGCGGCCGTCGTCGACCTGGGCGGTCGCCTGGGTGGCGATGCTGTTCAGGCTGATCCCGCCGGCCACCGCGATCGTCACGCCCGTCGCGTCACCGCTCGGCACGGTGACCGTGAGGGCGACCCCGACGGTGATGGTGCTGATGGTCGCCGTCGCGTCGGCGGCGACGGTCACGGTGCCGGTCGCGTACGCACCGGCGCCGCTGATCAGCGCGCTCACGGTGTTGCCGCGGCCGATGCCGATCTGGTTGACGGCGACGGCCGCGCCGATGCCGACCGTGAACGTCGTGCCGGTGCCGCCGGCCTCAGCCCGAAGGTCACGCCGTACGCCTCGGCGCGTCGATGGTCGGCGCGCCGCTGCCGGCCGCCGGCAGGCCGGCCCTGACCACGATGTCGCCCGCGCTCAGCACGGCCGAGCCGCCGTCGATCGTCGCCTCGACGCGGTTGTCGATGGAGTTGCCGGAGCCGGCGCCGGCGCCGGCGAAGGTCAGGTTGAACGCACCGCCGGAGCTGCTGAGCCGCCTGCACGGCGGCCGTCCCGGACAGGGTGAGCGCGGCGATCGTCGGGATGGACGTGGCCAGGACCTGCACGCCGCCCGCGACCACCTCGGACTGGTCGGAGATGCCGGCGAGCACGTCGTTGGCGATGACGTTGATCGCGATCGAGATGCCGATCGCGGCGTCCAGGCTCGCGCTCCCCGGCTTGTTGCCGGTGATGGCGACGGCGATGGCGACGCCGCCGGCGTCGGCCTTGATCGCCGAGGTGTCCCTCGCCTCGACCCGGACCGGCCCGGCGGCGGCCGTGATGCGGGACGAGGAGATCCGCGCTTCGAGCGTGTTCGTGACGTTGTTCCCGGAGCCGGCGCCGGCGAGGCTGACCGTCGCGGGACCGCCGGGCCCGACGACGCCGGCCCCGCCCATGGTCAGGGCCTGGATGCTGACGCCGGAGATGGCCTCGACGACCACGCCGGCCGCGCCGGAGGCGAAGACCTGGGAGCCGGTGATCGTGGCGGTGACGGCGTTGCCGATGGTGTTGACGGCCGCCGACAGCCCGGCCGCGATGCCCACGACCTTGCCGGTGCTGCTGATGATCGCGGAGATCGCGAAGCCGCCCGCGTCGGTCATGATCGCGGAGCCGTCGGTCGCGGCCACCCGGACGGCGCCGTCGGTGCGCAGCAGGGAGTCGGTGACGGAGGCGGCGATGGTGGCGGCGATGGTGTTGCCCGCGCCGGCGCCCGCGCCGGACAGCGAGACGGTGGTGCCGCGGGAGGAGCCGGAGGCGGTGCTGGCGGCCAGCGTGCCGGCGATCGCCAGGGCCCAGATGGTCGGCGTGCCGGTGGCGAGCACGGTGATGTCGCCGGTGGCCAGTGACCTCGGCGCCGGAGATGGCGGCGGTGACGCCGACGGTGATCTCGTTGATGGCGAACGCGACGCCGAAGGTCGCCTGGGATGGCGCCGCCCTGCGCCTTCGTCAGCGCCAGGGCGATGGAGCCGGCGTCGGCCATGATGGCCGTCTCGTCGGTGGCGGTGACCTCGACGAGGCCGGACGAGGTGATGCTGCCGCCGGTGACCGATGCCTCGGTGGCGCCGTTCACGATCACGACCGCGCCGGAGGCGGCGACGGCGACGGCGAGGCCGGCGCGCTGCAGCTGGGTCTTCGTGGGGTCCGGAGGTCCGCCGCCGCCGGCGCCGCCGGCGCCCTGGCCGGAGCTGATCGCCACCGACCCCGACACCGCGACCGGGTAGAGGCGCGGCGCGGTCCGGCTGGTGATCCCGACCCGCGGTGCCGGTGATGTCGGCGCCGTCGGAGCGGGCGCTGACGGTGGAGGTGAGCAGCACGACGGCGGGCGACAGCGTGACGTCGACCTGGGTGCCGGCGCCCGAGCCGCCGGAACCGGAGGCCGCGATGACGATGGTGTCGCCCGCGTACTCGGCGTGCACGGCGACCCCGGTGAACGTCCGGCCGTTGACCGTGACCGGCGGGTCGCCCGCGTCCAGGTCCCCGCCCTGGGTGATCCGGGCGCCGGCCCCGATGGCCGCCTCGACGGTGCGGGTCAGGGTGACCACGGAGACCGCGATGCCGATGCCGACCTCGCCCGGCTGGAACGCCACGGATCCGGCGACCGCGACCTGCGGGCCGGACGCCTCCGGCGTCCACCGCCAGGTGCTTGCCCGCGCGTGACCACCGCGCCGGCGCCGATCAGGGCGGAGACGGTGGCCGTCAGCAGCTGCAGGTTCACGGTGATCGGCAGCGCCAGGTCGGTGGACAGCGCGGCGAGCGCCGCGGCGATCGAGATGACGGTTTGCACCGCGCTCGCGCCGACCGCCACGTTCCCGGCCGCGGTCACCTGGGCCGCGTCGCCGATGGCGGCGGTCACCACGTCGTCGGCGATCGTGACGGCGACGGAGGCGCCGACCGCGGCGGTGCCGCGCAGCGCCACGCCGCCGGTGATCGCGACGAGCAGCAGCGTGCGGGTCGCCTGCACGGTGAGGTCGCCGGCGGCGATGAGCACCGTGCCGGATCCGAGGGTCGCGGTGGTGGCGGTGCGCAGCCGGTTGACGGCGGCCGCGCCCGCGATGTTGATCGTGGTCGGCGGGTCGCCGTTCGCGCCCTCCTTCTTCGGCGGGATCTTGCCGAAGCCGACCGAGATGGACAGGATCCGCTCGGTCGTCGTCGCGGTCACGGCGACGTCGCCGGCCCGCACCGCCGGGGACGTCAGCCAGGCCCGGGTGGTCCGGCGCGCGTCCGAGGTGCTCGGATCGGCGAAGGCCTCGCCGCTGAACTCGTTCCAGATGAACGCGCCGGCCAGCGTCGGGCCGCCGATGGTGCTGGTCAGCAGCGCGGTGGCGAGGGCGAGCGCGGTGGTCGTGGTCGTCGCCGCGATGGTCAGGTCGCCGGTCAGCACCACGGAGCCAGGGATCGCGACGAACGCGTCCGTGTTGTCCGCGACGAAGTTGACCGCGACGCTGGCCGACAACCCGAAGCCGTACTCGGGCTCGGTCGTCGGCTGGTTCATCGCCGAGCCGGTGTCGGAGTTCGCGGCCGTCGCGTCGGACGGGTTCTCCTTGGTCGAGCTGGAGTCCTCCTGCTTGCCGGGCTGCGCGCCTGCCGCGCCGAGCGAGATCAGCAGCGACGTCGCGGCCGCCGTCACCGTGAGGTTCCGGGCGGTGACGCCGGTGGCGGCCGGGGTCGCGGCGGCCGCGGCGTCCGGCGTGGCGTCGGGGCTGCCGATGAACGCCCGGGTGGTGGTGGTGAACACGGTGACGGCGACGCCCGCGCCGACGCCGACCCGGCCGCCCTTCTCCTGCACCGCGGTGACGGTGACGGACAGCAGGTCGTTCGCGGCGTTCACCAGCACGTCGCCGGCAGTGCTGGCGGTCACCGTGTCCTGCAGGTAGGCGAGCGCGGTGCTGGTGAGCTTGAGCAGGGTGAAGGCGCCGGCGAAGCCGAACTTCTCGGCGTCGGATCCCTGCTGGGCGTCGACGAGCAGGACGTTCCGGTTGGCCGCGGTGACCGAGATGCCGTCGACCGCGGTGAGCGTCGCGCCCTGCTCGACGTGCGCGTCGGCCGTGGTCGTGACCGTGATCTGCTGGTACACGCCGCCGACGCCGATGTTGCCGGTGGCGTTCGCCTCGGGGCTGAAGAGCGACAGCTTGTCGGGCTTCGCCGGGCCGGCGAAGTCGACCATGTCGAGGCTGGTGGACGCGCTGATCGCGATGCGTCTGACCGTCGGGCGTCACCCCGAAGCCGGGATCGGGGGCGGTGTTCAGCCGGGCGTCGCGGCCCACGGTGGCCGTGGCCGTGTTGGTGACGGTCAGCACGATGACGGAGCCGGTGAGCGCGAAGCTGGTGCGCCCGGACTCGGTGCCGTTCGCGTCCTCCCTGGTGCCGCCGCCGGTCGCCGCCACCGTGCTGGTGGTCGCGATGGCCGGCACGACGCCGAGCAGCCTCCTTCAGCGGCCAGAGCAGCAGGAACAGGTACAGCGGGGCCTGGGTGAAGGTGTCGCTCTGGTAGTTCGTCCACTGCTGCAGCGCGGCGAGGATCGAGCCCGCGATGTTCAGCGCGGTGGAGCCGCCGATCGGGGGCTGCGGCGGGTTGTCGCTCGGGCCGATCGGCAGCCGCAGGTTCAGGTCGCGGACGGTGAGCTGGTTGGGCCGGACCGCCTGCGCCGTGACCGCGAGCTCGCCGGCGGCGTTCAGCGAGACGCCGTCGCCGACCTGCGCCAGCGCGTCGTTGGTCGTGGTGGCCACCGCGACCGCGCCCGCGAACACCGGCCGGTTGTTCTCGTCGTCGGTCCGCGACTTGTCCTCGAGCACCGCCTCGGCGACCGCGGACGTGGAGAAGTTGTCCTCGGCGTACGCGCCGATCGTCAGGTCGCCGCGGCTGGAGATGATCGCGCCGGGACCGACGATCACCTGGGCGGAGTTGGTGCTGGTCACGACCGTGACCGCGGCCGCGGCCGCGATCGGGCTGAGCACGGATCCGGTGGACGGGTCGAGCTGGATCGGGCCGATCGCGATCGGCGTCGCGGGATTCTGCGAGGCCGGCGGCGGGCCGGCGCCGACGGCGGTCTCGACCTTCGACGAGTTCGTGCGGTTGACCGACCGCGCCTCGATCTCGACGGACTCCTCCCCGCGCACGGTGCCGTTCACCGTCACGGTGGCGGTCGAGTGCACCTGCGAGACGGCCACACCGGCGGAGATGCCGATGTTCGCCGACGCGAATGCCCGCGACGGCGCCCTCGCTGCCGACCTCGAACTCGTTCTCGATCTCCGCGCCGATGGTGACGTCGCCGCCCTCGATCAGCGCGCCGGCACCGACCGTGGTGCGTGGCCGTGGACGTGGCCTGGCCGATCGTGACGGTGATGCTCGGGCCGGGGATCGCGCCCGGCTGGTTCTCCGGCGGGGTCTTCGACTTGTTCAGCGCGGCGGAATCGATGCCGGCGCTCACGGCCGTCTCGACGGCGAGGGTGTTGCTGACGGCGGTGGTCAGGCTGAGCGCCCCGCCCGCGCGCAGGGTGGCGGCGCCGACGGTGAGCGTGGCGGTCGGGTTGCTGCGCGCGTAGCTGATGCCGAGCCACAGGCTGTCCGAGCTCAGCCTGAGCACGGAGGTCGCGGTGGCGGACGCGGTCAGCTCCGCGCGTCGCCTCGATCACCACGCCGTCGGCGATGGTCAGCGTCGCCGAGGGCGCCTGGGTGATGATCTTGGCCAGCAGGTCGGCCCACGCGCCGCCCTCGCCGCTGAGCAGCCGGCCGCTCAGGGCGTCGTCGAACAGGCTGACGGTCAGCTGGTCGAACGGCAGCAGGCCGCGCACCTTCACCGCGTAGGTGCCCTCGGTGACCAGCGGGTTCTCAGTGTCGGGTGCGCCCGTGCCGGCGGTGACCGTGATGCTCCGGCCGTCCGCGGAGATCGACTGGATCAGGTATTGGCCGCCATTGGCCGTGGTGCCGCGGACGCTGATCCGGTCGCCCGCCGCGAAGCCGTCGTCGGTCCAGCTGCCGCGCGAGCGGGTGATCGCGTGGTCGGCGAAGGTCAGCGTCGCGTTCCGCATCGACACGACGGCGGACACCGAGACGCTCTCGGTGGCGTCCGCCGTGTTCTCCTCCGCGAGCGACAGGGCCGTGGAGGTGAGCGACGCGAGCTTCATCGTCGAGCCGGTCAGCTCCGCGATCCGGTAGCTGCCGTTGCTGGTCTTGGTGCTCTTAACGACCAGGATCTGGTCGACGGCGAAGCCCTCGGTCGACCACGACACGCCGTCGGCGCGCTCGACCGTGTCGCCGTCGAAGGTGAGCCCGGTCTGGTCCTCGATGAAGGACTGCGAGCCGAAGACGGCCGCCCCGATCACGTCGACGCCGAGCACGTTGGTCTCGTCGTCGAACAGGTCGGCGGTGAGCAGGGTGAGGATCGCGCCGCTGACGGCACTGATCCAGTAGCTGCCGCGGTTGGCCGTCTGCCCGGTGACGAGCGCGAACATGCCGGCGGCGAACCCGTCGGCGGCCCAGTCCCCTCCGTCCAGCCGGGTGATCGTCGAGCCGGCGAACGTCAGGCCGACGTCGACCGGCTGCAGGGCGGTGTCCGGGTCGATCACGACGATGGGCAGGTCGCCGGGGGTGCCGGCGGACCAGACGGTCACGCCGCTGGCGTCGGTCTGGGGCACCAGGCCCGAGCCGGCGTCCAGGGTGAGCGTGTCGGGAGTGACGTCGAGCACGGTGCGCTCGCCGTCGTTCTGGCCGACGCCGTCGCCGTTCGTGTCCGGGGTGCCGGTGATGATCACGGTCTGGCCGCGGGCGAAGCCGTCGTCCAGCCAGCTGCCGGCGTCCCGGGTGACGGTCTGGCCCTCGAAGGTGAGCGCGGGGTCGCCCTGGATCAGGTGCACACCCTCGATCACGACCTCGGTGTCGCCGGTCTCCGCGGTGACGGGCGTGGTCGGGTCCAGTTGCAGGGTCAGGGTAGTGACGGACGTGATCTTGAAGAAGCCGTTGTTCGAGGTCGAGTTGCTGACCCGGATCCACATGTCCGCGCGGAACCCGTCGGTCAGCCAGCTGCCGGCCGCCCGGGTGATCGTCGGGGTGGCGCCCGCGGTGAACGTCGGCTTGGTGTCCGGCGCCATCTGCGGCTTCATGGCGTCGGTGCCGGCCAGCCTGGCCTGGTCCAGCTCGACCATCGCGATCTTGGTGGTGGACGAGGTGACCGTCAGCACCACGTTGGCCGCCTGCACCCGGGCGCCGGCCGCGATGGTCAGGGTGGCGGTGGTGGAGGCGGTGCGGAAGAACGCGTCCGCCGAGATCCAGGTCAGGTCCAGGCTCGCGTTCACCGCGATGGTCAGGTCGGCGCTGCTGACGATCACGCTGCTGCCGGCGATGGTGGCTGATGCGGTGGCGTTGAGCGTGATGGCGCCGGCGGTCAACTGGCCGGTGACGAAGATGTCGGACGCGCCGTTGATGATCAGCGCGGCACCACCGAGGTTGAGCGGGCCCGTGATCGTGACCTTGGCGCCCGCGGCGTTGATCGTCAGCGAACTGGTGGGCACGGCGAAGTCGATCCACTCGGCCTGCGTGCTCGTCACCTGGAGCTGGGTCGGGGTGAGCGCGGTCAGCACCAGCTCGTCGGGCGTCGCGTGCGGGCCGTAGTTGAGCTCGACGACCGCCGCCGTTGCGTCGAGGACACCGGCTCCAGGCCGTCGAACCGGATGCGGGTACCGGCCAAGGTGACGACGCCGGACTGCAGCCCGTCCGGGCGGTAGTTCAGCTCGCCGGCCGCGCCCGGCCCGTCGAAGCGCAGCACGTCGAAGCCGCCGTCGCCGCCGTGCACGCCGCCGGCGATCGACCCGCCGGCGGCCACGACGAAGGTGTCCTCGTTGCCGGCCGCGCCGCGGAGCCACTCGACGCCGCTGAAGGTCAGGCCGGCGACCGTGCCCGAGCCAGGGCCGGTGATGTCCCAGCGGGTGTCGGCGGACGGCCCGTCGATGGCGTCGACGCCGGCGCCGCCGGCGAAGGTGACGGGGACGGGCAGCGCGCCGGTGAGGCGCACCGTGGTGCCGCCCGACACCGGCGACGGAGATGGCGAGCGCCGTGACCGACTGTGCGGCGCGGCGGGTGGCGGTGCCGTCGACCGTGACGACGATGTCGCCGCCGTCGGCCGCGAGGACCACCTGGTGATCGGCGGGGCCGTCGAGCACGACCTGCCAGACGGCCGGCGGGCTGCTCAGCAGGGCGCCGCCGGCGGCGTCGAGGTTGAGCTCGAACGAGGTCCCGGCGGAGGTGCCGGCCAGGGAGCCGGCGAGGCCGGCGGCCGTGGCGGTGAGGGTTCCGGCTGTGCCGGTGAGATGCAGGGCTCCGGTCGTTGCGCCGGCGTCCGGCAGGGTCAGGGCGGAATCACTGACCTGCAGGGCGGCTGCCGTGCCACTGCCCGTGATGGTGATCGCTCCCGACAGCGTCACGTCGCCGAGGGAGGTGCGGAGAACCGCGTGGACGGAGGACAGCTCGACGACGACCGGTGGGCCGCGCGCCGAGACCGTGGTCACGGTGCCGCCGAGCAGGAAGCTCTGCTGGCCGGCGATGCCGGTGGAGTTCAGCTCGACGGTCGCTGCGCCGGCGCTGCCGGCGAGCCCGTCCATCGCGAAGACCGTCGCGCCGGACGCGCCGCCGGAGACGCCCGAGCGGGTGAGCAGGAACGTGCCGCCGGCGAGGCCGAGGAGCACGAGCAGGCCGCCGAGCACGGTGACGTCGACGACGCCGAACGTGATCGCGATGGCCCCCGCGCCGGTCGCGGTGAAGACGGGCCGCAGGGTCAGGTCGCCGACCAGGGTCGCGCCGCCGGCGATGAGCGTGCCGCCCGCGGCCGCCAGGCTGACGTCGCCCGCGGCGGAGTCGAGGACGAGGTCGAAGGCGCCGCCCAGGTCGGCGCCGGGGACGCCGGACAGCGCGACCGCCGCCGGCAGCGCGGTCCGCAGGCCGTCGGGGCCGATCAGCAGGTCGAGCGCGCCGAGCAGCTGCGCGGTGACCGCGGCGTCGGAGCCGAGGGTGACGACCGCGCCCGAGGGGCCGGTGACGTGCAGCGCCCATCCGTTCGCGCCGCGCACCGCGGTGACGGTCAGCGCGGACGAGCGCGATGCGGTGGCCGGCGATGACCAGCGCGACGTCGACGCCGGTCGCCGTCAGCGTGCCGGTCGCGGTGTCGAGCGAGACGGTGAACAGGCCCTCGAACGTGACGCCGGGGACGGTGCTGACGAGGTGGCCGGTGAGCTGGCCGGTCAGCGCGTCCGCGCTGAGGAGCAGCCGCGCCGGGCCGGTCGCGGCCAGCACGGCGAGGGGGCTGGCCGGATCGCCGAAGGACAGGCTCGCCCCGTCCAGGTCGAGGGTGGCGACGTCGGCCGAGCCGCCGACGGTCAGCGCGCCGGTCAGCCGGTGGCCCAGGACGTCGATGGTGACGGGAGTCCCGGCGGCGAGGTTGGCGCGCTTGCCGGACAGCTGGGCGAAGAAGTCGTCGGCCGCCGCCGCGGTCGGGAACTGGACCGTCATCCCGCCCGGCAGCTGGGTCGGCACGAGGCGGTAGCCGTCCGCGTCGAGCACGGGCCGCAGGTACGCGCCGTCGCCGAGGTCCAGGCCGCGGAAGGTGTCGAAGTCGCCCGCGACGGTGCCGAAGCGCAGGAACGTTCCGGCCTCGTCGGGCGAGCCGGTCACCTGGAGCGTGCCGCCGAGCTGAGGCGTCCGTGACGGTGAGCACGTCGGCGGCGGCGGAGCCGACCGAGCCGTCGATGACCAGGCGGTCGTCCGCGCCGAGCGTCAGGGTCGCGAGGCTCGCGGGCCCGTCCACCACGTAGGTGTCCGAGCCGGCGCCGCCGACCTCGCCGACGCCGGTGAACTCGACGCTGGCGGTGCCGGCGTCGTCGGTGACGACGCCCTGCCGGTCACCGGTGAGGCGCACGGTGTTCGACGAGTTCGTGAGGATCAGCCGGTCGTCGCCGGACCCGGCGAACTGCAGCAGGCGGCCGAGCGGGCCGGACACCGTGAGCGCGTTCGCCGCGCCGGCGCCGTTGATGACGATGGCGAGGATCCGATTGAGCAGTTGCGAGATGGCGGAGGGCTGGCCCTGGCCGGACCACAACGAGACGGACTGCCCGTCGGAGGTCAGGGTCCCGGCGCCGAAGAGGTCGAGCACCCAGGTCGATGGCTGGTCGGCGTCGGCGGTTCCCGCGGGAGTCGCCGCCGCGTCCGTGCCGGTGGTGTCGGTCGTCGGGATCGTCGTGGTGGTCGTCGCGCCGGCGTCGGCGGTCGCCGCGTCGGCGGCCGCGGCATCCGTCGCGCCCTGGCCCGGGTCGGTGATGGCTGCGCGCCGGGTCGGTCGCCGCCGGGTCGGTCGCCGCCGGGTCGGTCGCCGCCGGGTCGGTCGCCGCCGGGTCGGTCGCCGCCGGGTCGGTCGCCACCGGATCGGTCGCCACCGGGTCGGCTGCGACGGCCGGCGGGACATCGGCCGGGGCGGGGTCGCTCGCCGCTCCGGATGCCGCGAGGGTCGCGGCGTCAGCATCGGCGGACGAGTCCGAACCGGAGTCCGCGGTGGTGTCCGCTGCCAGTGCGGCCGCGTCGCTCAGCGCGTCGCCGGAGCCCTCGTCGCTCGCCGGGGTCGCGGAACTCTCCGGCACCACGTCGCCGCTCGCGGCGAGGTCGTCGGCGAGCCGCTGGCCGGCCGCAGCGAGCGCGGCATCGGGCGGCAGGGAGCGGCCTCCTCCGCGCCGGCCACCTGGCTGCCGAGCAGCAGGAATCCGCCGGCGGCGACGAGCACCCCGGCGGCCTTGAGCGCCGTGACGAGCAGCCGCGGCACCCCGTGCGAGGCGCCGCCGGCGCGGGCCGGTGGGCCGTGACGCGTGGCCGCGCCGAGTCGGCGGGCCGTCAGCACCGCGAGGCAGAAGCAGACCGCGAGCGCGGTGACGAGGGTGATCACCGGCGCCCCGCTCGCCCTGCATTCCGGCGCCGCGGCGGGGCCGCGGCCTGGGGGCACGGCGGAATCGGCTGTGCGCAGCGCGAAATCGCGCGCACCGAATCCGCCGGTGTGACCACGATCGAGAGTAAACACGTCGTATCGACGACTGCGCTACCACGGTCCGTGGACTACCGAGTGCATAGTCGCCGGTGCGTCTCAAATGGGTGAATGCCACGATGGCGCGCCGGACACCCCTCCGGCCTCGCCACCGGGAACGGTCGCGAAGCATCGCGTGCGCTGGCGTGGCGCTCGAGTCTCCGTGCGCGGCAGCCGTTCTCGCCCCAGCACGATCGACACACCGACGGGCGCCCGCCCGAGGTGCGGCGATCTCTCGCGAGATGTGGTGGGACGCAGCGGTAGTCACAGCCGATGCAGGCGCGACGTACGACGTCAACCGCCGCGACCCGCGCACCGCCCGAACGGCCGCGCACGCCGGATCCCACACCCGACGAGCACCGCTGGACCCGGACGGCGCGGCCACGCACGGTCGTCACGACCCCGACAATTCACCCTTTTGCCGAGCAAAGGGCCGGGGTCTCCCGACGGGCCGGTGAGGCCTGGGGGTGGCCGCTCCGTGGCGCACGGGTGAATCACGGGCGCCGGACGGAGCCCTGGGGACCCGCTCGACAACTGTCCGGTCGGCTCGACACGGATCGCTGGCACCGGTCGGCAGCGGCCGTCGCCCCGGCCGTCTCCGCGACGACGTTGACCACTCCGCGACGGCGTTCACCACTCCGCGACCGCCCGGGCGGCAGCAAACACGCGAACCCTGTCGCAGAGACCGCACCCTCCGTTCATCCGCTTTCCGCCCGGCCCGGCCGTCTCCGCGACGGCGTTCACCACTCCGCGACCGCGTTCACCACTCCGCGACCGCCCGGGCGGCAGCAAACACGCGAACCCTGTCGCAGAGAAGCGCCCTGCACCCAGCACCCTTCGCCCGGAACAGGCGGCCGGGCCGGAACAAGCGGCCGGGCCGAGACCCGCTGGGCCACCGGAAGGGCCGGCCCGGAACGGCCGAGAGGGCCGGTCCCCCAACGGAGACCGGCCCTCTCAGCATTCGGGCGGCGCTATCGCAGCGGTAGCGCCAGCCCCCGTTCGACCGACAGTATCGACCAGCGGCTCGACAGCGCAGGTCGACCAACCAGGGTCGACCAGCGGCGTCGACGAGCGTGCGACTAGCGGTAGTCGCGCCCCATGTCGAAGTCGTCCAGCGGCACCGACGCGCCGGCGGAGACCCCGAAGGTGTCTGCGCCGTAGTAGGTGTCGTCGAACGCCGGCAGCGAGTACGCCGCCGCCCTGGCCTCCTCGGTCGGCTGCACCGAGATGTCGCGGTACCGGGCGATGCCGGTGCCGGCCGGGATCAGCTTGCCGATGATCACGTTCTCCTTGAGCCCGACCAGGCGGTCCGACTTGGCGTTGATCGCCGCGTCGGTGAGCACCCTGGTGGTCTCCTGGAACGACGCCGCGGACAGCCACGACTCGGTGGCCAGCGACGCCTTGGTGATGCCCATCAGCGCGGGACGGCCGGCGGCCGCCTCGCCGCCCTCGGCGAGCACCCGGCGGTTCGACGCCTCGAACTCCTTGCGCTCGATCACCGCGCCCGGCAGGAACTCGGTCGAGCCGGAGTCGATGATCGTGACCCGCCGCAGCATCTGCCGGATGATCACCTCGATGTGCTTGTCGTGGATCGACACGCCCTGCGAGCGGTAGACCTCCTGGACCTCGCGGACCAGGTGCAGCTGCACCTGGCGCGGGCCCATCACGCGGAGCACCTCGTGCGGATCCGGGTTGCCCTCCAGCAGCTGCTGGCCGACCTCGACGTGGTCGCCGTCCACCAGCAGGCGCTCGGAGCCGTCGACGGAGATCGTCGCGAGCCGCTGCGTCTTCGGCAGCTTGTCGTAGACGACCTCCTCCGACCCGTCGTCCGGCGTGATGATGATCTTGAGGAACTTGTCCATGTCCTCGATCCGGATCCGCCCGGCGGCGTCGGCGATCGGCGCCTTGCCCTTGGGGATCCGGGCCTCGAACAGCTCCTGCACACGCGGCAGACCCTGGGTGATGTCGGACGAACCCGACGCCGCACCCGTGTGGAAGGTCCGCATGGTCAGCTGCGTGCCGGGCTCGCCGATGGACTGCGCGGCCACGATGCCGACGGCCTCGCCGACGTCCACCAGGTTGCCGGTCGCCAGCGAGCGGCCGTAGCAGACCGCGCAGGTGCCGACGTTGGCCTCGCAGGTCAGCACCGACCGCACCTTCGCGGTGGTGATGCCGGCGTCGACCGCGTCCTTGACGTGCTGCTCGCGCATGTCCGTGCCGGCCGGCACCACCACGGTGCCGTCGGCGGCCACCAGGTCGACCGCGAGAACGCGGCCCTGGATGGACGTCTCGATGTACTCGTTGACGTGCAGCGACCCGTCGGCGTAGCGGTCGGCGAGCGGCAGCTCGACGCCGCGCTCGGTGCCGCAGTCGGACTCGCGGACGATGACGTCCTGCGACACGTCCACCAGCCGCCGGGTGAGGTACCCGGACTCGGCGGTCCGCAGCGCGGTGTCCGCCAGGCCCTTGCGCGCGGAGTGGGTGTTGATGAAGTACTCGAGCACCGACAGGCCCTCGCGGAACGAGGAGCGGATCGGCCGCGGGATCTGCTGGCCCTTGGAGTTGGCCACCACGCCCTTCATGCCGGCCAGCGACCGCACCTGGATCCAGTTGCCGGCCGCACCGGCGGCGACCAGCGTGTAGACCGGGTTGTCCTTCGGGTACGCCGGCGGGATGGCCTCCTCGATCTCCTTGGTGGCCGCCTCCCAGATCTTCACCAGGTCGTCGTTGCGCTCCTCGTGCGACAGGTTGCCGCGCTGGTACGCCTTCTCGACGCGGTCCGCCTGGACCTCGTACCGGGCCAGGATCTCCTCCTTGGCCGCCGGGATGATCACGTCGCCGATGGCGACGGTCATGCCCGACCGGGTGGCCCAGTGGAAGCCGGCCTCCTTGAGCTTGTCCAGCGTCTGCGCGACGAGCGACATCGGGTAGTGCTCCGCGAGGTCGTTGACGATCGCGGCCTGGCGCTTCTTCGGCAGCTCGGCGTTGACGAACGGGTACCCGGTCGGCAGCAGCTCGTTGAACAGCACCCGACCGAGGGTGGTGTCCGCGATCCACGGCTGCCCGGCCTCGTGGTCCTCAGGAAGGGAGGCCAGGACCTCCGCTGACGGCACGACGGACCCGGCGAGGCGCACCCTCACCGGCGAGCGCAGGTCGATCATCTTGGCGTCGAGCGCCATGATCGCCTCGGCCGGCCGAGGAGAACACCGACCCGGCGCCCTTGCCGTCCGGGTCCAGCCCGCACAGGTAGTACAGGCCGGTGACCAGGTCGAGCGACGGCATGGCCAGCGGCCGGCCGGAGCCCGGGGACAGGATGTTGTTGCTCGACAGCATGAGCACGCGGGCCTCGGCCTGCGCCTCGGCGGACAGCGGCACGTGCACCGCCATCTGGTCGCCGTCGAAGTCGGCGTTGAACGCGGCGCAGACCAGCGGGTGCAGCTGGATGGCCTTGCCCTCGACCAGCTGCGGCTCGAAGGCCTGGATGCCGAGGCGGTGCAGCGTCGGCGCGCGGTTCAGCAGCACCGGGTGCGCGGAGATGACCTCCTCGAGGACGTCCCACACCTGCGGCCGCTGGCGCTCCACCATCCGCTTCGCGGACTTGATGTTCTGCGCGTGGTTCAGGTCGACCAGCCGCTTCATCACGAACGGCTTGAACAGCTCCAGCGCCATCAGCTTCGGCAGGCCGCACTGGTGCAGCTTGAGCTGCGGGCCGACCACGATGACCGAGCGGCCCGAGTAGTCGACGCGCTTGCCGAGCAGGTTCTGGCGGAACCGGCCCTGCTTGCCCTTGAGCAGATCGGACAGCGACTTGAGCGGGCGGTTGCCCGGGCCGGTCACCGGCCGGCCGCGGCGGCCGTTGTCGAACAGCGCGTCGACGGCCTCCTGCAGCATCCGCTTCTCGTTGTTCACGATGATCTCGGGCGCGCCGAGGTCGATCAGCCGCTTGAGCCGGTTGTTCCGGTTGATCACGCGGCGGTACAGGTCGTTCAGGTCGGAGGTCGCGAAGCGGCCGCCGTCCAGCTGCACCATCGGCCGCAGCTCCGGCGGGATCACCGGGACGCAGTCGAGCACCATGCCGAGCGGCGAGTTGGTCGTCTGCTGGAACGCCGCGACGACCTTGAGCCGCTTGATCGCGCGGATCTTGCGCTGGCCCTTGCCGTTCTTGATGGTGTCGCGCAGCGACTCCGCCTCGGCGTCGATGTCGAAGTCCGAGATGATCTGCTTGAGCGCCTCGGCGCCCATGCCGCCCTGGAAGTAGTCGCGCGAACCGGTCCTCGAGCTCGCGGTACAGCACCTCGTCGATGATCAGCTGGCGCACGGTCAGCTTGCGGAAGGTGTCCAGCACCTCGTCCAGCCGGTCGATGGCGCGCTGCGCGCGGTCGCGGATCTGCCGCTGCTCGCGCTCGCCGCCCTCGCGCACCTTGCGGCGCACGTCCGACTTCGCGCCCTCCGCCTCGAGCTCGGCCAGGTCGGCCTCGAGCTTCTTGGCGCGCGCGTCGATGTCGGCGTCGCGGGCGTTCTCGAGATTCTTCCGCTCGACGCCCATCTCGGCCTCGATCGTCGGCAGATCGTTGTGCCGAGCGGTCGTCGTCCACCGACGTGATCAGGTACGCGGCGAAGTAGATGATCTTCTCGAGATCCTTCGGCGCCAGGTCGAGCAGGTACCCCAGGCGCGACGGGACGCCCTTGAAGTACCAGATGTGGGTGACCGGCGCGGCCAGCTCGATGTGGCCCATCCGCTCGCGGCGCACCTTGGCGCGGGTGACCTCGACGCCGCAGCGCTCGCAGATGATGCCCTTGAAGCGGACGCGCTTGTACTTGCCGCAGGCGCACTCCCAGTCACGGGTCGGACCGAAGATCTTCTCGCAGAAGAGCCCGTCCTTCTCCGGCTTGAGGGTGCGGTAGTTGATGGTTTCCGGCTTCTTGACCTCGCCGTGGGACCACGCGCGGATGTCGTCCGCGGTGGCGAGACCGATACGCAACTCGTCGAAGAAGTTGACGTCGAGCACTGGTTGCACGTCCCTGTCTGTCGATATTTCGGGTGATCGCGCCGGTCCGGCCGGCCCCGCACGATCGGGGGTGGAAGTGGCTCCTGGCCTGGGGCGGAGCGGGGCTCGCGGGAGGTGAGCCCCGCTCCGCCGCAGGCGGCTTCCGGGCGCGGCGCCCGCCGTCTGCCGACGGCCGGACCCCGCTGTTGGGTCAGTTCACGGTGGTCAGTTCAGTGGTCAACTCAGCGGTCAATTCACCAGGTCGTCGACCGAGGCCGACTCGTTGCGGGAGAGGTTGATGCCGAGGTTGGCGGCCGCGCGCTCGAGATCGTCGTCGTCGGTGTCGCGCATCTCGATGGCCACGCCGTCGCTGGAGAGCACCTCGACGTTCAGGCAGAGCGCCTGGAGCTCCTTGAGCAACACCTTGAACGACTCCGGGATTCCCGGCTCGGGGATGTTCTCGCCCTTGACGATGGCCTCGTAGACCTTGACGCGGCCGACGATGTCGTCCGACTTGATGGTGAGCAGCTCCTGCAGGGTGTAGGCGGCGCCGTAGGCCTGCATCGCCCAGCACTCCATCTCGCCGAAGCGCTGGCCGCCGAACTGTGCCTTACCGCCGAGCGGCTGCTGCGTGATCATCGAGTACGGACCGGTCGAGCGCGCGTGGATCTTGTCGTCGACCAGGTGCAGCAGCTTGATGATGTACATGTAGCCGACCGCCACCGGGTACGGGAACGGCTCGCCGGTGCGCCCGTCGAAGAGCGTCGCCTTGCCGTCGGTCTGGACCAGCCGGTCGCCGTCCCTGGTGGGGGTCGTCGAGCCGAGCAGGCCCATGATCTCCGCCTCGGAGGCGCCGGAGAACACCGGCGTCGCGGTCTTGGTGAACGGCTCGCCGGAGCGGGCCTCCTCACCCAGCTGGGCCGCCCACTCGGGCAGACCGTCGATGTTCCAGCCCTGCGCGGCGACCCACCCGAGGTGGGTCTCCAGGATCTGGCCGATGTTCATGCGTCGCGGCACGCCGTGCGGGTTGAGCACGATGTCGACCGGGGTGCCGTCCGGCAGGAACGGCATGTCCTCGACCGGCAGGATCTTGCCGATCACGCCCTTGTTGCCGTGCCGGCCGGCGAGCTTGTCGCCGTCCTGGATCTTGCGCTTCTGCGCCACGTACACCCGGACCAGCTCGTTCACGCCGGGCGGCAGCTCGGCGCCGTCGTCCTCCCGGTTGAACACGCGGATGCCGATGACCTTGCCGGTCTCGCCGTGCGGCACCTTGAGGGAGGTGTCGCGGACCTCGCGGGCCTTCTCGCCGAAGATCGCGCGCAGCAGCCGCTCCTCCGGGGTCAGCTCGGTCTCGCCCTTCGGCGTGACCTTGCCGACCAGGATGTCGCCGTCCTGGACCTCGGCGCCGATGCGGATGACGCCGCGCTCGTCGAGGTCGGCGAGCACCTCCTCGGAGACGTTCGGGATGTCCCGGGTGATCTCCTCCGGCCCGAGCTTGGTGTCGCGGGCGTCGATCTCGTGCTCCTCGATGTGGATCGAGGTCAGCACGTCGTCCTGGACGATGCGCTGGGACAGGATGATCGCGTCCTCGTAGTTGTGGCCCTCCCACGGCATGAACGCGACGAGCAGGTTCTTGCCCAGCGCCATCTCGCCGCCGTCGGTGCACGGGCCGTCGGCGATGACCTGGCCCTCGAGGACCCGCGCGCCCTCGTCGACGATCGGCTTCTGGTTGAAGCTCGTGCCCTGGTTCGAGCGGCGGAACTTGTTCAGCCGGTACGTGCGATGGCTGCCGTCGTCGTTCATCACGGAGATGTAGTCGGCGGTCGCCTCCTCGACGAGGCCCGACTTCTCGGCGACGACCACGTCGCCGGCGTCCTTCGCCGCGCGGGCCTCCATGCCGGTGCCGACCAGTGGCGCCTCGCTGCGCAGCAGCGGGACGGACTGGCGCTGCATGTTCGCGCCCATGAGCGCCCGGTTGGCCTCGTCGTGCTCCAGGAACGGGATCATCGCGGTGGCGACGGAGACCGTCTGCCGCGGCGACACGTCCATGTACTCGACCTCGTCCGGCGGGACCTGGTCGACCTCGCCCGAGCCCTTGCGGCGCACCAGCACCCGGTTCTCGGTGAGCCGGCCGGACGCGTTGTCGATGCGCGCGCTGGCCTGCGCGATGACGAAGCGGTCCTCCTCGTCGGCGGTCAGGTACTCGATCTGGTCGGTGACCACGCCGCCCTCGACCTTGCGGTACGGGGTCTCGATGAACCCGAACGGATTCACCCGGGCGAACGTCGACAGCGAGCCGATGAGGCCGATGTTCGGCCCCTCCGGGGTCTCGATCGGGCACATGCGGCCGTAGTGCGACGGGTGCACGTCGCGGACCTCGAGCGAGGCCCGGTCACGGGACAGGCCGCCCGGACCCAGCGCCGACAGCCGGCGCTTGTGGGTCAGGCCCGCGAGCGGGTTGGTCTGGTCCATGAACTGCGACAGCTGGCTGGTGCCGAAGAACTCCTTGATGGAGGCGACGACCGGCCGGATGTTGATCAGCGTCTGCGGGGTGATGGCCTCCACGTCCTGGGTGGTCATCCGCTCGCGGACGACGCGCTCCATGCGGGACAGGCCGACGCGGACCTGGTTCTGGATCAGCTCGCCGACCGTGCGCAGCCGGCGGTTGCCGAAGTGGTCGATGTCGTCGGTCTCCACCGGCAGGGTGCGGCCGCGCACCGTCCACTCGGGCTGCCCGTCGTGCAGGCGCAGCAGGTACTCGACCGTGGCGACCAGGTCGTCCTCGGTCAGGGTGCCCACCGTCGTCGGCAGGTCGAGGCCCAGCTTCTTGTTGACCTTGTACCGGCCGACCTTGGCCAGGTCGTAGCGCTTGTCCTTGAAGAACAGGTTCTCCAGCAGGGCCTGCGCGCTCTCCTTCGTCGGCGGCTCGCCCGGGCGCAGCTTGCGGTAGATGTCCAGCAGCGCCTCGTCGGCGCCGGCGATGTGGTCCTTCTCCAGGGTCGACAGCAGGACCGGGGACCACGCGAACTTCTCGCGGATCCGCTCGGTCTCCCAGCCCAGGGCCTTCAGCAGCACGGTCACCGGCTGGCGGCGCTTGCGGTCGATGCGCACGCCGATGGTGTCGCGCTTGTCGATGTCGAACTCCAGCCAGGCACCGCGCGACGGGATGACCTTGACGGAGAAGACGTCCTTGCCGGCCGTCTTGTCGAGGTTCTTGTCGAAGTAGACGCCGGGCGACCGCACGAGCTGGGAGACCACGACCCGCTCGGTGCCGTTGATGATGAACGTGCCCTTGCTCGTCATCATCGGGAAGTCACCCATGAAGACGGTCTGCGACTTGATCTCGCCGGTCTCGCCGTTCATGAACTCGGCGGTGACGAACAGCGGCGCCGAATACGTCATGTCCTTGTCCCGGCACTCCTCCTCGGAGGCCTTGACCTCGTCGAAGCGCGGGTCGGAGAAGGACAGCGACAGGTTGCCGGAGAAGTCCTCGATCGGGGAGATCTCCTCGAGGATCTCGTCGAGGCCACTCGCCAGCGGATCGGCCTGGCGGTCGCGCCACGCCTGGGCGCCCACCAGCCACTCGAACGATTCGGTCTGCAGGGCGAGGAGGTTCGGTACTTCGAGCGGTTCGCGGAGCTTGGCGAACGAGACGCGATTCGGGATTCCGTTGGCCAGGGTTCCGGCGGTGGTCTTGGGCGTGCTGGTGACTGCCAAGATGCGTCCTTTCGAGGACATGCGCTGTCTGACGCCTCCGTGCCTGGGCGGCCCAGGCCCGTCGAGCGTCACATTTCACGGTCGCGGCTGGTTTGCCGCGGGCTGGTGTGGCTCGTGCTGTCGTGCTGGTGGTGATCGGTGCTGGTGGTGATCGGTGCTGGTGGTGATCGGTGCCGTGCCCGGCTGCGAGCGACCGAGGGGTGGAGGAGTCCGAACCCGACGACCGCGGGCCTCGAGCGGCTGCCAGGCAAGCAGAAAGACCCCGTGCACGTGACGGCGAGAGTCCCCCTGATCAAGGGCAGCGCGAAGAGGGCAGCGCAAACATGCAGCTTAGCACCGAAGGGCAGCCCTGTCGAGACGTGCCCTTCGGCGCGACCGCCTGCGCCGCGGGAAGCCTGACCGGCTCAACCCAGGCGGTGCACGGGCGGACTGCGTACCAAGGGACGCGGCCCTGCATATGACCGACGTCGTAGCAACAAGGGTGGCCCGCCGACTCGGATCCGTCAAGCATCAAAGTGCATCGGACTGCCCGTCGCACCGGTGCTGACCGGCGGAAAGACGCGCGGCGTGCGGGCCGCCGCCGCACCCGTTCCGGCCCGACCGCACGGGTTCCGGGCGGCCGCACGCAGGTCCGGAGGCCCGTGCGGTCGCCCCGAACCGGTGCGCGCCCGCGACGACGAGCCCGAGCGCGCGCGCCCGCCGGCCGGCGCAGGAGACGCGCTGTCAGGACGCGGGAATCGAGTCCACGGCGCCGCGGATCGCGGCCGCCACGGCGGCGGCGCCGTCGGCGGCGAGCAGCACCGTGTAGTGGTTGACGTCCGGCACGACGGACACGCGCAGCATCGGCAGCTCGCGCTCCCAGGCCGCGACGCCGGCGGCCACCTCGGGGCCGAGTTCGTCGTCGAGCAGTCCGCGCGGAGCCCGGAGCAGGACCGTCGGCGTCGGCAGCGCGCGCAGCGCCTCCGCGTAGCCCGGCTCGCCGAACAGCGCGGCGGAGTCCGCCAGCATGACCTCGGGCGCCGTCGACGCACGCAACCGCGGCGGGGTCCCCTGCAGGTCGTACTCGGCGTAGTCGCGGACGGCGTCGTTCCAGTACGACCCGAACGCCGGATGGGCCCGCCAGAAGCCGGTGTAGGTCTCGCGGTCGGGGAACTCCGTGGCCAGCCGCGCCGCGGCCGGTCCGAGCAGCGCCTGCGTCGCCTGCCCGGCGTCCGTGCCGGGCGGCACGGGGATGGGCAACCCGCCGTCGACGAGCACCAGGCCGCCGACGCGGTCCGGGTGGCGGGCGTGCAGCACCACCGCGGCGTACGCGCCCATGGAGTGCCCGACGACGGTGGCCCGGTCGATGCCGAGGTGGTCCAGCGCGGCCGCCGCGTCGTCGGCGTGCGTGGCCATCCCGTAGGGCGGCGGCAGCGCGTTCGACCGGCCGCGGCCGCGCAGGTCCGGCGCGACGATCCGGACGCCGGTCAGCAGCGGCGCGACCAGTTGCCAGGCGCGGTGCGTCGCGGTGATCCCGTGGATCGCGAGCACCGTCGGGGCGCCGGCCGTCCCGTCGCCGGCCGGGCCGCCCGTGAGCTCGGGGTCGGCCGGCTCCCAGACCCCCACGCGCAGCCGGCCGCCGCGGACCGGCACGTCGACGGTGCGGTAGTCGTGCGTCATCGAGCCAGCCACCCGCCGTCCATCGAGTACGAGGCGCCGGTGACCATGCCGGCGTCCGGACCGACGAGCCAGCCGACCAGGGAGGCGACCTCGGCCGGCTCGACGAGTCGCTTGATGGTCGACTCGGCGAGCAGCACGGTGGCCACCACGTCCCGCTCGGGGATGCCGTGGATGCGTGCCTGGTCGGCGATCTGCTTCTCCACCAGCGGGGTGCGCACGTACCCCGGATTCACGCAGTTGCTGGTGACGCCGTGGCCGCCACCCTCGAGCGCGGTCACCTTGGACAGCCCCTCCAGCGCGTGCTTGGCCGTGACGTAGGCCGACTTGTAGGGCGACGCGACCAGCCCGTGCACCGACGAGACGTTGAGCACGCGCCCCCAGCCGCGCTCGTACATGTGCGGCAGGCACGCGCGGATGAGCAGGAACGGGGCCTCGACCATCAGGCGCATCATCCGGCGGAAGTCGTCGGGGTCGAACTCCTCGATCGGGCTGACCCGCTGGATGCCGGCGTTGTTCACCAGGATCTCTGCCTCCAGCCGCAGCCCGTCGAGCCCCCCGGTGGCCGCGAGGTCCACCTGCCAGGCGGTGCCGCCGATCTCGTCGGCCACGCGCTGCGCCGCGGCCGGGTCCACGTCCGCGACCGTGACCTTCGCGCCGAGCGCCGCGAGTCGGCGGGCGCACGCCTCGCCGATCCCGCTCCCGCCGCCGGTGACGACCGCAGTCCGCCCGTCGAGGCCGGTCCCCGGCGTCGGATCCGTCGCGGCGGCGCTCATGCCTGTCGATTGTGCTCAGTCCGTTCCGACGGCCGTCGCGCGGGGGCTCGAAGGGGCTGCCCGGCGGCCCGGTTGCGCGGGCGGCCGGCCTCGTTCCCGGGCGAAGCCCCGCCCGATCCCGCCCGCACGCCGGAGCCGGCCCCGAGAGGGTGATCATCGGGCCACCCCGCGTCGGACGACGGCCGGAGGGCCGCCGGGCGTCCTAGACTGCTGCTCACCTGCGGGAAAGGCCGGCGCGTGTACCTCAGCGATCGACCGCGGCCCGGCGAGCCGGGCGGCGGCGGATCCGGCTCGGGCGGCCGGGTCGCGCGCACCGTCGTCCTGCTGGGCTTCGTCAGCCTGCTGACCGACGTGTCGTCGGAGGCGACCGCCTCCGTGCTCCCCCTGTACCTCACATCGGTCCTCGGCCTGAGCCCACTGGCCTACGGGTTGGTGGACGGGCTCTACCAGGGTGCGAGCACCGTGGTACGGCTCGCCGGCGGCTGGCTGTCGGACCGCACGGACCGGCCCAAGCGGATCGCGGTGATCGGGTACGGCCTGTCCGCGATCGCCCGGTTGGCACTGCTCCCGGTCTCGGCGCTCGGTGGCATCCTCGCCGTCGTCACCGCGGACAGGCTCGGCAAGGGGTTGCGGACGGCGCCGCGGGACGCGCTCATCGCCGCCTCGACCGAGCCCCGATTCCTCGGCCGCGCGTTCGGCGTGCATCGCTCGCTGGACACCACCGGTGCGGTGCTGGGACCGCTGCTGGCGTTCGGGATCCTCCTGCTGCTGCCGGCCGACTACACCGCCGTCTTCCTGGCGTCGTTCGCCGCGGCGATCGTCGGGCTGGCGTTGCTCGTGCTGCTGGTGCCCGACCTGCGACCCAATCGCGAGGCCAACCCGGGCGAGCCGTCGCCGTCGCGGCCGTCGCTCCGGCTGCTGCTGGGCGGCCCGTTCCGCCGGCTCGCCGGCGCGGCAGGCCTGCTCGGGCTGCTCACGATCAGCGACGGCTTCCTTTATCTGGTGCTGCAGGACCGCGACGACCTCGGCGCGGTGTGGTTTCCCCTGCTCTTCGTCGGGACGAACGTCGCCTACCTGGCGCTGGCCGTGCCGTTCGGCCGGCTCGCGGACCGGATCGGCCGCATGCGCGTCTACGTCGCGGGCTACGGCCTGCTGCTGCTCGCCTACCTCGCCGCCGCCTTCGGCGCGGGGGTGCCCGGCATGATCCTGTGCCTGCTGCTGCTCGGGTCGTTCTACGCGGCCACCGACGGCGTGCTGTCGGCGGCCACGTCATCGCTCGTGCCGGCCGGTGTGCGGGGCAGCGCGATCGCGACGACCCAGTCGGTGGTCGCCGGCGCGCGTCTGCTGGCGTCGCTGGGCTTCGGCTGGCTCTGGCTGCAGGTCGGCCGGCAGTCCGCCGTGCTGACGGTGGCCGCCGCACTGGCGGTGGCGCTGCCGATCGCCTGGTCGCTGGTCCGCCGGGTGCGCCCGCTCGAGGCGGCGGCGGCGTGACCGGGCGGACGCGCCTCGCGCTCTTCGTCGCCGTCTGCGTGCTCGTCGTGGGCGGCACCGCGGGCTACCTGGTCTGGCGGGCGACGCAGCGCGACGACGTGCCCGCCGGCACCCCGGTCCCGGCGATCGCGGACTCGGCGGCGTTCGAGGGCGCGGCGCGGATCGTGTTCCGTAACACGGCGATCGGGCCGGACTACGGCAGGGTGGCGATGGTCGCCGCGGACGATCCGGGCGGGCCGCGCGCGCTGACCGGCACGGACTGCCAGCGGGTGGACGCCGCCGCCGCCACGACGCTGTGCCTGCTCAGCAACGCGGGGATCACCTCGACCTACGTCGAGCAGGCCCTGTCGGCGGACGGCGCCGTGCAGTTCGGCACCGAGCGGGCCGGCATCCCCAGCCGCGCGCGGCTGTCGGCGGACGGGCGCATCGCGGCCATCACCGGATTCGTGACGGGCGACTCCTACCTCACGGCGGGCTTCTCCACCCGGACGTACATCACCAGCCTGGACGACGGGACCAGCCTGCATCTGGAGGACTTCCAGCTGCTGCAGGACGGCGAGCCGATCTTCCCCGTCGACCGGAACTTCTGGGGCGTGACGTTCGCCGACGACGACACCTTCTACGTGACCGCGTCCTTCGGCGGCGAGCCGTGGCTGGCGCGGGGCTCGATCGGCGCCCGGACGGTCGAGACGGTGCGCCCGGGCGCGGAATGCCCATCGCTGTCCCCGGACGGCACCAGGGTCGCCTACAAGAAGCGGCGGGACGACGGCTGGGGGCTCGCCGTGCTGGACCTGGCGTCCGGGGTCGAGACCGCGCTGCCCGAGGACCGCAGCGTCGACGACCAGGTGGAATGGCTCGACGACGCGACCGTCCTCTATGCCCTGCCGCTGACCGGCGAGCGCGGCGGCGAGTTCGACGTCTGGGCGCTGCCGGTCGACGGCACCGGAGGGCCCCGCCTGCTCATCGGCCAGGCGTCGTCGCCGTCGGTGATCCGCTGACCGCCGCCCGGCACCATCGCCACGAGGGGACGGAAGCCGCCGCGGAGCCCGCACCGCGTCGGCGACATAGATCCGCTCGCGGTCGCCGGCGCCGCGGCGAGACAAGGGGCGAGACGCCGAACACCGCGGGTCGTCCGGAAGGAATCGGCCCGCGGTGTTCGACGGTGTAGCGGTGGAACGCGGCGTCAGCGCGCCGTCAGGGCTCCGGGTGTGGAGGTCACTTGATGGTGGCGGTGGCGCCGGCCTCCTGCAGCTTGGCCCTGGCGGCCTCGGCGGCCTCCTTGGTGGCCTTCTCCAGCACCGGCTTCGGCGCCGCGTCGACCAGGTCCTTG
Organism: uncultured Actinomycetota bacterium; assembly: GCA_963844455.1. Lineage (GTDB taxonomy): Bacteria > Actinomycetota > Actinomycetes > Mycobacteriales > Nakamurellaceae > Nakamurella. The sequence goes on from CAWJOH010000004.1 coordinate 29,398, forward strand.
GCCTCCTTGAGGCCCAGCCCGGAGACGAGCTCGCGGACTGCCTTGATGACCTGGACCTTCTTCTCGCCGGCGGCCTCGAGGACGACGTCGAACTCGTCCTGCTCCTCGGCGGCCTCGGCCGGGGCGGCACCGGCCGCCGGGCCGGCCGCGCCCGCGACGGCAACGGGGGCCGCGGCGGTGACGCCGAAGGTCTCCTCGAACTGCTTCACGAAGTCGGACAGCTCGATGAGGGTGAGCTCCTTGAACGCGTCGAGGAGCTCGTCGGTGGTCAGCTTCGCCATGGTGGCGTTCCTTTCAGTTCCGTGCCCGGGAGGGTTGACGTCCCGTGCGGTCGTGCTGGGGTTGAGCCGATCGGTGATCCGACCGGATGGGGCTGGTCGGATCAGGCCGAGGCGTCGGCCGTCTCCTCGGTGGACTCGGCGGTCGCAGTGTCGGTCGCAGTGTCGGTCGCAGTGTCGGTCGCAGTGTCGGTCGCAGTGTCGGTCGCAGTGTCGGTCGCCGGTGTCGGTCGCAGTGTCGGTCGCGGTTTCCGTCGCGGCCTCCACGGACTCGGTCACGCCCAGATCGGCGTCACCGTCGGCGGCCTTCTTCTCCTGCAGCGCGGCGATGAGCTGCGCGGTCTTGGTCGGCAGCGCGTTGAACACGATCGCCGCCTTCGTCAGGCTCGCCTTCATCGCGCCCGCCAGCTTGGCCAGCAGCACCTCGCGCGACTCCAGGTCGGCCAGCTTGGTGACCTCGGCGGGCTCCAGGGCGCGGCCGTCGAGCAGCCCACCCTTGATCACCAGCAGCGGGTGCGCCCTGGCGAACTCCCGCAACGCCTTGGCGGCGTCGACCGGCTCGCCGGAGACGAACGCGACCGCGGTCGGGCCCACGAACAGCTCGTCGAGGCCCTGCACACCGGCGTCCGCGGCCGCCCGCTTCACCAGCGTGTTCTTGGCGATGGTGTACGCCGTGTCCGTGCCGAGCGAGCGGCGCAGCTCGGTGAGCTGGGCCATCGTGAGGCCGCGGTACTCGGTGATCAGCGCCGCGGTCGAGGAGCGGAACCGTTCGGCGATCTCGGCGACTGTGGCGACCTTGTCGGCCTGTGCCATTCGTCGCCTCCTTCCTGACATCCATGGCCCGTCGATGGTCGACGGCCCGGTTCGAGCGCCCACGCCGGACGGGCGGCTGCCCGGGGCGCGGGGGAAGGGCACCGGGGAAGGGCACGGAGACGACGAACGCCCCGGCGCAACGGCACGGGGCGTGAGCGGCGGCCTCGACGGACCGCGCGGTGCTGACCTCGTCCCCCTGCGTGGGCCGCCCGGACGGGTCCGGAACCTTCACCCGCACGCGCGGGAGCCGACGGTCTTCGGTGGATCGGGATCCAGGGTACGGGACGGCCGGATCCGGAACCAAATGCACCGGCCCGGTGCCCGGGAGGATCGATCGGGCCGCCCCGCGGTGCGACCCCGCAGGACGGCCTCGCCGATCAGGCCTCGTCGGCCTCGAGCAGGTTCCGGGTGCGCGTCGGGTCGACCGGAATGCCGGGGCCCATCGTCGTCGCGAACGCGACCTTCTTGAGGTAGCGGCCCTTGGCGGCGGCCGGCTTCGACCGCAGCACCTCGTCGAGCGCGGCGGCGTAGTTCTCCACCAGCTGGTCCGTCGGGAACGAGACCTTGCCGATCACCAGGTGCAGGTTGGCGGCCTTGTCGACCCGGAAATTGATCTTGCCGCCCTTGATGTCCGCGACGGCCTTGGTGACGTCCGGGGTGACGGTGCCGGTCTTCGGGTTCGGCATCAGGCCGCGCGGGCCGAGGATGCGGGCGATGCGGCCCACCTTGGCCATCTGGTCCGGGGTGGCGATCGCGGCGTCGAAGTCGAGCCAGCCGCCCTGGATGCGGGCGATCAGGTCGTCGGAACCGACCTCGTCCGCGCCGGCGGCCTCGGCCTCGGCGGCCTTGTCGCCGACCGCGAACACGATCACCCTCGCGGTCTTGCCGGTGCCGTGCGGCAGGTTGACGGTGCCGCGGACCATCTGGTCGGCCTTGCGGGGGTCGACGCCGAGCCGCATGGCGACCTCGACGGTCGCGTCCATCTTGCTCGGCGAGGTCTTCTTGGCCAGCTCCGCCGCCTCGAGCGGGGAGTAGAGCTGCGTGCGGTCGATCTCCTGAGCCGCCTGCTGGTATGCCTTGCTGCGCTTCATCGCTGTCTCCTCGGTGCTGCGAGCTCCGGGACGGGCGTCCCGGTGCGGAGGGTGTGGTTGCCACGGGCCGCGCTCGGCCCTCCCACGTGGTGCGTTCTTCGATTGTCGCCGGCGGGACCCGCCGGGCGGTGTCAGCCGCTGATCGTGATGCCCATCGACCGGGCGGTACCGGCGATGATCTTCTCGGCGGCCTCGATGTCGTTCGCGTTGAGGTCCACCTGCTTGAGGGTCGCGATCTCCCGCACCTGCGCGGCGGAGACCGAGGCGACCTTCTTCGACTGCGGCGTGCCGGAGCCCTTCTCGACGCCGGCGGCCTTGAGCAGCAGCCGCGCGGCCGGCGGGGTCTTCAGCTTGAAGTCGAACGACCTGTCCTCGTAGATGTTGATCTCGACGGGAACCACGTCGCCCCGCTGCGACTCGGTCGCGGCGTTGTAGGCCTTGCAGAACTCCATGATGTTGACGCCGTGCTGGCCGAGCGCCGGGCCGACCGGCGGGGCCGGGGTGGCCAGGCCGGCCTTGATCTGCAGCTTGACGATCGCTGCGAGCTTCTTCTTCTTGGGGGGCATCCTCGTTGCTTCCTTCGTGGGTTCCTGACGGATGGGTTCGGGCTCGGGCAGGACGCGACCGGCGGAGCGCCGGGTCAGATCTTGGCGACCTGGGTGAAGGTCAGCTCCACGGGCGTCTCGCGCCCGAAGATCGAGACCAGCACCTTGAGCTTCTGCGCGTCCGCGTTGACCTCGTTGATCGTGGCGGGCAGCGTGGCGAACGGGCCGTCCATGACGGTCACGGACTCGCCGACGGTGAAGTCCACCTCGGTGCGCGTCGGCGCGGCGCCGGGGCCGGCCTGCGCTGCGTGCGCCTTCCGCGGGGCGGCCGGCGCCAGGATCTTGACGACCTCGTCGACCGACAGCGCGGACGGCCGCTGCGCCGTGGCGCCGACGAACCCGGTGACCCCCGGGGTGTTCCGGACGGCGCTCCAGGACGCGTCGGTCAGATCCATCCGGACCAGGATGTAGCCCGGGTAGACCTTGCGCTGCACCTGCTTGCGCACGCCGTTCTTGATCTCGGTGACCTCTTCGGTCGGGACCTCGATCTGGTAGATGAAGTCCTCCATGTCGAGGGACTTGATCCGCGTCTCGAGATTCGTCTTGACCTTGTTCTCGTAGCCGGCGTACGAGTGCACGACGTACCAGTCGCCGTGGGCGCGGCGCAGCGCGGAGCGGAGCTCCTCGGCCGGGTCGGCCTCCTCGACCGGCTCCCCGACCGGCTCCTGGTCCGGCGCCACCCCGGCCTCGGGACCCGCCTCGTCGACCACGCCGCCGGCGGCGGCGCCGTCGGTCCCGCCGTCGGTCACGCCCGTCGACGCGTCCCGCGCGGCCTCGACGGCCAGCCCGATCTCCTCGGCCTCACCCTCGGCCGCGTCCTGGATGGAGTCCTCCGGCTGCTCGGCGGATGCCTCGGCCGCGGCGGAGGCGCCGTTGGCCGCGGAGCGGTCGTCGGTGGCCTGCGCGAACACGGGCGACTCGGTGACGGACGCGACCGTGGTCTGCTCACCGTCGCTCAGCACGACGTCCCGGAACTGCTCATCGCCGGAATTCTCGGCCCCGAAGGGCGAGTGGCTCGACACTCTCGTTCTCACTTCCTGCTCTCGATCGGACCCGCTCGCCATCGAGCGCTCAGGTCCGTTCTGTCTGTGCGGCACATCGATCCGTGCCGTCGACCCTGGTGGCCGCGGTCGGTGCCGCTCCCCGGCGTGATCCCCGGATCACCCGAAGATCGCCAGCACTGCCCTGGCGAACAGCACGTCCAGCCCGGCCACCAGGGCGACCATGAAGGACACGAAGATGATCACCACGATGGTGTAGGTGACCATCTGGTTGCGGGTCGGCCAGATGACCTTGCGCAGCTCGGAGACCACCTCGCGGAGGAACCGGGCGATCCGGCCGAAGATGTTCGGCCGCTCCGTCGCGGTGGCCGACCGGCCCGGCGTCGCGGCACCCTTGCTCTCCGTGGTGGCGGCCCTGGCCGCGGACCGGCGGGCGGCGGCGCGCGCCGACCCGGCGGCGACCCGGCCCGACCCGCTTGCGGCCGCACCGGCCGCACCGGCCGCTGCGTCCTCGTCCGACCCGGTGTCGGGGTCGGCCGGGTCCGGCGCCGGCCCGGAGTCCGCTGCGGCCGATGCCGGCCCGGCGGCGCCGGTCGGCGTCGAGTCGTCCGGCTCACCCGACGCGGACCGGGCGGCCTCGTGCCCGTCGCCGGTCACGTCGTCGTGGTCGTTGCTCACTCGATCTCTCGTCCTTCTCGGTGCTGCTCGGTATCGCTGCTGCCTGCCGCCGACCGCGTCCGCCCGTCGCCACCGGTCGTCGTGCTGCAGGGGCGACAGGACTTGAACCTGCAACCTGCGGTTTTGGAGACCGCTGCTCTGCCAGTTGAGCTACGCCCCTTTGGTGCCCCGCCGCAACCGCCGGCGCAGTACCCCGATCGCAAATCCGGGATGTGCCCGGCCCGCCTCTCGCAGTCGATCCTCGAGACCGGATCGTCCGCAATCGGGCAAGCTCCAGCACACCCCAGAACGACCAGTGTAGGCCACCGGTGGGGGTCCGGACCAACAGTCGCGGGCCGCCCCGGCAGCCGTCGCGGCCCGGCTGGCGTGCCACGATGGGTCGCATGACCAGCTCAGCACCGGTGGGCACCGATGCCGCACCGGGTTCCGTCCCCGCCGCCTCCCCGCCGTCCGCCGCCACCGCCGCGAGCCAGGGCGTCGCCGACCGCGGGACCGGCGCCGCGACCCGGCCGCGCCTGTCGGCCAGGATCGGCGGGATCGCGGAGTCGGCGACGCTCGCGGTCGACGCGAGGGCGAAGGCGCTGAAGGCGGCCGGGCGGCCGGTCATCGGCTTCGGCGCCGGCGAGCCGGACTTCCCGACCCCGGAGTACATCGTGCAGGCCGCGATGGCCGCGTGCGCGAACCCCGCCAACCACCGCTACACCCCGGCCGCCGGCCTTCCGGCGCTGCGGGCCGCGGTCGCCGAGAAGACGCTGCGCGACTCCGGCCTGACGGTCGCGCCGGAGCAGGTCCTGATCACCAACGGCGGCAAGCAGGCCGTCTACCAGGCCTTCGCCACCCTGCTCGATCCGGGCGACGAGGTGCTGCTGCCCGCGCCGTACTGGACGACGTACCCCGAGGCGATCGCTCTGGCCGGCGGCCTGCCGGTGCCGGTGGTGGCCGACGAGACCACGGGTTACCTCGTGGACGTCGACCGGCTGGAGGCGGCGCTGACGCCGCGCACCAAGGTGCTGCTGTTCTGCTCGCCGTCGAACCCGACCGGCGCGGTCTACCCGCCCGACCAGGTCGCGGCCATCGGGCGCTGGGCGGCCGAGCGGGGGATCTGGGTCGTCACCGACGAGATCTACGAGCACCTGACCTACGCCGGAGCGCGGCACGCGTCCATGCCCGTGGTGGCGCCGGAGATCCTCGACCGCTGCGTGGTGCTGAACGGCGTCGCGAAGACGTACGCCATGACGGGCTGGCGGGTGGGCTGGATGCTCGGCCCGAAGGACGTGGTCAAGGCCGCGACCAACATGCAGTCGCACCTGACCTCCAACGTCTGCAACGTGGCGCAGCAGGCCGCGCTCACCGCGGTGGCCGGCCCGCTCACCGCCGTCGCCGAGATGCGGTCGGCGTTCGATCGCCGGCGCCGGCGCATGGTCGAGCTGCTGAACGGGATCCCGGGGGTGAGCTGCCCGGAGCCCGAGGGCGCCTTCTACGCGTATCCCTCGGTGACGGGGCTGATCGGCCGGAACTTCGACGGCGCCCGCCCGGCGTCGTCCGGCGAGCTCGCGTCCCTGGTGCTGGATCGGGCCGAGGTGGCGGTCGTGCCCGGGGAGGCGTTCGGCACCCCGGGCTACTTCCGGCTGTCCTACGCGCTGGGCGACGACGACCTGGCCACCGGCGTCACGCGGATGGGCGAGTTCCTGGCCACCGCGCGCGACTGACCCGGGCGCGCGCGCCGCGCAGCGCGGGCTGCCGCACACACGGTCCGGGCGCAGTCCGCGCAAGCCGGGGGCGATCCGCACAAGGGGTTCGGCGCCGGGTGCGGAGGCACCGCGCCGGGTGCGGACGGCCGACTCGCGCCGGAAGCCGTGCGCCCCCCGGAGCAGCCGGTCAGTCCAGCGCGACGACCGCGCGGCACTTGCCGAGCACGGTCTGCCCGGCGAACGTCGCGGTGATGTCCACCCTGGCGGTGCGGGCGTCGGCGTCCAGCGCCTTCACCGCCGCGGTCACCTCGACGGTTGCGCCGTCCGCGTCGTCGGGCACGACAACGGGGCGGGTGAAACGGGTCTCGTACTCGCGGACGCGGCCGGGGTCGCCCGCCCAGTCGGTGACGACGCGGCCGGCCGCGCCCATGGTGAGCATGCCGTGCGCGATCACACCGGGCAGGTCGACCGCCATGGCCGCGCGCTCGTTCCAGTGGATCGGGTTGAAGTCGCCGGACGCGCCCGCGTAGCGGACGAGCTGCACCCGGGTCACCCGCAGCGTGAGCGGGGGCAGCGCGTCGCCGACCGCGACCGCGTCGAAGGCCGGCGTCACGACGACGGGACCGGCTCGGCGCGGGAGACCAGTGCGCCGTAGGTCGTGCTGACCGCCGCGCCCGCGGCGTCGGTGATCTCGGTGCGCAGGGTGATCACGTCGTTGCCGGCCAGCACCCTGATCGAGTCGATGACCACGGTGGTGGACAGCTCGTCCCCGGCGTGGATCGGCCGGTGGCTGACGAACCGCTGGTCCAGGTGCACGACGCGGGAGAAGTCGAGACCGAGCGCGGGGTCGAACAGCACCGCGTCCTGCGCCCGGGCGATCACCGCGATCGGCAGGGTCGGCGGCGCCACCAGGTCGGGGTGTCCGGCCGCTCGCGCCGCCGCCCGGTCGTGGTACAGCGGGTTGTCGTCGCCGATCGCCGCGGCGAACTCGCGGATCTTCTCCACGCCCACGACGTACGTCTCCGTCAGCGGGTACTCCCGGCCGACGAAGGCGGGGTCCAGCGCCACGCCAGCGCCGCCTCGCGTCAGCGGGTTTCTTTGTGCTTGCGGTGCACGCCGCAGTTCGGGCAGAACTTCTTGATCTCGAGGCGATCGGGATCGTTGCGGCGGTTCTTGCGGGTGATGTAGTTGCGGTGCTTGCATTCCTCGCACGCCAAGGTGATCTTGGGGCGGACATCGGTGGCGGCCACGGTAGCTGCCTCTTTCTTCGTTGCAGGTGCACGCCGCGGCGTGGGCCCACGCCGCGGGGTCGGGTCAGGCCGCGCCGGGGCGCCGCCGTGATCGTGTTGTCGATGGTGCTGGTAGCGGTGGCCGGACTTGAACCGGCGACACAGCGATTATGAGCCGCTTGCTCTACCGACTGAGCTACACCGCCACTGCGGGAGGGGCCTACTCACCCCTGCCGGGAGGACGTCCGGCTGGTGCAACACCACCCGCCGGTCGCTTCTTCCGAGCCCCTTTACGGAATCGAACCGTAGACCTTCTCCTTACCATGGAGACGCTCTGCCGACTGAGCTAAAGGGGCGATATCGGCTGCGCGCACGAGGGCGTGCGCCCCGCAGACAGCCTGGACAACTCTACCCCAGGGCGTTCGTCCCGCGAACAGCGCGGCGATCGGGCCTCCGCCGGTCGGCGGCCGATCGCCGCACGAACGGAATCCCGCGGTTGGCTGACGCGCCGGCCGGCTCAGCTCATCAGCCGCAGCACGTGGGTGGTCGACGCCGGGTCGTAGATGCTCACCGTGCGGGAACCGAGCCAGGCCTGGAACCGGTCGAGCGGCATCGGTCGCGAGATCAGGAAGCCCTGCGCCTGGTCGCACTTCATCTCGCGCAGCGCGTCCCTGGCGCCCTCCTCCTCCACGCCCTCGGCGACGACCCGCAGCCCCAGCGAGTGCCCGAGATCGACGATCGCCCGCACGATCGCCAGGTCGCCCAGGTCGGTGGCCATGCCGAGGACGAACGAGCGGTCGATCTTGATCTCGTCGATCGGCAGCCGGCGCAGGTACGCGAGCGAGGAGTAGCCGGTGCCGAAGTCGTCGACCGACAGCCCGATGCCCATCGAGTGCAGCCGGCGCAGCACCGGCAGCGAGTGTTCGGGGTCGGCCATGACGCTGGACTCGGTGATCTCGAAGGTCAGCAGCTCGGCCGGCACGCCGTGCTTCTGCAGCGCCCGGGCGACGGAGGCGGGGAAGTCCTCGCCGAGCAGATTGCGCACCGAGAGATTCACCGCAGCGGAGATCCGCAGGCCCTCGTCGCCCCAGTCGCGCAGCTGCTGCAGCACGATGTCCAGCACGTGCTCGAGCAGGATGTCGATGGAGCCGGTGGCCTCGATCGCCTCGACGAACTCGGCCGGCGAGACCAGCCCGAACTCCGGGTGCATCCAGCGCACCAGCGACTCGACGCCGATCAGCTCGCGGTCGGCGAGGCGGATCTTCGGCTGGTAGTGCACCACGATCCGGCCCTGCTCGATGGCCTGCCGGAACTGGGTGACCAGCTGGAACCGCCGGCGGTAGACCTCGCCCATGCTCGAGCGGTAGATCTGCAGCGCCTCCTGGTGGCCCCGCGCGGCGAGCATCGCCATCTCGGCCCGCTGCAGCAGGGCGCTGGGATCCCGGGTGATCGGCGCCAGCGAGTCGCGCGGGTCGTCGCCGGCACCGGCGATGCCGACGAACGGCTGCGGATCGACCTCGATCCCGTCCAGCGAGTACGGCCGCTCGATCACCGTGAGCAGCTGACCGCCGAACGCCGTCAGCTCGGGTTCCGACTGGTCGCCGATGAGCACGGCGAACCGGTCGCCCTCGATCCGGGCCACCGGCTTGCCCTCGCCCGCGAAACCCACCAGGCGCTCGCCGGCCGCGCGCAGCAGCTGCTCGCCGCGATCGTGGCCGAGCGCGTTGTTCACCTGGGACAGCACGTTCAGCTCGACCAGCACGATGGCGATCGCGCGGCCGGAATCGACCTGCAGCTGCGCGCCGACGGTCAGGCCGAGCCGGTTGTAGAGCCCGGTGACGGCGTCGTGGTAGGCCTCGTGCCGCAGCGTCTCGAGCAGCCGCAGGTTGTCCAGCGCGGTGGCGACGTGCTGGCTGAGCGTCTCGAGCATCTTCAGGTCGTCGGCGCCGAACCGGCCCCAGCGCGACCGCCGGTCGCGGACCTCGAGGAACCCGCGGTCCCGGTCGCCGGAGCGCAGCGGGACCACCATCACCTCGGACGCCCGCCTGGCGTCGATCGCCGCCAGCACCGCCGGGTCGTACGCGGTCTCCTTGGTGGCCCTGATCTGGCCCAGCGAGCGGGCGGATGCGAGGAGCGGATCGTTCGGCGCGGCGGGCAGCACGTTGATCTCGCCCTCGGCGGTCATCCCCACCGTGCGCACCTCGACGTCGCCGTCGAACAGCCGCAGCACGCCGACCTTCGCGTTCAGCTGGTCGCGCACCTGTTCGACGGCGCCGCGCCACTCGTCGGTGGTGGTGCCGGCACCCGTGACCAGCCGCGCGAACGTGTACATCCGGGACAGGTCGGTGTGCTGGCGCAGGAACCGCTGGTAGGTCCGGTAGATCACGACCAGCACCAGCGCGAGGGCGATGCTCAGCAGCGGGCCGGCCGGGCCCGACATCCAGACCGTGTAGCCGACGAGCCCGAAGACGACGATCGCGGCGGCGGAGAGCATCGATCGCCCGATGACCCTGCGCAGCGGCTCCGCCGGCCCGAGCAGCCGGTAGGTCAGCCCGACCAGCAGCGCGGACATCAGGGCGCCGGCCAGCACGCCCACCGCAGCGCCGAGATAGCGCATCGCGATGGGGCTCTCGGGCGTGACGATCGTCTGCATGACGAACGCGGCGGTGCCGGTCTCGATGGCGATGAACGAGAGGTTGACCGCGATGTTCCGCCACGAGTCGCGCCGGGCCAGGAACACCACCGCGCCGGCGAGGAGCCCGGTCGCGCCCACGACCCAGGCGGGCAGCAGCAGCAGGCCGAGCACCATCGGCAGCTCGGAACCGCTGACCAGCACGGTCTCCCGGCGCACCTCGATCTGCAGCGGGTAGAGCTCGCCGCCCATGAACAGCAGGATCAGCACGAGGGCGCCGACCACCAGGGTCGTGGTGTCCGTCGTCACCTGCTCCGTGCGCAGCACGAGCCACCAGAGCACCGCCGAGACGGCGAAGATGACCGCAGCGACGATCGGGAAGACCTGCTTGCCGGTCCGGCTGGGGGGGCGGGGCTCCACCGAGGTATCGAAGGGCACCCGCTCGACCGTCATCGCGAATGCCCCGAGGTCATGGTGATCCGCGTTCGGGGGACAGCACACGTCCAGCCGCCCACGGCAGAGCCGCCATCGACCCCCAACATATACGGAGCGTAGCGCCAGCAGCCGATTCGCGGCAGCCTTTCACCGCGGAATGATCGTCCGGGACGCGGTTGTCACCCGGTTGGCCGGACCCCTCGGCGGATCCGGCCCCGCGCGGGTGGTGGCAGGTGAGGGATTCGAACCCCCGTAGGCATTGCCGGCTGATTTACAGTCAGCTCCCTTTGGCCACTCGGGCAACCTGCCGTCGCCGTGAAGCGGCGCCGCGACACGGGGCCGCAAGCGCCCGCACAGCGTACTAGGGCACCCCGTGGGGAACCGAATCGTGCAGAGTGCCCCCGCGGCGCCGCGACCGCCCGCCGCGACACCCCACCACGGGGCGATCCCGCAGGCGTTCCGGCTGCCGTGCGACGGTGCCGGCGCCGCGGCTCCGCCCGGGTGTGAAGAATGGCTGCGGCCCCCGGCCACGGACCACCGAGAATCGCGAAGGGCAGGCAGTGATGGCAGACGCCTCGTTCGACATCGTCAGCAAGGTCGACCGGCAGGAGGCCGACAACGCGCTGAACCAGGCGGCGAAGGAGTTGTCGCAGCGGTTCGACTTCCGCGGCACGGACGCGTCCATCGCGTGGGCCGGCGAGCAGGGGGTGACGATCAGCGCCGCCACCGAGGAGCGCTGCAAGGCCGCCATCGAGGTGTTCAAGGAGAAGCTGATCAAGCGGGGCATCTCGCTGAAGGCGCTGGACATCGCCGATCCGCAGGCCTCGGGGAAGATCTACAAGGCATCCGGCACGCTGCAGCAGGGCATCGCGTCCGACAAGGCCAAGGCCATCGTCAAGCGGATCAAGGACGAGGGGCCCAGGGGCGTGCAGGCGCAGATCCAGGGCGATCAGGTGCGGGTGACGGGCAAGAAGCGGGACGACCTGCAGAGCGTGATCGCGCTGCTCAAGGGCGCCGACCTGGACATCGCGCTGCAGTTCACCAACTACCGCTGAGCGCCGCGACGGCCGGGCGGTCCGGCAGTCGAGCGGAGCCCCGCGCGGCGGGCACATGCCGGCGAGCGGCCCGGCCGGAGGGCGGTGACGCGTGCGCCGTGGCGTGATGTTCGGCGTCGCCGCCTACGGGATGTGGGGCCTGTTCCCGCTGTTCTTCCCGCTGCTCCAGCCGGCGGACGCGACCGAGATCCTGGCCCACAGGATGATCTGGTCGCTGGTGGTGTCGGCGGTCGTGCTGACCGCGGTCCGGGGGTGGCGCACGCTGCGCGGCCTCGGCCGATCGGTGTGGCTGCTGGTGGCGGCGGGCGCCGCCCTCATCGCGGTCAACTGGGGCGTCTACATCTGGGCCGTCAACGACGGTCACGTGGTCGAGGCTGCGCTCGGCTACTTCGTGAATCCGCTGGTCAGCGTGCTGCTCGGGGTGGTGATCTTCCGGGAACGGCTGCGCCGGCTGCAGTGGACCGCGGTCGGGCTGGGGGTGCTCGCGGTGGTCGTCCTCGCCGTGACCGGCGGCGGGCTGCTGTGGATCGCCGTGGTCCTGGCGTGCAGCTTCGCGCTCTACGGCCTGGTGAAGAAGGTCATCCCGCTGCCCCCGACGAGCTCGCTCACCGCCGAGGGCCTCGTGTTGGTCCTGCCGGCGCTGGCCTATCTCGCCGTGCTCGGCCTGCAGGGATCGGCCACCTTCGTCGGCTTCGGTGCGGGGCACACCCTGCTGCTCGTGTCCACCGGTCTGGTGACCTGCGGCCCGCTGCTCGCCTTCGCGGCGGCCGCGCGGGCGCTGCCGCTGTCGGTGCTCGGCCTGCTGCAGTACCTCACACCCGTGCTGCAGTTCCTGCTCGGCGTGTTCTGGTTCGGCGAGAGCATGCCGTTGTCCCGCTGGGCCGGGTTCGCGCTCGTCTGGCTCGCACTCATGGTGCTGTCCGCCGACGCGCTGCGGCACGCGCGAAGCGCGGCGACCGGGCGCTCGGGTCAGGCGGACGCGGCGGCCGGTCGGTAGAGCCGGGCCAGGCCGTCGACGAGCACCCGGACGTCGGTGGCCATGTCCGGGCCGGTGTCCCGGCCGGCCTCCGGGCCGATGTCGCCCATGTCACGGCCCCGGCCCTGCTCCCGGCCGACCGGCGCGTCGCCGGCCGCGAGCCACTGCACCTGCAGGCCGTCCAGCGCCGCGACCACGAGCCGGGCCAGTGAGTCCGACGGTGCGTCCGGCCGAACCGTGCCCGCCGCCTTGCCGGCCTCGAAGGCCGCCGCCAGGTCGCCGACGAGGGTGACCAGGTGGTCGCGCAGCCAGCCGTGCGCCGGATGCTCCCGGTCCACCGCCTCGCCCGACAGCATCGTGTAGAGCTTCACCATCCCGTACCGGGTCGAGTTGAACCGGGCGACCTGCACCATGCGCTCGAGCAGGTCCCAGACCCCGGCGTCGGCGCCGCCCAGCAGTTCCAGGGCGCGCGCGTCGTCCCGGTCCCGCTTCGCGAGCACCGCGGCGAGCAGGTGCCGCTTGCTCGGGAAGTGGTGCAGCAGGCCGGCGGTGGACAGCCCGGCCTGCTGCGCGACGTCGTTGATCGAGGTGCCGTTGAAGCCGGCGACCGCGAACAGCCGGGACGCGACGTCCAGCACGCCGTCACGCGTCTCGCCGGTGACCGCGCCCCTGGGGCGGCCGGGCCCGCGCCGCTGGGCGTCGCCTGCCGTCACCGCCGGCCTATCGCAGCTCGATGGTGGCCCGGACGTCGCCGAGCCCGCGGGCGAGCAGCAGCCGCCCGCCGCCGCCGAGCCTCGCCCAGCCGTGCGCGGTCACGTCCCAGCGCCGCCACATCCGGTCGTCGGCGGCGACCGTGACGTCGGCGGAGCCGCCCGCGGGCACGGTGACGGCCCGCCAGCCCACCAGGCGCACCGGCTGGCCGGGCTCGGCCGGCTCGAAGTACACCTGCACGACCTCCCTGCTCTCCCGCTCGCCGGTGTTCCGGACGGTGACGCCGACGGCCGGTGCGGCGGAGCCGGTGTCGACGAGGCGGGCGTCCGCGTAGGCCCAGCTGCCGTAGCCGAGGCCGTGCCCGAGCCAGAACACCGGCTCCGGGGCGGTGCCGGCGAAGTGCCCGCGGTACCCGATGTACGTGCCCTCGGCGTAGGTGACGTCGCCGTCGGCCGGCGTGACGACCCAGGCCGGGGCCGCACCGTCCGCCGCGGGGAAGGTGGTGACCAGGCGCCCGGCCGGCTCGATGTGGCCCAGCAGGGCGGCGGCGACGGCGTGCCCGCCCTCCTGACCGGGCAGTCCCGCCCACAGCACGGCGTCCACCTCGCCCAGCCACGGCATCAGCACGGGGGTCGCGGAGTTCACCACCACCACGGTCCGCCGCGCAGCGGCGGCGACCGCGTGGACGAGCTCGTCCTGCCGGCCCGGCAGGCGCAGCGTCGTCTTGTCGACGGACTCCGTCTCCTGCTCCTCGGTCAGACCGACGATCACCACGGCGATCTCGGCCGCCGCGGCGGCGGCCACCGCGTCGGCGATCGCGTCGTCGTCGTTCCGCGCGGCGACCCGGGCGATCAGCCCGGCGGTGCCGATGTGCGCCATCGGGTCCGCGGCGTCGCGGAACAACCGCACCTCGGCCTCCAGCAGCCCGGACTCGTTCACCGTGACCACCTCGGACGCCGACGGCGGGGCCAGCATGTCGTCGCCGAGTCCCGACGACGTGGACTCCACCCGGAACTCCCGGACCTGGTCGCCGTTGCGGACCACCCAGTCGCCCTTGCCGACAACCCCGAGCTCGATCTCACCGCGCGCATCGACGGTCGCCTGCAGCTCGACCCTGCCGACCGGCCCTGGGTAGTTGTCGTCGAAACCCACCAGCGCCTTGGCGCTGTCGAGATGCTTGTCGTCCAGCAGGGTGTCGTCGGTCGAGTAGACCCGCACGCGCATCCCGCGCTCGCCCGTCACCGGGTCGCTGACGAACTCCGGCCGGGCGGGCACGGGACGCCTGCGCACCTCCACCCCGTCGGTGACGGTGACCGCGTCGCCGAGCAGGGCCGTCAGGCCCTCGGCGACGCTGACCTGGTACGGCGGGTTGACCTGCGCGGAACCGCCGCCCATGCCGATGGTCTCGAGCGCGTGCCGGCCGATCAGCGCCACCCGTGCGCCCGGCGCGAGCGGCAGCGCGCCGTCGTTGGTGAGCACCGTCATGCCTGCCGCGGCCAGCCGCGTCAGCTGCTCCCTGCGCGTCGGGCCGGCGGGCGCCGGCAGGTCGGCGGGCCACCCGCGTTCGCCGCCGAGGGCACCGACCCGGTCGGCGAGTCGCAACACCCGCTCGAGATGCCCGTCGATGACCGACTCCTCGACGTCACCGGCGCGCACGGCCCGTACGAGAGCGTCCCCCCACGGTCCGTCGGGACCGGGCATCACCAGGTCCAGCCCGCCGTTCGCGGCCGGCGCGGCCGTCTTGGTGGCGAACCAGTCGGACACGATCAGCCCGTCGAAACCCCACTCGCCTTTGACGATCTCGTTCTGCACGACGTCGTGCTCGGTGGCCGCGACGCCGTTCACGTCGTTGTAGGCCGACATGATCGACCACGGTTCCGATTCGTCGACCGCGATCTCGAACGGGAGCAGGTACAGCTCCCGCAGCGTCGCTTCGTCGACGACGCTGTTCATCGTGTTGCGTGCCGTCTCCGACTCGTTGGCGACGAGATGCTTGAGGCAGGCGCCGATTCCGTGCGCCTGCAGGCCGCGCACGTAGGCCGCCGCCAGCCTGCCGGTGAGCAGCGGATCCTCCGAGTACGCCTCGAACAGCCTGCCGCCCAGCAGGGATCGATGCAGGTTGATGGTCGGGCCGAGGACCACGTGGATCTGCTGCGCCATCGCCTCCTCGGCGAGCAGGGCGCCGACCTCGGCGGCCGTCTCCTCGCTCCAGGCCGAGGCCAGCAGGGTCGCGTTCGGGAACAGCGCGACGGTCCGGCCGCCGGCGAACTTCAGGCCGCGGACGCCGGTGGGGCCGTCGGACATGGCCACCGCGGCCAGGCCGATCGACGGCTCGGCCGCCATGGTGAAGACGTCGCCGCCGGTGAGGAGCCGGACCTTGGCCGGCAGGTCCAGGGCGTCGATCAGCTCGCGGTAGTCGCGCGCCGAGACCGTTCCGGGCAGCAGTCGATGTCATGGCTCGCCTTCGTGCGTCAGCGGGACGTCGCAGGTTCATCCGTGCGGAGCATGCGCGTCGATCGGAGTTCCGTCACCCTGCCACACTTATTTACCAGGCACTAGGTTAGTTATCAGTCCGTTACATTCGGGCTCACAGACCGCCTCATCGGCCCGAATGCCTGTCCAGGAAGCTGAGGACGTCCGTCTCGTCGACGCCCGGGAAGACCCCCGGCGGCATCGCGGCCAGCAGGTGCGAGTGCGCCCGCGCGCTCGGCCATGCGTGCCCCGCCCAGCGCTGGGCGAGGGCGGCGGGCGGCAGCGAGCAGCACGCCGGATCGGGGCAGCGGGAGCTGGACCGCTCCGTGGACTCCCGGCCGCGCATCCACTTCACGTGCGCGTACGGCACGCCGACGCTCACCGAGAACGTGCCCGCCTGCGTCTGGTCGACAACCGCCGTGCACCAGTAGGTTCCGGACCGGGTGTCGGTGTACTGCTGATACGCGGCGGACAGGTCGGGCTGGTCGAACACCCGCCGCGCGGTCCAGTACCGGCACACCCGCTGGCCCTCGATCGCGCCGGTGGCGTCCGTCGGGAAGTGCACGCCGTCGTTCTCGTAGGCCTTGTAGATGACGCCCGACGACGAGATCCGCATGAAGTGCACGGGCAGGTCCAGGTGCCGGGTCGCGAGGTTGGTGAAGCGGTGGGCCGCGGTCTCGTACGACACCGCATAGGCGTCGCGCAGGTCCTCGATCGCGATGTCCTTGGCCGCCTTGGCCCGGCGCAGCAACGCCAGCGCGCCGCGCTCCGGGATGAGCAGCGAGGCGGCGAAGTAGTTGATCTCCACCCGCTGCCGCAGGAACTCCGAGTAGTCGTGCGGCACCGCGTGGTCCAGGACGACGTGGCCGAGCGCCTGCAGCGCCAACGACCGCGAGTCGTGCTGGCCGGCGTCCGGCTGCGGCAGGTAGACGATGCGGCCGGCGAGGTCCGTCACGGTGCGGGTGGACTCGGGCAGATCGGAGGTGTGCACCAGCCGGAAGCCCAGGTGGGCGGCCAGCCGGTCCACCACGGTCCGCGTGATCGGGCCGCCCTGGTACTTGGTGGCCGTGAGGAGATCGGCCGCGACCTGCTCGATGTCCCCGAAGTAGTTGTCCTGGCGGCGCATCCGCTCCCGGAGCTCCGCGTTGGCGCGCCGGGCGTGCTCCGGGGTCGCCGCGCGCCTGGCCTGCACGTCGGCGAGCGCCTGGTGCAGGCCGACCAGTGCCTCGAGCGCCTCGGTCGGCAGCCGCGGCCCGGTCCGCACGGCCGGGACGTTCAGCGCCTGGAAGCCGGCGGCGCGCTGCGCCTTCTCCAGCTCGATCTCCAGCGCCGCCCTGCGGCTGGGCGGCGCGGCGGCCAGCAGGTCGGGCAGCGAGGTGTTCAGGCCGACGGCGAGGGCGGACAGGACGGTGAGCTTCGCCTCCCGCTTGCCGTTCTCGATGAGCGACAGCGCCGACGGGCTGATCGCCGCGACGCCGGCGACGTCGGCCAGGGTCTTGCCCTGGGAGCGGCGGATGTGCCGGAGGCGGCGGCCGATGGTCAGCGGATCCGGAGACGACCCACCTCCGCCAGGGCCGGTGGCTGCGTCGTGAGCCGGCGCCGACCCGGGCGCGCGGCCGGTGATCCGGGCGGTCCCTGCGGTCTTGACGGTCGCGGCGCGGAAGGCGGACCCGTTCTGATCAGGCATCTGTGCACGATACGACAAGAACCGCGATTCTTCACGTTAGCTGGTCCTTGTACATCGCCGGTCTTGACACGGACAGTGAGGAGGACACCACCCCGCCGTCCCCTGTTCCATCCGGAAGGACCTTCGATGACCGCCACGGTGAGCCTCCCCGGCCACTCCTCCGAGTCCGCCGCCCGCAACGGCGACTCCCCTGCTATCGACCCGACCGCCTCCCCCGCCGACCTGCTCGGGCGCGAGTGGGCCGAGGACGTGCGCTGGGCCGGCATCGAGCGCAGCTACGCCCCGCAGGACGTTCTCCGGCTGCGCGGCACCGTGCAGGAGGAGCACACGCTCGCCCGCCGCGGCGCCGAGCGGCTCTGGCGCGAGCTGCACGAGGCCCCGTTCGTCCGGGCGCTGGGCGCGGTCACCGGCAACCAGGCCGTGCAGATGGTCAAGGCCGGGCTCCGGTCGATCTACCTCTCCGGCTGGCAGGTCGCGGCCGACGGCAACCTGGCCGGGCAGACCTACCCCGACCAGAGCCTGTACCCGGCCAACTCGGTGCCGGCCGTGGTGCGCCGGATCAACAACGCACTGCTCAGGGCCGACCAGATCGACCACTCGGTGAACCCGGACGATCCGTCCCCGACCGACTATCTGGTGCCGATCGTCGCCGACGCCGAGGCCGGCTTCGGCGGACCCCTGAACGCCTTCGAGCTGATGAAGTCGATGATCGCGTCCGGCGCGGCCGGGGTGCACTGGGAGGACCAGCTCGCGTCCGAGAAGAAGTGCGGCCACCTCGGTGGCAAGGTGCTCATCCCGACCTCCCAGCACGTCCGCACGCTGAACGCCGCCCGCCTCGCCGCGGACATCTGCGGCGTGCCGACGCTGGTGGTGGCGCGCACCGACGCGCTGGCGGCGGACCTGCTGACCAGCGACGTGGACGAGATCGACCAGCCCTTCCTGACCGGCGACCGGACGAGCGAGGGGTTCTTCCGGGTACGCAACGGCATCGAGCCCGTGCTGGCCAGGGCGAAGGCCTACGCGCCCTACTCCGACCTGCTCTGGGTGGAGACCGGCACGCCGGACCTCGGCCTCGCGCGGGAGTTCGCGGCCGAGATGCACCGCGAGTTCCCGGGAAAGATGCTGGCGTACAACTGCTCTCCGTCGTTCAATTGGAAGGCGGCCCTGGACGACCGGGAGATCGCCCGGTTCCAGCAGGAGCTCGGGGAGCTCGGCTACCGGTACCAGTTCATCACCCTGGCCGGCTTCCACGCGATCAACTACTCGATGTTCCACCTCGCGCAGGGGTACGCGCGGACCGGGATGACGGCGTACGTCGAGCTGCAGGAGGCCGAGTTCGATGCCGAGCCGCACGGCTACACCGCCGTGAAGCACCAGGCGGAGGTGGGCACCGGGTACTTCGACAAGGTCGCCACCGCGCTGAATCCCGCCAGCGGGACGCTGGCGCTGGCCGGGTCCACCGAAGAGGAACAGTTCCACCACTAGTCTTCCGCCCGCCGCGGCGACAGACACAGGAGCCGCAGGCGATCTCGACTTGAAGGAGTACCACCGTGTTCGACGCCCCGCACCCGCCGAGAATCAAGGGCACCATGCACCCCCGGTTCGAGGAGATCCTCACGCCCGAGGCGCTGGCGTTCATCGCCAAGCTGGACGGCGCGCACGCCGGCCGCCGCGCCGAGCTGCTCGCCGCCCGCCGGGACCGCGCCCGGCGCGTCACGGCCGGTGAGCCGGTCGACTTCCTGACCGAGACCGCCGGCATCCGCGCCGATTCCGCCTGGCGGGTGGCGCCGCCGGCGCCCGGCCTGGTGGACCGGCGGTGTGAGATCACCGGCCCGCCCAGCCGCAAGATGAGCGTCAACGCGCTCAACTCGGGCGCCCGCGTGTGGATGGCCGACTTCGAGGACGCCACCTCGCCGAGCTGGTTCAACGTCATCGACGGTCAGCTCAACCTGTACGACGCGATCCGCGGGAACCTCGACTTCACCGCGGAGGACGGCAAGGAGTACCGGGTCGGCGCCGAGACGCCGACGATCGTGGTGCGCCCGCGCGGCTGGCGGCTGTGCGAGAAGCACCTGTCGATCGACGGACGGCCGCTGCCGGCCGCACTCGTCGACTTCGGACTGTTCTTCTTCCACAACGCGCAGGCGCTGATCGACAACGGCGCCGGCCCGTACTTCTACCTGCCGAAGCTGGAGTCGCACCTCGAGGCGCGGCTGTGGAACGACGTCTTCGTCCAGGCGCAGGCGCTGCTCGGCATCCCGCAGGGCACGATCCGGGCCACCGTCCTGATCGAGACCCTGCCGGCCGCATTCGAGATGGAGGAGATCCTCTACGAGCTGCGCGACCACTCGGCCGGGCTGAACGCGGGTCGCTGGGACTACATCTTCAGCTACATCAAGACCTTCGCCGGCCGCGGCCCCGAGTACGTGCTGCCGGACCGGTCGCAGATGACCATGACGACGCCCATGCTGCGCGCGTACACCGAGCTGCTGGTGTCGACCTGCCACCGGCGCGGTGCGCACGCGATCGGCGGCATGGCCGCCTTCGTGCCGACCAGGTCCGACCCGCAGGCGACCGAGCGGGCGCTCGCCCAGGTCACCGCGGACAAGAGCAGGGAGGCGGGCGACGGCTTCGACGGGTCGTGGGTCGCGCACCCGGGCCTGGTGCAGACATGCACCGGCGTGTTCGACGACGCGCTCGGTGACCGGCCGAACCAGCTCGACCGGCAGCGTCCCGATGTGCAGGTCACCGCAGCGGATCTCGTCGCCCCCGGGTCGACACCCGGCAGCGTTTCGCTGAACGGGGTGCGGACCAACATCAGGGTGGCGCTGCGGTACCTCACCGCCTGGGTGAACGGCTCGGGCGCCGTCGCCATCGACAACCTGATGGAAGATGCCGCCACGGTGGAGATCTCGCGGACGCAGATCTGGCAGTGGCTGCATCACCGGACCCGGCTGGCCGAGGGGCTGATCATCACCCCGGAGCTGGTCGAGGAGCTGGTCCGGCACGAGATCAGCAACCTGCACGCGGAGGCCGCGGACGACAGGGCCCACCGGCACGTCGACGAGGCGCTCGACGTGTTCCGCGAGACCGCCTTGGGTGACGAGCTTCCCGGCTTCTTCACGCCCTACGCCTACGTCCGGTACCTGATCGACCGGCCGCTGCAGATGACCGGCCCGCTGCGCCCCGAGGACCTGCGGATGTCCGAGCAGGTGCCCGGCATGCACGAGACCGGCGCCCGCGTCTGACCGGCTGCGACGACTCAGCTGCCCCCGCCGACATCGTCGTCGGCAGGGGCAGCTGTTCGGATGCTCGTCGGCAACCGCCGGCTCAGCGGAGGCGACGCGGGAAGCGTGCGCCGACGGGATGGGTGGTCCGCGCCGGCGGCGCCGCATTCGCGAACGCGGCCTCGAGGTAGATCAGCTCATCCACCGCGGAGCGCCGCGGGAAGCGGGCACCGACGGGAAAGATCGGGCCGGGCGCGGTGACCGCCACGCCGGTCACGCTCGGCGCGGTCCGGTCGGACCGTCGCGGAAAGCGGGCGCCGATCGGGAACACGTTGCGGGACAGGCCACCCGGCGCCGGGGCGGCGGGGGCGGGTCGAGGGTCGGACAGGACGGTGGTCATCGGGGACTCCAGGGTGTGAGTGGTGGGTGTCGGGGAGGGCAGGCGGGCGGTCGGGTCAGCGCTGGGCGATGGCCAGGATCTCCGCGCGCACCCGTGGTTCGGCGCTGTCCAGGACGCGCCTGAGCTCGCGGCGGAAACGCCGCTCGCGCCACCGCAGCTGCAACTTGTTGATCATGACATCGACCTCCCGCTCGGTCGGATCCTGGTGCGTGCCCGGGGATCTGGACCCGGTGCTGGCCGACAGGCATCAGTCTCGCGGCGGCCGGGACGGGCCGCCCCGGCCGACGGGGGGACGCGGTGGGTGATCGGGCCGCGTCGACCGACCGACCGCCTCCTCCACCGATCGGGGGACGCCCGGCACGCACGCGCCCACCCGGACGCCGCGAGCCGGCGATGTGCGGCGGTCGTGGCGGACGACGACGCCCACCACCGGTCGGTCGGTCGGCGGCCGTGGCGGACCGGGAGCCTCGCCGACCGGTCAGTCGGCGGCGGCCGCCCCGTCCTGCTCCGGTGCCCGGAACTCCCCGTCCCACCAGCGATCCCACTCGGCCCGCAGGCCGGCCATGGTGTCCGGCGACAGTCCGTACGTGGTCAGGATCGCCATCGAGCCGCCGTCCGGACGGTGCGCGGCGTGCACCTCCTCGCCGATCAACAGCAAGCCGTCGCCCCAGCCGTCCACCGTCAGGCCGAGCTGGCGGTCGGAGCGGAACCAGACCGTGCCCGCGATCGCCCGACCGGTGGGCAGGGTTGCGGTGTAGGAACTTCCGACCGGCCGGCGGGCGATCTCGCCCAGCCCGAGCCGGTCGGCCAGTGGACCGGCCGAGACCGGCACTCCGGAGCGGAAGTGAGTCGCGCGATCGCTGCCGGGGTGCCGCTCGAGCGCGAACCGCAGCTGCTGCAAGAAGGAGGTCCAGCCCTCGGTGATGTCGTCGTAGTAGGCGTCCCAATCGGGGTCGCTGCCCCGTGGGGCGCGGGTGATGCGCACGCGCACCCCGTCGGGAGTCTCGGTCAGATCGAAGACCGTGACGCCGAGCTGCAGCCGCCGCGGCGGATACTCCGTGACCTCGTCGGACAGGTAGATCACCTGGATCTCGGCGTCCAGTCCCGGGTCGTCCCACCCGTGCCAGCGGCGGATCTGCGCGGGGTCGCGCAGGGCGTTCCAGACTGTCTCCACCGGTGCGGCGACGGTGACCTCGAT
Organism: uncultured Actinomycetota bacterium; assembly: GCA_963844455.1. Taxonomy (GTDB): domain Bacteria; phylum Actinomycetota; class Actinomycetes; order Mycobacteriales; family Nakamurellaceae; genus Nakamurella. Next base: position 51,577 of record CAWJOH010000004.1, read on the forward strand.
GATCGGCTCGGTCATCCTGCATCTCCTCGGATCGGGCGCGGGGCCCCGGTTTCGGCGACCGTGGGTGCGCCGTCATCGATGCCGGGACCGGTCTCGGGCTCGGCGTCGGCACCGGCCGCCGGGTGCCCGGCAGCGAACAGCCGGTAGGGCCGGCCGTCCGCGCGATCGAACCGGGCCGTGACCTCGGCGACCGCGACCGCCAGCTCGTCGGTGAAGCGGTGCACGTCGGCGGGTGTGGCGAACCGGACCGCGGTCTCCAGCGTGAAGGTGAGCAGCCGCTGCTGCCGGCGCCCTGCCTCCCCGGACATCCGGGCGACGTTCCGCACCGCGCTTCCCGCGACGTCGACGAGGTGCTCGGCCGCGAAGCGGTCCCGCCGCAGCAGGCGGCCGGAGGCCCGCGCGCGCCGGGGTTGCGCCGGGGCGGCGGCGACCGGCGCGACCTCCGTGACCAGCAGCACGGCCGGGTCGACGACGAAGGCCTCCCCGACCGTGCGCAGCACGCGTTCGGTGAACCCGCGCCGCGGCCGCAGCTCCACGAGCTCGACCAGGTCCTGCTCCTCCAGCACCCGCAGGTGGTAGTTCAGGCGCTGGCGCGGCATGCCGAACTCCCTGGCCAGCTCGCTGGCCGAGGCCGGCGTGCGCAGCCGCTCGAGAAGCCGCCGACGGAGCGCAGGCAGCGCGCTCGCCAGCCGCCGCGGTGAGTCGAGCAGCGCCAATCCTGGCGAGGTCATGCCGACATCCTCAAATAGACAAATTCATTTGTCAATTGCGACTCGCCGATCCAGGCGGTCGAGCGCGGTGACGATCATCCGTGCGGACCGCCCCGGCGGCCGTCGCCGGTGTCGATCCCCTCCGCGCCAGCGCGCTCGGCGGCTGCCGGGCGGCTGGTGGGCGGCGGCGGCACTATCCTGGCGTTGGTCAGGCGAGAACCCCCGGAAATCGGAGCCCTTCATGCTGTGTCATCCCGGCCATCCCCCGACGCGCGGTTCCTCGGCCCACGGCCGGGCGGCGACGACCGTGACCGCAGGCGCGGGGCGCACGAGATGACGGCGGCCGACAACCGGCTCCCCACCGGCGCGGACGGCCTGCAGGCGAGGCTGCTCTACGAGCTGGAGTCCGTCGTCGAGGACAACCTGAACCGCCACCTGGCCATCGCCAAGGACTGGATGCCGCACGACTACATCCCGTGGAGCCGCGGCAGGGACTTCGCCTTCCTCGGCGGCGAGGACTGGGTGCCCGAGGACTCCCCGCTGGATCCGGTCGCGAAGACCGCGATGGTGGTCAACCTGCTCACCGAGGACAACCTGCCCTCCTATCACCGGGAGATCGCCACCCGCTTCGGCAAGGACGGCGCGTGGGGCACCTGGGTCGGCCGCTGGACCGCCGAGGAGGGCCGGCACGGCATCGCCCTGCGCGACTATCTCGTCGTCACCCGCGGCGTCGACCCGGTCAAGCTCGAGGCGCTGCGGATGGAGCACATGACGGCCGGGTACGACTCCGGCGACAAGACCCTCCTGCAGGCGATCGCGTACGTGTCGTTCCAGGAACTCGCGACCCGGGTGTCGCACCGCAACACGGGCGCGTCGACCGGCTGCCCCGTCGCGGAACAGCTGCTCGGCCGCATCGCGCAGGACGAGAACCTGCACATGATCTTCTACCGCAACCTGGTGGGTGCGGCGCTGGACCGCGCGCCCGATGAGACCATGGCGGCGATCCGCGACGAGGTGGTCGGCTTCACCATGCCGGGGGCCGGGATGACCGACTTCCAGCGCAATTCGGTGACCATCGCCAAGGCCGGCATCTACGACCTGCGGCTGCATCACGACGCGGTGGTCCAGCCGGTGCTCAAGTACTGGAAGGTCTTCGAGCGCACCGACTTCGGCCCGGAGGGCGAGCGGGCGAGGGACGAGCTCAGCGCCTTCCTCACCGGTCTGGACGCCCAGGCCACCCGCTTCACCGAGGCCAGGGATCGCATGCGCGCGCGGGACGCCGCCCGCGCCGGCTGACGGCGGCACGCGGTGCCGGGGCATGCCGCGGCCGCGGTCGCGGTCGCATCGCCGCGGCGCAGGGACGCGTGGGCGGCCATCGCCCGCAGGGAGTGGCAGCAGGTCGCGCGGATCGTGATCGTGGCCGGCGTCTCCTGGCAGATCTGCGTCTGGCTGGGCGCCACGGCCGCTCCCGTCTTCGCCGTGATCGTGCCGCTGGTGAGCCTGCGCGACGACCCGTTCTCCGCGTTCAACGTGTCGTTCGCGCGGCTGATCGGGGTGGTCAGCGGCCTGGTGATCGGCTTCGGCGTCGTGCAGCTGCTGGATCCGGACGTGCTGGCCGTCGTCCTGCTGCTCGTGCTCAGCCTCGGCGTCGGCATGGTGCTCCGCATCGGCAACACGCTGAACATCCAGGTCGCGGTGTCCGCCCTGCTGGTGTTCGTCTCCCCCGAGGCCGACGTGTACGGCCTGACCAGGTTGTGGGAGACGGCGGTCGGCACCGTCGTCACGGTCGCGCTCACCCCCTTTCTCTTCCCGGCCAATCCGCTGACCGCGGCGCGCGCCGAGATCGCCGTTCTCACCGACGGTCTGGTGGGCTCGGTGCGGGACGCCGTGCGCCTCACCGGCTCCCCCGAGGTGGAGGAGTCCGATCGGATCCGCGGGCTCGTCGACGTCGTCGGCCGGCAGGACTCCACGGCGGCCGGAGTGCGGGCGCTGGCCGGCCAGATCGCCACGGCGCGATCCTCGGCGCGATGGAGCGTGCTGCGTCGACGCGAGCTCAGGGCCGTCGCGGATCTCGACGCGACCCGCGGGCTGATCGAGCAGTTGTCGTTCGACGTGCGGTCGTTCGCCGAGGATTCGATGACCTTCGCCGGCCGGGCGGGCTACGCCACGGATCCGCAGCTCTCCCGGCCGGAGCTGGACCGGATCGCCGAGCCGCTCGCGCACGCGATGCCGCTCGCCCTCACCGGTCGAGCCTTCGAGGCCGTCCTGCGCGACGCGCATCTCGCGATCCAGGAGTTCCGGGTCACCGAGCACTCACACCTGGCGTCGGTGGTCCGCCGCCCGCTGCACCGGATGGTCGAGCAGCTCGAGCGGTTCGCCGACGCTTCGGATTCCGAAGGCATGGGGTGAGCGGTTCGGGCGTCAGTCCACCCGGCTCGGTGTCAGCACCCCGTCGAGCCAGGAGTACACGGCCGCGGCCCAGACCTGCTGGCCCAGGCCGGCGCAGTGCCCGTCGGCTCCCTCAGCGGCGGTGAGCCGGATGATCCGCTTCGGGCAGCGCAGCCTGTCGTACATGACCTGCCCTGCACCGCCGGCGAAGTCGTTCTCGGACTCGACGATCAGTGTGGGACAGGTGATCTCGGCGGCCTTGTCGATCATGGTGAACGTCCGCAGCACGTCGAAGTATGCGCCGACGTCGGAGATCCCGTGCGCCGCCATCCGGGCGCGGAAGAACTCCGACCGATCCTTGCTGAACCGCATCTGGGCGTTGACCACCCGCTCCGCCACAGCGGCCGGGCGGCCGGCCGCCGGCAGCTTCGCGCCCATGTCGGGCTGCGCCGGATCGCAGACCAGCGCGGCGATCCGGTGCTCCGCCGTGGCGGCGCGGGGTGCCAGATACCCGCCGAACGACCGGCCGACGAGCCCGATCCGGGACGCGTCGACATCGGAGCGCCGGGAGAACCAGTCGACGACCTGGGAGAGCACGTGCTCGTAGTCGGGCCGGAAGTAGAGCTTCTTCTGATAGAGCGCCTCGCCCTGCCCCGGCCCCTCGAACGACACCACGTTGTAGCCGCGGGCGAGCGCGTCGGGCACGTCCACCCAGCCGGCCTCGGCGGTCGAGTCGTACCCGGCCGGCAGGAGCAGCGTGGCCCGCGGCCGGCGGTCGTCGTCCGGTGCGAAGAACCAGGACTTGATCGTCGTCCCGTCGTACGGCACGTCGACGCGCTCGACCAGTTCCGGCCCGGCGTCGAGCCGCGCGAACGCCGCCGTGTACGCCGCGACGTGGTCCGACCAGGCCTGCAGCAGGCGCGGATCGCTCGGGTCGCTCCGGATGAAGTAGTACGCCTGCCGGTAGTACTCGCCGGCGCGCAGGTACGCCGCGCGTGCGGTCACCCACTCGCCCGACACCACGGCCGAGTCCGCCGTCGCGCGCGCGCGGTCCGCGGTTGCGTTCCACGCCTCGAACCAGTGATCGCCCGAGAGGCCGCCCACCGCCCGTGCGGTGGCGAGCACCTCCCCCAGGTCGGCGGCACCCGCGTAGGCCGCGCTCATGGAGCGGGCCAGCTGGCCGTCGTAGCTCGCGTCACGGAGAAACACGCGCGCTGGATCGCCCATCGGACCTCCCGGCCGTCGTCGCCCGGCGCCGCCGCCCCGCGCCGATCGGGGGCGAACCCGGGCCTTCCCCGACGTGATCATGCCCGGTCAGGCCGGGTCACGCAGCCGGTCGGTGTCGATGGTCAGCGCGTCCAGCGCGCGCCGCGCCGTCGGGACGGACACACCGTCGACCGTCGCGCGCAGCGCCGCCCGCCACCCGGCGACCACGATGCCGGCCAGCGCGGCGCCGATCGCGTCGCCGCCGGCGAGCTCGGTCAGGTATCCGGCGACCGGATCCGGCCCGGGCGGCGGTTCGGCCAGCATCCGGGCCAGGCCCTGCGCCGTCGCCCAGCCGAAGCTCACGGCCAGCGCGGCACGCAGCGCCGTCGCCGGATCGCGGTCGCCCACCGCCTCCGCGGCGCCCGCCATCCGGTCCAGCACGCGCTGGTCGACGTCCGCCCGCACGAACCGGTAGAGGTCGATCTTGCTGCCGAAGTGGTGGTACAGCGCACCGGTGGTCACGCCGGCGGATCGCGCGAGCTCGCCGACCGCGACGTCGCGATAGTCCCGGAGGGCGAACTCGCGCAGCGCCGCCCGCACCAGGTCGCCCCGCACCGAGCCGGACACGGGAATCCACTCGGGCACCCTGGCACTGTAACTCAATTACGGTTATCGTAATCGGATTATGTCCACATCGTTCGGAGGTCCGTCGTGCAGCTCGCCTTCTCCTACGTTCCGACCGCGGACATCCCCGCGGCACTCGCCTTCTACCGCGACACGTTGAAGCTCTCCGAGGCGTGGCGCGAGGGCACCCAGACCGTCGCGTTCGAGATACCCGGCACCGACGTGCAGCTGATGGTCGACCACGTCGCCGACGGCGGCCGCCCCGGGCCGGTGTTTCTCGTCGACAGCCTGCTCGACTACCACCGCGAGCACGCCGACGACCTGACCTGGGTCGAGCCGCCGAACGAGATCCCCGGCGGCTACTGGGCTGTCGCCGCCGACCCGGCCGGCAACCCGATCTACGTGATGGACCAGAGCACAGCCGACCAGCTCGCCTCCGGCTGACTCCGCCCGCTCGCGGTCGCGGTCGGCGTTCCCCGCAGTTGATCATGACGATATTTCCGCGACACGCCGCCGAACGGTGGCGCAGAGCGTGAAAATCGTCATGATCAACGCCCGCTGGACCAGTGGGGTGCGGGGCCGCCGGTGGGGTCGCAGGGTGCGGGGCCGAGGTGGGGTCGAGCGGGGTGGCTCGGGCGGCGGGCGCCGCGCGCGGTCGGGTCAGCGGGTGCGGGCGACGACGTACCGCGCCAGCGCGGTCATCGCGTCCCGGGACGGGGACGCCGGCAGCAGCTCGAGCTCGGACTCGGCGGCGTCCGCGTAGCCGGCGAGCGTCTCGCGCGCGCTGACCAGGCCTTCCGAGCACCGCAGCAACTCGACCGCCTCGGCAAGCTCCGCCTCGGCGGCGATCGGCCCGGCGAGCAGCTCGCGCAGGCGCGGGTCGGCCGCCGGATCGGCCAGCGTGTACAGCACCGGCAGCGTCCGCACGCCCTCGCGCAGATCCGTACCGGGCGTCTTGCCCGAGTCGGTGGACGCGATGTCGATGATGTCGTCCGAGATCTGGAACGCCATGCCGACCGCGCGGCCGTACCGGCGCAGCGCGCCGATCTCCATGTCGGAGGCGCCGGAGAAGATCCCCGCGTAGCGGGCGCAGGTGTCGATCAGCGCCGCGGTCTTCTCGTCCAGCACGGTCAGGTGGTGGCTGATCGGGTCCTCGCCGGGCCGCGGCCCGACGGTCTCGCGGGTCTGCCCCGTCACCAGCTCGGCGAAGGTCTCGGCGATGATCCGCACGGCGTCGGGGCCGAGCCCGGCCACCAGGCGGGACGCATGCGCGAACAGGAAGTCGCCGGTCAGGATGGCGATCGAGTTGTCCCAGCGGGCGTTCGCCGACTTCGCCCCGCGCCGGATGTCCGCCTCGTCCATCACGTCGTCGTGGTAGAGCGTCGCGAGGTGGATCAGCTCGACCACGGCCGACGCGACGATCACGTCCTCGTCCTCCGGCCGCGGACCCACACCGGCCGTGACCAGCGTGAACAGTGGCCGGAAGCGCTTGCCGCCGGCGTGCATCAGGTGCGAGGCCGCCTCCGTGACGAAGCCGAACTCGCTGATCAGCTCGCGCTCCAGCAGGTCCTCGACGCGGGCCAGCCCGCGCGCGACCCGGGCGGCCAGCTCGGGGTCGGCCAGCTCGATGCCGGCGAGCACGGTCGGCGCGTTCACGGAATCGACTGTATGTCACGCCCGCGGGCCGCCCGACCAGCCCGCCGGTTCGCAGAACCGCAGGTGACGGACGGCACCGACCGGACCGAGGTCATGACAGCAGCGGGATCGGCACGGTGAGCACGTCCAGGACCGGGCCGGGGAACAGGCCGAGGCCGAGCGTGGTGAGGACGGCGAGGCCGACGACGATCACCGTGAGCACGCCCGGCACCACGATGTACGGCGCCTCGGTGACCACCGCCACGGTGGCCACGCCCCCGCGCCCGCCGCGGGACGGAGCGGCCGGCGACGAACCGCCGCCGGTCTGACCCGAGCCGACGGGCTCCGAGAAGTACATGACCACGACGATCCTGAGGTAGAAGAACGCGGTGACGGCCGTCGCGACCATCGCCAGCACCACCAGCCAGCCGAAGCCGGACTCCATCGCCGCGGTGAAGACGCTGAGCTTGCCGATGAACCCGGAGGTCAGCGGGATGCCGGCGAACGACAGGAGGAACAGGCTCATCGACGCGGCGAGCACCGGTGACCGCTTCGCCAGCCCGGCCCAGTCCGACACCTGCGACGCCTCGCCGTCGCCGCGCCGGACCAGGGTGAGGATCGCGAAGGCGCCGATGGTCGCCATGCCGTAGGTGAGCAGGTAGAACATCGTGGCCGAGGCACCGCTCTCGGACATCGCGAGCACGCCCAGCAGGATGAAGCCGGCGTGCGCCACCGACGAGTACGCGAGCATGCGCTTCATGTCGGTCTGGGTGATCCCGATGACGGAGCCGATGACCATCGACGCCGCGGCGACGATCGCCACCACGGGCTGCCACGACCAGGACATCGGCTCCAGGGCGGAGAAGCAGACCCGGAGCATCGCGGCGAACGCGGCGACCTTGGTGCAGGCGGCCATGAACGCGGTGATCGGGGTCGGCGCGCCCTGGTAGACGTCCGGCGTCCACAGGTGGAACGGTCCCACCGACGCCTTGAACAGCAGACCGACCAGCACCAGCGAGAGCCCGCCGAGCAGCAGCGCGTCGCTGCCCTCGCCGGTCCGCGCCTGGGTGGCGATGCCCGAGAACGCCGTCGAGCCCGAGTAGCCGTAGAGCAGCGCGAGACCGTACAGGAAGATCGCCGACGTGAACGCGCCGAGCAGGAAGTACTTGACGGCCGACTCCTGCGAGATCAGCCGGCGCCGTCGGGCCAGGCCGCACATCAGGTACAGCGGCAGCGACAGCACCTCGAGCGCGACGAACAGCGTGACGAGGTCGCTCGATGCCGGGAAGACGAGCATGCCGCCGGTCGCGAACAGGGCGAGCGGGAACACCTCCGTCTGCATGGGTGCGGCGAATCGCGCCGCCAGCTTCGCCCGGGCGGAGCCGACCTGGGCGGCCGCCTCGGGGACGAACGCCCCGCCTGGCTCCGACGTGCGGTCGGCGATCAGCAGCACCGACGGCAGCGCCAGCACCAGCAGCACGCCCCACATGACGTACGTGCCGGCGTCGACGGCGATCGCGCCCGCGAACGTCACCCCGTACTCCGAGCGCGAGCCCGCCACGACGGTCCAGACGAGGGCGGCGGCCAGCACCAGCACCGTCAGCGTCACCTGGCTGACGTAGCGCACCGCGCGCGGCAGGAAGGCCTCGAACAGGATGCCGACGCACGCCCCGGCGAGCACGATGAGGATCGGCATGACGATCGACAGGTCGACCGACGGCGGGGTGATCGGGTCGGTCGGGGCCGCCGCGAGCACGGCCGCGGTCGCTGTGCCGAGTGCGAGCACCGACATCACCGACCCCCCTCGCCGGTCGTTCCGCCGGCGTCGATCGCCGGCACCGGATCGGTGAAGCCGACGTCGACCATCGTGCGCTCGGCGGTCGGATTGATCACGTTCAGCACCGGCTGCGGATAGACGCCGAGCAGGATCACCAGGGCGACGAGCGGTGTCAGCACGGTGATCTCCCTGGCCGTGAGGTCGCCGAAGCGGGCCCGGACGGCCGCGCCCCGGCGGTGCGCGGAGTGGCCGGCGCCGGGACCGGGCACGGGCTCGACACCCGGCGGGTCCTGCTCGCCGTCGCCGCGCAGGTGGCCGCCGACCAGCGCGGGCACCGCCGGCTCCTCGATCGCCGGCGCGCCGGGACCGCCGGCATCGCCGGGACCGGCATCGGGCAGGACGACGGCGGCGCCGCGGACCGGGCCCGTCATGATCCGCTGGAAGATCCAGAGCATGTAGACGGCGGCGAGCACGATGCCGACCGTCGCGATGACCGCCCATGCCGGGTACCTGGTGAAACTGCCGATCAGCACCAGGAACTCGGAGATGAACGAGTTGGTCCCCGGCATCGCGATCGTGGCCAGGGCGGCGACCAGGAAGACGCCGCCGAGGATCGGCGCCACCTTCCAGACGCCGCCGTAGTCGCCGATGAGCCGCGACCCGCCGCGTGCGGTCAGCATGCCGACCACCAGGAACAGCAGGCCGGTGGCGATGCCGTGGTTGACCATGTACAGCGCTGCGCCGGCGATGGACTGGGTGGTGAACGCGAACACACCGAGCGCGATGAAGCCGAAGTGCGCGATCGAGGTGAACGTGACGAACCGCTTCAGATCGCTCTGGCCGGCGGCCACGATCGCGCCGTAGACGATGCCCAGCACGGCCAGCAGGATGATCAGCCAGGCCAGCTTCGCCGACGCGGCCGGCAGCAGCGGCAGGCAGATGCGCAGGAAGCCGAAGGTGCCGACCTTGTCCAGCACGCCGACCAGCAGCGTGCCGGCGCCGACCGGCGCCTCGGCACCGGCGTCCGGCAGCCAGGTGTGCAGCGGCACCAGCGGCGCCTTGATGGCGAACGCGATCGCGAACCCGGCGAAGATCCACATCTGGGTGGATTCCGGTATCTGACCGGCGATCTCGCGCAGGGCGGCCCAGTCGAAGGTGCCGGACGGCAGGATGTTGCTGGACGCCACGTAGAGCCCGATCACCGACGCCAGCATCAGCAGGCCGCCGAGCAGCGAGTAGAGGAAGAACTTCGTCGCCGCATACGCGCGGCGCACCCCGCCGAACGCCCCGATGAGGAAGTACATCGGGATCAGCATGACCTCGAACATGACGTAGAAGACGAACACGTTCGTCGCTGCGAAGACGCCGATCATCGCCGACTGCAGGAGCAGCAGGAGCGCGAAGTACCCACCGATGGTGCGCCCGGCGGGCAGCTTCTCCTCCCACGAGGCGCCGAGCACGATCGGCACCAGCACGGCGATCAGCGCGATCATGGTCAGCGAGATGCCGTCGACGCCGAGCGAGAAGCTGATCCCGAAGAACGGGATCCAATCGAAGCTGAACGTCTCGCCGAACGGCGCGTCCATGGTGTCCAGGCCGGACGAGTACGAGGCCCAGAGGGCGACCGCGAGCACCAGCTCGATCAGGGAGAAACCCAGCGCCGTCAGCTTGACGGTGCGCGCGGGAGCGCCGGCCATGGCGGCCACCAGGATCGCGCCGATCACCGGCAGCACGATCATCGCGGGCAGATACCAGCTCATCACGCGTACCTCACCAACAGCAGCAGCAGGATCACCGCGAGGGCCCCGGCGAACATCGACAGCGCGTAGGACCGGACGAAGCCGTTCTGCCAGTGCCGCCATCGGCCGGACAGGCCGCCGAGGGCGGCGGCCAGGCCGTTGACCGCCCCGTCCACGCCCTTGGCGTCGGTGTAGACGAGCGTCCGGGCGAGCCAGACACCGGGCCGCGCCACGAGCGTCTCGTTGATGGCGTTGCCGCCGACGTCGGCGCGGGCCAGCCGGACGACGGCGCCGACGGGCTCCGGCGCCTCCACCGGCACGTCCCGGCGGCCGATGATCCAGTACGCGATGAACACGCCGAGCGCGACGACCGCCAGCGTGCCGATCGTGATCACGATCGGCGCCACCGGCGGCTCCGGGTGCTCGTACGCCCCCACCGACGGCGCCAGCCAGTCCATCAGCCGGTCGCCGATGGCGAGGAACGCGCCGGCGCCGACCGAGCCGATGGCCAGGATGATCATCGGCACCGTCATCACGGGCGGCGACTCGTGCGGGTGGTATTCATCGCCGGACGCCGTGCGCAGCTGCTTCCAGCGCGGCTGGCCGAAGAAGGTCATGATCATCAGCCGGGTCATGTAGAAGGCGGTGATGCCCGCGCCGAGCAGCGCCGCGAAGCCGAACAGCACGCCCTGGATCCCCGGCGCGGCGAAGGCGGCCTCGATGATCGGGTCCTTCGAGAAGTACCCGGAGAAGAACGGGAACCCGATGATCGCCAGGTAGCCGCAGGCCATGGTGACGAAGGTGATCGGCAGCTTGCGCGCCAGCCCGCCGAAGCGGCGCATGTTCACCTCGTCGTCCATGGCGTGCATCACCGACCCCGCGCCGAGGAACAGGCCGGCCTTGAAGAAGCCGTGCGTGAGCAGGTGCAGGATGCCGAGCGCGTACACGCCGGCGCCGAGTCCCACGGCCAGGAACATGTAGCCGATCTGCGAGACCGTCGAGTACGCCAGCACCTTCTTGATGTCGTCCTTCGCGCAGCCGGCGATGCAGCCGACCAGCAGGGTGACGACGCCGACGATGGCGACGACCAGCCGGCCGTCCGCGGTGAGGTCGTAGATCGGCGAGCACCGGGCGATCAGGTAGACGCCGGCGGTGACCATGGTGGCGGCGTGGATGAGTGCGGAGACCGGTGTCGGGCCCTCCATCGCGTCGGGCAGCCACGCCTGCAGCGGCACCTGGCCGGACTTGCCGCACGCGCCGAGCAGCAGCAGCAGCGCCATGACGGTGACCGTCCCGGGGGATTCGGCGGCCACCTCCGGGATGCGCTCGAACACGCCGGTGAACGAGACGGTGCCCATCTGCTGGAACATCAGGAAGATGGCCAGCGCCAGCCCGACGTCGCCGACCCGGTTCATGATGAACGCCTTCTTGGCCGCCGTGGCGGCGGACGGCCGGTCGCTCCAGAACCCGATCAGCAGATACGAGGCGAGGCCGACGCCCTCCCAGCCGGCGTACAGCGTGACGAACGAGTTGCCGAGCACCAGCAGCAGCATCGCCGCGACGAACAGGTTCATGTACGCGAAGAACTTGCGCCGGTCCGGGTCGTGCCCCATGTAGCCGATCGAGTAGATGTGGATCAGCGCGCCGACCCCGGTGATCAGCAGCACGAAGGTGAGCGAGAGCGGGTCGATGAACAGCCCGAAGCCGATGTCCAGCGCGCCGGACTGGATCCAGGTGAAGATCGGGACCTCGTGCAGCCGGGCGTCGGCGGCCTCGCCGACGGTCGCGGCGAAGAGCGCGACGCCGAGCGCGAAGGCCGCGATCACGGTCGCGCAGCCCACGATGTGGCCGACCCGGTCGAGCAGCCGTCCGCCGACCAGCAGCACGATCGCGCCCGCGAGCGGCAGGGCGATCAGCAGCCAGGAGGCGCCGTAGAGTCCGGTCAAGGGGTTCTCCCGGTCAGAACTTGAGCAGGTTCGCGTCGTCGACGGAGGCACTCCGCCGGCTCCGGAAGATGGACATGATGATCGCGAGACCCACGACGACCTCGGCCGCGGCGACGACCATCACGAAGAACGCGAAGACGACGCCGTTGAGGTTGCCCCACATGCTGGAGAAGGTGACCAGCGAGAGGTTGACCGCGTTGAGCATCAGCTCGACGCACATGAACACGACGATGGCGTTGCGGCGCACCAGGAATCCGACGGCGCCGATGCCGAACAGCAGCGCTGACAGCACCAGGTAGTGGTTCGGGCTCACCGGCGATCACCCGCGTCCGCGGCCCTGCCGGCCGCCGAGCCGTCGGCGTCCACCTCGAGCGGGCGCCAGTCCCCCGAGCCGCCGTCCGGCCGGTCGGCGTCCACCACCGACCCGTCGCCGTGGAGGGTGCCGACGGTGCCGTCGGTGCCGTCTGTGCCGTCGGTGTCGCCGGCACGACGCGGGTGGTCCGCCGACTCGATCGAGGCCAGCGTGTTGCCCGCACGGTAGCGACGGGCGACCCGCTCGCTCTCGGCGAACTCCACCAGCTCGGAGACCGATCCCGGCGCGATGGAGCCGTCGGGCAGCAGCGCCGGCGTGGCATTGGAGGAGGAGGTGGCGAACACCCCGGGCCCGGGCAGCGGCGACATCCGATCGGAGCGCATCCGGTCGGCGACCCGCTGCCGCTGGTTCTTCTTCGATCCGGGCGCCCGCTCCAGGTGGGTCAGGATCATCGCGCCGGTGGCCGCGGTGATCAGCAGCGCGCTGGTCAGCTCGAACGGGAACAGGTAGTCGGTGAAGATCATCTCGGCGATGGACCCGATCGCGCCGCGCTCCGCCAGCGCGCCGGTCAGCCCGACCGTCGGGACGGTGCCCAGCGCCCGCAGCAGCCCGCTGACCACGCAGGACGACGAACGCGATGCCGACCACCGTCGCGACCACCCGCTGGCCGCGCAGCACCTCGAACACGGAGTCGCCCGCGTCCCGGCCGGTGAGCATCAGCACGAACAGGAACAGCATCATGATCGCGCCGGTGTAGACGATGATCTGCACGAAGCCGAGGAACTCGGCGTCCTGCGCGATGTACAGGCAGCCGAGGCACAGCATCGTCAGCACGAGCCACAGCGCCGAGTGCACGGCGCCGCGGGAGAACACCATGCCGACGGCGCCGAGCAGCGCGAGCGGCGCCAGGATCCAGAACGCGATCTGCGCCCCGCCGCCCGTCCCGGTCGCCACCGTCGTCGCGTCCTCGACGGCGGCCAGCAGCGCGCCCGTCACGACCTCGCGCCCGTCTCGGCGGCGGCCGGCCCGGCGGGATCACCCGGAACCGTCGCGTCGGAGGTGTCGGTGCCGCGCTCGACGGAGGAGTCCGAGCCCTGCTCCTCGAACTGCGCGAGGAAGTCGGGGCCCTTCTCGTAGTAGTCCTCGGCGGTGCCGAGCCGCATCGGGTGCGGCGGCTGCTCCATGCCCGGCAGCAGCGGCGCCAGCAGCATGTCCTTGGTGTAGATCAGCCGCTGCCGCTCGTCGTCGGCGAGCTCGTACTCGTTCGTCATGGTGAGCGAGCGGGTCGGGCACGCCTCGATGCACAGCCCGCAGCCGATGCAGCGCAGGTAGTTGATCTGGTAGTTCTTCCCGTACCGCTCGCCCGGCGAGTAGCGCTCCTCCTCGGTGTTGTCCGCGCCCTCGACGAAGATCGCGTCCGCCGGGCACGCCCACGCGCACAGCTCGCAGCCGACGCACTTCTCCAGGCCGTCGGGATGCCGGTTCAGCTGGTGCCGGCCGTGGTACCGCGGCGCGGGCTGATCCGGGTTCTTCGGGTAGTCCTCCGTCACCACCGGCTTGAACATGGTGGAGAAGGTGACCCCGAACCCCTTGACGGGATCAAGGAACGACATGGCGACCTCCTGCGGTGCTGCCTCCGGGCGCGGCGCCCGGGGTTCCCGGCGGTTCCCCGGGGCCGGCGCCGGTCACAGCCAACGGTCGGACCTCGGCGCTCCGCCGGATCGGCGGGACGGGGACCTCGAGATCGAGCGGCGGGATCGGGTAGTGCCCGCGGCCCTCGGCCACGACGCCCCCGGAGCCGGTCTCGTCCTCGAGCTCGAGGGACTCCTCGTCGAATTCGTCGTCCAGCTCGTCGGCCTTCTCCTTGCGGGAGGGCCAGAAGATCGCGGCCAGCAACACCACCGCGAGCGGCACCCCGACCCAGAGCAGCACCTCGGTGGTGGACATGCCCTCGGCGTTGCGCAGCACGCGCACCGCGCCGACGACCACGATCCACACGAGCGAGACGGGGATCAGCACCTTCCAGCCGAGGTGCATGAACTGGTCGTAGCGGATGCGGGGCAGCGTGCCGCGGATCCAGACGAAGAAGAACATGAACAGCAGGACCTTGACGAAGAACCAGACCGCGGTCCACCAGCCCTCGTTCGCGCCGGGGATCAGGGAGACCGGCCACGGGGCCCGCCAGCCGCCCAGGAAGAGCGTGGTGGCGATCGCCGAGACGTTGATCAGGTTGATGTACTCGGCCAGGAAGAACAGGCCGAACCGCATCGACGAGTACTCCGTGTTGAAGCCGCCGACCAGCTCACCCTCGGCCTCGGCCAGGTCGAACGGCGCGCGGTTGGTCTCGCCCACCATCGACACCACGTAGATGACGAAGGACACCGGCAGCAGCCACACGTACCAGCCGGGCTCCTGCTGCGCGACGATCGCCGACGTGGACAGCGTGCCCGCGTAGAGGAAGACGGCCACGAACGACAGGCCCATCGCGACCTCGTAGGAGATCATCTGTGCCGCCGAGCGGAGACCGCCCAGCAGCGGGTAGGTCGAGCCGGACGCCCAGCCGCCGAGCACGATGCCGTAGATGCCGACCGACGCCAGCGCCAGCGCGACGAGCACGCCGACGGGCACGTCCATCAGCTGCAGCGTGGTCTGCTCGCCGAACATGCTGACCTCGCCGCCCACCGGGATGATGGAGAAGATCAGGAAGGCCGGGATCGCGGCCATCGCGGGCGCCAGGATGTAGACCACCTTGTCGGCGCGCGCCGGGATGATGCCCTCTTTGAAGTGCAGCTTCAGCGCGTCCGCGAGGGACTGGAGCAGCCCGAACGGACCGTTCCAGTTCGGGCCGGGCCGGTGCTGCATGCGGCCCACCACGCGCCGCTCGAACCAGATCGCGAACAGCGTGAGCAACAGCAGCAGGACGAAGATGATCACGCCCTTGACCAGCATGAGCCACCAGGGGTCGTCCGCCAGCAGCGGCTGCAGCGAGCCGTCGGCCTCCGGGACCGCCCCGTCGGCGAGCAGCGCCCCTGACGACAGGACTGACGACAGACCGCTCACAGTCCTCTCCCTCCCGTGCGAACCGTGCCGGCCGACTCGACCTGCACGCCTTCACCGACGCCCGCACCCAGCCGGCCCGCCGTGCCGATGCCGTCGACGTGCGCGGGCACCCAGACCGCGCCGTCGACCATCTCGCTGACGGCCAGCGGCAGGGTGATGGTGCTCGCCGGGCCGCGCACGGCGACGAGCTCCCCGTCGACCAGCCCGCGGCGGGCCGCCTCGGTGGCCGACAGCCGCGCGACGTCGGGCTTGGCGGTGCCTGCGAGGTGCGGCTCGCCGTCCATGGCGCGGCCGCCGTCCAGGTTCATCCGCCAGCTGGACAGCACGAGCTGGTCCGGGTGCAGCACGGCATCCGCGCCGGCCCGCGCCGCGTCGGCGACGGTGTCGACCGCCCGGCCGATCGCCCCGGCGATCCGCCGGACGATGCCGGGCCCGTCGCCGGGCCGGCCACCGAGCTCCGACCAGACGCCCAGCCGCGCCATCTCGGCGGCGGCCGCGGCGGGCGTCTGGGTGTAGAGGTCGACGTCCATCTCGACGCCGAGGGTGTCCAGGATCCGCGCCTCGTCGAGCATGCCGGCCTGCGGCAGCGCGGCCGGGAACGGCCGGACCCTGCCCTCCCAGTTCACGTACGCACCCGACTTCTCTGCGGCGGCGGCGACCGGGAACACCACGTCCGCCAGCTCGGTGACCGCGCTGACCCGGATCTCCAGGCTGACCACGAAGCCCGCGCTGGCGACCGCGGCGAGTGCGGCGGCCGGGTCGGGCAGGTCGGAGATCTCCACGCCGCCGATCAGCAGCCCGGCCAGCCCCGGCCGGCCGGGTTCTCCGTCCGCCACGGTGATCTCGCCCTCGCGCGGCGCGCCGCCCGCCGCGGCTGCATCGCCATCGCCATCGCCATCGCCGCCGACCTCGCCGTCGACCTCGTCCGCCTCGTCGAGAATGCCGACGGCGGCGAGGATGCCGGCCGTGTCGCGGCCGGGCACGTCGGGAATCGTCACGCCCCAGGCGCTCTCCACCTCGGCGCGGGCCGCCGGGTCGACGACCGGGCGGCCGCCCGGCAGCAGGGAACCCAGCGCCCCCGCCTCGATCGCGCCGCGCTCGCCGGCGCGCCGCGGCACCCAGGCCAGCCCGGCGCCGGTCGCGTCCACCAGCCCGCCGACGGCCGTGAGCAGGCCGGGGATCTCCGCGGCGCGCTCGCCCACCAGCACGACGGCACCGGGCGTGCGCAGCAGCACGCCCAGCCGGTTGCGGTCTGCGGCGTCGGGAACTCCCGCGCTGCCCTCGTTCTCGGCGGCGAGGCCGCGGAGCACCGCGGGCTCCTCGCCCGGCACGGCGCCGATCAGCGTGCCGGCCATCTTCGCGAGCCCGCGGCTGGCGAGCGCGGCGACCGAGAACACCGGCACGCCGTGCCGGGAGGCCTTGCGCAGGCGCAGGAACAGGATTGCCGACTCCTCCTCCGGCTCCAGCGCCACCAGCAGCACGGCGGTCGCCTTCTCCAGGGCCTCGAACGTCACCCCGGTGCCGGCCGGCGTGCCGCCGGCGATCCGGTCCGCGAGGAAGGCGGCCTCCTCGGCGGAGTGGGCCCTGGCCCGGAAGTCGATGTCGTTGGTGCGCAGCGCGACCCGCGCGAACTTCGAGTACGCGTAGGCGTCGGTGACGGTGAGCCGGCCGCCGGTCAGCACCCCCACCCCACCGCTGTCCCGCGCGGTCAGCAGGCCGCGCGCCGCGACCTGCATGGCCTCGGTCCAGGACGCCGGCTGCAGCTCGCCGTCGGCGCCGCGGACCAGCGGGCGGGTGATCCGGTCGCCCTCCCGCACGTAGGCGAAGGCGAAACGTCCCTTGTCGCAGTTCCATTCCTCGTTGACCTGCGGGTCCGTGCGGGCCAGCCGGCGGGTGACCGCGCCCGCGCGGTGGTCGGTGCGCAGCGCGCAGCCCCCAGCGCAGTGCTCGCAGACCGTGTCCGTGGACACCAGGTCGAAGGGCCGGGCGCGGAACCGGTACGCCGCCGAGGTGAGCGCGCCCACCGGGCAGATCTGGATCGTGTTGCCCGAGAAGTACGACTGGAAGGGCTCTTCCGAGTTGATGCCGATCTGCTGCGCCGACCCGCGCTCGAGCAGGTCGATGAACCTGTCGCCGGCGATCTGGTCGGAGAACCGGGTGCAGCGCTGGCACAGCACGCACCGCTCGCGGTCCAGCAGGATCTCGGAGGACACCGCGATCGGCTTGGTGAACACCCGCTTCGGGTCGCGCAGCCGGGACTGCGCCGAGCCGTTGGCCAGCACCTGGTTCTGCAGCGGGCACTCGCCGCCCTTGTCGCAGATCGGGCAGTCGAGCGGGTGGTTCAGCAGCAGGAACTCGAGGTTGCTGCGTTGCGCCTTCTCCGCGACCGGCGAACTCAGCTGGGTCTTGACGACCATGCCGTCGGCGACGGTCTGCGTGCACGAGGCCTGCGGCTTCGGCATCGGCCGCCCACCCATCTCCACCTCGACCAGGCACTGCCGGCACGCGCCGACCGGCTCCAGCAGCGGATGATCGCAGAACCGCGGGATCGCGATGCCGATCCGCTCCGCCGCGCGGATCACCAGCTCGCCCTTCGGCGCGATCACGCTGGCACCGTCGATGGTCAACCGGACGTGGCCCTCCGGAACGGGTTCCGGCTCGGGTTGAGCGGCACCCGCCCCCGGCGGCACGGCAACTTGGGTCATCAGTGCGCTCCCACGAGCAGTCGCTCCTCCACGACCGGCGGCGTGCGGCCGGTCACCAGGTCCTCGAACTCGGACCGGAAGTGCTTGAAGCCGGACAGGATCGGGGTCGCCGCGGCGTCGCCGAGCGCGCAGAACGAGCGACCCGCGATGTTGGCCGCGGCGTCGGTCATCGTGTCCAGGTCCTCCATCGTCCCGCGACCGCTCACCACGCGGCGCAGGATCTGCACCAGCCAGCCGGTGCCCTCGCGGCAGGGCGTGCACTTGCCGCAGGACTCGTGCTTGTAGAACTCGAGCCACTTCCACACCGCCCACGGCACGGAGACGGTCTCGTTGAAGCACATCAGCGCGGTCGTGCCGAGCATGGAGCCGGCCGCGGCCACGTCGTCGAACGACAGCGGCACGTCCAGCTCGGCGGGGGTGAAGATCGGCGTCGACGAGCCGCCCGGGGTGAAGAACTTCAGCGGGATCCCGTCGAGCATGCCGCCCGCGGACTCGAGCAGCCGGCGCAGCGTGGTGCCCATCGGCGCCTCGTACTGGCCGGGCCGGGTGACGTGCCCGGACAGCGAGTAGATCTTCGGCCCCGGCGACTTCTCGGTGCCCATCTGCCGGTACCAGTCCGACCCGCCCATCACGATCGCCGGCACCGACGCGATCGTCTCGACGTTGTTCACCACGGTCGGCGAGGCGTACAGGCCCTCCACGGCCGGGAACGGCGGCTTCAGCCGCGGCTGGCCGCGGCGGCCCTCGAGCGAGTCCAGCAGCGCGGTCTCCTCACCGCAGATGTACGCCCCGGCGCCGCCGTGCACGACGATCTCCAGGTCGTAGCCGGACCCGAGGATGTCCCTGCCGAGAAATCCGGCGGCCCTGGCCTCGTCGACCGCGTTCTGCACCCGGCGCAGCGCGTGCACCGCCTCGCCGCGCACGTAGATCGCGCAGAACGGCGCCCGGATCGCGTACGAGGTGATGATGCAGCCCTCGATGAGCGAGTGCGGGTCCGCCATCATCAGCGGCACGTCCTTGCAGGTGCCCGGCTCGCCCTCGTCGGCGTTGATCACCAGGTAGCTCGGCTTGGTGCTGCCGGGCGGCAGGAACGACCACTTCATGCCGGTCGGGAAGCCGGCGCCGCCGCGACCGCGCAGGCCCGAGTTCTTGATCAGCTCGGTGATCCGGCCGGGCGCCACCGCGAGCGCGGCGGGCAGCGCCTGGTAGCCGTCCAGCCGGCGGTAGGTGTCGATCGACCACGACCGCGGGGAGGCCCAGCGGCGGGTGAGCACCGGGGTGAGCGGCGCGGCGCCGTCGGCGGGGGTCGGCCAGCGCTCGGCGCCGGGGGGCGCGAAGGTCCGCATGGCGGCGTCCACCGCGGCCGGCGCGCTCAGCGGTCCGGTGGGCGCCGTGACCGGCGGGACCGGCGGTTCGACCGTGACCGGGATCGGCGGCGGGGGCTCGCCGGTGCCGGGCGAGCTGGCGGTGCCCGGACCGGCGCCGGGCACCGCGGACTCCTCGACCGGGGTGGCGGCAGGCGGGGGCACGGCGGCGGGCACAGCGGGATCCGGGAACGCCCCCGGCGCCTTCGACGGCTCGGACGGGCTACTCATCGAGAGCTCTCCCTCCTCGGGCGGATCGCGGGCACTCGGGCGGCGGCGGGCGACGTGCCGGTCACTTCTTCTCCGGCAGGGGCGGGAACTCGGTGTGCTCCGGCATGGCCGGCGCCTGCTGGTCGGTGCGCTCGGCGAGCACGGACCCGCGCAGGGTCGGCACCGACGCGGTCGGCGCGTTCACCCGGTCGGCCAGGTCGATCTGGATGCCGGCGATCTCGAGCTCCACGGAGCGGAAGTCGGTGAGCGGGGCGCCGCGCGTGGGCAGCGGCCGCTCGCCCGCCTGCAGCGCGGTGACGAGATCCAGGGCGCCGTCAGGGGTCTGGTTGTCGTAGTACTCGTAGTTCACCTGCAGCACCGGCGCGTGGTCGCACGCGGCCAGGCACTCGGCGTGCTCCAGGGTGATCGAGCCGGTCGTGCCGGGCTCGCCGGAGGTCTCCTCGTGGCCGACGCCGAGGCGTTGGGAGAGCGTGGCGTAGATCGCGTCCCCGCCCAGCGCGGCGCAGAGCGCGTTCGTGCACACGCTGACGAGGTGCTCGCCGCAGGGGGTGCGCTTGTACATCGTGTAGAACGTCGCGACCGCCGAGACCTCCGCCTCCGTCAGGCCGAGCTTGCGGCCGCAGAACTGGATCCCGTTCTGCGAGACGAATCCCTCGACCGACTGCACGAGGTGCAGCAGCGGCAGCAGCGCGGACCGGGCGACCGGGTAGCGCGCGATGATCTCGTCGGCGCGGGCGTCGGTCAGCTCGTCGAAGACCACGTCGGTCGTCAGGAAGACCGGAACGCCGATCCTGCGCGACGTCTCAGTGCTCATTGCTCACCTCCGCACTCGCTCCGCTCCTCGGGCCCCGCCCTGCGATGCTCACTCGCTGTCGGCTCGCGGTGCTCATTGCTCACCTCCGCACTCGCTCCGCTCCTCGGGCCCCGCCCTGCGATGCTCACTCGCTGTCGGCTCGCGGTGCTCATTGCTCACCTCCGCACTCGCTCCGCTCCTCGGGCCCCGCCCTGCGATGCTCACTCGCTGTCGGCTCGCGGTGCTCATCGCTCACCTCCGCACTCGCTCCGCTCCTCGGGCCCCGCCCTGCGATGCTCACTCGCTGTCGGCTCGCGGTGCTCATCGCTCACCTCCGCGCTCGCTCCGCTCCTCGGGCCCCGCCCTGCGATGCTCACTCGCTGTCGGCTCGCGGTGCTCTCGCTCACCTCCGCGCTCGCGGTGCTCAACGGTCCACCCCACCCATCACCGGGTCGATGCTGGCCACGGCGGCCACCACGTCCGCGATGAGCGAGCCCTCGGCCATGGCCGGCATCGCCTGCAGGTTCACGAATCCGGGATCGCGCAGGTGCACGCGGAACGGCCGGGTGCCGCCGTCGGACACCACGTGGCAGCCGAGCTCGCCGCGCGGGTTCTCGATCGCCGCGTACGCCTGGCCGGCCGGCACCTCGAAGCCCTCGGTGACCAGCTTGAAGTGGTGGATCAGCGACTCCATCGACTGGCCCATGATCTTGCGGATGTATTGCAGCGAGTTGCCCATGCCGTCCGAGCCGATCGACAACTGCGCCGGCCAGCCGATCTTCGGGTCGCCGACCATGACAGGGCCCGGCTCCTCGAGCTTCTCGACGGCCTGCTTCATGATCTTCAACGACTGGTGCATCTCCGCGACGCGCAGCAGGAAGCGCGCGTAGCAGTCCGCCTCGGTCAGCGTCGGCACCTCGAAGTCGTACTCCTCGTACCCGCAGTAGGGCGTGACCTTGCGCAGGTCCCACGGCAGGCCGGCGGACCGCAGGATCGGGCCGGTGATGCCCAGCTGCATGCAGCCCTCGAGCGGCAGCACCCCGACGCCCTGCATGCGCGCCTTCCAGATCGGTTGCCCGGTCAGCAGTTTGTCGTACTCCGGGAGCCGCTCCTGCATGATCGCGATGAACTGCCCGATGCGTTCCGCTGAGTTCGGCGGCAGCTCCTGCGCGACGCCGCCGGGCCGGACGAACGCCATGTTCATCCGCAGCCCGGTGAGGAACTCCATCAGGTGCAGCGCCTCCTCCCGCTCCCGGAAGCCGGCCGTCATCGCCGTGAGCGCGCCGAGCTCCATGCCGCCGGTGGCCAGCGCCACCAGGTGCGAGGAGATCCTGGTGAGCTCCATCAGCAGCACGCGGATGACCTGCGCCCGGCGCGGCACCTCCAGGTCCAGCAGCTTCTCCACCGCCATGCAGTAGGCGGTCTCGTTGAAGGCCGGCGACAGGTAGTCGGCGCGGGTGACGAACGTGACGCCCTGCGTCCAGGTCCGGTACTCGCAGGACTTCTCGATGCCGGTGTGCAGGTAGCCGATCACGGACCGGGCCTGCACCACCGTCTCGCCCTCGAGCTCGAGGATCAGCCGCAGCACGCCGTGGGTGGAGGGGTGCTGCGGCCCCATGTTCACGATGATGCGCTCGTCGTGCTCGAAGTCCGTGTCGGCCAGCAGCGAGTCCCAGTCGCCGCCGGTGATGGTGAACATCCGGCCCTCGGTGGTGTCCGTGCCGCGAGCGGTCCTCGGCCCCGCGTGCTCGGCGCGGTAGCGGGTCGCGGAGTCCTGCTGGTCGTCGGGCAGGAAGTCCTCGGCGAACCGGGTCGAGAACCCCTGCTGCGCGTGCTCGCTGCCGGGCCCGGCGGTGAAGGTGTCGCGAGAGCCGGTGGTCTCGGTCATGAGTACGCCCTCCGCTGGTCCGGGGCCGGGATCTCGGCGCCCTTGTATTCCACCGGGATCCCGCCGAGCGGGTAGTCCTTGCGCTGCGGGTGCCCGAGCCAGTCGTCGGGCATCAGGATGCGGGTGAGCGCGGGATGGCCGGAGAAGACGATGCCGAACATGTCCCACGTCTCGCGCTCGTGCCAGTCCGCGGTCGGGTACACGGCCACCGCGCTCGGCACGTACGGGTCATCGACGCCGACCGCGACCTCGAGCCGGATGCGCCGCCGGTACGTCATCGACGTGAGCTCATAGACGACGTGCAGCCGTTGCGGCACACCGGGTCCGTAGTCCACACCGGAGATCGACGAGGCCAGCTCGAAGCGCAGCGACGGGTCGTCGCGCAGCGCCCAGAGCATCGCGGTGAGGTGGTCGCGGCTCAGGTAGAAGGTGATCTCCCGGTGCGCCACGGTGGTTTGCAGGATCGCGCTCGGCGGAATGGAGCGCTCGGCCATCGCCGCGGCCAGGGCGTCCGCGACCTCGTCGAAGTACCCGCCGTACGGCCGCTCGGCGGGCACGGGCTGGTACGGCTGCTTGACGAGACCGCCGTAGCCGGAGGTGTCACCGGAACCGCGCACCCCGAACATGCCGTGCCGCTCCAGCCCGGTCGGCGCCACCGGGTCGGTCGGCTCGTGCAGGGCACGCTCGGCGAGACCGCTCGACTCGCCGCCCTGGTGCGAGGCGTCATCCGTGGTGCCGGAGGGCTTCTCGCCCGGCGTGTCCACCGAGCTGTAGGACCCGGCGGCGGTGCCCCCGGGCGCGGCCGGGATGCCGCCCGACGCGGCCGGCTGGTCCTTGGCGACCGGCTCGGGCGGCTCGCTCTGCGGGTTCGTCGGGTTCGTGGGGGTGCTCATGTCAGCGCCCCACGTTGATCTCGGGCGTGCCGATGGGCGCCGGCAACTTGCCGTACCGGACGGACGACGCCACCAGCTCGGTGCGCTTGCCCTGCCATTCGGCCGCCCGCTTCGGGCCCAGCGGGTCGTCCATGATCTTGGCGTGCAGCTTGAGGATCGCGTCGATCAGCATCTCGGGGCGCGGCGGGCAGCCCGGCAGGTACATGTCGACGGGGACGATGTGGTCGACGCCCTGGACCACCGCGTAGTTGTTGAACATGCCACCGGAGGACGCGCAGACCCCCATGGACAGCACCCACTTCGGCTCGGCCATCTGGTCGTAGATCTGCCGGAGCACGGGCGCCATCTTCTGCGACACCCGCCCCGCGACGATCATCAGGTCGGCCTGCCGGGGCGAGGCCCGGAACACCTCCATGCCGAACCGGCCGAGGTCGTACCGCGGCGCGCCGGTGGTCATCATCTCGATGGCGCAGCAGGCCAGGCCGAACGTGGCCGGGAACAGGGAGGCCTTGCGGGTCCAGTTCACCAGCTTCTCGACGCTGGTCAGCAGGATGCCGTTGGGTAGCTTTTCTTCCAGACCCATTGCCCTGCACTCCCTTCCGGACTTGTCGAGGAAAGACTCCGCGGCACGACTAATCCCAGTCGAGGCCACCGCGGCGCCACGCGTAGGCGTAGACCACGGAAACGGTGACGATGAACAGGATGATCTCCACCAGGCCGAGCACCCCGAGCTGGATGGCCGACTGCGCCCACGGGTAGAGGAAGACGATCTCGATGTCGAAGACGATGAACAGCATCGCCGTCAGGTAGAACTTGATCGGGAATCGGCCGGCGGTGCCCGCCGGCAGCGGCGTCGGCTCGATCCCGCATTCGTACGCGTCCAGCTTCGCCCTGTTGTACCGGCGGGGTCCGAGCATGTCGGAGACGACCGTCACCATCGTCAGCGCGAAACCGGCGACGATGATCAGCAGGATCACGATCGGCAGGTACGAGCTCGTCACGTCAGAACCCTCCGCTTCGAGACCGGGTGG
Source organism: uncultured Actinomycetota bacterium (assembly GCA_963844455.1). Lineage (GTDB taxonomy): Bacteria > Actinomycetota > Actinomycetes > Mycobacteriales > Nakamurellaceae > Nakamurella. The sequence goes on from CAWJOH010000004.1 coordinate 75,880, forward strand.
CGTGCATGTCGACGGCGGCGTTCGCCTGGGCGACGCAGCGCGCGCTACACACTGGGCGCCACCCGGGTGAGCGAGCGGACGACCTTGTCGGCCCAGTCGCCGTCGCGCGAGTCGTACAGTCCCGCCAGCAGTTTGAGCACCAGGTACATCAGGTCCTTGCGTGGCAGGCCGAGCCGGGTGGCTGTTCGCATCACGACCGGCTTGCCGATCAGCGTCGAGAAGATGCCGCCCAGCCGGTAGTACGCGCCGAGGTGCTCGCGCATCCGCGCGACGTAGCCGTGCAGCGCCGCCTCCCGGCTCTCCCCCTCCGGCCGGCCGAGGGCCTGCAGCACCGCCTCCACCGCGATGGCGGCGGACTCCATCGCGTAGGCGATGCCCTCGCCGTTGAAGGGGTTGACGACGCCGCCGGCGTCGCCGACCAGCAGCACGCCGTCGGCGTAGTGCGGGGTGCGGTTGAAGCCCATCGGCAGGCCGGCGCCGCCGATCGACCCGAGCGCGTTCTCCTCGCGCAGGCCCCAGTCCTCCGGGGTGCCGTCGAGCCACGTCCGCAGCAGCGCCCGATAGTCGGTGTGGCCGAACGCCTTGGACGAGCTGAGCATGCCGAGGCCGACGTTCACCGTGCCGTCGCCCAGCCCGAAGATCCACCCGTAGCCGGGCAGCAGCTTGGGTTTCGCCGGATCGGTGCGGTCCCACAGCTCGAGATGCGATTCCAGGTAGTCGTCGTCGGTGCGTGCAGGACTGCGGTAGTAGCGGCGGACGGCGACGCCGAGCGGCCGGTCGTCGCGCTTCGAGATGCCCATGCCGCGCGCCACCTTGGCGCTGACCCCGTCGCAGGCGATCACCAGCGGGGCCCGGAAGCTGACCGGGCCGTCGGCGGTCTTCGCGGTGACCCCGGTGACCCGCCCCGTTGCCTCGTCGCGCACCGGGTCGGTGACCGACGTGCCCACGCGCAGCCGCGCACCGGCCTTCACCGCCATGGTGGCGAGCAGGTCGTCGAAGTCGCGGCGCGGCCGGACCAGCCCGAAGTCGGGGAAGTCCTGCAGCGTCGGCCACGGCAGCTCGAGGGAGCGGCCGGCGGCGACGACGCGCAGACCCTTGTTGCGGATCCAGTCGGGGCCGGTGACGTCGACGCCGAGGGCGAGCAGCTGCTTGACGCCGCGCGGGGTCAACCCGTCGCCGCACACCTTGTCGCGCGGAAAGGTCGACTTCTCCAGCAGCAGGACGTCGACCCCGGCCCGCGCGAGCGCGATGGCGGCGGCCGAGCCGGCCGGGCCGGCGCCGACGACGATGACGTCGGCGGAGGTGTCGGACGGGTCTGCCGGCGAGGACTCCCTGCCGGCGAGGACTCCTCTGCCGGCGAGGACCTGGGCCCGGTGAGGGACTCGAGCTCGACCTGCGACGGAACCGTCGCCGCGCTCGACGCAGTCATCGGTCCTCCCGCACCGGGTGGGTCTGCTTCACCGGTCCGGGGCTGATGCGGCGGCAGGATCCCCGGCCCGGGAACGAGTTTGTGAAATCGTTCACGAGGTGGTGCTCTGACAGTGTAGGCCCGGTCACAGGCCGCTCGAACCACCGGGCGGGCGCCGCCCCGACGGTGCCGCGCCGACCCCGTTCGACCGGCACGAGGGGTGCCTGCGGTCAGGCCTCGCGGCGGATCGCGTGGTGCAGCGCGACCACGCCGAACGTCATGTTGCGCCACTGCACGTCCGTCCAGCCGGACCGGGTGATGGTGCGGGCCAGCGTGGGCTGGTCGGGCCAGGCGTCGATGGTCTCCTGCAGGTACGTATAGGCGTCGGGGTTGGACGAGACGCGGCGAGCCAGGCGGGGCAGCACTGTCCGCAGGTACCAGCGGTAGCCGCCCCGGATCGGTGCCGGCCGGGGCCGGGAGAACTCGCAGACGAGCAGCTGGCCGCCGGGCCTGGTGACCCTGGCGAACTCGCGCAGCGCCGCGCTCGGGTCCTCCACGTTGCGCAGGCCGAACGAGATGGTGACGGCGTCGAACGCGGCGTCGGCGAACGGCAGGTGCAGGGCGTCGCCGGCGACCCGCGGGAAGTCCGGCTGCTTCGCCGCGGCCAGCATGCCGAGAGAGAAGTCCGTGGCCACCGACCAGGCGCCGGTCGCGGCCAGCGCCCTGGTCGAGACGCCGGTGCCGGCGGCGACGTCGAGCACGCGCTGACCGGGCAGCAGCCGCAGGGCGTTGACGGCGTGCCGCCGCCAGCGGCGGTCCTGGGCGAACGACAGGATCGTGTTCGTGCGGTCGTAGCGCTGCGCCACCGCGTCGAACATCGCGGCAACCTGCCGCGGCTGCTTCTCGAGCCCTGCCCTGCTCATCGGCGAGAAGCCTACCGAGGTTTCGGCGCTGCTCCGGACGCACCGGCCGCCGCGGCGGCGTGTCCCGGACCGCGGCGAAATCCGAGCAGTGGCAGCCGGGCGCGGCGCAGGCACAGCCAGATCAACGGCGCCGCCACGAGGTACGCGATCACCAGCGCGAGCACCAGCATGAGATCTCCGACGCCCGCCGTGCGCCCCGCCACCCGGACGATCTGCGGGTTCTCCGTCGAGTACTCGACCACGAACTGCTGGCCGACGGCCAGCAGGCCCGGATACAGGACTCCGTTCTCGGGGCGCACGGTCGCGCCGGTCCGGTCGACGAACTCGATGCCGGTGCGCAGCGGGGACACGGTCAGCACCGTGGCGGTGGTGGTCCCGTAGTTGTCGTCGATCGCCGCATCGTTGCGCCGCATGCCGATCGCCAGGGTGACGATCATGACGGTCATCGCCAGCGCGACGAGTGCGATCACCCTGGCCGCCCCCCGCCAGATACGTCGCCGCGTCGACACGGCCGGCGGGGTCCCGGCCACGGCGCCGTCCACCACCGCGCCGTCCACCACCGCGCCGTCCACCACCGCGCCGTCCACCACCGCGCCGTCCACCACCGCACCGTCGACCACGGCGCCGCCGGCAACCGAGCCGACCGGCCCGGCGGGCGGAGCGGCGTCGGTCATGGGCCGATTCTAGGGACCGCGGCGCCCCGCCGACCGGCGCCGGCCGATCGCGCTCAACCGGCGCTGACCTGGTCGAACCGCCCGCCCGCCGGGCGCCGTCGCGGTGAGACGAACGTCGCTGCCCGGCCCGTCCGGCCGGACCCGGGATCACGGCTACCCTTGGCGCTCGTGACCCTGTCGCCGAGCACGCGTCTGTCGACGAGCGCGGTGACCCGGCGTCTGGCGAGCGTCCCGGAGCTGCTGGGCGCGCTTCCCGCGCCGACGGGCGGGGTCTGCTTCGTGCGACGCGGCGCCGGCCTGGTCGGCTGGGGCACGCACGCGCGGCTGGCGGTGACCGGACCCGATGCGGCCGCACGCATCCAGTCGTGGTTCGCCGACGTGACGGCCGCGCTCGACGTCGAGGACGCGGTGGGCCGCCCGGGCACCGGCCCCGTCGCCCTGGTCTCCCTCGGGTTCGACGACTCCGACGTGTCCGTCGCCGTCGTGCCGAAGGTGGTCGTCGGGTCGTTCGACGGCGAGGGCTTCGTCACCACGGTGGGAACGACGGTCGGCGCTGCCGAGCACGATCTCGACGGCGAGCCGGCAACCCCGGCGGCGGTTCGCTCGCCGGGCCGGGTCAGCTACGCGGACGCCACGCTCTCGGTCGGCGGGTTCAGCGCGGCGGTCAGGACCGCGACCGGGCGCATCCGGGCGGGCGAGCTGGACAAGGTCGTGCTCGCCCACGACCTCGAGGCGACCACGCTGCTGCCCATCGACGAGCGGTACCTGCTCCGCAACCTGGCCGCCGGCTACCCGGACTGCTGGACGTTCGCGATCGACGGCCTGGTGGGCGCCAGCCCCGAGCTGCTTGATCCGGCGTCGCGGCCGGTCCATCGCCTCGCGGGTGCTGGCCGGCACGGCCTGGCCCGAGCGGCCGACCGACGCGGCCGCGGCCGAGCTGATGGCCAGCGGCAAGGACATCGCCGAGCACGCGTACGCCGTCCGCTCCGTCGCGGAGGTGCTCGGCCGCGCGGCGAGCACGCTCACCGTTCCCCGGTCCCCGCGGGTGCTGGAGTTGGCGAACCTGGTCCACCTCTCCACGGACATCACCGGCCTGCTCGACGACGCGCTGACCATGCCGACCGCGCTCGACCTGGCCGCCCGGCTGCACCCCACCGCGGCGGTGGGCGGCAGCCCCGCCCGGATCGCCCGCCAGGTGATCCGCGAACTGGAACCCTCGCCGCGCGGCCGGTACGCGGCACCCGTCGGTTGGCTCGACACCACGCGGGGACGGCGAGTTCGCCATCGCCCTGCGGTGCGCGCAGGTGGACGGCAACCGGGTGCGGCTGATGGCCGGCTGCGGCATCGTGGCCGACTCCGATCCGGAGACCGAGGCCCGCGAGGCGCAGATCAAGATGATCCCGATCCGCGACGCCCTGGAGGCGCGCGAGCGCTGAGCTCGGCCCGCGTCCGCGCAACCGCCGCACCGCCTCTGATCGCCCCGAACCGTCCTGCTTCGCGCACCCGCAGGACGGCTCCGGCGGTCGACGCGTCGCCCCGGCGACGCGAAACCGGCCGACGTGATCGGGACGACCCCGGCCGCGGGCAACCGGGCGCGGGGTTGGGCCGTCCCTGTATCGGTCCGTGAAACGGTTCCGCGACCGGCCGACGCCGGTCCGCGCCCGGCCGGACCCTCGTCCGAAAGATCAGGCAGCACCCGATAGGAAGAGCAGTCCAGTGACCGTCACCGCCGACCGCAGGTCGCGCGCGGACCGACCGAATCCGATCACCGCCCCCGAGCCTGCCGGCAACGCCGCGCACACGACCGTCGGACCCTGGCTCCTGACGCACTTTCGGCGCGGCGCCGAGAACGCCGTACGACGCATCCGCCAGCGCCGGCGCGCCGTCGCCTCCACCGCCGCCCGGCTGACCGGCGCGGCCGTCGCGTCGTACGTGGTCGCGATGGTGCTGCTGCCCGGCACCTCGCCGGTGGTCGCCGCGCTGACCGCGCTGCTCGTCGTCGAGGTCACCCTCTTCGACATCCTGACCAGCGGCGTGCAGCGGGTGATCAGCGTGATCGCCGGCGTCTCGCTCGCCGTGGCCTTCTCCGCCATGGTCGGCCTGACCTGGTGGAGCCTCGGCCTGTTGATCGCCGCATCGATCGTGGTGGGTCAGCTGCTCCGGCTCGGGCCCCACCTGCTCGAGGTGCCGATCAGCGCGATGCTGGTGCTGGCCGTGAACGGCTCCGAGGTCGTGGCCACCAGCCGCATCGTCGAGACGATCATCGGCGCGCTCGTCGGGGTGGGCGTCAATGTGCTGTTCCCGCCCCGGATCCGCGCCAACAAGGCGGCCGTCGCCGTCGGCGAGTTCGCCGACGAGATCGCCGGACTGCTGCGCTCGTCGTCGGCCCAGATGGTCGGCGGCGTCGACACGGCCCTCGCCGACCAGTGGCTGAACGAGGCCCGCACGCTCACCCGGAACGTCGCCCAGGTGGACAAGGCGCTGGAACAGGCGGAGCGGAGCCGCCGGCTCAACCCGCGGGCGCTGCTGCACCGCGACAGCGGGCCGAGCCTGCGCGCCGGGCTGGACGCACTCGAGCACTCGGCGGTCGCCGTGCGCAGCATGTTCCGCACGATCACCGACAACGTGCCCGATCCCGCGCTGGTCACCGCCGGCGGCTCCCTGGTGGCGGTGGACGACCAGGCGGAGGTCGAGGAAGACGTCCGCTACGCCTTCGCGACGGTGCTGTCCGACCTGGCCTTCGCGGTGGGCGCGTTCGGGGACCTGGTTCGCGCCGAGGTGGACGACGCTCCCGAGGACGAGGAGGGCCGCACGACGGCCGCGCTCCAGGCCCTCGACGAGGCGCGCGTCCGCGTCATCGAGCTCAGGCTGGCCGAGCACGACGACGAGTCGATCTGGGCGCTGAACAATGCCGTGCTCGAGGCCGTCGACCGGGTGATCGCCGAGCTGGACGTGCAGGAGCAGGCCCGGCACCGGGCCGACCAGCGGGCGGCGCTGGCCGAGCGCTCCACCCTGCTGCGCCGGCTCCCGCACACCGGACGCTGACCGGGTCCTCCGGTCCGGACGAGGCCGCCCTGCCGAGGTTCCTGGCAGGGCGGCCTCGGCGTCCCGGAGCTCAGTCCGGCGGGGCCAGGTCGACGACGAGCGCCCGATGATCGGAGAGCGGCAGGGCCGGCGCCCCGCTGGAGGCGACCGAGCCGAAGCGGCCGCGCAGCAGGATGTGGTCGAGCTGCTGGCTGGGATCCCGCACCGGGAACGTCCGGTGCTCGGCCAGCGACGTGAAACCGGTCAGCCGGGCGGGGCGCGGCGACGGCATGTTGAGGTCGCCCATCAGCATGACCGGGTCCGGGAACGCGGCCAGGTCGCGGCGCACCCGGATCAGCTGCCGGCGTCCCCAGCCGGGCACGAACGACAGGTGCGTGTTGGCGACGACGAGCGGCCCGGCCGGGGTGTCGAGCCGGCCGATCACCACCGACCGCGGCTCCTCGTGCACCATGATCACCTTGCGGGCGGCGCGCAGGTAGAGCGGGAAGGTCACCGGGATCCGCGGCAGCCGGAGCACCTGCCAGTCCGTCGCGGGATAGCGAGACAGCAACGCGACGCCGAAGGCCGCCGTGTCGGGCAGCTCGCTGCCCGTGGCCGCGATCCAGGTCGCGCCCGGCGTGCCGGACAGGGCCGCCGCGAACCGGTGGGACACCGCGTTCATGGCCTCGGCCGCCACCGCCGTCAGGTCGGCCAGCTGCGACCGGGTCTGCAGCCGGTCGACCTCCTGCAGCGCCAGGATGTCCGGATCGAGCGCCCGCACCGCGGCCGCCAGCCGCGGGAGATCCACGAGGCCGTCGCTCGGCGACCGCCCGTGCAGGATGTTGAAGGTTGCCAGGCGCATGAGTGGGAAAGTACCCAGCATGGAACTCCAGGACGCCTCGCCCGCCGACGCCCCCGCCGCATGACGCTGCTGAGATCGGAGCCCGATCAGCACCAGGATCCGCCGACCTCCGCCGCCGTCCTGCTGCGCGAGGCGTTGAAGCGGTCCGCGTCGGCGCTGAAGGCGGACGGCGTGCCCTTCGCCCTGGCCGGCAGCTACGCGCTCTGGGTGCACGGCGCGCCGGAGAGCACGCACGACGTCGACCTGGTGGTGCCCGAGCGCGCGGTCGAGGCGGCGGCGGTCAGCCTGGACGCCGCGGGGTTCCGGATCGAGCGGCCGCCCGAGGACTGGTTGTTCAAGGGGCACCTCGACGGGGCGATGGTCGACGTGCTGCACCGGTTGAACGGCGTACCGGTCGGTGCGGACCTGCTCGAGCGCGCCGAGGACACCGAGGTGCTGGGCCTGCGCATTCCGGTGCTGCCGCCGGTCGAGGTGGTGTCGACCAAGCTGCGCGCCCTCACCGAGCGGTACTGCGACTTCGGCGAGCTGCTCCCGCCCGTGCGCGCGGTCAGGGAGCAGCTCGACTGGCCCCGGCTGCGCGCCGAATCCGTCGACAACCCCTTCGCGCAGGCGTTTCTCGTGCTCACCGACCGGCTGGGCATCAGCCCGGGCGACGAGGACGGGGCGGGCGGCGACCCGGGCTAGCCGGCGGCATTCGGGACCGGTGCCGTCAGGCGTTGCGGTGGCGCCAGCACCGTGAGCCGAGGCCGGCGGCGGGAGTGGTGCAGCCGGGGTGATCGCAGCGGGGTCGGCAGGCCTCGCTGCAGTAGTAGTCCGGCGGTCGCGCGCGGGTTCCGACGGTGATCGGCCGCCCGCAGCCGCGGCATTGCACCGCTCTCGGTGACATCGACTCATCGTACATGTGTTCTATTACGATCGTTGATCAAGGCATTCCCGATACCCCGGACGCTTGTTCAACACCACCTTCTGGGTCGATCCCGCTGCCGGTCTCGCGGCCGCGGTGTATTCCCAGTGCCGGCCTTTGGGCGCGCCGGGGGCGCTGCGGACGTTCGTCGGCTTCGAGGAGGCGTTGTACGCATCGCGACGGCTCCGCTGACCCGCCGGCGCCGGGAGCGGCGAGGGGCGCGGGTCAGGAGACGGCCCGCGCCACCGCGTCCCGCATCGCCTGCTGCGTGCCAGCCAGATCGGTGCGGCTGGTGGGCACCTCGACGACCCGGATGCCCCCGGGATCGGCCAGCGCATCCGCCAGCTCGTCGGACGTGGACACGAAGACGTGCTCGGCGCCCGCCCCCTCGACCATGCCGGCGAGCGTCACCCCGTGCGGGGTGCCGAAGACGCGCTCGAAGGCGCCCGAGAACTCGGGCCGGCCGGGTTCGAGCGTGCCGAAGATGGCGCCGCCGTCGTTGTTGCTCACGACGATCACCAGGTCGGGGCGCGGCTCGTGGGGGCCGATGACCAGGCCGGTGATGTCGTGCAGGACGGTCAGGTCGCCCATCAGCGCGTAGGTCGGCTTCCCCGGGCCGGCCGCGAGCGCGGCGCCGACCGCCGTGGAGACCGTGCCGTCGATCCCGGCGACCCCTCGGTTGGCCAGGATGCGCAGGCCGTCCCGCGCGGCGGCGGCCATCCCGACGTCGCGCGGCACCTGCGACGATCCCAGCACCAGCGTGGCGCCGGCCGGCAGCAGTGCGACGAGATCCGCCGCCAGGCGCGGCGAATGGCCGATGTCGAGATCCTGCAGCACCTTTCGGACGGCCACCGCGGCCGCGGTGTCCGCGTCCCGCCAGCATGCTGCCCACCCGGCGTCGGGACGGCCCGCGAGATCGGGCCATCCGGGCGCGACCGCGCGGACCGCGCCGGCCGGGTCGGCGAACCGGGCGGGGTGGGCGACGAGGTCGACGGTCACCCGTGGGTCGCCCAGCAGCCCGGTCAGGGACCGGAACAGGGTCGGCCGCCCCAGCACGACCACCCGGTCCGGCCGCGCCGAGTCGAGGAACGGTCGATCGCCCAGCAGGTGAATGCCGGCGGCCAGTACCGCGCCGCCGCCCGCGCCGCCCGCCTCCGAGACGACGAGCTGTCCCGCCTGCGCGATCCGGGCGGCCCACGGGTGCGTCAGGTCGGCGACGAACAGCACCTTCTCGCCGTTCGCCGGCGGCGGGACCGCGACGGCCGGCGCGCCCTCGTACGCGATCCGCGTCCACGGCCCGTCGCGACCCGCGAGGTCGGCGGGCAGGCCGGGCCGCTCGAGGTCGTCGGGGTCGGGCAGCAGCGGCTCGACGAGCGGCACGTTCAGCTGCACCGGCCCTGGGACGCCGGACCCGGTGCCGGACGCGGCCGCGACCGCCCGGCAGACCATCGACCGCCACCCGGCGTGCCGGGCCGGGGCCTCCGCCGGCACCGCGAACTCGTGGAACATCCGCAGCACGCCGCCGAAAACCGCGCGCTGATCGATGGTCTGGTTCGCGCCGACGTCCCGGAGCCACGGGGGCCGGTCCGCCGACAGCACGATCAACCCGACGGCGCCGTGGGCCGCCTCCAGCACGGCGGGATGCAGGTTGGCCACCGCGGTGCCCGAAGTGGTCACCACCGCCGCCGGACGCCCGGCGCCCCTGGCCAGCCCGAGCGCGAGGAAGCCCGCGGTCCGCTCGTCGATGCGCACGTGCAGCCGGAGCCGCCCACCGGCGTCGGCGCCGTGCAGCGCCATGGACAGCGGCGCGTTGCGAGAGCCCGGCGCGAGCACCACGTCGCGCACGCCGTTGGCGACGAGTTCGTCGACCAGCACGCGCGCCATCGCCGTGGACGGATTCACCGGGTCATTGTCGCCGCCGCCCGCCGATGCCGACCAATCGCCGCGGCTGCCGAGCCTCGCCGCGCCGGCCGCCACCCGCGTCGATCCGTCACGCGGGGCGGTCGGCGAGCGCGGCGACCCGCTCGAGCCGCGCCAGCCAGAACGAATGCGACGCGGCGGCGGCGGCGAACTCGGCACGCCGGTCGGGCTCCGGGGACCGCGGCGGCACGGGCAGGAACCCGTCGACCGGACGCAGCGGCGCGGATGTCACGTCGCCGGCCAGCAGCCGTCCGGTGCCGAGGCCGCAGGCGAACGGCAGGTCCGGCAGCGATGCCGCCGCGGCCAGCCCGGCCGCGAGCCCGACCGAGGTGTCCACGGCCGACGACACCACGGCCGGCAGGCCGATCGCCGCGGCCACCCGGAGCGCGGCGCGCACGCCGCCCAGCGGCGGGACCTTCACCACCGCAACGTCGATCGCCGCCGTGACGAATGCGGCGAGCGGATCAGAGCTCAGCCGGATCGACTCGTCCGCCGCGATGCGCGCCCCGGTTCGGCGGCGAACCTCCGCGAGCTCGGCCAGCGTCCGGCACGGTTGCTCGACATACTCCAGCGTCCCGGCCGCGGCCGCCAGCAACTCGATCGCGCCGACCGCCTCGTCCACCGTCCACGCGGCGTTCGCGTCGATCCGGATCCGCCCGTCCGCGCCGAGGGCGTCGCGGACCGCGGCCACCCGGCGGGCGTCCGCCCGCAGGTCCACGCCCGGCTCGGCCACCTTGATCTTCGCGGTCCGGCAGCCGGATGCGACGGCGAGCTCGGCCGCCCGGCCGGGGTCGACGACGGGGATGATCGCGTTCACCGGCACGCGGTCGCGCAACGGGGCCGGCCAGCCCGCGGTCGCGGACTCGACCGCGGCCCGCAGCCACGGGACGCACGCCGGCGTCGTCGTAGTCCCGGAACGGCGCGAACTCGCCCCATCCCGCCGGCCCGCGCAGCAGCACGCCCTCGCGGACGGTCACGCCGCGGAACCGGTGCGCCATCGGGATCTCGAACACCGCGGTCCCGGCGATCCCGTCGAGCACGGTCACCGCGCGCCGCCCGGCGGGCGGGCCGGCAGCCGGATCGTCATCGCGACCCCGCCCTCCGGTGCGCGCCCGGCCCGGATCGTGCCGCCGAGCCGGGTGACGAGGGCGCGGGCGAGCGGCAGTCCGAGACCGGCGCCGGCCGGTCGCCGCCCGCGGTACCGCTCGCCGAGCACTCCGGGCTCGAATGCCACCGGGAAGTCCTCGTCGAGCAGTCCTGGGCCACCGTCGCGCACCTCGAGCGTGGCGCCGCCGTCGCCGTGTCCGGCGGACGCCTCGACGATCAGTGGCTGCCCCGGCCCCAGCAGCCGCAGGGCGTTCTCCGCCAGCCCGTCGAGCACCTGCCGGAGCCGGCGCGGGTCGGTGACGACGACCACGGGCGCAGCGGGCACCGCGGCGATCCAGCGGACGCCGCGGTCCGCGCAGCGGACGTGCCAGACGGCCGACATCTCGCGCAGCAGCGCGCCCAGCTCGGTCGACGCGAGCTCCAGCCGGAAGTCGTCGGCGCCGAGCCGGGCGAGATCGAGCAGGTCGGTGACCAACCGCTGCAGCCGGGCGGCCTCGGCGGTGATCGTCCGCCCGACCTGCGCCTGCTCCGCGGGCGGCACCAGCCCGTCCGCCAGCGCCTGCGCCTGCCCGCCGATGCCCGCGAGCGGGGTGCGCAGCTCGTGCGAGACCGAGGCCAGGAACGATCGCTGCCGGGACTCGCTGTGCTGCAATGCGTCCGCCAGCTCGTTGACGGACACGGCCACCTCGGCCACCTCGCGCGGCCCGCTGACGGGCACCCGGACGTCGCGCGCACCGAGCCGCATCGAGCGTGCGGCGGCCGACGTGCGGCGCAGCGGCGCCGAGACCAGCCGCGCCGCCAGCAGGCCCACCAGCACGGCGCCGAGAACGCCGGCCAGCACGGCGATCAGCAGGCGCTGCTCGAGGATCCGCCGGGTCGCGGCGCCCACGTCGGCCGGCGCGGCGAGCGCGAACCCGCCGGCCGGCAGCGGCCGCGCCTGCACCAGCCAGGTCTCGCCGCCGACCGCGGCCCGGCCGGAGAACGAGCCGCCGCCGCCCGCCGCCGTGGCCGCGCCCGACTGCCGCACCGCGCGCACCCCGGCCCGGTCGTCCCCGACGACGGCGCCGCCGGGCCGGATCCGCACGACGACCACTCCCTGCGGCTCCAGCACGGCCGAGATCGCCCGCAGGGCTTGCGCCGTGGACGCGGCATCGGTGGCCAACTGCGCGGCGATGAGGTCGGCCCGGTCGGACAGGGCGTCGGCCGACGTGTCGATGAGCGTGCGGCGCACGACGAGGATGCCGACCAGCGCGGAGATCCCGGCGACGAGCACGGCCACGGCGATCACCAGCAGCGTGACGCGCACCGCGATGGTGGTGCGCGTCCGGGTCGCCGCCGGCGACCCGGGAGTCGGCGCTCCGGTCGGCCCGGTCAGCCCGGTCGGCCCAGTACCGGTCGGCACGGTCGCCGGCAGGGGCGGCACGGCGGCGGTCACGCCCGGTCGACCCCGTAGCCCACGCCGCGGACGGTGCGGATCGGGCTGGCGTCGCCGAGCTTGGCGCGCAACGCAGCGACGTGCACGTCCACGGTCCGCTCGCCGGCGACCGAGCTGTAGCCCCACACGGCGCTCAGCAGGCTCGACCGCTCGAAGACCCGGCCCGGCTGCCGGACGAGGAACGCGAGCAGATCGAACTCCGTTGCGGTCAGGGCGATCTCGTGCACCGCGCCACGGCCGTCGCCCGCCGGCCCGTCGCCCGCCGGCCCGTCACCGCCGACGGGTGCGTCACCGCCGACGGGTGCGTCACCGCCGACAGCTGCGTCGTCGGCGTCGATCCCCCCGGCGGACTCGACCCAGGTTCGCCGGCCGGCGGGGTCGAGCCGCACCCGCCCGGCGACCAGCAGCCGGCCGGCGCCGGCGGCCGTGCCCCGCCGCAGCACCGCCCGCACCCGGGCGGCCAGCTCCCGCGGGTTGAACGGCTTCACCAGGTAGTCGTCGCCGCCGAGCTCGAGGCCGAGGATGCGATCGACGTCCTCGTCCCGCGCGGTCGCGAACAGCACCGGCGTGTCGTCACCGGCCGCACGCAGCCGGCGGCAGAGGTCGAGGCCGTCCCCGTCCGGCAGCCCGACGTCGAGCACGACGGCCACCGGACGCAGCCGCCGGATGTCGGACCAGGCGTCCGCAGCGGTCCCGACGATGTGCACCCGGTACCCGGCGGCGGCGAGGTAGCGCCGCTCGACGTCGGCGATGGCGGCCTCGTCCTCGACCACCAGGACCAGACCCCGCGCGGGCTCGGCGCCCGCTCCGTCGCTCACCCGCCCAGCCTGGCGGACGGCCGGGATCCGGGCCATCGGCGGGTGGCCGCGATCACCCGCAGTGCTGCTGCCCGAATGCCGCGAGATCGGGGCCGAGCGCCCTCAGCACCTCGACGGCCTTCGTGCGCCGGGCGGCCCGGTCGCTGTACAGCTGGGCGAGGTCGTTGTCGCCGGCGGTGGTGGCCGCCTGCGCCCTGGCCTCGAGCCAGGCGATCGACCCGCGCGTGTCCGGGCCCGCCTCGAACCGGACGACCAGCCTCGAGCTCCGCTGCGCGAGGTGATCGAGCCGCTGGCAGATGCCGGGACGGTCCGCAGCGGACGCGCCGGCGGCGGCGCCCCCCTCGTCGGCGGCGGCCGGCGCGGCGAGCGCGAGCGTGGCGGCGACCGCGGCCAGGCCGGCCGCGGCCAGGCCGCCGGCGACGACCCCCCGGACGCTGCGCCCCGCCGGTGCTCTGGTGGTCATGGTGTGCCTCTCTCTGCCGCGGGAAGCGGGGCGCGTACCCGGCCCCGATGTCGATGACCCTCCCGGGGACCGCTTCGGGCTCGGTGGCCGTCCTGTTCGGGTTCGATGAAGATCCGGGCGGGCGAGCGAGCCCGGCGGGCGAGGCGGGCGCCGGATGTGCCGGGGCCGCGCTCGTAGGCTGACCGGCATGGGCACCGCCGCGGTCAGCGCGATCTTCGACCCGTCCCGCTGGCGCGCGGTCGACGGCTTCGGGTTCACCGACATCACGTACCACCGGCACATCGGCCCGGCCGGTGACGACGCCTCCGGGACGCGCGACCTGCCCACCGTGCGGATCGCCTTCGACCGTCCGGAGGTGCGCAACGCGTTCCGCCCGCACACCGTCGACGAGCTGTACCGGGCGCTCGACCACGCCAGGATGACCCCCGACGTCGGGTGCGTGCTGCTCACCGGGAACGGGCCGAGCGCGCGCGACGGCGGCTGGGCCTTCTGCTCCGGCGGCGACCAGCGGATCCGCGGCCGCACCGGCTACCAGTACGCGCTGGAGGGCACGGCCGAGACCTCGGCGACCCCGGACCCGGCGCGCGCCGGCCGGCTGCACATCCTCGAGGTGCAGCGGCTCATCCGGTTCATGCCGAAGATCGTCGTCGCCGTCGTGCCCGGCTGGGCCGCCGGCGGCGGCCATTCCCTGCACGTGGTCTGCGATCTCACCCTGGCCAGCGCGGAGCACGCCCGGTTCAAGCAGACCGATGCCGATGTCGGGTCGTTCGACGGCGGCTTCGGATCCGCGTACCTGAGCCGGATGGTCGGCCAGAAGGTGGCACGCGAGATCTTCTTCCTGGGCCGGGAATACACCGGGCAGGACATGCACCGGATGGGTGCGGTGAACGCCGTTGTGCCGCACGCGGAGCTGGAAACCGTTGCGCTGCAGTGGGCCGCGGAGATCAACGGAAAGTCCCCGACGGCGCAACGCATGTTGAAGTACGCATTCAATCTGGTCGACGACGGGCTCGTCGGGCAGCAGCTCTTCGCCGGCGAGGCGACCCGCCTCGCGTACGGCACCGACGAGGCGGTGGAGGGGCGGGACTCGTTCCTGCAGAAGCGCGCCGCGGACTTCTCCGCCTTTCCGTGGGCGTACTGATCGGCGGCGATCGGGATGCGATCGGATGGTCATCGCGGCGCGCGGCGGGGCCGGTGGTACGGCCGGCGGCGGGACGGATGACGCGCGCGAGCACCGGGCGCAGGGTGCGCGCGCTGCCGATGCCGACCGGCGACCGGGTGCTGGACGTCCTCGACGACCTCGCCGCCGCCCTGGCCGGCGCCGGGGACGCGCTGCTCCCGCTGCCGGCGGCGGATCCGCCTCGGGCCGACCGGTGGGCCGTCGCCTTCGGCGCCGGCGACCCGCTGACGGAGGGCGAGGACGACGCGGACGACCCGACGGCGCTCGTGGTCGGCAGCTCCGGTTCCGGGGGCGCGCCGAGGGCGGCCCTGCTCCCGGCCGGCGCGCTGCGCGCCTCGGCCGCGGCGACGGCGCGCCGACTCGCAGGCAGCGGGGCCGGCTCTCCCGGACCCGACGCGCCGCCGGCCTGGCTGCTCGCCCTGCCCGCCGAGCACGTCGCCGGCCTCCAGGTGCTGGTGCGGGCGCTGGCCGCCGGCACCGCGCCGACCGTGCTGGACACGGCGCGCACCTTCAGCCCGGCCGGCTTCGTCGAGGCCGTCGCCCGGATGCCCGGCGGCCGGCGCCGGGTCTCCCTGGTCCCGACCCAGCTGCACCGGATCCTGCTCGACGCCGACGCCACGGCGGCGCTGGCCGGCTTCGACGCCGTCCTGGTCGGCGGCTCGGCGACGCCGCCCGGTCTCGTCGAGCGCGCGGCGGCGGCCGGCATCCGCGTGCTGACGACCTACGGCATGACCGAGACCTGCGGCGGCTGCGTGTACGACGGCCGCCCGCTCGACGGTGTCGCGGTCGAGATCCAGGCCGACCGCCCCGACGGCCCCGACCGCGAGAGTGACGTGCCCGCGGCGCTTCCCGCCGGGTCGGCCGGTCGGATCCGGATCACCGGGCCGGTCGTGGCCCGCGGTTACCGCGGCCTGCCCGGCCACCCCGACTTCGCGACCGGCGGCCGGCGGGCGTTTCGCACCGCGGATCGCGGCGTGCTGCGGGACGGCATGCTCACCGTGCTCGGCCGGGTCGACGACGTGGTGGTGACGGGCGGCCGGAAGGTCGATCCGCTCGCCGTGGAGCGGGTGCTGTCCGCGGCCCCCGGGGTGGCGCAGATCGTCGTGGTCGGCGTGCCGCATCCGGAGTGGGGCGCGGTCGTCGCGGCGGTCGTCACCCGCGACCCCGGCGGGGTCCCCGACCTGGAGACGATCCGCGCCGTGGCGGCGGCGGAGCTCGACCCCGCTGCGGTGCCCCGGCACCTGCTGGTGGTTCCCGAGCTGCCGGCGATCGGACCCGGCAAGCCCGATCGGGCGGCGGTCCGCGAGCTCGCCGCGCATGCACTGGCGGCCGACTGGTGACCCGCCCGACGGCCACGCCGGCGCGCTTCACCCGCGCCGAACTGGAGCGCTTCCGCGGCGCCACGGTCGACGACGTGCTGGCCGATCCGCTGCGGCTGCTGTTCGTCGGCATCAACCCGGGGCTGTGGACGGCGGCGGTGAACGCGCACTTCGCGCGGCGCGGCAACAGGTTCTGGCCGGCGCTGTACCTCGCGGGGATCACGCCACGGCAGGTGGACGCCAGCTCCGGGCTGACCGCCGGCGACCGCCGCATGCTGCTGGACGCGGGGTTGGGGATCACGAACATCGTGCCGGTCGCCACGGCGCGAGCGGACGAGCTGAGCCCGGCTGAGCTGCGGGCCGGCGTGCCCGCCCTGCGGGCGCTGGTCGAGCGCGCCCGCCCTCGGGTGGTGGCGGTGCTCGGCATCACGGCGTACCGGCGGGCCTTCGACGCCGGGCGGGCGTTGCCCGGACGGCAGCCGGCGGACTGGGCCGGCGCGCAGCTGTGGGTGCTGCCGAACCCGAGCGGGCTGAACGCGCACGCCGGCCTGGCCGCCCTCGCGCAGGCCTACCGCGAGGCCGGCGCCGCGGCGGGCGTGCCGCTCACGGCGGGCGGGCCGGGCTCGGCGGTGCCTTAGTGTCCGTGCACGTGGCAACCGCGCAGCAGTGGGTGTCCGCGGCGCGACCGCGGACCCTTCCGGCCGCCGTGGCCCCGGTTCTGGTGGGCAGCGGGGCGGGATACGCGCTCGGCGGCTTCTCGGCCACCCGCTTCCTGCTCGCGCTCGCCGTGTCGCTCGCCCTGCAGGTGGGCGTCAACTACGCGAACGACTACTCGGACGGCGTTCGCGGCACGGATGCCGACCGAGTCGGGCCGATGCGGCTCGTCGGGTCCGGCGCGGCGGAGCCCGGCACCGTCAAGCGGGCCGCGTTCGCCTGCTTCGGGGTGGCCGCGCTCGCCGGGCTGGTCCTCGCGGCGCTCACCACCTGGTGGCTCGTGCCGGTCGGCGTCGCGTGCGTCGCGGCCGCCTGGTTCTACACCGGTGGGCCGCGCCCGTACGGCTACGCGGGCTTCGGCGAGATCTTCGTGTTCGTCTTCTTCGGTCTCGTCGCGGTGCTCGGCACGACGTACGTCCAGGCGGGACGGATCTCCCTGACGGCGGTCGCGGGCGCCGTCGGCATCGGTCTGCTGGCGTGCGCGCTGCTGATGGCGAACAACCTGCGCGACGTACACACCGACGCCGGCGCCGGCAAGCGCACGCTGGCCGTGCTGCTCGGCGAGCCGATCGCCCGCCGGGTGTTCGCGCTGATGATCGGCGGCGCGTTCGTCGCGGTCGTCACGATGAGCGTGCTCCGCCCGTGGTGCCTGCTCGCTCTGCTCGCCGGCGTGCTGGCGATCGATCCGGTCCGGGCCGTGCTGGGGGGCGCGCGCGGACCGGCGCTGATCGCGGTGCTGGGCGCGACCGCTCGCCTGGAGATCGCGTACGCCGTGCTGCTGACGGGTGGGCTCGTCCTCTCCGCCTGAGCGTCGCCGACCGCCGTGACGGGCGGCCCGCCGGGATGCACCTCCGCGCGTGATGGAAACCCCTGCCCTCCCGGGCGTCCGCTGGCACGATGGAACGCATGTTCATCGCAGGGACGGAGCGGTGGAAGATCACCATCGCGGAGCCGGACACCCTGCGCATCGCGCTCTACGTCCGGGACGTCGCCGGCCTGCACCCCGTCACCGACCCGCAGATCCCGCCGCTGGACC
Source organism: uncultured Actinomycetota bacterium (assembly GCA_963844455.1). Classification (GTDB taxonomy): domain Bacteria; phylum Actinomycetota; class Actinomycetes; order Mycobacteriales; family Nakamurellaceae; genus Nakamurella. Next base: position 93,667 of record CAWJOH010000004.1, read on the forward strand.
CGCCGACCGACATCTGGCCGGTGTGGTCGCGGCGCCCGATCGAGGTGCAGCAGTCGGGCGGGGTCAAGCTGCTCGGCGGCCGCGACATCGACGTCGACCTGGCGTCCCAGCAATGGGGGCGCTGGTGGACGCACGCGCTCGAGGTCGGCCCCGGCGCGCTGGACGACCTCAAGCCGCCGGCCTTCCTCGCGCTGGCCGGTGTCCCGGATCTGCGCGCACTCATGCAGCGGCACTTCACCAACGCCAGCATGTGGTCCGACGGGATGAACGACGACCCCCGCATCCGGCAGGCGCACTCCGCGCCGGGCCTGCACCTGAACGCGCTGCTCAGGGACCTGCCCACCGCGCTCGGCCGGCTGCCGATGCCGTTCTCGGTGCGCATCACGGTGATCGGGGTGCAGACCAAGCGGGCCTGGGTGCTCACCCGCGACCACTGGCTGATGACCCGGCACCTGATCGCCGACATCGACAACGCGGTGGACTGGATCCGGCTGCGGGTGGCCGCGATCGCCTGACGCCCGGAGCGTGGGAGCGGCCGGTCCGGTTCCGGTCAGGCAGTCAGGCAGGCACGGGAGGATCTCGCGCGGATCGAGCGCCATATGCCTTGACGGCAATATTGCCGATGAGGCATGCTCGGGCCGTGACCACGCTCTTCGAGGTCGTCGCGGAGCCACACCGGCGCCGGATGCTGGATCTGCTGCGCGACGGGGACCGACTGGTCGGGCGGCTCGCGAGCGAGCTCGACCTCGCCCAGCCGACGGTGTCCAAGCACCTGAAGGCGTTGCGCGACGCCGGGCTGGTGATCGTCATCCCCGACGCCAACCGGCGCTGGTACCGGTTGCGGCCGGAGCCGCTGCGGGAGCTCGACGCCTGGCTGGAGCCCTACCGCCGGGCCTGGGCGCAGCGCCTGGACGACCTCGAGAGCCACCTCGACGAGATGGAGGACCGATGACTGGCGATCCGACGGCTGATTCCCCGATGGCCGGCGTCGTCCGCGACGGCGGCCGGGTCGGGCTGCGCTACCGGCGCAGCCTGCGCCACGCCCCGGAGAAGGTCTGGCGGGCGCTGACCGAATCGGAGCACCTGCGGCACTGGCTGCCCTGCGACATCGTCGGCGAGCGACGCGCCGGCGCCGAGATCGCCCTGCGGTTCTGGCCGGACCACGTCGACGCCTACGGCATCGAGGATCCGGTGCTGCACGGGCGGATCAGCGTGTGGGATCCGCCGCGCGTGTTCGAGTGGACGTGGGGTGAGGATGTCCTGCGCTTCGAGCTCGAGGCGACGCCGACGGCACCGACGGCACCGACCTGACCTTCACCACCTGGCCCGCCGACGCCGACCCGGAGTCGATGGCGAGCGCCGGCGGCGGCTACCACGTCTGCCTGGACCACCTGACGCGGCTGCTCGACGGCGAGCCCGGACCCGCGCTCACGGACCCGGCGGAGCAGCCGCTCACCCAGCGGTGGACCGCCGCCTACCTCGAGCAGCTGACCGCCCCCGCCTGACGCGCGCCGCGGGTGCGCCGACGAGGACCTTCGGGCTGTCCCGGCCGTCGCTCGCCCGCGCCGTGGCGTGCCGTGCGCGAGGATCGTCCGGTGCCCGTGACCGACGCCCTGCTGCGCGAACTGGCGGCCCGGCTGTGCGACGTGCCGGGGGTCGTGGGGGTGATGCTCGGCGGCAGCCGAGCCCGCGGCGACCACACCGCGCAGTCGGACGTCGATCTCGGCCTGTACCGACCCCACCGGCGAGCTCGCGGCGCTGCACGAGGCGACGGCCGGGTTTCCCCCGGCGCTGGGGGACACGATGGTGCGCGGACTCGACGAGGCGGAGTTCTGCCTGGCCATCGCGGGCAAGGCGGTGGCCCGCGCCGACGCGGCCTACATCGCGGGGTGCCTCTTCCGCGCGCTCGAGCTGTGCGCCCACGCACTGCACGGGCACGCCGGCCGGTGGCTGATCAACGAGAAGGGCGCGATCGCCGCGGCGGGCCGGATTCCCGGCGCGCCGGCGCATTTCGCGATGCGTGCGCCGCGGCTCCTCGGCCGGATCGGCTCCAGCCCCGCCGAGCTGGCCGCCAGCATCGGCGACGGGCAGCGCCTCGTCGAGGAGACCGCCGCGGCGTGCGCGCCTGGATGAGGCTGCTTCCCGCGGGTCCCGCCTGGGACATGCCCCGGGCTCGCCCCGACACCGCCGTGCCGCCGCCGCTCCGCTCGCCCCGGCCGGCGGTCTCGATCACCCACGGACGCGGGTGCGGACGCTCATGACGGCTGCAGCCACTCGGTGGCGACGGTGAACTCCTCCAGCACGTCCTGGATCGGCTCGACGCCGAGGCCCGCGCCGGTGGGCACCCGGATCATCCCGTCCTCGAGCTCGAAGGGCGGCGTGATGTCCTGCTCGTAGAACCGGTCCGACGCCGAGATGTCGCCGGGCAGCGTGAATCCGGGCAGCGCGGCCAGCGCGGCGTTGGCCGCGCGGCCGAGCCCGGTCTCGACCATGCCGCCGCACCACACGGGGATCCCGTTCGCCCGGCAGAGGTCGTGGATCCGGCGCGCGGCGAGGTACCCGCCGACCCGGCCGGCCTTGATGTTGATGACCCGGCACGACCGCAGCGCGATGGCGTCCGCGGCCGCCCGCTCGGACGTCACCGATTCGTCGAGGCAGATCGGCGTGCGCAGCAGCGTGGCGAGCTCGGCGTGCTGCCGCAGGTCGTCCTCGGCGAGCGGCTGCTCGATGAGCAGCAGGTCGAAGGCGTCGAGCCGGGCGAGCTGGGCGGCGTCCGCGAGGGTGTAGGCGGCGTTCGCGTCCACCTGCAGAGGCACCGTCTCGCCGAACCGCTCACGGACGGCCTCGACCGGAGCGACGTCCCACCCCGGCTGGATCTTCAGCTTGATCCGGACGTAGCCCTGCGCCAGGTAATCGCCGACCGTGTCCAGCAGCGCGCTGATGGTCGGCTGGATCCCCACGGAGACGCCGGACGGGACGACATCGGCGGTGGCGCCGAGATAGTCGGCGAGAGACTGGCCGGTGCCGCGCAGCTGCGCGTCCAGCACGGCCATCTCGAGCGCCGCCTTGGCCATCCGGTGCCCGACGATCGGGTCCAGCACGTCCTCCACGCTCTCCGCGGTGACGTCGTGCTCACCGCCGCGCTCGAACAGCCGGGGGACGAGGAAGCGGCGCAGCACATCGAGGGCGCCGCCGGTGTACTCGGAGCTGTACAGCGGCATGGCCATGGCCACGCACTCCCCCCAGCCCTGCACATCGACACTCGCCCCGGCGTCCGGGGCATGCTGCCGCCCGACGACGCGGACGAGCACCGCCGTGCGTTCGTGCTCGGTGCCGAACGACGTCTGGAACGGGCTGACCAGGGGCATCCTGATCGTCCGGAGCTCGACCCCGCTGATCTTCATCGGACCCCGTCCCCGACCGCGCCGAACTCGCCACCGCCAGCGCTGGATCCGCTGCGCCGCAACAGGTACCAGCCGCTCCGGCGGAACGCGACGATGCGCCACGACCGGTCCGCGAGGCTCAGCGCCAGCGCCTCCCGCAGCGCGTACCGCCAGCGCAGGGCGAGCGCCGGGTCGGACCGCCGCGTCAGCTCGATGTCGGGCGGGATGCCGATCCGGGCGAGCGCCCCGGTCGGCCGAGGGGCGCCCGGCAGCGGCGCACCGGACGCGTCGGGTGCCAGCAGGGTGGGGGTGCCGTCGGGGATGTCCGGGCCCGGCGGGCCGGCGACCCCGTCGAGGACGACCCGCTGGCAGTCCAGCACGTGCGACGCCGTGAGGTCCCAGACGACCTGGATCCGATCACTCGGCTGGCCGCGGTTGGGTCCGTCTTTCATCGCGCCGTAGAAGTCGACGAAGTAGGTCTCCGCGCGCGCCCCGAGCCGGGTCAGGTTGAAGAAGCAGTTGCGGGCGATCAGCGGGTCGAACGTCCAGCTGATCCGGGTCAGCCCCCGCTCCAGCGCCCACTGCCGCTGATGCCACTTGATGGCCGCGCCGACTCCCGAGCCGGCGCGCGCCGGCAGCACGCCGGTGATGTGGGAGTGCATCGCGGCGCCCAGCGGCTCGGAGAAGAAGCACGCGCTGGCGCCGACCATCCGGTCGCCGCCGCCGGCCGCGTAGGCGCCGACCACGTAGTTCCCGGCGAAGCCGAGCGCCCGCAGCAGGTGCGGCTGCAGCTCGGAGACCTCGTCCGGGCCGATCCCCCACACCTCGTTGAGCACCGCGCATGCCCGCTCCATGTCGTGCAGCGTCTCCAGCGGGCGGATGCTCACCCCGGCCCGCTCGGCCGCCGCCGCGCCGGCCGCCGCCGCATCGCCGAGCAGCCCCTTGGTCGGCCGACCCGCGGCACCCGTGGTCACGACCGGACCGGCCCGCTCCCGGCCGGAGGCGGCTCGGGTGGCCCGGCCGGGTGGGACAGCAGGTCGGCCACCAGCGCGGCCACCAGGGCGGTGCGCGGAACGAGCGAGTCGACCAGCACGTGCTCGTCGTCCGCGTGCGCGCCGCCGCCGACCGCGCCGAGGCCGTCCAACGTGGGCACGCCGAGGCCGGCGGTGAAGTTGCCGTCGGACGCCCCGCCCACCGATGTCTGCCGCAGGCCGGCGATCCCCAGGGAGGGCGCCAGCGCCGCGGCGCGCGCGAACAGGTCCGCGCCGGAGCTCTGCTCCATCGGCGGCCGGTTCGGTCCGCCCTGCCAGGTCCATGAGCTGCCCGGAAGGCGCGGACGCAGCGCCATCAGCGCCTCGTGCACCCGGTGTTGCTCGGCGACGGATCGGGCGCGCACGTCGATGAACAGCTCCGCCTGCGCGGGCACGGTGTTCGACGTCGTTCCCGCACGGGCCGCCGTCGGCGTCACGCTGGTGCCCAGCGCCGGTGCGTTCAGTTCGGCCGCCGCCAGGATCAGGTGCGCCAGCTCCACCCCGGCGTTGATCCCCTTCTCCGGCTCGCCACCGGCGTGTGCGGCCCGGCCGCTGATCCGCACCTCGTACCGCGAGATGCCCTTCCGGCCGGTCTTGAGCGCGCCGGACGGTCCCGCCCCCTCGAGTACGAGGGAGGCCCGGCAGCCGAGCGCCTCCCGCTCGATCAGGTCGCGTGAGGTGGGCGACCCGAGCTCCTCGTCACCGGTGACCAGCAGCGTCACGCCGTCGAGATCCGTGCCCAGGTCGGCCAGCCCGGCCAGCGCGTGGAAGGCCTGCACCAGCCCCGCCTTCATGTCCACCGTTCCGGGCCCGCGGATCAGCTCGTCGGTCTGCGACCACGGCATCCGCTCGAGAGTGCCGACGGGCCACACGGTGTCGTGGTGGCACAGGATCGCGACGCGGCGCCGGCCGCCACCGAAGCGCCAGCAGAGATGGCTGCACCCGCGGACCTCGATCCGCTCCGGCGCGAACCCGAGCCGCTCGGTGCCGAGTTCGGCGATCAGGTCCGCGCTGCGCCGCACCGCCGCGAGGTCGGCGGAGGGCGACTCGCACGCGACCAGGGTCCGCAGGTCCTCGATCAGCTTCGGCAGGCTGGCCTCGACGGTCGGCCGGCCCGCGAGTTCCGCCGTCACGATCCGGTCGGTGACGTCGTCGCCGCTGTAGCGGCGGATGTCACGGCCGCTTCCGCGGCGGATGTCACGGCCGCTTCCGCGGCGGATGTCACGGCCGCTTCCGCGGCGGATGTCACGGCCGGCGTCGCGGCCGATGTCCGGGCGGATCTCCCGTCCGGCGCGGGCTCGGTGGGCCATGCCCCGCCGGCCAGGAACTCCCGGACGACCGCCCGCGCCGGCCCGAGATCCCAGCCCTGCGCGCCGATCCAGTCGTCGTCGTAGTAGGTGTGCGCGTACCGCTCGCCGGCGTCGCAGAGCAGGGTGACGATCGAGCCGGCGGTCCCCCGGTCCCGCATCTCCGCCGCCAGGCCGAAGGCCGCCCACATGTTCGTGCCCGTCGACGGGCCGACGCGGCGACCGAGCACCGACTCCACCTCTCGCATCGTCGCCACCGACGCGACGTCGGGCACCTGGACCATCCGGTCGATGACCTCACCGACGAACGACGGCTCGACCCGGGGCCGGCCGATGCCCTCGATCCGGGAGCCCGGCGCGGTGCACCCGGGATCGCCGTCACACCACGAGTCGAAGAACGCCGACCGCTCCGGGTCCGGCACGCACAGCCGGGTCGGGTGACCGCGGTAGCGCAGGTAGCGGCCGATGGTCGCGCTCGTCCCGCCGGTGCCGGCGCCGATCACCACCCACTCGGGCACCGGGTGCGGCTCCATCTCCAGCTGGGCGAAGATCGACTCCGCGATGTTGTTGTTGCCGCGCCAGTCCGTGGCGCGCTCCGCGTAGGTGAACTGGTCGATGTAGTGCCCGCCGCACTCGGCGGCCAGCCGGCGCGACTCGGCGTAGATGGCGGTGGGGTCGTCGACCAGGTGGCAGCGGCCGCCCCGCGCCTCGATCAGCTCGATCTTCTCCCTCGAGGTCCGGGCCGGCATGACCGCCACGAAGTCGAGCCCGACCAGCTGGGCGAAGTACGCCTCGGACACCGCGGTGGAGCCGCTGGACGACTCGATCACGGTCGTGTCCGACCGCAGCCAGCCGTTGCACAGCGCGTACAGGAACAAGGAGCGGGCCAGCCGGTGCTTGAGCGAGCCGGTGACGTGGGTGCTCTCGTCCTTGAGGTACAGCTCGATGCCCGTCCCTGGCTCGGCGAACACCGCGGCGAGCGGAAATCGCCGCAGGTGGGTGTCGGCGCTGCGCTGGTTGTCCGCCTCGATGGTGCGCACGGCCGCGGCCACCCAGGCGCGGTGGGCGGGATCCGAGCGGTCGACCGTGACCTGCCGGGCGGGCCCGTTCGGGGCCGGACGCTGGATCGACGGCTCGATCGGCGGCTGATCCGCCGGTGCGCCCCGCGCGGGCGCCACGTCCGCGCCGGGACCCGAACCACTCATGACATGGCAGCCTAGGCGCGCCGTCCATGGGCGCGGAGCCGCCGGGTGCGGCGTGCCGGAGGCGCCCGACGACCGGCGGCCGGGTCAGTCGGGCTGGTCGTCGCCGGACAGCGCGGCCTGCAGCCGGGCCCGTTCGGCGCGCCGGCGCTCGGACGCGGCGGCGATCGAGGCGTTGACCTTCGCCCGCTGGTGGGCGAAGACGAGCCAGGCCACCGGCAGCTGCACGACGATCGCGAAGACGAGGGCCACGATCAGGGGCATCACCAGGCTGAGCAGCGCCGTCAGCGCGGCCACCAGCGCCAGCCGCAGCAGCGTGTAGATCGCGAGCTGGCGCCACAGCACACCGGTCGCGCCTGTCGGTGGCGGTCCGGTCGGCGCTCCGGTCGGCCCGGTCTGCGCCCCGGTCTGGATCGCCTCGGCCACCCCGGCTGGACCGGCGATCGGCGGCGGCGGATCCGCGGGGTCCACGGGCTCGGGGTCCGCCGGCTCGGGGTCCGCCGGCGCCGCATCCACCGGCGCCGGATCGCCCGGCGCGGGGGCGGCCGGGCGCGCCGGGTCCGGCTCTGCGGGCGGGCGGGGATCCACAGCGGTCAGGGTAATCGCGCGCCATGGCGCGATCCGCGACCGTCATCGGCGGCCGGGCCGGTCCGCGCCCCGATCGCCGACCGCGCGCGAAAGCCTCAGTCCTCGTAGCCCTCCAGCGACGTGGGCCGGTGCTCGAACCGGGTGGCCAGCACGACGGTGGTGCGGGTGCGGGCGACGCCCTCGATCCCCCGCAGGCGCCCGATGCACCGGTGCAGGTCGTCGACGGTCGGCACGCGCACCTGCACGACGAACGCCTCGTCGCCGGCGACGCCGTAGCAGCTCTCCACCTCGGGGATCGCCTCCAGCTCGGCGGCGATCACGTCGTCCCTGCCGTACTCGCCCGGCTCGATGCCGACCAGCGCCGTCACGCCGAGGCCGATGGCGACGGGGTTGATCAGCGCGGTGAAGCCCGTCACCACACCCGACGACTCGAGCTTCGCGACGCGCTCGTGCACCGCGGACGACGACAACCCCACCAGCCGCGCCAGCTCCGCGTAGCTGGCTCGACCATCGTGCCGAAGCGTGTGGATCAGCTGCCGGTCGATCGCATCCACGTCATCACCACCACCGTCGCCTCCACCCCGTCGGTGGACCCCGATCACTGTTGGACGGTAATGGTCCGCGAACGCCCGCGCTCGCACGCCCGGCCTCCGCGGGGCGCGGCGGGCGGCGCAGCGGCCAAACGGACAACTGCACTGAAATTCAGCTGTTTTCCGATTGACCAACCCGGCATGCGGGTACATGCAGGCATCCGGTGCTGAAGTTCGTCAATCGTCGACGCGCGATGGTCGGCTCGACGGCTGCTCTTGGGCGAAGCCAGACGAATGCCGCACAATGGACAGACGCCGTCCCGGCGGACGAGGCCAGTCGGGGCCCGAAATGGAGGTGGCACGTGACCATGGAAATGACCGAGCGGTTGCTGACCCCGGGGGAGGTGGCGCTGATGTTCCGGGTGGATCCCAAGACGGTGACCCGCTGGGCATCGGCCGGCCGGATCGGCTCGATCCGTACCCCCGGAGGACACCGTCGATTTCGCGAGTCGGAGGTCAGCGCACTGCTCGCGGATCTGACGGTGAACGCCACCCGCACGAGCGCCTGAGCGATCCTGCGTCGTCGGTCGTCTCGGCCGCGCGCCGGTTCCAACGCGACACCGCAGCGCCTCCGTTCTCCCGTGGGAGGGCCGGGGCGCTGCGGCGTCCCGGCCCGGCGCATTCGGACGACCCCCGGTTGCGTCGTCACCCAAAAACCGGACCGATTCGGGCGCATCCAGGCACGCCCCGATGTGCGTACTCTGGTCTGAAGTGGGAGGTGGCCGATGTACATGCTCATTGCGATCGCCGTGACGATCCTGGTGATCGCTCTGGCCTGGCGTGGGATCGGTGCGCGCACTCCGCGGTCGGACTCCCCGTCGTCGTCCAGTTTCGACCGCCCGGTCCGTCCGCCCCGTCCGACCAAGACCCTCGCGCCGGACGATGATCCGGACTTCCTGAACGAGATCGATCGCAAGATGCGCGGCGAGGACAAGAACGGCTGACCCGGCCGATCGCCACGCGCTGAATCGGGTTCCACCGGCGATCTCGCGCCTTCGACGCGCCCCCGCACAGCCGCAGACCGCGTGAAAGGTCCTTCGGCTCGCTCCCGGCTCCGCGACGCGCCGCCGGCGGAGCCTCAGGCGATCGGCAGGCGATCGGGATGCCGCTCCCGGCGGCCGGGACCAGGTCAGTTCAGTCCGGCATAGGAGTGCAGCCCGGACACCACGATGTTGATCACGAACAGGTTGAACAGCATCGACGCGAACCCCAGCACCGAGATCCAGGCCGCCGGGCGGCCGCGCCAGCCCGCGGTGGACCGCGCGTGCAGGTACGCGGCGTAGATCACCCAGGTGACGAACGCGCAGGTTTCCTTCGGATCCCACCCCCAGTAGCGCCCCCACGCCACCTCGGCCCACATCGCGCCGGCGATGACGGCGAAGGTGTAGACGGGGAAGGCGATGATCGCGGTCCGGTAGGCGATGCGGTCGAGCGTCTCGAGCGACGGCAGGCGGGACAGCAGCGAGCCGGACGCGGCGAGGGTCTCGGCCGGCGTCGCGGTCGCATCCTCGTGATCCGGCCGCGCCGCGGCGACGGCCGCGAGCCGGCGCTCCTTCCGGCCGCGGATCAGGAACAGCGTGGACGCCGCCCCGCTCACCAGCAGCACGCTGGAGGAGAAGGCGATCGTCGTGACGTGGATCCACTTCCAGTACGAGTTCAGCGCGGGAACCACGGGCGCGGCCGGGGTGTAGAGCACGGTGCCCGCGAGGAACGCCAGGATCACCACCGGGAGCATCACGAACACGCCGAGCGTGCGGGCGCCGGTGCGGGCCAGCACGATCAGCCAGCAGATCACCGCCACCGCGCAGATCGCGGAGACGAACTCGTACATGTTGCCCAGCGGCAGCCGGCCCACCGCCAGGCCGCGGGTCACGATCGACAGCACGTTGGCGATCACGCCGACGACAGTCACCACGACGGCGGCGCGGCCGAACCGCTCGCCCCACGGCGTCGGCTCGCGCGCGGACACCAGCCCGATCGCGTCCGGACCATCGGCCGGGTCGCCGGTGACGACCATCGTGCTGCCGGCCGTCGCCCCCCGGTGCCCCGCGCTGGCCGACGCGACGCCGACGCGGCGGGCGGCCAGCTCCACGGCGTAGCAGACCAGCGCGACCACGTATCCGGCCAGCGCGGCCTCGAACGCGAGGTCGGACAGTTGGGCGAGCGTCTCGTTCACCAGTGGTCCCTTTCGCCGGCGACGTTCGTGATCATGCGGGGTGCCGGGCCCCGGCGTCCAGTCGTCCGCCGACCCTGGCGTTCCCGCGCATCATCGGTGCCCTGTCCCGGTCTGCTCCGGCCGGGCCAGCGACGCCAGGCGGGCGAACTCCTCGCCGTAACCGGACCGGTCCGTCCTGGCCAGCCCGCCGACCTCCACCACCGTACGGTCCGGGCCGCTGCCGCCCGACGGGGCGGTCTCCCCCGTTCCCCCTGCGGGGGCCGAGCCGGCCGGGGCCCGCGCCGGCACGGGCCGGATCCGGTACCAGACCCGGCGGCGCTTGATCAGCAGGGAGAGCATCAGGCCGCACAGCAGGAAGATCGCCGAGAACAGCGCGGCGAGCTGAGCCGGATCGTAGGAGGTCTGCACCGACACCCACTCCTGGTACCCGGTGAACGTGATCGCGGTTCCGTCGTCGAGGGTGATCGACTCGCCCACGGCCAGGTTCGACCGCGCCTGCTTGACCAGCGCGCCCTTGTCCACCTGGCCCATGTCGATGGCGAACACCGACTGCGACCGGCCGTTCTCCATGCCGAGGTCGCCGCGGTAGACGTCGACGGCCACCCCGGGATCGTCGGCCGCCGGGTACGCGGAGGTCATGATCCCGCCGTGCAGCACCGCCGTGGGAGCGAAGATGCCGACGATCGCCAGCTGCTTCGACCGGATGTCCTCCGGCGTCGCGCCCGGCGGATCGGTCACCTTGATGGCGCCCTGGGACGTGAAGAAGGGGTCGTTCGGCTCCGGCGCGAACGGCTGCGCGTAGTCCCGCACCTCGCCGGTCGGGTAGGCGATCCGGAAGGTCGGGGTGTATCCGTGGCCGAGCAGGTACAGCCGCTCGCCGGCCAGCCGCAGCGGCTCGTTGACCCGCAGGTCGTACGACTCCCAGCTGTCCGTACCGATGTCGGACCCTGTCTGGTACCGGACCGGCGCCTGGAAGTCGATCGCCTGACCGGCGGCCGTGTACCGCGCGGAGAAGGACTGCACGTCGACGCAGAACGGGTCGAGGTCCGTGCCGTCGACGAGCAGGCCGGGCCGGAAGTTGTCGTACGCGGCGGGCGTGGTCGAGCAGAACTGCGCGGGGGCGGTGATGATCACCGAGCCCTCGTAGCCGACCAGCTTGCCGATGGCGATCGCGACGAGCAGGCCCACCAGGGACAGGTGGAACACGAGGTTGCCGACCTCGCGCAGGTACCCCTTCTCGGCCGAGATCGTCTCGGCGGCCGGCTGTCCCGCTCCGGACGGCTCGGTGCGCCGGACGACCCGCCAGCCCCGGAGCCCGGCGGTGATCCGCGCGGCGACCTCGTCCGGCGTCCCGGCGGCGTCGATCAGTTCGTGATGCGGCAGGCGGCCGAGGTTTCGCGGGGTGGCGACCGGCGGCATCCGCAGGTGGTGGACGAACTCCACGGTGCGCGGCAGCAGGCAGCCGATCAGCGAGACGAACAGCAACAGGTAGATCGCGGCGTACCAGGGCGACGCGAACACCTCGAAGAAGCCGAGGCGGTCGAGCCACGGACCGATGGCGGGGTTGTCCGCGATGTACTCCGCCGTCTTGGACGCGTTCAGCGACCACTGCGGCAGCAGCGCGCCGGGCAGGGACGCCAGCGCGAGCAGGAACAGCAGGATCAGCGCCGTCCGCATGCTCGTGAGCTGCCGCCAGGCGTTGCGTGCCAGGGCCCAGGCGCGGCGGCCGACACCGGGCCGGCCGCGTTCGGGACCCGGCGCGGGGCTCTCGGCGGTTCCGGTGACCGCCGCCAGGTCGGCATCCCCGCCCGCGTGGGTGGCGTCGCGAATGGTCACGGCCGGCGTTCACCGCGTCGCGGCGCCCGTCGCCACGCGCGCACGGCCCCGGTCGGATCGGCGGGGGTCGGATCGGCGAGGGTCGGATCGGCCGTTGAGTCAGATCGGCCTTGGTCAGATCGGCCTTGGTCAGATCGGCCGTCAGATCGGCTACGGAGATCGGCCACGGTGGGATCGGCCATGGTCAGATCACCGATTCCATGCCGGCGACGCGCGACTGCAGCCACGCCACGAACGTCCCCCACGCGCCGGTCACCATGAGCAGGCCGAGCGCGATCAGGCAGACGGCGCCGACGATCTGGATGGTCCGGGAGTGCCGGCGCAGGAAGCCGACCGCGGTGCCCGCCCAGCTGAAGCCGAACGCCAGCAGCAGGAACGGGATGCCGAGCCCGGCGCAGTAGAACAGCACCAGGAACAGGCCACGCCAGGACGCGCCGCCCCAGTCGGTCGCGTTCGCCAGCGACAGCACGCCGACCAGGGTCGGTCCGAGGCAAACCGTCCAGCCGAGACCGAACGCGGCGCCCAGCAGCGGCGCACCCCACAGCCCGGCGATCGGCCGCGGGCGCATCCGACGCTCGGTCTGCAGCGGCCGGAGGAACCCGAGCATGGCGACGCCCATGACGATCGTGATCGCGCCGCCGACGCGCAGCAACACGTCGGCGTTCGACAGCAGCGCCCGCGACAGGCCCAGCACCGCAACGGATTGCACGAGGAAGACGACCGTGAAGCCGACCACGAACAGCGCCGTGGCGCCGACCGCCCGGCTGCGCACGGCCGCGCCGACCGACCGGCGCGGCCCGGTAGCGGGACCGGGTCCCGCCGCCGGCCGGGCGGCGGGCACGGTGGCCACGGCGGTCTCGGCACCCACCAGCGACGTCACGTAGGAGAGGTAGCCGGGCACCAGCGGCACCACGCACGGCGAGGCGAACGACACAGCGCCGGCCGCGAGCGAGAGCAGCGCGGCGAGCACGAACGGCCCCGCGATCACCGTGTCCGTGAGGGTGTCCACGAGGCGCCGACCTCAGGCCTCGTCCGCGATCGCCGACACGGTCTGCACCATGGTGGGAACGTCGGTGATCGCGCGCAGCCAGATGTGTGCCACCCGGCCCTGCCGGTCGATGACGATGGTCGACGGGATGGACCCGGCGGGGAAGCCGCGAATCGACAGCAGCGTGCGCATCGAGGGGTCGTAGATCGATGGGTAGGTGACCTGCTTCGAGGCGAGGAAGTCCCCGGCGGCGTCGCGGGTGTCCTTGACGTTCACCCCGAGGAACTGCACGTCCCGGTCCCGCAGCGCCGCCGCCGCGTCCTCGAGCTCGTCGGACTCCGCCCGGCACGGCCCGCACCACGATCCCCAGAAGTTCACCACCACAACGGATCCCACGTAGTCGGAGAGCGCGAGGGTGCCGTCCGACTCCAGGTCGGGGCCGGACAGGTCACCGACCGTGCCCCGCTGGTCGGCCGGGTAGGAGAACTCGGTCCGGCCACCCGGCGAGACGAAGGTGAAGGAACCGCCGAACACGGCCGCGTCGTTGCCGGGGCTGCACGCGCTCAACGCCAGCAGCGCGCCGATCGCGATCGCCGCCAGTGACCGGGCCCGTCGAGGTGGCCGCCGCGCGGCCCCGGCCGGTCTCGGTGCGAGGGTGGCGCTCCCCGGAACCGCCGTCATCACGCCGGCTCGGGACGTGGGCCGGCCGGCGCGCCGATGGGTGCGACCTGTCCCGCCGGACCGGGCACCTCGTCCGCGCCCGTGGGCATCCCGGGCACCGCCGGCGTGATCGGCGTGGCGCCGCCGACGTCCATCCCCGGGTCGTTCACGCCCGGGATGTGCGCGACCGGCTCGCTGTAGCGGACCTGGGTGAACACGCCCATGGTGAAGTGGAACGAGGTCAGCGACGCCACCGAGCACTGCCGGCGGCGCGGGTCGTGCCAGAGCCGCTGGCCCTGCAGGTACCGGCGGACCGTGACGATCGGCAGCTGATGGGTGACCAGCACCGCCTGGTGGCCGTCGGCCCTGAGCACCGCCTCGTAGATCACACCCAGCATGCGGTGCGCGATCTCCAGGTAGGGCTCTCCCCAGGAGGGCAGCAGCGGGTTCCGCAGCCGGGCCCAGGTCCGCGGGTCGGCCAGCGCGGTGCCGCCGCGCAGGTCCACCCGCCGGCCCTCGAAGGCGTTGCCGGCCTCGATCAACCGGTCGTCCGTGGCGACGGGCAGGCCGAGCCGCTCGGCCAGTGGCTCCGCGGTCTGCTGGGCGCGCAGCAGCGGCGATGCGACCAGCACCGTGATGTCGGTGTCCGTCAGGTGGTCGGCGACGCCCTGCGCCATGGCGCGCCCCGAGGCGGCGAGCGGGAACCCGGGCAGCCTGCCGTACAGGATCTCTCTCGGGTTGTGCACCTTGCCGTGACGGAGCAGGTGGACGACGGTGTCGCTCACTCCGCCAGTGTTCCAGGTGCCGCGCCCGGCCCGTGACCATCGCCGGCCGGCGCCGCCCACCCGGCCGAGGGCGACCCGGACCGACCCGTCGGACGCGCCGCGTCGGCGGCCCGGCCGGATCGCGCGCCGAGCATGTCGGAGCCGGCGACCACGAGCAGCACGGCGGCGACGACCGCGGCCGCGCCCGCGCCGGCCAGCCACGGCCCGGAGTACCGGGTGATCTCGGTCGGCACGCCGTCGGGCAGGAACGGCGGGAACTCGTTGACCGTCACGCCCTGCCGGACCATCAGCCAGGCCGCGACGCCCGCCCCCACGGCGAGGACGAGGCACAGCGCCGGACGCCACACCGGCGTTCGCCGCCGAGCTGCCGCGCGGGCCGGCGCGTCGATCGTCACCGCGCCCACCCGGCGGTCCCGAGGTGCGCGCACCGACCCGGTCACAGCCGTGAGCGGCGTGCCTTCAGCCTGGCGAAGAAGAAGTTGCCGGAGCCGATGAAGCACAGCATCACCGCGATGATCATCGCGAAGGTGGCGATCATGGTGAACAGGTTCGAGGCCTGGAACAGCAGCGAGATGAGCACCGACACGATGACCGCGCCGATGACCATCAGCCGGGACCAGCCGGTCCCGGACCGCAGGAACCAGCCGCCGACCGCCGACAGCAGCCCGATCACGATGATGGCGCCGCTGATCGCGAGATTCTGGGTGCGGGCGCTGGAGATGATGTCGTCCGTCAACGGCTCGAACCGCTGGCAGTTGGCCGCCCTGTCCTTGACGTCCTGCGGGGCCGACTCGGGCGGCGCGACCAGCGCGCCGCCGACGCCCTGGAACTCGGCGCGGCACTCGTCGATCTGCTGGTTGTAGGAGGCGACGGCCTCGTCGAGCTGCGAGCCCGACGTGACCAGCGAGACGCCGCCGATGAACACCAGCAGCAGGCCGCCCAGGATCGCCAGGATCGTCGCGACGATGACCGTGCGCGGCGCGGGGATCGGCTGGCCGTCGTCCGCCGGCAGCTCCGGCGGGGTCAGCGCAGCCCGGAACGACTCGAAGAAACCAGGGCGCTTACCGGGCATCCCCGACGCGGAACTCATCTCACGAACCTACCCGGCAGACGTGGGGTGCTCGAACCCTCAGCGGCGGTACTGGCCCAGCCGGAATGCCTTGTGAGCCGCGAAGTACTGATTCGACGGTCCGACGAACATCAGGACGATGCCGACCAGCGCCAGTACCGCGGTCACCCAGGTCGGTCCCTGGTTGGTCTGGTAGACGACCCCGTTGTACTCGACGTTGCCGACCGTCGGCCGGATCGCGCTGAGCAGCGTGAGCCCGCCGAAGACGGTGAGCACGATGCGGGCCCAGTTCCGGCCGTCGCGCATCTTGAACGCGAACAGCAGGTACACGCCGATGAGGATGACGAAGACCACGATGAGGCTGATCCGCGAGATGTTGACCACCTGCTGCGGATCCACGTTGACGTTCCCGGACACCCGGATTCCGGCGCGCACCGCGTCGTCCCAGACCGGGCTCGTCAGCGCGAAGATCACGGTGGCCAGCGCGCCGACCGCGGTCAGGATCCAGCACCAGAAGGCGGCGGTGACCGTCGTCGGCCGGACCGGCGCATCGAGGACCGCCTGCCCGCCGGGGTAGCCGCCGCCGTAACCGGGCGGCGGGTAGCCCCCCTGCGGGTAGCCGCCCTGCGGGTACGCGCCGCCCTGCGGGTACCCGCCGCCCTGCGGGTACGCGCCGCCCTGCGGGTACCCGCCGCCCTGCGGGTACGCGCCGCCCTGCGGATACCCGCCGCCCTGCGGATACGCCCCGCCCTGCGGATACTGCTGGCCGGCCGGGTCGTTCTGCGGGTACCCGGGCTGACCGCCGTCCGCCGGCTGACCTGGCGCGTACGGGTCGCTCGGGCTTCCGCCCGGCTGATTCTGACTTCCGTCGCCGGGATCGGGCGGCTGACCTGGGGTGCTCATGGGCCCACGGTAACGCCCGGAACGTGCCGGGAACCGGAACTACGAGCCGAATTCGGTAGAAAGACCTCGCGGGTCGGCGCGCGGTCGGCGCCGCCCGGTCAGCGCCGTCCCGGTCAGCGCCGCCGTGGCGACTTCCGCGGCGGCGGCAGCGCGCCGTCGCTGCGCAGCTGGCAGGCGTGCGCCGCCAGCGACTCCACCAGGTCCTCGATCTGCGCGATCTCCGGCTGCACGTCGACCCGCAGCCCGAATTCGCGCGCGGTCTCTGCCGTCTTCGGCCCGAGGCAGGCGACGATCGTCCGGGAATGCGGCTTCCCGGCGATGCCGACCAGGTTGCGGACCGTGGACGAGGAGGTGAAGCACACGGCGTCGAACCCACCCGTCTTGATCGCCTCACGGATCGGCGCCGCGGGCGGTGCTGCCCGGACCGTCCGGTACGCCGTGACGTCGTCGATCTCCCAGCCACGCTCGCGCAGCCCCTCGGCAAGGGTCTCGGTCGCGATGTCGGCGCGGGGCAACAGGATCCGGTCCACCGGATCGAGGAGGTCGTCGTAGTCCGGGAAGACGCCGAGCAGGCCGGCGGAGGACTGCTGATTCTCCGACACCAACTCCGGGATGATGCCCAGCGCCCGCACCGCGTCCGCGGTCGGGGTGTCCACGCATGCGATCCGCACCCCGGAGAACGCTCTGGCGTCGAGGCCGAACTCCGTGAACTTCTCCCACAGCGCGCGCACCGAATTGGTCGATGTGAAGACCACCCACTGGTAGCGGCCGTCGACGAGACCCTTGACGGCACGCTCCATCTGGGCCGGTGTGCGGGGCGGCTCGACCGCGACCGTCGGCACCCGCTGCGGCACGGCGCCGTGCAACCGGAGCAGGTCGAGCATGCCGTCCGCCGACTCGCGGGTCTGCGGGATGAGCACCCGCCAGCCGTACAGCGCGCGGGACTCCCACCACGACAGCCGGCTGCGCTGGGCGATCCCGGCGCCGACCGTGACCACCAGCGGGCCGGTCATGTCGCGGCCGATCCCGTCGAGCGTGGCGAGGGTGCCGTCGACGGTGCGCTGCGTCGGCAGCGTCGCACCCGAGGTCACCGCCGCGGGCGTCTCCCCCGCCAGCCCCGACTCGGCCAAGAAGGCCGCGGTGTCGGCGAGGTGACCGGCCGCCGCCTGCAGCAGCAGGGTGCCGGGCGCGGCCGCGAGCCGGGACCAGTCGGAGGTCGACCGGACGTCGGCGACCGTGTGCACCGATCCAACGGGGATCCCGGAGTAGGACGCCACCGCGGCGGCGGACAGCCCGGGAACGACGTCGAAGAGCACCGAGCTGCGCGATACGGCCTGCAGCTCCTTCACCACCGGGTCGGCCGTGAGCACGTCCCCGGACACCAGGCGCACCACGTGCTGGCCGGACCGCGCCGCGGCCACCAGGGTCTTCGCGACCTCGGCCGGCTCGCCGACCGCGGGCCGGATCTCCGCCGCGGGAGCGAGCGCGAGGATCTCCTCGGACACATCGGGGTCGGTCAGCACCAGTGAGGCTCCGGCGAGTGCCCCGCCGGCGCGCACCGTCAGCAGGCCCGGGTCACCCGGTCCGGCGCCGACGAACGCGATCCGGCCCGCCGCGGTGCGTGCGCGAGTCATCACCTGCTCCTTGGATTGTCGAGCGCCGCGGCGGACCGGCCGTCGCGGCCGGTCGGCGCGCCGGGCGCGTTCGTGTCGCTCATGAGGTCGCCGCCGTGGGTCCCGCGAGCAGTCCCGGCGGATGGTGCTGACCGCCGATCGGCGGACCGGCCGGCAGCGGTCGGCCCTCGACGGGGGCGCCGCCGGACAGCGCACGGCCGGGGCCGACCTCGCTGCGCCGGCCCTCGTGGAAGGCCAGCACCTGGAGTTCGAGGGCGAGGTCCACGTGCCGGAGCTCCACGTCGGCGGGGACGGTGAGCACGCTCGGGGCGAAGTTCAGGATGGCGCGGACGCCCGCGCCGACGAGCACCTCGGCGACCTCCTGGGCGGCGGCTGCCGGGGTGGCGATGACGCCGATGGAGACGCCGCCCGCCCGGCAGACCTGCGCCGCGTCCCGGATGTGTTCGATCCGCACGCCGCCGACCTCGCGGCCGACCCGCGTCGGGTCGACGTCGAACAGGGCCGAGATCACGAACCCGCGGCCGCCGAAACCGGCGTAGCCGGCGAGCGCCTGCCCCAGGTTGCCCATGCCGACCAGGGCGACGCGGTGCGCATGGTGGGCGCCGAGGGTGCGGCTGATCTGTTCGGTCAGGGTCGTCACGTCGTACCCGACGCCACGGATGCCGTACGAGCCGAGGAACGAGAGATCCTTGCGCAGCTTCGCGGAGTTGACGCCGGCCGCGAGGGCCAGCGACTCGCTGGAGATCGTCACGGGAGCGATGGCCGCGCCGCCGTCGGGATCGCGGCCGCGGAGGTCGGACAGGATCCGGAGATAGACGGCGAGCCGGGCCACGGTGGCCTCCGGGATGGCGCGCGCGCGGGTGTCATCGCGATCCCCGCCCACCTGCCCTGTCACCCGTCTGCCACCCAAATCGTTCAGCGGATGAGGCCTGGCCTCGTCCGGTGCCGTGGCGACCGACGCGTGGTGGCCACCGGTACGGGGAGACTAGCCACTCGTGAACCCGTGCACAAAGTCCACGTGGGACGGTTGTCCCAGCATATGGGACGGATCGCGATCGTGGCCGACGCGCGACCGCGCAACGGGAGAATCGCAGCAGGTGAGCGGCCCGGCACCGAGCGTGAAACGGCCGTCTCAGGCGGCCAGCGCGCTCCGCAGCAGCGACTCCTCGACCTCGTAGTAGCCGATCACGACGTCGTCGACCAGCACGACCGGCACCAGGTCGCCGTACTCCGCCCGGTCGTCCGGGTCGAGGTCGACGTCGATCGCGCGCCAGCTCACCTCGAGGTCACGGCACGTCGCTGCGACGACCGTGATCGCGCGCTCGCACAGATGGCAGCCGTCCCGGGTGTACACGGTCACCCTGGGTGCGCTCGCCGTCCCGCTCACGGTGCGCCCGCCGCGCGGGTCCGGCTCGACGTCACCTGGACCGCCGCGGTGCCTGCTTCAGGGATCGGGCGATCACCATGCGCTGGATCTGATTGGTGCCCTCGACGATCTGCAGCACCTTCGCCTCGCGCATGTACCGCTCGAGCGGGTGGTCCTCGACGTACCCGGCGCCGCCGAGCACCTGCACCATGTCCGTCGTGACCGTCATCGCCATGTCGGTCGCGATCAGCTTGGCCATCGCGGCCTCGGTGGAGAACTCGAGGCCGGCGTCCTTGCGCCGGGCCGCATAGAGGTACAGCTGCCGGGCGGCGACGATGCCGGCCGCCGCGTCCGCGAGCAGGAACGAGACCCCCTGGAACTCGTCGATCGGCCGCCGGAACGCGGTCCGCTCCGCCGCGTACGTGGCCGCCGCGTCCAGCGCCGCCTGGGCCAGCCCGACCGCGCAGGCCGCGATGCCGAGGCGCCCGGCATCCAGGGCGGACAGCGCGATGCGGAAGCCCTGCCCCTCGTAGCCGATGCGGCGTTCGGCGCCGATGCGGGCGGCGTCGAAGTGCACGGTGCTGGTGACCGAGCCCCGGAATCCCATCTTCCGTTCGGGCGCGCCGGTGCTGACGCCCTCGGTGCCGCCGGGCACCAGGAAGGTGGAGATGCCGTGCGACCGGTCGTCGCCGGTGCGCGCGGCGACCAGGTAGAAGTCGGCGACCGGTCCGTGGGTGATCCACGCCTTGTCGCCCGTGATGACGTACTCGTCGCCCTCGCGCACGGCCCTGGTCCGCATCGCGCCCGCGTCGGAGCCGGCGTGCGGCTCCGACAGGCAGTACGCGCCGAGGGTGGCCCCGCCCAGCATCGCGGGCAGGAAGTCCGCCTGCTGGTCCGCGGTGCCGAAGTCGGCGACGCCGCTGCACGACAGCACGTGCACGCTGGTGCCCAGGGCGATCGTCATCCACCCGCGCGCGAGTTCCTCCAGCACCTGCAGGTACACCACGGCCGGCTGACCGCCGCCGCCGAACTCCTCGGGGTACGGCAGGGACAGCAGGCCGAGCTCGCCGAGCTGGGCGAACAGGTCCCGCGGGAACGCGCCGGTGGCCTCCGCCTTGTCGGCCCTGGGCAGCAGCTCGCGCTGGACGAGATCCCGGGTCAGGTCGAGCAGGTCGGCCGCCTCGCTGGTCGGCAGCTCGCGTTCGATCACGCTGGTCGCCATCAGAACATGTCCTCGTCCGTGTCCAGCCGGCCCCGCGAGGAGCGGTCGCCGGTGCCGGGCAGCCGGGTGCCCAGCTCGTCCAGGTCCACCTGTTCCGGACTGACGTCGGGCGCCGGCTCCGCCGCGGCCGCGGACTCCGCCGTCTTGTCCGTCCCGGTGTCGTCCGCGAGAGACCCTGCGTCCTCGGCACTGTCAGCTCCGGCGACGAGCCGCAGCGGGCTGGCCACCGGCGCCGCGTGCAGCCGCCGGACGGCTCCGCGGTCCAGCCGACCGACCTCGGTGCGCGGCAGCGAGGAGACCACGCGGTACGCCACGGGGCGTTTGAACACGGGCAGCCGGTCGGCCACGAACTCGTCCATGTCGCCCTGCGTCGGGCGGGTGCCGGGCGTGGCCACCAGCACGGCGACGACGTCCTCCTGCCCCGCGACGCCCGGCACGCCGATGACCGCGGCCTCCGCGACGTAGGCGTGGGTGGTGAGCACGTCCTCGACCTCGCGGGGGTAGACCGTGAAGCCGGCGACGGTGATCACCTCCGCCGCGCGGTCCACGAGCCGCAGCTCGCCCTCGTCGTCGAGGTAGCCGATGTCGCCGGAGACGAACCAGCCGTCCGCGTCCGGGCCGCCGCCGCCGTCCGGCCAGTAGCCGGAGAACAGGGTGTCGCCGCGCAGCGCGATCCGGCCGACCTCACCGGCGTCCGGCACCTGCGCCACGAAGTCCAGCGGCTCCACGGTCTCGTCCGCGGGCGCCGCCTCCGGATCCGGCTCGGCGTTCACGTCCCCGCCGTCGGCGCCGAGGATGCGCAGCTCCAGCCCGGCGACCGGCCGCCCGACGGACCCGTGCCTGGGGGCGGCGGTGTTCAGCGTGCTGGTCGCCACCGACGCCGACTCGGACAGGCCGTAGCCCTCCCACACCGGCTGGCCCATGATCGCCCGCACCTGGGCGAAGTCGGCCGAGTCCAGCGGCGCGGTGCCCGATGTCAGCATCCGCACCGAGGCGAGCGAGCGCTCTGCCCCGTCCACCGCGAGCAGGTGGTGGTAGAAGCCGGGGGCGCCCGGCACCACCGTCACGCGGTGCTCGCGGGCCGCGTCGAGTGCGGACTCGGCCGCCCGGCGCCCGGCCGCCACCACGTCCGGCGCGCCGCGCAGCGCACCCTCGGCGCCGGTGCGCTCGAGGGTGACCGCGTCGAAGCCCACCTCCGGGATGACGCTCGCCCCGCCGACCAGGGCGGTCGGCAGGAACGACACCACCCAGCCGGCGACGTGATACATCGGGAGCACCTGCAGTGCCCGGTCGCCGTCGCGCAGCCGCGGGGCCGTCAGCTGCCCGATCGCCCGCACGGCCGCCAGGACCGACCGGTGCGACAGCATGACGGCTCGGTCGCTGCGGGCGCGCGCGAGGACGGCCAGGTCCTCGCCGTGCGCGCCCGGCGGCTCGGGCCGTCCCGGCGCCGCGGTCCACCATGCCGCCAGCTCGGCGGCGCCGACCGAGATCGGCAGCCGGTGATCGGAGTCCGTACAGATCGCCGCGAGAGCGCTGACCCGATCGGCGATCTCGTCGGTGTCCCCGCGAGAGGGACCCACCGGCACCGCGATCAGGCCGGCCCGCGCGACGGCGAAGAGCGCGAGGGCGAGGTCCGCGCCGGTCGGCAGCGCGACGACCACCCGCTCACCCGGCTGCAGTCCGTGCCCGCGCAGCGCCCGCACCCCGGCGTCGGCCGCGCGGTCGAGCTCGCCCCACGTCCGGGTGCCGGCCTGCGCGATCACCGCCTCGCGGTCGGGATGCTCGCCGGCGACCGCGCGCAGCAGGTCGGCCACGTTGCCGGTCCGATCAGGTAGGGCTCCGCTCCGGTCAGGCGCTGGGCTGCTCACGCCCTCATTCTCCGGCACGGCGGGGCCGTCCACCGAGCGGGTTCGCGGCCGGGCGTGCGCGGGGCGGGCCGTGGACCCGGTGGGCCGCGCCGGTCGTCCTGGATAGTCTTGGCCGACACCGCCTGTCCAAGGCCAGGCGGGCCAGGGTGGGAGGTCCCGGTGTCCCTTCGCAGGGCACAGCACTTCGGAGAGCAGGCACAGGCCGCCGAGATCGCCGGCGAGGCCTCGGCCGAGGCCGCCTACCAGGCGGTGCACGTCGACGAACCGCCGATGCCCCCGGATGCCGACCTCACCGCCGCCGCGTTCTTCGACGTCGACAACACGATGATGCAGGGCGCCTCGATCTTCCACTTCGCCCGCGGCCTCGTCGCGCGGAAGTACTTCACCACCAGCGACCTGATCCGGTTCGCGCTGCTCCAGGTCAAGTTCCGGCTCGCCGGCGAGGACTCGGACGACATGACGTCGTCCCGCGAGGGCGCCCTGGCCTTCGTCGCCGGCCGCGAGGTCACCGAGATCGTCTCGCTGGGCGAGGACATCTACGACGAGCTGATGGCGGAGAAGATCTATCCCAGGACCCTCGAGCTGGCGCGCCGGCACCTGGCGGCCGGGCAACGGGTGTGGCTGGTGACCGCCACCCCGGTCGAGCTCGCACAGATCATCGCCCGGCGGCTGGAGCTCACCGGCGCGCTGGGCACCGTCGCCGAGACGGAGGACGGCGTCTACACGGGCCGGCTCTACGGCGAGATGCTGCACGGCGCCGCGAAGGCCGCCGCGGTGCGGGCACTGGCCGCCCGCGAGGGCCTCGACCTGCGGCGCTGCACCGCCTACTCCGACTCGGTGAACGACGTGCCGATGCTGTCGGTGGTGGGCACGGCGGTCGCGGTGAACCCCGACGGCGCGCTCCGTGACGTCGCCCGCGAGCGCGGCTGGCAGATCCGCGACTTCCGCACGGGCCGCAAGGCCGCGAAGGTCTGGGTGCCGGCGGTGCTCGGCGCCGGGGCCGCCGCCGGCGCCGCGGTCGTCGTCGGCAAGACGGTGGCGCGCAAGACTTGAGGTCTGGCGCCCTCGCCCGGCGCCCGGCGCCTGTCACCGGCTCGCCCGCTCGCCGCTCGCCCGCTCGCCCGTCGGCCGGACGTCCGCCTCGCCCCATCGGTCGCGCGCATCCGCCGCAATCCGGATGACCGTGAGGTCACGGGTATGACCGTGCGGTCCCGGGTATGACGCTCGACGGACATACGACCGACCCGGAGGTCATACCAGCGAGCGGCACGTCATCCGCGCGGGCGGCAGGCCAACCTGCGGGCCGCATGACACACCCCCGCCGGCGGCACGACACCCCGTCGGCGGAAGGTCAGCCGAGGAACGGGTGGCCGCGGCGCAGCAGCAGGCGGTACAGGGTCTGCTGGATGGTCTCCCGGACCCGGTCCGTCACGTTGAAGACCACCATCGGGTCGTCGGCGGAGTTCTCCGGATACTCGTCCGTCGGGATCGGCTCGCCGAACTCGATGATCCACTTGCTCGGCAGCGGGATGGCGCCGAGCGGGCCGAGCCACGGGAAGGTCGGCGTCACCGGGAAGTACGGGAAGCCGAGCGCCCTGGCCAGCGGCTTGATGTTGCCGATCAGCGGGTAGATCTCCTCGGCGCCCACGATGGACACCGGGATGATCGGCACGCCCGTCCTCAGCGCGGCCGTGACGAAGCCGCCGCGGCCGAACCGCTGCAGCTTGTACCGCTGCGAGTACGGCTTGCCGACACCCTTGAAGCCCTCGGGGAACACGGCGACCAGCTCGTCGGAGGACAGCAGTCGCTCGGCATCGGGGTTGCACGCCAACGTGTTTCCGAACTTGCGGTTGAGCGGGCCGAGGAACGGCGTCTGGAACACCAGATCGGCCCCGAGCATCCGCAGGGGCCGGTTGCGGGGATGGTGGTCCCGCACAGCGACCGCGCACATCAGCGCGTCGACCGCCACCGTGCCCGAGTGGTTCGCCACGAGCAGCGCGCCGCCGGTCTCCGGGATGTTCTCCATCCCGACGGTGTCGACGCGGAACCACTTCTCGTACACCGCGCGCAGCGGCGGCATGATCACGTGATCGGTGAAGTCGGGGTCGTAGCCGAAGTCGTCGATCGGGTACTCGCCGGTCACCCGCCGGCGAAGGAATGCCAGTTGCTCGGCGACACCCCGCTTCCAGCCGTTCTCCGCCTGGCGCAGGTCACGCACCGGGACGGTGGCATCCGCCGCGTCGGCCGCGCCCGCGGCCGGGACGGACTCGAAACCCACGCCTTCTCCAGATCTCTCGTGCGCCGACCCGGAGGCCGGCGGCTTCGCGGTGCCCTTCGCCGGTCGGCCCGGCTCGCGACGCGGCCCGGTCACCGGGTCCTCCGGCGGCGCGGAGTGCCCGCCGCGTCGCCGGTGATGCCGACGAGCCGGGGACGGCCCGTCTCCGGCGGGGCGATGGACGTCGGAACCGGCGACGGCCGGCCGGCGGACCCGGCGGCACCAGGGTCGGGATGCGTCACGGACGGCCCGTCTCCGGCCGACTCCGCGACCGCCGTCATGGTGGGCCGCCCGGCGGTGATCGCCTCGACGCCCAGCGGCTCCGGCGTCACGCGCAACACGTCGGCGACGCGGATCTCGATCCGCCGCACCGCCTCGGCCGAGACGACCGGCCGCAGCGACGCGGCGAAGTCGTCGAACGCCTCGATGGTGGTGAACTCGGGGACGAACCCGGCCCGCTGCCGCAGCCGGGTGGTGTCCAGCACCCGGCCGGAGGACAGGAGCTTGACCTGGCTCGGCGAGAATCCGCCGAGCCGAAGGGTTCTCATGGCCTGGGACAGCACGCCGAGACCCGCCGCCGGGAACGAGAGCGGCACCCTCCCGGCGCGGTGGATCGCCTGCGCCATCGTCATCACGCCGTCGCCTGCCACGTTCACGGTGCCGGCGAAGTCGCCCACGGCGAGGTGCTCGAGGACCGCGACGGCATCCCGTTCGTGCACGAACTGCAACCGGGCGTTGCGGCCCAGCACGGTGGGCACCACCGGGGACAGCGAGAAGTACCGCGTCAGCGGTGTGACGACGGACGGTCCGATGACATCGGCAAGACGCGGTACGGCGATCCGGACGTCGGGCCGGCGCCGGCCGAAACCCCGGACGTAGGCCTCGATGTCGATGGCATCCCGGGCCGGCCCGGCGGCCGGCACCGATCGCGCCGAGGTGTTCTCGGTGAAGATCGCCGGGTCCCTGGAGGACGCGCCGTAGACGGCGGCCGTGGACCGCACGACGAGGTGCCGGATGCTCTCGGCGCGCTGGCAGGCGGCCAGCAGCTGCATGGTGCCGAGGACGTTCATCTCCTTGAGCATCGTGCGAGCGGCCGACGATCCCGCCGACGCCGAAGCCGACGCGTGCACGACGGTGTCCACGCCCGCCGCCTCGATGACCCTGGCCACCAACGGATTCCGGATGTCCACCCGGGCGAAGTCCGCCGCGCCCATCCGGGCACGCGCGGCCGGCTCCGGGAGAGCGGCGTCCACGCCGATGACCCGCTCGACCGCGGGGTGCGCAGCCAGCCGGCCCGCGAGCTGCGAGCCGATGTATCTGGTCACCCCGGTGACCAGCACGACACGGCCGCCCATCAACCCCTCCCCTCGAGTCTTCGGTCACCCGGTCGGTCTTCCGCGCCGGCTGGCACCGACATGCGGCGGACCGACCGGTCCGCCGTGCCCGCTCCTACTTGCCGGCCTTGCGTCGAGCCACCCGGGTCTTGCGCAGCAGCTTGCGATGCTTCTTCTTGGCCATCCGCTTGCGACGCTTCTTGATGACTGAGCCCATGCCGGTGATCGTCTCCAGTGACTGCGCCGCCGGACCGAACCGGCGGAGATGTGCGCGGGGTTCTCGGACCGATCGGGTCGACCCCGTCCGACTGCCGCCGCCGGCGGACCGCCGGACCGGGTCATCGTACCGGTGACGGCGCGCGGCGGAACCGCCGCGAAGCGCGGATCGGCGCGGAGCCCCTGGACCCGCAGATCGGGCGCGGGGGTCAGCCGGCGTCGTGGAACGCGGTCCGCAGGTAGTCGTGCACGGCCCGCTCCGGCACCCGGAACGACCGGCCGACGCGCACCGCGGGCAGCTCACCCGAGTGCACCAGCCGGTAGACCGTCATCCGCGAGACGCGCATCAACTGGGCGACCTCGGCCACGGTCAGGAAGCGCATCTCGGACAGCGCCGGATCCCGAGGTGTCGACTCCCTCGGCTCACCGTCATCGCGTGCGGGCATGGGGCACCGTCTTCCGGCACGTCTCGCGCCGCCGGCTTCCCCTCCGGAGGACGTGAACGAACGTGTCAGAAGAACTCTAGCGTTACAGGTGGGATCAGCGCGATGACAAGTTTTCGCAGGCAGGCGCGCTGACGTGGGACGACGGTGACGGCGTGGGGCGGAAATCTTCGCTCCGTTGTCTGGGCGGCGCCTGTGCCCCCGCTGAGCGATCCCCGGCCGTCCGACCGCGCGGCCGGCGGCGAGCCCGGCCGACCGACTCGGCGTAATGTCGCAGCGTTATGGGCCGACTGCTCTCCGTGACCTTTGCCGCCGCGGTGACGCTGGCGCTCGTGCCGCTCCCGCCCGCCATCGCCTCGGGCCCGGCGACGCCCGCGTCGCGCGTGTCCGCGGCCTCGGCGGTGCCGGCCCAGTTCACCGATACCCAGGTGGCGTCCCTGGCCGGCCCGACCGCGCTCGCGTTCATGCCGGACGGCCGGATGCTGATCGCGACACAGCAGGGACGGCTGCGGGTGATGGCGAACGGGTCGCTGCTGACGACGCCCGCGCTGGACCTGTCCGGCCGGCTGTGCTCGAACAGCGAGCGCGGCCTGCTCGGGGTCGCGGCCGACCCGGACACGGCGTCGTCCGCGTTCTACCTCTATTACACGTTCAAGAACGGCACGACGTGCCCGACCGGCAGCTCCACCACCCCGGTGAACCGGGTGTCCCGGTTCGTGCTCCGTCCGGACAACACCGTCGATCCGGCGACCGAGACCGTGCTGCTGGACAACATCCCGTCCGTCGGGGGCAACCACAACGCCGGGGACCTCGAGGTCGGCCACGACGGGAATCTCTACGTGTCGATCGGCGACAGCGGCTGCGACTACGCGGGCGGCGGCGGCGGCAGCGGGTGCGGCGGCTCCAACAATGCCGCGCGGGACGTGAACGTCCTGCAGGGCAAGATCGCCAGGATCACCCGGTCCGGCGGCATCCCGGTGGACAACCCGTTCCAGGGCGCCAACACCGCGTCCTGCCGGACCGGCGCGATCGCCGCCGGCCTGACCTGCCGCGAGATCTACGCGACGGGCCTGCGCAATCCGTTCCGCATCGCGTTCAACCCGAACACCGCGGCGACGGAGTTCCGCATCAACGACGTGGGCCAGGCGCAATGGGAGGAGGTCAACCAGGGCGCCGCCGGCGCCGACTACGGCTGGAACGTCCGCGAGGGACTGTGCCGGAACACCGGCATCCTGCCGTGCGACACCTCGCAGAAGCCCGCGGCGCTCACCGACCCGGTCTACTCGTACGGGCACGCCGACGGCTGCGCCTCGATCACCGGCGGCGCGTACGTGCCGGACAATGCCTGGCCGGCCGAGTTCGCCGGCGCCTACCTGTTCGCCGACTACGTGTGCGGCAAGATCTTCAGCCTGAAGAACGGCGTCCGCACCGAGTTCGCCGCCGGGCTCGGCGGCAGCAGCGCCGTCCACCTGGAGTTCGGGCCCTACGCCGGTTCGCAGGCGCTGTACTACACGACCTACGCCGGCGGCGGCAGCATCCGGCGCATCGCCTACACCGGATCCACGAACCGTCCACCGACCGCGGCGCTGACCGCGAACCCCACCTCCGGGGCAGCGCCGCTGGCGGTGACGCTGAACGGCGGCGGCAGCAGCGACCCCGACGGCCAGTCGCTCAGGTACCTGTGGACCTTCGGCGACGGCAGCCCGGTCCAGGAGACCACCGTGGCGACCACCAGCCACACCTACCGTCCGGCACCTTCACGGCGTCCCTCACCGTGCGGGATTCCGGCGGCCTGTCCTCCGCGCCCGTCACCGTGCGGATCAGTTCCGGGAACACCGCGCCGCAGCCCGTGATCGCCGCGCCGGCGGCGTCCGCCACGTTCACCGTCGACGGCACGTACACGCTCACCGGCTCCGCCACCGACGCACAGGACGGCGCCCTGCCGCCATCCGCGCTGACGTGGCAGATCATCCGGCGGCACGACAGCCACACACACCCGTTCCTCCAGCCGACGACCGGGAACAACCTGACCTTCACCGCGCCCGGCCCGGAGGATCTGAGCGCGGCGGCCACCAGCTACCTCGAGATCCAACTCACCGCAACCGATTCGCGCGGCACGACGACGACGGTGACGAGGGCTTTCCGGCCCAGGGTGGTCCCCGTGACGATCACCACCTCCCCCGCAGGGCGCGCCGTCACCGTCGAGCGGACCGCGGTGACCGGGCCGACCACGGTCCAGTCCTGGGCCGGCTGGCGGATGGCGGTGGAGGCCGCACCCCAGACCGACGGCGCCGGACGGATCTGGGAGCCCGCCGGCTGGTCGGACGGCGGAGCCGCCGCCCACCAGTACCTCACGCCGCAGACCGCATCGACGATCACCGCCAGGTTCACGGAACGGCCGCCGCTCGTCGTCGGGGCGCAGACGTCGATCCGGCCCGTCACCGCGTGCTGCACCGATCGGCTGATCCGGCACCGCGACGCGCTGGTCTTCACCGACCAGGTGAATGCCGGCAGCAGCGCGCTCGCCCGATTCGACTCGACCTGGAAGGTCGTCGCGGGCCTGGCGAACCCCTCCTGCTACTCCTTCGAGTCCCGGAACTTCCCCGGGGAGTACCTGCGCCACCAGGACTTCCGGGTGCGCAAGGACCCCGACAACGGCTCCGCCCTGTTCCGTGCGGACGCCACGTGGTGCGCCCAGCTCAACGGCGCCGAGATCCGCTTCGCGGCGTCGAACTTCCCCTCCAGCTACCTGCGGCACATCAACGGGGAGGTCTGGCTGGCCACTCCCGGCGGCCCGCACTGGTGGGACAATCCGAACCTGTTCACCGTGGACAGCACCTGGGCGGCGGTGCCGCCGGCCGTGCCCTGATCATCGCGCGCGGCGCTGCCGGTGCGACCACGGAGGTCGACGTCCGCCGATCGGCGGACGCGGCGTTCAGCCGCCTGATCCGCCGACTGCCGGACCCGACACGGCGGGCGCAGCGGCCAGACTCGGAGATGCGTGGGAGTTCCGGGAGGCCGTCGCGAGAGGGGTCGCGGCGGACGGCCCGGACCCACCGCGCACACATCGCGCGCGCACTCACCGCGCCATCCGTGCGGCGCCGACGGCGCGAGGGAACGCGGGATCAGTCGTGCGCCTTGCCCAGCTCCGCGGACCGCAGGGCCGCCGCCTCGATCGCCGAGAGCAGGGCGGCTCGCACCCGGTGGTTCTCCAGCTCGCGGATCGCCGCGATGGTGGTGCCGCCGGGAGACGTCACCGCCTCGCGCAGCGCGACCGGGTGCTCGCCGGTCTCGCGCAGCATCTTGGCCGCCCCGACCGACGACTGGATGATCAGCTCCGTCGACACCGCGCGCGGCAGGCCGAGCAGGATGCCGGCGTCGATCATCGCCTCGACGAGGAAGAAGAAGTACGCCGGTCCGGAGCCGGAGAGCGCCGTGACGGCGTCCTGCTGCGCCTCGGGCACCCGCACCACCTTCCCGACCGTCGACAGCAGGTCCTCGACCAGCTGCATGTGCTCGGCCGTCGCGTCCGTGCCCGCGGAGATCGCGCTCATCGCCTCGCCGACCAGCATCGGCGTGTTCGGCATGACCCGGACGACCGGAGTGCCGCTCGGCAGGTGCCGCTCGTAGAGCCGGGTCGGCAGGCCGGCGCACAGCGACACGATCAGCGTGCCCGGCCTGAGGGCGTCGGCCAGCGCGACCAGCAGCGGCTCGATGTCCTGCGGCTTGACCGCGACGATGAGCACGTCGGCCTTGGCCGCCGCCTCCGCGGTCTCGACCCCGCTGACGCCGTACCGCTGCGTCAGTTCGGCGACGCGCTCGGGATAGCGCTCGGTGAACATCAGGGAGTCCGCGTCCCGGCCGGCGGCCAGCAGCCCGGCGAGCATGGCCTCGCCGATCTTGCCGGCGCCCAGGATGGCGATCGTCGTCATGGCGATCAGCGTGCCATCAACCGCCGTGGCCCGGCGCGCGACCGGTCCCGCCCGCGATCAGGTCGCCGACCCCGTCGAGGATCCGTTCGATGCCGAAGTCGAGCTCGTGCGCGGGCTCGCCCGCGCTCTGGTGGAACTCGCCGACGGCGACGCCGACGCGCCCCGCGACGCGGAAGCCGGCCGGGTCCATCACCGCGGCCAGTGCCGGCTCGAGATTCGTCCACCATTCGTAGTCGGTCTGGCCGCTCTCCTCGCGAGCGCTCTGCAGGGCGACCTGCCAGCGCGCCAGGCCCTCGACGTGCACGAGCACCAGCGTGAGCACGCTGTCCATCTCGAGGTCCGTCAGGCCGATGCCGTCGAGCGGCCGCAGCTCCGCCTCGTACTTGCGGTTGATGTTGGGACCCAGCACGGGTCGGCCGCCGACGACGTGCAGCAGCCAGGGATGGCCGAGGAAGAGGTCCCAGTTCCGCCGCGCGATGAACCGCAGCGCGTCGCGCCAGTCGCCGCGCTGGGCCGACGGCTCGTCGAGGTCGGCGTACACGTCGCCGGACACCCGGTCGATCATCAGCTCGATGAGCGCCGGCTTGCCCGGCAGGTGGGTGTACAGCGACATGGTGCCGACGCCCAGCCGGTCGGCGATCGCGCGCATGGAGACCGCGTCGAGACCCCGCGCATCGGCCAGCTCGATCGCGGCGTCCACGATGCGCCGGACCGTCAGACCCGAGCGGCCCGGCCGATCCTGCGGACCCCAGAGCAGCGCCAGCGTCCTGCCCTGGTCGGCGCGTCCCGCGTCGTTGACGGATCGTTTCGCCGGCACGGGGAACATTCTCCGTCCTGCCCACGTTGGTCGTTCGCGTACGATGTACGGTACAGTGTACGAGTCCAACGAGGGAAGGGGTGCGATGGCCTTCGACAGGGACCGCGCGGCGGCCGGAGAACCGGCGATCGAGGTGCGGGGACTGCGCAAGAACTACGGCCGGCGGGCGCGGGCCGTCGGACTCGACGGCATCGACCTGCACGTCCCGCGCGGCACCGTGCACGGCCTGCTCGGGCCCAACGGCGCCGGCAAGACCACCACGGTGCGCATCCTCAGCACCCTGCTGAGGATGGACGCCGGCTCGGCGACGGTCGCCGGGTACGACGTGCGCACCCAGGATCGGCAGGTCCGGCAGCGGATCGGCCTGGTCGGGCAGGCGGCCGCGGTCGACGAGGTGCTGACCGGCCGGCAGAACCTGCTGCTCGTCGGCCGCCTCAACCATCTGGACGGACGCAGCGCGGCGCGGCGCGGAGACGAGCTGCTGCAGCGGTTCTCGCTCGTCGACGCGGCGGACCGCCGGGTGCGCAGCTACTCCGGCGGCATGCGCCGCCGGCTCGACCTGGCAGCCGCGCTGGTGGTGTCCCCCGAGGTGCTGTTCGTCGACGAGCCGACCACCGGGCTCGATCCGCAGGGTCGGCGCGAGGTCTGGTCCGCCATCAGCGATCTCGTCCGGGGCGGGACGACAGTGCTGCTCACCACCCAGTACCTCGAGGAGGCCGACCAGCTGGCTGACCGGATCTCGATCCTGCGCGACGGCCTGGTCGTCGCCGACGGCACCCCCGATCAGCTCAAGAGCGCGATCGGCGGTGACTGGCTGGACGTCTCCGTGGCCGACCCCGCCGACCTCCCGCGGCTGCGCGACGTGGCCGCCCGGTTCGCGGACGGCGAGCTGCAGGTGGACCAGGACGCCGGCCGGATCAGCATCCCCGTCGCCGACCGCACCAGGGCGCTGGTCGGGATGTCGGCGGCGCTGGCCGAGCAGTCCCTCGACCCGCTCGACATCGCCGTCCGCAGGCCGACTCTCGACGAGGCCTTCCTGCAGCTGACCGGTCGGGCCGGCGACCTCGCCGACGACACGGCCGACGGGGCGCCCACCGCGTCCGCGAGGGAGGCCCGATGACCACGACCGGCACCGTCGACGCGGCATCCGTCCCTGGCACCGGGCGAGCCACCGGGACCACGCTCGGGGACGCCTGGACGATCACCCGGCGGCAGTTCTGGCACTGGCGCGCCCAGCCCGCCGTGCTGCTGATCGGCCTGCTGTTCCCGGTGCTCGTCACGCTGATGTTCGGCGCGCTGTTCGGCGGCGCGATCGCCGGCCCGGCGGGCGACTACTACGCGTTCCTGATGCCCGGCATCTTCACCATGGCGATGCTCTTCGGCCTCGAGTCCACGATGACCGCGGTCAACGCGGACGCGGCGCGGGGGGTGACCGACCGGTTCCGCTCACTGCCGATCAGCTCCGGCGCCGTGCTGCTCGGCCGGTGCTTCGCGGACATGATCAACAGCGGGCTCGGACTCGTGGTGCTGGTGATCACCGGGCTGCTGCTGGGCTGGCGGGCGGAGAACGGTATCGCCGCCGCCGCGGGCGCTTTCGGCCTGCTCCTGCTGCTGCGCTTCGCGCTCCTGTGGGTCGGGATCTTCATCGGGCTGCGCGTCAGCGGGCCCGAGTCCGTCGGCGCCGTCCAGATCCTGGTGTGGCCGCTCAGCTTCCTGTCCAACCTGTTCGTCGACCCGGCGACCATGCCGGCCTGGCTCGGCGCGATCGCCGCCTGGAACCCGCTCTCGGCGACCGCGTCCGCGACGCGCGAGCTGTTCGGGTCGGCGGGCGCGCAGACCGGAACGTGGCTGTCGGAGCACGCGGTGACGATGGCGGTGGCATGGCCGCTGGCGATCACCGCGGTGTTCGCGCCGCTGGCGATCCGCACCTACCGGAGGCTGAACGCCTGACGACCGTTCAGAGCGTCGATTCCGACGAGGTCCTGGACGTTCAGCGGGACAGCCCGCGGCGCCGACGACGACATCCCGAAGGGGCGGCCGGCAGGCCGGCCGGGCGACTCCCGGGCGGAGCGTGGGCGACTCGTGCCCGGAGCGCCGCGGAGGGTCTGACATCCTCAGGCGGTGAGCGCGCCGTGACGGCATCGTGACCGAGCCCGCCCCGCGCGGGTCGCGGTTGCTCGTGACCACCGCCGTGCTGCTGCTGGCGCTGAATCTGCGGCCGGTGGTGAACGCGCTCGGCGCCGTGGTCCCCGAACTGCGTGACGCCACCGGACTCTCGCCCGCGACGACGGGAATCCTGCTGTCGCTGCCGACGCTGACGTTCGCGTTCATGGGCCTCGCGGCGCCGCCGCTCGCCGCGCGGTTCGGCCCGCACCGAACGGTCGTGGTCACGCTGCTGACCCTGGTCGTCGGGCAGCTGATGCGCGCGGCCGTGCCCGGCACCGTCGCCCTGTTCGCGGGGTCCATGATCGCTCTCGCCGGCATCGCGGTGGGCAACGTGGTGCTGCCCGGCCTGGTGCGACTGCACTTTCCCGATCGCATCCCCCTGATGACCGCCGCCTACACCACGCTGCTGACGATCGGCGGCGCGGCGGCGGCGGCACTGTCCAACCCGATCCAGCAGGCGCTGGGCGCGGACTGGCGCACCGGGATCGGGATCTGGGCCGTGACCGCGCTCATCGCGCTGATCCCGTGGCTCGCGCTGGTCCGCGGGTCGCCGCGCCGGCCGCCGCCGAGCACGGGGACCAGGCTTCCGCTGCGGGTGCTGGGTCGCACCCGGGTGGCGTGGACGCTGGCCGCCTACTTCGGCGTCCAGTCGATGCTCGCCTACGTCATCATGGGCTGGCTGCCGGAGATCCTCACCGAGACCGGCATGAGCCAGACCGAGGCGGCGTTCCAGGTGGCCATCATCATCGCGGTGGGCATCCCGCTCGCCGCGCTGGTCCCCCAACTGCTCGGGCGCGCGCGCCGGCCCGCGCTGCTGGTCATCGCGCTGTCCGGCTGCTACTGCGCCGGCTTCCTCGGCCTGGCCCTGTTTCCCGGCTCCGTCGTGGTGCTGTTCTCGGTCCTGATCGGCATCGGCACCGGGGCCTTCCCCCTCGCGCTGACGCTCATCGCGCTGCGGTCCAAGAGCGCGCTGGCCACCACGTCGCTGTCCGCCTTCACCCAGTGCGTCGGCTACCTGCTCGCCTCGCTGGGCCCGGTCGGGTTCGGCGTGCTGTTCGAGGTCTCCGGCGGCTGGACGGTCCCGCTCCTCGCCCTCGCCGCCGGCGCGGTGCTGCAGGCGATCACCGGGATCCTCGCCGTGCGTCCCCGATACGTGGAGGACGAGCTTCCCCCGCCCGCCACGACCTCCTGATCGCGGCCGAAGTCCGCCGGGACCGGATGTTGATCATGGCGAAATTCACCCGACACGCCGGTCAGAACCCTTGTGCGGCGTGAACTTTGCCATGATCAACTCCGCAGTCGGCAGACGGAACCAGGGCCCGGAGGGCCTGGGCAGGACCGGGGTGGCGGGTGCAGCGACCTCAGCCGCGGGAGATCAGCGCGGTGGCGACGGCGGCCCGGCCCTCCCCGCGGCCGGTCAGGCCGAGTCCGTCGGTCGTGGTGCCGGACAGCGACACGGGCGCGCCGACGGCGCGGGAGAGCGCGTCCTGCGCCTCGCCCCGCCGGGTGGCCAGCCGGGGGGTGTTCGCGACGACCTGCACGGACGCGTTCAGCACGAGCCAGCCTTCGGCGCCGAGCAGCCGGACCACCTCCGCCAGCAGTGCGACGCCACGCGCACCGGCCCACCGCGGGTCGGCGGTGCCGAACACCTCGCCCAGGTCGCCGAGGCCGGCGGCGGACAGCAAGGCGTCGCAGACCGCGTGCGCGGCCACGTCGCCGTCCGAGTGCCCCGCGCAGCCGTCGGCGTCGGGAAACTCCAGCCCGGCGAGAAGGCAGGGGCGGCCGGCCTCGATCGGATGCACGTCCACGCCGGTGCCCACCCGGATCTCCGGCGCCGACGCCGGCCCAGCGGCGAGCCGCTCGGCCTCCTCGAGATCCGCGGGCGAGGTGATCTTGAAGGCCGCGCGGTCGCCGGGCACGGTGGTCACGGGGAAACCGATCGCCTCCGCGAGCCCCGCGTCGTCGGTCGCGGTGTCGCCGCGCGCACCGGCCGCGTCGTGCGCACGGCGGAGTACGTCCGGCCGAAAGCCCTGCGGAGTCTGCACGATGCGGAGCCGGTCGCGGTCCACCACGCCCGCCGGGCGGTCGTCGGCGTCGACGCGGCGCACGGTGTCCACGACGGGCAGCACCGGGATCACGGCCGCGGCGCCGCCGCGCACCGCCGCGATCACGTCCCGGATCATCGCGGGCGTCGCGAACGGCCGGGCGGCATCGTGCACCAGGACGACCTCGGCTCCGTCGCCGGCCGCATCGAGTGCGGCGCGCACGGAGTCGACGCGACGGGCGCCACCGGCCACCACCAGAGCCCGGCCGCCGAGCAGCTCGACGGCCAGGGCCAGCAGGTCGGGCGCGACCGAGACCACGACCTCGTCGACGCCGGCGGCCAGGAGCCCGTCCACGGCACGCACGAGCATCGGCCGACCGGCGACCGGAACGAACGCCTTCGGGATCGCCGCGCCGAGCCGTTCGCCGGTCCCGGCGGCGGGCACCAGGGCGACGACGGTCACCGGGACGCAGTGATCAGACGCGGTGATCAGCGGCCGGATGCGGTCAGGACGCGAGCACGTCGTCGAGGATGCCCTCGGCCTTGTCCTCGTTGGTGCCCTCGGCGAGCGCCAGCTCGGAGACCAGGATCTGCCGGGCCTTGGCCAGCATGCGCTTCTCGCCCGCCGACAGTCCCCGCTCGCGGTCGCGGCGCCACAGGTCGCGCACGACCTCGGCCACCTTGTTCACGTCCCCGGACGCCAGCTTCTCGAGGTTCGCCTTGTAGCGGCGGGACCAGTTGGTCGGTTCCTCGGTGTGCGGGGCGCGCAGCACCTCGAACACGTGATCAAGACCGGTACGGTCGACAACGTCACGCACGCCGACGATCTCGGCATTGTCGGCGGGTACTTTGACGGTCAGGTCGCCCTGGGCGACCTTGAGAACCAGGTACAACTTCTCCACGCCCTTGACGGTGCGGGTTTCGGTGGCCTGGATGAGTGCTGCCCCGTGATGCGGGTAGACAACGGTTTCGCCGACGTTGAAGGACATGAGTGTTCAAGACCCCTTTCGCTATTCCTAGAATACCACGACTCGGACCCTGCCCGTGTCCGTTGTCGCAGGTCAGGGCCTATGGACCCACTTGACAAAGGGTCGCGGGTCGTGCTTGCCGCGCCGGTGACGGATTCCGGCGGGCGTCCGCGGCGGCTCCGGCCGGGCGCGCCGCCGCGGCGACCGGCGCGCCCGCCGAGCACAGCTGCGGCATGGGCGGTTAACCTGACCATCTGGCCGACCGCTGGGTCCGCGCCCGCTCGCGGCGCCATCGGGAGGGCAGCGCACCATGCCCGACCTGCTCGAACGCCGCACCGCACCACCGGGTCCGGCCCGCCGTCCCACGCGGGCTCCGGCCCGCCGAATCATCCGGTCGACCGCCAGATCGCCGAGAAGAGGGGAACCCGCCGTGTCCCGCTCCGTCCGCTTGTCGCGTCGCGTGCTCGCGCCCACCGCGCTGGCGGTTGCGGCCGCGGCCTCCCTGGTGCTGAGCGGCTGCGCCTCCGGGCAGGTCTCGCAGACCGCGGACCAGGTCGCCGGGATCGACGGGGCCAACGGTGGGATCGGCGATCTCACCGTGCTGAACGCTCGGCTCGCCCCGACCGAGCCGGAGGGCTACCAGGAGGGCGCCGACGCCCGGCTCCTGCTCTGGGTCTCGAACGACTCGCCGACCAACGCCGACACGCTGACCGCCGTGACCTCCCCGTCCGCCGACGAGATCGTCATCCGCGGCGACGCCACGATCCCGGCGCAGTATCTCGCGGATTTCAGCGGCGCATCGGGCACCCGCGTGACGGTCAACGGCTTCACCGGCGCCGTGCCGTACGGGCAGTCCATCCCGATGACGTTCTCCTTCGAGTCGGCCGGCAGCATCACCCTCAACGTGCCGATCGAGCTCCCGGGCGAGCGGTCCACCGACCGGCCGACGATCGAGATCCTGCCGCCGCATCCGACTCCCCTGTGGGAGGAAGGGCACGGCGAAGGGGAGGACGCCGCGGCCGCCGAAGAGGCGGGCGACGGCTGATCCACCCGGCTGATCCACCCGGCTGATCCACCCGGCCTCATCGAGACCGCCTGATCCAGACCGCCGCAGTCGCGGCACGTGGCGACCGGGAGACGGTCCCGCCCAGCCCTGGCCATCGCGGCGGACCGCGCCTCGCGGGAGCCGGGCCGGGCGCGTCGAAGGCCGCATGTCGGGGGTCCGCCCTAGCGTCGCTGGTGTGACGCATCCCGGTCGTGCCAACCGCCGCTCCGCCATCGAGCCCGGCCGCGCCGGCGGGCGCCGCGGGTCCGCCGAGCCGGGCTTCAGTTGTTCGGAGTGCGGCCACCTGGCCGCGAAGTGGCACGGTCGCTGTCCCCAGTGCCAGGCGTGGGGGACGCTGACGCAGTCGGCACCGGCGCCCACCGGCGCGCTGCGGCGGCGGTCGCCGGGACCGGTGAGCGCACCCGCCATCCGCATCGATCAGGTCACGCCGGACCTGTTCGGTCCCCGGCCGAGCGGCCTCGGCGAGCTGGACCGGGTGCTCGGCGGCGGATTCGTTCCCGGCGTCGTCATCCTGCTCGCCGGCGAGCCGGGCGTCGGCAAGTCGACGCTGCTGCTCTCGGCCGCGCGATCGTGCGCGGAGAGCGGCCAGGGCCCCGTGCTGATCGTGAGTGGCGAGGAGTCCGCGGGTCAGGTCCGGTTGCGGGCCGACCGGATCGGCGCGGTCCATCCGGAGATCTACCTGGCCGCCGAGTCGAGCCTCTCCGGGGTGCTGGCGCACATCGACGCGGTGCACCCCCGGTTGCTGGTCGTGGACTCGGTGCAGACCATCGCAGCGGACGACATCGACGGCACCGCAGGAGGTGTCAGTCAGGTCAGGGCGGTGGCCGCCGCGCTCACCGCTGTCGCCAAGGAACGCAACATCGCCTGCGTGCTGGTCGGCCACGTCACCAAGGACGGGTCGATCGCCGGCCCGCGGGTGCTCGAGCATCTCGTCGACGTCGTGCTGCACTTCGAGGGCGACCGCCACTCGACGCTGCGGGTGGTGCGCGG
Source organism: uncultured Actinomycetota bacterium (assembly GCA_963844455.1). Classification (GTDB taxonomy): domain Bacteria; phylum Actinomycetota; class Actinomycetes; order Mycobacteriales; family Nakamurellaceae; genus Nakamurella. Next base: position 132,526 of record CAWJOH010000004.1, read on the forward strand.
GGTGAAGAACCGGTACGGCCCGGCGGACGAGGTCGGCTGCTTCCAGATGGTGCACGACGGCATCGTCGGGCTGGCCGATCCGTCGGGCCTGTTCCTGTCGGGCCGCGCCGCCGCTGTGCCGGGCACCTGCGCCACCATCACGCTGCAGGGCCGCCGGCCCGTGCCGGTCGAGGTGCAGGCGCTCATCACCCCCGCGTCCGGCGAGCAGAGCCGCCGCACGGTCTCGGGCCTGGACTCGACCAGAGCCGCGATGGTGACAGCGATCGCGCAGCGCTGGGGCGGCGTCGCGCTGGCCGGCCGGGACGTGCTCGCCGCCACCGTCGGCGGCATCCGGACCATCGAGCCGGCAACGGATCTCGCGCTCGCGCTGGCGCTCTGGTCGTCCGCGCGGGACATCCCGCTGCCCACCGGCCTGGTGGCGATCGGCGAGCTGGGGCTGTCCGGTGAGGTGCGCCCGGTGACCGGCCTGGACCGCCGGCTGGCCGAAGCCCGCCGCCTGGGCTTCACCGCAGCGATCGTTCCGTCCGGCGCATCAGCGGCGACGGTCGCCGGCCTGCGCATCGACGAGGCAGCCGACCTGGTCGAGGCGCTGCAGCTGCCGCGCGGCGAGGACTGGAAGGTGATCAGGATGCAGCGGCGACCGGGGTGACCGTGGCGGCCCTCCACCGGGGAGATGCGCTCGACGGCGATCGCCGGCGTGCACCGCGGGCTGAACGCGCTCGCCTGGTCACATCCCGGTCACGACCCGCCGATCCGGGGTGTGCGCGACCCTAAACTGAGCCGAACCACGGGGCTGGACATGGAGGTCGGCACCCGGGGGCGGCCGCGGTGCTCCCGGGCCGCCGCGCGGCAGGGAGGGACGGGGTGGAGGACCGGATCAGCGTCTCGGCGCAGCGGGCGGTGCTGGCGAGCGTCGCGCCCGGCACCCCGCTGCGGGACGGCCTCGAGCGGATCCTGCGCGGCCGGACCGGCGCCCTGATCGTGCTCGGCTTCGACCAGGCGGTCGACGATCTCTGCGACGGCGGATTCGCCCTGGACGTGGAGTTCTCGTCCACCCGGCTGCGCGAGCTCTGCAAGATGGACGGGGCCGTCGTGCTCGACGACGACGCCGCGCACATCCTGCGCGCCAACGTGCAGCTGACCCCCGACTCGACCATCCCGACCGTGGAGTCGGGCACCCGGCACCGCACCGCCGAGCGCACCGGGCTGCAGACCGGCCATCCCGTGATCGCGGTCAGTCATTCGATGTCGATCATCAGCCTCTACTACGGCGGCATCCGGCACGTCGTGGCCGACACCCCGACCATCCTCAGCCGGGCCAACCAGGCGCTGGCCACGTTGCAGCGGTACAAGTCTCGACTGGACGAGGTCGCCCGAGCGCTCTCCGCGCTGGAGATCGAGGACTTCGCCACCCTGCGCGACGCGATGACCGTGCTGCAGCGGCTGCTCATGGTCAGGCGCATCGCCGACGAGCTGACCAGCAACGTGATCGAGCTCGGCACCGACGGCAGGTTGCTCGGCCTGCAGCTCGACGAGATGCTCAGCGGCACCCAGGGTCTGCGCGAGCTGCTGATCCGGGACTACCTGCCGCCGGGCGAGGACGAGGCTCGCACCGACGAGATCGCCCTGGCCCTGGACGATCTCGACGAGATCTCGCTGCTCGACCTGACGTCGGTGGCCCGCGTGCTCGGGCTGCCGACGACGGCCGACGCGCTCGATGCGCCGATCAGCCCGCGGGGCTACCGGCTGCTCGCCGGGATTCCCCGGGTGCCGCCCACGGTGCTGGACCGGCTGATCCACCACTTCGGCAACCTGCAGGGCCTGCTCGCCGCGACCGCCGCCGATCTGCAGGCGGTCGAGGGCGTCGGCGAGGCCAGGGCCCGCGTCGTGCGGGAGGGCCTGTCCCGGCTCGCCGAGTCGTCGATCGTCGACCGCTACGGCGCCGCGCTCTAGTCACGGCCGGCCGTCCGATTCGGTCGGAACGGCGGAACGCCCGCCGGCGGGTGGCCGACGGGCGTTCCGTATCGCGTTGACTCAGGACTGCGCGGGCACGAAGGCCGAGTCCCGCACGGAGACGACCTGTCCCGCATCGGGGATGCCGAGGAACGACGCGATCGACCACGCCGACGCGTACAGCGTGCCGTTCTTCCAGAGCAGGCCGGACGGCATCGTCACCTGGGCGTAGGTGCGCTTGCCCCACGCGGTGACCTTGACGATCTGGCCGACATCGGCTGGATCGAAGCCCGCAGGCGGCGGGCCGTCCATCGGCGGCGCCCCCTCGAGCAGCTCGGAGACGTAGACGTTGCCCCACCAGTCGACGGCGACGCCGGTCGGCGCGCTGAAGCCGGAGATGGTCTTCTTGAGGGTGCCGGTTCGCGCGTCGAGCACGTAGACCCGGCCCTCGCCCGGTGCCTCGGATGTCAGCGCCGAGACGTAGAGGGTGTTCCACGGTCCGTACGCGAGCCCCGTGGGCACGGGATCGCACCCGCGGATGTCGCCCGGGTCCTCGGTGTCCGGCGTCGGGTCGTTGTTGGGGATGCCGGCGCACGCTCCCGTGTTCACCACGGGCAGGACGTAGAAGGGCGAGAGGTTCCCCTTCTTGTCGACCTTGTAGACGGTGTTGCCGCCGGCGTCCGCGACGAAGGCGTAGCCCTTCCAACTCTTGTCCGGCAGCACGTAGTAGGGGTTGGACAGCGCGTCGAGCGGGATCGTCATCTCGGGATCCGCGAACTGCTGCTGCTTGTCCGGGTTGTTCGAGAGCTCGTACGCGAGCACGTCGGCGAGCTGCGTGACCTGCTTGTTGCTCGCGACGAGCACGGACGATGCGGGGATGTCGGCGGGATTCGCCTCGATCGGCTGACGGGCCAGTGCCTCGCCGCCCGGCGCGCCCTCCGGCGGCGCCTCGCCGATGGCGATGACGTACTTGCCGCCGATGTAGGACACGCCTTGACCCAGCGAGCCGAGCCCGGTGACGGCCGCGCTCGTGCCGCCGCGCCAGAGGTCGACCTTGGTGACCTGACCGATGTCGGACTCCATGACGACGATCGATCCCCCGGGACCGTCGGCGATCTGGCGGGGCCCGTTCAGCCCTTCCGCGACGACCTTGATCGGGTCACGGTTGCCGTAGCGACTGTCATCCCCGGCCAGCGCCGGCGTGCTCACCGCGGCCATGGCGCACACCGTGAGTGCGACCACCGCCCCGGCCCGTTGCGTTCGTCTCATCGCCCACCCTTCTCACCGTTGCTGCCCGTTACAGCACAGGCACAGCAACCTACCTGCTCCTTCGGGTGAATGAACAGATATCTCACACAAGAATTGAGCGCTGAGTAACGGTTCTACGAACCGCCCGCGCGGCTGCCGGGCAAACGGGCAACTGAGAACTACAGATAGTGAACAAGCTTCGCGTGGCTACCGAATCGGCGGATACAGAAGGTGATCAACGGAGCACAGGCGGGCTCAGCCGGTGATCGAGAAGGGTGCCGGCGCGCTGCTCAGCGCTCCGAGCTGGGCGACCAGCAGGTAGTCGCCGGCCGGCACGGCGGTTCGTTCGCCGGCACAGCCGGGTTGTGACGTCGTGCCCGACCACTTCACCACGTACGACAGCTGCTGACCCGAGGTCAGCTCGCGCACCTCGGTGCCCTCGCCCGGAAAGCAGTCCGCGGTCGACCAGACGGGCGAGCCGTCGAGGGCGAGCACCGTGTAGGTCTGCAGCGTGCCGGACACGTCGCGCTGGCAGGTCTGCGCACCGGCGTTGGTCACGGTCATGCCCAGCCGCGGCTGATCGCCGAGCGAGAACGCCGGAGCGGCGGGCGTGGCGGCGATCCGGATGTCCGCGTCGGCGCAGACCAGCCGGCCCTGCGCGTCGTAGACCGGCGGGGGCGGCGCCGGCGGGGTCTCGGCCACCGGCGGTGCCGCGGCCGGGTCGGCCGGCGGCGCGGCCGCCGGATCGGCGGGTGGGACGGCCGCCGAGGTGCCGGCGGGTGTCGCCGCGGCCGGATCCGCGGCTGGTGCCGCGGGGTCGGTGGCGGCGGGGTCGGTGGCGGCGGGGTCGGCGCCGGCGGGATCCGTGGCCGCGGGCGCGCTCGCGGCCGGCCCGGACGTGGTCGGCACGGGGGCGGACGTCGGAGTCGGCGTGGGCGACGGCGAGCTGGCCGTCGACGCGGCCAGCACGCCGGTCATCGTGGGGGCCGCGGAGGACGTGGCGGCGGCCGCGCCGACCGGGGTCTGGCCGGCGGACGACCGGGAGCTCCGGTTGGTCAGGAAGAAGACGACACCGACCAGCAGGACCACGGCGGCGGCGATCACCGCGACGCGGCGGAGCCAGTACACCCGCGACGAGAGAGGGCCGACCGGGTGCATCACACGGGCGACGGTAGTCTCGCGCCAGCGGGTTTCCGGGGAGCAACGCCGAAGGAGGGGCCGTGACGGCCATCGACGAGATGCTGGAACGAAACCGGACCGCCGCCGAGTTCCATCCCTCGGGGCTCGGGCCGTCGCCGCTCAAGCGGCTGGCCCTGGTGCTGTGCATGGATTGTCGCGTCGACGCGCACGTCGCGTTCCAGCTGAACCCCGGCGAGGTGCACCTCATGAGGAATGCCGGCGGGGTGGTGTCCGACGACGTCATCCGCTCGCTGGCGATCTCCCAGCACGCGCTCGGCACCCGCGAGGTGATGATCGTGCACCACACCGACTGCGGGCTGGCCAAGCTGCAGGAGGACGAGTTCCGCGCCCTGCTGTCGCGTTTCGCCGGCTATCGGCCGACATGGTCCGTGCAGGCGTTCCAGGATCCACACGACTCGGTGCGTGAATCGATGCGGCGGGTGCGGGACTCGCCGTTCCTGCACCACACCGATGCGGTGCGCGGCTTCATCATGGACGTCGAGTCCGGCCTGCTCGAGGAGGTCGTGGACGTCGAGACGCCGACGGGCCAGGTCCGTTCCGCCGGCACCGACGCCCCGTCGGGCACCCCGGGCGTGGCCTGACCCGTGTCGCGGGTCCGATTTCTCGACGGGTGCACGGAACCTGAGTCATCGCGCGGCGGCGCCGACGGTGCCGGCCGGATCGGCGCCCCCGCAACCGCTCTCGATCCCGAGCTCCTGCTCCGCTTCTACGCCGAGCACGCCAGGGACCTGCCGTGGCGCGGAGGCGCCGCGACGCCGTGGTCCGTGCTGGTCAGCGAGATCATGCTGCAGCAGACGCCCGTGGCGCGGGTGATCCCGGTGTTCCGGTCGTGGATGGAGCGCTGGCCGGACCCGCCCGCGCTGGCGGCGGCCTCCCGCGCGGACGTGCTGCGCGCCTGGGACCGGCTGGGCTACCCGCGCCGGGCGTTGCGCCTGCACGACGCCGCCGTCGCGATCACCGCGCAGCACGCCGGCGTGGTGCCCGCCTCCGTCGAGAGTCTGCTCGAGCTCCCGGGTATCGGCGACTACACGGCGCGAGCCGTGGCCGCCTTCGCCTACGGTGCGCGGGCTCCCGTGGTGGACACCAACGTTCGCCGGGTGATGAGCCGTGCGATCCGGGGAGTCGACGAGCCGGGTGCCAGCGCAACCGCCGCCGACCGGGCGCTGATGGAGTCGCTGCTGCCGACCGAACACGCCACGGCCGCGCGGTTCTCGATCGCCGTCATGGAGCTCGGGGCGCTGCGCTGCACCGCCGCCCGCCCGCGCTGCGAGCACTGCCCCATCGCGGCCCGCTGCGCCTGGCTCGCCGCCGGGCGGCCGGCGGGCGATCGGGTGGCGCCGGTGCAGCGCTGGCACGGCACCGACCGGCAGGTGCGCGGCCGGATCATGGCCGCGCTGCGCGACCGTGCCGGCCCGATCGAGGCGAACGACGTGCGCGCGGCCGCAACGGATCCCGGCCAGCTGGACCGCTGCATCGACGCCCTGGTCGGGGACGGCCTGGTGCGGCGCGTCGGGCGTACGCGGCTGGCGCTGCCGGGCTGAGTCCGGGCGGGATGGCGGTGCCCGCCGCAGTCCCCCTCAGCATCGTGCGGACATCGACCGGAACAGATCGACAGCAACAGAAGGGGGCCGGGCGTGGAGGGCAGCGACCAGTTCTTCCCGGCCGCCGCCGGGCCGCGACGTCCGGGCCTGCGACTGCGGCACGGCGACGGGCTCGAGTTCGACCGGGTGAGCTTCTTCAGCGACGCCGTCTTCGCGATCGCCATGACCCTGCTGGTGATCGCGATCGAGGCGCCGAGATTCGACTCCGACGGCACCCCCAGCGTCGACGTGCTGTGGCACGCGATCCGCGAGGAGTTCCCGTCGCTGTTCAGCTTCTTCCTCGCGTTCTACCTGCTCGGCAGGTTCTGGATGAGCCACCACGGTTTCACCGCCGCGCTCGGCGCGGTGAACCGCACGCTGATCGGGCTCAACCTGATCTACCTCGCGTTCATCGCGCTGGTGCCCTACCCGACGAGCCTGCTCGGCAACTACGCCTCCAACCCGCTCTCCGTCGCGTTCTTCGCGCTCGTGCTGTCGGTCGTGAGCGGCATGGAGTCGGTGATGTACGCCTACGCCCACCGCGCCGGCCTGATGCGGCGGAAGATCGAGAGCCGGGTCTTCCGGGCCGGGATGTGGCAGTCGACGACGCCGATCGTGGTCTTCCTCGCGTCGATCCCGGTGGCCTTCGCGAGCCCGCTGGCCGCGATGCTCATGTGGTTGCTGGCGCCGGTTCTCGGCATGGTGCTGGACAGGGTGACCGGGGTCCGCGGCGAGGACGTGCGCGACCAGATCGAAGGCTGACGCCGGGACGAGCGTCGCGGGCCATCCCCGGCACGCTCGCGGCACCGGCCGCCCGCGCGATCAGCAGTCGCGCGGGATCAACCGGTGCGGCACATGGCACAGGTCCGGCCCGGGGCCGCCGATCAGGGTGTTCGTTCCCGGGCCGCCGATCAGCACGTCGACTCCGGGCCCACCTCGCAGGATGTCGTTGCCGGTCCCGCCGGTCAGCACGTCATTGCCCGGCCCGCCGTCGAGCACGTCGTCGCCCGCGAGACCCACGAGCGCGTCGTGCCCGGCAAGACCGAGCATGGTGTCGCCGCCGGACGTTCCGATCAGGGCATCGTTGCCCGAGGTGCCGGTGATCGCCGATGCCTCGGTGACCTCGACCGCGCCGGCCTCGCACGACACGCCCTGCGGTCGAGCCTGACCCCGCTGGTCCGTCGGAAGCGCGCAGGGGGCCGGCTGGCGGCCGCCGAGCGGCGAGCCGGCGGCGGGCAGCCGCGTGGGCGTCGGTCCGCCGTTGTCGGTGAGCGGTCCCAGCTGCGGGTCTCCCGCCGGATCCACGAGATCGTCGGGACCGGCCGAGCACGAAGCGTCGTCGAACCAGGAGAAGCCGGTGGAGGAGAACGCCGTCGCGGTGGTGAAGGGTGCGCAGTTGGCCCCGCCGCCCGCGGGATCGGCCACGGCCGACACGCTGACGGTGGTCGGCGCGCTGCTGGCGATGTTCGCCCCCGCCGGGGCGGCATTCGCGGTCAGCGTGACGTGCTGGATCACCAGGTTCTCGGAATCGTCGGCCACGACGCCGCCGCCGACGCTCGCCGTGTTCGCGTGCACGGTCGAATTGGCCACCGACACCTGGGACCCGTCGGGCAGTCGGACCGCGATGCCGCCGCCCGAGCTGCCGGCAGCGTTGCCCGACACGGTGGAATCGGTCAGCGACGCCGTCGTCGGGCCGGGCGCTCCCGAGACCGCCACACCCGCGAGCGCGACCCCACCGCCGGTCGCCGCGCTGTTGTCGGCGACCAGGGTGCGGGCGATGTGCACGGTGTTGGCGTACACGTTCGCTCCTCCACCGCTCGTCCCGCCGGTGTTGCCGGTGAGAACGCTGTCGGTGAGCGTGGACGCCGTGGGTGCCGGAATGTCGTCGCCCTCGAGTCGCGCGTGGTGGACTCCGCCTCCTTGACCGGTGGCCGTGTTCCCGACGACCTCGGTGCCGCTCACCGTCAGCGAACCGGCCTGGGCGGAGATGCCGCCGCCATCGCACCCGGGGCACACCGATTCGTTGCCGCTCACAACGGAATCCGTGACGGTGAACTCGGCGACCTCGGTCCCCTCGGGCTCCCCCGCCCACTCGAACGAGACACCGCCGCCGTCGTGACTCGCCACGTTGTCGGCGACGGTCGAACCCGCGATCGTGAAGGCCGGTGCCGGCGCACCCATGTTCTGGTCCGTCGAGAACCAGATGCCGCCACCATCTCCGGCCGGGCTCGAGAGCCCGTTCCCCGACACGGTGGAGTCCGAGACCGTCAGGCGTGCGGCAGGAGCTGCAGTACAACCCCGCACTGCCGTTTCCGATCAGGGTCGAGCCGTCGAGGGTGAGCACGACGTTGCCCTGCCCGGTCCCCCGGATGCCATACAGACCATTGCCGCTCACCGTGGAGTCGACCACCGCGAGGGGCGTGGCGTCGATCAGATGCAGACCGCTGCCCGTGTTGTCCGAGATCGACGAACCGGACACGCTGACGCTCACCGAGATGTCGACGTTGGTGATCGCCGTTCCGGGGTTGCCCTCGACGACGGAGTCGACCACCTCGAGATCCGGCGAGGCGGCGGTCTCGCCGATGGCGATCACGCTGCCGGCGTCGGTGTTCGACGTGCCCGTGACGGTGACGCCGTCCAGCGTCACCCGCCCTTCGCTGAAGATTCCGGAGCCGACCAGGTTCACGCCCGTGTTCGCCCCGCCCGTGAGGGTGACGTCACCGAGGGCCAGCGAGCCCGATTCCTGCGACTTGCGGATGACGCCGGCGTCGTCGCAGGTCTGCGCGATCGTGGCGCCGTTGCCCTGCACGACGAGATCCCCGGTCCCGCTGTCCTCGAGCGCCCCTGCGACGCAGTCGCTCAACGCGTAGGTGGTCGCGGCCGCCAGCACGATCAGGTCGGGCGTCGGCCCGGCGCTCGCCTCCGCGAACGCCTCGCGGAGCGATGTCAGTCCGTCGCCGCCGTTCGTCGTGTCCGCCGTGGTCGTGACCGTGATCGTGGACGCGGATGCGGGCGTGCCGGACAGGATCAGGCAGGACGCCGCGACCGCCATGATCAGCACAACCGCCCGGGGGCGGGTTGTTCGCATCGCATCATCATGGACGTCGGCGCCGGCGGCGGAAACCGAAAATGCGCCGTGCGCGTGCGGAGCGCCCGCAGGACGTCAGACGCGGAAGCGCCCCGGTCCCCGCAGAACGGGGCCGGGGCGCTGTCCACCCGACGGACCGGCGTCAGCCGGCGGCGGACTCACTGCCGCCGGACTCGGCGGCCACTCCGGCGGGCACGACCTCGGGCACCGGCGACGGCCTGGGCTCGCCGCGGAAGGTGAACTCCCGCTCCTTACCCTCGCCCTCGGTGTCCACCAGAATGATCTGCCCGGGCCGGACCTCGTCGAACAGGATCTTCTCCGAGAGCTTGTCCTCGATCTCCCGCTGGATCGTCCGGCGCAGCGGCCGGGCGCCCAGCACCGGATCGAACCCGCGCTCGCCGAGCAGCGCCTTGGCGGCGGGGGTGACCTCCAAGGACATGTCCTTGTTCTTCAGCGCCGCCTCGACCCGCTTGAGCATGAGATCGACCATGAGATTGATCTCGTCGGTGGTGAGCTGGTGGAACACCACGACGTCGTCGATGCGGTTGAGGAACTCGGGACGGAAGTGCCGCTTGAGCTCGTCGTTGACCTTCTGCTTCATCCGGTCGTAGTTCGACTCCGCGTCGTTGCCCTGAGCGAACCCGAGGGACACGGACTTCGAGATGTCCTGCGTGCCCAGGTTGGAGGTGAACACGATGACGGTGTTCTTGAAGTCGACCGTGCGGCCCTGGCCGTCGGTCAGCCGGCCGTCCTCCAGCACCTGCAACAGGGTGTTGTAGATGTCCTGGTGGGCCTTCTCGATCTCGTCGAACAGCACCACCGAGAACGGCTTGCGCCGCACCTTCTCGGTGAGCTGCCCGCCCTCCTCGTAGCCGACGTATCCGGGCGGGGCGCCGAACAGCCGGGACGCGGTGTACCGGTCGTGGAACTCACCCATGTCGACCTGGATCAACGCGTCCTCGTCACCGAACAGGAACTCGGCGAGCGCCTTGGTGAGCTCGGTCTTCCCGACGCCGGACGGGCCGGCGAAGATGAACGACCCCGACGGACGCTTCGGGTCCTTGAGCCCGGCTCGGGTGCGGCGGATCGCCTGCGAGACGGCCTTGACCGCCTGCTCCTGGCCGATGATCCGCTTGTGCAGCTCGTCCTCCATGCGCAGCAGCCGGGTGGTCTCCTCCTCGGTCAGCTTGAAGACCGGGATGCCCGTCCAGTTCGCCAGCACCTCGGCGATCTGCTCGTCGTCGACCTCGGACACGACGTCGAGATCGCCGTCCTTCCAGGCCTTCTCGCGCTCCGACTTGCGCGCCAACAGCTGCTTCTCGGAATCCCGGAGCGCGGCGGCCTTCTCGAAGTCCTGCGAGTCGATCGCCGACTCCTTGTCCCGGCGCACCGCGGCGAGCTTCTCGTCGAAGTCCCGCAGGTCCGGCGGCGCGGTCATCCGGCGGATGCGCATCCGGGCGCCGGCCTCGTCGATCAGGTCGATCGCCTTGTCCGGCAGGAAACGGTCGCTGATGTACCGGTCGGCCAGGGTGGCCGCGGCGACGAGCGCGTCGTCGGTGATGGTGATCCGGTGGTGCGCCTCGTACCGGTCGCGCAGGCCCTTGAGGATCTCGATGGTGTGCGCCACCGTCGGCTCGCCGACCTGGATGGGCTGGAAACGCCGCTCGAGTGCTGCGTCCTTCTCCACGTACTTGCGGTATTCGTCCAGGGTCGTCGCGCCGATGGTCTGCAGCTCACCGCGGGCCAGCATCGGCTTGAGGATCGATGCCGCGTCGATCGCGCCCTCGGCGGCGCCCGCACCCACCAGGGTGTGGATCTCGTCGATGAACATGATGATGTCGCCGCGGGTGCGGATCTCCTTGAGCACCTTCTTCAGGCGCTCCTCGAAGTCGCCGCGGTACCGGGAGCCGGCGACCAGCGAACCGAGATCCAGCGTGTACAGGTGCTTGTCCTTGAGGGTCTGCGGGACGTCGCCGCGAATGATCGCCTGGGCCAGGCCCTCCACGACCGCGGTCTTGCCGACGCCGGGCTCGCCGATCAGCACCGGGTTGTTCTTGGTGCGGCGGGACAGCACCTGCATGACCCGCTCGATCTCCTTCTCGCGCCCGATGACCGGGTCGAGCTTGCCCTCGCGGGCGGACTGGGTGAGATTCCGGCCGAACTGGTCGAGGACCAGCGATGTGGACGGGGTGCCCTCGGAGCGGCCGCCCTCGGCGGCCGCCGTCTCCTTGCCCTGGTAGCCGGAGAGCAGCTGCAGCACCTGCTGACGCACCCGGTTCAGGTCCGCGCCGAGCTTGACGAGCACCTGGGCGGCGACGCCCTCACCCTCGCGGATGAGGCCCAGCAGGATGTGCTCCGTGCCGATGTAGTTGTGGCCGAGCTGCAGCGCCTCGCGCAGGGACAGCTCCAGCACCTTCTTGGCGCGCGGGGTGAAGGGGATGTGGCCCGACGGGGACTGCTGCCCCTGGCCGATGATCTCCTCGACCTGGGCGCGGACGCCCTCCAGCGCGATGCCCAGCGACTCCAGGGCCTTGGCGGCGACGCCCTCGCCCTCGTGGATCAGGCCCAGCAGGATGTGCTCCGTGCCGATGTAATTGTGGTTCAGCATCCTGGCCTCTTCCTGGGCCAGGACGACCACGCGCCGCGCTCTGTCGGTAAACCGTTCGAACATGTGCACTCCTTACGGCCGTGCGCTGCGGGTGGTGACTTCGTACCGGGGCTGAACCGTCCTCCCGCTCCCGCGGGACGGCCATTCCGACCCGTCGGTTGGTCCAACTCTAGTCGGGCAGCCCGCCGAGAGATCCCATCCTTGGTCCTGGTCACGCCTGTGCAACGACACTGCGCACCGCGCCGTCACGTATGCCAACGCTCCCCCAGCGGCGCTCGTTCCGCCAGCGCGTCCGGTACGCCGTCGGCGAACAGTCATCCGACCTCGGGCGCTCTCGCACAGGCCCCGCACAGGACCAGGGGCACCCGCCCTGAATGGTGCGCAACGGCGCCGCGCGGCCCGGCACGACCATCCTCCGGCCCGGTGCGACGGCGCGAGCGCCACCCGGCAACTCTCCGGCAGGCGGGTGCGGAACGAAACCGGCCCCGGCCGCCGATGGCGGAAGGGGCCGGTGGACATCGCGAATCGTCCGCCCGGACCGGATCCGGGGCGTCCATCGATCAGGCAGTCGATCAGGCAGCCGGTCAGGCCGCCGGATGGATCAGTGGGCTTCCTCGAAGGCGGCGAGCACGCTGGCCGACAGGCGACCGCGCTCCGACACCTCGTGACCGTTCGCCCTGGCCCACTCGCGGATCGCGGCGGTCTGCTCGCGGTCCGGAGCGGTGCGCGGGCCGCGGGCCGCGCGGGCCGGCCGTGCCTTGGCCGAACGACCGCCGCGACGCGAGCCGTCCACCCGACGCGCGTTAGCGACGAAGCCGGCGAGCGCGTCGCGGAGCTTCTCGGCGTTCTTCTCGTTGAGGTCGATCTCGTACGACGCCCCGTCAAGCGCGAAGGTCACGGATTCCGACGCCTCGGAACCGTCGAGATCGTCCACCAGCGTGACGGTGGTCATGGTAGCCATGTGTTTTTCCTCCTGTGCGGGACCGAGGCCATATCGCGGTTTCCGCTCCGGAACCGGGTCGGCCACATCGCCACCATATCCGTTAAATGCCCCGAAGCCGAACCCGGCTCGCCCTTCCGGCCATTTTCGAGCGGTTCGGGGTTCATTGGCGATCCTCGGACCGAAGAGCCGGGGCCGGACATTGCCACACGGTCGTGGTGGGGCCGGTGAAACGGACAGTTTTGTTCGCCGAACGTTTACCTGAGCGGCCGGCGGCGGCCCGGTCTCACTCGCCGGGGCGAACGAACGGAAACAAGATCGTCTCCCGGATGCCCAGGCCGGTGAGGGCCATCAGCAGCCGGTCGATGCCCATACCCATCCCCCCGGCCGGCGGCATTCCGTACTCCATCGCCCGCAGGAAATCCTCGTCGAGCACCATTGCCTCGGCGTCGCCCAGGCCGGCGAACCGGGCCTGGTCGAGGAAACGCTCGCGCTGCACGATCGGGTCGACGAGCTCCGAATAACCGGTGGCGATCTCGACGCCGCGGATGTAGAGGTCCCACTTCTCGGCCAGCCCGGGCGTCGTCCGGTGGTCCCGGGTGAGCGGCGCGGTCTCGGCGGGGAAGTCGCGCACGAACGTCGGGGCCGTCAGCGCCGGCACGACGAGCTCCTCGAAGAGCTCCTCGGCGAGCTTGCCCGGACCGAAGTGCGGAGCGACTGGCACGTCGAGTTTCTCGGCCAGCCGGACCAGGTCGGCCATCGGCGTCGCGACCGTGACCTCCTCGCCGATCGCGTCCGACAGCGCTCCGTACAGGGTGATCGACTGCCAGTCACCGCCGAGGTCGAACTCGGTGCCGTCGGCGTGCACCGCGACGGTGCTGCCGAACACCCGGTCGGTCGCGTCCTGCACCAGCCGCCGGGTGAGCTCGCCGATGCCGTTGTAGTCGCTGTAGGCCTGGTAGGCCTCGAGCATGGCGAATTCCGGGGAGTGCGAGGAGTCGACGCCCTCGTTGCGGAAGTTGCGATTGATCTCGAAAACCCGGTCGATTCCCCCGACCACGGCGCGCTTCAGGTACAGCTCCGGCGCGATCCGCAGGTACAGGTCCATATCCATCGCGTTCATGTGCGTCACGAATGGACGTGCGGCGGCCCCGCCGTGCAGCACCTGGAGCATGGGTGTTTCGACCTCTAGAAAGCCCCTCCCATGCAACGTGTTGCGCAACGATCGATTCACCGTGCTACGCAGTTCGACCGTCCGCCTCGCCTGCGGGCGGACGATGAGGTCGACATATCGCTGGCGGACCCGGCTCTCCTCGGAGAGCGGTTTGTGCGCGACCGGCAGTGGCCGCAACGCCTTGGCGGTAATGGCCCAGGAATCGGCCAGAACGGACAGCTCGCCCCGCCGCGACGTGATCACCGGGCCGTGGACGTAAAGGTGATCGCCGAGGTCGACGTCCGACTTGAAGGCGGCCAGGCTCTCGGCGCCGACGCTGGCCACCGAGACCATCACCTGCAACTCGGCGCCGGTGTCGCCCGCCCCACCCTCCCGGAGGGTCGCGAAGCAGAGCTTGCCGGAGTTCCGCAGGAAGATCACCCGGCCGGCGATACCGACGACATCGCCGGTGTCGGTGTCCGGCGGCAGGTCGGGGTGCGCTGCCCGCACCTGGGCCAGGCTCGCCGTCCGGTCGACGACGACGGGATAGGGCTGCACGCCCGAATCCAGCAGCCGCTGCCGCTTCTCCCGACGGACGCGCAGCTGTTCGGGCAGGTCGTCGCCCTCGCCCGCGCGGACGTCGGCGGCAGGGACGGGTCCGTCAGGGGTCGGCGGGTTCACGGCTGGCAAGCCTACTGGCCGTCGTCCCGCCCAAGATCACGTCGAGCGGCGCACCGACCGGCGCCGGCCGGACGTCGCCGGCGCGCGAGAATGGTGGTCGTGGACGCGGGCGACGGGATCATCGGGACCGACGACGTCGCCTGGACCGCATCGCTGCCCGATTCCTTCGACGACGTGGCGGCGGCGTACGCGCGGTACCGGCCGAGCTACCCGGCCGGTGCGCTCGACGTCGCGCTGCCGCCCGCCCCGGCCACCGTGCTGGACCTGGCCGCCGGCACCGGCAAGCTGACCGAGGCTGCACTGCGCCGCGGGTGTGCCGTCGTCGCGGTGGAGCCGCTGGCGGGGATGCGCGCCGAGCTGGCGCGCGGTTGCCCGGACGCCACGGTGCTGGACGGCGTGGCGGAGTCCATCCCGATCTCGGACGGGTCCGTCGACGGCACGGTGGTCGGTCAGGCGTTCCACTGGTTCGACGCGGGACCGGCGCTCGATGAGATCGCCCGGGTCACCCGCTCGGGCGGGTCCGTCGCGCTGCTGTGGAACAACGACGACGAGGCCGACCCGCTCGTCGCCGAGCTGCAGGCGGCCCTGCACGGCCTGGGCCGCCCGCGCGGCGGCGCCACGGGGCGCGGCTCCCCCGGACCGGATCCCAGGGGTTCCGCGGACGACGACCGGCGGCGCCCGCCGTTCTCCGACCACCCGCTCCTGACGAACCCGGAGCTCACCCTGGTGCGCTGGACGTGGCGCGGCAGCCCCGAGCAGCTGCTCGGCCTCGTGCACACGTACTCCTACGTCATCCGCGCGAGTGAATCCGTCCGCGCGGCCTACGACCGGACCCTGCGCGACCGGATCGCACGGCACCGGCCCGGCTCCGCCATCGTGGACATCCCGGTGATCTGCCAGGTGTGGCGGTCGATCAGGCGATGAACGGCGTCCGATCCGTGCTGGACGAAGGCACCTGGCGCGCCCGGGCCGCGGCGCACCGGGACACCGTCGACGACCTCACCCGAGGTCACCGGCGACGCAGCCGGTCCGGCGCCGCCCATCCGGTCGAGGACTTCCTGTTCACCTACTACTCGCTGCGCCCGGCGCAGCTGCGCCGCTGGCATCCCGGCGCGGGTGTGGCACTGGCGAACGCGCCGGAGCGGGCGGGCTGGCGGTTCCACCGGGTGGTCGGCGGGACGACCGAGGCCCCCGACATCGCCGTCGACGTACCGGTCTTCGTCGCGCAGCGGGGGGAGATCCTGCGGTTCGTGGTGCGGCTCTTGTCGGCCACCGCTGCCGCTCCCGGCCAGTTCGGCTGCTTCGGCCTGCACGAGTGGGCGATGCTGTACCGGCAGGACCAACGGCAACGCCGGCACCCGAGCTGGCCGCTGCGCCTCGGGCAGGGCGGCACGGACGAGGTGGTCGACGCGCACCAGATCCGGTGCACCCACTACGACGCGTACCGCTTCTTCACGGAGCCGGCACGGCCGCGCAACCTGCTGCGGCCGGATCTCGACTCCCGCGAGCGGATGGAGCAGCCCGGCTGCCTGCACGCGTCGATGGACCTCTACAAGTGGGCCTACAAGCTCGTCCCGCTGGTGTCAGCCGACCTGCTGCTGCGCGCCTTCCTGCTCGCCCGCGAGATCCGGGAACTGGACATGCGCGCGTCGCCGTACGACCTGACGTCCCTGGGCTACCTGCCGGTGCGCATCGAGACCGCCGACGGCAAGGCGGACTACGTCGCCGCCCAACGGGTGTTCGCGGGCCGGGCGCAGGAGCTGCGGCGCGTGCTGCTCGCGGAGATCGCCGATGCCACGGGCCCGTCGGCTCGCGCCGCGACCGATGGTGGCCGTCAGTCCGGCTGATCCGGCGCCTGGCAGCAGCGCTCGAGGTAGAGCGCGCCGGCGATCATCACGAGCGCCCCGCCGAGCCCGATGATGCCGGTGACGCCGTCGGACTGCGCCGCCGCGAGCAGCGACCACGACGGGATCAGGTAGATCAGCAGCCCGAGCCACAGCCCGGCCAGCGCGGCCCCGGCCAGCGCCGTGGCCTTGGCCGTCATCACCGCGCGGGCCGCGGTCAGCGGCGGCACCGGCGGCCGGGCCGGGAGCGAACCCGGCGTGTCCTGCCGCGGCCGGATCCGGCTGCGGAAGCCCCACCCGACGACCGCGAGCGCGATGCCGACGAGGGCGGCCACCAGCCCGGCCAGCCGGGGCAGGGGCGGCATCCGCTGGTAGTTCAGACTGACGATCGCGTAGCCCGCCGCGGCCGCGACCAGGGTCACCACCGCCAGGTCGCGCCAGCGGGTGAACCCCATCCGGGTCCGGTCCGTCATCCGCGCATCGGCCCCGCAGGCGGGCGCCGGTCGCGGCGGCGGTATCGGTGTCGGGATCGGGGCCGGGGTGGATCAGTGCACATGACCCACCCTGGAGATGCCGCCGACGTCCATCCGCGCGAGCAGGTCGCCGATGGCGCCGGCGCCGGGAAGCGTTGCGGTGGGATCGATCTCGGCCCACGGCAGCAACACGAAGGCGCGTTCGGCGGCCCGCGGGTGCGGGAGGGTGAGTTCGGGATCGTCGGACAGCACAGGGTGCCCGTGCACCTCGACGGTGATCACGTCGGCGTCCAGGGTGCGTGGTCCCCAGCGCACGGTGCGCTCGCGGCCGGCCTCCTCCTCGAGCCGGCGGCAACGAGTCAGCCATGCCATCGGATCGTCGCCCGAGTCGTCCGCGAGCAGGGTGACGTTGAGGAAGTCGTCCTGGGCCACTCCGCCCACCGGCGGGGTGCGGTAGATCCCGGACACGGCGCGCACGACGTCACCCAGGGACGCCACGGCCCGCTCCAGGTGCCGGGTCGCGTTCCCGAGGTTCGACCCGAGGGAGAGCACAGCCGTGCTCATGCCGGCGTCGTCCCGTCGATCGGTACCGATGCCCCGGAGGCCGGGCGGACGCGCAACCGCGGGGAGTCCGAGCGCACCGACCTGCGGATGGTGACGCTCACGTCGGCGAAGGTCAGCGGGATGGGCGCGTCCGGCTTGTGCACGGTGACCTCGACCGCGTGCACCGGGTAGGTGCGCATGACGCTGTCGGCGATCTCGGCGGCCACCGTCTCGATCAGGTCGCGCGGCGGGCCGCCGACGATGCCGGCCGCGAGCTCGGCCAGCTCGCCGTAGTGCACGGTCTTCGTCAGGTCGTCGCCGCGGGCGGCGGCCGTCAGGTCCAGCCACAGCGTGATGTCCAGGACGAAGTCCTGCCCGTGCTCCCGCTCCGCGGGGAAGACCCCGTGGTTGCCGCGGACGGTGAGGCCCGTCAGCGTGATCCGGTCAGCCACGGCGGGCCACCCCTTCCAGGTCGCGCTCCGGCCCCAGCCCGGTGGTGGCCAGCGCCACCGCCACGGCGTCGAGGGATGCCGAGACCTCGTGCACCCGGACCCCCCAGACGCCGGCCGCGGCGGACAGCGCGGAGGTCGCCGCGGTCGCCGCCTCGCGCCCCGCCGCCGGTCTCGGGCCCGCGGCGTCGGCGAGCAGCGACCCCAGGAAGCGCTTGCGCGAGGCGCCGATCAGGACCGGGAAACCCCAGCCGGGACCGGCCCGGCCGGTGATCGACGGCAGCGCGCGCAGCAGCGCCCAGTTGTGCTCCGCGTTCTTCGCGAACCCGAGCCCCGGGTCGAGCACCAGCCGGTCCGCGGCGACGCCCCCCGCCACGGCGGCGTCCACCCGCGCCAGCAGCTCGTTCCGCACATCGGCGACCACGTCGTCGTACTGCGCGAGCGCCTGCATGTCGGCGCTGTGCCCGCGCCAGTGCATCAGGATCCAGGGGCAGCCGGCGTCCGCCACCACGGACGCCATCTCCGGGTCGGCGAGGCCGCCCGACACGTCGTTCACCAGCCGGGCGCCGGCGTCGAGCGCGGCGGCGGCCACGGCGGACCTGGTGGTGTCGATGCTGCACACGACGCCGTCCCCGGCCAGGGCCGCGATCACCGGCAACACCCGGTCGGCCTCGACCTCCGCCGGCACGCGATGCGCCCCCGGCCGGGTCGACTCGCCGCCCACGTCGATCAGATCCGCGCCGTCCGCGTGCAGCGCCCGGCCGCGGGCGACCGCCGCCGACGCTTCCAGGAACCGGCCGCCGTCGGAGAACGAGTCCGGGGTCACGTTGAGCACGCCCATCACCACGGCGCGGCGGGCGGTGTCCGGCGCGGCCGCCGTCGGGGCGGTGCCCGATCGCGCCGCCGGCACCGGTTCGCGCGTCACCGGCCCGTGATCAGGCTCATCGCCTCCGCACGGGTGCGGTCCTGCGACTGGAAGATCCCCCGCACGGCGGAGGTGGTGGTGGTGGCGCCCGGCTTGCGGACGCCGCGCATCGCCATGCACAGGTGCTCGGCCTCGATCACCACGATGGCGCCGGCCGGGTTCAGCACGCGCACCAGCGCGTCGGCGATCTGGGTGGTGAGCCGCTCCTGCACCTGCGGCCGCTTGGAGTACCCGTCCACCAGGCGGGCGAGCTTGGACAGTCCGGTGATCCGCCCGTCGGGACCGGGGATGTAGCCCACGTGCGCCTTGCCGAAGAACGGCACCAGGTGGTGCTCGCACGTCGAGTACATCTCGATGTCCCGCATCAGGATCATCTCGTTGTGGTTCTCGTCGAACGAGGTCCGGAGCACGGTCGCCGGGTCGATCCGCAGGCCGGCGAACTGCTCGGCGAACGCCCTGGCCACCCGGCCCGGCGTCTCCTGCAGACCGTCCCGGTCCGGGTCCTCGCCGACGGCGATCAGCAGCTCGCGGACCGCCGCCTCGGCGCGGACGAGGTCGAAGTCCGGGACATCGAGGTGGGCGACCTCGCCGTTCCGGGACGCCGGTGTCCCCGCGCCCGGGGCGGACAGGTCGGTCATCGCCGGGTGTCCCCGGGCGGCGGGGCCCACGGGTCGGCCGGCGGGTCGGCCGGCCGGTCGGCCGGCGGGTCGGTTCGGCCGTTGCTCCGGCCATCCTGGCGAGCCTGGCCGTTGGACCCGGGCGCGGAACGGGCGCCGTTGCCGGCGCCGGCCTGCCCGCCGTTCGGCCAGGCCGGCGGCGCCGGTTGGCCGTTGTCGCCGGGTGCGTGACCCGGCGCCGGCGCGGCACCCGGCTGGTCCCACCCGGGCATGGGTCCGAGCGGACCCGGCAGCACCCCGCCGGTCCAGTTGGGCGGCAGCGCGGGCGGCGGGGCGGCGGGCACCGTCCCGGAGTGCGATGCGGCACCGGCCGGCGGCCCGTCGGCCGCACCCTGCGGCGTCGGCTCCGCGTGGGCCGGGTCCTGCGTCGTGTAGCCGGTCTGCCCTGGCGGGCCGTGCAGCGCACCGATCGGCACCGGCTGCTCCGCCGGCACCGTCATCTCGGGCTCGGGCGGCCACGGCTCGCCGCGCTCGAGCGCCAGCTCGCGCGGCGTCTTGATCGGCGGCCGGTCGGACGGCGCGCGGACGCCGAACTGGTCGAACGTGGTGATCCTGGGCCGCTTCTCGACGTCCGCGAAGATCACCTGCAGGTCGCGGCGCTCCAGCGTCTCCTTCTCCAGCAGCGCCGACGCCAGCGAGTCGAGGATGTCCCGGTAGGTGTTGAGCACCTCCCAGGCCTCGGTGTGCGCGGCCTCGATGAGGGCCCGGACCTCGCCGTCGATCTCGCTGCCGACCTCGATCGAGTACTCCGGCCCGCTGCCGTAGGTGCGGCCGAGGAACGGCTCGTCGTCGCCGTGGCCGTACTTCACCGCCCCGAGCTTGGCCGACATGCCGTACTCGGTGACCATCGCGCGGGCGATCTTGGTGGCGGTGGCGATGTCCGACGACGCGCCCGTGGTGGGCTCGGCGAAGACCAGTTCCTCGGCCGCGCGGCCACCGATGGCCATCACCAGCCGGGCGATCATCTCCGACCGCGTCATCAGCGACTTGTCGTCCTCGGGAACCACCAGCGCGTGCCCGCCGGTTCGGCCGCGCGGCAGGATGGTCACCTTGTAGACGGGCTCCAGCCCCGGCATCGCCCACGCCGCGAGCGCGTGCCCGCCCTCGTGGTAGGCGGTGATCTTCTTCTCCTTCTCGGAGATCACCTTGCCCTTGCGGGCCGGGCCGCCGACCACCCTGTCGACCGACTCCTCGAGCGCGACGTTGTCGATCACCGTTCCGTTGGTGCGGGCGGTGAGCAGCGCGGCCTCGTTGATCACGTTGGCCAGGTCGGCGCCGGACATGCCGACCGTGCGCTTGGCCAGCGACAGGAAGTCGACGTCGGGCGCGAACGGCTTGCCCTTCGCATGCACCGCGAGGATCGCCTGCCGGCCCTTCAGGTCCGGCTGGCCGACGGGGATCTGCCGGTCGAACCGCCCCGGCCGCAGCAGGGCCGGGTCGAGGATGTCCGGCCTGTTGGTGGCCGCGATCAGGATGATGCCGCCCTTGGCCTCGAAGCCGTCCATCTCGACCAGCAACTGGTTCAGCGTCTGCTCGCGTTCGTCGTGTCCGCCGCCCATGCCGGCGCCGCGGTGCCGGCCGACGGCGTCGATCTCGTCCACGAAGATGATCGCGGGCGCGTTGGCCTTGGCCTGCTCGAACAGATCGCGGACCCGGCTCGCGCCGACGCCGACGAACATCTCGACGAAGTCGGAGCCGGAGATCGAGTAGAACGGCACGCCGGCCTCGCCCGCGACCGCGCGCGCCAGCAGCGTCTTGCCGGTGCCGGGCGGCCCGTAGAGCAGCACGCCCTTCGGGATCTTCGCGCCGAGCGCCTGGTAGCGGGCCGGGTTGGCCAGGAAGTCGCGGATCTCGTCGAGTTCCTCCACGGCCTCGTCCGCGCCGGCCACGTCGGTGAACTTGGTCGACGGCATGTCCTTGGTCATCAGCTTGGCCTTGGACTTGCCGAACGAGAGCACCCGGTTGCCGCCGCCCTGGGCGTTGTTCATCATCCAGAGCAGGAACAGGATGATCAGGCCGACCGGGATCAGGTAGATGAGCAGCGAGAACAGCGCGGACTCGCTGGTGACGGTGGTGTTGTAGCCACCGGAGATGTTGGCGGCCTGGACGTCGTTGAAGATCTCCTGGGTCGCGCCGGACGGGTACTGGGTATAGATCTGGTTCGAGCCGTCGATCCCGTTCGCCAGGGTGAGCCGGAGCCGCTGCTCCTTGTCGTCGATGATCGCGTCGGTGACGTTGCCGTCCTTGAGCTGCGTGAGCGCGACCGACGTCGACTGCTGCGTGTAGCCGCGGGTCTCGTCGGAGAAGTAGGAGTAACCGAGGTACAGCAGCAGCACCACGGCGATCCACACCAGCGGCGAGCGAAGCAGGCGCTTACGGTCCATCCGGTTTTCGGCCATGAGGCGGCCTCGACCCTCCCAAGACGACGTCGGTAGCGGCGGCCCGCGCGACCGCCGATATGGGCACACGGTCCGCCGCCGGGCCGCGCTGCGGGCGCGGTCGGTTTGTTCAGCGTACCGCCCGGCCCCGACGCTGATCGCCGGGAACGGACGCCCATCTGTAACTCAACGTGCTGGGAGAAAGGCATGTTCCCGCTGATAGCGGCCTGCCCGCCCCGGTCGGGCTATGTGTACATGTGCTCGCCCAGCAGGCCCACGAACGGCAGGTCGCGGTAGCGCTCGGCGAAGTCGAGCCCGTAGCCGACCACGAAGTCGGTGGGGATGTCGAAACCGACGTACCGCACGTCGACCTCGACCTTGACCGCCTCGGGCTTGCGCAGCAGCGCGACGACGTCGATCGCGGCCGGGCCACGGGTGGCGAGGTTCTTGAGCAGCCAGGACAGCGTGAGCCCCGAGTCGATGATGTCCTCGACGATCACCACCCGGCGGCCCGTGATGTCGCGATCGAGGTCCTTGAGGATGCGCACCACGCCCGAGGACGTGGTCGCGGAGCCGTACGAGGTGACGGCCATGAACTCGAGCTCGACCGGGATCGGCATCGCCCTGGCGAAGTCGGTGACGAACATGACGGCGCCCTTGAGCACGCAGATCAGCAGGGGCGGGGTCGCGATGTCGTGGTCGGCCGCGACGGCCACCGCCAGCTCGCGGATCTTCGCCTGCAGCGCGTCCTCGGTGATCAGCACCGCGGCCAGCTCGCCCGGATACCCGTGCACCGTCCCGGGATCGGCCGACAGCGCGCTGATCGCGACGGCGTCGGCGCTGGTCAGCCGGGTGGTCAATGGCCTGGTCACGGCCGCGCCGTCGGTCGCGGCGGAACCCCACGAGGACGCATCGCTACCAGTCACGGCTCTCCCCGATCGAGCGGCGGGCGCGGGCAGAAACGACCCGCGATCAGCCTGCCACCCCGCCCGCCCCGGCGGTCAACCGGGGCCGACCGGCGGCGGGCCGGACACGCCCGAGCCGGACGGCGCAGAGCGCGCACCATGCCGACGTCGATGCGAGTTGATCATGGCGAATTTCACGCGACGCGCCCGGCGGCCGCGGCGCGTTGCGTGAATTTCGCCATGATCAACACCCGGTCAGGCGGCTCGTCGCACGACGATCGAACTCGGCCAAGCGGCTCGGCGCAGGGTCAGAGCTTGATCTCCTCGTTCTGGGTGTCGATCAGCTTCGTCTCGTCCCGGGTGACCGCCGCGCGCACGATGCCGATCAGCTGCACCACTCGCGAACTCGGCCCGTTCCAGTACTCGGCGCTGTCGGCATGCACCTTGATCAGCGCGAGCCCGGGCGTCTCCAGCTCCTCGGGGAACCAGGCGCGCAGCATGGGATTCCAGAACTGCTCGGCCTTGGCCCGGTCGTGCACCACCTCGGCGGTGCCCGAGATCGACGTCCAGGCCGTGCCCTTCGAGTTCGCGAAGGAGACGTTCACCTGCGGGTTGACCGTGATCTGCCGCGCCTTCGGGGAGTCGTCGTAGGCGAGGAACCACAGGTCACCGTCGAACTCGACCTCCTGCAGGCCCATCGGCCGGCTGAGGTGGCGACCGTCCTCGGTCATCGTGGTCAGCATCGCGATCTTCGCGTCGGCGACGAGATCGACCAGGGTGCGCAGCTTCTCGTCCTGCTCCGGACTGGTCTGCTTGTCGGTGGTGTGTCCCGAGGTCATGCCTTCCTCCCCAACTGTCGACGAAACGGCCGGCGGCCGGCCCGGAGCCCGAGGCGCCGGGCGGCCCCAGCGCAAGTGCCCGCATGGTCTACCCGTCAACCACCTCGGGCGGATGCACGCCGACGGCGACGACCTCGGGCGGATGCACGCCGACGGGATCAGCGGGCGGGACCGATGCGGATCGTCGCGCCGTCCCTGGTCACGTCGAAGGCGCCCGGCAGCCGCACCTGGGACGGACCTCGCGGGTCCGCCGCGAGCCGGTCGAGCCGGCTCAGGTGGTCGAAGGTGAGCGGACCGCCGCCGGCCTGCCCGACCCACCGGCGGAGCACCCGGCGCCGGACGGCCGGGGGCAGGTCGGCGAGGCCGGCCGCGTCCAGACCCCCGTCGTCGCGCCGCAGGCGGCCGTGGGCCCGCTCCGCGAGCGCGTCGAGCGCGTCCAGGTCGTCGGCCATCAGCTCCGCGGTGCGGGCGAGCGCACCCCGGACGCCGCCGCCCAGCACGCCGTCCAGCAACGGCAGCACCTCGTGCCGAAGGCGCGCCCGGGTGAACGCCGGATCGGCGTTGTGCGGGTCCGCCCATGGCTCGAGACCCGCTCGGCGGCAGACGCTCTCGGTGTCGGCGCGGCTGACGGCGAGCAGCGGGCGACCCCACGGCGGGCGCCACGACCGCATCCCGGCGACGGACCGCGGGCCCGAGCCCCGGGCCAGCCCGAGCAGCACGGTCTCGGCCTGGTCGTCCAGCGTGTGACCCAGCAGCACGGCCACCGGCGGCCCCCCGTGCCGGAGCGCGACCGAGCCGGCGTGCGCCGTGAGCGCCGCGTACCGCGCGCGACGGGCCGCCGCCTCCAGCCCGCCGAGCCGGTCCACGCGCACGGTCAGCACCGCGACATCGGCGTATCCGATCGCGCGCAGCACGTCCACGGTGCGCGCCGCGCGGTCGGCCGAGCCGGGCTGCAGGCGGTGATCGACCGTGACCGCGGCGACGCGGTCCGCGGGGGCCGCCGCCGCGACGGCGATCGCCAGCGCGAGCGAATCCGCGCCGCCGGAGCAGGCCACCAGCAGCGGGCTCTCGGGCGGCACGTGCGCGGCGAGAAACGCGCGCACCGCGGCGTCGACGACGGTCGCGCGGGGGCCGGCCGGTCCGGCCGGGTCCCGGCCGACGAATCGCGGGGTGTCGGCCGGCCGGCCGGTCAGCCGAGGACCCGGCTCATCCATGCCGGCGGGTCCGCGATCTCCGCGCGCGTCGGCAACGTCTCCGGCGACGACCAGACGGTGTTGAACGCGGGCATCCCGACCCGGTCCACCACCGCGCCGACGAACGCGCCGCCCTTGATGTACTGCGCGAGCTTCATGTCCAGGCCGAGCAGTGAGCGCAGCAGCCGGTCGATCGGTCCCTTGGTGCGCTTGCGCCGCTCCGTGAACGAGGCGCGGATCGCCCGCACGGACGGCACCACCGATGGCCCGACCGCATCCATGACGTGGTCGGCGTGACCCTCGAGCAGCGTCATCAGCGCCATGATCCGGTCGAACAGCTCGCGCTGCTCGGGCGACTGGATGCCCTCCAGCCAGGAGCCGCGCCCGCCGTCCTCGGCCATGTCCCCGTCCGACCGGCCACCGCGGATCGCCTCGACGGCGCGCTTGAGCATCTCGGTCGGGTCGGTCTCCGCGCGCTCGGCGAACTGGACGACGAGCCCGCGGAAGTACTCGCGGAGCCAGGGCACGGCGGTGAACTGCAGCCGATGCGTGCTCTCGTGCAGGCAGACCCAGAGACGGAAGTCGGTCGGATCCGCGGCGATCTCCCGCTCGATCTTGACGATGTTCGGGGCGACGAGCAGCAGCCTGCCGGGGTTGGCCGGATCACCGCCGAGCGGGTCGTACTGGCCGAGGACCTTGCCGGACAGGAAGCCGAGCACCACGCCCACCTGGGAGCCGGCCGCGCCGCGCGCCATCGCCCGGCCGGCCCTGGGGCCCTTCATGGCGGCAGCCATCTTGCGGGTCAGCGGCTCGGCGAGCACGGCCATCCCCTCGGCCGTCGCCTGCACCCAGCCGGGTCGGTCCACCACATCGGCTTCCTCGACGGCGAGATCGCGACCGAGCCCGGTGGTCTCCCGGACGGCGAGCTCGGCACGGCCGGAGAATTCGCGCAGGT
>CAWJOH010000005.1:0-127391 GCA_963844455.1 uncultured Actinomycetota bacterium
CGATCGTCCGGTCGCCGAACGGCCGCTCGTCGTGCGGGATCGCCGTGGTGAACGCGGTCGGGCAGAGGAACACGTCCGCCGCCGACTCGAAGTAGCCCGCCCACGCCAGCCGCACGGCCATCCGCGCGCGCTCGTGCGCCACGAAGTCCGTGAAAGCCGGGGCCGGCGAGCCCGGGTCGAGGTAGCCGAGGAACATCCCGACGTGCGCGCCGAAGGTCTCCACCGCCCGTCCCGGGTCGACGCCGTCCGGCCACCCGTCGCAGACGGCGACGCCGAGCCGCGCGAGGGCATCGATCGCGTCGGACATCCGGTCGCCCACCTCGGCCGTCACCGGCGCCCGCGGATCGTCGAGGACGACGCCGACCCGGAAGTCCCGGAGCCGGTCGTGCCGGGGCGCCGGGAGCGCCCACGTATACGCCGAGGTGCCCTCGGGGCCGGCCGTCGCCCGCAGGGCCACCCGGAGGTCGGCGGCCGAGCGCGCGATCGGACCGACCGCCGAGACGTAGGTTCTCTCGCTCGGCGGAGCGGGCGGCCCAGGCAGCTGAAAGCCGTCCAGCGGCACGGTGTCCGGCGTCGGGCGCAGGCCGTACACGCCGCAGAACGCGGCCGGTATGCGGATCGACCCGACGAGGTCGCTGCCGTAGTCGAGGTAGCTCAGCCCGGCCGCCACCGCGGCCGCGCTCCCGCCGCTCGATCCGCCCGGCGACCTGCCGGGATCCCACGGGTTGTTCGTCGCGCCGTACACCGGGTTGGCGGTCTGCCCGTAGTCGGCGAGCATGGCGGCGACGTTCGTCTTGCCGACGACGATCGCCCCGGCCGCCCGCAGCCGGGCCACCACGACGGCGTCCCGGTCGGCGACCTGCTCGGCGAAAGCCTCGTCGCCCCAGGTGATGTGCAGCCCGGACACGTGGAAGGCATCCTTGATCGTGATCGGCACGCCGTGCAGCGGGCCGACTTCGGCGCCGTGCCGCAGGGTCTCGTCGGCCCTCGCGGCCTGCTTCATGGCGAGGTCGGCGCGGAGGTCGACGACCGCGTTCAGCGCGGGACCGACGGCGCCGATCCGGTCGAGCAGCTCCGCGGTCAGCTCCGACGCGGTGACGTCGCCGCGGCGGATCGCCGCGGCCGCCCCGACGGCGGTTGCAAAGGTGTCGATCGGCACGGCATCCCCCGCTCAGCGAGTCTCGATCGGTTCCTGCAACTCGGTCACCCACGTGGCCCGATCCCCATCGGCATCCAGGTACAGCTCCCGGTTCGGGCCGGCCGAGCGGTAGCCGTGGTCGTCGATCCAGCGTGCGAGGGTCTGCAGGGTCGGCATCACCTCGTCCATCGACCCGCGGTGGATCACCGTCGCCGCCCGCTCGATCGGCGGCAGGTCCACCACGGTGAGGCCGAGACCCGTTGCATCGCCGACGTTCACCGGCACGGCGGCGTGCACGACCACCGCACCGTCGGCCGTCGGCTCGTAGTAGGCGACGCCGGGGCCCGCCGGCGCGACGCCGGCCCGGCCGAGGGCCTGGAGGAGTCGGTCGTACAGCGGCCCGATGACGGGCGTGATCGCCTCGGGCTCGAAACTGGCCGCGCCGGCGCTCAACTCGGCGACGCGCAGGGCGGGGATCGACTTCACCTGGATGTCGTCCGGCGGCATGATGCCCTCCTCCTCGATGATCCGGAGCCTCACCTCGACCTGCGCGAGCCGCGCGGTGTCCGCGGCGATCTGCCCGGCCAGCTCGGCCCGCCGCAGCCGCAGCATGCCGCGCAGCTCCTCGGTCCCGATCTTCTCGTCGAGCACGGACCGAACCTGCTCCAGCGAGAAGCCGAGGTCCTTGAGCGCGACGATCCGGTTCAGCCGGGCCAGCTGGCCGGCGACGTAGTACCGGTAGCCGGTGGCGTCGTCGACGGCCGCCGGCGGCAGCAGGCCGATCGCGTCGTAGTGCCGCAGCATGCGCACGGAAACGCGGCCGAGCCGGGCGAGATCTCCGATGGTGTACATGACGCCTCCGTGTCTACGGCCTCACACGGTGTCAGGGTCAAGCCGGGAGGCGCCCGGAGACCGCCGCTTCGCGCGGATGATCGCCGTCCCGGCCGGGCCGGGCTGGAGCGTCCGGGACGCACCTGCCGGTCGAGCTGCTTGCTGGCACCGCGGCTGCGGCTCTAGAGTGCCGGATATGCCGCACGTCCGAGAACCACACCGGCGGGCGTGCACGCCGGGTCCACCGCGGCGCGGTGCTGCTGACCGGGAGGTTCGCCGTGAGTCGACTCCGGCGCTGGCTGGTGTCCGCCGCGACCGCGCTCTGCCTGGTGGCCGCGGCGTCGGCGTGCGGCTCGGGCGACTCGACGAGTGGCCCGACGGCATCCCCGACGACGACGGCAGCGGCGTCCGCGCCGGCTTCGTCCCCGGTGGCGAGGTCGGGGGCGGGGACCATCTCCTCGGCGGCGGGGTCGTCGTCGAGTGCGGCCGCCGGTCCGGGATCGAGCCCGGCGTCGCCTGCGCCCGCCGCGGCGGGCGCGCTGACCGTGTTCGCGGCGGCGTCCCTGAAGAGCACGTTCACCGAGATCGGTGACCTGTACCAGCAGCAGAACCCGGGGTCGACCGTGACGTTCAGCTTCGCCGGTTCGTCGGACCTGGTGACGCAGATCCTCGCCGGCGCCCCTGCGGACGTGTTCGCCTCGGCCGACACCGGCACCATGACCAAGGCGACCGACGGCGGGGCGGTCGCCGGCGAACCGGTCACCTTCGCGTCGAACACGCTGACCATCGTCACGCCGCCCGGAAACCCCTCCGGCATCGCGGCTTTCGCCGATCTCGCCGATCCCGGTGTGAGCGTGGTCGTGTGCGCGCCGCAGGTGCCGTGCGGGTCGGCGACCGCGAAGATCGAGCAGAACACGGGCGTCACGCTCACGCCGGTGAGCGAGGAGTCGTCGGTCACCGACGTGCTGAACAAGGTGCAGACCGGCGAGGCGGACGCCGGCCTGGTTTACGTCACCGACGCATCGCAGGCGGGCGACAAGGTCACCGCGGTGCCGTTCCCGGAGTCCTCGTCGGCGGTGAACGTGTACCCCATCGCGGCGCTGGCCGGGGCGACCCGACCGGAATCGGCCGCCGCCTTCATCGGCCTGGTCACCGGGCCCGAGGGACAGCGGATCCTGGCGGACGCCGGGTTCCGGCCGGCGCCGTGACGGCGGATCCGGGAACGGCCCCCGCCCGGCGAGGATCGCGGCGAACGGGGACCGGATCCGGGCTGCCCGGCTGGACCTTCGTGCCCGCGATCGTGGGCGGCGCGTTCATCGTGTTGCCGCTGGCGGCCGTGCTCGCCCGCGTCCAGTGGTCGCAGTTCTGGACCCTTGTCACGTCCGACTCGTCGACCGCGGCGCTGGGACTCAGCCTGAAGACCTCCGCCGCCAGCACGGTGCTGTGCGTGCTCTTCGGCACGCCGATGGCCCTGGTCCTGGCCAGGGCGAGCTTCCCGGGGCTGCGGGTGGCGCGGTCGCTGATCCTGCTGCCGCTGGTGCTGCCGCCCGTCGTCGCCGGCATCGCCCTGCTGTACACGTTCGGCCGGCAGGGGCTGCTCGGCGGCACGCTGGAGGTGCTCGGCCTGCGGATCGCCTTCTCGACGACCGCGGTCGTCCTGGCGCAGACCTTCGTCGCCCTGCCGTTCCTGGTGCTCAGCCTCGAGGGCTCCCTGCGGACGGCGGGCCGCCGGTACGAGTCGGTGGCCGCCACCCTCGGCGCCGGGCCGACGACGGTGCTGCGGCGAGTGACCATTCCCCTCGTGCTGCCCGGCCTGTTCTCGGGCGCCGTGCTCGCCTTCGCCCGCGCGCTCGGGGAGTTCGGCGCCACGCTGACGTTCGCGGGCAGCCTGCAGGGGGTCACCCGGACGCTGCCGCTGGAGATCTACCTGCAGCGCGAGTCGGACGCCGACGCGGCGGTGGCGCTCTCCCTCGTCCTCGTCGTGGTCGCGGTGGTGATCGTGCTGGCGACGCAGGGTCGGGCGACCGAGGGTGCGGTGTGACGGGTCCGGCTCCGCGCGGCGCCGGCCCGCTCCCGCCCGCGGGTGCGCTCGACCTGCGAGCGGTCGTCGAGCAGCGCGGCTTCGACGTCACGCTCCGGGTCGAGCCGGGCGAGGTGGTGGCCGTGCTGGGCGCCAACGGCGCCGGCAAATCCACGCTGCTGTCGGTCATCTCGGGCCTCATCCGGCCCGACGACGGCCGCGTCACGCTGGACGGCCACGTGCTGGTCGACACGGCCGCGGGCGGCTGGCTGCCGCCGCACCGCCGCCGGATCGCGCTGCTCGCCCAGCAGGCCCTGCTGTTCCCGCATCTGACGGCCGCCGCCAACGTCGCGTTCGGGCCGCGAAGCCAGGGACGATCCAAGTCCGAGTCGTCCGGGGCCGCGGCCCGCTGGCTGGCCGCCGTCGACGCCACGCACCTGGCAGAGCGGCGACCCGCCGAGCTGTCCGGTGGGCAGGCGCAACGCATCGCCATCGCCCGCGCCCTGGCCGCCGAACCGGCGCTGCTGTTGCTGGACGAGCCGATGTCCGCGCTGGACGTGGCGGTCGCTCCCGCCCTCCGTCAGCTCCTGCGCCGGGTGCTGCGGGGCCACGGGTCACGGCCGTCGCGGACCGCGGTGATCGTCACCCACGACCTCATCGACGCGCTCAGCCTCGCCGACCGCGTGGTCGTGCTCGAGGCCGGCCGGGTCGTGGAGGACGGCCGCGCGCGCACGGTGCTGAGCGCGCCGCGGTCGGCGTTCGCCGCCCGCATCGCCGGCGTCAACCTCATCTCGGGTACGGCCGCCGCCCACGGGCTGACCACCCCGGAGGGCACGCTCATCCAGGGGCTGCTGGACCCGGCGACGGCGCGGGGCGAACCGGCCGTCGCGGTCTTCAGCCCGCACTCCGTCGCGGTGCACCTGGACGAACCCACCGGCAGCCCGCGCAACCACCTGCCTGTCACGGTCTCCGAACTCGAGCCCCGGGGCGAGATCGTCCGCGTGCACGCCGCCGACACCGCCGGCGGCTCGGCCGGGCTTCTCGCCGACATCACCGCGGCGTCGGCGGCCGACCTCGAGCTGGTGCCCGGCCGGCGGGTGAACTACGCGATCAAGGCGACGGAGGTGATGATCTACCCCGCCCCGGCTCTCTGATCTCTGCCGACCGCGCCGAGTTCCGCGAACCGCGCGGGCTCAGGACGTGCCGGCCGGCGTCTCCACGATCACGGTGGTCGCCTTGATCACGGCGACCGCGAGGCGGCCCGGTTCGAGCCGGAGCTCGCGGGCCGCCTCGCTGCTCATCAGCGACACGACGGTGTGCTGGCCGCACTGCAGCTCCACCTGGGCCATCACGCCATCCGCGATCACCCGCGTCACCAGCCCCACGAACCGGTTTCGCGCCGACCGGCCGATGCCCGATGGATCGTGTGCCGGCACCGAAGCGTGCCGCCGCGAGAACTCGGCGAGCGCCACGCCGTCGATCACCTTGCGGCCCGCGTCGTCCTTCTGCGCGGGCAGCGCGCCGGAGTCGACCCATCGTCGGACGGTGTCGTCGCTGACCCCGAGCAGCTCGGCGGCATCCCGAATTCGAAAGTGCGGCACGGCGCCGACAATAAAACCGCAGGTGCGGCAACGGCAACCGACGCCGGCGTCTTGTCGCACCGGCAGGCCCGAGTCCGGCGGCCGTCAGGCGGGGCGGGCCGAGACGAGGAGGACCTCGAAGGGCATGGCCAGGGCGCCGCTCTCGTCGCAGAAGGGGGCCAGCCCGGCGCGCGCGTCCTCGCGGATCCTGCGGTAGGTCCCGTCGTCGAGGCGGGCGACGAGCGGCGTGCTCTCCACCTCCGCCGTCACGTAGTCGTCGACCGACGGCGCGTGCACGGTGATCGGCAGCGGGCGGACCTCCAGCACCGCGAGCCCCGCCCGCCGGCACGACCGGGCGAGGTCCCCGGTGTCGCCGAGGCGGAAATAGGTGCCGACCAGCTCGGCGGCGTCCCGGCCCGCGTGCCGGGCGACCGCGGCGGCGAGCGGGCGGAATCCCGGCTGCCGATCGAGGGCGCTCCAGACCTGGACCGCGACCCGGCCCCGCGGCGCGGTCACCCGGCGCATCTCGCCCAGCGCCTCGACGACGTCCGGCATGAACATCAGGCCCGACTGGCACAGCACCACGTCGAAGCAGCCGTCGTCGAACGGCAGGGCCGCCGCGTCGGACCGCCGGAACTCGATGTCGGGGCCGACGCGACGGGCCACGGTCAGCATCGCCTCGTTGAGATCGACCCCGACGACGCGGCCGGCGGGGCCGGCGACGGCCGCCGCCGTCCGGGCCACGATGCCTGTCCCACAGGCGACGTCGAGCACCCGCTGCCCGGGCAGGACGTCGGCGAACTCCACGAGCAGCCCGGCCAGAGGCTCGAACAGAGTCGGCACGAAGACGGCCTCGTAGGACTCGGCGACCTCCAGCGGCACCTGCTGGAAGGTGTCCGGCGCATTCCCCATGGCCGTGGAGTGTGCCCGTCGGCCGGCGCGGAAACATCGGTCGACTGACCCAGGTGTGGGCGCGATACTGGCCCGATGGCGCAGGGCGCGGACCCGGTCGCGGCCGGCCTGTCGGCGCTGGCCGACGGTCGCTGGGCGCTCGCCCGCACCGCGTTCGAGGACGCGCTGGCCGCGCGCGAGACACCCGAGGCGCTCGACGGTCTCGGCGAGGCGCTGTGGTGGCTGGGCGAGCCCCGGCGCGGGATCGCCTTGCGGGAGCGCGCGTTCGGCGGGTTCCGGAGATCCGGCGCCGACCTGCGCGCCGCCAGGACCGCGGTCGCGGTGTGCGTCAGCTACTGGGTGAACTTCGGCAACGGCCCGGCCGGTTCCGGATGGCTGGCCAGGGCCAGGCGCGTGCTGCCCGCGGCCGACGGCGGCCCGATGCGCGGGACGTTCTGGCTGCTGCAGGGCTACGAGTGCGGCGAGTTCGAGCGGGCGTGCGCGCTGTTCGAGCGCGCCCTGCTGGAGGCCAGGGCGACGGGCGACGTCGACCTCGAGATGTCCGCGCTCTCCGACCTCGGCGGCCGGATCGTCGCGGCCGGCGACACCGCCCGCGGCCTGGCGATGATCGACGAGGCGATGGCGGGCGCGCTGTCCGGGGAGTGCCGGCGACTCGAGACCGTCGTCTGGACCGGCTGCACGATGCTCGGCGCCTGCGAGGCGGCGGGCGACCTGGCCAGGGCGTCCCAGTGGCTGCGGGTCATCGACGACTTCACGGAGCGATACGGCTGCCCGTTCATGTCCGCGACGTGCCGGACGCACTTCGGCAGCCTGCTGGTGGCGAGGGGCGACTGGCGCCGCGCGGAGCGGGAACTGGCCGCGGCGCTCGCACTCTCCGACGGCGCCGGCCCGCTGCCGCGGCGCATGACGTCGGTTCGGATCGCCGACCTCCGCATCCGGCAGGGCCGCCCCGAGGATGCGGCGGCGATCCTCGCGACGTGCCCGGACGACGTCGTCGAGGCTCGGCTGCGGTTGGCGCGCGGCGAGCCGCGGGCGGCCGCCGCCCTGCTCCGCCGAGCACTGCAGGCCGCCGGCTCACGGACCGAGACCGTCGCCGCGGGTGGGCTTCTCGTCCGCGCCGAGGTGGCGAGCGGCGACCTGCCGGCGGCGCGGCGCGCCCGCGACCGGCTCGCCGCACTCGCCCGCGCGGATCGGTCCGCGTTCGTCGACGCCCACCTGCAGACCGCGACAGCGCACGTGGCCGCCGCCGGCGGCGAGGTGGATGCCGCGACAGCGCATCTCCGGCGGGCGATGGTGCTCTGGCACGAGCTCGAGATGCCGGTCGAGGCGGCGCTGCAGCAGCTGGCCCTGGCCACCCTGCTGGCCGCGGAGTCGCCCGCGCTGGCCGTCGAGGATGCGACGACGGCGCTGCGCATCCTCGACCGGGTCGGCGCCGTGCACGATGCCGACGCGGCCGCGGCGCTGCTGCGATCGCTCGGCGCGCGCGGACGGCCCGCGCCGCGAACGGGTACCCCCCTCACCCGGCGCGAGCAGCAGGTCCTCGACCTGGTGGGCCTCGGACTGTCGAATCCGGAGATCGCCAGGCGGCTGTTCATCAGCCCGCGGACCACCGCCCACCACGTCAGCAGCGTGCTGGCCAAGCTCGGGGTGCGCAATCGCGCGGAGGCCGCCGCGCACACCGCGCGGTCGGTCACCGCACGCGGGCCGGGCGGGCGGTGAGCGTCGATTCCGCCGCGCTGCACGATGTCGGCGGCGGGGACGGTCAGCGCAGGATCACCGCCGCCCCCACGTGATCGCGTGCATCGGCGTGAGTGTCGCCGAGCCGAGCTCGGAGAAGCCGTGCCGGGCCAGCAGATCGTCGTACGCCGCCCTGGGCAGCAGCTGGTCGTCGATCTGCGCCTCGAAGAACTGGATTCCGCACATGATCCGGCCGGCGGGCGTCCGCAGCGCCGCGTCCGTGTCGGGGAACGGGAAGTCCGAGATCACGAACCAGCCGCCGGGTTCCAGTGCCGCGCGCACGTTCGTGACCACCAGGTCGATGTCGCGGCACTCGTGCATGGAGATGTTGTTGATCACCAGCCGGGCCGGTCGATCGAGCGACATCTCCTCCAGCGGGCTGCAGATCAGCTCGACCCGGTCGGCCAGCCCGGCGTCGGCGACACCGGCACGGGCGAGGTCGATCGAGTGCTGATCGCCGTCCACGCCGACGATCTCGCAGGCCGGGTAGTGCTCGGCCAGCCGGGCCAGCCCGACGCCGGCCCCGCACGCCGTATCGACGATGCGGCAACCCTTCTCGAGCTCCTCCGCGAGACCTGGCAGCTGTCCGAGCCCGCCGGGGACCAGCCGGGTGTAGAACGGCGTGCCCGTCCCGGACACCGCCGTGATCCATTCCGGGCTGGTGTCGTTCCACCACATCCGCTCGCCGGACGCGAGTTCCGCCTCGAACCGGGAGAACATCTCCGGCGACTCGGTGACATGAAAGACGCCGCCGACGTAGGCCGGCGACGCGGTGTCCAGCAGCAGCGTGTCGAGGTGTGGTGCCAGCCGGAAACCCTCGCCCTCGCGCTCCAGCACGCCGGCCGCGAGCGCCGAGCGCGCCCAGACGGTGGTGTAGAACGGATCCAGCCCGAGCCGGCCGGCAAGATCGGCCGTCGTGCTGCCCGGCGCGTCGGCGACGGCCCGCAGCAGTCCCTGCCGCAGGCCCATGGCGATCGTGCGGTGCCCGACGTAGCCCGCGATCTGGCTGAGCAGGATGGGTGCCTGCTGAGCGACGGTGGGTGGCGGTGCATCGGCCGGATTCGTGGTCCGGTTGTCGGCGGTCACGGTCATGTGTGCTCCTGGTTCGACGGGGTGACGAGACGAGCGTCGGGCGTGCGCGGACCGCCCGCCAGTACTGCATCTGTACCGATCCGGCATCCGTACCGCCGAGCGGCCGCGGGGCTACCCTCTGCACGTGTCTGCGAGCTACGGCCAGTTCTGCCCGGTCGCCAAGGCGATGGAGCTGCTCGACGAGCGATGGACGATGCTGATCATCCGCGAGCTGATGCTCGGCAGCCGGCAGTTCAACGCGATCCGCCGCGGGGTGCCCCGGATGTCGCCGGCGCTGCTGTCGAAGCGGTTGACGATGCTCGTGCGCGCCGGCGTGGTGACGCGGCGCCAGGACGGCCACCAGGTCTCGTACCAGCTGTCCGAGTCCGGCCGCGAACTCATCCCGATCGTCGAGGCGGTGGGTGCCTGGGGCATCCGCTGGATTCCGGAGCTCGGTGACGAGGACCTCGACCCGCACCTGCTCATGTGGGACATGCACCGTGGCATCGACCGGCAGGAGGTGCCCGACGGGCGCACGACGCTGGAGTTCGAATTCTCCGACGTGCGCGCCACGACCCGGGTCTGGTGGCTCGTGATCACCCCGTCGGAGGTCGACATCTGCGACGTCGATCCCGGTTTCGACGTGCGCGTCCGCGTGCGGACGTCGCTGCGCACGCTGAGCCATGTCTGGCGCGGCGACATCGGCTGGCCGCAGGCGATGCGCGCGGGCGATCTCGAACTGATCGGCGACGCGAGTGCCCGCCGCGCATTTCCGCGATGGTTCACGCTCTCCTCGCTCGCGCACACCCCGCGACCGGCCGCCTGAGCGTCGCGGCGGGCCGTCGGTGCGGCCTCAGCGAAGGCGCAGGGTCGCGCGGAGTTCGATGGCGATCGGGCGGCGGATCAGCAGGCTCGGGACCTTGATCCCGGCGTCCCGCCTGTCGATGGTCGCCGACGCGAAGACCCTGGCCACCCCGTCCTGCGGATCGGCCGCCGTGGCGTCCAGCCGCACGAGGAGCCGGACGGCGCATTCCCGCCCGTTGACGTGCAGAACACCCGGCAGCACCCAGCCCCCATCGGTCGGCTCCGCGACCCCGGCGGCGAAGCGCATCGTCGGGCGCCGGTCGGTGTGGAAGAAGTGCTTGCCGCGCAGGTCCTTGTCGCGCCGCCGATGGCCGGTGTCGATGCCGGCCAGGCTCAGCTCGGCGTCCACGCCCACGACCTGTCCGTCGACGACGGCGACCGTCCCCGACCGGATCGGGATGGTCCCGGCCACCGTCTGGCCGAACTTCTCCCGGGCGACGAAGCCGGCGGTGCTGGCCGCCGTGTCGACCGTCCAGGACCCGGTGGGCAGCTCGTTGACGATCCGTGCTCTGGTCATGACGTCTCCTGACGCTCGTGTGGGCTTCCATGTGCTGCGGCCAGATTCGCGGCCGGGGCGCCGCTGCACCTGAGTGCCGGTACGGATGTCGGCACTGAATTCGCCGCGGAATCGGCTTTCGGTCCCGCCCGTACGGGGCGCGTCGCGACACCGCGCGATGGCCCGCCATCGGCGGCAGCCGTCGCGGCGGGGTATCAGACACGCGTCTGGTTGTGTCGAGAGAGCCAGCGGCGGACGGGTGCTGCCGCAGGCAATTCTTCGAGAGCGGGGGCTCGAGATGGCAATGATCTTCGTGAATGCGATCCCGATCATCTTCGAGGGCAACCCTCGCCTGGTGTGGGCGAGATCGTCGGAGGCTCTGTGCGCACCCGGCCTTTCGCACGCGGCGGTGCTCGCCCGCGTGTGGCCGGATGATCGGACCCGGACGCTCGTTCGCCGGCGGATATCGATGCTGGGACGAACCGTGGTGGTGTTCGACGGTCGGGCGGCAGCGCATTGTGTGCACCCGTCCCGGGTCGTTCCGATCCCCGATGGCGCGATCGTGGAGCGAATCGACGACGAAACGTGCCGTGTGATGGCCGATCCGCTGAATTGGCTGCCCGAGCGGCACCGTCAGCGCGGCCTGGCATTCCGTCGTTCGGCAGCACAGGTCGCACGCCTGCCGCGCGCCCGGGATACGGAGCCGATCCTCATCGAGGACGAGCTGATCGGCAGCCGTGAGCCGTTGCGCTTCGCCTTCCGGTTCGGTCCGGTCGGCCTGGTCGAATTGCGGGACGCGGTCGATCGGATGTTCCGGCCCGAGTCCGTGTCACCGGCCCTGACCGGGGTCCACGGATTGCGCGCCGACCGCGCGGCCTGATCACGGGCTGACTGCGGGAGTTCGAGACCCGCCCACGGGCGTCCCGTGTCGCTGCCCGCGGGGTCGGACGCGCTGTGCCGCTCCATCGGATCTCCCTCGCCGCGCGGCGACGGCCCTGCTTCCCCGTGACGGTCGACGCTGCGGTTCTCGCACATCGCCACGCTCGGGTGCCGGGCTTCCCGGCACGCCCGGGCCACGGCACAGCGGCTCCCGGATTCCGCGGACGCGCAGCCCGCCCGGCCGGGCTCGTATCACACGAGAGGAGCTTTTCTCTTAGACACCGTTCGAGCCGCGTCGAGCGGATGCGCACAATGCCGGGGGGAATTGTGGCGAGTCAGTTCTCTAGCAGAGATAACAATTCTCGAAAAGATCTTCTAGTCATCGGCGATGCGATTGTCCTCGACGGTGCCCTGCGCCGGAGGGTCGATCCGAACGGGCCGTACCGAATCCTGTCGCCGGGCCGGAGCGTCGCGGCCGGCACCACCGCCGACGCGATCGTGTACGTCGTCGGCCGTGACGAGGCCGGTGCCGGGCGGGATGTCACCGCCGTGCTGGATCGCGCCGAGCTCACCGGCGTGCCGGTGTACTGGGTGGAGGAGGCCGCTGCCGGCGACCGCACCGCCACCGGAGTCACCCTCCAGCAGGAGGATCCGATCGCCGTGCTGCGCGAGCGCGGGCATCCGGTCGTGGTCCTGCGGACATCGATCGTCATCGGCGACAGCCGCACGGGGGCGATCGACGAGTTCGGGGCCCTGCACCGGCTGACCGGCGCGCTGCTGCGGGCGCAGCGTCCCAACATCCCGTTCGCGCCACACGCGCGCATCGACATGATCCCGTGCGACGTGATCGCGGACGTGCTGATCCGCCTGATCGACGGGAATGTCGTCGATCGGGACTACTGGCTGACCAGCGGTGCCCACGCACTCACGGTCCAGCAGGCGGTCGCGGAGGTGTACGACGCCGCCCGCGTCGCGGGAATGACCCTGGCGGACGAGGCGCCGGCGTTCACGGCCGGGCGGGAGCGGCCGGTGTGGGCGGTGCACCCGCGGTGGCGCCGCTCGGCGCCTGCCGACGCAGATCTGGAAACGTCTCTGGGCAATCGCTTCGAGAATGCGCTCGGCGAACTGGGTTCGCTGGGCGTCACGCCGCTCCCGAGCGCCCGGGAGGCGCTCCGCGCGAGCCTGCGGTTCTGGCTGGCCAGTCGCGGCCCGCGCGCACTCGCCCGGAACTGACCGCGCCGACTCCGTCCGCCCCAACCGCCGCGCGCGGGGAGCGGCACGTCAACACGAACTCCCTCGGAGGCACCCTCCATGACCACTCCACCGATCGCCTACCTGTTTCCCGGTCAGGGGTCCTACTACGGCGGCGCACTGCGCGGCGTCGCGGCACGCCGGCCGGAGGTGCGGGCCGTCCTCGAGGAGATGGACGGCCCGGCCACCGACCTGCTGGGCGTGCGGATCTCCACCGAGCTGCTGGATGCTCCGCCGCGGCCCCTGGAGGGCTGGGTGTCCGACGCGCCCGACGTCCTGCAGCTCCTGCTGGTCGCGGTCGGCACGGCGACGTACCGGGCACTGCGTGCCGAGGGGTTCCCCCCCGGAGTGCTGGTCGGTCACTCGCTGGGCGAGCTCGCGGCGTTGGCGTCGGCGTCGATCCTGACCCCGGAGCAGGCCAGCGAGATCGTCTGCCAGCGTGCGCTGACGATCCGGCAGCACACCAGCGCCGGATCGATGCTCGCGCTGTCCGCCTCGGCGGAGCGGGTGCGCACGATGCTGGACCTGCTCGGGGACGACCAGACGGCGATTGCGGTGCTCAACTCCGACAACCAGACGGTGGTCGCCGGGCCCGGGGCCGCCCTCGAGCTGATCGCCCGACTGGCCGCGACGGTCAACATCGGCGCGGTGCCGCTGAAGGCACCGTACGCGTTCCACAGCCCGATGCTCGCGGCCGCGAGCGCCGTGTTGCACGAGCGGATCCGCGGCATCGAGTGCGGAACCGCTACCGCGCAGGTCTTCTCGCCGATCCTGGGCCGGTACTACCGGCCGGGGGACGACGTTCCCGCACTGGTGACCAGGCACCTGATCCGGCCCGTCGGGTTCAGTGCCGCGGTGCGTGAGTTGCACGCCGGCGGGGTCGTCCGGTTCGTGGAGAGCGGTGCGCTCGACGTGCTCACGCGCCTGGTGCGCCGCAATCTGAACGACCTCCCCGTCGTCACGGTGGCGCCGCTGCCGGATCGGGGTGACGAGCTCGCCTCGTGGCGCGCCGCCCTGGCGCCGGAGGTGGGGAACGAGCCCTCACCGGAGCGTGCCGACACCGTTCCCGGTTGGGCTCCGGTGGCCTTGAGTTCCGTGCGGCCGACGCCGGTGGCATCGGCGTCGCAGCCGGTCGCCGACCGCACGGGGGTGCTGCGGACGTTGGTGTCGCTGTACGCGCAGGCCCTGGAATACCCGGAGGAGGTGTTCGCCGAGGACACCGACCTGGAAGCCGAACTCGGCGTCGACTCCGTCAAACAAACGGAACTCCTGGCCCGCGTCAGCACCCACTACGCACTGCCCGCACCCGGCGAAGACTTCCGCCTCTCCGCTTACGGAACCCTTGGCCGCATCGCCGATCTCGTGCTCGCCGGCGCCCCAACCGGGACCACACCGGCCCCCGCCGAGCCCGAGCAACCCACCGCCGAGCCCGTCCCGATTCTTCGGGTCCCGCCGGCACCCGACCGCGCGGGCGTGCTGCGGACCGTGGTGTCCATGTACGCGCAGGCCCTGGAATACCCGGAGGAGGTGTTCGCCGAGGACACCGACCTGGAAGCCGAACTCGGCGTGGACTCCGTCAAACAAACGGAACTCCTGGCCCGCGTCAGCACCCACTACGCGCTGCCAGCACCCGGCGAAGACTTCCGCCTCTCCGCCTACGGAACCCTCGGCCGCATCGCCGATCTCGTGCTCTTCCAGACGGCCCGGCCCGAACTCCTGAGCGCGTGAAGGCCGCTCGATGATGACATCCACCGGTGACCTGGCCGGGCGCATCGCACTGGTGACCGGCGCATCCCACGGAGTCGGTCGCATCATCGCCACCCGGCTGGCCGCCGAGGGAGCCACCGTGGTGGTGAACTATCTCCGCTCACCGGCCGACGCCAGGGACGCCGTCGCGGAGATCACCGCGGCGGGCGGCACCGCGGCCGCGATCCGCGCTTCGGTGACCCAGCCATCACAACTGGACGCCATGTTCGCCGAGATCGAGCAGCGCTTCGGGCGCCTGGACATCCTCGTGAACAACGCCGCGAACGGAGCCCTGCTCGCGGCGTCCGAGGTCACCGATGAGCACCTGAATCGCGCCCTGGACACCAACTTCAAGGGCAGCCTCGCCTGCGCGACGCGGGCGCGCCGGCTGATGGTCGCGGGTGGCGGCGGCAGCATCGTCAACCTGTCGACGCTGGGCGGCGGGCAGCTGGTCATGGCCAATTACCTGGCGTGCGGCCCGGCGAAGGCCGCGGTGGAGGCGCTCAGTCGATACCTGGCGGTGGAGTACGCGCCGGACAACATCCGGGTGAACACCGCCGCTGCCGGGATGCTCGCGAGCGCCGTCGCCGACGCCTTCCCGCGCGCCCGGGAGATGCAGGCGGCGACCATCGCGGCAACGCCGCTGCGCAGGCTCGGCCGGCCCGAGGAGCTCGCCGAAGTGGTCGTCTTCCTGGCCTCCCCGCGGTCGAGCTGGGTGACCGGCCAGATCATCACCGCGGACGGCGGGTTGTCCACGGGCCATGCGTTGCTGGCCCCGCCACCGCAGGTCGAGGCCGCGCAACCACGACCGCCGGCGACGATCCCGCCGCCGCCCGGTCGACGTGACACGTCGTCCGCGCCGGAGCCGCGGCCTCTCGATCCGATCGAGCCGGTCGCCGACGACGAGATCGTCGTGGTGGGAATGGGTATGGCGATTCCCGGCGCGAACAGTCCGGAAGAGTTCTGGGAGACGCTGCTGGGTGAGCAGACGGAGTTCGCCCCCGTGCCCGCCGATCGGTGGGACAACTCGATGTTCCACGACCCGGATCGGCGCGCGGAGGACAAGACCTACTCGGACAGGTCGGGATTCATCACCGACTTCCGGCCCCACCCGCCCCTGGCGTCCGAGGCGGACACGCCGACCGGGGGCGATCTCGGCACCGAGTCCACCGCCCGATGGCTGCGCCACTCGCTGCGGCAGGCGCTGGACGGGGTGACCAGGCGGGCCGGCGACCGGCACGCGTTCTTCTTCGGATACACCGCCGACGGCAGCCAGTCGCTCGAGGAGGCGACGGTGCGCGCCACGGTGAGCGGCGCACTTCCGTCGATCGCCGCCGAGGTGACGCCTGACGCGGCGGCGCGAGCGGCATTCGTCGCGGGCGTGGCCGAGACGCTGGCAGCGCGGTACCCGCACGGCCAGGGCGACCCGCTCGACTTCTTCCCGCATCGCGTCGGCTGGCGAGCGGCGGACGGGATCCTGCCCGCGGACACGGATCTGCTGGCGGTGGACACCGCATGTTCGTCGTCGCTCTACGCGATCGACCTGGGCGTCAAGGGGCTGCACGCCGGCCGGTACGACATCGCAGTGTGCGGCGGTGCGTTCGGCCTCGGCCCGCGCGGCTCGATCCTGTTCGCCAAGTTGAACGGCCTGTCCCCGAGCGGCGAGGTGCGGTCCCTGGACGCGACGGGTGACGGCGTGCTCTTCGCCGACGGCGCCGCGGTGGTGGTCCTGAAGACCCTTCGAAGGGCGCGGGCGGACGGCGACGCCGTGCTGGCCACGCTGCGGTCCTTCGGGTCGTCGTCCGACGGCAAGGGCAAGGCGATCTACGCGCCGAGCGCAGCCGGGCAGAAGGTGGCGATCGCCCGCGCGCTGGACCGCGTCGCCGAGCCCGACCTGCGCCCGGACTGGATCGTCGCGCATGCCACCGGCACCCCCGCCGGCGACCTGGCGGAGTTCACCACGCTGCGCGAGTCGTTCACCGGCGCGCGGCCGGTGCTGGTCACCTCGAACAAGGCGGTCGTGGGGCACACCGGGTGGGCGGCCGGCGCGGTGTCGCTGATCGAGGTCATCCAGGGACTGGCCCACTCGACCGTGCCCCGCCAACATCGGTTCACCTCGGCGCCGCCGGACTTCCGGATCGACGAATCGGCGCTGCGCATCCCCACCGAGCCGGTGGCCTGGCCGCGGCCCGCCGGTGCGCGCCGGGTGGCCGCGATCTCCGGATTCGGGTTCGGCGGCACCAACGCCCACCTGATCGTGCAGGACCCCCCGGACCCGGCAGCGCCGGCGCTGCCGGCGCCGCCCGACGCGGCACGGAGCGCTGAGCGGATCGCGGTCGTCGCCGTGGCCGCCCGATTGCCGGGGGCCGCCGACTCCGGCGCTGCGATCAGCCGGATCCTCTCCGGCGCAACGGATCCCGCCGACGTGACGGCGACCTCATTCGGGCCGCACTATCCGCTGCCCTCGTTCCAGGAGGTGCGGATGCCACCGGGAATGATGCGGGCGATCGACCGGTGCCAGCTGATGATCCTGCAGTGCGCGCATGAGCTGCGGGCGCAACTCGGCGACTTCTGGGATGCCCGGCGCGCCGACACGGGGGTCGTGCTGGGGCACATGGGTGCTACCCGCAGCGCCACGCAGTATGCGGCCCGCTGCTACCTGGACGACATCCGGCGCGCGCTGGGCACCGCCCCGGCGCTCGCCGGCTCGAGCTGGCTGCCGGCTGCGCTGGACCTGCTCGCCGAGCGGATTCGGTCGACCGTGCCGCCGTCGTCGGAGGACACCTTCCCCGGCATGATGCCCAACGTCATCCCCGCCCGGGTCGCGAACTACTTCGACCTCAAGGGCCTGAACATGACCGTGGACACGGGCTTCACCTCCACGCTCACCGCGCTGGACGTCGCGGTGCGCTACCTGCGCAGCGGGGAGTTGTCCGTGGCCCTGGCCGGTGGGATCAACGGCAATGACACCCCGGAGGTCCGCCGGCTGCTCGGCCAGACCCTGCCGGCCGACTGCGTGCCCGCGGAGGGGGCGTTCCTCTTCGCGCTGACCACCGAGTCGACCGCCCGGTCCGCGGGACTTCAGGTGCACGGATTCCTGGAGGAGGCGGCGCCGGAAGACAACGACCCGGCGGCGGCCGTGATTGAGTGCGGCCCGAACCAGCCCGGCCCCAGCGTGAGCTATCTGGGCGCCGAGGGGGGCGCTGCGCTGATCCGCGCGGTCACCAACGCCCGGCAGGGCCGGTCGACCCGGGTCCGGTGCGCCGGCGGCGTCGGCGCTCCGCCCGCCGCGCTGCGGCTCGCACCCGACACGGAATCCGCTGCTGCCCAGCAGGAATCACCGATCGCGGAGGTCGCGGCGGTGTCCCCGGCGGTGTCCCCGGCGGCCGATCCGGTGGCCCTCGCGGTGCCGGAGACCGGCACGCTGAAGGTGGCCCGGCACGTCCCCTTCCGCAGCCCAGAGCCGGGCACGCCGGTGCGGCCGGCCTCTCCGTTCACGCCGCCGGGCACGGTCGTCGTGGCGGCCGGCGCGGCGTTGGCGGCCGAGCTGGCCGCCACACCCGGAGTCGCGGTGGTGATCACCACGGCGACGGACGCGGCAGGCGGGGCCGGCGCGCCGGTGCAGCGGGTCCCGGATCCGACCCCCGAGCGGGTGCGCGCTGCGCTCGACGGTCTGCTGACGGGAGGCGGCCCGGTGCACGTGCGGGTGGTGGCCGACCTGTCCGACGGCGCCGTCGGGACCGCCGGGCTGGACCCCGCGCTCGCGCTGCACGACCTGAC
Source organism: uncultured Actinomycetota bacterium (assembly GCA_963844455.1). Classification (GTDB taxonomy): domain Bacteria; phylum Actinomycetota; class Actinomycetes; order Mycobacteriales; family Nakamurellaceae; genus Nakamurella. The sequence continues at coordinate 18,306 of CAWJOH010000005.1, forward strand.
CTTCCTGACGGTGCAGGCGCTGCACGATCGACTGGCCCTGGACGGCTCGAGCTGTGTCGCCCTGCTGTTGGGCGCCGATCCCGCCGCGCCCCAGCCGGTCTCGGGCCTGTTCACCGGCCTGATCAAGGTCGCGGCGCTGGAGCTGCCCGGGTGCAGCACGTTCGCGCTGGTGAGCACGGAGTCCGAACTGACGCGGGCCGCGGACCAGGTCCGCGCGGAGTCGGCGCTGCAGCGGGCGCTTCCGGTCGTGCACTACGTCGGGGGCGAGCGGCAGGTGGTGCGGATCCGCCGGGACGACGGCGAGATCGTTGCGCCGGAGAGGTTCCCGTTGTCGGAGCGGTCCACCGTGGTCGCGGTGGGCGGTGGCCGCGGCATCACCGCGGAACTGATGGTGGAGTTGGCCCGGGTGCACCGGCCGCGGATCGTGCTGCTGGGCAGCAACGACCTGGCCGCGCAGCCGGCCGACCTGATGTCGCTGGACGACGCCGACTTCGCCGCGGCCCGCGTCGGGTTCATCCGGGCTCAGCTCGCGAACCGGGCGGGCAGCACACCGCGGGACGCCGCCGTCGCGTTCCAACGACTCGCGGACGCCCGAGCGACGGCGGCCACGGTGTCGCGGATCGCCGAGCACGTCGGACCCGACCGCGTCAGCTACCGGGTGTGCGACGTCACGGACGCCGGTCAGGTGCAGGCCGCCCTGGCGGATCTGCTGAGCGCCGCGGAGCCGATCGACCTGCTGGTCAACGCCGCCGGGCTGAACCGGTCCGCCCCGTTGGCGCGCAAGGACTTCACGGAGTTCCGGCGGGTGCGGGACCTGAAGGTGCTCGCCTATCGCAACCTGAGCGAGGTCCTCGCCGACCGACCACCCACGCTGTGGTGCAACTTCGGGTCGTTGCTCGGCTTCACCGGGCAGATCGGCGAGGTCGACTACGCGTCCGCCAACGACTTCCTGGCCGCGGCGTCCGTGCATCACGGCAGCGTCGCCGCGCCTCGCCGGGCCGCGGAGACCACCGTGGGCTGGACGCTGTGGGCCGATGTCGGGCTGGGCGCGAACGAGCTGACCAGGACGTACTTCGAGAAGTCCGGCCTGTACTCCGGCATGAGCACCGCGGAGGGTTGCCGGCACTTCCTGCGGGAGCTGGCGATGAGCACCCCCGAACCGTTGACCGTGCATCTCGGCGCGGCGGAGCGCGCCGCCGTGCGGTCCCTGATTCCCGGCCTGCTCTCGGCGGAGGGATCCGATCCCGGGCCGCGGACCGCCGTCTCCCCGGTCCTGCGCTGCTCCTCGAGAAGCTCCCGGCGCCCGGCCATTTCACCGACGCCGCGGTGCGCCCCGGCGCCGGGCAGGTCACCTTCGAGCACGTGTTCGACCTGACCCGGGACCCGTACCTGGCGCATCACCGGGTCGGCGACGTGCCCACCCTGCCGGGCACCTTCGTCGCCGAGATCGCGGTGGAGGCGGCATCCGGGTTACTCCCCGATCTGTGCCCCGTGAGCCTGCGGGACGTCCGATTCCACCGCTTCCTCAAGGTGTGGGGGGGCGACAATCCTCCACCGCACAGGATTGTCGCCGCCATCGGCGACCGCAGGCCCGATCTGGGCCGGACGGATGTGACCGTGCGGGTGCTGTCCGACGTCGTCGCGCCCGATGGCCGGGTGCTGGTCAAGGACCGGCTGCACTTCCAGGCCACCGTGGTCCTCGCGGACAACCGGCCGACGGCACCGATGTGGCAGCCGTGGCCGGTGCTGGACGAGATCCCGGTGCCCGACCCCTATCACGCGTTGGGGGCACCGGTGCAGCTGAGCGCCATGTTCGTCTCCACCACGGACACCCGGCTGCATCCGTGGGGCAAGCGCGCCCGGTACAGGCTGCAGCTCGACCCGTCCGACCCGGCGTTCACCCGGTTCCGGGTGCCGAGCATCCTGCTGGACGGGCTCGCACGCACCGGCGTGCTCGACGTGGTCGACGGTGACCTGGTCCCGCTGGCCGCGCCGCTGTCGATCCGCCGGATCGACCTGTACGAGGCCGGCAATGACCTCGAGATCGCCGCGCGATACCCGTGTGTCGACTTGTACGCGCAGTTCGATGCCGCCCCGGACTACACCGGGTCGGGCGGTCCGGGCACCGGCCGGCCGAACGGCGGCGGGAACCGGTTCGCCGCCGTCCGACCCGACGGGCGGTTGCTCCTCCAGTTCCAGGACCTGGAGTGGACGCTGCTCGGTTTCCTGCGCCCGAGCACGGGCGAATTCGTCACCCCGGAGCAGCGCGCGCTGCTGCGGGCCACCACCACCGGAGGCAGGACATGACCGCCACCCCGCTGACCCAGGGCCGCACCTCCACCGACAGGTCAGCCGCCCCGGGGCCGGCGGGCCCCCTGGCGATGCTGGCGAACGTGCTGCGCCTGCAGCGCGACGCGGGCGCCCTGTTCGCGGACCTGCACCAGCGGCACGGGGACATCGTCCGGTTGCCGCTGGGCCCGTACCTCACCCACCTCAATCTGCACCCGGACGGCATCCGGCACGTGCTGGCGGAGAACAACGCCAACTACGTCCGCGGTCAGATGTACGAGCGGTTCAAGCTCTTCTTCGGGCTCGGGTTGTTGACCACCGACGGCGATGAGTGGCGGGGCCGGCGACGCCGGGTCAACCCGTTGTTCCACCGGTCGGCCGTCGACGGCATGGCGGAGACGATGACCGACGCCACCGATGTCATCCTGGATCGCCTGCACGCCGCCGCGATGGTGGGCCGGCCGGTCGACGTCGTGCAGCCGATGCTGGACCTCGCGCTGGCGGCGTTGGGTCGCATCGTGTTCGGCACCGATCTCCTGCCGCACAGCGAGCGGGTCGCGCCGGCGATGGCCGTCTCGCTCGAGGCCATGATCTTCAAGGGCAGCCTGGCGCAGATGACCCCGGACTGGGTGCCGACCCCGTACAACCGCCGGATCCGGCGCGCGAACAGCGTGATCGACGCAGCGGTCCGGCGCATCGTCGACGAGCACGAGCATCGGCAGGCCGCGCCGGAGCGGCCGACGTTGGTCGACCTGCTGCTCGCGGCCCGTGACCCGCAGGACGGGTCGACCGGCATCTCGGACGTGGCCGTCCGGGACGAGATGAAGACGATCTTCATGGCGGGCCACGAGACGACGGGGACGGGACTGGCCTGGGCGCTGCACGAGCTCGCCCGGAACCCGGACGAGCAGGAGCGGCTGGCCGCGGAGGTCGATGCCGCGCTGGGCGGTCGGCGACCGGGCCTGTCGGACCTGCCGAGCCTGCCCTTCGCTCGCATGGTGGTGGACGAGACGCTGCGCCTGCACCCGCCGATCTGGTTGTTCCCCAGGGACGCGGTCGCCGAGGACGCCATCCTGGGCCGCACGGTGCCCGGCGGCAGCAGCGTGTTCATGGTTCCGCTGGTCACCCATCGGCACCCCGAGTTCTGGCCGCGGCCGCACTCCTTCGAGCCGGCGCGGTTCGAGGCGAGCGCCTCCGTGGACCGGCCGCGGTACGCGTACTTCCCGTTCGGCGGCGGCCAGCGGCAATGCATCGGCAACTCGATGGCCTTGCTGCAGATGCAGTTGACCGTCGCCATGGTGGCGCAGCGCTACCGCGTGCGTCCCACGCCGGCATTCGAACCGCGCCAGGGCACGCTGGTGTCGCTGCGTCCACTCAACGGGATGTCCCTGGTGCTCGAACGGCGCCCCGGATGACCGCGTCCCTGCGGCAGCCCTCGGCGGCGCCCGTCCGCCTCCCGCCACCCGCGGGGTCGCCGGGCGGCGTGCGGCCGGTCGGCCGGTTCCGCTGGCAACCGACACAGCTCGAACCGTTGGATGGGATCAGCGATGCCGTGCGGGGCCGCCGGATCGTCGTGCTCGGCGGCGACGAGCACCTCGGCGCGGCGATGGTCGCGACGCTGCGCGCCGCCGGAGCGGAGCCGACCCGGCTCACGCCCGATGCCCGGTGTCCCGGCCGCGGAGCTCGTCGGGAGCCTCCTGGCGGGGGCCGGAGGACCGGACGGCATCGTCGATCTGAACGTGGGCGGTGTGTTCGGCGGCGACGTCACGGGATCCTGGGAGGCCCCGCTGGCGTTGACCTTCGCGCTGCTACAGGCCTGCCACGAGTCGTGGTTGACCGAAACGCTTTGCAATCGGCACTTTTTCGTTGCCGTCACGCGGACGGACGGGCAGATGGGCTTCGGTGCCGGGCCGATCGCGCAGCCACTCGGCGGGCTGTGGGCCGGCCTGGCGAAGGGGCTGCCGCGGGAGCTGCCCAACTGCAACGTCAAGGTCGTCGATCTCGCGGCCGATGTCGCCGCGGACCCGGCCCGGGCGGCCGCGGTGGTCTGCGCCGAGCTGTACCGGTGGGGGTTGTTCGAGGTCGCCCACCGGGACGGTCGCCGCTACACCTTGACCGCGACGGCCCGTTCGACGCCGGCCCCGCGGATCTCGCTCGGTCCCGGCGACACCGTGTTGATGTCCGGCGGCGGCCGCGGCATCGGCTTCGCGCTCGCGCTGGACCTGGCCACCAGCCTCGGTTGTCGGGTGGTGGTCAGCGGTCGCGGTCCCGCACCCGACGCCGACGATCCGCTGCTCGAGATGCCCGAGACCGACTTTCGCCGGTACCGGGACCAGCTGCTGCGCGAAGCCGCCGCGAACCGGCGGCTGCCCGCGGCGCGCGCCCGGCTGGCCCAGCTCGCCCGGGACCGGACGGTGCACCGCAACCTCGCCGGCGCCGCCCGGGCCGGCGCCGACATCCGGTACGTGGCCTGTGACATCACCGATCCGGCGGACGTGCACCGGCTGGTGCAGCAGTCCGGCGGAGCGCCGGCCGCGGTGATCCACAACGCCGGCATCGATGTGCCCGCCCGGCTGCCGGACAAGGGCTGGGACACGGTGCGGCAGGTGGTCCGGGTCAAGATCGAGGGCCTGCTGAACCTGCTGTCGGCGCTGCCGCGGGAGACGCCGCCGCGCGTCGTGTGCGCGGTCGGGTCGCTCACCGGTCGGTGGGGTGGCATGGTCGGGCAGCTCGACTACGGCGCGGCGAACGAGGGTTTGAGCCGGTTGGGGCTGTGGGCGGATCGCAGGGACGAGCTCGGTGGTGCGCCGGTGACCACCGTGGCCTGGCCCACGTGGGACCGGCTGGGCATGATCACCAACTACCAGGCGACGCTGCGATACATGTCGGCCATGGACGTCGCCGACGGCGTGGCGCGTTGGACTTCCGAACTGCTGGCCGCGGAAGGCGGCGAGGTCACCTTCATCGGTGACGTCGGGCCTGCGGTCGTTCCCGGCCTGCTCCGCGGCTATCCGGCCGGCGCGGAGCTGCCCGGCATCGACCGGCTGCGCTCGACGCTCGCCTACCTGGGCGAGCCGCTCGAGTTCCGCCCGTTCCAGGCGATCACCTCCCGGGTCGTGCTCGATCTCGCCACGATCCCGGCGGCGGGCGACGTGACGATCGACGGACGCCGCGCGCTGCCGGTGAGCGTGTGCCTGGAGCATCTGCTCGCCGCCGCCGACTGGGTGCGTCCCGACACGCCGGACTCCGTGGTGCTCGACGAGCTCCGCGACGTCGACGTCGTACTCGCCGAACTCGCCCCGCCGACGGGGCACCTGACCCTGACGCAGTCCGCGGTCGGCGCGTGGCACGGTCCGGTCTGGCGGGTGGCCGTCGCCCTGACCTCCGGCGACCGCCCCGTGGCCAACGCCGTCGTCGGCTACCGCGCAGCGATGCAACCCGGTGGGCGGCCGCCCGAGCAGGCATCGACCCGGCTCGTCGCGGACGCGTGCCCCTCGCGCGATGGCGCCGTCGCCGAGCCCTCGCCGAGCCGGCCGACCGCGGACGGCATGCGATGGGACGGGCACGTCTTCGAGCTGGCGCGCTGGTGCCGGCATCGGGACGGTCGGTGGCACGCCGAGCTCGCACCCGACCGCCCGGAGGACCTGTTCCTGTCGGCGGCGGCAAGGCCGACCGCGACGCTCGGATTCACCGCCGTCGAGAACCTGGTGCGTGCCACCGCTCTGGCCACCGGCGCGGCGGCCGACCCGGCGGGCGGCGGCGCCCGGCTGCGGATCGCCCGCATCGCGATCCGGAACGCCGGTGACGAACGCAGCGCGGACGGCGCGCTCCTTTTCGGGTCGCCCTACCTGGAGCCCGCGGCTCGTGAGGCCGGCGCCGACGGCGACCGGTGGACGGTCGGGGACACCGCGATGCCACGCATCAGCGCCACCGGCATCGCGTTCACGCCGGACAACCGGCCCGCGTCGCCGCCGCATCCGCCGCCGCCGCCGCCGCAGCCGCGGCCGCAGTCACAGCCTGAATCCACCACGTCCTGACCGCCCCGAGGAGTCGAACCCATGACCACGACCGCACCCACCGCGCGCATCTGCGTCGTCGGCGCCGGACCCGCCGGCATCACCGCCGCGAAGAACCTGATCGAGCAGGGCTTCGACGTCGACGTGCTGGAGGCCAGCGACGACCTCGGCGGCCAGTGGAACTACGGCAAGCCGCACAGCAGCATCTACCGCTCGGTGCACACCATCACCAGCAAGCCGTTCACCGAGTACACCGACTGCCCGATGCCGGCCCACTTCCCGACCTTCATCGGGCACCGCCATGCGCTGGAGTACCTGCGCGGCTACGCCGCGCGCTTCGGCGTCGATCGGCACATCGAGTTCGGCACGCGGGTGGTGGACATCGACCGCACCGCGCGCGTCGACGCGCCGTGGTCGGTCACCGTCGAGGGCGGAGGCACCCGGGACTACGCGGCGGTGGTCATCGCGAACGGTCATCTGGCACGGCCGCGGTTCCCGGACTACCCCGGTTCCTTCGACGGTGTGGTGCTGCACTCCGGTGAGTACAAGACGCCGGAGGTGCTCCGGGACAAGCGGGTGCTGGTGATCGGTGCGGGGAACTCGGGATGCGACATCGCCGTCGAGGCCTCGCAGAACGCGGCCGTCACGCTGCACAGCACCCGACGCGGGTACCACTACTGGCCCAAGTACCTGTTCGGGCAACCCTCGGACGTGGTGTACGAGCTGGCGCTGAAGACCCGCGCGCCGTTGCCCATCCGGCGGGCGGCCGGGCGCCTCCTGCTGGCGTTGAACAGCGCCGGCCGTCCGCAGGCGTACGGACTGCCCGCACCGGACCAGCGGCTGTACGAGGAGCACTTCATCATCAACAGCACCCTGCTGTACCACCTCGGGCACGGCGACATCCAACCGAAACCGGACGTCGCCGAGCTGCGCGGATCCCAGGTCGCCTTCACCGATGGCACCGTCGCGGACGTCGACGTCATCGTCTGCGCCACCGGATTCGACCTGGCGCATTTCCCGTTCATCGCCGCCCGCCACCTGAACTGGCGCGGGCAGCGGCCCGCCTTCTTCCTCCAGGCGTTCCACCCGGTGTACGACGACCTGTTCCTGATCGGCTACTTCCAGACGTCCACCGGCAATTGGCCGTTGATGGACTACCAGGCACAGCTCATGAGCCGCTACCTTCGACTCAAGGTCGATTCCCCCGATCGGGTGGCGTGGTTCGACCGGCTCAAGGGTGAGACGGGGAATTCGCGTCAAATCGACGGCGGAATCGAGTACTACGACAGCGAACGCCACCTCTTGGAGGTGGAGCATTTCGCGTACCGCAATGCGCTCAGAAAGCTGATCCGTCGGATGAAGACCACGTCCACCGCCAGACTCCCGCGCCGGGCGCTCGCCGCGGCCGCGGCGGCCTTCACCTGACATGCTGCGCCTCGTTGCCCGGTTGATCGATCGCCACGCGTGGGCGGTCGTGACGGCGGGCGTCCTGATCACGGTGGCGGCGGTGCTGTTCGGCGCGCCGGTCGCGTCGACCCTGAGCGGCGGTGCCCAGGACTTTCGGACCGCCGGTTCGGGCAGCGCGGTGGCCGACGAGCGGATCCGGGACCTCACCCAGACCGCCGGCGACGGCGGAGTGCTCGCCCTGCTGCAGATACCGGAAGGCCCCGAGGCGCCGGCATCCGCCGTCCGCATGCGCCAGGTCACGTCGGACCTCCGGTCGGATCCGTCCGTGGCGACCGTCCTGGCCTATCCCGACACCGGAGATCCGGCACAGCTCGCCGCGGACGGGAAGAGCACCTACCTGATCGCGGTGCTGCACGCGGACGCGGACCCGGCGGACGCCGCGGTCGTGCTCCAGGAGCGCTTCGCCGGCCAGTCCGACGTGTTGCTCGGCGGTGCGGCGATCGTCGACGAGCAGGTCACCAGCACGGTGGAGCGCGACCTGCGCCGCGCCGAGCTGCTGGTGTTCCCGGTGCTGTTCCTGCTGTCGCTGTGGATCTTTCGCAGTCTGGTGGCCTCGGCGTTGCCGGTCCTGATCGGCGGCATCAACATCCTGCTGACGTTGCTGGCGCTGCGCGGGATCGCCGAGTTCGTCAGCCTGTCGGTGTTCGCACTCAACCTGGTCATCGCGCTCGGTCTGGGCCTGGCGATCGACTACAGCCTGCTCGTGGTGTCCCGGTTCCGCGGTGAGCTGGGCGCCGGTGCCGACGTGTCCGACGCCGTGCGCACGACGGTGCTGACCGCGGGACGAACCATCGCGTTCAGCGCGTTCACCGTGGCCGCCGCGATGGCCTCGCTGCTGGTGTTCCAGCAGCGCTTCCTGCGGTCCATGGCGATCGGCGGGGTGCTGGTGGCGTTGCTCTCCGCGGTCGTCGCCGTCCTCCTCCTGCCGGCGGCGTTGCGGTTGGTGGGCCGGCGCATCGACTGGCTGGCGCCGCCTCGCTGGCAGCGCGAGCTGCACCAGGACGAGTCGACGAGCGGTCGATGGTTCCGGATCGCGGCCTCCGTCACCAGCCGGCCGAAACTGATCGCCGGCGCCGCGGTGGCCGTCCTGCTGCTGCTCGCCGCACCCTTCCTCACGGCGCAGTTCACCTTCATCTCCGCCGCCACCCTCCCGGACTCGCAGAGCGGTCGACTCGTCGCCGACGCGCTCGACCGGGACTTCGCGGCCAACCCCGCGGACGTGATCACCGTGGTGCTGACCGACGGCGAGGGCGCGGCGACCACCGCCGCCACCGGCGATCTGGCCGGCCGGGTCGCGGAGATCGACGGCGTCGCGTCGGTGAGCGCACCCGTTCCACTGGGCGACTCGGCCTTCCTGCTGCGCGTCAGCAGCGACTCCGGCCCGCTGACCGACGAAAGCCGGGCGGTCGTGCAACAGATCCGGGCCTTGCCGTCGAGCGCGGACGTTGTGGTCGGGGGCCAGACGGCCCAGTTCGTCGACCTACGCGCCAGCCTCGGCAGCCGGCTGGTTCTCGCGGTCCTGCTGGTCTGCCTGGGCAACATGCTCGTGTTGATGATCATGACGGGTTCCCTGGTGCTGCCGGTGAAGTCCGTCCTGATGAACTTCCTGACCCTGGCGGCGACGTTCGGGCTGCTGGTGTTGATCTTTCAGCAGGGACACCTCGCCGGGCTGGTGGGGACCTCGGCGCAGGGTGCGCTGGAATCGACACAGCCCGTGCTGCTGTTTGCGCTCGTCTTCGGGCTGTCCACCGACTACGGCGTGTTCCTCCTGTCCCGCATCAAGGAGGCCAGGGACGGGGGGGCCGACGAGCGCGAGGCCGTCATCCTCGGTCTGGGCCGGACCGGTCGCATCGTGACCGCGGCCGCGTTGCTGTTCTGCGTCGCGCTCGGCGCGCTGGCGAGTTCGGACGTCGTGTTCATCAAGGAGTTGGGCGTCGGGACCGCGTTGGGTGTGCTGATCGACGCCACGATCGTCCGGGCGCTGCTCGTTCCCTCCCTCATGGTTCTGTTGGGCCGCTGGAACTGGGCGGGCCCCGGGTGGTTGCAGCGATGGCATCGCAGGTTCGGCACCGAGCTTCCGGCCGATCTCCGGCACCGATCGGCCGTCCCGGCGCGGATGCCGCGTCGCTGGTCAGCGCATCGGTTCCGACCGGCGGGCCGACACCGTGCGGCGCCGGACGGCGGTGTCCCGGCGGCCGGCACCGCAGCCGTGACGCCGGGTGTCCCCCACCCGTCCTCCATCGCCGTCCCGCCGCCGGTCCCGGACGACCGGTTTCCGGACCGTGTGGGGGCTCCGTCGTGATCCGCCCGCATCAGGTGCATCTCTGGATCGTCGACCCGCGCGCCGGCGCCCAGGGCGGCCACGTCTCGGTCCTGGACCGCGGCGAGCGGGCGGCGCGTGACCGCCTGGTGTTCCCCGCTCACCGAGAGCGTTACGAGTCGCGGCACACCGTCCTGCGACGTGCGCTCAGCTGGTGCCTGCCAGCGGTCGGGCCGGAGCAGTGGCGGTTCCGGGTGGGTCCGCACGGCAAACCGACGATCGACTCTCCCCGTTCTGCCCGCCGGTTGCGGTTCAACGTGTCGCACACCACCACGTGGATGGCGGTGGTGGTCACGCTGGACCGGCCATGCGGCATCGACATCGAGGACGCTCACCGGAGTCTCGACGTCGAACCGCTCGCGCGGCTGGCGCTCGACGAGCGCGAACTCTCGGAGCTCGTTCGCGCACCCGCCGCCGACCGCCGGACCGAGTTCCTGCGCACCTGGACGCTGAAGGAGGCCTATCTGAAGGCCCGCGGGATCGGGATGAGCATTCCGTTGACCGCGATCGGAACGGCGCGCACCGCCGCCGGGCCGAGACTCCGGCCGGGCCCCGGCACACCCGACGCCGACATCTGGCGTCTCGACCAGTGGATCGACCGCAGTCACCTCGTGCTCAGCGTCGCGGTGCACGCCGCCCCGCGCGCCGCATTGACCTTTCACCGCCATCGAGAAGTGTCCCCGCCCCAGTCCCCCGCATGGCCACCCGCCGAGGAAGGAACCCCGTCATGTATCACCTGATCGTCCGCAGGAACCTGCGGAAATCGTTCGAGGCCATCAACAACGGCAACTACGCGGCGATCGTCCGGCAATTCAAGCCGGATGCGGCGGAGCACTGGTTCTCCGGCGATCATCCGCTGGCCGGTCGACGGGACAGCATGGACGAGATCCAGCGGTGGTACGACCGTCTCGCCGAGATCTTCCCGACGCTGCGGTTCGAGATCACGAAGATGGTCGTGGGCGGCTGGCCGTGGGACACCGTCGCCATGATCGAATGGGTGGATCACGTGACCGATCGGGAGGGAAACAAGTTCTCCAACCAGGGCGTCCACGTGATCCGGTTGCGGTGGGCGAAAGTCACGGAACTGCATGTCTACTGCGACACCCAGCTGCTGGCGGAGATCTGCCGGACGATGGCGGGTCAGGGGTTGCCGGCGGCGGCCGCAGAACCCATCGGAGCCAAGGTGCCGTTCGCCGTGGCGGCCACCCGGCGTTCCTGACGGCCAGCCGGCACGCCGGCGCCTCGCGGCAGACCCCAATCGCCGACGCGAAACCCCCATCAGCACAACGGAGATGAGCTCCATCACAGTCGATGCCGGTCTCCGGGTTCGGCCGACCGGCTGAAGACGCTCGGGGCGCTCACCACTTCGGTCCGAACTCCGGCTTGGGCCGGTACTTGCGTGCCTCGGCCTCCCGGGCCTCCTGCTGCTCGGAGCGAATCTGAGCGACGGTTGCCTCGACCTCCTCGAGAACACCCATCGTCGCCTTGTCGGCCAGCATCGCCCGGTCGCCCTCGAAGTCGTTGCCGACCATGCCCCCCATCGCGGCGTACTTCTGCACGGTGAACTGGATCGAGTTCATCTTCTCGTTCGCCTCGTCGAGGCGGATCTTCTGGCCATCGGTGGCCGCGGCCCGGAGATCGTTGATACCGCCACGCGCCACGCCGTACCTGCCCAGCGCGGTGGCTCGTGCCCCGCCCTTGCCGCTGACCACCTCGCCGGCGTGGTCCCACCACGCGGACAGGTCCAGGTCGCACCCGCCGAAGAAGTCCTTGCCCTCGATCGGCTGGTGCGCGTCGATGTGTACGTCGGTCTTGGAGCCGTCGATGGTCACGTGCAGGGACGGGCTGCCCGGACTGCCGGGGACCTGCCGGTACGAATTCGTCGATCCGTGGTAGTACCTCGCGGTGACCGGGTTGTCCTTGCAGAACGCCCCGCTCGCCTTGAGTTTCTCGCCGAGCGTGCCGTTGTCCTTCCACTTGATGCCGACCCCGAAATTGTCGGTGACCCAGGAGCCGCCGATCCCCGCGACGTAGTCCCACAGGAACGGGGCGGTCGAACTGATCATCGCAGCGACCCGGGACAGCGCCGCGAGATCCGAGTTGCCCATCTCGCCGAGCGCCTCGGCCAAGGTCGGCTTGCCCTTCCAGTCGTAGATGCCCTTGTCGGCGAGCTTCGACTTGAGCGTCGGATCGAGCTTCTCGAACGGCGTCCCCGTGAGGTCCTCGGGCTTTCGTTCCGGGGGCGTGTCCTGACGCTGGAGCGAGCCATTCCCGGCGACCGGGCCGCCGTGCGCGTGCGCGTCGACGGATTCCTCGGCGTCGTCCCCGTCATGGCACGGGCACACCTCGGGCGGAATCGGGCCGCAGCGCTGAACCGTGGCGCCCTCGGATCGCGCCGATCGGTGAGTACGTCGGTGGGCCGCGACCACCGCGGCGTTGCCGACGGCCCGTTGGAGCACGGGCAGGAAACGGCTGCGGGCGCCGAAGTCCATCCGCGGCAGAAGCGCGGGCCCGGGCGGCATCGATGTGTCCGACGTCGTCACCTGACCGGACGCCGTGGCGTGCGGCGGCCGGATGGTGTCAACGGTCTCGCGGTCGACGCGAACGTCGTGGCCCACCGACGAACTATCGCACCGCGCGGTGGCCGTCGGCGCCGGACGCCGGGGCATGATCGGCTGCCCCTTCGGGCGATCCGGGTGCGGCGCGAGTCACCCGCCGGCACCGGACCACTCGAGGTCAGGGTGCGTCGCGAGCGGGATCCTCCGGGGTGCTGCGCGTAGACGTCGTAGAGCAGGGGGTCACGCGATCGCGCTGAGGCGACCGTCAGAGCAAGGAGCCCACCACGGCGTCGGCGTCCGGCATCGACTCGATCTCGCCGCGCACGCGCTCGGCCGCCTCGCGGTAGCGCGGATCGTCCAGGAGCCGGCCCAGGGCGGCGGCAACGTTGTCCGCCGTGGTCTCCTCGGCCGACAGGGCCAGCCCGGCGCCGGAGCGCACGAGGGCGGCGGTGTTCGACGGCTGGTCCGTGCCCTGCGGCAGGCACAGCTGGGGCAGCCCGAAACACAGGGCGCCGAGCATCGTCCCGGCACCCGCGTGCGACACCACGGCCGCGCAGTGCGGCAGCACCAGTGCCTGGGCGAGATACGAAGTCACCAGGACGTTGGCCGGCTGCGCGCCGAGGTCGGCCGGGTCGACGCCCGGCCCCGTGGTGGCGACCACGTTCACCGGCAGGCGCGCGCAGCCCTCCAGCACCGCGCGGAACACGTCCGGTCGCTGGTTCATGATCGTGCCGAGAGTGAGGTACACCGTGGTGGGCTCTGGCAGGGCGGCGAAGCCGTCGGGAACGGCGTCGCCCGCCAGCACGTCCCCCGCCGCCGGGCGCAGCGGGGTCGCGGTGATCCACGGCGCGACGGTCGGCTGCTGCAGGCTCGGCGGGCAGACGTCCAGGTAGGTGCCCGCCAGCATGGCGGGAATCGGGTCGGGAAGTCCTGCCGCGGCGATGGTCTCGCCCGCGACGGCGGCGAACTCGGTGCTCCCCGGGACGATCGGGCCGTACGAGTGCGTGACGTGGCGGACTCCCGCCCGCTCGGCCGCGGCCGGCCCGCCCAGTTCCAGATTGTCGTGGATGATCACGCCGGGATGCCAGGTCTCGATCTGGGGCAACAGGTCTCGGCCGCGCAGCACCGCGCCCGCACCGAACAGGAAGCGCGCGGAGAGCTCCATCTCCTGCTGCGGGCTCATCTCGCTGAAGGAACGGACCTGGCCGACGTGCTCGGCCATCGCCGCGCCCGCGGCCGCGTAGGACTCGGCGAGCGTCGGGCCGGCGGTGGCGGCGGCGAAGCCGCGCTGCTCGATCAGTGGCGTGACGTCGGATCCCGACGCGATGCGCACTTCGTGGCCGGCACGCTCGGCCGCCCGGGCCAGCGGGATCATCGGGAGCAGGTGCCCGTAGGCCGGCCAGCTGCTGAACAGAACGCGCATCGGACACTCCAGGATTCGCGGATCGCGTGCGGAGACCAGCCTCCCACCCTGGCCCGCTGGTGTCAGGGCTCCAGCGGTGGAACCCGGTGTCTGCTGGCCGCCCCGATCAGGTCCCGGAGGGCGGGATCGTCGAGCTGCTCGACGGCGGTGATCCGGCGCGAGCGCATCAGGGCACCCGAGCCATGAAGCAGACCCGCGGGATCCGCCAGTTCGGCGCCGTGGTTGAACCCGAGATTGAGGTGTCGCGGGTACAGCGCCAGATAGCAGAAGTGCTCGGACATCTTTCTCGGGCCCGTGCCGTACCCGATCGTGCCCTGGTGCTCCCACACCACCTCGACCACCCCGGGCAGCACCGCGGCGATCAGAGCCCTGGCCCGGGTGGCGATCTCGGGAACCGGCGGGTCGAACCGCGAGATCAGGGCGGCGAAATCGCCGCTCGCCGTGCGGACATCCGGGTCCGGGGTCGTCCCGCGGGCGGGGCCACGCGCTTCGTCGGTCACGGTTCAGGTGAGGGTCGTCGTGTCGACCACCTCGTAGAGGCCCTTGACGACGGTGGACTCGATCACCCGGTCGATCCGCTCGTGTCGGTCCCGCTCCCCGCTCGCGATAGCGGGTTTGGCGAGCGCGGCCAGCACGTCCTCCCGCGACGCGTCGATCAGCGAGTAGGAGACGATCTCCCGGTCGTCGTCGAGCCGCTGGGCGTGCGACACCTCGACCGGGAAGCCGAAGTGATCGGCCTCCGCGATCCAGGCGTCCCTGAACTCCTGGAAGGTCACGCCGGGCCGCAGCCGGCGCACCAGGATCGACAGCATCATCACGGCACCATCCCACTCCATCCGGTCGGACACACGAGTTCGGCGACGGTCAACCGTCCGGCAGCACGCGATCGAGGAGCCGGGACAGCTCCGCCCGCTCCGCCGCGGTCAGCTCGCCGAACATCCGATCGGCCGCGGCCTTGCGGGCGGCGGCCATCTCCCGCTGGATCTCGACGCCGCGGTCGGTGAGCGTGACCAGGACCGACCGCCGGTTGTCCGGGTCGACGGCGCGCGCCACCAGCCCCGACGCCTCCAGCGGGTCGACGAGTCCGGTCGCCGACCGCGGCACCACCCCGAGGAAGGCGGCGAGCTCGCCCATCCGGAGCGGACCGTCGGCCCTGGCGATCACCCGGAGCGCGCGGCTCTGGGCCGGTGTCAGGTGCAGCGGTGCCAGGCCGTCGGCGGACGCGCGCCGGATCAGGTGCGCCAGTCGCATCACCCGGTCGGTGAGGTCCCCGCTGCCGGTCGACTCCCTGCCGGTCGACGCCCTGCCGGTCGACGCCCTGCCGGGCGACCCGGTGCGCGTCGACTTCTGGCGGGCCGGCGATTCGGGTCCGGTCACGCCGTCCTCCTGAGTCCGGGGATGGTGGCGAAGATCATAAGGCTTCCTCATTGTGAGGTTAGCTCACTTAGAGGTACCCTCAGCATGTGAATCCAGATACGTGACGAAAGGAGGCGCCCATGACGACGGCGCCCATCGAAACCCGAAGCATCCCACTCCAGCGCCGCTCGAGCGGCGCACCATCCTCTCGGGCGACCGGCTCCCGCGCCGATCGCCGTCCGGCGCCGGCGGCGAAGCCCGGTGACGTCGGCCGCATCGTCGCCCTCTTCGCCGCGCACCGGACCCGACTGGTCGGCGTCGCGATCCTGATCGTCGCGTCCGCCCTGATCTCGGTCGCGTCGCCCTTCCTCCTCCGGCACATCCTCGACGTGTCGCTGCCGGAACGCGACACCGTGTTGACCGCCCTGCTCGCCGGCGGCATGGTGTTGATCGCGGTGTCGACCACCGTGCTCGACGTGATCCAGTCCCGCCAGTCCACCGTCGTCGGCCAGTCCGTGATGCACCGGCTGCGCACCGACGTCTATTCCCACCTGCAGCGACTGTCCCTCGGCTTCTACACCCGGACGCGCACCGGAGAGATCCAGTCGCGGATCGCCGGCGACATCGGCTCGATGCAGGCGACCGTGACCGGCACCGTCACCAGCGTCGTGTCCTCCGGGACGACCGTGGTGGCCACCCTGGTCGCGATGCTCGCGCTGGACTGGAAGCTCACCCTGGTGTCCCTCGCGCTGGTGCCGGTGTTCGTGCTCATCTCCCGCAAGGTCGGCAGCATGCGCCGCGAGATCGCCACCACCCGGCAGGAGCGGATGGCCGACCTGTCGAGCCAGGTCTCCGAATCGCTCTCGGTGTCCGGCATCCTGCTCACCAAGACCATGGGCCGGAGCGCGGCGCTCGGCTCGAAGTTCACCGACACCTCCTCCGATCTCGCCGATCTCGAGGTGCGCTCGGCGATGACCGGCCGCTGGCGGCAGTCCAGCATCGGCATCATCGTGTCGATCCTGCCCGCGGCGATCTACCTCGCAGCCGCCTTCACCGTCTCCGGCACCACGGGTCCGGTCTCCATCGGCACCCTTGTCGCGTTCACCGCCCTGCAGACGCAGCTGTTCCGCCCGATGGTCTCGCTGCTGCGCACCGGCGTGGACATGCAGACGTCCATGGCGATGTTCCGTCGCGTGTTCGACTACCTCGACCAGCCGGTCGACATCGACGATCCCGCGACGCCACGCACGCTCGAGAGCCCGCGCGGTGAATTGCGTTTCGCCGGCGTGAGCTTCGGCTACCCCGGCGCGGAGGCCCCCACCCTGAGCGATGTCGAGCTGACCGTCCCGGCCGGCGGGCACGTCGCCGTGGTCGGATCCACCGGGTCAGGCAAGACCACGCTCGGCTACCTCGCCGCGCGGCTGTACGACCCGGACCGCGGCGCCGTGCTGGTGGACGGCGTCGACACCCGGGAGCTGAGCCTGAGCGATCTCGCGTCGGTGGTCGGCATCGTGTCGCAGGAGGCCTACCTGCTGCACGCCTCCGTCGCGGACAATCTGCGCTTCGCCGAGCCGGACGCGAGCATCGAGGACATCGAGGCCGCGGCCCGCGCGGCGAACATCCACGACCTCATCGCGTCGCTGCCCGACGGCTACGACACCGTGGTGGGGGAGCGGGGCTACCGCTTCTCCGGCGGCGAGAAGCAGCGGCTGGCGATCGCCCGGATGATCCTGCGCAATCCGCCGGTGCTGGTGCTCGACGAGGCGACGAGCGCCCTGGACACGAAGACGGAGGCCGCGGTGACCGCCGCGCTCGGCTCGCTGTTCTCCGGCCGGACGACGCTCACCATCGCGCACCGGCTGTCCACGGTGCGCCATGCCGATCGCATCGTGGTGATGGACGCCGGTCGCATCGTCGAGAGCGGCACGCACATCGAGCTCCTCGCCCGCGGCGGGCGCTACGCGGAGCTGGTCCGGCGCGACGAGCTCGGTGCCGATGCCGGCGATCAGACCGAGAGTGCCGCCCCCCGAATCCTTCCCGCGCTCGTTGCCTGAGCGGCGGCGCCGCTCCGGCTCGACCGGGCTCGACGCGCCCGTTCGTCCGCGCCCTCGGCGACCTGCGGGCGCGGACGGGCACCGCACCCCGGCATCCCGGTGGCCGGCAACCGGCGAATCGCGGCCCGACCTCACGCTCGGTCACCGATGTGCTGGGTACAGTCACGCCGCAGTGATCGTCTTCTGATCCGCGCCAGGAGGTGGTGATGGTCGGTCTGCTCGGCGCCTTCGCCCTTCTCCTGGGTGCGGCGGGCCTGAGCAAGCTGATCCGTCCCGCGTCCGCCGTCCAGGCGCTGCGCGGCGCGCTGCCGGAGCCGATCCGACGGGTCGCCGGCGCCGGCCCGGTCCGGGTGCTGTCGAGCATCGAGATCGCCGTCGCGTTCGCGGTTCTCCTCGGGGGCGGCGGCGGCGCGGCGGCCCTGACGGCCGCCGCCTACCTCGTCCTCACCGCGGTGGCCGCGCGCATGCTGCGCGTCGCGCCGGGCGCGGATTGCGGGTGCATCGGCTCATCGTCCCAGCCGGTCAGCCGCTGGCACCTGGCGGTGACCGCGGCCGGCGCGACGGTGGGCGTCGCCGGCGTCGTCTGGCCCCAGCCCGCAGTGCTGTCCGCCGTGGTCGGCAACGGCGGCGAGGGGCTGGCGCTGGCCGCCGACGTGCTGGTGCTGGCCTGGCTGCTCTCGCTGGCCATGACGGCGCTGCCCGAGCTGGAGAACCGTCGAGCGGAGGTGGCAGGCCGATGACGGTGCTCATCATCGTGCAGACCGTGATCCTGATCGTGCTGTGCGTGCTGGTCACCGGGCTGCTCCGGGCGTACGCCACGGTGCTGCGGCGGCTGCACCGACTGGACGGCGGCGATCCCGAGCAGCGGCCGGCTCGCCCCGGCGGCCGCGATGTCGATCCGGCCGGCTTCCGCACCGTCGACGGTGTGCAGCCGCTGCCGGATCCGGTGCTGCCCGGGGTGACCGGCGGGCGCGGTGGAGGCGGGGTCGATCGCGCGGGCTGGCCCAGCGCGCACGACATCGTCGGCGTCGGACTGGCCGGAGAGGTGATCACGGCGCGGACGGTCGGTGTCCGGCACGACACCGTGCTGGTCTTCCTGTCGTCGGGGTGCACCGGCTGCGACGGATTCTGGCGGCAGTTCGCGGACCCGGCGGCGCTGCCCGACCTCGGTGGCAGGACGCTGGTGATCACGAAGGGACCCGAATCGGAGAGCATCGGCGCACTGGGTGAGAAGGCCTCCCCCGGCGTCGATGTCGTCATGTCGAGCGAGGCATGGTCCGATTACGGCGTGCCGGGTTCGCCCTACGTCATCGTCGTCGACGGGCCCAGCGGCCGGGTCAAGGGCGAGGGATCCGGTACCTCGCTCAGCCAGGTGTCCGGCCTGATCAGGCTGTCCATCGGCGACGCGGCCGGCATGCGTTCGGTGCGCAAGCCGCGCCCGGACGCCGAGCGGGAGGTGGAGGTCGACCGGGCGCTGCTGGCCGCCGGGATCGCGCCGGGGCACCCGAGCCTGTACGGCGGTGCCCCGTGACGACACCCGCTCCGACGCAGCCGGATCCGGTTCTCGAGGGCCACGGGTTCGGCGTCCGGCTGCCGGGGGCGTGGGAGGGCCGGATCTTCCGTCGGGTCCGGCCGGTCACCCCGTTCAGCCTCGAGAGCCGCTCCGCAACGGCCCGCACGGCGCCCGGCGGGGCGGCGGGCTGGCTCGGGGAGGAGACCAGGGCCGTGGTGCACCTGGCCAATTTCGGGCTGCCCGCCCAGCGCGGCGACTACGGCTCGGGCGCGGTCGAGCTCATGCGCGCGGGGCACGTGTTCGTCTCGTTGCTTGAGTTCGGGCCGGAGTGCCGCGGCACCGCGCTGTTCGGCACCGTGGGCATCCCGCGCGTCCGGGCGGAACAGTTCGACCCGAACGGACTGCAGCGCAGGATTCCCGGCCAGGCCGGCTGGCAGGTGTTCTTCACCGAGAACAGCCGGCCGCTCTGCCTGTACGTCGTGATCGGCTCGGACCGCACCGCCGCTGCGGCGAGCGACCAGGTGAACGCGGTGCTGGACACCGTCACGGTCGCGGCGTCGTGACGGTCGTCGCGCCCCGGCCGTTCGGCCGCGCCGGGGCCGCGCCGGACAGCCGCCGGCCGACCCTCGGCGAGCGGCTCGTCGGCGCGCTGGCGGGCCGGTCCAGCGCGCGGGAGAAGCCGGGGACCTCCCGGCGCGGGTTCCTCGGCGGCGCCGCCCTGGTCGGCGCGGCGATGGCCGTCGACCCCTGGGGCTTCCTGGTCCGGCCCGCCCACGCCTACGACGCGGTCTGCGGGCTCGACCCCGGCTGCAACGACGGCTATTCCGCCTTCTGCTGCACGATCAACAACGGCGTCAACAGCTGCCCGCCGAACTCGTTCATCGGCGGCTGGTGGAAGGCCGACAACTCATCGTTCTGCGGCGGCGCCGCCCGGTACTACGTGGACTGCAACGCCTACCGGGACGGCGCATGGCAGTGCCGCTGCGCGGAGGGCAGCTGTGACCAGCGCCGCGTCGCGTGCAACCAGTTCCGTTACGGCCAGTGCAGTCTCGGGGTCCCGATGTCGAACACCGGGCCCGTCGTGTGCCGGCTGGTGTCCTGCGTGCCGCCGTGGGAGCAGTTCGTCGGCACCTGCACGACCACGAGCGCCACCGACAACCGGACCGCGAGCCACTCGGCGCCCTGCGTCGGACGCAATCCCATCGGCAACCTGGAGGCCGCCTCGGTGTCCGGCCAGTCGGTCCGCCTGCAGGGATGGACCTTCGACCCCGATGAGCCCGGGGTCGAGATCCCGGTCGCACTGCACGCCGACGGGGCCGACATCGGCTGGCACCCGACCGGGATCCCGCGACCCGACGTCAACCGGGCCTACTCCATCACCGGCAACCACGGGTTCGACATCACGGTCTCCCAGCCCTCCGGCCAGCATGTGATGCAGGTGTTCGCCATCAACCGCGCGGGCGGCAACGACAACCCCGTCGTCGGCAGTCGCGCGGTCAGCGTCGGGTACCCGCCGCGCGGCAACCTGGACGTGGTGCAGGCCAAACCGAACAGCACGATCCGGGTCGCCGGCTGGGCCTACGATCCCGACGAGCCGGACACCGAGATCCCCATCGCCGTCTACCTCGACGGCCATGGCGTCTCGTGGTTCCCGACGGGTGTGGCACGGCCGGACGTCAACCAGGTGTTCGGGATCCGCGGCAGTCACGGATTCGACGTCACCTTCTCGTCACCGGCGGGCGGTCACACCGTGTCGGTGTATGCGATCAACGTTGCCGGCGGCTACGGCAATCCCCTGTTCGGCCAGGCCTTCTCGCAGGTCGGCACGCCGATCGGGCATCTCGACTCAGCGGTTGCCATCGGCGGGGGGCAGGTCCGGATGCGTGGCTGGGCGCTGGACCCCGACAACCCGGCGGCCGCGATCAAGGTCGCCGCATACCGGGACAGCGTCTACGGCATCGACTGGTACGACACCGGGCAGCCGCGGCCCGACGTGAACAGTGCGCTCGGCGTGTCCGGCAATCACGGCTTCGACATCACCGTGCCCTCGCCTCCCGGCGATCACCAGTTCACCGCCTACGCCATCAACATCGGCCCGTACAACGACAACCCCTGGATCGGCACGACGACGGTGCGGGTGACCTGATGGACGGCGGGTGGATGAGCGAAAGCCCTGCGCTGCTGACCGTCTCGGTGCTCGTCGCGGTGGTGGCCGCCGTGCGGGGCACCTGGTCGCCATGCGGGCTGTCGATGGTATCCGCCGTCAACCCCTTCTCCGAGAGCGCGCGCGGGCACCGGTATCCGGTCACCGTCGCCTGGTTCGTCGCCGGCGCCGTGGCCGGCGGAGCGCTGCTGGGCGGGGCGGCGGCGGCCGGCGCCTGGCTGGCATCCGCCGTGCCCGACACGATCGCCATCGCCCTGATCGCCGGGTGCGCGCTGGTGACGCTCGCGAGCGACGCGGGCCTGGTCCCGCTGCCCGAGAACCCGCGCCAGGTGAACGAGCACTGGCTCGGTCGCTACCGCCGCTGGGTCTACGCCTCCGGGTTCGGGTTCCAGATCGGCACGGGCTTCGCGACCTACATCATGACCGCCGCCGTGTACCTGGTTCCTGTCATGGGGGTGCTGAGCGGGTCGCCCGCCCTGGCCCTGATCCTCGGCCTGGTGTTCGGTCTCGTGCGCGGGCTCGGCGTGCTGATCGGTGCCGGCGCCACGGATCCCGGCGGCCTGCGGCGGGTGCATCGGCGGCTCGCGCAGCTCGGCCCCCGGTCCGTGCAGGCGGCGCTCGTGGCCCAGGCGTCGGCGGTGCTGGTCTTCGCCGCCGCGGTCGGTTGGCCCGTGGTCGCGCCGGCACTGGTTGCGCTGGCGGCGATCTGGGGTACGGCAGGACTGGCCGCACGGACGACGGCGCGGGCGGCCTCGACCCGGCGCGCCGGGCGTGCCCGACCGGCCGGGGCGACGGAACTGGTCGGCCCGGCCGGCTGACCACGAAGGGATCGCGCGACCGCGGCGCGCCCCAAGGCATGCCCGACGAAGGAAAGGGGGACCCGTGCGTCGTGCGATCTCGGTCTCGCTCGTCGTGACGATGGTCGCCCTGGCGTTCGTCGGTCCGGCCGCGCCGGCCAACGCGGCGCAGACCCCGGCCGAGGCGATGACCGCGGGCGTGCAGAGCGCGGCGGCGCAGGGTGTCACCCAGTTCGTGAGCGCGATGGACCGGCAGACCGGCGCGGTGGTGGCGCAGACCGGTAACGCCGGCGCCCAGGTCGCCTCCGAGTCGATCATGAAGCTGTTCATCGCGACGTACTACCTGCTGCTCTACGGCGGGCACGCCGCGACCCCGCAGTCCGTCAAGGACCGCCTGGCGTACATGCTGATCTACAGCGATGACGCCACCGCGTCGTCCTACTTCACCGCCAGCGCCATCCCCACCGTCGCCGCCCGGTACGGGCTGCCCGCCACCACCAACGCGACGGATCGGCCCGGCCACTGGGGCGCCGCCCGGATCACCGCGGCCGACGTCACGCGATTCCTGTACCTCGCGTCGAAGGACGACGCCGTCGGCCCGTGGCTGATGCCGGTGATGAGCCAGACCGCGCCGACCGGCTCCGGACAGGACGCCGGCTTCAACCAGTACTTCGGGCTCAACGCGCTGGGCGGGGTACACGGCTCGAAGCAGGGCTGGGGATGCGACAGCTTCTGGACGATTCCGGACTGCGCGGTGCACTCGGTCGGCTACACGGACCGCTACTTCGTGTCGGTGCTCCAGCTCAGCGGCGGGTATCCCGACCCGATGCGGACGACCGCGACCGTGACGGCCCGGTTGATCCAGGCTTCGCTGTGGGGCAACCCGATCGGCAACCTGGAGAGTGTCACCGTGTCCGGTCAGTCGGTGCGATTGCAGGGCTGGACGATCGATCCCGACGCGACGTCGGTGGAGATCCCGGTGGCCGTCGCCGCGGACGGGCCCGTGATCAGTTGGTACGAGACGGGGATCCCGCGCCCGGACGTCAACCAGGCGTACGGCATCGCCGGCGACCACGGATTCGACATCACCGTGCGCCAGCCACCCGGTCCACACACGATGCGGGTGTACGCGATCAACACCGGCCCAGGGTGGGACAACCCCTTGCTCGGCACGGCGGCGATCAATTCCGGCTTCCTGCCCCGCGGCAACGTCGACGCGGTGAGCGTGGGCCCGAGCGGCACCGTCCGGCTCGGCGGGTGGTCCTACGACGCCGACGAGCCGGCCACCTCCATCCCCGTCGCCGTGTACGTCGATGGTCAGGGCGTGTCCTGGTTTCCGACCGACCGGCCGCGCGGCGACGTGAACCAGGCGTTCGGCATCACCGGCACCCACGGCTTCGACATCACGTTCGCGGCGCCGCCGGGACGCCACACGGTGACGGTCTTCGCCATCAACGCCGGCGGCGGCATCGGGAATCCGGTGGTCGGGCAGGCGGCGGTCGACGTCGGAACCGCCGTCGGTCACCTGGACTCCGTGGCACGGGCCGGGCCGGGGCAGGTCCGCATGCGCGGCTGGGCGGTCGACCCGGACGACCCCGCCGCCGCGATCAAGGTCGCCGCCTACCGGGACGACGCCGGGATCTCCTGGTTTCCCACCGGCCAGGCCAGGCCGGACGTCAACCAGGCGCTCGGCATCGGCGGCGACCACGGGTTCGACATCACCGTCCCGTCGCCGACGGGCATGCACCGGTTCACGTCGTACGCGATCAACATCGGCGCGCCGAACATCAATCCGTGGATCGGCACCCTCACCCTGCAGGTGAACTGATGGGCACGAGGGCACGACGCGGACGGACGGCAGGAGGGGCGCGATGACGACCAGGGGCTGGACCGCCCTCGCCGCGGCGGTGCTGCTGGCGGCCGCCGCGACCGGGTGCGCGGCCCCGACGACCCCGAGCGGCTCGTCGACAACCGGCGCGAGCGTCGCGACATCGGTCCTCGAAACCTCGGCGCGCGACACCTCTCCGTCCGGGACCGAGTCGGGCGGACCCGCCCCCGGGGTCTCCGCGGCGCCCACCGAGCAGAATCTGCCGGAGAGGACCGCGGCCGCCCTGCCGGACTGCTCGCCCGGTGCACTGGCCACGGCCACCCCGGGTTCGCTGGTCGTCGCCACCGGCCGGGATCCCCGGCCGCCGTGGTTCACCACCGCCGATCCCGCCACGGCGGACGGCTACGAGGCGCAGATCGCGAGACGGGTGGCGGCCATCCTCGGCTACCCGGCCGACCGGGTGACCTGGACGTCCGTGGACACGGCGGCCGCGCTCGGCGGAAACACCGCCGGGTTCGACATGCTGATCGACAACATCCGCGAGACGCCGGAGGCGGCAGCGCTTGTCGACTTCTCCAGCGGCTACTACTCGATCACCGACGCGGTGCTGATGCCCAGGAGCGCACTCCCGCCCGCCGGGCCACCGGACGTCGGCGCCCTGCGGCTGGGTGTCATCGAGGGCGGAACGGGCACGCTCTCCCTCGACGAGCGCGGCCTCACGGCCGCCGAGCAGTTCGACACCCCCGCCGCCGCCGCGGCGGCAGTGGCGGCGGCGTCGTCCCCGTCGACCTCGAGCGTCTCCACGGGGGTGCAGGCCGTGGTGCTGCCGACGCCGGATGCGATCGACGCGGCGCGGTCAGACCCCGGCCTCGCCGTCGCCGGCCAGGTCGAACCGGGACGGTGGCAGCCGGACCAGTTCCACCTGGTGCTGGCCAAGGACTCGCCGCTCACGCCCTGCGTCTCGGCAGCCGTCGACCGCCTGCGGATCGAGGGAGCACTCGACACCCTCACCCGGACGTTCATCACCGGGCCGCTGGCGCCGATGCTCACGTTCTGACCCCGTTCCCACCCCGTTCTGGTCCGCGGTCCGATCCCGGCATTCCGCCCCGCCGCTCGTATCCCCGACCGGGGAGATCGCTGCCTCATGGGGCAGCTCATCATGCCCGCTCGAAAAGCGACGCGCCGCTTAACATCTCGGCGTGGGGATCCTCCGCGATGCCTCCGGTGCGTGCGCGGCAACCGATCCGACGGGGACCACTGACCCGACCGATCCCACCGCCCCCGCGCAGCGCCCGGTCCGGGCGATCGCCCCGCTGCAGTCCGCGGGCCCGTCCGTTGCCGGGCTGGCCTCGACCGGGACCCGGATCGGCGCCTTCCTGGGCATCGGCCTGCTGATGCTGCTGGCCGGCGCCGCGCTGATGACCGGCCGGCGGAGCGCCACCGGGTAACCGCATCCGCGACATCGCCCCGGCGGACGGCCGGCCGGTCCAAATCGTCCGCCGGGGCGGGCGCGGTGCACCGTGGACCGCACGGGGAACTGACCTCGCATCCGT
Organism: uncultured Actinomycetota bacterium; assembly: GCA_963844455.1. Lineage (GTDB taxonomy): Bacteria > Actinomycetota > Actinomycetes > Mycobacteriales > Nakamurellaceae > Nakamurella. Next base: position 43,644 of record CAWJOH010000005.1, read on the forward strand.
CGAACACCGGAGGGAGCACCGCACCGCGCCATGGCCGAGCGCTCATCCCCGCTGGCGACCTACCGCCGCATGCGCGACTTCTCGCGCACGCCGGAGCCGGCCGGTGACCTGCTTCCGCTCCCCGACGCGGCGGCACGCAGCTTCGTCGTGCAGCGCCATCGGGCCAGCCGGCTGCACTACGACTTCCGGCTGCAGATCGACGGCGTCCTGGTCAGCTGGGCGGTACCGAAGGGCCCGACGCTCGATCCGAGCGCGCGGCGTGCGGCATTTCACGTCGAAGACCACCCGCTCGAGTACTTCGACTTCGAGGGGATCATCCCCGCCGGCGAGTACGGCGGCGGGGACGTGATCGTCTGGGACGCCGGGCGCTGGGAACCGCACGACGCCGGCGACCCGCCGGACCCGCGACGGGCGGTCGAGAAGGGCGAGCTGCACATCGACCTGTTCGGCCGGAAGCTGCGTGGCCGCTTCGTTCTCGTCCGCACCCGGGTCGACGACTTCGGCAAGGAGCAGTGGCTCCTGCTGCACAAGCACGACGAGTTCGCCGTGGACGGCTGGGACGCCGAGGACCACCCGTATTCGGTACTGAGCGGGCGGACGAACGACGAGGTGAAGGCCGACCCGGACCGGCTGTGGCGCTCGGACCTGCCCGCCGCGCGGGCGTCGCAGCTGCTCAAGCCGTGGTCGGTGGACGGTCCGTCGGACGACGACCTGCACGCACTGCACGCGATGGGCTCGTCCGGCACCTGGGCGGTCTTCGGGCGCGAGCTGCGGGTGACCAATCTGGACAAGGTGCTGTTCCCGCCGCGGGACGGCGAGGAGCCCGTGACCAAGCGGGAATTCCTGCGGTACGCCGCGCAGATCGCCCCCACGCTGCTGCCCTATCTCGCCCGACGCGCGCTGAACATGCACCGCTACCCGAACGGCGCGCAGGCGAAGGGCTTCTGGCACAAGGAGGTGCCCGCGCACGCGCCGTCCTGGCTACCCCGCTGGCGGAACGAGGAGGCCGACCCCGGGGAGACCCAGACGTACCTGGTCGTCGACGAACCCGCCGCGCTGGTCTGGGCGGCGAACTACGGCGCGCTCGAATGGCATGCCTGGACCTCGCGGGTGGACGACCCGCACCGGCCCACCTATGCGCTCATCGACCTCGATCCGGGCACCGCCACCAGCTGGTCCGACCTGCTCGTGCTCGCGCGGCTGCACCGCACCGCCTTCGAGCATCTCGGGATCGTGGCCCGCGCCAAGGTCACCGGCCGGCGCGGGATCCAGATCTGGGTGCCGGCGGACGGCCGGCTCGACTTCGCCGCCACCCGCAGGTGGGTCGAGCAACTGTCCAAGACGGTGGGGCAGGTCGTTCCCGATCTCGTCAGCTGGAAGTGGACCGTCGACGACCGCGGTGGCCTGGCGCGGCTCGACTACACCCAGAACGCCATCAACAGAACGCTTGTCGCGCCGTACAGCGCCCGTGCGGCACCCGGTGCCCCGGTGTCGGCGCCGATCGAGTGGGCGGAACTCGACGACCCCGCGCTGACCCCGGACCGGTTCACCATCCGCACCATCGCCGAGCGCATCGCGGAGCGCGGCGACCTGTTCGACGCGGTGCTGCACCAGGACCAGGCGCTGCCCCGGCTGCGCTGAGCCGCCAGGGCGGCGCCGGCCGGTGGCCCCGTTTCGAGCGTGCCGGTGCGGGGACCTACCCTGGCCCCGTGACTGCCCGCATCCCGGTGATCGCGCCATGCTGCTGACCCGGGACATCGCCGAGGGCATCAGGGACGGATCCGTCACCGCCGTCTTCCGCCGCTGGGATCAGCCGCGCGCGAGGGTCGGCGGGACCCAGCGGACGACCGCGGGCGTCATCCGATTCACCTCCGTCGACACGGTCAGCGAGGACGAGCTGACCGACGACGACGCCCGCGGCGCCGGCATGCCGTCGCTCGCCGCCCTGCGCAAGGCCGGCGAGAAGCGCGCCGGCATGCAGCTGTACCGGATCGGTGTGACGTTCGATCGACCCGACGAGCGCGTCAGCCTCCGCCAGACGATGCCCGCCTCCGACGACCTGCTGGCGATCGACGCGGCGCTCGACAAGCTCGACGGGGGCCGCAAGTCCGGCGCCTGGACGCGGCACATCCTGCGGATGATCGCCGACCGGCCCGGCACCAGGGCACCCGATCTCGCCGCCTCGCTGGGCCGCCAGACCAGGCCGTTCAAGGCGGACGTGCGCAGGTTCAAGGAACTCGGCCTGACCGAGAGCCTGCCGGTCGGCTACCGGCTGTCGGACCGCGGCCGGGCCTACCTCGACTGGTCCGCGACGCGACGCGGGCGCTGACCCGCCCACCACGCGCTGCACGGTCGTCGCCCGGCAGGCTCCGTTCCGCCCCGTCACGCCAGCAGCGTCACCGGCGCCTCGAGCAGCGCCACGAACCGCTGCAGCCACTGCGCGGCGAGGGCGCCGTCCACCGCCCGGTGGTCGACCGACAGGGTGACCCGGAGGATCGTCGCCGCCTCCACGCGGCCGTCCACCACGACGGCCTCGGGCCGCGCGGCGCCGACGGCGAGGATGGCCGACTGCGGCGGGTTGATGATCGCTGCGAAGTCCTCGACGCCGTACATGCCGAGATTGCTGATGGTGAGCGCGCCGCCCTCGAGGTCGTCCGGGCGCAGGCGGCCTGCGTTGGCGCGCGACACCAGCTCCTTGGCGCGCTCGGAGACCGTCCCCACCGAGAGCGTGTCGACCGAACGCAGCACCGGGGTGACCAGGCCGCGCTCGGAGGCCACCGCGATGCCCACGTCCACGGTGCTGAACCGGCGCAGCGCCTCGTCGGTCCAGATGACGTTCGCCTCGGGCAGGGCGCGGTACGCCGCGGCGGCCGCCTTGACGATCAGGTCGTTGACCGAGATCTTGCCGGGCAGGGCGGCGTTCAGCTCGGCGCGCAGCGCGAGCAGCCGGTCGACGCGGATGGATGCCCGCAGGTAGAAGTGCGGGATGGTGTTCTTGCTCTCGGTCAGTCGGGTGGCGATGATCGAGCGCAGCTTGCCGTGCGGTTCGTCCACCCAGTTCCCGGTCGACCCGGCGGCGGCGGGAGCCGCTCCGCCCTCGGACGGTTGCGGCGAAACCGGCTGCGGCGCAGCGGACGTCGCCGAATCGCGGGCCTCGATCGCGGCGCGGACGTCGTCCCTGCGGACCCGACCGTCCGGGCCGGATCCGGCGATCTCGGCCAGCTCGAGTCCGGCGTCCGCGGCCATCCGCCGGGCGAGCGGGCTGGCGAACACGCGCCCGTTGTGCTCCGGCGCCGCCGTCGACGCCGGTGCTCGGGTCGCCGTCGACGCCGGTGCCGGAGCCGGAGCCGCCGATGCCGTCCCACCGTCACCCGCAGCCGCGGCCGATTCCGCGGCAGCCACGTCGATCTCGGGATCCAGCGTCTCGCCGACAGTCGCTTCGGCCTTGGCGGCCGGCTCCTGCGGAACGGCCGCCGGGACCTCGGCTGTCGTCCGCGTCGACACCGAGGTCCTTCAGCAGCGCGGCGATGTCGTCCACGCCTTCGCCGCGACCGCCGAGCAGCGCGATGGGAGCGCCGACCTCGACCTCGGCGCCCGCCTCGACGAGCGCCTTGAGCAGCACGCCGTCGGCCTCGGCCTCGATGTCCACGACGGCCTTCTCGGTCTCCACCTCGGCGAGCACGTCGTCGGCCGCGAAGCTGGAATTCTCCCCGACGGACCAGGCGAGCAGGACGGCACGGTCGGCGTTGGCCGCCACCGCCGGCATGCGCAGGAGTTCAGCCATCGGTCCCTACCTCGTGATCTCGGTCAGCGTGGCCGCGACCTCGCGGTCCTGCGCGATCGCCGCGCGCTCCAACACCTTGCTGATGCTGGGCGACGCCACCCCGCCGGTCACCCGCTGCACCGGCTGATCCAGCCAGTCGAAGTATCGACGCTGGATCTCGTCGGCGAGCCAGCCGCCGTAGGAGGTGCCGAGCGCCCCCTGCTCGGCGATCAACACGTTGTTGGTCTTGCGAATGCTCTCGCCGATGGTGTCCCAGTCGATGCTCGCCCGGTCGAGCCACCGCAGGTCGATGACCTCCGCGTCCACCGACGTCTCCTCCACGGCCTGCAGCACGTAGCTCGTCATGGCGAGATAGGTGAGGACCGTGAGCTTCTCGCCGCTGCGCCGAACCGCGGCCTTGCCGACGGGCAGGCAGAAGTCGAAGTCGTCGACGGGAGCGGCCCCGGTGGAGCTGTACAGGTCCACGTGCTCGAGCACGACGACCGGGTCCTGGCAGCGCAGGGCACTGTTCATCAGGCCCACGTAGTCGAAGGGGGTGGACGGCGCGACCACCCGCCAGCCGGCCGAGGTGGCGAAGACGCCCGCCGGATCCATCGAATGCTGCGACCCGTACCCGGTGCCCATCGCGACCTTGCTGCGGAGCACCAGCGGTACGGGGTCGTCGCCCCCGTACATGTGTCGCGCCTTGGCGATCTGGTTGAACAGCTGGTCCGCCGCGACCCACATGAAGTCCGCGTACATGAACTCGACGACCGGCGTGAACCGCCCGTCGAGCGCGACCCCGCCGGCCAGCCCGGCGAAGGCGTTCTCGCTGATCGGCGTGCCGAGCACGCGGTCGGGAAACGCGTCCTTCAGACCCTTCGTGGCACCGTTGGTTCCGCCGTTCAGCCGGTGCACGTCCTCGCCCATGACGACGATGCTCTCGTCGGTCTCCATGCGGCGGTGCATCACCTGCGCGACGACCTCGATGAACTTCCGGTCCTCCAGCCGGTCGGCGTGCTCGGCGAGATCGGACACCGGAGCGTCGTCGAACTCGCCCAGGTCACCGCGCACGCCGACGTCCACGAACGCCGGATCGGGCCACTCGGCCGGCTTGATCCGGCGCTGGCCGGGCTTGCCGCCCGGCACCGCCTCGAGCAACTCGTCCCGGACCTCGGCCATCAGCGCGGTCGCCCGCTCGGTGGCCGCGGTGATCTCGTCCTGCTCGAACAGCCCGCGGCGGACCAGGTGCCCGGCGACCAGCTTGATGGGATCGCGGTCCCGCCACTGCTTCTCCTCGTCCTTCGTGCGATACCCGAAGGCGCTGCCGGGGAAGGGGCCGTTCTGGTGGAAGTAGCGGTACACGTCGGCCTCGAGGACGGCCGGCCCCTGACCGGAGCGCATCGTCGCCAGCGCCTCCTGCATGGCGAGGTAGACGGCGAGCGGATCCATCCCGTCGACCTTCCAGCTGGGGATGCCGAAGCCCGGCCCGCGGGCGGACAGCCGCGACTCCGCGGTCACCTCGTCCACGGAGGTGGACACGGCATACCTGTTGTTCTCGATGAAGAAGCACAGCGGCAGCTTCCAGGCCGCGGCCAGGTTGAACGTCTCGAGCGTCGAGCCGATGTTCGCCGCGCCGTCGCCGAAGTAGGTGACGGCGACCGCGTCCGTGCCGGCGACCTGGTGGGCGAACGCCGATCCGGCGGCCTGCGGCACGCCGCCGCCCACGATCGCGTTGGTGCCGATCGCCCCGGCCTCCTTCCACTTCAGGTGCATCGACCCGCCCCGGCCGTGGCTGAAACCGCGGTCCAGACCGCAGATCTCGGCGAGGGTGCGGAGCACGACGGCGCGCACGTCGAGATCGACGGGCTCCCGCAGGTCGATGCCCTTGGGGGCGATGTGGTGCAGCACCTTCGCGAGGAACTGGTGATGCCCGCGGTGCGAGCCGTTGACGGTGTCGTCGCTCGTCAGGGCGAGCGCCGATCCCACCGCGCCGCCCTCCTGCCCGATGCTGGAGTGCGCCGGACCGTGGATCAGCCCGGCCGCGGCCAGCTCCAGGACGAGCTCCTCGAATGTCCGGATCAGCACGAGCTGGCCGAACATGGCGACCAGCAGGTCCGTGTCGGCGGCATCCCAGTCCCCTTCCGTGGCGGAGACCTCGATCCACGGGACGGACATGTCGAGCGTGTGGCGGTCGGTCACGGGGTGCCCTCCAACGTCGTCGGTGCGGAGCGGCCGCGGGTGGACCGGTGGAACCGGCGGGCGCGGCGATCGCGGGGGGATCCGCTCCGCATTCCGCGAGTTGGATCCAATTGCGGTTCCATGCTAGCCAGTGGGGCCATCATCTCGCTAGTCTCAGTCTCCATTGGATCCATTGCCTGCGACAAGAAGGGCGCTGAACATGACCGCCACTGCGGGAATCCCGGGACTCCGACGGTTCGACCACGTCGGATTCACGGTGCCGGACCTCGCCGCGGCGCGGGTGTTCCTGGAGAACGTGCTGGGCTGGGAGTTCCTGTACGCGCTCGGGCCGTACGCGGACGCCGAGGGCACCTGGATGCGTGACCACCTGAACGTGGACCCGGGTGCCGTGGCGAACATCAACTTCTTCCGCTGCGGCGGGCACCCGGTGTTCGAGGTGTTCGAGTACCGCGCCGACGATCAGCGGACCGAGGAGCCGCGCAACAGCGACATCGGCGGGCACCACATCGCCCTCTACGTCGACGACCTGGACGCCGCGGTGGAGTACCTGCGACGTCAGCCCGGCGTCACCGTGCTCGGCGAGCCGACCACGAGCAAGGGGGCGCACCTGGGCCAGCGATGGATCTACTTCCTCTCGCCGTGGGGCATGCAGTTCGAGCTGGTCACCTACCCGCACGGGCGCGCCTTCTACCTCGAGGAGGAGGCCCGGCGCGCGCAGGGCGGGGCCCGGGGGTGAGCAGCGGGAATTCGGTGGCGGGCGGCGCGGCCGAGGAGCCGCGCGAGGCGGCACCTCTGCGCATCGCCGGGTTCCTGCGCGAGGCGATCCTCGGCGGCGAGTTCCAGCCCGGGGACTACATCCGGCAGGAGGACATCGCGCGCCGGCTCGGTGCCAGCCGCCTACCCGTGCGGGAGGCGCTGCGCATTCTGGAGGTCGAGGGCCTCACCACCCACCACGCGAACCGGGGTGCGCAGGTGCCGCTGCTCACCACACACGAGATGGACGTGATCTACCAGCTCCGCGAGCGGCTCGAACCGCTGGTCCTGCAGGAGAGCATCCCGTCCCTGTCCGCGGCCGACATCGGCGCGATGCGGGAGATCCTGGACCGCATCGAGTCGGGCGTGGCGGTCAACGAGTTCCTGCTGCTCGACCGCGAGTTCCACTTCCGCACCTACGGCGGCTGCACCATCGAGACCCTGACGACCATGGTGCTGCGACTGTGGAACGGCACCCAGCACTACCGCCGGATGTTCATCCAGCATGCGGGTCCGCACCGGCACTGGATCGTCAACGCGGAGCATCGGCTGCTGCTCGACGCCATCGACCGGGGCGACGCCGATGGGGCCGGGCAGACGCTCGCCGGTCACATCCGGCGCACCCGGATCGAACTCGCCGCCAACGCAGCGGACGCAGCCGACCCGGCCGCGGAGGGCGAGCCGCCGGAGCCCTCGACGCGTGCGCCCGAGGTGAACAACACAGCGACATCGCGAGCCTGGCGCTGAGCCCGGCCGCGCCGGGCCCGAGCACCTCCCTCGGCCGTCGAGAGCAACTGACCGGGGCCGTCTTCCGGTTCCGCAGGGACCGCGCCCCGCGGCCGCGAGAGGTCCGGACCGCGCCACGGGCCACTTGACAGTCGCCAGGGCGTGCAGTTTCATGGCGGGAGCGATAGTTCAGTCTCGCTTAACGCACCTGATGAAGACCCGCGGTTGGCGAAAGGTTGTCGATGGCGACGATCGAGTTGTGCCCCTCCGTTCGCGCGGCGCGGTGGCCCGCGGGGCCGGACGGGGCGCCGGTACCACGGTGCGCCGTCGTCCCCGGGGGACTGACCTGCCCCTTCGGCTGATCGACGCCGGGCGCCGGCGATCGCGGGCAGCCGACCCTCGATCGACGCTCCGATCGCCGGCCGACCGACCCGACAGGTGCCCATCCCGTCCCACCCGTCAACCACTTCCGGACCTCGAAGGACCGCTCCCATGGCTATCGCAACCTACGGAACCAACGCCGTCGACTGGGAGGAGCGCATCAACTTCGACCGGTTGCGCTCCGAGCGGCTGGCGCGCCTCCGGAGCCAGCTCGAGACATCGGACCTGGGCGCGCTCCTCGCCTTCGACTTCGCGAACATCCGCTACATGTCCGCGACCCACATCGGTACCTGGGCGATCGACAAGCTGATCCGTTTCGCGCTGATCACCAGGCACTCCGATCCGATCGTCTGGGACTTCGGATCGGCGGCCAAGCATCACCAGCTGTACAACCCATGGCTCGCGGAATCGACCATGGCGGCCGACGTGGCGGCCGACGGCGACCCGCACGCACCGCATCACGGCGCCCGCCCGCGGTTGGAAGGCGGTGCCCGGGCGGGCATCTCGACCCTGCGCGGCGCCTTTCACCCGGACGCCGGCATCGCCGACGAGGTGGCCGCGAAGGTCCGCAGGGAGCTCGACCGGGTCGGGCTGGCGAACGAGCCGCTCGGCGTCGACGTCGTCGAGATGCCCGTGCTGGCCGCGCTGCAGCGGGCCGGCGTCACCGTGGTCGACGGCCAGCAGGTGTTCCTCGAGGCCCGCCGGATCAAGACGCAGGACGAGATCGGACTGCTCACCCAGGCCTGCGCCATGGTCGACGCCGCGTACGACGAGCTCTACGAGTTCCTGCGTCCAGGCGTCAAGGAGAACGAGTGCGTCGGGCTGGTCGCCAAGAACCTCTACGACAACGGCTCGGAGTTCGTCGAGGGCGTCAACGCGATCTCCGGCGAGCGGTGCTCGCCGCACCCGCACGTCTATTCGGACCGGCTGATCCGCCCGGGCGACCAGGCGTTCTTCGACATCCTGCACAGCTACCAGGGCTACCGGACCTGCTACTACCGCACCTTCTCGGTCGGGTCGGCGAGCCGGGCCCAGCGGGACGCGTACGTCCGGGCCCGCGAGTACATGGACAGGGCGATCGCCCGGGTGCGGCCGGGCGCGACCACCGCCGACGTGACGGCCGAGTGGCCCACCGCGCAGGAGTTCGGGTTCGCGAACGAGGAGGCGGCCTTCGCCCTGCAGTACGGACACGGGGTGGGGCTGTCGATCTGGGAGAAGCCGATCTTCTCGCGGCTGGTCTCGATGGAGCACCCCGAGGTGTTGCAGGAGGGCATGGTCTTCGCGCTGGAGACCTACTGGCCCGCCGCCGACGGGGTGGGCGCGGCGCGGATCGAGGAGGAGCTGGTGGTCACCGCGACGGGCGCGGAGGTCATCACCCGGTTCCCCGCGGAGGACCTGCTGGTCGCCGGGAAGCGGTACTTCACCGTCAATGGGCCGCTGCCGACCGCGCGGGAGAGCCAGTCCAACCTGAACACCACCTACGCGGCGGACATCGTGGCAGGGACGGCACCGGCCGGCGCGGCACCGACCACGGCGGGCCAGGTCACCACCACCGAAGCCGGCACGCCCAACGGCGGCCTGACGCGATGACGCCGTCGCCGGGATCGATGGTCCCGGCTCGGTGAGCCCGGCGGCCCGCGAGGGTCGCCGACGTCCAGCGATATCGCAGTACCGACCGATCCACCTCGACAACCATCGGCCCGGCGATCGCCGGTCGAGCACGCGGAACAGGAACATCCATGAAGGCTTTGACGATCGTCGCTCCCGACCGGCTGGAGGTACTCGAGCGGGACGTCCCGTCCATCGCGGCGGACGAGATCCTCGTCCGGTCACGCGCCGTCGGGATCTGTCATTCGGACTTCGACCTGTTGGCGGGGCGGTACATCATCCCCATCCAGTTCCCGATCATCCCCGGTCACGAATGGTCGGGCGAGGTGGCGGACGTGGGTTCGGCCGTCGAGGGCTGGGCCGTCGGCGATCGCGTCGTCGGCGAGTGCGTGATCGGGGATGATCACTTCGGATTCAGCATCAGCGGCGCAGCGGCGGAGTACTTCGTGGTGAAGCCGGCGTGGCTGCATCGGGTGCCGGACTCCCTGTCCTTCGCGCAGGCCGCGTTGGTCGAGCCCTTCAGTTGCGGGTACTACGCGGTGCGGCACGCGGACAATGTCGACGCGTCGGACACGGCCGTGGTCTTCGGGGCGGGTCCCATCGGCCTGGGTGCGATCGCCACGCTGCACGCGATGGGCGCCGAGGTGATCAGCGTGGACACGAACGCCGAGCGGTGGAAGCTGGCCTCCGCGGTCGGCGCGGACCACTCGCTGGACCCCGCCGACCCGGGCGTGGAGGACGCGGTGCGGGACCTCACCGGCGGCCGCGGCGCGTCGGTGGTGGTCGAGGCGTCCGGGAATCCACGCGCGATGGCGGCGGCGTTGCGGGTGGCCGGGCACGGCGCTCGGCTGGTGAACATCGGGATCAACGTCGGCGACAGCGCCCCGGCCGAGCTCGGGCTGATCCAGTCGAAGTCCTTGCAGATCCGCGGCACCATCGGCTCGCCGGGGGTGTGGCCGCAGGCGCTGCGGTTCCTCGCCCGCACCGGGCTGGACCTGACGCCGATGGTCAGTGCCACGGTGCCGCTCGCGGACGGGGTGGCCGGGTACCGGCTGGCCGAGGACCGGGCGTCGAACGTGAAGGTGCACCTGACCAACGAGGACGCCGGATGAGGGCCGCGGTGCTGCATGCGCCGGGCGACGTCCGCATCGACGACATCCCGGCCGCATCGGACCCCGGCGCGGGAGAGGTGCGGCTGCGGATCCTGCGGGTGGGATTGTGCGGCTCGGACGTCAGCGAGTACGACCACGGGCCGGTGCTCACGCCGCTGAACCAGCGGCACCCGGTCACCGGTGTTCTGGGCCCGGTGGTCCTCGGCCACGAGATGCTCGGCGAGATCACCGCGGTCGGAGCCGATGTCGGCGGTTTCGCGGTCGGCGACCGGGTGGTATCCGGCGCCGGGGTGTGGTGCGGGGAATGCCGGTGGTGCCGCGCCGGCCGGACCAACCTGTGCGCCCGGTACTACACGTTCGGGCTGAACATCAACGGCGGGCTCACCGAGGCGGTCACCCTGCCGGCGAAGACCCTGGTCGCCGTCCCGGACACCGTGTCCGACGACAACGCCGTGCTCGCCCAACCGCTCGCCGTCGGCATGCATGCGGTGGACCGCTCCGGCGTCGCACCCGGGGATGTCGCCGTGGTGCTCGGGGCCGGCGCCATCGGTGGATTCATCCTGGCCGGGCTGTCCTCCCGCGGCTGCGCCGCCGTCGTCGCGGTCGACGTCGACGATCATCGCCTGGCCATCGCGACCCGACTCGGTGCCACGCACGCCGTCAACCAGCGCTCCGACGATCCCGCCGACCTGATCGGCCAGCTCACCGACGGCGCCGGTGCCGACGTCGTCTACGAGGCCACGGGTGCGCCGGGAACCGTGGACACCGCGCAGAATCTCGTCCGGCGGGGCGGCCGGATCCAGCTCGTCGGCCTGCACTCCGGCGAGACCCCGGTACGCCTTCTCGACCTTTCCCTGCGCGAGATCGACATCTCCACCTCCCTGGCCCACGTCTGCGGGGCGAACCTACCGGCGGCCGTCGACCTGCTCGCCGAACGCGATCTCGCCGCCCTGCTCGTCGAGCGGGTGCTGCCGCTCGACGAGGTCGCCACCGAGGCGCTCGCGATGCTCGCCGCACGCCGGGCCACCGGCAAGTTCCTGGTCGATCCCACAGCGGGCGACCCCGCGTCCTGACAGCTGTTCGGCCGCCTGCGCGGCTCGGCGCGATTCCGCCCGCCGGCGGCATCGCCGACATCACCGAAAGGAATCGAATGGACCTCGGCTCGGGGCTCGGTCACCTGTCGTACTCCACGCTGGTGCATCCCGGCGACACCTGGGAGGAGATGAACGAGAGCCTGCGCAGGTTCGTGCCTGCCGTGAAGGCGAACCTGTCACCCGACGCCCCGTTCGGCGTGTCCCTGCGGCTGTCCGCCGCCTCCGTCGCGACCCTCACCGGCGACCCGGCCGAACGTGCTGCGCTGCAGCAGTTCCTGCGCGAGCAGGATCTGTACCTCTACACCGTCAACGCCTTTCCGTACGGGCCGTTCAAGGGCGGCCCGGTCATGGAGCGCGTGTACGAACCGGACTGGACGACCGAGGACCGCGTCCGGTACACCATGTCGATCGCCGACATCCTCGCCGAGATCTCGGACCCTGCCGTCGAACCCAGCATCCAGACCGCACCACTGGCCTTCGCGCCGAGCGTGCGCGGCCCCGAGTACATCGCCGAGTTCACCACCAACGTGCTCCGGGTGGTCGCCCACCTGACCGCGCTCGAGGCGCGCACCGGGTGCCGGGTGAAGCTGGCGCTGGAACCGGAGCCGGCGTGCTACCTCGAGACGACCGACGAGACGGTCGCGTACTTCGAGAATCATCTCTACACCGGCGACGCCGCGATCGAGCTGAGCCGCATCGGCGGCATGCCCGTCGCCGAGTCCATCCAGGCGATCCGCCGATACCTCGGCGTCGTCTTCGACATCGGCCACCAATCGGTCGGTTTCGAGGACATCCCCGCCTCCCTGCGCAAGTTGGTGGATGCGGGCATCCCGATCTACAAGCTGCAGGAGGCCGCCGCACTCTGGGTGGAGAACCTGACCGCGGACATGATCGGTGACCTGCGCGTCTTCACCGACACCATCTACCTGAGCCAGACGACCGAGCGACGCGACGGCGAGGTCACCAAGTACCTGAATCTCGGCGAGGCGCTGGACGCCTTCGAGCGCGACCCCGGACCCAGGGAGATCCGCACGCACTTCCACGTGCCGGTCTTCCTGGAGGAGCTCGGCCCGTTCCGGACGACCAGATTCGCCGTCGAGGACGCACTGCGCATGCACCGCGAGACGCCGCTCTCGACCCACCTGGAGATCGAGACGTACACGTGGGACGTCCTGCCTGCGCACCTGAAGACGGGCGACATCACCGAGTACGTGACCCGCGAGCTGGAGTTCGTCCGGGACGAGCTGATCCACGCGGCGCCGGCGCGCGCGTGAACAGCCCCGCTGCACGGGCGCACGGACCGCCCGCGCGTGGCGACCAGCACCGTTCGTCGGGTGCGAATTCCGCGCGCCGGAGCAAAACGGTCACCGCGCCGGGGCGGTCGGTGTCCAATCGGAAAGGCGTTGACCCTTACGATGCTCACCATTGACGGCGATGGTTCCGGCAACAGAGGAGTGACGGCCGTGCTGCATCCCCTGGCCCGCGAGCGGATTCGCTCCGCCCGCGTGGGCCGCAGCATGAGCCTGCGCGAACTCGGCCGGCGGATCGGGCTGTCGGCGAGCCTGCTCTCGCAGATCGAGAACGGCAAGACCGAACCGTCGGTGTCCACCCTCTACGCCCTGGTGTCCGAACTCGACCTGTCGCTGGACGCGCTGCTGGATCCCTCGCCGAACGCGCAGGACCGCAGGGACGCGCCCATCGGATCGGCGCCCGACACCGACAGCGGCCGCGCCGGCGCGCTGGCCTCGCGGTCCGGCGGATCACCCGTCATCAACCACGACGAGCGCCGCATCCTGCACATGGACTCCGGTGTCGTCTGGGAACGACTGACGCGGGGCCCGAGCGACGTCGACGTGCTGCTGGTGACCTACGAGGCCGGCGGCACGTCGTCGTCGACCGGCAAGCGGATGACCCACGGGGGTCGCGAATTCGCCTATCTGTTCGACGGCCAATTGACCCTGGAACTCGGATTCGAGACCCATCAGATCCATCCGGGTGATTCGCTGGAATTCGATTCGTCGATTCCGCACCTGTTCCACAACGAGGGCACCACGGAGGCCCGGGGGGTGTGGTTCGTGGTCGGCGAGCAGCATGAGCACGGCACCGCACGCACCGAGCGCGCCGCCGCCAGGAATGCGCCGCTGCTCTCCGCGGTGGATGTGTTGAAAGAGTTCCGCACCAAGTAATCCCGTCGATCGACGCCCCGTCATCGAAACGTCGGAGCGCGAACATCCGTAGCCATATCGCAACCGGTTGACGCACCGAAAACTCTTGGTGAACACCCGCCCGATGTGTACAGTCTCCCTCAACACAGAGCCGGACTGCTGCAGATCAACGAAGATGTGTTGGAGCGAGCATGGCAGAAGCCATCAACCGCAGTTCGATCGCCAGCGGATCGACCTTCGCCAACGCGAAAAGTGTCATCACGATCGTGGTCTCGACCGTCGTGCTGTTCGCGTTGTGCTTCTTCCTCGCCCCGTCGAGCGTATCGGGGGGCGCCGTCCTCGGCATGCTTCCGTTCGCATCGGTGCTGGCCATCGTCGGCCTGGGGCAGATGCTCGTCGTGCAACAGGGCGGCATCGACCTGTCTGTTCCCGGCGCGGTCTCCCTGGCGATCGTGATCGTCAGCCACTATCCCAACGGTGACGACAGCCAGCTCTTCTCGGCGGTGCTGATCGCCCTCGCGTACGCGATCGGTGCCGGCGTACTCAACGCGATCCTGGTCGGCTGGCTCTCGCTGAACCCGATCGTGGCCACCCTGGGCACCAACGCCCTGCTGTACGGGGCCGTTCTCGGCATCTCCCAGGGCATCCCGCGCAGCACCACCCGGCTGCTCAACCAGATCGCCGCCGGCCGGACCCTCGGCATCCCGCACGCGGTCTACTTCGCGCTGGCCACGCTGATCATCGTGGCCGTCGTGGTGAAGAAGACCGCGGCGGGCAGGCGCTTCGAGGCGATCGGCGCGAACCCGGTCGCGGCGCGGGCGATCGGCCTGCGCGTGAAGCTCCACCACGGCGCGGCGTTCGTCTGGGCACAGCTGCTCTACTGCCTCGCAGGCATCCTGCTGGCGGGCATCGTCACCCAACCCACCGCCTTCCAGGGCGACGCCTACCTGTTGCCCGCGGTGGCGGTCGTCGTCCTGGGCGGCACGTCGCTCCTCGGCGGTCGCGGATATCCCGTGTCCACCGTCGTGGCCGCGCTGTTCCTCAGCCAGCTGGACCAGTTCGTCCTGGCGCTGGGCGTGCCATTCGCGGTCCAGACCCTCGTCCAGGCGGCCGCGCTGGCCGGCGGCGTGGCGCTCTACACCGTGAATTGGCAGGCCGTCCGATCGTGGTTCACCCGCGGCCGGCCCGCGGTCGCGGTCGGCTGAGGACCAGGCATGTCCGAACCGCCGGCCGCACCGGCAAGCCCCACCCGACCATCGATCAGCACTCCCCGAGCACCATCCAGCGGCGCGACGCCAGGGATCGCGCCCGACACAAAGGAGAACACATGAGACGCAAAGGCTTGGGCGCCGCCGTCACCCTCGGGGTGGGGCTCGCCCTTGCACTGTCTGCCTGCGGCGGCTCCGGCGGGAGCGCCTCGAGTTCGGGGAGCTCATCGGCAGCAGCGACCTCCGCCGCACCGTCGGCCGCGGCCACGACCGCCGGATCGAGCGGATCGGCGTCGGGATCGGCGTCCGGTTCCGCGTCCGGTTCGGCGGCCGAGGCCGGCGGGGTGCCCGACTGGTGCGGCCCGAACCCGATCAAGTTCGGCCTGCTGGACGGGTTCGGCGGCAACAGCTGGCGGTTGGTCACCACGGCGTCGGGCAAGGACGAGGTCGACAAGTGCCCGAGCGTGACCGAGTACCTCTACGCCGACGGGCAGGGCGACACGCAGAAGGCCATCTCCGACATCCAGGGCATGGTCGCGCAGGGCGTCAACGCGATCGTCGTGTTCCCGGATGCCGGCAAGGCGATCCTGCCGGCGTTGCGCAACGCCTACAAGGCGGGCGTGGTGACGGTGCCGTACCGCAGCGACCCGGGCGGCGAGGACGGCGTGGACTACACCGCTTACGTGGGCTCCGATCCCGCACAGGACGCGAAGAACTGGGCCGACTGGATCAAGACCAATTTCCCGGACGGCGCCAACGTCCTGATGCTGTCCGGCCCGCCCGGCAACACCCAGGGCACCGTCGAGCGCGAGACCCTGAACGCCGAGCTGTCGGACCCGAAGTACGTGATGATCGGCGCGCAGCCGTTCGAGGTCACCAACTGGGATCCGGCGGAGACCCAGAAGGTGCTGACCGCGGCGATCGCGCAGTACCCCGAGATCGACGTCATCGTCTCCGATTTCGGCCCGTCGCTGGTCGGTGCGCTCCCCGAGTTCGAGAAGAGCGGACGCTCCATCCCGGCGCTGGCCACGTCCGACGGCAACGTGCTGTCCTGCTTCTACGAGGATCGCAAGGCGCAGAACGCCGACTTCGAGATGATGACCGTCGCGACCGGCAACGACAACGTCCGGCTGGCCATCCAGAAGGCCGTGGCCGAGGCGACCGGGGGCACCCCGCCGAGTGAGCTGACCTTCTTCGCGCCGATCTTCGAGGACTCGGTCAGCGGCCAGCCGAATGGCGTGCAGTGCGATCCCAACCTGCCGCCCGACGTGTACCTCTCCGCGCAACTCAGCGGCGAGCAGCAGGCAGCGCTGCTGAAGTAGCGCGCTCCACCGGCTCCGTCGGGTCGGTCGCGGCAGCGCCGCGGCCGATCCGACGGCTTCATCTCGATCAGTCAGCAGCTGCACCAGAGGCGGGCCCGTGAACGAACAACACACGTCGACCAGCGCGCCGGGCACCGGGACCGCGGTGTCGCGGTCCGACGACGCTCCGGCGGCCGCGGAACCGGTCACCGCGGCCGATCCGCACACGCCGTTGGACTCGGCCGAACTCACCCTCGTCATGCGGGGCGTCTCCAAGTCCTTCTCCGGGGTCGCCGCGCTGAAGGACGTCTCGATCGAGGTCCGGCGCGCCGAGGTGCACGCGCTGCTCGGCGAGAACGGCGCCGGCAAGTCGACGCTGATGAACATCGCCACCGGCGTGATCCAGCCCGATTCCGGCACGATGACCCTCGCCGGCACCGACATCGACAACCTCACACCGGCTCTGGCCTCGAACCTCGGCATCACGATCGTGCACCAGCACCCCGCCGTGCTGCCCGATCTGACCGTCGAGGAGAACCTGCGGCTCGCCCTGCCGGCCTCGTTCTTCGCGGACCAGCCCGGCTCCGACGTCTCGGCCACCGCCCGCACGCTGCTCGCCGGCGTGGGGTTGACGGTGCACCTGAACGACCGCGTGGAAACCCTCAGCGTCGCCCAGAAGCATCTCCTCGAGGTCGCCAAGGCGCTGGCCGTCCGGCCCAAGCTCCTCGTGCTCGACGAGCCGACCGCTCCGCTCGGACAGGACTCGGTCGACCTGCTGTTCGCCCTCGTCCGGGGCGCGGTCGCCGACGGCACCTCCGTCGTCTACATCACCCACCGGCTCGCCGAGGTCAGGGAACTCGCCGACCGGGTGACCGTGCTGCGCGACGGGACCGTCCGGGGTACCGCCGATGTCGACAAGATCAGCGACCGCGAGCTGCTCGCCATGATCGTCGGCCGGCAACTGGACTCGACGTTCCCGCCCAAGCCCGAGGCGTCCGGCGACGACACCGTCAACCTCGAGATCTCGGGGCTGTCCGGTCCGGGCTTCGCCGAGGTCTCGGTGTCGGCCGTGCGCGGGCAGATCATCGGGATCGCCGGAGTGGTCGGCAACGGCCAGAGCGATCTGCTCCGCACCCTCGCCGGCCTCCAGCCCTTCACGGGCGAGGTGCACGTCGGCGGCCGCGCGACTCAGCTCCCACGACCTGCTGCACCACGCCGCTTACATGCCCGCCGACCGGCAGCGCGAGGGCGTGATGACCACGCTGTCCGTGCGCGAGAACGCGGCGATCTCCGCCCTGAAGAAGTTCAAGCGCATCCTGCTCTCCGCCCGCCGGGAGCGGACCGAGGTGGCGGAGACGCTCGACTCGCTCGCGGTCAAGGCGCCCTCCATGAGCGCGCCGATCTCCGCGCTGTCCGGCGGCAATCAGCAGAAGGTCGTGATGGCCCGGGCGCTGCTGTCCGAACCGCTGCTGGTGGTCGCCGACGAGCCCACGCAGGGCGTCGACGTCGGTGCCCGCGCGGAGATCTACCGGATCCTGCGGGAGGTCTCGGCCTCCGGCATCCCGGTCATCGTGGCGTCGTCGGACGCCAAGGAGCTCGAGGGACTGTGCGACCAGGTGCTCGTGCTGTCCCGCGGGCACGTGGTCGAGACCCTGCGCGGGGACGACATCTCCGAGGAGCGGATCGTGCAGGCCGCGGTCGAGTCGACCACGCGGATCGCGACCGCGACGACGGTCGGCGCCTCCAAGAACTCGTCGCCGGTCAGCCGGTTCCTGCGCGGCGACTACGCGCCG
Organism: uncultured Actinomycetota bacterium; assembly: GCA_963844455.1. Lineage (GTDB taxonomy): Bacteria > Actinomycetota > Actinomycetes > Mycobacteriales > Nakamurellaceae > Nakamurella. Next base: position 61,750 of record CAWJOH010000005.1, read on the forward strand.
TCCGTGCTCCTCGTCGTGGTCATGGTCGCGCTCGGCGCGTTCGTCCTGTCCCGCAACGCGCTGTATCTGTCCGAGTACAACATCTACTCGATTCTGATGCTGGTGGCGGCACTCGGCTTCATCGCACTCGGCCAGACCATCCCGCTGCTCATCGGCGGCATCGACCTGTCGGTCGGTCCGCTCGCCGGGTTCCTGGTGGTCGTCGCATCGTTCTTCATCACGGACGAGTCATCCGCCGGCAGCATCGTTTTCGGGATCGTCCTGATGGTGGTGCTGGCCGCGGTCGTCGGGCTGTTCAACGGCGCGCTCATCCGCTACGGCAGGTTCACCGCCATCGCCGCCACCCTGGTGACCTACATCGCCCTGCAGGGAATCAGCCTGCTGCTGCGGGAGACACCCGACGGCTACATCAACTACGACGTCGTCACCGTCATCACCTACCAGGTGGGGCCGTTCCCCGTCGCCTTCCTCGTGCTGCTGGCCCTGGCCATCGTGCTGGAGATCCTGCTGCGCAAGGGGCGTTGGGGCTGGCGCCTGCGGGCGGTCGGCTCGGACGAGGAGTCCGCGCGCCGGATCGGCGTGAAGGTCAACCGCACGGTGATCCTCGGATATCTCGCCACCTCGTTGCTCACCGCGTTGGGCGCCTTCATGCTGATGGCGCAGATCGGCGTCGGCGACCCGCTGCAGGGCGTGGGCTACACGCTGACCAGCATCACCGCGGTCGTCCTCGGCGGCACCAGCCTGCTCGGCGGACGGGGCACCTTCATCGGCACGCTGCTGGGTGCGGTGCTGCTGATCCAGGTGCTGAACGCGACGACATTCCTGGGTCTGTCGCAGATGTGGCAGTACATCTTCCAGGGGCTGCTGATCCTCGCCGCTGCCGTGCTGTTCTCGTTCTCCCGCGCCCGGCGCCGGCGACAGCAGGCGCTGTTGTGACGGGTCCGGCGGCGCGGGCGCGCTGATCGAACCGAGCGGATGACCGTCCCCGTCGTCGCCCGACCGGCATCGCCGAGGCCGCCGGTCGCGGCCGCGTGCCGCCCCGGCGACGGGGGTCCGGCATGAGGAACCTGGGAGCGCGGCTGCGCGAGGTGCGCATCCGGTCCGGACTCACGGTGCGGGAGCTCGCGCACCGGGCGAACATCTCGCCGTCGTTCGTGTCGCAGATCGAGAACGGGAAGTCCCGGCCGTCGGTGGCGACGCTGTACACCTTCTCCCGGCTCATGCGCGTGTCGGTCGACGACCTGTTCGACGTCGAGGCCGACGATGCCCTGCGGGACCCGCCGCCCGGTGCGGGCCGGGCGATCGCCGACCGGCCGGCGGACACCGGAGCTCGAGCGGACGCCGCCCGCGATCCGGCGTCGATCTGGCGGACGTCCGAGTACGCGAACCGCGTCTCGATCGTGCATCCCGCCCATCGATCCCGGCTCCCGATGTCCGCGGGCGTGCTGTGGGAACGGCTCGCGGCGACCCCCGAGTGCGAGGTGAACTTCATGCAGATCTCGTACGCGCCGGGGGCGTCCTCCACCGACACGGGCGAGATGTCCTCGCACGCCGGCTACGAGTACGGCTACGTGCTGCAGGGCAGCCTCGAGGTGACCATCGGCGGCGAGCGCTTCACCCTGCACGGCGGCGAATCGCTCGGCTTCGACTCCTCGATCCCGCACTCGTTCCGCAACCCCGGATCGCAGCCGATGCGCGGGGTGTGGTTCGTGCACGGCGCCGGTTAGCCGCTCGGTGGAACCGGACGCTGCTCGACGCGGTGGCCGCCACGCGGCGCGGCGCCGAGCTCGGTGGCGGCGAGCGCCCGCAGCGCGAACTTCTGCACCTTGCCGGACACGGTGCGCGGCAACGAGTCGACGACCAGCAGCGCCTCGGGATACTTCTGCCGGGCGATGCCGGTGCCCTCGAGATGGCGGGTGATCTCGGCGAGGCCGAGCATCGGGTCGCTGGTGACGACGACCGCGCAGGCTCGCTCCCCCATGCGATCGTCCGGCACGGCCACCACGGCGACGTCGTCGATCGCGGCGTGCGTGGCCAGCAGGTCCTCGACCTCCTTCGCGCTGATGTTCTCGCCACCGCGGATGATGAGGTCCTTCACCCGGCCGGTGATGGTGATCTCACCGGCGGCGTCGATCCGGGCGAGGTCGCCCGTGCGGAACCACCCGTCGGCAGTGAACGCCGCCAGGTTGTCCGCCGGGTCGAGATACCCGACGAACAGCTCCGGCCCGCTGACCTCCAGCTCGCCGACATCCGCGCCGAGGACGGCTCCGTCGTCACCGCGGACGTCGGCACCGAGCCGCGCCCGCGCCTCGCCGATGACGGAACCCTCTGTCCGCAAGCGCGTCTCGGGCGGATCGCCGGGCCGCACGATGCACAGGGTCGGCATCTCGGTGGATCCGTAGGTCCGCGACACCGACGTGCCCATCACGCGCTCCGCGCGACCGACCAGCGCCGCGGGGATGTCGGCCCCGCCACAGACGAAGGTGCGCAGGCTGGACCGCTCGCCCCGCCGCTCGTAGGAGTCGGCCAGCCCACGCAGGAACGGCGTCGCGGAGACGGTCATGGTGCAGTGCTCGCGCTCCACGACCTCGACGGCCCGGTCCGCGTCCCAGCGGTCGAGAAGCACCACGTGACCCGCGATGCCGAGCGGCATCAGCACCCCGTACAGCATGCCCGTGATGTGCGCCAGCGGCGACGGCATGAACACCGCGTCGCCGCGCAGGCCGAACGTCGCGGCGATGGAGGCCGCCTCGTACAGCAGCGTCCGATGGCTGTGCAGCACGCCTTTGGGCCGGCCGGTGGTGCCGGAGGTGTAGAGCAGCATCGCGACGTCGTCCGGACCGGTGCCGCCCGTTGCGACCTCGAAGGGCGCCGTCGAGCCGAGCAGCGAAGAGTCGGACCGCCCGTCGGGGCGGATCGGCAGCACGGCCGCCGTCCGGCCGATGTCGGCCAGCGCGCCGCCGATCATGGCCTGGTAGTCGACATCGCGGTACACCGTGGGCGCCAGCACGGCAGCGGGTCGGCTGGCCCGGAGAATGGCGCGCAACTCCCCGCTGCGGTAGATCGGGGTGACGGGATTGATGACCGCGCCGAGCCCCCAGATCGCATGCAGCGCCGCGATCGTCTCCCACCAGTTGGGCAGCTGGGCCGTCACCACGTCCCCGCGGCCGACGCCGGCATCCCGCAACCTCGCCTGCAGCCCGGCGGCCGCGGCCGCCAGCCCGGCGAGGTCCAGCCGCACCTCCTCGTCGACCACGGCGGGCGCCTCGGGTCGCAGGCCCGCCGTGTCGGCGAACACCCGCGGGATCGTCCGGTCGAACGGCGCGGCGCTGGGGTACCGGTGCGGATGGTCGTGGGTCGGCGCGATCGTCACGACCGGTCTCCCGGCCGGGGCGGGGGCGCCTGCACGCCGGACACCCAGATCTGGAAGAGCTGGTCGGCGATCTCCGCGTGACCCAGTCGCCCCCCCGGCCGGTACCACTGATAGGTCCAGTTGCACATGCCGAACAGCGCGAAGGTCGCGACGCGCGGGTCCTGCCAGCGGATCGCGCCGTCGCGCATCCCGGCGAGCACCGATGATTCGACGAGATCCTCGTAGCGGTCGCGCTTCACGCGCGCGGCTCGCTGCAGGTGGGGCGGCAGCTCCCGGAAGTACTCGAAGAACACCCGCACGTGGCCGGGTTGGGTGTGCATCAGGTACAGCACGTCCCGGAACACCGCGTGCAGCCGCTCCGTGCTGTCGGGCACCTGATCGGCGCGGGTCTGGTAGACGGACAGCAGGCCATCGATCCACTCGTCGTGGATCGCGTAGAGGATCTCGTCCTTGGTCTTGAAGTAGTGGTACACGGTGGCTTTCGCCGTCCCCACCCGGTCGGCGATGGCCGCGGTCGACGTCCGGTGGAAGCCGAACTCGTCGAACAGCGCGGCAGCGGCCTCGATGATCTCCGCCCGCCGCGCCTCGCCCGACGCCGTCAGCGTCGACGGGCGATCGGCGGGAACCGGTGCCGTCGTGGACATCTCAGGAACTCACCACCCCGCGGATCGCGGCCTCGATGTCGTCGCGATCGGGCAGCCACGCGCGTTCCAGGTTCGGCGCGTACGGCGCCGGCGAGAAGCCCGCCCCGACGCGCCGCACCGGCGCGCGGAGCGCGGACGCGTCGTGCTCCACCACCGATGCGACGATCTCGGCGCCGACGCCGAAGTCCGTGACAGCCTCGTGCACGACCACCAGCCTTCCCGTCCGTTTCACGGAGCGTCGGATGGCCGCCCGGTCCAGCGGCGAGATGGTCCGCAGATCGAGGACCTCGACGTCGATGCCCGACTCGGCCAGCCCGTCGGCCACGTCCAGGCACTCCAACACCATCCTGGAGTACGACACCACGGTCACGTCGGCGCCCGCCCGGGCCACCCTCGCGCGTCCGATCGGCACCCGGTGATCCGGCGGCGGGGCCGGGGATCGCCGGCCGTACAGCACCCGGTTCTCCAGGAAGAGCACCGGATTCGGGTCCTCGACGGCCGTGCGCAGCAGGCCGTACGCGTCGGCGGCCGTCGCCGGCATGACCACCGTCAGCCCCGGGATGTGCGCGAGGATCGCCTCCAGGCTCTGCGAGTGCTGGCTGCCGGCCGAACGACCGGCCCCGAACTGCGTGCGCAGGGTGAGGGCCATCGATGCCTTGCCCGCGGTCATGAACGGCAGCTTCGCGGCCTGGTTCAGCACGAGATCGAAGCAGACGCCGATGAAGTCGAGATACATCAGCTCGACGATCGGACGCAGGCCGGCCATCGCGCCGCCGACCGCGAGGCCGAGGACGGCCGACTCCGAGATGGGTGTGTCCAGCACCCGATCCGGCCACCGCTGGTGCAGGCCGCGGCTGACGCCGAAGACCCCGCCGCCGGCCGCGACGTCGATCCCCGCGAAGACGACCGACGGGTCGCTGTCCAGCGCGTCGGCCAGGCCGGCGCGAATCGCGTCGATGTACTTCATCGGCGGAGCGTCGGGATCGACCGCGGACTCACCGACCTCGGGCCGGGGAGCCGTGACGTACCTGCCCACGGTCGCGACGTCGGGGTCCGGATCCGCGCGCGCAGCCTCGGCCGCGACATCGATGCGGCGCTGCATGTCGCGCTCGATGCGGTCCAGCTCGTCGCCGCCGACGCCGAGAGTTCTCAGGCGTTCCCGCGCCACCCGCAGCGGATCGCGGGCCAGCCCGAGCTCGAGGTTCTCCGGGTCGCGGTACTGCTGCTGATCGCCCTCGTAGTGGCCGTGCCAGCGGGCGGTCATCGACTCGACGATCACCGGTCCAGCCGAGCGGACCGATCCGACAACCTGCGCCATGCGCCCGGCGACCTGCCACACGTCGGTGCCGTCGACCTCGAGGTACGGGACGCCGTAGCCGGCGGCGCGGATGGACAGGGGCACGGGATGGCCGATCTCGGCGGGCGTGAACTCGGCGAAACCGTTGTTCTCGCAGAAGAACACGACGGGCAGCGACCACAGCGCGGCGAGGTTGACCGCCTCGTGGAACATCCCCTGGGCGACGGCGCCGTCGCCGAAGAAGGCGACCACCACGTCGCCGTTCCCGCGTCGCCGGGCGGCCAGCGCGGCGCCCGCGGCAATCGGCAGTCCGGCCGCCACGATGCCGTTGGCGCCGAGAATGCCCAGAGCCGGGTCCGCGATGTGCATCGACCCGCCCCGGCCGGCGACGGCGCCGGTCGCGCGGCCGAACAGCTCGGCGAACATCGCGCGCGGGGAGAGCCCCTTCGCCAGGCAGTGCCCGTGCCCGCGGTGATTGGAGGTGATCATGTCCGTCCGGCGCAGCGGCGCGCACGCGCCCACCGACGACGCCTCCTGGCCGAGCGAGACGTGGACGAAACCCGGGATGGCCCCGTCCCGGTAGAGCTGCGAGGTCAGCAGCTCGAAGGCACGCACCTCGCACAGCCGGCGGAACATCGGACGCAGCTGGGCGACGGTCGGCTCCGGCAGGGGCGGCAGGTCGAGCCGGCCGTCAGCCGATGACCGCGTCGCGACCCCGGCGAGCGACTGCACCACGCGCGCCTCCTCCACCCTCGGCGTCCCGCCCCAGACCAACCGGCCAGCCGGTCGGTCTCCCTTCGAACGATGGCCGGACGGACGCTTGATTGTCAAGCATTTGTCCTCGACATCCCTTTCCCGGGCGCCTTGCTGGATTCGCTTCGGCGGTTGACAGCCCGGCGGACGTTGGCATAATCGACGTCATCCCCGACCGGCCGGCTGGTCGGTCCTCGCTGACGTTGACAAACCGGCTCCGGTTGCAGATCAAGGGAGATCCGTGCGCAGGGACATCGAGTTCTCCAGCAACGGCGACACCGTCCGCGGCTGGTTCTTCACGCCGGACCAGGGCGACGGCCCCTTCCCGGTGGTGGTCATGGCCGGCGGCTGGTGCTACGTCAAGGAGATCGTGCAGCCGCACTACGCGCAGATGTTCGCCGACAACGGCATTGCCGCGATCCTGTTCGACTATCGCAACTTCGGCGACAGCGACGGCGCACGCCGCCAGCACATCGACCCGCACATGCAGATCGAGGACTACCGCAACGCCATCTCGTTCGCCGAGACGCTCGACGACGTCGACAGCTCCCGGATCGGCGTGTGGGGGCTGTCGTACAGCGGCGGACACTCGCTGATCCTCGCCGCCGTCGACTCCCGGATCAAGTGCGCGGTGTCCCAGATCCCGGTGATCGAAGGCTATCTCAACATGCGGCTGGCCAACGGCACGGTGAACTTCCGCCGGCTCGAGCAGGCCATCCTCGACGCGCGCCGCGAACGGTTCCTGACCGGCAAGGACGTCATGGTCCCGCACTTCACGCTGGACACCGCCAACGAGATCTCGGCCTGGCCGTTTCCCGAGGGCCTCGACGTCTTCCTGACCTTCCAACGATCCGTCGCGCCGAACTACGACCTCAACGCGACCCTCGAGTCGGTCGACCTGCTGATGTCGTACGACATCCGGCCCTTCCTGCACCGCATCGTCGACACGCCGACGCTGGTGATCGTGGCCGAGAACGACGACATCACGCTGTGGGACGAGGCGATCGACGCGTACAACCGGATTCCCACCAAGAAGAAGGACCTCGTGGTCATCGACAAGTCCGACCATCTGGCCCTGTACAGCAACCAGAGCCTGCTGATCCGATGCGCCACAGCGGCCACCCAGTGGTTCGTCGAGCGCTTGGTGCCCATCGGGCAGGCCCCCGCGCCGGCTGCCGCCGGCTGACCGCCGATCCCACCGAGTCGAGGACATCCCATGCGCGCAGCAGTGTTCCACGGAGCCAAGGACATCCGGATCTCCGACGTGTCGGAGCCGACATCGGTCGGCGAGGGGCAGGTGCTGGTGCGCCCGCTCTGGTGCGGCATCTGTGGAACCGACCTGCACGAGTACGCCGTGGGCCCGATCGTCATCCCCACCGAGCCGCACCCGCTGACCGGCGCGTCCGCGCCGCAGATCCTCGGCCACGAGTTCTCCGCCCAGGTCGTGGAGGTCGGCCCGGATGTGACCAATGTGGCTCCGGGGCAACGGGTATCGATGATGCCGATCATCACGTGCGGCCGGTGCTACTACTGCGTGCGCGGCCTCGGCCATCTGTGCGTGAGCATGGGCTGCGTCGGGCTCAGCCACGATTGGGGCGGCATCGCCGAGCTGGCCGTCGTGCCGGCCGGCCAGGTCTTCGCGCTGCCGGACGAGCTCACCGACATCCAGGGCGCGCTCGTGGAGCCGACCGCGGTGGCCATGTACGGCGTCGACGCCGCCAACATCCGTCCCGGCGACACCGTGCTCATCACCGGCACCGGGCCGATCGGCGCGCTGGCCGCGATCTACGCGAACTCGTTGGGCGCCAAGGTCACCGTGTCCGAGGTCAACCCCACGCGCGCCGCGCTCGCCAGGTCCCTGGACGTGGGCGAGGTGCTCGATCCGTCCCAGGTGGACGTCGTCGAGGCGCTCCGGGAGGCGACCGGCGGCATCGGCGTCGACGCCGTGGTCGAGTGCTCCGGCAACGAGCGGGCCCTGCAGACCGGCATCGCCGCCGTCCGGTCGGCCGGCACGGTGACGCAGACCGGCCTCCACACGCGTCCCGCTTCGATCGACCCGATGGCCATCGCCCAGCGGGAGATCACCTACAACGGCACCTGGTGCTACCCGCTGCACGACTGGCCGCGGGTCATCGACCTGATCGCGCGCCGCGGCCTGCCGGTGGAGAAGGTGGTCACGGCCGAGATCGGCGTGGCGGATCTGGTGGAGAAGGGCTTCGAGGTGCTGCTCTCGCCCACCGGCCAGCAGGTCAAGGTCCTCGTCAATGCGGGCTGAGCGGGAGTCCGCATGGTGACGGTTCCGGTCGGCCGGCTGGCCGGCAGGGCCGCGATCGTCACGGGCGCGAGCCGGGGCATCGGCCTGGCCGTGGCGCACCGGCTGGTCGCCGAGGGCGCAACGGTGTGCATCACCGCCCGCAAGGAGGGGCCCCTGAGCGAGGCACTGGCCTCGCTGCCGGCGGGCACGGCCATCGCCGTTGCCGGCCGCACGGAGTCACCCGAGCACCGCGCCGAGGTCCTCGATCGGGTGGCGGCGGAGTTCGGCCACGTGGACGTGCTGGCCAACATGGCCGGCATGAACCCGTGGTTCGGCCCGACGTTCGAGCTCGATCCGTCGGCGGCGCGCAAGGTGCTGGAGGTCAACGTGCTCAGCCCACTGTGCTGGGTGCAGGACCTGCTGCGGCACGGCGGGCTCGACTTCGCCGGCCGGGGCGGATGTGTCGTCAACCTGACGTCGGTCACCGGCGACATCCCGTCACCCGGAATCGGGTTCTACGGCGTCAGCAAGGCGGCGCTCAGCCACCTGACCCGCACGCTGGCGGTCGAGCTGGGTCCGCGGATCCGGGTCAACGCGGTGTCCCCCGCCGTGGTGAAGACCGAGTTCTCCCGCGCGCTGTACGAGGGTCGGGAGGCGGAGGTGGCCGCGACATATCCACTCGGCCGGCTCGGCACCCCGGACGACGTCGCGGCGGCCGTCGCGTTCCTCTGCTCGCCGGACGCGGCCTGGATCACGGGCCAGGTGCTGACCCTCGACGGCGGGCTGGTGACCGCGGGAGGCCGCGCGTGAACGGCGACACCAGCACGACGCGGACGGGCGATTCCCCGCCGGAGGGGGCCGAATTCGCCCTGCGGATCAGGGATTTCGTCCGTTCGACGGTGATGCCTGCGGAGCCCGCGCCGGGTGAACGCCTGGACCCGGCGGTGCTGCGCGAGCTGCAGCGGGCCGCGCGGGACGCCGGGGTCTTCGCCCCGCAGGTGCCGGTCGAATTCGGCGGCGGCGGCCTGCCGATCTCCGCCTGGTCACCCGTCTTCCAGGAGGCCGGGTACTCGCCGATCGGGCCGTCGGTGCTGAACTGCATGGCCCCGGACGAGGGCAACATGCACCTGCTCGAGCTGGTGGCGACCCCGCGGCAGCAGGAGAAGTACCTCGTTCCGCTCGCCGCCGGCGAGATCCGGTCGTGCTTCGGGATGACCGAGCCGCACCCGGGGGCGGGCTCCGACCCGAAGGCGCTCGTCACCTCGGCGACGCCCACCTCGGGCGGCTGGCTCGTGTCGGGTGAGAAGCGGTTCATCAGCGGCGCGGACGGCGCCGCCTTCTGCATCGTGATGGCGAGCACGCCGGCGCACGGCGACGCCGTCGCAGGCGCGACGATGTTCCTGGTGTCGGCGGAGAATCCCGGATTCCGCCTGGGCAGGCGGATCTCCGCGATGGACCGGGCGATCGCTGGTGGACACCCGCACGTGCACTTCGACGACTGCTTCGTTCCCGATGACGCCGTCCTCGGTGAGGTCGGGCTCGGCTTCCGCTACGCGCAGGTCCGCCTCGGCCCGGCCCGGCTGACCCACTGCATGCGCTGGCTCGGGCTCGCCCGCCGCGCCCTCGACGTGGCGCTCGACCGGGCGGAACGGCGCGAGCTGTTCGGCTCCCGGCTCCGGGATCTCGGCCTGGCGCAGGAGCTCATCGCCACCTCGGTGATCGACATCGAGACCTCCGACGCGATCATCGCCAAGGTCGCCGGCATGTTCGACCGCGACGCCAAGGCGGCGTCGGCGCTGTCGGCGGTCGCCAAGGTGCACTGCTCGGAGGCGATCTACCGGGTGATCGACCGGGCGATGCAGCTCTGCGGTGGGGACGGCATGACCGACTCCCTGCCGCTGGCCTCCTACCTGAACGAGGTGCGGCCCTTCCGCGTGTACGACGGATCGACGGAGACGCAGAAGTGGGCCATCTCCCGCCGGGCTTCGGCGGCCCGGCGAGCGGCGGTGGAGGGCGGCGCGCCGTTCCTGGCGGCGGTCGGGGGCGAGTCGTGAGGTTCGACGGGGACGGCCGGGAGGTGGTGTCCACAGGTGACGAGGCCGCGGCACTGGAGCGGCCGCCGCTCCTGGTCCTGGACGCGCTCACCGACTTTCTGGACGCCGAGGGCCTCGGCACGGGGCCGGTCGGTTGGGAGCGCATCGGCGAGGGCCAGAGCAACGTGACCTTCGGCGTCGCCCGCGGCGACCAACGGTTCGTCGTGCGGCGCGGGCCGCGGCCGCCGCTGCCTCGGTCGACCCATGACATGCTGCGCGAGGCCAGGTTTCAGGAGTTCGTGCGGGCACACGGGGTGCCCGTGCCGCGGATCTTCGCCGTGTGCGCCGACGAGGGCGTGCTCGGTGTCCCGTTCTACGTCATGGAACACCTGGACGGGCAGGTGATCACCGATACGATCCCGGACGCGCTGTCCGCACCGGACCGCAGGCACGCCAGCAGCATCGCGGCGGTCGACCTGCTGCTGCGGCTCGGCGCGGTGCCGGTCGACTCCCCGGAGGGCCAGGCCCTGGGCCGACCGGCCGGGTACCTGGCCAGGCAGGTCGAACGATTCGCCTCGCTGTGGGACGGCAACACGCTGCGCAGCCTGCCGGCCGTTCCCGAGCTCGCGGACTGGCTGGCCCGCAACCTGCCCACCAGCCCGGAACCCGCCGTGGTGCACGGCGACTACCGGATGGGCAATGTCATGTTCCGGCCCGGATCATCCGCCGAGGTACTCGCCCTGCTGGACTGGGAGATGGCGACCCTCGGCGATCCCCTCGCCGATCTGGGCTATCTCGTGGCCACCTACGCGGAGCCCGGCAGAGCGTCCTCCGTCATGGAGCTGACCTCGGCGACCCGCGCTCCCGGCTTCGCCACGCGGGCGGAACTCGTTGCGCGCTACCGGGAGCGGTCCGGTCTGGACCTCGCTCCGCTGCCGTGGTACGAGGCGATGGCCCTGTGGAAGGCCGCCATCTTCTGCGAGGCGATCTACACCCGGTGGCTGCGCGGCGAGCGGCCGGACGACCACTCGTTCGCACCGGCGCTGGAGGCCGGGGTGCCCCGCCTGTTGGAGCTGGCCACGGTCAGCGCCCGGGCACTGCGATGACCGGCGGGGCGGAGTCAGGCCGGCGACTGCCAGATCTCCAGCTGGATGCCGTCCGGGTCGCGCAGGTAGGCCCAGGTCGAGCCGGCGAACGCACCGGAGTCCAGAGTGATCGGCGGCGCGTTGAACACCGCCCCCTTCGCCTCGAGATCCCGGACGGCCGCCGCGATGTCGGAGACATGGAGACAGACGTGCGCGGAGCCGATGTCGGCGTTGCTGCGGTCGTAGTCCCTGCCCTCGGGGCTGTGGTACTCCAGGAACTCGAGGCGCGTGCCGCCGATCTCGACCATGGAGAACGACAGGTCGGCGTCCTCGACCTGCAGGCTCCTGGACAGCGTCTCGCCGGATCCGTGACTGACCGGCCCCGGCTCCAGGTCGAACATCCGCGTGTACCACTCGAACGATCGCTTCATGTCCCGGACCGTCAGGCCGACGTGGTGGACTCCGGTGACCTGAAATGCCATGCCAACTCCCTTGTCGTGCGGCCGTCTCGCCGGTGGAAACGCGTGCGCCGAGGGGTGCCGCCGCCGTAGCGGTCCGCGGCGAAGCGGCCGGCAGCCCTGACATCCTCGACGGTGGACAGTTTGAATCATCGCGCGTGAGTTGTACAGTGTCGCTTTACACGCCTCCCTCACTCCGGACCCGCGAAAGCGGATCCTCCTCCATCTCCTCACTCTGCAAAGGAGCAGTTCTCGTGGGTGATCGTCTCAGCGGACGAACCATCGTCGTCACCGGTGCGGGGTCCGGCATCGGCGCCGGGATCTCGCGCGGCCTGGCCGCCGAGGGCGCGAACGTGGTGGTCTCCGACCTCAATCTCGAGGCCGCGCAGTCCGTTGCCGACTCGATCGGCGGCGCCGGCGGGGCGGCGTCTGCGGTGCGCGCGGACGTCACGGACCGCGCCGCGGTGACCGCGTCCATCCAGCACGCGGTGTCCACCTACGGCCGGCTCGACGCGTACTTCAACAACGCGGGCATGAATGCTCCCATGAAGTTCCTCGAGATCACCGAGGACAACTTCCAGCTGCTCATGCGGGTCAACGCGCTGAGCGTTCTGGTCGGGACCCAGGAGGCGGCGCGGCAGTTCATCAGCCAGGGCGGTGGCGGCAAGATCGTGAACACCGCATCGATCGCCGGTCGCCAGGGATTCGCCAGCTTCGCCCCGTACAGCGCCGCCAAGGCCGCGGTCATCTCCCTCACCCAGGCCGCCGCGCGATCGCTCGCCCCGCAGGGCATCACGGTGAACGCATTCGCGCCGGGCGTGGTGGACACCCCACTCTGGACCAAGCTGGACGCCGACCTCGAGAAGATGGGCGAGGGCGATTCGGGCTTCGATTCGATGGCGGAGGGCATCCTGCTGGGGCGCGCGGCCCAGCCCGAGGACATCGCGCCGACCGCGATCTTCCTGGCCGCCCGCGACTCGGACTACATCACGGGCCAGGTCATCCCCATCGAGGGCGGGATGATCCTGGTCTGACGCGCGGGACGTGGCCGGCGTGGCAGGAAACCTGGGCGGAGGAGGAGACCCGATGAACGACAGCTTCTTTCCGAGTCGCGCGCTGGTGGTCGGCGGAACCGGGATCTCCGGCCAGTCGGTGGCCAGGCAGCTGATCGAGCAGGGCTGCAGCACGTACGGGATCTCCCGGCGGGGCACGGCCGCCGTCGACGGGATGACCGGCGTCGCGGCCGACCTGCTCGACCCCGCGGGACTGCGCGCGGCACTGGCCGGCACCGCACCCGAGTTCGTCGCGATCACGGCCTGGATGCGGCACGACACCGAAGCCGAGAACATCGAGGTGAACGGCGCCATCGTGCGCAACGTGCTGGACGCGGTGCGACCCGAGGGTTCGGTGCGCCACGTCGCCCTGATGACGGGCCTCAAGCACTATCTCGGGCCCTTCGAGTTCTACGGCAAGGGCGTGATGGCGGAGACTCCGTTCCACGAGGACGAGCCCCGCCTGGAGTACCCGAACTTCTATTACACGCAGGAGGACGAGCTCTTCGCCGCGGCCGCACGCGACGGCTTCACCTGGAGCGTGCACCGGGCTCATACCGTCTTCGGTTACGCCACGGGCAATGCGATGAACATGGCGCTGACGCTTGCCGTGTACGCGACGCTCTGCCGGGAACAGAAGCGGCCGTTCGTCTTTCCCGGATCCGAACAGCAGTGGAACTTCCTCACCGACATCACCGACGCCGACCTGCTCGGCGAGCAGATGATCTGGGCGGCATCCGCGCCGGCCGCGCACAACGAGGCCTTCAACATCGCGAACGGCGACGTCTTCCGCTGGCGGTGGCTGTGGCCGCGGATCGCCGAGTACTTCGGCCTGGAGTGGGAGGGTTTCGACGGCGAGCCACGGCCGCTCGAGGGTCGGATGTCCGACGCGCCGGAGCTGTGGCGCCGGATCGCGAGCGACAACGGCCTGGTGGAGCCCGATGTCGACCGGCTCGCATCGTGGTGGCACACGGACGGCGATCTCGGCCGCACCATCGAGTGCCTGACGGACATGACCAAGAGCCGCCAGGCGGGGTTCCTCAACTTCCGGTCCACCCGGGAGAGCTTCGTCGACAAGGTCGAGCGGTACCGCGCCGCGCGCATCATCCCCTGAGCCGCCGAACCGTAGGACCGCTGGGCCGCCGCCGGCGATCCCGGACCAGCGCTGGGCCGCCGCCCGGGGCGTCCGAGCGACGGTCCAGCGGTCTGGGGGACGAGCCGGCGGTGCGTCAGTCGTCGTGGGTGATGACGCCCTCCGGGCCGAAGCAGACGCCCTCGTCCGGGGTGATGCTGTAGTAGGAGTACGGACTGAACGCGCCCGACTCGATCTCCTTTGCACGTCCTCCATCGGGACGTGCTTGCCGGCCTCCACCTTCCGGTCGAGCCAGTCGAGCATCCGCCTGTTCGTGATCCCCAGGTAGAGAACGGGTTCGGTGCCAGAATTCACGTGGGTGTGCCACTCATATGGCGCGGCCTGGTCGATGAAGTCGAACCGGCGTCGATGCCGGTCCTGCTGCTCCGGCGATCCGGCCTGCCCGACGTGCCGCCCACCGAGTGCGGCGCCCCAGGCCGGTATCCCGGAGTCCTCCTCGGCGAGTCCGGTCAGGTGGATCACGGGGATGCCCGCCGTGCGCGCGGCGCTGAGCAGTTCGGCGATGTGGCCGGCGGCCTGCCAACCGGCCAACCCGGTGCTGGCCGGCCACTCCCGGATGCCGTCGAGCAGCGCGGCGGGTTCGTCCCCCAGCGCTTTTCGATAGTTGTCGACGGAGAGCACGGCGGGCCGGCGGCCGTAGCCGCGGCGGCGCGTGGGCGCGGAGGCCGCCAGGGCGCCTTGTCCTGGTCGGTGAGGAAGGCGTCCCAGATCCGAGTCGCGATGGTGCGCCGAGCCTCCTCGCTGGATGATCCTAGATTTTGGATCAAACTAGTGGCAACCTCGTCCAGTGGCAAGAGCCGTTACAGATCATTGATCTTCGATTTCGCATCAGCCGCTCGATGTGGCTGGATGGTGACCGGGACGACGGCCCGAGGTGACGTCCAGGAAGCGGGCGCGGGCCGCATCGACACCGCCCGGCATGGCCGGGCCTCGGCTGGGACGGGGTGGCATCGGACGTGACCGCTACCGCGACCGGCGACGGACCGAGCCGCGGTGTCTTCCGCTCGGTCCGGCACTCGAAGAACCTGCGGATCTACCTCGCCGGCCACTGCGTCAGCGTGATCGGAACGTGGGCGCAGCGCGTCGCGCAGGACTGGCTGGTGCTCGAGATCACCGGGAGCAGCGTCGCTCTCGGCGTCAGCCTGGCCGCCCAGTTCATTCCCATGCTGGTCTTCGGGCAGTGGGGTGGGCTGCTGGTGGACCGGATGGACCGCCGCCGCACGATGATGGTGACGCAGGTGCTCAGCGGCCTGCTCGCCGTGGCGCTGGCCGTCATCACCCTGCTGGACGTCGTCCAGCTCTGGTCGGTGCTCGCGCTCGGCTTCGGCCTCGGCCTCGTCACCGTCGTCGATGTGCCGGCGCGACAGGCGTTCGTGGCGGCGATGGTCGAACCGGCCGACTACGCCAACGCACAGGCGCTCGCCTCCAGCATCAACAACGCCGGCCGGCTCGTCGGCCCCGCGGTGGCGGGCCTCCTCATCGCCGGAGTCGGTCTCGGTCTCGCGTTCGTGGTCAATGCCGCGTCCTTCGTCGCCGTGCTGATCAGCCTGATGCTGCTGGACGTCTCGGCGCTTCGGCCGTCACCGCGGATACCCAGGCGGCGCGGCCAGATCAGGGAGGGCGCTCGCTATCTCTGGGGTTCCCCCTCGCTCCGCGCGACGATGATCCTGGTCGCCGTGGTCGCCGTCTTCGGCCAGAACTTCCGCGTGGTGCTGCCGCTGGCCGCGACCGAGCTCTACGGCGGCGACGCGGCCACCTACGGGTGGCTGACGTCCGCCATGGGTCTCGGTGCCCTGCTCGGTGCGGTTCTCAGCGCGACGGCCACCATCCCCACCGCATGGTCCGTGCTGCTCACGACGGTGGCGTTCGGCGCCGCGAATCTCGCCGCGGCGTTCAGCCCGGCGCTGGCGATGGCCCTGTTCGTGATGGTGGCGGTCGGTATCACCAACGTCACCTTCAATACCCTCGCGCGGTCCGTCCTCCTGCTGGGCAGCGACCCGAGCATGCACGGCCGGATGATGGCCTTCCACGGGCAGGTCTTCCTGGGGTCCACCCCGATCGGCGGTCCGCTCGTCGGCTGGATCTGCGCCGTGTGGGGAGCACGGGCAGGATTCCTGATCGCCGCCGGCACGGCGCTCCTGGCCGTGGCGCTGCTGATGGCGCCGCTGCGCCGGGCGCGCCGTGACGCCCGGCGGCCGGCGGCCGGCAGCCCGGCGGAGGCCGCTGCGGACCCGGCCCCGGGTACGCCAGGGACGGTGTGACCGAATAGTCAGCCGACGCCCGGTTCGCCGCGCCCGCAGGGGGAACCTTGTTCCTGCGCACTATCGAAGGAGGCAGACATGATTCTCGCCATCGTGCTCATCGTGCTGGCGATCCTGCTCGGACTCGGCGGCCTGCTGTTCACCGCGCTCAAGTGGCTGCTGATCGTCGCGGCCGTGCTCCTCGTCGCGGGCATCGTGGCCGGGTTCCTGGGTCGCGGCAAGTCGCGCAGCATCCGCTGACCGCGAAGGACCGCATGAGCGGCGAGCGGCCCGCGTCACCAGGCGACATGCCGGGGACGCGGGCCGCTCGCCGGATCAGGCGGTTGACCGCCCGGCCACCCGGGCGGTCACGACAGAAGGCCGGGACTCAGCTGGTCAGGTCCTTGACGGCGTCCTTGACCTTCTCGCCCGCCTGCTTGACGTTCGCCGACGCCTGATCGCCCTTGCCCTCGGCCTCCAGGCTCTCGTCGTCGGTGGCCTTGCCGGTGGCTTCCTTGGCCTTGCCGGCGGCCTTCTCTGCCGCGTTGTCGATCTTGTCTCCCAGACCCATGGCAGTCTCCTTCGTGTCGCGACGGGTGAATTCGGTCGATGACTCAGTGCCCCGTCGTCCACCTGTTCACACACCACCGTCGCGTGGCAGCACCTCAGCGCGCGGCCAGCCGATCCAGCAGTGCCTGCAGGCCCGACTCGAACTCCTCCGCGTAACGGTCCCGCGCCAGCTCGGGCGCGAGGCGACGCGTCTGCGGGAACTGGGACGAGCCGGTGTCGGGCGGGCGCCGGTCACCGTCCGGTCCGAGGGCGTCGACACCCGGCGACGCTCCGTCGGACACCTCGGGCAGCAGCTGTCCGAGCAGGAAGCCTTCGTCCTCGTGCGCCCGCACCCGGCGGAGACCGCAGCCCTCGAGGTCGACCGCATCGTCGCGACGATCCAGCAGGCGCTGCGGCGCCGGTCGACACGCCGGCCGTCGCCATCGCGGTGCACGTCAGCTGCGGGACGGCGATCGCTCCGGCCGACGGGCGCTCGGCGGCCGACCTGGTCGAAACGGCGATGTCGGTCATGCATCGACAACGCTTGTCCTGACACGCGTTCGCCGAGCATCACCGGCCGGGACGGCGGAACCGGCGCGACCGGGATATCAACGGGCCCCCCTCCCGGGCGGGCGCGGATCGGCGCCCCGAGACCTGAGGAGGTCCCAGGCGCCGGTCGCCGCCACCACGACGCCGGCGACGATGATCACCCACTGCAGGAATCCACCCGCGTCGACGACGCGATAGATCCCCCAACCGACGAGCAGCAGACCGACCACGAGCGCGACGATCGCCCGGCCACGCGAGTTTGGTTGCATGTGAAATACCCAACCAGGACGAACCGCCCAGCGCCAGCCGATGCCGGCCGAGTTGCCCGATCCGCCGCGTCCGATGTCGACTTCCCGCCGCGGGCAACCACCCTCGGGCACACCGACCGCGGCACCTGGACGCCCTGTACTCCGGAGCCGGCGACACCCGCGTCCTCATCCTCTGCCGTGCCACGTCTGCGGCAGCGCCTGATGGACGTGCCGTTCGCTTGTGGCCGGCCGGTGTGGATCGACGATCCCTGGTTCGACATCAGCAACGATGTGCATTCCGTCGATTGCGCCGCGCCCGGTGACCAGGAAGCGCTGCTGGGTGTGGTCGCTCAGACGGTAACCAGGCGGCTGCCGCCCGGTCGACCCCTGTGGGCGGGCACTCTGGTCACCGGTCTTGCCGGAGGCCGAAGCGCGCTGGTGCTGGTGTTCCATCACGTTCTCGCGGACGGGATCGGTGGGCTGGCCGCCCTCGCGCGCCTGGTCGACGGCATCCCAGTCGAGTCGGACCGCTTCGTTCCCCAACCGCCGCCGATCACTCGGGATCTGTTCGCCGACGTGCTCCGTTCCCGCGCGCGGGTCGTCGCCCGGCTAGTCTCGCTACCGCCTACGAGAGATTCGTGTCCCGGCGGTTGCGGGTGCAGCGTTGATGCGGTCAGGATGCGTCGCGCTCGGCCGCACGTGCCAGGGCGGCAGGTCCCGACGCGGAATTCTTCATTTCGGTGCCGCGGCAGTGCAGGATGATTGCCGCGGCTTCGAGGTCCGTTGGCGTCGCATCAAGTCAGAGGCTAATGGCGGGTAGATCTGTCCGTGGCTCTTGTGGCGTCATCCCGCCTGCGGAGTTGCTCGTGTCGTACCGGGTGCTGAGTCCGGTCGATGAAGGTTCGGACTCGGCGCCGGAAATCTAGAGCGGCCTTTCCGTCCATGGGCCACAGCTCTTCCAAAATGTCCTTGAGTTCTCGAATCTTGTCGTCGAGGCTACCGATACCGTCGGTCCAGCAATCGCTTACTCGGCGAAACTCGCTTTCCAATTCGGTAAGGTCGCGTGTCATGGCTGGGCCTGCCTTCTCTGACGCGACTAGTCTACGCCGACCGGCGCGGCGCAAAGCGGGTCCGTTGGATCGGATCGGCGGAGTCATCAGCAGGTCGCGGGGTCATCGCATCGCGCGGCGGGCCAGGGTACCCCTTGGGGGTGCTGCGCCGTCTGCACCCTGCGTTTCAGCGGCGGGATCAGGCTCGCGAAGTCCTGCGCGGTGTGCCCCTGGGGGCGGTCGTGGGATTGGGGACCGGGTAACGCAGGGAGGTTTGGTGGGTGACATCGGCACCGATTGCCCGTCCCGCAGGTGTTGCAGCTTGGAAAGGACTGTCGGCGGCGCTGGGATGGCCGAGATTGTCCAGCGGATCTTTGGCAAAGCCGCCGTCAACGCACCCGGACTGGACCGGCCAGGCGACACCGCGCCGGGGGGCGCCGATCGATCGATGAACAACGGCAGATCGGTGAGGACGGTGCGGATCTGGTGGACCGACCCCGGCATGTTGTCACCGCGTCGAAGGCTCTCATCGGACAGAGCCGAAGGTACCTCTCACGGTTGGCGGCGGTCCGCTCGATCGTCACCGTTGTGCGAGGTGGACTGCCCCGACTCGCGGCATTGCTCGGCCTGCTGCCGGAGCTGCGCAGGCTCAGCGTGCGGACGCTGAGGCAGCTGGATCACGCCGAGCAGTCGCAACAGCGACTGGGCCAATCCATGGCCGAGATCTCTCGCTGAGCATCAGTATGAGGCGCTGGGCGGACTCGACGCCCGGCTCGACCCCGAGGACGCTGCAAGCCGGGAGTCCCTGCGCAACTACGTGACCGGCTGATGGGTGGCCGAACGGTGCCGCCGGCGACAGTGGGTGCATGATCTTGCGTCGCCCAACCGCACGGTGCTCACCGCACTGCCGCCGGGTCCAACCAAGCGACCTCGGTCGAGGCCCTCGCAGCCCGGAGCCGCCGGCGTCGTGCCGCTTGATGGTGAGCTGAACGCCGCGGGCCCCACTGCCGGCTGGGTCGGTGTCAGTTCGTCGTAACGGTCTCAGGCTGCTGGGTGGTCTGGGCACTGTCGTTCGGTGCCTCGTCGGTCACATCGACCACCTGGGGCCGTTGCTGGCCGCCTTGCACCTCGTGGCCGATCTCGATCCGCCGCGGTTGAGCGCTTTGTTTCACCGGGATCGTCAGGTTCAGGACGCCGTTGGTGTAGTCGGCGCGGACGTTCTCGGCGTCGACGTCGTCGCCGAGGATGAGCTGACGGGTGAAGCTGCCCTGCGGTCGTTCGGCCGTCAGGACCTGGTCGTCATCGCCGAACACGGCCTGCCTCGTGGCCTGCACGGTCAGGGAATTGCGTTCGACCGTCAGCTCGGTGGAGGCGGGGTCGACGCCGGGCAGGTCCAGCGCCACGTGGAAGCCGTCGGCCGAGCGCCAGGCGTCCATCGGCATGGGCGCCGGGGTGCGGGTGCCGGAGGCCAGCTGGCTGGCCAGCCGGTCCAGGTCTCGGAACGGATCGCGGAACGGATCGAAACGGATGATTGACATCGTTTCCTCCCATGAAGTTTCTGCGTCAGTGCGGGTCGCTTCTCGGTGATCGGGCCTGGCCGCAAACGTCGGTGTGTGATCAGGGCACGCTTGCCGGTCAGGCGATTTGAGCGGGACGTGCGCCAACCGGGTACCGGTCGCCGGTGGTGCGCGGCATCGCGCATCGAGCCCGGTTCGCCGAAGCAGGCTCGCGTTGACGGCGAGCGGCGGACTTTCCGACCGCGGTGTCGCGGGAGCGATCACGGCGGTCCCAGCGCGAGCATCCTGTGGGGGTTGCGCCCGCTCTCGGCGGCAACCGGAATCCCGGCTGCGCATCAACAGCGGTTCGGGCCAAGGGGTGTCGGGATCGACGTGCCACAGGGTGCAGCCGTCGGCGATGACCCGTCGCGCGGACTCATCGATCACCTCGACGCCATGCCGCACGTCGAACCCGCCCGGCGGCCCGGCGGCGTCCAGGTCAGCGCCGACCTGGCGTCGTTGCCGCTCCCGATCGGACCTGACCACCACCCCGGCGGCCCGGTCCCGAATCGCGCCAGCGATCGCGGATATCGGCCCACTGCCGAGGGTTCCGCCCACAGGTGCGCTGCAGTGCGGGCGCGGTAATCCCGGGTAACGCCCGACCCGCTGGCAACGACCGGTGCCAATCAGCACGTCGCGCTCGTACGGTCGGAACGCGCCCTCGGTCATGTCGGTCACCCGGGCATATTCTATCCGGCCGCGGCACCGACCGGGGCCGGGTGCAGCGCGACAGTTTGAGGTCTCTGTGGACCGAGGACGGGCCGAGTTGATGACGGCGACGGCCCCGTCGGTGTCGACACCGTTGACCTTGATCTCGGCGTCGGTGCCTTGCGGCAGCAGCCATGCCGCCTGGTTCCGCGGGCGAACGATCGCCCTGCGAGTTGATCTCCGAAGTCACCAGTGACCTGTCCACGTTGATGTGGCAGGAACTCGAGCTGGCCCGGGCGGAACGGCAGCAGTCCCCAACCCGCGCCAGCAAGGGCGCCGGCCTGCTCGGCGGCGCCGCCGTCGCCGGAACTTCGTGTTGCTGTTCGCATCGATCGCGCTGTGGTGGGCGATTGGAGCCAGCACCCGCCCGGCCTGGTCCGCGGTGATCGTCGCCGCGATCTGGGCGGTCATCGCGCTGATTCTCGCCGTCGCCGGTCGAAGCCCCCTGCGCTCCGGGCGCGGCCGACCGAAGACCGCGGAGACGCTGAAGAACATCCCAGACGCCAACTGCCTGGGCTCTCCATTTGCTTCGAGCTACTACTCGGCTGACACAACGACGTCATTGATGAGACGGTATCAATTCCGAAGTGTCTCCCCGTCGCGGAAGCCGTACTGGATTTCCTTATACAGCCTTTCGGCATTCTGGCGCAAGTCCCGTGGTATGTCGGGCGAATCGGGAGACTGATCAAGTAATCCCCGTAGTTCCTCCAAATCATCAGACCAGTCATCGTCGGACGAATGATCGCCCGTGGCCCGTCCTTTCCACCTGGCGAGGACCGTGTCGTAGACCCACTGAGGTGACTTCTGGGGATCCTCCAGTTCAGGGCCCGAGAGGCTGAACAGAGTCGATTCAGTGGCGTCCTTCCGCCTGCGGCGTTCGATGGCCGCCACGATGGCGTCGATCTCGGTCTGGATGCGTTGCCGACGCCCGACGTCGGTCGTCCGGACCCGGATCGCCTCCAGCTGCGTCTTGGCATCGTTCAGCGCGTCAGCAGACGCCGCCGAGTTCCACGATGGAAGCGACTCAGCAGATTCCTCCGCCATCACTCTCCCAGCAACACGATCAACACAAGCAGAGCTAACACGGCTGCGAGAGCCAGCCCAAGCCAGATGGCGACCGCCAGGCTGTCGTGAGCTGCACGACCGGTCATCCAGGCATGGTAGACCCCGCCGGGGATTGTTTCACCCGGCTTCAGCCTCCGGGGCGAACCCCAGCGGCCGAGATGCTCCTGCCGACATCAATGTCTACCCTGTTCGGAGACCCAGTTCTAGATATCCGGCTCCGCAGAAGCGCACCGGCCGGCTGGAAGTTCCTCAGAACGACTGTTGGTGGACGGGCACAACCTCCGCGCACGACATGGCGGGGCTGACCACGTTCCGGACGCCTCGGCACCGATGGTCACCTGGATGTCCGTGTGGCACGGCCGTCGCGCTGAGCGAGTAAGGGTCGCTGATGATCAGCATGGCGGCCCATCGACACGACGTCTTCGCACGCCAGTTCATCCAGGGCAAGCGGATCAACGCCGGCTTCGACGGCAAGCACCGGTTCGAGCTGGACGGCGGCCACCAAGGGGCAGGACCGCCGCGCAGGACCCTATCCGTCATCGAGGACCAGCCTTCAAATTGATCCGAAGGCGGATTGCGGCCCGACTATTGAATGCATATTTCGTTCGTCGTCACGGCGTCGCTCGAGTACCGGCCAACCAACCTGTCTATAGCCGCCATGGCTTGCGACCCCATGACTTCGGCGTACCGCTGACCGATCAATGTTGTCGTATCATTTTCCCTCCGATTGCATTGGATCTCGACTCCCCTTGTGCAATGCTGATCCACCTACAATGAAACGCAGCGGTGTGGCGGCTACCTGGAAACATGTCGAGGACTCCCTTCTGAACGCGATGCCGCTCGTCTGATCGACTATTCCCACGTCACCGCGGCAGCAGACGTCGACCCGGCGTAGACTTGCCTCGTGGAGTCGCTGAGACTGATCGCGATCAAGGTGCAGCACATCGAGGATCACCTCGAGTCATTCACCGTGGGGCAACTCGAGACCGACCTCGAGTGGCTCGGCGTGAAGGCGGCTGAACTCAAAGCTTCGGGGGCTGACCCAAGAAAGGACAAAGAGGTCAGCGAATTACTAGGACGAATCAACAACCTGATATCAGATATCGAATCTGAGCTGCCGACCCAACGCAGACGATCTGAGCGAACCGAGTCAATGAGCCGGGAACTTGAGGACCTCGACCTGGATCAGGACGACAACTAGCGGACCGCAACTGAAGTCTGACGAAGACACAGATCTGGTCGCCGTTGGTGGGGAAGAGGCCGGCTGCGACCCCGCGCCGGGAAAAGAGCTCGTAGTCGTGAAAAGGAAGGCCGTTCCAGTAGCCGTAAACGCACGCGGCGGCACTGGCGGCGTTCCGTTCCACCGGTGCGCCGGTGAAGCGGGCATCCGTCGAGCCGTCCGCGCCCACGGTGATCCGGGCGCCGATCTCGAACGCCACACCGCTCTCGTCCCGGGCGAGAACGCCGACCACCCGTCCGGGCCATCGCGGCGCAGGGCGGCGACAGCCACACCGGAGCGCACGTCGGCGCCGGCATCTCGGGGGGCATCGACCAGAATCGGGTCGAGCACTGTGCGACGTGGGGCGTCGAGCGCGTCGACACCGGAGCCAGGCTTGATGGGTACGTCGATGCGTTCCTCGCCGTAATGAAACACGCAGGCTCGCACCGCAGGCCTTTCCGGCGGCGACCACCCGGTCGAGCAGGCCCCACCGCGCAAGTTGGAGCACTTCACCGCGCATGAGGGCGTGGGTCGAGACGGTGTCGGCGCCGTAGCGGCTGCGGTCGACCACGAGTACGCGCAGGCCCGCCCGTGCCCGGATCATCGCGGTGACGGCTCCGGCGGGTCGGGCCCCCACAATGACGACGTCGTAGGCCGAGCGCGGACAACAGTTCTTTGCACGTATGACTCGCTGTGATGGCGCTCGCGGGCTCCGTGTCTCACAAATGGTCGGAAGCGTTACACGACCCTGATGTTGATCTTTGGTGCTGGCCCGGTCGGTCCCGTGCGATACCGTCGGGCCGGCCGAGCCGGAAGGGGACGAGATGCCGCCGCAGGACGCCGCAGTGCCGACGGAGTACCCGCAACGCCTGGGCAGGACGGCCCGCCGCGAGCTGGCGGTGCACGGGTACACCCGCTACGACCAGTTGACCCGCGTCCAGCCCGCCGAGATCCTGGCGATTCACGGTGTGGGGCCGAAGGCGATCCGGATCCTCGACGAGGAACTCGCTGCGCGGGGATTGTCCTTCGCGCAGTGAGTGTGTCGGGCACCGACGCGTCAGCGCCCGCCGGCCGGCGGGAGAGCTCCTCCGGAAGCGGCCCGGAAGCAGTCCAGGGTCGCCGCCCTCGCGCGACGAAGGCCGTCCGTCAGCGGCATCGCCCGCAGCTCGTCGGAGATGATCTCCACGCCCCACGCGCCCGCGTAGCCGATGCGCAGGAGCGTCGCGATGAACGACGGGACGTCGAATTCGCCCTCACCGCAGAACATTCGGTTGTGGATCGTGTCCTCGAACGCCGGCCCGCGGGGCGTGCGGCGCCCGTCGTCCAACTCGACGCCGAACACCAGCTCGACCGGCAGCAGGGCCGGTAGCTCGGCATATCTGGTGCCGCCGCGGACCACGTGCCAGGTGTCCACCATGAGTCCCGCGTGGGGATGGTCCGCCTCCGCGACGAACTCGACCCCGTCGCGCAGCGTCGGGAGGTTGGAGAAGGGCGACGGCTCGAGGGCGATGAGCAGCCCGGCGTCCGCCGCCTCCGCCGCGAGCCGGCGGAACTGCCGGAGCAGCACATCGCGGTCCGGCACGGCGCCGCCCATTCCCAGGCCGGTCTTGACGTGCCGGACGCCGAGCGGAGATGCCGCGCGGAAGAGGAGCTCTCGACGGCGGTCCGAGTCGGCTCTCACGGCACCGTCGGTCCACCAGTCGGCGAGGAACTCCACCTCGACGATGCCCAGCCCGGCGTCGGCAAGAAGTGCACCGGCCGCCTCGAAACCGATGGTCCGATCGATCTCCAACAGGTCGGCGTGCCACAGCCCGAGCCCCTGCCAGCCGGTGTCCGCGATCGCCCGCACCCGGTCCTCGAACGCGAACGGGCTACGCTCGTCGGGCCGGCCGGGCGCGGTGTCGCCTGCGCTCGTCCAGCAGGAGGCGACCAGCCGCGGAACCGGACCGGCGGCCGAGGTGTCCGGCGGCGGCGCCGATCTCGTCATGATCCCGCGCCTCAGTGCGACGACCGGACGGTGCCGCCGTCGACACCGAGGGCGGCGCCGGTGATGAACGACGCCGCCGGCGAGGCCAGGAACACCACCGCTCTCGCGACCTCCTCCGGTTGACCGAACCGGCCGAGCGGGATGCCCCGGTCGGCCACCAGGGCGTCGACCGCATCCTGCCCCTGCTTGCCGTACGCGGCCTCGATGGTGCCCAGGAATCCGCCCGGCTTCCACCAGAACGGCGTCCAGATCGGGCCCGGACACACCGGAGTTGACCCTGATCTCGGGCGCGTAGCCCAGCGCCAGGGACTGCGCGACGCTCAGCATCGCCGACTTGCTCGCGGCGTAGTCCACGATCACCGGTTCCGGCTGTCGGGCAAGGTCCGAGGCCACGTTGACGACCGATCCGCCGCCGGCGGCACGCATCGGTCCGAGCATGGCCCGGCACGTGCGGATCATCGCGAACAGATTCAGCTCGAAAGTGCGGTGCCACATCGCGTCGTCGATCTCGTCGAAGGAGAGCATGCGGCCCGCGCCGACGTTGTTGACCAGGATGTCGGGCGCGCCGCCGAGCGCGTCCATCCCGGCCGCCGCGGCCGACGCGCAGCCGTCCTCGGTGGACAGGTCCGTGACCCAGGGGAGGACGCCGTCGAGACCGTCGTCGTCGATGTACTGCTGCAGAGCAGGGCCGTCGACGTCCACGGCGAAGACCCGGGCGCCCTCCGCCGCCAGCAGGCGCACCACCTCGCGGCCGATGCCGGTCGCAGTTCCCGTGACGTATGCGGTGGCACCGTCGATGTCGAGGTTCATGCGACCGACGCCCCTTCCGCTCCGGTACGGAAGTCGAAGCCGGCCGTCAGGCCGCCGTCGATGGTGACCGAGGCGCCGGTCAGTCCGCGACCCGCGTCGGACAGCAGGAAGCGGATCCCGTCGGCGACCCGCGCCGGGTCGAGGATCTCGCCGAACGGCTGGCGACGCTCGCGGGTGGACAGGAATGCCGCCTGGTCGCTCGCCGACGAGAGGTGCCGCTCGAACAACCCCGCGCGCATCGGACCCGGACACACGACGTTGACGTTGATCCCGGACCGCGCGTAGTCGAGCGCGACGGTGCGGGCGAACTGCGACACCGCAGCCTTGGACGCGCAGTAGGCCGCGAGCTGCTGCTCGGCCAGGATCGCGTCCACGCTGGCGACCGCCACGGCGCGACCGCCGCCGCGGGCCGCCATCAGCGGCAGCACCGCGCGGAAGGCAAGCATCGTGCCCAGCACGTTGACGTCGAGCGTCTGCCGCCACTGCGCCGCCGGCTGGGAGACCACATCGCCGACATGCAGCACCGCGGCATTGGTCACCAGGCCGAGCGAACCCTGGTCGGGCACCGCGGTGACGATGTCCCGCCATGCCTCCTCGTCGGTGACCGATGCGACGACGTGGACGTACCGGTCGGCGCCCGACAGCGCCGGAGGAGCCGAATCGATGTCGATCCCGATCACCGCGCACCCGTCCCCGAGCAGCTGCTCGGCCAGGATCGTGCCCAGGCCGGACGCGGTGCCGGTCACCACGACGGTGTCCGGAAGCGCCGCCACGAACTCGGGCGTTCGGGAAGGGATGGGCTCGGTCATGCATCGTCCTTTCCTCGGAGGTGCCACGGGAGCGCGTCGTGATCGCGAACAGGCCGGACCGATCGGCGATCCCGGCGAATCGGACAGGCCCGGCCGGTTCCGTGCTTCCTCGGAGCGCAAACGCCCGAAGGGGACGAGCGTACGCCGTTACTGAACGATGAGGGAAGCGGTCCGAAGTGGTGATGCGAGCGCCCGGACGGTCTGCCGCCGTTCGTTGCGCGATCAATGAGAACGTGACCGCGGACAGGCATGTCCGATTTCTTCCGCGCTTCCATCCTGCGGTACCACCACCGCCGTCACTTGACAGGTGACGAGGTGTGCAGTTTCATTACGCGCTGAGAGTTCACTACTGCTGAACAGCTCTTGGGGACTCCTGCGGCGGGCTCCCCCGCCGCGATGCGCCGTGCATCGGCACCGTCGGAAGCCACCTCGACATTCGCGGAGGGTTGTCAATGGCGACGATTGCATTTGCGCCCGGCGCCGTCGCGCTGGTCACCGGCGCTGATCGGTGAGAACGGCGCGGGCAAGCTCGACGCCGCTTCGATGATAGCGGGACGTTGACCCCGGACAGGGCGAGATCCTCATCAAGGGCGAGCCGATCGCCCCGAAGAACTACCACGAGGCCACCCGCCTCGGCATTTTCCGGATCTACCAGCACCAGGCGCTCATCCCGACCAGTCGGTGGCGGAGAACGTCTTCCTCGGTCAGGAGCAGCGCTTCCGGACGGCGGGAATGGTCGATGCGCTCCCGGATGGAACGCCGAACCCGTTCGGTGTTCGCCGATCTCGGCGTCAGCGGGATCAGTCCCGGTGCGCCGATCGGCCGGTACAGCTTCGCCGAACGCCAGGTGATCGAGATCGTCCGGTCGATCGCGCAGGCCGACCTGCTGGAGATCGACCATCCGGTCATCCTGCTGGACGAGCCGACCAGCGCGCTGTCGAGGGAGCAGGTCGACTTCTTCTCCGAGTTCGTGCATCGGATCAGACCCCGTGCGGCGCAGGTCTTCGTCTCCCACCGCCTGCAGGAGCTGATCGACCTGTCGGACCGGGTCGTCGTCCTCAAGGACGGGCGGAACGTCGGTGAGATCGACGATCCCGCGAAGGCGACCGAAGGCGAACTGCATTCCATGATGGTCGGCCGGGTGGCCGAGGAGCGGTTCTATCACGAGGACCGCCAGCGCGGCTCCGACGGTGAGACGGTGCTCGCGGTGCAATCGCTCTCATCCCCCGGCAAATTTTCCGACGTCACCTT
Organism: uncultured Actinomycetota bacterium; assembly: GCA_963844455.1. Lineage (GTDB taxonomy): Bacteria > Actinomycetota > Actinomycetes > Mycobacteriales > Nakamurellaceae > Nakamurella. The sequence continues at coordinate 89,892 of CAWJOH010000005.1, forward strand.
CGAGCTGCACGCCGGCGAGGTGCTCGGCATCGGCGGGGTCATCGGCTCCGGCAAGTCCGACCTCGGACGGGCACTCGCCGAGGCCGGCCGCGGCGCTACCGGCACAGTCGAGTTCGACGGAAAAGCGTTGCAACGTGGCGGTCCTCGCGAGACCATCCGCCGCCGGATCGGCTATGTGCCGCCCGAGCGCCACCTCGAGGGAGTGATCGGACTGATGTCCGTGGCGCGGAACATCGCGCTGCCGAAGACCGGATCGGTGATCCGCACGCCGTGGGTCAGTGGCAGGTCCGAACGACGGGTCGCCGACTCCGCCGTCGAGCAGATGCGGATCCGCACGCGTTCCGTCGACACGCCGCTCGACCAGCTCTCCGGCGGCAACCAGCAGAAGGTCATCCTGTCGCGCTGGACGTCGCTGCAGTCGAGGGTCCTCGTCCTCGACAACCCCACCAACGGCATCGACGTCGGCGCCAAGACCGAGATCTACCGCCTGGTACGCGACCTGTCCGAGCAGGGGGTTGCGGTGCTGCTGCTCACCGACGACCTGCCGGAGCTGATCGGCCTCTCCGACCGGATCATCGTGATGAGGGACGGCGGCATGCAGACGCCGATCGAGACGCCACCGGGCGGCAAGCCCGACGAGACCACCGTCGTGGCGCAGATGGTCTGAACCGTCCGGGACCGTGATGGCGACCCGACGGCGCCTGCGCGACCGCGGACCCGGGCATGTCGTGGTGCCCCGGGGCAGCCGCGCAACACGGCGTCGAGCCGGCCGAGAGCGAGCACACCTAGCGGCGCCCGCCCATCCGGCCCCGCCGGGGCCGGTGCTCGGCACGGTCGGCGGCGGTCGATCGGCGTTGCACGGCGGGAGTCAACGTGTTCACCAGCAGGGTGCAGGCACCCTCGACGCTGGTGCCGAGAAACGTTCCCGGCAGCTGCCGTCGGGTGCCCGTCAGGTGGAAGGCGTTGCCGGCGAAGAACACCGGAAGACCCAGGGCGTCGACCGCTCGGAGCGCGGCGGTGGCGTGCGCCCAGCCGCGGGTGTCGCCGGCCATGACGACCACGCCCGCCGCATCGGCCGCCTGCGCCGCCATCGTGAGGGTGAAGGTCGAGACCCGGTCGCCCAACACCCGGCAGGGCCGGCGTTGGAACCGCAGGAGCAGTGCCAGGGACTCGATGCCGATCACCTGCCGATCGCGGGGACCGCAGGCCAGCAGGATCGGCGCGATCTCCCAGGGCGGGGGCGCGAACATTCCGCGATGGTTCAGCCAGGTGCGAACGGCCTCCGTGGCCAGCAGTTCCTCGGCCGCGTCGCGACGACCGATCTCCATCAGCCGGTGCAGCCGCCGCATCGCCGGTGTCACGACCTCGTCGACGCAGCGGGCCAGCCCGAGCACCGATGCGGCCAGATCCAGCTGGGCCTGGAGTCCGACCGGATCCACATCGTGCGAGGCCTGCAGGACACGGCGCATGAGTTGGGCTGCAGGGGGTTTGGCGCGGAAGACGGCGTCGGCCGGCCGACTGTTCCGGGTCGGGGCGCCGCCCCCGACAGACGGCGCCGCGACCGACACGCTTGCCCCTTCCAGCGAACGCGCGCCGAACCCGCCGTGCTCGGCGTACCCGGCCGCGACATGGCTTCTTCGGCAGACGCTGTGCAGAACACTGCCCTGCTCGGCGGGTGTGGTGGCGGCTCGCGTCGACTTGCATAGTTTCGGTTCGGCCGTCGGCCCGGTGACCGCACGGCGCCGCGTCGTCCGGGTCGGTCGCCGGCGGCCGTCAGGTCGTCAGGGCCGCGGCACCACCGAGATCGGCCGGTCGGGCACCGCCGTGGGGAGGACGGCGTCGCACGGATGGGAGTACCTGCTGCCGTACTGGTCGGTGAGCACGACGACGCCGTCCCGTCGGTGTACCCCGGTCACGGTGTGGGGCAGCGGATCCGGACCGGGGAACCACCAGTCGCCCGGGCTCAGATGACCGATGTGATGGCGCGCGCGGGTGTACCCGCGGCCGGGTGCCCGGCCGTCCTGATGGTCGAGCACGGCGACCGCATTGCGCAGGGTGAGGCACATGGCGGTGGTCCTTTCGCGCGGCGATCGGCGCCGATCGCCATCGCCTCTCGGGGCGGGAGGACCCGGCTGGTCTCTCGCCGGCCCCTCCCGCGGAGCGGGTCCACCGCGCGGGCCGGGATGGTCGGCCCGCACAGGGTGCTCGCCGGACGTCCCTCGGGGTGGTGACCCGTGTCCGCGCGGCGGGGGGATGGCGCGGACACGGGTGGCTCGGGTGTCGTCGGGTTCGGGAATGCTCCCGCCCGACCGGGCGTCTACCGTCACGGCTCGCCCGCGATACAGACTGCCCTCCCGGGCGCCCGCGCGTCGCCTGCGGCGCGACTTGCATAGTTTGTGGCGAAAGACCGACCGCGCCCGGCGTTCCGGGCCAGGCACTTTCGCCGACCCGCGGGCAGTCCGTCAGCCCGTCATGTCGAGGGGTGAACCGCCGGTTTCGGGTGCCGCGGGCGCCAGGGACCGCGTCAGCTCGGCGGAAGCGTCCTCGATGCCGACCCCGAGGTATCGCCCCGGCACCCCCCGCCGGCTTCGCGGCGTGGCGAACGCGTTCCCGGCATAGAACACCGGGATGTCCAGGTCGTCGACCGCGCGGATCGATTCGATGGCGCGGAGTCGGCCCGTCGCCAGATGGGAGACGACGACGACGCCGGCGACCGCGGTGGCCCGCGCGGCGGTGGCAAGCGTGACGGTCGGGGTCCTGGCGCCCAGCACCCGGCACGGCCAGCCCTGGTATCGCAACAGCACCGCCGTCGATTCCAGGCCGATGGTGTGCAGATCGCTGGGTCCGCAGGCCAGCAGAATGGGACGGGACCGGGTCGGCGGCGGGGCGAACGCGCTGCGCCGGTCGAGCCACGCGCGGACGGCTTCGGTGGCCATCCGCTCCTGCACGACATCGCAGTAGCCGACCGCCCACCACACACCGATCTGGCGCATGGCCGGCAGCAGCACCTCGTCGATGCAGGAGGCGAGGCCCAAGGCGGCCATCGCCTCATCGAGCCGGGCGCGAATCGACGGCGCATCGAGGCGTTCGGCGGCCGCGAGGATGCGGTGGATCAGATCCTGCGCCGGTCCCTGCCCACCCAGCAGCCGGCGCACCGACTCCGCCGCGACGCCGGCCTGCTGGCCACGGGCGATCTCGTCGCGCATCAACCGCAGCGCGTTGACCTCGTCGGGCAGATACCGGCGGTGCTGACCGGGTTCGCGGCTGAGGGCGGGGATGCCGTAGCGAAGCTCCCAGGAGCGCAGCGTCGGCATCGGCACGCCCAGGATCTCGGCGACATCCTTGATCGGAACTCCCCGACGGTCCCCGACGACGGCGTCAGGTCCGGTCGACACCTCCATGCGAGCCTCTCCTCGCGTTCGGCCGAGCCCGACGCAGAATCGATGTCCGGCAGGCTCGATCGTGCTGACGATAGTCCCAGATCGATAACTGCGGCAGGTGACGTGACCTCGCTTCGCAACCGGCACGTCGATTCCGGTCGCTCCATACGGCTGTGCGCAAGACATCTGCCGCGCCCGGCTGCGCCTCCCACCGTCGGAGACGTCCTGGGACTGCCGGCCGCCGTGCTCGTCCCGGCTGCCCGCTCGAGCACACCATCTCGTCGGCCCGGCTAGTCTGGTCGGGCGCGTGCCGAGGGAGGACGTCGAGTCATGATGAGCGCAGACCGCGAGCCGGATGACCGTAAGGGCGCGGTCCCGGAATTGCCCGCCGAAGCCGACGAGGCCGACGGCAAGCCGCGCGACGCACAGGATCTCGCCGCACGGCTCGATGAGGCGCCGCCGGGGGACGTCAAGGGCTGAGCTGCGATAGCTGCCGGACTCGGCGATTTCCGGGTGCCCCGCCGATGGCTCCAGACGCCACCGGGTGTCCATCGGAGGATCGGCTTGCCGACCAGCTCCCGTCGTCCTCGTCGATGACGGGCGAATCGGCTCCCAGCGCCGATCGATGGGCGATGTCGGCGCCGGACGCGCGCTCAGCAGTCGAACACCGACCAGCAGATCTCGTTGCGCAACCGCTGGTCGTCGAGGACCAGCTCGCGAATCGGCTGTGGCAGCTGGTCGCGCTGCCACCGGCACTCACGCCGCGCTGCAGCGTCGCCGTCACCCCGAGGCGCGGCGGCACGTGCGGCCCTGATCGCGTACGCAGCAGCGCCGAGTTCGTGTGCGGCGACGTGCGCGACGGCCCCGGCCTGGCCGGCGGCGTAAGCGGCGTGCCGGGCCGCGCCCTGCAGCTCTCTGGCCGCGCCCATCGCATGGCCGCCCGCGGCGCGAGCCTGCATCATTCCCACCTCGCCGCGCACCCAGGCGCGGGCGGCCTCGATCGCCCGACGCGGTCGGGGATCCAGGGGCTGGACCGACTCGAACAGGCAGAGAACGTGCTCCGCGCACGAAGCCGCCCACAGCGCCAGCAGCTGATGATCGGGGTCCGTCAGGGTCCCGCCGCGGCGGATCGTCACCAAGCGAGGGTCCCGGACCTTCGGGAGGATCATGCCGGCACCTGTATCACTGGTCGCCGGCCGACACCGTGGGCCGGCGGGCGAAGCGGACTGCTCACGAACAACACCATGCCCGACAGCAGGATCAGCATGACCACCGCGGCAGCCGCAGGCATTCCCGAGGCGTCGGACCCCGCTACGGATCGATCAGCGGGAGTGCCGGGAAGGTGTGGTCCTGCCACAGCAACCGCGAGGCCTCCTCCGGGTACGCGGTGACGGCCGGCTGGGTGTCGAGGAGCTGGGCGAGCCGCTCCTCGGCATCGAACGCGGGCCAGCCGGGGTCGCCGCCGGCGGCGAACGCCGTCCACGCGGCGCGGATCCGGGCCGACATCGCCTCCGCCTCCGCGGAGGGGGGCTCGCCGATCAGCAGGGCGGGCCGGCCGCTGCTCAGGTTGCCGAAGACGAGCGGCACGTCGAGACCGTGGCAGGCGCCGAGCGCGCCGCCCAGGCCGGGTGCGGGCCAGGTCAGCTCGTAGAGATGGGTCCGGCCGCCCGAGGCGGCGTGCGCCCGAGCGAGGTGGAGCGTCGGCATGCGGAACAGCCAGTCGGCGTTGACCAGTTCGTACAGCTCCTCCGGGCCGGCCGCCGGGAAGGCCTCGCGGTAGCGGCGGGCGCCGTCCGGGCCGGGGGCGAGGGCGCGCAGGGCGGTCGCGGCCATTTCCTCGGTCACCTGGCCCAGCACGCCGTCGATCAGGCTGAACAGCCGATGTTCGTCGCGGGTGTGGCCGACGAGCAGCCCGACGTCGCGACCGGCACCGCCGGCGAGCGCCTCCCACGGGGTGGCCGGCAGGACGTCGCCGTCGACGACGGGTGCGAACGGGATCGGCCGGTGGGTGATCGGGCCCCAGCGGTCCTTCCACCGGCCGATCTTCGCTGAGACGGCGTCGCCCGCGGCGGACAGCAGGGATGGATCCACGGCCGACAGGTCGACCACCGTGGGCGATATCCCCAGTTCACCGGCGCATGCGGCGGCGATGTCGGCGGCGAGCTCCGGCGAGAAGAACGTCCCCGGCACGCTCTGTGCGACGGCTCGGCGGAAGAGCCCGGCCGCCCGCGGCATGGCCAGCAACGCGGCGACCGATCCGCCACCCGCCGACTCGCCGAAGACGGTCACCCGGTCCGGGTCCCCGCCGAAGGCCCGGATGTTGTCGCGCACCCACTGCAGCGCGGCGACCTGGTCGAGCAGGCCGCGGTTGGCGGGGGCGCCGTCGATCTGCGCGAAACCCTCCACGCCGAGGCGATAGTTGAGCGTCACGACGACGACGCCGGCGGCGGCCAGCCGGCCGCCGTCGAACTCCGGAAGGCTGGACGAGCCGATCACGTAGCCGCCGCCGGGGATCCACACCAGCACCGGCAACCCGGCCCCCGGGCCCGGATCGGTCGACCAGACGTTGACCGACAGCCAGTCGTCGCCCGCCGCCTCCCCCGCGAGCTCGTCCCTGCCGAACAGGCCGGGCTGCGGAGGCGGCGGGCCGTAGGAGACCGCCGCCCGCACCCCGGCCCAGCCGCGCGCCGGCCGCGGTGCGGCGAAACGGAGGGCACCGACCGGTGGCTCGGCGTACGGAACGCCGCGGAAGACCGCCAGCCCCGCCTCCCGGCTGCCGCGCAGCACCCCGGCCGCCGTACGCACCTCGGGCCCAGGCCCGGGCGCGGGCGGCGACGACCCGGCGACGGTGACGGTCACGACGGTCGCCCTCCGGCGGATCGGGTGTGCTCGGGCGGCGGGCGACGGCCCGACGCCGCGGATCTTTCCCCCGCGGCGCGGCGCCGGCCAACCATTTACGGCTCACCCTGGCACTCCGCGAACGCCGACGGTCACGCCCTGACGAGACCGGAAACACCGAGTCGAGGAACCCGTGCGGCCGGGAGGACCCGTCGCGGGGATTGATGTCCATGCATCGAACACCGCGAGCATCCGCGCGGTTGGGAGACCATCGGATGCATCGGTCGACCGCGCGACACCGCATTCTGCAGGAGCCGGGTGGGTCACCGCGTCGGTCGAGACGCGGCCTACAGTCGCGTGGATCATGTCGGAGCGCACTGGAGGTTCGATGACCGGAGTCGTCCTGTTCCACCACGCCCTGGGCCTCACGCCGGGCATCGTCGCGTTCGCGGACGAGCTGCGCCGCGCCGGCCACACCGTCAACACGCCCGACCTGTTCGAGGGACGCACGTTCCCCACGCTCGAGGACGGCGTGAAGTTCGCCGAGGAGATCGGCTTCGGCGAGGTGATCCAGCGCGGCGCCCGCGCGGTCGAGCAGCTGCCGGCGAACCTGGTGTACGCGGGCTTCTCGATCGGCGTCCTCCCGGCACAGAAGCTGGCGCAGACCCGTCCCGGGGCCCGAGGCGCCCTGCTCTACTACTCGTGCGTTCCGGTCTCCGAGTTCGGAGTGTGGCCCGAGGGCGTGCCGGTGCAGGTGCACGGCATGGACGCCGACCCCATCTTCGTCGGCGAGGGCGACGCCGAAGCCGCTCGCGAACTCGTCGCGTCGACGGCGCACGGTGAGCTCTTCCTCTACCCGGGCGATCAGCACTACTTCCTCGACGCGACGCTGCCGTCGTACGACGCCGCCGCCGCGGCGCTCGCGATGCAGCGCACGCTGGCGCTGCTGCGGTCCGTCGACTGATGTGCGGCGCGTGCCGGCTCGAGAGCCCGGCGCGCTTGGCACCTGCCGCCGAGCCGACGCGTCACCCGGCTCCCGTCAGACACTCGGGGCGTCAGGCTTCCGGGATCTCGCGGCCGAAGGCTTCCAGGGTGACGTCCGCCGGCTCGGGCCCGCCGCGGCGGCCGGTGTCGAGGGCGTCGATCGCGGCGAGATCGTCGGCGGACAACTCGAAGTCGAAGACGTCGACGTTCTCGGCGATGCGGCTCGGCTTGGTGGACTTCGGGATCACCGAGCGGCCGTGCTGCAGACCCCAGCGCAGCATCACCTGTGCGGGGGTCTTGCCGTGGACCTCGGCGATGCGGGCGATCACCGGGTCATCGAGGGTGCTGCCGCTGCTGCCGTTGCGATAGAACGTGATGCCGCCGATCGGTGACCACGCCTGCGTGAGGATGCCGTGATCGGCGCCGAAGCGTTGCACCTGTTGCTGCGCGAAGTACGGGTGAACCTCGATCTGGTTGACCGCCGGCACCACCGTTGCCCGATCGAGCAGATCCGAGAGGTGCTCGACCATGAAGTTGCTGACCCCGATCGCCCGGACCTTGCCGTCATCGAGCAGCGTCTCGAGGGCCCGGTAGGCCTCCAGGGTCCGGTCGAAGGCCGACGGCAGCGCCTGGTGCAGGATCAGCAGATCGATCTGGTCCACACCGAGCTTGCGGGCGCTCTTGTCGAAGCCGTGCAGCGTCTCGTCGTATCCGTAGTCGCTGATCCAGATCTTGGTTTCCAGGAAGATCTCCGACCGGTCCAGGTCGGAGCTGTGGACCGCCTCACCGACCTGGCGCTCGTTGCCGTAGGCGGCCGCGGTGTCGATGTGGCGGTATCCGGCGCGGAGTGCGGCCCCGACCGCGTCCCGGGTCTCATCCGGGGGCGTCTGGAACACCCCCAGACCGATAGCCGGCATCTCGACGCCGTTGTTGAGCGTGACTGTCTCCACGGTGCACACCTCTCGTCTGTTGCGGTGCCCGAGCGGGGCCCGCGTCCCTGAGTCCACTGCGCTGCGCAGCTCCCACACCTCATGTACGCCGCGGTCGGTCCGCTCAAACGACCCGCCACCACCCAAGCAGCCGGCGCGGGGTGGCGATCAGCGACTGCACAGCGCCGTTGCTTGGTCGGCCCGGAGGCCGTTGTGCGCGCAGTCTCGGATCAGTTGTCGGCGAGTTGGTCTGAGAAGCCCGCTTCGCACAATCACTCTCAGTGCGGACCCCATTCTTGAAGCGGAAGGGTGAGCGCCCGTCCGGCGTCACTGACCACCGGCGCCGCGACGGCGACGCTCGACCTCATCCACGATCGGTTCCCGGCGGCGTTCCGGCGGTGTCGCCCGCGGCTTCATCGGGATCGCGTTCCCGTCGTTCGGCTCGCTTCTCCTTGAACACGGGCTTGTCTCCCAGAAACAGACCGAGCCACTGGGCATCGGGATCCATGTCCACCAGAAGGGCCTTGAAGAACAGGGTGGCCGGGATCGCCAGGATGGCTCCGATCGGACCGAGGATGTAGGCCCACACGATGAGCGACAGGAAGCTCACGGTGGTGGTCAGTCCGACGGCGTCGCCGACGAACTTGGGTTGGAGCACGGACTGAATGATGAAGTTCAACACGCAGTAGACGACAATCACCGCGATCGCCAGACCGGGACCACCGACGAGCAACCCGAGGATCGCCGGCGGAACCAGTCCGATGACGAACCCGATATTCGGAATGTAGTTCGTGACGAAGGCGACCAGGGCCCAGAGCCCCGCCGCCGGGATCCCCATGATCAACAGTGCCGCCCAGTCGAGGACGGCGACGATCCCACCGAAGACCGTTGCGACGCCGAAGTACTTCCGCGTCCCCTTCGCGAACACCCCCAGCGCGTTCAGGACAGGCTCGCGGCCGGGTCGAACCCTTGCCATGCGGTCGGCGAAGACCGCGCCGTCGACCGCGAGGAAGATCAGCACCACGATCATGAACAGGACGAAGGAGACGATGCTCGACACGCTGGACAGCAGGGTCTCGGCCACCGCCGCGATCTGACTCGCGTTGACGCTGCTGAACAGCGACTGGATGTCCGCGGAGGTGACTCCGAGCCCGGCCAGCCACGACTGGACACCGCTGAGCTGCTCCTGGATCTGCTCCGAATACTGCGGCAGCAGCGTGGCGAGCTGCACGATGCCGATGAACGCCGCCAGGAACAGTCCGACGACGATGGCCAGCACCGTGAGGAACACCGCGAGCGAGGCCACGGCGCGGTTGGCGCCGCGCCGGAGTAGCCAGCCGCGTATCGGGTTCACGGTGATCGTCAGGACCAGCGCCATGAAGACCGGGCCGATGATGCCGGGGATGGCGCGCATCCCCTGCACCACGACGACCCCGCCGGCCAGCCCGAGGATGATGAGCAGCCCGCGGGGCAGTCCGTAGCGCGGCGCGCGGTGTTTCAACGGGGGCATCACATCGATCGGTTCCCGTCCGGCCGGCTGCGGCGAGGTGTTCTCGGCGGTCATGGTGCGTGTCCGTTTCTCTCCTGGCATGCGCCACCCGAGACTGCGTCCCAAGGCGCCTGAGTCTGGTGCATCCCGTCGCGTGCCGGGACAGGCGGGCAACGGTCAACCTGATTTCACAGTCATGCCGCCGCTGTGGTGCGCAGAGGGTGAAACTGGCGGCCATCCGCCAGACGTCGTAGTCGAAGAAGCCCGGGTGGCGTTTCGTCGAAATCGTTCAGGTCGACCGGCAGTCGTCGCCCGGGGGACGCGAACACCTCCGTCCGCGCGGCGCGGATCCGCACAGGACTGGGGCAGCGCCGCCCTCGATCGGGTTCAGGCGGCGTCGATTGCTTCTGAGAGATTCTTGTTCACAGCGACATCTCCTCGATCCGTTCGGCCAGGATGATCCGACCCGCCGCCTCGATGAGCGCGAGGTGGGAGAACGCCTGCGGGAAGTTGCCCAGGTGCCGCGCCGAGACCACATCGAACTCTTCGGCGTACAGGCCCAATGGCGATGCGACGTTCAGCAGTCGCTCCAGCATCTCCCTGGCCTTTTGCATTTCGCCGACAATGGCGAGCGCCGACACCAGCCAGAACGAGCAGATGAGGAATGTGCCCTCCTTGCCGGACAGGCCGTCGTCGGTTTCGTCGGTGCGGTACCGCAGGACGAAGTCGTTCTCGGTCAGGTTGTCGGCGATCGCCATCACGCTGGCGTGCAGGCGCTCGTCGGTGCCCGGCAGGAACCCGAAGATCGCCGCCAGCAGTGTCGAGGCGTCGAGCGCGTCGGTGTCGTAGTGCTGGCGCAGCACGCCGTCGGCGGTCAACCCGTGGGTCAGGATGTCCGCCTTGATCTCGTCGGCGACCGAGCCCCAGCTGGACTCGAGATCCGGTTCGCCCCTGATGCCGGCCAATCGCGAGGCGCGGTCCATCGCCACCCAGCACATGAGCTTCGACGAGACGTAGTGCTGCGGCTTTCCGCGGGCCTCCCAGATCCCCTGATCGGGGTCCTGCCACACCCGGATCGCGCACTCGGCCTGCGCCTGCACCAGCGGCCAGAGCCGGCGCGGCAACCGGTCGCTGCGCCGGGTGTGCAGCAGCACCGAGTCCAGCACCGACCCGAACACGTCGTTCTGCCGTTGGTCGAACGCGCCGTTGCCGATCCGGACCGGACGCGCGCCGTCGTACCCGGACAGCTCGTCACGGGTGGTCTCGGTCAGGTCCCGCCGGCCGTCGACGCCGTACATGATCTGCAGCCCGCCGTCCGCGTTCGGCTCGACGTCGGCGACGAACTGCATGAACTCGTCGGCCTCCCAGTCCAGGTTCAGCATGTGCAGCGCCTGCAGGGTGAAGGTGCTGTCCCGCATCCAGGTGTACCGGTAGTCCCAGTTCCGTTCCCCGCCAGGTGATTCGGGCAGGGAGGTGGTGAGCGCGGCGACCGTCGCGCCGGTCGGCATGTAGGTCAGGCCCTTGATGGTCAACGCCGACCGCTCGAGGTACCAGCGCAACCGGTGGTCCGGGATCCGTGCCCTGGCCAGCCATCTGCGCCAGAAGTGAGCGGTCACGGTCAGTCGGTTCGTCGCGTCCTCCGCGTCGGCGGGGCCGTCGAGGGAGGAGGACCAGGACAACGCGCAGAACGCCTGCTCGCCTTCGCGCAGCACGTGCCGCCCCCGGATTGCGCTGCCCTCGCTGCCGAGCGCCAGGTCGGAGAACAGCCGCAGGGTCTGCCCGCCGCCGGTGGCGTCCGCGGTGTGCGCCCCTGGTTCGTCCAGCGTCCAGGTGGCGGGCGCGCGGCCGTAGTCGAATGCCGGCTCGCAGACCAGTTCGACCTCGACGGCGCCGGACAGGCATACCGCCGTGCGGACCAGGACGTGCTCGGCGTCGTTGTCGGCCGGTGGCCGGGTGTGCGGCGTCGTCGCATCGGGTCCGGAGCGGGGCGCCATGGTGAGGGCATCGCGGACCTCCACCCAGCCGCGCGGCGTGTGCCATGTCGTGATCAACACCGTCGTGCCGGGCTGGTACGCCCGGTGCGTGGGCACGTTGATCCCATAGGGCGCGAAGCGGAAGTAGCCGGCCCCCCGGTCCAGCAGGTTGCCGAACGCGCTCGGGCTGTCGAACCGCGGCACACACAGCCAGTCGACCGATCCGTCCGGCGCGATCAGCGCGCCGGTATGGCAGTTCGACAGGAACGCGTACTCGGCGATCGGCGGAAAGGGTGAACTCGACAGGTTGATCATCGGATCTCGCCTCTCGGTCATGACCCGGGCGCAGCCGCGCGGATCTCGATGCAGTCAGAACGGGTCGGGGACGGAAGCCGGCGCGGCTCGGCTCGGTGCCGAGCGCGGCTCCATCCGTCGGTGCCGGCGTGCAGTCGATTCATCGCGTGCCACCGGAAGGCCGACCGGTGAGGATCGGCGCCGCCCGCGCGGGGTGCTCCGGCTCCCGCGACGAAGGGGGCCGCCCTGGTGCCGGACATGGTTCCTCGTTCCAAGAGTCAACTGGACAACTACGCCACACGGCAGCATGATGCGTAACGTCGCAAACGGGTGAAATGTTGACTGTGTCGGGCGGCCGCCGGGTCGGCGTGCCGGTCGGTTGAGCCGACGCGCGAAACGCCGATGACGCGGGCCGGCGGGGGGCGCTGCGGTCCGACATCGGCAACGCCGGGCGAGCGTCAGCACACGTGCAGGCCGCGTCTGCGGCCGCCGGCGGTCGGGATGGAGGAGGTCCGGCCAGAGGCGTTGCGTTTCGACGCCGTCGTCACATTCGACTGTCGGAGCCGCTGAGATGGACCAGTTGGATCTGGCGAGAACTCAGTTCGCCGCGACCAGTATCTATCACTTCTTCTTCGTGCCGATGACGATGGGTTTGTCGGTGCTGGTCGCGGTGCTGCACACCCGCTGGCATCGGTCGGGCGACCCGGAGATGCGCCGGTTGACCCGGTTCTTCGGAACGCTGATGCTGATCAGCATCAGCGTCGGTGTGGTGACCGGCCTCGTGCAGGAGTTCCAGTTCGGGCTGGACTGGTCGCAGTACTCCCGGTTCGTCGGCGACGTGTTCGGCGCCCCGCTGGCGATGGAGGGGCTCGCGGCGTTCTTCCTCGAGTCGGTGTTCCTGGGGCTCTGGCTGTTCGGCTGGTCCGTGCTTCCCAAGCGGGTGCACCTGGTCACCGTGTGGATGATCCCGGTCGGGGCGTTCCTGTCGGCGGTGTTCATCATCGCGGCGAACTCCTGGATGCAGAACCCGCGTGGGTACACGATCAACCCGGCGACGGGCCGGGCGGAGCTGACCTCGATCGGGGACGTCTTCACGAATCCGGTGTTCCTATGGGGATACGCCCACGTACTGATGGCCGCGTTGATCTTCGGCGGCGCGATCATGCTGGCGGTGTCGGCATGGCATCTGCGCCGCGGCAACAACGTTCACCTGTTCCGCGGCACCGCGAAGCTGGGGCTGTTCGTCCTGGCCGTGGCGTCGGTGTTGCAGTTCCCGATCGGTGGCCGGCTCGGCATCAACGAGACGACCTATCAGCCGATGAAGATCGCGGCGGCGGAGGCGAACTGGGACACCTGCCAGCCGTGCTCGTTCTCGGTGTTCCAGATCGGCGGGTACAACCAGGACGAGACCCCGATCAAGATCATCGAGATCCCGCATCTGCTGTCGCTGCTGGCGACCGGCACCTGGGACGGCGAGGTCCAGGGTCTGGCGCCGCTCAACGAGCAGTACAACCAGCAGTACGGGCCTGGCTACTACGTGCCCAACGTGTTCATCCAGTACTGGTCGATGCGGGCCATGGCCTACCTCGCGCTGCTCGGCTTCGTGGTCGGCATCTGGGGTGCGATCCTGCTGTGGCGCAGGAAGTTCGAGAAATCCCGCGTGTTCCTGTGGGTGTGCACCTGGCTGATCGTGGCACCGTTCCTGATGGCCACGGCGGGGTGGCTGCTCACCGAGAGCGGCCGGCAACCCTGGATCGTGCAGGGGCTGATGCTCACCGCCGATGGGCTGTCCGGATCCGGCAGCGCCACCCAGGTGGCGATCAGCCTCGGCATCGTCATCGTGCTGTACACCACCCTCGGGGTCATCGCCGCCGTCCTGATGATCCGGCACGCCAGGCGCGGGATGCCCGCCGAGGACACCTCCGCCGAGGGGCCGGCACCGCCGGACGCACCCGAGAAGAGCGGGCACGAAGAATCCCAGCTGACGTACTGAGAAGGGAGGCGAGATGACCCTGCCGACCGTGTGGTTCATCGTGGTGGCGTTCTTCTGGACCGGATTCTTCGTTCTCGAGGGGTTCGACTTCGGCGTCGGCGCCCTGCACACCCTGGTCGGGCGCACCAACGTCGAGCGGCGGGTCGCCATCAACACCATCGGCCCCGTCTGGGACGGCAACGAGGTGTGGCTGGTGGTCGCGGGGGCCGCCATGTTCGCCGCCTTCCCCGGCTGGTACGCCTCCTGGTTCTCCGCCCTGTACCTGGCGCTGTGGCTGCTGCTCGCCGCTTTGATCGTCCGCGGCGTGTCGTTCGAGTTCCGCGGCAAGTTCGACACCCGTCGGTGGCGGTCCACCTGGTCGGCGACCCTGACCGTCGGATCGGTGCTGCCGCCGGTGCTCCTGGGGGTTGGTTTCGGCGACCTCCTCGTCGGCCTACCCATCGACGCCGACGGCGACTACACCGGCTCCTTCCTCGGTTTGCTGACCCCGTACGGGCTCTGGGTCGGCCTGACCCTGCTGGCCCTGTGCCTGTGGCACGGCGCGTCCTTCCTGGCGATCCGCTGCACCGGTGTGGTGCGCGACCGGGCGGTCCAGCTGAACCGGCGACTGGCCGTCGCGGCCGGACTGCTGGTGACGGGATTCGCGGTCTGGACCTATCTGTTGGCCCGTCCCGGCATCGGCGCCGCCGTCGTCCTGGCCGTGCCCGTGCTCGCCGCCGTCATCGGGATCGCCGTCGCCGCCGCGAGACCCGGCTCGGGCGCGGCGTTCGCGGCCACCGCGGTGGCCATCGGCGGAACAGTCGCCTCGATCTTCGCCTGCCTGTACCCGGCGGTGCTGATCTCGACCACCGACGCCGCGTACACGCTCACCGTGCAGAACACCTCGTCCAGCCCGTACTCGCTGCAGGTGATGAGCATCGCCGCCGCCGTACTCGTCCCGCTCGTGCTCGCGTATCAGGGCTGGACCTACTGGGTCTTCCGCGCCCGCGTCATCGGCCCGCCGAGCCCCATACCGGTCGGCGGCGCCCCCGACTCGACATCCGACGCGACAACCGGGACCACCTGACCTCAACACCTTTCGGTGCACACGGAGCGCTGACCCGATCGACAGGAGGAACCGCCCCACCATGTTCCGAAAGACGCTGCAACTCCATGACTTCTCCTTCGGCGCCGGGCCGTGCCTCGCTGACCGAGGCAGCTAGGCCACGGCACCTGCACCCGACACATCCAGGGCGATAACGCATCGCATCCATCAGGACAGGAGCATTCCCATGACAATGCAGGGCAAGGTCGCCATCGTGACCGGCGGCAACAGCGGCATCGGCAAGTCGATCGTCCTCGAGCTCGCCAGGCAGGGTGCCAACATCGTCATCGACTACGTCGCGCACCCCGAGGCCACCGAGGACCTCGAAAAGCAGGTCGCCGCGCTCGGCGACCAGACGATCGGGGTCGACGCCGACGTCAGCAAGGTCGCCGACCTGCAAGCGCTCATCGACGCGGCGGTGGCCCGGTTCGGACGGGTCGACATCATGATCAACAATGCTGGCGTCGAGACCCGCACGTCGGTGCTGGACACCACGGAGGAGCAGTACGACCGGGTGCTCGACATCAACCTCAAGAGCGCATTCTTCGGCACCCAGATCGCCGCGAGACAGATGATCGCCCAGGGCGGCGGCGGCGTCGTGATCACCATCAGCTCCGTGCACGAGGACTGGCCGATGCCGGGCAACACCGCCTACTGCCTTTCCAAGGGCGGCTCCCGGATGCTGACCAGGACCGCGGGCCAGGAGTTGGGCCCACACGGGATCCGGATGGTCAACGTCGGACCCGGTGCGGTGGCCACCCCGATCAACACCTCCACGATGGCCGACCCGGCGAAGATGAAGACCCTGGACGCGGCGATCCCACTGGGCCGGATGGCGCAGCCGGCCGAAATCGCCACGGTCGTCGCCTTTCTGGCGAGCGACGGCGGCGCCTACATCAACGGCACGACGGTGTTCGTGGACGGCGGCCTGATGCACTCCAGCCCCGGATTGTGAACCCCGAACCCACCGTGTGACATGACCGAGACGACCAGCCGCGTTCGCGGCCTACGCAGGACGCTCGTGCGCGGCGTCATCTCCGGAGGCACTGCCACCGCCGCGATGACGCTGTCCTACATGACCGAACGGCGGTTTCGCCGCGCCGCCATCGGCCTCGCCCCGCTCGACTACGACGACGGGCTGGTGCCCGGGCAGATCGTCCTGCACATCCTCAAGCTCCCCGACCTGGGAGCCTCCGAGGAGACAACGGCGGGGTTGCTGTTGCGTTGGGCCTACGGCTCCCTCTTCGGAACCGCGCACGTGCTCTTGCGCAAACGCGTTCCCGAACCCGCCGCCACCATCATCTTCGGGTCAGCGCTCCTCGGGATGACCATGACGATGTTCCCCATCCTCGGGCACACCCCACCACCGTGGAGGTGGCCCGCCGCGCTCATGGCGACCAGTCTGGCAACGCACGCCGTGTACGTCGTGGCCGGAGCGGTGACCGATGACCGCATCTCCCGGCGCTGGCCGTGATCGTCGACGTCCCGGTGATCTGTCCTGCAACCGGCGACCGCCTCGCATCGCGTCACCGGCACGCCAAGCCCGGCGATCACCGGGTCCGGTGCCACGGCGGCCGACCGGTGCGCCCGGAGTCGGCGACCTGCCGTGCCGGTGCCGTCCGGCTCATTCCTCCATGGGTTCCCAGATCAGTTCGGCGACATCCATCACGAGATCGGGCGATGTCCGCCCGGGGTCGCCGGGAGCGCGAACCTCGCCGACGCAGACGCACACGACGTCGTTGAGGCGGCGGTAACCCTCGCTGTCGCTGAGATGATGCACGGAGCCGACGATCTGCCGTCGGCCCGCCGGATAGGGGCGACCGAAGCCGCGGCACTCGAACAGGACGATCCCACCGTCGACCGTCTCGATGACACCCCGGATGTCGGGGCAGAAGGGTCCGGACGTGGTCCGGCGTTGTGGGAAGTTCGCGGCTCGAAACCGACCGGTGATCGAGCCTTCGCACTGACCCTCGGCAAAGTACAGGTGCTGCTCCCAGCCGCCCTCGAGCTCGACGACCCAGCCCTCCGGATACGTGAAACGAACCCGGTACAGCTGCTCCAGCCTCACACTGCACCCCATTTCCGATGAGAACAGCGGTTGCCAGGGATACCACTGGACAACGTCGACTCGCCAGGGCTCCGAGTCGTTCGCATGCCCGCCCCGCCGGATCTCATGCGTTGTTCACGGGGGTGATCGGACGCCGCAGGATCGGTGCTAGGCGCGTGGGATGTCTTCCCCGGTCGGTCGGTACTCGAGGAGCACGACGCGCCCATCCAGTACTCGATGGTCGGCCAGGTCCAGGTCGGCAGAACCAACGCCCTCGAAGGCCGGCTCCCGGCCGGCGTCGCCGGCGAGCAGGGGAAAGGTCATCAGCCGCAGGCGGTCGACCACGCCGGCGTCGATGAGCTGTCGTGCGACCGACATGCTGCCGACGGTGCAGAGCGGGACGTCGCTCGCAGCCTTCAGCGCCGTGACCTCGGCGACGAGCTCGTGGCTGCAGATCCGCGTGTTCGGCCAGTCGACCTGTTTCAGGGTGCGCGAGAACACGACCTTCTCCGACCTCATCATTCGTTCCCAGCCCTCGTCTCGTGCCTCCTCCGGAAGGCCGGCGAGCATCTCGTAGGTTCGCCTGCCCATGAGTTGAAGCTGCGGAACGGCACCCTCGGTTGCCATCCACTCCTCCAGCTCCGGCCCGAGATAGCCGAAGTAGCCCGGCAGGTCGTCCGATCCGGCCCACCCGTCGACCGACAGGAACAGGTCGACGATCAACTCGCTTGCCATGTTCGCTCCCCACTCATCTGCGCCTCCTCGTCGGCGGTTGTTCGATGCCCAGCGGGACTATACTCAACCGATGAGTTCAGTATCGCCGCTGGATCGCACGTTTGTCGCGTTGGCCGACCCACATCGACGCGACATCCTCGAACGGGTCAGCCGGGGACCCGCAACGACCACCGAGCTGGCCGCTCCGTTGGGCATCACCCTGACCGGCGTCCTGAAGCACGTCCACACCCTCGAGAACGCGAACCTGGTCAGCACGTACAAGGTCGGCCGCACTCGGTGGTGCCGTCTCACACCCGACGGCCTGGACACCGCAGCGACCTGGATCGCGTCCCGGCGACGTGTCTGGGAACGCCGGCTCGACGGGTTCGAGGCACACCTCGGAGCCCGAGGCTCCGAGAAGCCATGATCTACGAGATCCGGGTGCAGCGACGCCTCCGCGTCAGCCCCGACGTCGCCTTCCACCACTGGGTCGACGCCGACGAACGCCGGCGCTGGTACCAGGGCGACGAGCCCGACTGGGTCGTCGATGCCGCCACGGACCTGCGCGTCGGCGGTCGCTACTTCGTTCGGTGGGGGCCGACACCGGAACGGGCCTACCAGGAGGACGGCGTCTTCGAGGTCGTCGAGCCCCCGAACCGGCTCGTCTACACGAGCCGCTTCACCCCGATGACACCGGATGAAGGTCCACCTCTCGAATTGCGCGTCTTCGTCACCCTCCGACCCGACGGCGACGGCACGCTCCTCGAACTCGTGGAAAGCGGCTACCCCACCGAAGAGATCCGAGACGCCTTCCTCCGCAACGGCATCGGCCAGGGACTCGACTTCTTCGAGCGCACCCTGCCCTCGCACCCGTAGCTCGCTCCGGCTCGGCGCCGTCCCGAAAGGACCGTCGACCGGACACGGGCGGGACGACTTCCCAGGAATCCGCTCCGGCTGCGGCTCGCCGCCGGCTGCCGCGTGAGGCGCACCCGCGTCAACCGCCCTGGCGAGGCAGCCCGGGCGGCGGGTGCTACGGCGCCGCACGGTCGGGAGACTTCCGTGCGCACTGTGCCTTCATCGGGCGCCGGAGGAGACTTGGCTGATGGCCGACCGTCCCGCCCGCGTGCAGGACGTGCACCGCGTCGCATCGAGCATGCCGCACGTGTCCGTCCATCCCGGGACCCAGAACAGACCCGTCTACCAGGTCGGCGGCAGGAGCTTCGTGTTCTTCCGGAATCCGCGACCCGACGCCGTCGACCCCGTCACCGGCGATCGGTACACCGACGTCATCGTTGTGTGGGTGGACGGCGAAGAGGACAAGCTCGCGCTGGTGCAGTCCGGTCCCCCGTATTTCACCACCCCGCACTTCGACGGGCACCCTTCGGTTCTGATTCGCGAGGCACAGCTGGGCCTGTTGTCGCTGGCCGAGTTGACCGAGCTGATCCAGGACGCGTGGCTGTGCCGAGCATCTCCGGCGCGCGCCCGGGCATGGTTGGCTCAGAATGAGATCACGTGATCGGCGCGCTTCGGGCGTTCGCGCGAGAGTCGCGTGCTCTCGAACCGGCGACCGTCCGAGTCCGAGTTTTGGTTTCACGGATGAGGGTGGTCGGTCAGCGTTCCGGGTGAGCGCAGCTAGGTGACAGGCAGGTCCGCCAGCCGGGACGCGGCGACCGCGATGGTGCCGACGGCGAGGATCAACAGCAGCACCCGAGCCGGACGATAGCGGAACGACGACGTCACCCCGGAGAAGAACAGGGCCACCGCGAGCAGGATCGTGGTCACCACGTACGCGTCGGCGGTCTCGCTGGCTCGTTGACTGCCCTGGGTCGCCACAACCGCCTTGTCCTCGGTCTGGCGATAGTCGGCGTACTGCGCGTCCCGGTATCCCGCGTCCTGGAACAGGCTGGTCGGGGTACCGCCGGAGCGCACCTGCGCCTCCCAGCTGTTCAGCACCGGCAGGAAATCAGGTCGGATCAACGTGGTGCGATAGAACTGGGCGAGCCGGTCGTCGCCCTGCGCTATGGCCTGCGCGTATTGCGCGATGGAACTGGCGTCGTACGCGAACTTCTGGGTGGCCAGCCCGAACAGCCGGGCGCCCTCCACCCGCTGATCCGAGGATTCCCGGGCGAGATCGGCCTGCACGCCGTTCCACTGCGACGCCTGATAGCCGCACCACGCGGTGCCGATCGTGGCGATGCCGAGGAGTAGCACCGCGACGATCTCCAACAGGCGCTCCGGGCGTGCTGTCTCGCTGCTCATTCCGGGTCCGCCGACTGCGACCCGTCGTCCGCAGACTCCGCTGGGGTGGTCCCGCCTCCGCCCGCCGCGTCGGGTCCGGTGCGCAACGCCACCGACAATGCATCCGTGCGCTGCACCAGTTCACGCCACAGGTCGGTCTCCCGGTATCGCCACGCGTCGTCGCCGGGCGTCAGGTGCTGTTGCAGATCGGCGTCGTTCCGGGCGCGTGCCAGCCGGGTCGCCGCCTCGGCCTGTTCCCGCTCCATCTCCAGGCGCGCACGCAGCGTGGCCTGGATGACCTCACCGGTCCGGCCCAGGTCGACCGCGCCGAGCAGGAACGCCGTCACCTCGATGCCGTCGGCCTGCAGCACGTCACCGACCGCGACGGTCAGCTGGCGTTCACACGCCTGGCGGGCGGACCCGATCAGGCTGTCCACTCCGATCGAAGGGTCCCCCAGCGCGCCGGTCACCGCGCGACTGCTCTCATCCCGGACGATCCCGAAAACACCGGCCGGGCCGAACCGCTCATGCACCTGGCGGAGCTGCCCGGGCAGCAACCGGAACCGCACGGTGTACGCGACGGTCGCTGTCGTCCGGTCTCCCAGGGTGACCGGCAGCGGCGGACCCGAACGCTCCAAAGCGGCTTCCCGCCCGCTCCTCGCCGATGTTGGTGCGTCGTCCGACGTGTCGTCCGGTCCGCCGGCTCGGTAAGCCAGCTCGACCGACGGATACTCCTCGACGAGCCGACGACGAAGTGCCGGCACGAAATGCCCGCCCGGGAGCAACGTGGTGTCCGTCGCCCTGCCCTTCACCATCAGCAGGCCGATGCTTCCCGACGGAACCCGCACCACCGACGCAACGACCACCGCCCAGACCAGCACCCCGATGATCGGGATCACCAGGATCAGGACGATCACCCAGCCGATCGTGCTCATACTCGCCACCCGCTACCCGGGCCCGCCGGAACGGACGCAGTTCTGACAGAAGAGCTGCCGATCACGACCGGCGGTGCGGCGGCGGGCACCGGCGGCACCCGGACGGGCCGGCGCTGTTGACTGGACCTGGGCACCGGGAGGCTCCTTCCGCTGAGATGTACCGGCTCGCGCAGCCGGACCGTGGGGGAGCACGGCGCGCCCCCCGGCTAGCTGCAGTCGCGGCCACCAGCCGGTCCGACCCAACGGCACGGGCGCGCACCCACACTCATGCAGGTCAGATCCACCGTCCCCCTCATCTGCCGTGGATCGCGAGAATGCTGTCGCGGACACCATTCCCTGCTCTCCCTGCCGGCCGCAGCGGGCAGCACCACTGTCCCGCCGGCGCGCCCGGGAGGCGTCACCCGACCCGGATGAGATCCGGGGCAACGCGCAGGGCGCCGATGCATGGCGCAGGTGGACATCACGCCCGATGCCACGTCTGCCGGCGGCGGCGGGATGCGCGCGTTCTCACCCTAGTCGTGTCGTGCGCGTGACCTCCTCATCGGCAACAGTCGGGCCAAGGCGATCGACGAAAGGAACGAGTCATGACGGATAGGCACGGCGCGCGTCGAGGGAGTCTGCCGATCCCGGACCGGCAGCACCTGGGTCTGATCACGTACGACGCGAAGGATTCCGACACGTCGTTCCCGCCGATCGAGCCGCTGCTCCCGCCGGCGGGCGCACCGAATGTGCTGATCGTGCTGCTCGACGACGTGGGATTCGGTGCCGGCAGCCCGTTCGGTGGACCGGCGCAGATGCCCACCGCAGAACGGCTGCAGCAGGGCGGGTTGACGTACAACCGGTTCCACACCACGGCTCTGTGCGCCCCGACGCGCGCTGCCCTGCTGAGCGGGCGGAACCATCATTCCGTTGGCATGGGCCTGATCACCGAGACGGCCACAGCAGCCCCAGGTTCCAGCGGGATGCGACCGAACACGAAGGCCGCGTTGCCGATGACGTTGAAACTCAACGGTTACTCGACGGCCCAGTTCGGCAAGTGTCACGAGGTGCCGCCGTGGCAGACGTCGCCGGTCGGCCCGTTCGACGCATGGCCCAGCGGCGGTGGTGGGTTCGAACATTTCTACGGCTTCATCGGCGGGGAGAACAACCAGTACTACCCGGCGCTCTATGACGGGACCACCCCGGTGGAGCCGGAGAAGTCGCCGGCGGAGGGCTACCACCTCACCGAGGACCTGACCGACCAGGCAATCGATTGGATCCGCACGCAGAAGGCACTGGCACCGGACAAGCCGTTCTTCGTGTACTTCGCGCCGGGTGCCACCCACGCGCCGCATCATGTGCCGCTGGAGTGGGCCGACAAGTACGCCGGTCAGTTCGCCGACGGCTGGGACGCGCAACGAGAAACGATCATCGCCCGGCAGAAGCAGCTCGGGGTGATACCCCAGGACGCCGAACTGACGGCGCGGCCGGACGCCCTCCCGGCGTGGGCGGACATGGACGACGCGCTCAAGCCGGTCCTGGAACGGCAGATGGAGATCTACGCCGGGTTCCTCGAGCACACCGATTACCACGTCGGTCGCCTGATCGACACCATCGAGAACATCGGCGCCCTCGACAACACACTGGTGTACTACATCATCGGTGACAACGGGGCGTCGGCCGAGGGCACGGTCAACGGCGCGTTCAACGAGATGGCCAACTTCAACGGGATGTCCGCGATCGAGACCCCGGAGTTCATGGCGTCCGTCCAGGACAAGCTCGGCACGGTGGAGGCCTACAACCACTTCGCCGTCGGCTGGGCGTGGGCGATGTGCACTCCGTTTCAGTGGACGAAGCAGGTCGCGTCGCACTGGGGTGGCACCCGGAACGGCACCATCGTGCACTGGCCGACCGGGATCAGCAGCAAGGGCGGACTCCGCTCCCAGTTCTGCCACGTCATCGACGTGGCACCGACCATTCTGGAAGCCGCGGGACTGCCCGAGCCGGACTTCGTGAATGGGGTGCAGCAATCACCCATCGAGGGCACCAGCATGACGTACACGTTCGAGGAACCCGACGCCCCGGAACGGCACGATCTGCAGTACTTCGAGATGGCCGGGAACCGCGGCATCTACTTCAAGGGGTGGAGCGCGGTCACCCAGCACAGCATTCCCTGGTTGCCGGCCGGCAAGGTGCCACCGCTGGACGAGGACGTGTGGGAGCTCTACGACGGCGCGACCGACTGGACCCAGGCCCGGGACCTCTCCGCGGAGCAGCCGGACCGGCTCGCGAAGCTGCAACGGCTGTGGTTGATCGAAGCGGTGAAGTACAACGTGCTACCGATCGACGACCGGCGGTTCGAGCGCCTCAACGCGACCATCGCGGGCCGTCCGCAGCTGATCACCGGGACCCGTCAGGTGCTGTTCCCCCGGATGAAGCGGCTCAGCGAGGGCAGCGTCATCGACGTCAAGAACCGGTCCTTCACGGTGACCGCGGCGATCGACACACCCGCCCAGGGTCCGACGAGCGGCGTGATCATCGCCCAGGGCGGCCGGTTCGGCGGCTGGGCGCTGTTCGTCAAGCAGGGCCGGGCGAAGTTCGTGTACAACGTCCTCGGCATGCAGGAATTCCTGATCGAGGCAACGGAGGAACTATCCGCCGGCACCCACCAGATTCGCGCCGAGTTCGCCTACGACGGCGGTGGTCTCGCCAAGGGCGGCGACGTCACCCTCTACTACGACGGTCGCAGCGTCGGCAGCGGCCGCGTCGGCCTCACCCAGCCCCTGATCTTCTCCGCCGATGAGACCACCGACATCGGCAACGATTTCGGCATGCCGGTGAGCGCCGACTACGCCGGCACGAGCAGATTCAACGGCCACATCGACGTCGTGCAGATCGACGTCGGCGACGATGACCACTCACACCTCATCGACCCGGAACAGGTTGCGATGGTTGCAGTCTCCCGACAGTGACCGTCAGACACCTCAGGAAGGGCGCGGCGGTTGGATCGCCTCCAAGGCAGCCCCAGGACTCCGCTCAGGCCTCAACGAACGGCGACCATTCCGGTTGCCTGCCCGTCCGAGGAGGTGTTCACCAGTGACGTTCACGGAATTCATGGAGCACGTTGCCCACGCGTTCGAGCTGGTGGCGGCAGCGGTCCTGGTGATCGGATTGCTGTGGTCGGCGATACTGTCGCTGCGGAGGTGGCAGCGGTCGGGCAGCGGCGCGCAGGCGTATCAGGTCCTGCGCCGCTCGATCGGTGCCGTTCTCCTGCTCGGAATCGAGGTGCTGGTCGCGGCCGACCTGATCGACACCGTGGCCGTCGAACCGACGCTGGAGAATGTCGCGGTGTTGGGCCTGATCGTGGTCATCCGGACCGTGCTCAGTTTCTCGCTCGAGATCGAGATCGACGGCGTACCACCGTGGCGGCGAGCAACGATGAGTGGAGCAAGACACGTCGCGGACGCCGCGAAGGCCGCGCGCGGGGACCAACAGTGAACGCGGCGCGGACCGTCGACGACGGCGTCGGAGCGCCGATGTCCTGATCCGGGTGCTCGCCGAAACGCCTCGGCCTTCTCGGCGTGAACCAGCCGAACAGGTGATCCGGCCCTCCGCGAGTGAGAATGAGCCGCATGGCCCGCCTCGCGAGGATCCTCGGCAGTGTCCTGCTGGTGGCCGCCCTGGCGGGTGCCTGTTCGTCTCCGACACCGACCGGAGCGAGCCAGACGACGACCGGTTCAGCCGCCGGTGCGACGACCGGCGGCCGGTCGAACGGAGACTTCGCCGCCCGCGTCACGGTAGGTGGACGGCAGGTCTACCTCGAGTGCCACGGCTCGGGAAGCCCGACCGTCGTGCTGCAGACGGGGTACGGCAACGCCGGCGACATCTGGAGCACCGCCACGGCCCACCCACCTGCGGTCGCGCCCGGGCTGGCCACGACGAACCGGGTCTGTGTCTACGACCGCCCCGGGACGACTCGCTCACTCGACGACGCGGGCAACCCGCTGTCCTCAGCCGAGCCCGGCCGCAGCGACCAGGTGCCGATGCCGCGGACGGCCGCCGCCGTGGTCACCGAGTGGCACGATGTGCTGGCCACCGCGGAGGTCCCCGGTCCGTACCTTCTCGTGGGCCACTCCATCGGCGGTCTGTTCACAGTGCTCTACGCGCGGACGTTTCCGGACCAGGTGGCCGGCATGGTCCTCATCGACACCACGCCTCCCGCCATGGCGTCGCTGCTGCCGCCGAAAGCGCTGTCGCTGCTCGAGGCCTCGCTGAAGTCACCGAGCCCGATTCCCGGATATCCATACGAGGCATACGACCTCGACGACGTCCTCAGCTCCATCGACGCGGCGCCGGCATTGCGGCCGGCTCCCGCGACGCTGCTCTTCGCCGGCCAGTTCCAGCAGGTGTCGGACGCTGCGGCCCAGGAGTTCATCAAGGACGTTGCCGTCGTGCAGGACCAGGCCCGCGCTGAGTTCGCCGCCAGCATCCCCGGAGCGACGACGTCGCTGGTCCCCGACGCGACCCACTACATCCAGGTCGAGCGGCCGGACGCGGTCATCGAGGCGGTTCGGGCAGTGGCGAGCAAGGGTTGATGGACCCGACTCCGGCGGATGCCGGGAAGCGCGCTCGTTGTGCTCCGGCATACGGTGCGCAGCAGCGGGTCCGGCAGGTGGTCCGCGGCATCCGGGCCATGATCGCCTTGCCCACGGCGGTGCAGTAGCGACCGGACCCGCCGTCTGACCTCGCGGGCAGCGAACCACTCAACCGTCTTGATTTCCAGGTCGAACCGAGGACCACGTCGACCGTCTACTCGCAGGCCACACCGTCCTTGTCGCGATCGAGCTTCGGCGCGTAGCCCGGCTCGCCGACGTGCAGCGGAGCGGCTCCGGCCGCGCGGGCGGCATCGCAGTTGGCGAACGGGCCGGACACGGTGGGAGCCGAGTCCGGGGCAGGGGCCGGAGCGGGAGCTGGTTCGGGAGCTGCCTCGGGAGCTGGTTCGGGAGCTGGTTCGGGAGCTGGTTCGGGAGCCGGCGCGAGCGCCGGTGCACAGGTGTAGTCCGGCGAGGCGGCGTCAGCGGCGGCGTAGACGTCCTCGCGGTCGTGGCGTCCGTAGCCGTCGCGCGAGTCGTAGCGGGCGATGGCGAAGCCCGCGTTGATCATCGCGAGACCGGAGTCGGTGGCGTCGGTGTCGACGTAGCGCAGCAGCCGGTCGTACTTGTCCTTGTCCTCGCCGTCGCCGCCGAGGGCGAGGCGGACGGTCTTGCCCTGGACGAGAGAGACCATGGCGTCCTTGGCGGGCTGACCGCCGCAGGTGTCCATCTCCGGCGAGTCGATGCCGATGATCCGGACCTGCGCGGTGACCCCGGCCGAATCGGTGACGTCGATGGTGTCGCCGTCGATCACTCCGGTCACCAAATAGGTGACGGGTGCTGGAGCCGGTGGCGGGGGCGGAGGCAGAACCGGGTCAGAGGCAGGCGCCAGCGCCGGTGCCGGCTCAGGGCTGGGACTCGGCGTGGTCGGATTGGGCGTGCCCGGCTTGGGCGCGGAGGAGCTGACGGCCGGGGTCGGGGTCGGGGCCGTGCTGGAAGGGGCCGATGCGGAGCTGGAACAGGCAGCGCTGGTCGCCAGGATCACCGCCGTTCCGAGCAGCGCGAGAATGCGCGTGCGGATGGTCATGGAGATGTTCCGTTCGTTGTGTCGTTCCAGACCGCTTGTGCGGTAGGGGTCAGATCAGCGGAAAGCCCGGCGGAGGTACGCCCATGTTGTAGAGGCAGCTCTCGACGTCGCCCGTGTGATAGCCCAGGTAGAAGGCAGCGACTCGCTGGGCGTCCGTGCCGTGATCGCCTGCGCTGTCGTTGAAGTGCCGCAGATCCTCTTCGATCTCGGCTAGGTCGCCCGGCGCAACGAAGAGGTAGCCCTCCCGCTCGGCCCTGCCCATGCTGGCACCGGACAGGCAGTCGGCCTGGACCTCGTACTCCGCGGAGTCGGGGTGCGGCGTCGCTCCGCCTTCGTCGTCATGCCAGAACCGGGCCTGCGCGGCGTGTCCGATCTCGTGCGAGACGGTGTGGTAGATCGGCGCGTTGCCGATCTCCGACTCTGCGCGGAGGAACTCCATGTCCCACGCCACGACGCCTCTTCCGGTGATCCTGCTGCCGCAGAAGAAGGCATTGAACGCGGTGTCGAAGTCACCGTCGCAGTCCGCGTACGAACCCTCGCGCCGAATCGTAGAAGCCGTCCTCGTGGAAGCGGTCCGGCGTCCACCACTCGACCTCCCATTGGATGAACAGGTTCCGCCAGTACGTGTTGACCACGCCGAACGCTTTGGTCGTCTCGGCGACGATCTCGGCGTCCGACATGTGCGGCGCCGGATCCGGCGTGGGCGCCGCGTCCGGGGTGGGGGTGGATCGAGGAGGTGTGGTGGGCGCGGGGCTGGGCCGACTGGTCGTCGACCGAGGCGAGGGCGTCACGGTCGCGGTCTCGGTCCGAGTGGCGGTGGCGGTGGACGTCGCGGTCTCGGTCTGCGTCGCGGTCACGGTGGCGGTGACCGGAGGCGCGCTGGGAGGGTCATTCGGGCTCCCTGCCGTACCACACGCGGTGAGAAGCACGGCGAGAGCTGTGATTCCGCCGATGAGCGCATGGGTGCGACGGAATTTCATTGCTTGGCGTCCTTTGCCTGGCGCCTGGTCGACCAATCGAACTCGATTGGTCGACCAGGCAATCGGTGCGTCAGTTGTGCGGCTGCGCCGGGGCCTGCTGGACGTACACGACCTGCGGCTCGCGCTTGCGGGTGACCAGCCAGATGATGCCGAGGATGACGTCGGCCGCGACCCACAAGAAGACGATCAACAGCGCGCCGATGCCGCCGCCGACGGCCTTTGCGGCGTCGCAGGACTGCTGGCTCAGGCTCGGATCGCAGGTGTTGTTGCTGACGCTGATGACGCCAAGGATCAGCCAGGCCGCGAACAGGGCGTTGATCGCCAGGATGATCCAGGTGAAGATGCGCACCTTGCGCTTCTTGACCGGCTGCGGGTGATTGAGGGTACTTGGGGTGATGCTCATTACTTGTTTCTCCTGGCGAGTGTGATTGATGGTGGATGGTGTGCCCCGTGGCACCTTTCGGGTTGCGGCTGCACTTCGTCTGTTGTCGGATGCCCGTCGGATTCGGTCGGGACTTGTGGCGTTCGATGATTCGGATCGACTCGTGGCCGATCGACACAACGGTTACGCGGTCACGGTGACCCCGGTCGCTTCCGGCGCGGGCACCGGTCCTGCTGTTGAGACGCGCGGCGGGCTCGCGCAGTAGCCGTCGTGCGGTGGGCAGAAGTGGAGCAAGCCCCGGCCTACCCCTCGTAGGCCGGGGCTTGCTGTGTCAACCGGTCAGGTCAGACGGCAGACGCGAGCGCCTTGCCGTTGACGAACACCTTGGCGGTGCCGTTGGGCAGCACATCGCCCGCGGTGATCGCGCCGTCGTAGCTGATCGCGCCGTCGGTGATCGCACCGTCGGTCACGGCGCCGTCGGTGATCGCGCCGTCGGTGACCGCACCGTCGGTCACCAGACCGTCGGTGATCGCGCCCGGGGTGATCACGTTGCTGATCATCGTGATCTGGTCGGCGTTCGGCTGCGCAGGCAGTCGTCCGGGTTCTCGCCCGGAAGCGCGTCCCACTCGCCCCACTCGGCGGCGTCCACCGACTCGAAGGTGTAGTCACCGAAGGCGTACTCGCCGAAGCTGTAGTCGCCGAAGGTGTATGCCCCGAAGGTGTAGTCGCCGAACGAGTAGTCGCCGAACGACGGAGCGTTCCAGGTGGTTGCGCCAGGGGTGTAGACCGGGGTGCCCTTCCAGCCCTGAGGATGAAGCCGGTGTACTGGTTGGACTTGCGCGCCTCGACGTCCAGGTCGTAGGCCAGCGCACCGGAGAGCGCACCGGCGCGGCTGCCGGTCCGCGTGCCGTCCCGTGAGCCGTCGCGCGACGCCGTCGCGCGTGCCGATCGCGACACCGTCGCGCACACCGTCGCGCTCGCCGTCACGGACGCCGTCCCGGTGGAACGTCTTGGTGCCGTTGCCGTTGGTGAAGTCGCAGGTGAGATCCTGCCCGACGACCTGAGTCCCGGCCTGCGAACCGGCCTGCGTGCCGGCCTGCGTGCCGGCCTGCGACCCGGCCTGTGATCCGGCCTGGTCGAGATCCTGCGTGAGCGACTGCGACGTCGGCTGCACGGCGGTGAACACCAGGCTCTTGGCGTCGACGGCCTTCTGGAGCGCGGCGTTGTTCATGCCGAGCACGGTCTGGACGTCACCCTTGCCGACGAAGCCCATGCCCGACGAGTTGATGGTGACGCTTGCGTTCGCGGCGGTCGCGGTCGCGAAGAACGCGATTCCCGTGAACGCGGCGATCTTGATGAGGCGGTGCATCTGGTGGTTCCTGCTTCCTGATGTGGTGATGTGTGATGCCCGGCTACTCCGTCGCATCTGACCCTGAGTGACTCTATCCGGTCTCATATGTGAGCGCTATGAGCGTGTCTATTGAGGTTCTATAGGTCCGCGGTGCTAGCGTCAGTCTCATGCCACGCCCCTATGCAGACCCAGTGGAGATCGTGACTGAGCCGATCCCGGCCCAGTCCCCGTTCATCCCCGTTGACGCCAAAATGGTGGTCGGGGTGGTCGCTCCGGCATCCCCTGACCCGATCCCGATCGTTTTGTTGCCCGGTTTCGAGTACCGGGTCCGCGAATGGCGGCACCCGGAGACTCACGTGATCCACTGGCGGCTCGAGCGGAGAAAGGCCACTCGGTACGGCGAAGACGACGATTAGCCGCACAGAACGCCTGGCCGCGGCCCGTGACCGGCGATGGGGCTTCCGCTGATCGATGGCCGGTACGGCGGCGCGAGGCCGTGCGACGCCGTACCGCGGGCACCTACACCGCGAGCGTCTGCGTCCGAGGTACCACTGTGCGCCACCTGCGTGCCCTGGATGCCCTTGTGCGCGCATCCGAGGAGTTGGCACTGAGATGTGCTGTCGGCCAGTACCTTTGACTGTGGTGCGGATGCCGCGAAAGACGCACGACTGGAAAGTCGATCAAGATCGAATGAGGGCGGCACGAGAACGTCCGCGAGTTGATCTCGCCGGTGATCGGCTTCCGTCCCGGCAGAAACGTGTGTGCAGGCGTGGCCCGCGGCGCAGCTGCGACTCGATGCAGGCGTGGTCTTGAAACACACGGTCTTGAACACACCACAGGCCCCGACCGTTTGTGCTGGTCGGGGCCTGTCGGAAAGTGCGTGGCCCGGTGCGACCCGATTTCCCGGGTGTGGGTCGGGCGGTCAGCCCGCGGATCGCGGGATCGCGGTGGTGACGCTGAACCCGGCGATGAATTCGGGGATGGGCCGGTAGTAGCGGTAGGTGACATCCCATGGGCCGGCGGTGGACAGCGCGGCGTAGGCGGCGATCCAGTTCCGGATTTCCTGCCCGGACTGGCCGCCGAGTTCCTTGATGGACTCGTTGGTGTACGCGTCGATCGAGTCCAGGTCGTTGGCGGCGAGCTGGTCCAGGAAGGTGTTGTCCCAGTCGGGGTTCAGGGCCTTGAGGTTGCCCTCGCCGGCGGCGAACCGCTTCGCGGCGTCGATCACGTTGGCCCGGCGCTTCGCGGTGGCCTCCTCGGTGGGGTGGCGGCCGGCGATGAGTCCCTCGACGACGTGTGCCGGCGCGGTTTCCAGGGTCGGTACCGGGGGTTCGTGGGAGAGCCCGCCGGATCCGATGAGCAGCACCCGCTTGTCCAGCCCGGAAAGGTACCGGCCGAGGGCTTCGCCGAGGATGCGGACTCTGGGCACTGGGGTGAAGGGTGGGGCGACGGAGTTGATGAAGAACGGCACTGTCGGCACGGTGTCCAGTCCGCCGAACAGGATCTCCAGGGGCTGGACCATGCCGTGGTCGACCTCCATCCGCAGGGACACGGCCAGGTCGACGCCGCCGTCCAGGGCGGCCTGTGCGAGCCCCTCGGCGGTGCCTCTCGGGACGTCGAGAGGTCCTGGGGTGGAGCCGAAGTCACCGATGGAGGTGGCGGCGAGACCGATGCAGAACTGCGGCATCAGTTCGTAGAAGAACCCGTTGTAGTGGTCCGGGCCGAAGACGACGACCAGTTCGGGGTCGTAGTCGGTGACGAACCTGCGGGCGGCGGCGAACGCGGTCTCGACGTCCGAGGCGAGTTCAGCGGGCGGCTGCGACAGTTCCAGCAGCGGGCTGTGTGACATCGAGACGAGGGCGAGCGTCATGGTGATCTCCCGGGGTGAGGTGGATGGCGGTTGCGAGGGATGAGACAACGGTGGAGCCGCTCTGAGCGAGCGCCGCCGCGGCGACGTACCGGTCGGGCCGGACGATGACGAAGCCGACCGGGTGGGTGTCGAACCAGGACTTGAGTCGCCCGGTGGCGTCACCGATCACGGTCACCTCCGCCGCTTCGCGTGGATCGCCGGTGGGCGCGGCGTCCCAGTGCAGTTGGGTGGACGGGCGGACGCTGATCAGCTTCACGCCCAGCCGATGCAACGTGTCCAGCGAGTTCTGGTCGAAGACGTGTCGGGGGTCGTTGCCCCAGACAAGCACGGAGAACCAGGGTCCGAGGACGTCGTCGAGGAGCACACCCTGCTCGGTGCGGGTGTCGACCCGGGGCTGCGGGAACATCGACCCGACCGGTTGACCCGCGGCGGCGGGCCCGACGGCCTCGACCAGGGCGCCGACATGGAAGCGGGGCTTGGGCTTGTACCGGCCCTCGGCGATCCACTTCTTCGCGGCCGGGACCAGATTCAGTGCGGCAGCGAGTGTGTCGCGGGACCCGGCGATGGTCTTGTTCGTCGGGGACAGGATGCGACCCATCGCCACCGAGACGTCGATCATGGCCTTGGCGTGGTCGCGGCGTTCGGTGTCATAGGTGTCCAGCAGGGCGTCGTCGGCGACACCGCGCAGCACCGCGGTGAGTTTCCAGGCCAGGTTGGTGGCATCGCGGACCCCGGAGTTGTAGCCCTGGCCCTGCCAGACCGGCATGAGGTGGGCGGCGTCGCCGGCGATCAGCACGTGCCCCTTGCGGAACGCCCCGGCGATCCGCGCATGCAGGGTGTAGACGCGTTGCCGGATGAAATCGACACCGGCGGGGTCCGGCACGTGCCTGGCGAGCAGTTGGTGCACGAACAGCGGGTCGGCCACCTGCTCGTCGGTCTCGTCGTCGAAGATCATGAACTCGAAGCGGCGGACCCCGTGGGGCAGCCCGATGGACACGAACGGGCGCACCGGGTCCGCGCCCAGGTAGGCGTTGGGGGTGCCCAGCGGGTCGTTGCGCAGGTCGATGACCAGGAATCTGGTCGGCGACGTCTGTCCGTCGAAGCTGACGCCCATCGTCTTGCGGACCACGCTGCGGCCGCCGTCGGACCCGACGAGATACCGGGCGCGGATGGTCTTCTGGCTGCCGTCGGCGAGCTCGACGGTCGCGGTGACGCCGTCGGCGTCGTCGACGTAGCCGAGCAGGGTGTGGGAGAAGTGGACGTCGACGTGGTCGAACCGGGACAGGGCGGCCAGCAGCTCGGCGTCCACCGCCGGCTGGATGAACCCGTTCCGCCGGGACCAGCCGAAGTCCTGTGCGCCGGGGGCGACATTGGCCAGCACCTGTCCCTTGCCGTTGACCATCCGCATGATGTGCTGCGGTGTGGTGTGCGGCAGCACCGCGTCGACCACCCCGGCGGTCTGGAAGGTGCGCAGGGATTCGTCGTCCAGGCCGACTCCGCGCGGGTAGTCGATCAGCGCCTCGCCGGCGTCGGCGAGCGTGGTGCGCACGCCGTGTCCGCCGAGCAGGTTGGCCAGGGTGAGCCCGACCGGGCCGGCCCCCACGATCAGTACATCGGTGTCGAACGGTGTTGCAGCGGAGTTCTTCTCGGACTGAGCGGGGTCGGAATTCGGATTGGTCATCGGTGTTCCTCGGCGTCGATGGCGGGCGGGTGGCGGCTGCAGAGTGGGGTGTGGGTCAGCGGTCGAGCAGGAAGTCGAGATGGATCCGGTCGAACGTCTCGGTGTCCTCGTACTGCGGCCAGTGACCGCAGTTCTCCATCACCGCGAGCCTCGCGCCTGGGATCAGCGACGTGATGCGCTGCGCCTCGGCAACCGGCCCGGACGGGTCCTTCGTGGTCCACAACACCAGCGCGGGGGCCTGGATCCTGCCGAGGGCCTCGTCGGTGAGCATGTTCCGCTTGCGGATCTCCAGGTCCTGCAACGCCATGTTGGACTCGCACGCCCGCAACCAGTCGGGCTGCTGGAAGATCGCCTGCCGGGTCTTGATCAGGTCGTCGGTCACCATGCTCGGGTCGGCCATCAACCACTCCAGCCGGGCCTTGACCCGGTCCCAGCTCGGATCCTTCGCCGCCTCCATGGACAACGTATAGAGCCGCTCCATCACCTGCGGATTGGCCATCGTGCCGCCCATCGTGTTCAGCACGATCCGCTCCACCCGCTCCGGGTGGTCGATCGCCAGCTGCGCGGTGACCCAGCCACCGAGTGATTCACCGGTGAAGGAGGCCTTCTCCACGCCGATGGCGTCCAGGAAGGCCACCACCTGGTCGATGTAGTGCCTGACCTCCAGCGGATGGTTCGGCTTGTCGCTGTACCCGTGGCCGATGAAATCGATGGCCCAGCACGAGAAGTGCTCGGCGTGCGAGCGGAGGTTGCGCGCGTAGGCCTCGGCGTGGCCGGTGATGCCGTGCAGCATCACCAACGTCGGCTTGCTGGTGTCCCCGGCGTGCAGGTACCGCGTCCGGTAGGGGCCCGCCTGGATGAACCCCTGACTGAACTCCACCTCCCGCAGGTCGGACCACACACTGGTGAACGGGCGGGCGCTGGACGAGGTCTGAGTCACGGCTTACTCCTGGCTTGTGCGTTTATCGCAGGATGTTATGCGTTAAGTGAACCCTAGATGGCACACGGTGTCAAGGCCGCGCCCGCCGACCCGCTGGCGTTGTCCGGTTTGTGGCGCATGGGGCTGTCGGTGGAAGCGGGCTCGCTGGCCCGGGGCGGGCTCTTGCCGGGGATCGGACGTGATTCGGGGGATGGACGTCAGCCGAGAAGCGCGCTGATCCGTTGGGCTCCGTCGAGCATCGCCGGAGCGGCGCCGGCCATGATGTCGTCCCGATAGGTGATCAGGTTCAGGCAGGCGTTGGGGGTCTCGGCACCCTGGTGGATCAGCACCGCCAGCCCGTGCGCGCCGGGCTCCACTTCACCCTTGCTGACCGCGAAGCCCTGGCTGCGGGCTCTGGTCACCTCGGGGCGCTCGCCGGGGCGGGCCGGCAACGCCGACAGCAGGCAGATGCCCGCGGAGCCACGCCCCAGCGGGTGCCGGCTGCCCGTGCGAAAGGCCAGGTGGTAGGTGCTGTTGGTGGGCGCCGCGACGGCGATGCCGACCACCTCCTCGCCCTCCCGCACGAGCAACACCACGGTCGATTCCAGCTCCTCGGCGAGTTCCCGCATGATCGGCATCGCGGTGTCCCGCAGCGTGCTCTGCAACCCGCCGGCCAGCGCGATCAGGCCGCCACCGGCGCGGAAACGGTTGTCCGGTCCGCGGGCGATGAGGTGGTGGTCGGCCAGCGTGCCGAGCAGCCGGTGCGCGATCGTGCGGTGCACCCCGAGCCGATCCGCCACCTCCTGCACGGTCATCCCGCCCGGGGTGGCCGCCACGAACTCCAACGCGCGGATCCCCCGATCCAGGGTCTGCGACCCCGAATTCTTGGACGGCGGCGCCAGCTCGGCGGGCGAGGGAACGGCTTGCGGGTCAGCCATGAGTGCTCATTTCGCTCGGATGTTATGCGTGTCGTGGCCATCAAAGCACGCTTCAGCGGCGCGATCCGCAGCCTGACACCGCAACCCAAGCCAGGTGGGACCGAGAAAATGCTTGACAGACCGGCCGATGACCAGGATCGTAGTGCATCTAACGCACTGTCGTGATCGCTCATCGCACACCAAGCGTCCAGACCACACTCACCCAAGGAGTACCCGTGTCCAACACCGCATCGCCGCACCCGCAGGCCCTGGGCGATCCCCAGCAGATGCGCCGGGTGCTGTTCTCCAGCTTCCTCGGCAGCGCCGTCGAGTTCTACGACTTCCTGCTGTACGGCACCGCCGCCGCCCTGGTCTTCGGGCAGCTGTTCTTCTCCGACCTGAGTCCGGTGGTCGCCACCATCGCCTCGTTCGGCACCCTGGCGGTCGGCTACATCGTCCGCCCACTGGGCGGGGTGATCTTCGGCCACTTCGGTGACAAGATCGGCCGCAAATCGATGCTCGTGCTGACCATGACCCTGATGGGCGTGGCGAGCTTCGCGATCGGCCTGCTCCCGACCTACGACGCCATCGGCGCGCTCGCCCCGATCCTGCTGATCCTGCTCCGACTGATCCAGGGATTCGCCGTCGGCGGCGAATGGGGCGGCGCAGCGCTGATGGCGCTGGAGCACTCCGACCAGAACAAGCGCGGCTTCTCCGCCAGCTTCGCCAACATGGGCGCCCCCGCCGGTGCCGTGCTGTCCACCGTCGTGCTGGCGATCGTCACCCTGCTCCCCGGCGACGCATTCCTGTCCTGGGGCTGGCGGATCCCGTTCCTGCTGTCCGCGGTCCTGGTCGGCATCGGCCTCTACGTGCGGCTGAAGGTCACCGAATCACCGCTGTTCGAACAGGAAGTCGTCACCGCCGTCGCCAGCGAGAAGAAGCGGCTGCCGATCGTCGAGGTACTGCGCACCAACCCGACGTCCGTGCTGCTCGGCATCGGCGCCGGACTCGGCGCGTTCGCCCTGCAGGCCCTCATGGCCACCTTCGCACTCACCATCGGCGTGGAGGGCGGGCTCAGCCGCTCCTCCGTGCTCTGGCTGTTCGCCGCCGGCTCCTTCCTGCAGATCTTCGCCCTTCCCGCCTATGCCGCCCTGTCCGACCGGATCGGCCGCCGCCCCGTCATGATCGCCGGCAGCATCGCGGCCATCATCGCGGTCTACCCCATCCTGCTGCTCATCGCCTCCGGATCCGTGCTCGGCGTGCTGCTCGGCTTCCTCATCGCCATGCCGCTGGTCCAGGCCGCCATGTACGGGCCGCTCGCCGCCTTCACCACCGAGATCTTCGCCACCGGCAACCGTTACACCGGTGCCTCTCTCGGCTACCAGCTGTCCTCCACCCTCGGCGGCGGCTTCGCGCCCCTCATCGCCGCCACCCTGGTCGCCGGCACCACCGCCGGCAGCGGGCTGCTCCGGGTCGCCATGTTCGCCGCCGCCGCCGCCCTCATCAGCGCCATCACCATCGCCATCGCCAAGGAATCCGGCAAGCGCGACCTCGTCCACGTCAAGACCGCACACGGCGCCGTCGTCTGACCTCGCGCGGCCGCACCAACGCACCACCGAGACCTCGCTGGGATGCGCACATCGCATCCCAGCGAGGCTGCATTTCACCCACTCTGCCTGGGACTCGCTCCATCAGCCGACTCGCGACAACAGAACGATCCGTGATCAACAGCCTCAGCGACTCAGTCCACGTTCGCGCCAGCGCCACCGTCCATGAGGTCAAACGTGTCACCGTCGTCGGACCACAGAAGCTGGGTGTGTGCCACCCGCAGCGACGCCGTGACGTGGCGGCCCGGCGGGCGGCGGACTCAACGAAAGGCCTTCCTACGCCACAAGTCCCTCCATGGGGCTCGCCGGCGCCCGCTCGCCGTCGACGGCCATGGTGATCGTCAGCTCCGAACCATGGCGGCGCACCTGCGTCACGAGAAAGACGCGGCGCAGGGCCGCGTGAACGGTTCCGTTCACCGCGAGCATCTCGCCGACGAGCTCGCGATAGCCCAGCTCGGAAGCCCGGTCCCGGGCGGCCTGCAACAGTTTGGTGCCGACACCACAGCCCTGCCAGCGGTCGACAACCTCGACGGCTAGCTCCGCGCGCTCGTCGCCCAGGTCGAGGATCCGCACGATACCGATCGGACGGCCCTGCGCGAAGGCGGCAAGCGCAACGTGCGTGCGACCGTCCAGCGCGGTCAGGTTACGGCGCGTGGCAGCCGAGAGCTCGGTGACCGGGCCGTGGTAGCGCAGGTAGCGGCTGTGCGGGGACAGCCCGGCGAAGACCGCGTCGACGACGTCGCCGTCGGCGGGGCCGAGCTCACAGATGCGGACGCGGCTCATGAAGGCGCTCCCGCCGCGAGCTCCACCAGCGCCACCATCACTGCCGAGAGGCCACTCGGCCGGGGGCATCATGTCGTCACCTCGCCGCGCGACGACGCCGTTCTCGCCCATGTCGGTCGCCGGCGCAGCTGCCGCTCGCGGCGCGCGGCGCGGGCGAGCGGCGTCGAAGTCCGCGGCCAGGTGACGCGCGGCGGCGGCGTCAGGGTGCACGATCCCGCCGCCGTCGGCGGCGGCGAGCTCGGCGTCGGGGCGGATGGTGCTGCTGTCGGCGCCGCGGTGGATGGTGGCGCTGTCGGCATCGGGGTGAGTTGTGTTCATCGGACCCTTTCTCATGGTCCCGGGCCATTTCCCGGTCGACTGAAGGGTGCGCGCCGGTGGGCGCTCGCACCGTCGGTCGAACGGGCCCTTGATCGGAGGATCCTGCTGTCCCCTGATCGACGGACGCGCGTTGCTC
>CAWJOH010000006.1:0-26866 GCA_963844455.1 uncultured Actinomycetota bacterium
TGCCGTCGCCGGCGAACATCAGCGACGCGACCGAGACCAGCAGGTAGGTCAGCAGGATCGACAGCACGCAGAGCAGCGCGGCGCGGCCGGGCACCTTGTCCGAGTCCTTCGACTCCTCGTTGACGGTCAGCGCCGTGTCCCAGCCCCAGAACGAGAAGATCGACGCCGAGAGGCCAGCGACGAACGCGCTGAGGGTGAGCCCGGTGAACGGGTTGAACCAGTCCCAGGAGAACGCCAGGCCGTCCGGGTCGTCGGGGCCACCGGCCTTCGCGATCGCCATCACCACGAACAGCGCGAGCACGGCGAGCTGGAAGAAGACGAGGACGAACTGCACCTTCTCCGTGGTGGTGATCCCGCGGTACGCCACCCAGGTCGCCGCCGCGAGGAACACCAGGCAGGTCAGCACGTTGACGGGCTTGTTCTCCCACAGCGCGCCGAGGTCGTCGTTACCGAACAGGCTGCCGAGGAGTTGATAGAAGAACTGCACGCCGATCGCGGCCAGGTTGGCCAGCACGATGATCGTCGCGATGATCGCGACCCAGCCGCCGAGCCAGCCGACGTACGGACCGAACGCCCGCGTGGTCCAGGTGAACGACGTCCCGCAGTCGGGGTCCACCTTGTTGAACTCCCGATAGGCGTACGCCGCGAAGAACATCGGGATGAAGCCCGCGATGAAGATGATCGGCATCTTGACGCCCGCCACCGCGACGACGAGGCCGATGGTGGCCGTCAGGGTGTACGCGGGCGCCACGCTGGAGATGCCCAGCACGGTGCCGCCGAGCAAGCCGACCGAGTCGGCGGACAGGCCCTTCTCGACCTGCGGCACGTGGTGAACGACGGGTCCGTCGGCGTGATCGCCGTCCCGGTGGCCGCTTTCAGTGTCGGACATGATCCACCTCGCACGGGCTCGCACACCGGACCAGCCTGGTCGCGGTCACAGTAAACGGTGGGCTCCGGCTTGGGTAGTTTGCGAGGTTCTTGTTGCCCGGCGCCGATTGACCGGGGAGTCTTGTCGCGGCGGCGACTGCGGCGTTGACTTCCAGGCACGACGGGAGCGCCCGCTCCGGGCGACCGCGACGCAGCGGCGCTCGGCGGCGGGTCTGTGCCATACCGTCCAGCCGTCCGACGAGACGATCGAGAGCGAAAGGTGTCGAGGGGATCATGAGCAACGCGACCGGCGAGGCCGCCACCGAGAAGACCGTGCTGCAGAACATCATCGGCGGCGAGTCGGCCCCGGCCGCGGACGGTGCGTCGATGGACGTCATCGACCCGTCGACGGGCGCCGTGTACGCGACCGCGCCGCTGTCCGGCCCGGCCGACGTCGACCGGGCCTACGCCGCCGCGACGGAGGCGTACAAGTCATGGCGCTGGGCAACTCCCGGCGAGCGGCAGAAGGCCCTGCTGGACTTCGCCGACCACGTGGAGGAGCACGCCGACGAGCTCGTGGCGATCGAGGTGCAGGACACCGGAAAGCCCACCGCCCTGACGAAGTCGGACGAGATCGGGCCGATGGTCGACCAGATCCGGTTCTTCGCCGGCGCGGCGCGGGTGCTCGAGGGCCGGTCTTCCGGCGAGTACATGCGCGGGCACACGTCGTCGATCCGGCGGGAGCCGGTCGGCGTCGTCGGGCAGGTCGCGCCGTGGAACTACCCGATGATGATGGCCGTCTGGAAGTTGGCGCCGGCCCTCGCCGCGGGCTGCACGGTCGTCCTGAAACCGTCG
Organism: uncultured Actinomycetota bacterium; assembly: GCA_963844455.1. GTDB lineage: Bacteria > Actinomycetota > Actinomycetes > Mycobacteriales > Nakamurellaceae > Nakamurella. Next base: position 1,723 of record CAWJOH010000006.1, read on the forward strand.
GACACCACCCCGGCCAGCTCGGTGTGGATGGGCAGGGCGCTGCAGAACTTCTACCCGCCCGGCGTGGTCAACGTGATCTGCGGCGACCGGGACACGGGGGCGGCGCTGACGTCACACCGGGCCCCGGCCCTCGTCTCGATCACCGGGTCGACCGGTGCCGGCATCGCCGTGGCCACCGCGGCGGCGAAGAACGTCACCCGCGCGCATCTGGAGCTCGGCGGCAAGGCCCCGGTGGTCGTGTTCGACGACGCGTCGCTGGAGGCGGCCGTCGAGGGCATCGCGATCGCCGGGTATTTCAACGGCGGCCAGGACTGCACGGCGGCCACCCGGGTCATCGCGCAGGCCGGGATCTACGACGACTTCGTCGCGGCGCTCTCGGCGACGGCCATGCAGACCAAGACCGGCAGCCCGGACGACGACGTGCTGTACGGCTCGATCAACAACGCCAATCAGCTCAGTCACATCTCGGGGCTCGTGCAGCGGGCGGCCGACCGCGCGGATGTCACCGCGGGCGGGCACACCCTCGACCGGCCCGGCTACTACTACGAACCGACCGTCGTCGCCGGCGTGCACCAGTCGGACGAGATCGTGCAGACCGAGGTGTTCGGCCCGGTGATCACCGTGCAGAAGTTCACCGACGAGGCCGAGGCGCTCGGCTTTGCGAACGGCACGGAATACGGTCTGGCGTCATCGGTCTGGACGACCAACGTGGACACGGCCGCGCGCATGTCCGCGCAGATGGACTTCGGCTGCGTGTGGATCAACTGCCACATCCCGCTGATCGCCGAGATGCCGCACGGCGGGTTCAAGAAGTCGGGGTACGGCAAGGACCTGTCCATGTACGGGTTCGAGGACTACACGCGGATCAAGCACGTCATGCACTACCACGGGTTCGGCGTCTGAGCCCCTGTCTGGCAGGAACTGCAGATCCTGCTGCCCTGCGACTACCTGGCGCCGCCGGGGCCCAACGTCAACGACGCGATCAGCACCGCCAACATCCGCAAGGGCATGGCGAGTTCGCCCGTGCCCAACCATTTCCTGTTCGTCGACGCGTGCCGCAACGACGTCGAGAGCCTGCGCCGGCAGAACGTCGAGGGCAAGAGGATCCTCAACGAGCTGCACGCCGCCGGCGCCAACCCGGACGCGCTGTTCGGCTCGCTCTACGCGGCCGCCTCCGGCACCCAGACGTGGCAGCCACGCGAGCTGAGCCAGGGCCTGTCGATCTTCGGCGGCGCCCTGCTGGACGGCTTGCGCGGGTCCGAGGGCATCGCGCTGCAGGGCTGCACCGGGGACCGCTGCGAGGTGTGGTTCTACCCGCTCGAGTCCTTCGTCAAGGCCCGGATGGCCGCGGTGCTCCGCGAGCTGCGGAGCCAGGAGAAGGTCCGCGTCCGCAACGGCGGCAGCCCGCCCGACGGCGGCATCACCCTGGTCCCCGGGTCAGCCGGCCTCGCGGCCCCGGGCGCGCCGCCGTCGATGACGACATCCGAGGCGCTCGACGAGCGATACCAGGTCCATCACGACGCCGTGAACATCCCCGCGCCGGCCATCACCTACGAAGCGGGCCACGAGATCTTCGGCAGCGAGCGGATGTGGGACATCTGGGCGTGGTCGGCCCGGGCGTTCCGGCTCGACGATCTCAGCGAGGTGCCGCGCACCGAACTCGTGATCAGTGCGGTGAGCCGCAGCCCCGACACCGAGACCTATCGGGTGAGCTTCCGGCTCCCTCCGGAGCCACGCGGGTACTGGCTGCAGTTCGCCGACGCGAGAGGGCACGAATTCGCGTGCACGCTGAGCGGTTCGGGCTCGTGGGGACCCGGCCCGGTCTACGAGGCGGAGATCGATCTGGCGAAGCCCGGCGGCGATCTGCACCCGCGATGGGTCTCGCGCGTCGAGGCCGGAATCGATCTCACGACACCGGGAGTGCTGGGCGTCGTCGCCGGGATGTGGCGGACGTACCAGGACCGGAACGCGATCGCGTCCGTGCAGGACCTCGACCTCCGGCTGCTCGAGGACGCGCTGCAGGGAAAGGTGGCCAACCCGCTCGCCGCCGCCATCGCGCGTCTGGTCCTGCTCCGCGCCCGTCGGTTCGATCTCCTGCACGATCGCTGGCTGCGCAATCTGAGCGACTGGTTCCCGGACCTGCCGGACGGGGCGGTGCTCTGGGCCGAGCAACTGCGCCTCCAGGGTGGACGAGATCGCGGCCGGTCGGCGGCGGAGCGGCTCGAGTACCTGGCCCGGCTGGAGGAGCAGGGGCTACCGCGCCTGGCCGAGGTGCTCCCGATGGCGCGGCGGCACCTCGCTGAGCTCGCCGGGGTGGACGGGGCGCGGGTGCAGCCCCTGGTGAGCTGCATCGGCGATGCGCTGCGGTTCCTTCGACCCGGCGGCCTCTTCGCGGTCTTCGCCGGACCGGCAGGGTCGTTACGGCCCGCGCTGGTCAAGGGTCGCGGCTGACCGAGCCGGCGGGCAGCGCACGACCGCGCAGGGCATCGTGGCGATCATGAGTGACCTGAGGGATGCGCACGTGCTCGTGGTCGGCGCCACCGGCGGGCTGGGTTCCGCCATCGCGCGGGCGCTGGCCGCGGCGGGCGCGCGGCTGACGCTGCACGGCCGGAACACCGGACGGCTCGCCGATCTCGGCGCCGAGCTCGGCGCGCACGAGGTGCCGGGCGACCTGGTGGATCCGGCGACGCCGGCGCGGCTGGTGGGTGCGGCCGTGGCGCGCGCCGACCGGCTGGACGGCGTGATCTTCGCCGCGGGCGTCGTCGCGTTCGGCGAACTGACCGATCTCGACGACGACGTGCTGGATCAGCTGATGCTGGTGAACCTGCTCGCGCCGATCCGGCTGGCGCGGGCGGCGGCCGGTGCGCTGCCGGCGGGCGGGTACCTCGCGATGATCAGCGCCGTGGTGGCGGAGCATCCGATGAAGGGGATGGCCGCCTACAGCGCGACGAAGACCGGGCTGACGGGATTCGACGCGGCGATCGCCGGGGAGCTGCGCCGGCGGAAGATCCGAGTGATCGACATCCGGCCGCCGCACGCGGAGACGGGGCTGGCGACCAGGCCGATCGCCGGCACCGCACCGCGCCTCGGCCGGGGTATCGATCCCGGCGCGGTGGCGGCCCGCGTCGTGCGGGCCATCACCGGCGACGAGACCGACCTCCCCGCGGCGGCTTTCACCGCCTGATCGGCGCCCCGCGAGCGGCGCGGACGCCGGCGTCGGCCGGTCCGCGCCCGACCCCTCAGTCGGTCTCGGGCAGCCGGCAGTACTGGCATCCGTCGTCGCACACCCACCCGGCGGGCGGGGCGGCGAGGAGCGGGGCGACGGCGATCCGGGCGGACGGGAGGGCGGTCAGGAAGATCATGGTGGCAGGACGCGACCACCGCGCCGGCGGATGCTCGGCCGCCCACAACGAGACCTGGATCACATGCGGCGTCTCAGCCGAGGGCACCGATCACCAGCTGGCTGGCACCCACCAGGACGGCCGCCCACAGCGCCACGCCCGCGAGCAGCCAGCCCACCAGAGGGACCCGGTCGGCGCGCAGCGCGACCCCGGCGAGCGGCATCGTCCACCGCCCCAGCAGCGGGCCCAGCAGGCCGGCCCCATGCGGGCCGAGCCGGTCGACAAGCGCCGTCGCCCTGCCGACCGCGGCGACGGTTTCCGGTCCGACCACCCGACGCCCGATCCGTCGCCACAGCCAGCCGATCACCGGCACGGCGACCGGCACCACGACCCCGGCCCGGTCGGCCACCCGCGCCACGATCCGGCCCAGGACGGCCGTCGCGACCAGCACGAAGCAACCTCCGCCGAGCACGGCGGCGAACCACACCAGCACGGGGGACAGGCCCAGTGCCAGTCCGAGGGGTGCCGCGACGATGCCGAGCGCGAAGGTCGCCAGCACGACGACGGTGAACTGCACGCCAGGCTCCCTCGCTTGCGGTGATCTTCGGCGCCACGATCATCACGCACCGTGCAGGCGGGTTGGCGCAGGACACGGGGCGCTAGCCGCGCCGGACCAGCGGCGTTATCGTTCTGGTCACTGGTCGGAGTCGGTCGAACACGGGTCGTCGGCACCCGCGCCGGAGGACGGGGGGACGGCATGACGGTTTCGGAGCACATGCCGACGGCACCGCCCGGGCAGTCCACGGCTTCGCCCGCCGCCTCGTTCGGCACCGTCAAGGGCTTCGGTCGTGGCTACGACCAGCACGAGGTCGACGAGTACGTCCACCGGCAGGCGGTGCTGCTGCACGATCTCGGCGCGCGGCTGCAGACCGCCGAGCGGGAGCTCGCCGCGCTCCGCGCCCGGCTCTCGGCGCAGCCCGCCGACTCGACCGTCGCGCACGCCGTCAGCGTGCTCACCACGGCGCAGGAGACGGCCGAGCAGATCCTGAACGACGCCCGCGACCGGCAGCACCAGATGCTCTCGGCCGCCGCCGCGCAGCTGGAGCAGTCGCAACGCGCCGCGGCCGAGCGGGAGACGCTCGCCGAGCGCCGTGCCCAGCACACCATGGACGAGGCGCACCGTCGCGCCTCGGCCGCCGTGCGGGCGGCGGAGGCCAGGGCCGAGCGGCTCACCGCGTCGTCGGACGAGGCGCAGCACACGATCGACCGGCAGGCGGCGGCGCTCCGCACCTTCCGGGACGCGACGCGGATCCAGGTGCACGAGTTCCTGGACGACGCGCTCGACAACATCGCCGAGCAGTACGGGCGCGCGCAGCCGCTGGCCGCGCAGGCGGCTGGCGCCGGTGCCCGATCGGGTGGCGGCCGCTCGGCGTCGCGCCGGATGATGGGCGCCCACCGGGCGCGTCGCGCGCGCCGGGTGGCCGGTCGGCCCAGCGTTCCCGCGGAGACCGAGCAGTTCGACAGCGGTCAGCCGATCGCGGTGTCCAACGGGTTCGCCCCGGGATGGCGCCCGGGGCCCGGCACGACGGGGCCGCCGCTGCCGCAGCCGCGGTCACCGCAGAGCAGCGAGCGGGCCGCGGGCGTCCGCGCCTGAGCCGCACCCGCGTGTCGGACGCCGGGCCCCGCCCGAGGCGTCGCAGCGTCGCGCAGCGGACGGTCCGAGCCGGTGCCGCACGCCCGACGCGTCGCGAACCGCGACGGCGCGGGGCCGGCGCCGAACGCGCGCCGGCCGGGTGATCAGAAGCAGACGGCACCCCTGGCCGCCGACCCGACCAGCTTGGCGTACTTGCCGAGCACGCCGACGTTCAGGTTCTGCGGGTGCGGCACCCAGGCGGCGCGGCGGCGGCCGAGCTCGTCGTCGTCCACCTGCAGGTCGAGGGTCCTGGCCGACATGTCCAGGCGGATCACGTCTCCGTCGTTCACCAATCCGATCGGCCCCCCGTTCGCGGCCTCGGGCGCGACGTGCCCGATGCACAGGCCCGTCGTGCCGCCGGAGAACCGACCGTCGGTGAGCAGCAGCACGTCCTTGCCGAGGCCGGCACCCTTGATCGCGCCGGTGACGGCGAGCATCTCGCGCATGCCCGGCCCGCCCTTCGGGCCCTCCCAGCGGATGACGAGGACGTCGCCGGGCCGCAGCGTGCCCTCCGCGACGGCGTCCATCGCGCCCTGCTCGCCGTCGAACACCCGGGCCGGTCCCTCCCACACCTCGGCGTCGAAGCCCGCACTCTTCACCACGGCGCCCTCGGGCGCCAGGCTGCCGTGCAGGATGGTGATCCCGCCGGTGCGGTGGATCGGATTGTTCAGGGTGCGCAGCACCTCGCCGTCCAGCGCCGGCGGGTTCAGCTCGGCGAGGTTCTCGGCCAGCGTCCTGCCGGTGACGGTCAGCGCGTCGCCGTGCAGCAGGCCGGCGTCCAGCAGGGCCTTCATCACCACGGGAACGCCGCCGATCCGGTCGACGTCGGTCATCACGTAGCGGCCGAACGGCTTGACGTCGGCCAGGTGCGGCGTACGGTCACCGATCCGGTTGAAGTCGTCGAGGGTGAAGTCGACGCCGGCCTCGTGGGCGATGGCGAGCAGGTGCAGCACCGCATTCGTCGACCCGCCCAGCGCCATCACCACGGTGACGGCGTTGTCGAAAGCCTTGCGGGTCAGGATGTCCCGGGCGGTGATGCCGGCATCCACGAGGGCTACCGCTGCCTCCCCGCTGCGCACCGCGAAGCTGTCCCGGCGGGCGTCCGGCGCCGGCGGCGCGGCGGACCCGGGCAGCGACATGCCCAGCGCCTCCGCGGCGCTCGCCATCGTGTTGGCGGTGTACATGCCACCGCATGCGCCCTCGCCGGGGCAGATGGCCTTCTCGATCTCGGTCAACCGGTCCCGGCTGATCTTCCCGGCGAGGCACGCGCCGACGCCCTCGAAGGCGTCGATGATCGTCACGGTCTCGCCGTCGAGCTGGCCCGGCAGCGTTGACCCGGCGTAGAGGAACACGGCGGCGACGTCGAGCCGTGCGGCCGCCATCAGCATGCCCGGCAGGGACTTGTCGCAGCCGGCGAGCAGCACGCCGCCGTCGAGCTGCTCCGCCCGGAACACCGTCTCCACCGAGTCGGCGATGATCTCCCGGCTGACCAGCGAGTAGTGCATGCCGCCGTGGCCCATCGAGATGCCGTCGGAGACCGAGATGGTGCCGAACTCGAGCGGGTAACCGTCCGCCTCGTGCACCCCCTGCTTCGCGGCCTTCGCGAGCCGGTCCAGCGAGAGGTTGCACGGGGTGATCTCGTTCCAGGAGCTGGCCACCCCGATCTGGGGCTTGCGCCAGTCGTCGTCACCCATGCCCACGGCCCGCAGCATGCCGCGAGCGGCGGCGCGCTCCACGCCGTCGGTGACGATGTGGCTGTGCGGCTTGCGGTGCTGCGGGCGCCGCTGCTGGTCGGCGTCGGTGGCGGCGGTCATGGGTCGCACTTTACGGCGCCGGGCGCGGCCTGTCCGAACGGCCGATCGGGACGGGTCGCCCGAAAGGCACGGCTGCGCCGGGCTCATCGATGCCGCGGCCGGGAGGCGGGTAACGTGCCGGGGTGATCCGCCCGGGAGCGCCCCGGCCCGTCCGCTGGAGCAGCCCCGACATGACCATGACCGGCTTCCCGCCGCCCGTCGGCGACCGCTGGTCGCTGGACAACTGGCAGAAGGCGCCGGTCAACCGCTGGTCGTTCCAGCACATGCGCGAGGTGGTGCCCACGGCGCGCGTCGCCCGGTCGGCGACGGGCGCGCAGCCACTCGAGCCGGGCGGCGGATTCGACCCGCACCAGGTGGTCTGGCGGCTGGACGGCAGCTCGGGCTCGGTCGCCGAGGTGATCGCCGACAGCTACACGGACGGCCTGCTGGTGCTGCACGACGGTCGGGTGGTGACCGAGCAGTACTTCTCCCCGATGACCGCCGAGTCGGCCCACATGATGATGTCCGTCAGCAAGTCCGTCGTCGGCACCCTCGCCGGCATCCTGGCGGACCGCGGCCTGCTCGACCCGCTGGCGCCGCTGACCGCCTACATCCCCGAGCTGGACGCGTCCGGATACCGTGGCGCGAGCGTCCGGGACGTGCTCGACATGCGTTCCGGCATCTCGTTTTCCGAGGAGTACCTGAATCCCGACGCCGAGGTCCGGTTGATCGAGCAGGTCGTCGGCTGGGCCCCACGCAGTCGCGCGGACCTGCCGTTTTCCATGTACGACTACCTGGCCACGCTCGGTTCTGTCCGCGAGCACGGCGGCCGGTTCGAATACCGGTCCTGCGAGACGGACGTGCTCGGCTGGACCTGCGAGCGGGCCAGCGGCGTTCGCATGCCGGAGCTCGTGTCCACCCTCCTCTGGTCGCGGATCGGCACCGAGCAGGACATGGACGCGGCGGTCGATTCGGCGGGCGCCGTGTTCCACGACGGCGGCCTCGCGGCGACCCTGCGCGACCTGGGCCGCTTCGGTCAGCTGCTGCTCGACGGGGGCAGGGCCGGGTCGGGCGAGCAGGTGGTACCGGAGTCCTGGATCCGTGACTCGCTCGCCGGGGGGCCGGACTCACGCCAGGCGTTCGCCGACTCCGGCAACGAGTCCTGGCTGCCGGGCGGCATGTGGCGCAACCAGTTCTGGGTGCCGCGGCGGGACGTCCTGCTGTGCCTGGGAATCCACGGACAGCTCATCTGGGTCGAGCCCGAGCGCGGGCTCGTGGTCGTCAAGCTGTCGTCGTGGCCGACGCCGCAGAACCTGAACCTGCTGCTCGACACCTTCGCGGCGATCGACATGATCGGCTTCCAGCTGACGCTGGGCTGACCGCAACCCGCAACCCCCAACCCGCAACCCGCAGCACGGCCGCCCGGGCTCGGGGCGAGCCGTGCGCGCCGCAGCCGTGCCGCACCGGTGCGGCCATCGCACGGGACGCGTCGCCGGCGACGGGCCGGCGGTGGCGGCGCCGCCCTCAGCCGGACGTCTTGTCCAGCAGTTGCAGCAGGTCGTGCGCGGCCAGCTCGACGTCCTTGTGCCGCCACTCGGACGCGCGGTACACGCAGGCGATCAGCCCCGTCCGGTGGATCCGGCGGAAGTCGCCGTAGACGAAGGCGTACCGGGCCTTCGTGCCGTCGTTGGCGCCCTCGGTGAGCCCGAGATGCCACGCCGCGTAGTCGTCCCAGCCGTGCGACTCCAGGTACGCGTTCTGCCGCTCGGCGTTGGGCTGCACCTCGCCCCAATCGCTGTCCAGCACGTACTGGCGGGCGGCGATCAGCTCGCGGGCCCTGGCCACCGCTGCGTTGTTCAACAGGTACTTGGCCACGACGCCTACCAACCCGACTTGACGCCGACACCCGTTCCCGGGGCGGGCATCGCGGGCTCCAGCGGGACACCCGCGTACCGGCCGCGGATGGCGTCGATCAGCCGCTGGCCGCGCGCGGTGATCCGGGGTGGACCACCGGATCGCACCGGATCGAACCGGTCGGGCAGGTTCTCGGGAGCGGCGTCCGACTCGTTGCTCGAGATCAGGTTCGGCGCCGAGGGTTCCGGCTCGGCGGCCGCCCCGGCGGCTCGGCCGGCCGGCACCGGGTCGCCGGCCGATTCCGGATCCTCCGTCTGCAGCCGGCCCTTGGTCACCAGGACGCCGAGATCCGCACCCTTCCAGCGGTAGTCGCCCGGCCCATAGATCCGGAGGAAGAAGCACTCGTTTTCGTTCTGCAGCTGGTGCCAGTCCAGCGCGGCACGCCGGAAGGTCAGCTCGCCCACGTCGTCGAAGTACGACTGGCCGGTCTTCGCGGCCTCGGTGATCTGTTCGACGGTCGAGCCGACCTCCTTGATGATCATCTGACTCCAGAGGTCGACCGATGCGAGATCCTCCCAGCGGCGGTTGATCTCGTCGACGTCGAGCTCGTAGTCGACGTCCATGAAGTCCAGCAGGAGGAACAGGAACAGCGGGATGTCGGAGTACGCGCCGGCCGTCACGTTGGTGATCGCCGACGCGCCACTGATCCGTGGGTTGAGCTCGCCGAGGTAGACATCGCCTGCGTCGGTGTCGATCAGCACGTCGACCTCGAAGAAGCCGCGGTAGCCCTCGCCGGACAGTCGGTCGCCGAGGCGCCGCACCAGCTGGTTCGCCTTGACCCTGGCCTCGCCGGACAGCGCGTCCGGGTACATCTCGTTCCCGCACCAGCCGCCCTTGTACGGAGTCAGCTCGGGGTGCCCGATGAGCTCCGTCATGAACGGCCCGACGACCGTGCCGTGCCGGGTGAGCACCGCCTCGACCGCGATGCCGCGGTTGTTGATCCGCTTCATGATCTTCTGCTGCTGGCCGACGATGTCGTCCTTGGACCTGTCCCAGTCCGCCTCGCCGGTGAGGAAGAACGTGGTCTTGCCGCTGTCCCCGTACGGCGTCTGGAGCACCACGTCGGTGCCGAGGCCGGCGGCGGTGGTCTGCTGCACCAGCTCGGCCCACGAGTTCACCGACGTCAGGATGTTCGGCACGCTCGGCGCGCCGGCCTCGTCGCCCAGCCGCGTGGTGACGATCTTGGAGTCCAGGTGCTCGCGCAGCGCCGCCGACGGCAGGATCAGGTCGTAGCCGAGATCGGTGCAGATCCGTCCGGTCTCCTCGTCGAAGAACACCAGCGCGATCTTGGGCCGCACCCCATCGGCGACCCCACGGCTCATGTACTCGCGCACCTCGGGATGCGTCAGCAGGTAGTTGTTGATCGCCTCGCCGCTCTCGAACTCGATGTAGGGCTTGTCCTTCGGCGTGAACACGCGGGGATGCTGTCCGTCCCACGCGTCGTAGTAGGTCACGTAGTCGAAGTTCCGCACCCAGCGGTCGAGGCCGAGCAGGTTGAACGGGGTCGCGCCGACGAAATACACCGGCGTGGTGTTCGTGCGGAAGAAGTGCCGGATCTCCGCGATGCCCCGCAGCGCCCGCTGCGGCCGCCCCCCTGCGCCAGACTGCTCGACCATCGGTCCTCCGCATTCTCGGCCGGAATGGGACGTTGATGCACGCTCCGGACTCGGCCCCCGCAGCATCTCTCAGCGTTCCACCCGGGGCAACAGTGAGTGGGCGGACCACCCGACCGCCCAGCCGTCGGCTCGAAGCCGGCCCGCGCACCAGGTGCCGCACCTCGTCGTCGTGGGTGGCTCGACCCCGGCGAACGCAGCCATCGTGGCTCGAACGAACGACGCCCGGCGCCACGGCCCGCCGCGTGTCACCGAGGCACCGCAGGCCACGGGTCACCTCCTCGGGGTGATGACCCGGGCCCGTGGGCCTGCTCAGGTCGACAGAACCATGGAGGTGAGGAGCGATGTGTCGGTGGCTCGCGTATTCCGGAGATCCGGTTCTGGTCGAGGACCTGCTGTTCCGACCCGTGCACTCGCTGATCGATCAGAGCCTGCACTCGCGGTTGGGCGCCACGACGACCAACGGCGACGGCTTCGGCATCGGTTGGTACGGCGACGGCCCGGTTCCCGCGTTGTTCAAGGCCATCGAACCGGCCTGGAACGACCGGAACCTCCGGGAACTCTCCGGTCAGATCAGGTCTCGGCTACTCTTCGCGCACATCCGGGCATCGACCGGGACCCCCGTGCAGCGCAGCAACTGTCACCCGTTCCGCCACGGCCGATGGTTGTGGATGCACAACGGCGCGATCGCCGACTTCCACGCGGTCAAACGAGACCTGATGCTCGCCATCGACCCGGCGCTCTATCCGGACATCGACGGATCAACGGATTCCGAGACTCTGTTCTACCTCGCGCTGACGTTCGGACTCGAGGACGATCCGCCGGGGGCGGTCGAACGCGCCGTCGGCCTGGTGGAGAGCATCGGTCACCGCCACGGCGTCGACCATCCGATCCAGATGACGGTGGCGTGCAGTGACGGGTCGTCGATCTGGGCGTTCCGGTACTCCAGTGACGGCGCCGCCCGCTCGCTGTTCTATTCCACCGCGGTGTCCGCGCTGCGCCAGCTCCACCCCGATGCGCCGGTCCTGCAGGCGCTGAGCGACGAGGCGCGCCTGGTGGTCTCGGAACCGCTCGGTGATCTGGAGGGCGCATGGAACGAGGTTCCCCAGGCCAGTTGGGGCCTCGTGCGCGCCGACGGCGACGACGAGCTACACGCATTCCGCCCCGCCGACGTGGCCGGCGCCCACTAGTCGGCGCGCGTGCGCGTGGACTGTCGGGGCGGTCGACGGATGGAGATCAGCGGACATCGCCGTCCTGATCGTCGGCTCGCTCCTTTCCGGATCGAGCTCGTCCGGAGATCCGGCGTGCGAGCGTCTTCGATCGCGGTCGGTCGTCACCGCTGGTCGTGGTCGGCGCCTGTGTCTGTCGCGATGAGGTGCTGCCAGGCGAGCGGGAAGTGCTGCCGCAAGCGCTCTTCGACGAGGGTGAGCCGCCGGGCCACCGGGATGGTGCGTCGCTCGGGAACGACGTGCAACAGGTCGACCAGCAGGGCTCGGATCCGCACCAGGACCATCGGCGACCCGCCGGCGGCCAGCGTCAGGTCGTCGAGCGACTCCGAGATGTAGTCCGACCACCGCGGCACCGCCAGCACCACCCGGAGCGAACCACCGGGGCGACGGATCTCGCCGACGTCCAGCTTCCGTCGAGCGAGATGCCGCAGCAGACCCTCCAGGGTGTCCAGGCACTGCACGGTCGTGGCCTGGTCGTTGATCGCCGCCGACTGCGCCCGGAGCGCGATGTCGACGATCAACCGGAAGGCGAACCGCGGATCCTGGTCGAAGGTCCGCTCGGCGCCGGTGACCACCGCCGCCAGCACCGCAGCATCGGTGACGCCGCCGCGGGCGTCGCCGACGACGGTGGCGAGCGTCGCGCCCTCCTGCATCGTGCTGCCGACGCCGACCTCGAACACGATGACGGCATCGGCGGCGTCGGCCGCCTCGACCAGCGGCTGCAGGCGGACCTGCTGCAGCACGACAGGCCGCGACCGCCAGATCACCGGGCGGCCGCTGGGCCGGGTACCCGGCGCGTCCGGGACGTCGCTCGCGTCCGGGACACCGTCGGGAGCGTTCTCCGAGGCGTCATCCGGGGCATCGAACTCATCCGGGTTGAGGGCGTCCACGATCGCCCGGCCACGGAGATCGACGTCGGTGAGCACGGCGGACAGCTGGATCGAGCGAAAGGCCCGCAGCTGCAATCGTCGGATGATCATCAGCGCGACGACGACCATCAACAGTGCGGCGAGCGGCACCAGCAAGGACACCGTGGGGTCGTCGCCGATCGCCAGCGCCGCGACGGTGCAGTAGGCGAACATGCCGACGAAGTAGCCGAACCCCCTCCACACCTTGGGGTCGTCACGGAAGAGCGACAGCCGCGGCGAGAACGTCGTGGAAGCCCACTGCACCACCAGGAACAGCAGCGAGGCGATCACGCTGATCAGCGCGATGATGCCGCCGCCGATCGCGAACAGCACGGGTCGGATGTCGGTGCTGGTGACGTGCGGAGCGAGATCGATGGTCGGCACCAGCAGGCCGAGCACGGTGCCGCCGACGAGGTAGGTCAGGTGGGTGACCCCGACGGCGGGGCGGCGGCGCGGACGCGCCTGCTCGAGCCAGGCGGGCCGGGTGCCGATCGGTCGCGCCCCGACCGCTTTCCTCCCGTTGGCCATGGTTCCCTCCCGCCGCGTGCGGGTCCACGGTACGAACCGAGCGGTCGGCCGGCACCACCCCGGTCGGACGACTTGCGGCTGGGGCAGGATGAGGCATGACCTCGGCGTCGTCGACACCGAGCGGGCGGCACCGCACCGTCGACGCGTTCCCGCGGCGACCCGTCCCCGACGCCGGCGATCCCGCCGTGCGCGAGCCGATTCCCCTGACCGTGTACGGGATCTCCGAGGCCGAGCCGGGTCCGCGGTGGCAGGCCCTGTTCGCGGCGACCTGGCCCGGATACCGACGCTGGTACCTGCAGCGCGACGTGCGGCATCGACCCGACCTGGCCACCGCGCGGGACCGGCTCGAGCGTCACATGCCGGAGCTGGTGCCGACGTACGACGCGATGGTCGAGCTGGCGCTGGGCAGCGACGCGGCGACCGGCGACGGGCCGGTGTTGCTGCTGCTCGGGTTGGCGATCATCGTCGCGTTGGGCCAGGTGGTGCTGCTGATCGTGCGCGGCGGGGTGCTGGTGGTGCTGGCGGGGTTGTGGCCGCTGTCGGCGTCGGCGGCCGCGTTGGACGCGGGCCGGGCGTGGTTTTCCACGCAGACCGGCTGGATCGTGGCGTTCGCCCTGTACAAGCCGACGGCGGCGACGATTTACGCGGCGTCGTTCTATCTGATGGGGGCGCCGAGCGCGGACGCGGACGCGACGTTGACGGTCTTGTCGGGGGTCGCGGTGATGGCGGTGTCGGTGCTGGCGTTGCCGGCGCTGGTGCGGCTGATCGTGCCGTTCACCACGCCGGTGTCCGGGGGCCGCGGGTTCGGCTCGGTGGCGGGCGGCGCGACCGCGCTGCTGGTCGCCGCCCGCCGATAACCGTTCCACCGCACTGCTCCCGGCTCGCCGTCGCGTGGGTGGGTCGGTGCGTTCTGGCTTCATTCGGGTGTGAACCAGGGGAGGACCGGGGTATGGCCGCCGACGTCGCGACGCGTTTCGAGAACTTCCGGGAACCGAAGTCCAAGGGCATGGGCCGGCTGGGCAAGCTGGGCACGGTCGGCCTGTTCGCCGGGTCGCTGATCATGATCGTGTTGATCAAGTTCGCCGGCCTGTGGTGGGGCGTGGGCTTCGCCGCCGTCGCCGGCCTGGTGTTGGTGGCGGCGACGACCCGGGACGAGCACGGCCGCACCGCGGTGGAGAAGCTGGGCACGGTCGTGGGTTTCCGTCGTGAGGTCAGCACCGGGGCCGCGGTGTACAAGAGCGGTCCGCTGTCCCGGTTCGGCAGGTTCCGGCTGCCGGGGCTGCTCGCCGGCACCGAGCTGACCGAGCACGAGGACGCCGACGGCGACGCCGTACGGGTTGGTGGCGACGCCGGCCGCGCACTACTTCGCGGTGACCGTCGAGGCGCACCCGGACGGGTCGTCGCTGCTGGCCGAGGACGACCTGACCGCGAACCTGGACCGGTGGGGGGAGTTCCTGTCCTTCCTGGCGCACGAGCCGGGGCTGATTCAGGCGATGGTGGTGGTGGAGTCCGCACCGGACGGCGGCCCCGGGCTGCGCCGGGAGATCGCCGTGAACACCCGCCCCGATGCGCCGGTGCTGGCCCGTGAGGTGCTCGCGGAAGTAGCGGAGTCCTATCCGCGGGGGTCGGCGACGGTGCGGACTTTCGTCACGTTGACGTTTGATGGTCGGCAGCGGATCGGCCGCAACGGGCGCCCGGTGGCGCACGGCGGATGAGATGGCCGCCGAGTTGGCGCCGCGGCTGCCGGAGATCGTGGCCAAGTTGTCCGGGACCGGCGCCGGGGTGTGCGAGCTGCTGGACGCGCAGGCGCTGTGCCGGCTGCTGCGGGTCGCGTACGACCCGGCGGCGGCGGACGCCCTAGCGGACGCCGCGGCGCAGGGCGGCGGCCCGGTGCTGCTGCGGTGGGACTCGATCGGGCCGCCGGCCGCGGACAAGCAGTGGGACCACTACCGGCACGCGTCCGGACTGTCGGTGTCCTGGACGATGACCGAGGTGATGGGCGCGGTGCACCGGGAAGGGCTGCTGCCGTTGCTGCGGCCGCATCCCGCGGTCGACCGCAAGCGGGTCGCGCTGATCTACCAGCCGATGGCCCCGGCGGCGTCGCCGCATGTGGCCGGCGCGAACCTGGCCGCCGCCGAGTTCCGGGTGAACACCAGCCGCAAACCGACGGCGCGGGACCGCAAGGACCTGCAGGTCGCATCCGCTACCGCCGAGGAAGAGGCGCACGGGCACGGCCTGGTGGACTTCGCCGTGCTGGTCACCGCGACCGTCCGCCGCGGCCAGGACGTGGCGTTGGCCGAGGCGGCGATCGACGCGGCCGGGCCCGGCCGCGCGGCTGCTGCTGCGCCGGGAGGACGGCACCCACGCCGCCGCGTTCGCCCAAGGCCTCCCCGGGCCCGGCCTGGTGATGTCCCGGCACCTGACGGTGCCGGCCTCATTGAAGGCCGCGCTGTGAAGGCCGCGCCGTGAAGGACCGCGCCGTGACGACCGGGGCGAACCCGCGCCGGGTACGGCCGCTGAGTCCCGGCCGCCGCGGCTATGACGGCGTGGGCGGTGGCGCCGACCTGTACCTGCATCCGCCGGCGCAGCGCCGCGGCACCAGCGCGCAGGTGAAGGGGCTGTATCCGTTCGTGGCCGGCGGCGGGGCACCGATGATCGGCGCGCCGGTCGGCAAGACGCTGCGGGACGGCGGCGCCACCTCGGTGTGCTGCGACCCGATCAGCTGGTTCGAACGCGCCCACCTGATCCACCAGCCGTCGCAGTTCGTCCTCGGGCTGCCCGCGTTGGGCAAGTCGACGCTGGTCCGCCGGCAGGTGCTGGCCCTGGCCGGGTACGGGGTGCTGCCGCTGGTGCTCGGCGACGTGAAAGGCGAGTACGTCGCGTTGATCCGCGCGTTGGGCGGGCAGGTGATCCGGCTCGGCCGGGGCCGCGGCCACCTGAACATCCTCGACCTCGGGGACGCGCTGCAGGCGGCCACCCGGATCGGCGGCAGCGCCGGCGAGGCCCTGCTGGCGGACGCCCGGCAGCGCCGGCAGACCGGCGTGGAAATGCTCATCACGGTGGCCCGCGGCACCCCGCCCACCGACCACGAGGTCACCCTGCTCGGTCTGGCGCTGCGCACCCTGGACGGCCGACCCCGGACTCTCACCCGACGCCGCGGCGCCAACCCTGCCGGTCGGGTCGAGCCCGGTGCTGGCGGACCTGGAGGAGGTGCTGCGCAACCCGACCGTCGAGCTGCGCAAGGCCGCGCTCTGGCGGGACCAGGACGAGCGGTACTACGCCGCAGTCGGATCCCGCTGCTGCGCACCCTGGCCGGGATCCGGGACGGCGGCCTCGGCGAGGTGTTCGCCAAGCCCACCGAGGTGCCGATCGACCGCGGCCGGCCCGTGGTGTTCGACCTGTCCGGGGTGCACGAGTCCGACACCAAGCTGCGCGCCGCGGTGCTGCTGGCGTGCTGGACCGTCGGGTTCGGCGCGGTCGCCATCTCCCACGCCCTGGCCGACGCCGGCCTGGAACCGCGCCGCGGCTACCTGGCGGTGATGGACGAGCTGTGGTCCGCGCTGCGCGCCGGGCCCGGCCTGGTCGACCGGGTCGACTCCCTCGGCCGGCTGAACCGGGACAAGGGCGTCGGCACCATCATGATCAGCCACACCATGGCCGACCTGAAAGCCCTGCCATCGGAGGAGGAGCGGGCCAAGGCCGCCGGCCTGGTCGAGCGGTCCGGGGTGCTGATCTGCGCCGGCCTGCCCCGCTCGGAGATGGACCGGCTGGCCGACGTGGCCCGGTTCACCGACCGGGAACGGGCCGAGCTGGTCGGCTGGTCCACCCCGCCGACCTGGGCCAGCGTCAAGGGCTCCCGGCCACCCGGCCAGGGCCGGTTCATGGTCAAGGTCGGCGGCCGGCCCGGCATCCCGTTCGAGCTGGTCCTCACCCCGGCCGAGCGGGAGCTGAACGACACCAACCAGCGGTGGGCCGTCCAGTGAGCACCCAGCAGTGAGGAACGAGCAGCCGCGGGTTCCCCGGCCCGGCACCGGCGCCGTGTTCGCCTCCCTCGCGGTGGTGGCGATCGCCGCGGCCGGCGTACGGGGTGCTGCAGCTCGGCGGCCGGTTCGCCACCGGCTCCTGGACACCCGGGCACCCGGTCGCCGTGCTCGCCGCGCTGGTCAAGGGGGAGCGGCCGTGGACCGGGTACGACACCGCGGCCGCCGCCGCCCTCGCCGGCGCCCTGGTCCTGGCCCTGGTCGTCGTCGGCGTGCTGACCCGGCGGCGCCGCGGCGGCCGGGAGGCGATCGACCGCAAGGCCGAACACATGGGCAGCGCGGACCGGATGAGCCGGCGCACCGTCGCCGACCGGGCCCAGCGCGGCCGGCTCACCACCATCGAGCAGCCCGGCCTGCTGATCGGCCGGGCCGATCCAGCGGCCGCGACGGACCTGTACCTGGGGTGGCGGGAAGGCGCGTTCATCGAGATGGGCCCCGGCTCCGGCAAGACCACCGGCATCGCCATCCCGATGGTCCTCGATGCGCCCGGCGTCGTGGTCTGCACCTCCAACAAGCGGGACCTCGCCGACGGCATCCGCCTGGCCTGCGAGCGCCGCGGCCGGTTCTGGTGCTTCGACCCGCAAGGCATCGCGCACTACGGGCCGCCGGACTGGTGGTGGAACCCGCTCCAAGGGATCGACGACCCGGTCGCCGCGCTGCGGCTGGCGCAGATCATCGCCGACGCCTCCTCCCCCGCCGACTCTACAAGGACGCCTACTTCGACGCCGCCGGCCCGCAGCTGCTCGCCGACCTGATCCTCGCCGCCGCCGTCGACGGCCGGCAGATCGACCAGGTGTACCGGTGGGTGTCCGACTCGAACACCTCGACACGGCGGGACCCGGAACCGGTGCGCATCCTCACCGACCGCGGCTTCGACCTGTCCGCCGCGTCGCTGCGCCGCCCCTACCAGGCGGCCGACGACGAACGCTCCGGCATCTTCGGCACCGCCGCCAAAAGCCTGTCCTTCCTGACCAGCCCGGCCATCCTGGCCTGGGTCACCGACCGCGGCCGCCGACCCGAGTTCCACCCCGAGGCGTTCGTCCGCTCCGGCCGGGACACCCTCATCTCGCCTGTCCCGGGAAGGCGTCGGCAGCGCCGGCCCGCTCACCGCCGCCCTGACGGTCGCGGTCACCTCCGCGGCCGAGCGGTCCGCCACCGAGCATCCGCACGGCCGGCTCCCGGTGCCGATCGTCGCCGTCCTGGACGAGGTCGCCAACGTCTGCCGCTGGCGGGAACTCCCCGCGATGTTCAGCCACTACGGCTCCGCCGGGATCACCCTGTTCGCCATCCTGCAGAACTGGTCCCAAGCCGTGAACGCGTGGAAACCAGCCGGCGCGCAACAAATGTGGGACGCCGCGAACATCCGCCTGGTCGGCGCCGGCATCGCCGACCGCCGCCACCTGGAAGACCTGGCCGCGCTCGTCGGCCAGCGGTACGTGGAACGCCGCTCCACCAGCTACACCCGACCCGGCCGCGGCGGCGGCGGTGGGCCGTCCGTCACCTCCTCCTTCGACCGGGAACACATCCTGTCCGTGGACGAGCTCGCCGGGCTGCCGCAGGGCCGGATGGTCGTCGTCCCCGCCGGCGGCTACCCGATCCTGGCCCGGACCGTGCCCTGGTGGGAACGCCGACACATGGCCCAGGTCGTCGCCGACAGCGTCCGCACCTACGAACCCGGCAGCTCAGCGCCGTCCGCACCGACCGCGGCCGGCGCCCTCGAGCACGGACTGACCTCCACGGGCCCGGCGACGCCGTGAAAGGCCTCGGCCTGGCCACCGGCCTGTTCGCCGGGACCTGCGCCGTCGTTCTGCTCGGCGCCGTGCTCACCTCGCAAGGCCAGACCCCCGCGGCCGCGGCGGCCGCGATGGGCGGCGGCGGGGACTGCACCCTGCCGACCGGCGCACCGCGTCACGGCGGATCAGCGGCCGGTCGCCGAGGGCATCCTGACCGCCGCCGCGCAGCTCGACGTGCCGCGCCGCGGGATCACCGTCGCGATCGCCGCCGCGCTCACCGAATCCGGCATGCGGGCGCTCAACTACGGCGACGTGATGAACGGCGTCGCCACCACGTCCCGCGGCCCGTTCCAGCAGCTCGCCGCGTGGGGACCGCTCGAGGACCGGCTCGACCCGGTGCAAGCTCGTCGCTGATGTTCTTCAACGGCGGCGCCGCCGGACAACCCGGCCTGCTCGACATCCCCGGCTGGCAACAGCTGCCCGTGCACACCGCGGCGCAGGCCGTGGAGAAGTCCCAGTTCGCCGACGGCAGCAACTACCTGCCGCACGTGCCGCACGCCGAGCAGCTGTCCGCCGTCCCTGGTCTGCCAGGACCCGGCGCCGGTCGCCGCCGCCAACGGCATGCAGCAGAACGCCTCCCAGGACCCGTCCTCGTTCGGCTGGGTCCGCGCGTCGAACATCGTGCCCACCTCCTGGGAAGGCCGGCCCATCGCCGGCGGCGTCGCCGCCGGCACCGCCCCACTCTGGACCGGGCTGCTCACCGAACTCGCCCCGCACATCCCCGGCGGCATCACCAGCATCGGCGGCTTCGAGAACCGCGCCAACGTCAACAACCCCAGCATGGCGTCAGTTCCACGCCTACGGCCTCGCCCTGGACATCAACGCCGGCGTCAACTGCAACGGCTGCGACCCCACCCGCACCGGCCCCGGCATCATCCCCGCGCCGATCGCCCGGCAACTCGCCGCCAAATACGGCATGCAATGGGGCGGCGACTTCCGCGGCACCCCCGACCCCATGCACTTCGAGATCCACCTCAGCCCCGCCCAGGTCGCCCAACTCACCGGCCGAGCCCCCGCTGGAGACACCGCATGACGCCACGCGACAGCACCGACCGAGGAGCGCGAGCCCGTGTACCGCAGCGGCGCCGAGTTCCACCGCGAATACCTCTCCGTCGTCTTCGCCCGCGCCGACCCCGTCTGGTGCCCCGAGTGGCAGAAACACGCCGAAGCCCGCGAGGTCGTCGACGCCCTCTGGCGCTCCTGGGAAGACGCCCAAGCACAGCCCCACGACGGATGGCCCGCTGGTTCACCTACTACGGCTACCCGCTCATGCGCGAACTGATGGACCCCGCCGGCACATTCGCCGGCTGCCTGCCCGACCAGCACGAGCCGAGACGGAGAACCTGCCGGTCTGACCAGACGTCCGATCCAGCACGACCGCCGTCCACCCGCGTACTCAAACGGTCGCGCGCCGGACAGTTCCATGCCGCTTGCGGGCCGCCTTCCCCGTCGAGGACGTATCAACGACGCGCCGATCGCGCACGGGTCACCGATGCTTCGGCCGCATTACTCTTCGTGAAGGCGATCTTGCCGCGGGCGGCTCGTGGCGGCCGTCAAGGCGGTTCAGGACGCGCACGCGTCGAGCGCTGGGGAGCGGTAAGGATGCCTGAGGCGGACAGAACTGGGGAACCGCTGGAGAAACGTGGACGGAGCTGGTCGTGATGGCAGGTGACAAAGTTTATGCCCCACTGACGATCATCTACAGTGCAACCGACGATTTCAGACCCGCCTTGGGTGAACACGCTGACAATGGTCAACTTATCATATCCCGTGGGGGGTGACGAATGGTCGCACGAATGGTCACAGTCGGAGTTGCGCGAGGTTATCAAAGAATCGTTCGCAAAGCGGCTCCGAGCATCTCGCGTATTGCCTCCACATATGAGGAGGTCGATGCAGGAGCTGACGGGAGCAACCTACAGTTCTTCGTCGAGCTCGCTGCGAAATCGCTGGACGCGCTGAGAGACGCTGGCCTGCCGTTAGTGTTGGGCTACTTCGGCCACAAAGCCGCGAAATCAACGAGTAACAGGCGAGCTGACAGACGAGCAGAAGTTGCGCTCGCTTTGACAGACGAAGAGTATGAACGTAAGGCGAAGGCGGCGCTCTACAAGAGGTATCAGATCCCGTTCAGCGAAATGCAAGCCGAGGTTTCTCGGATAGATTCCGACGGGGGCGGTGGAGTCAAGGTCACCCTTCCCGGATGGGCGACGGTTCTTGGTGGAAATCAGCTACGAGTTGAATGCTGGCTTGGAGCTGGCCAGAAGACATTAAGCGCATCGACTGAGTACATCGCTGGGACGCGCGATCGACGAAGAACACGCGCCAATCGTCGCGTAGGCGCCAGGCGGCGGTCCGCGGCCGTGTGGCGCGGGCAGTCCATCACGGGCTGCCGCTCGTTGCCCTTCCATGCGCTCCGGCGCACCCGGTCCGAACGCGTGATCCCGGCTGACCGCCACGACGGAACCTTCTCCGGCTCTAGCCCGAAGCGCCACCGACCGGGAGGGCCGCGGCGGCCGTGCCCGCTACGCGCCCGCACCCCGCGATCGCGTCCAGCTCCCGCGCCGGCTTCCGCAGATACGGCCGACCCGCCGCGCGCATCCACGCGACCGCCGCTCCACCGTGCAGCTCGGCCGCGCCCTGCCGATCCACGCTAGGCCGCCCGGAAGCCGCGACCCGCGGTGGACCAGGCATGCAATCAATTCGGCCGCGTGCTGGCCCGCGATCCCGCCCGCCGCTCTTCGCGCCCGCGTTTGCCATGAGGTATGGGCGATGCCGGCGCGGGCGTGATGAAGGCGTCCCGCAGCAGCTGGAATGTGGAATCCGCCCATTTAGTGGGCGTCCAGCCATGCTGCGCGACCAACAGGTCGAAGCTGGACGGCGCCGTCATCGACCACAGGAATCCGGTTGCCGTTTCCACGTCCCATCCAGTGGCCAGCCGGCCTTCGGAGTCGATCCGGGCGATCACGTCGCGCATGGCGGCGAAGCGGCGATTCATGCGTTCCTGGTTCAACTCGGTCACGGTGGGGTCGTCCAGCATCCGCAGACTCGCCTGCACCATCGCGTGGATCTGCGGCTCGAACTGCGCCCCGGCGTTGACCAGGTGTTGGAGCGCCTCGACTCCCGATCGGGCGGTGTGGACCGGTGCGAGCAGGCCGACAAGGTCCGCTTCCCCCTCGATGAAGCTGGTCAAGGCACTCAGAAGCTCGGCGCGGGAGGCGAAGTGGAGGTAGACAGCCTGCCGGCTGACTCCGGCGATTGGTCGAAGCTGGAAATCGCCTCCTGCACGTGTACCTGGTTCAGTTGGTGTTGCTCCGCACGTCGCGCGTGTCCTTCACCACGCCGACGACTTCGAGCACACGATTCCTGTTGCCGATGGTGAAGCGCCCGCCTACGGCCCGGCGGCCGCCAAACAGCTGCGTCGCCGCTGCTTCGTTGATAATCGCCAGCTGGCCGGGGCCGTCGTCTTTCAGATCGGCATCACGGAAGAAGCGTCCGTCGAGCAGGCGGATTCCCATCGCCTGGAAATAGTCGTAGGCGACGAACGTGCCCGAGAGTGAAGGCCGGTCCGCTTCCGGCAGGGGCTGGTCGAGCGCTTGCGCCTTCTCGTCGAACGTCCACTTCCCCGTCAACGGCGTCGACGAGATCGTTCCGACGGCGCTCACCCCAGGCAGCGCCGCCAGCCGCGCGTGCAGCGTGCGATACACGCGCGAGAGCTCCTCGTTGGTCTGGAATCCCCGTACGGAGGTCCAGTGTGCTTACCGCTTGCGGTTGATAGCCGAGGTCCTGGCCAATCAAGCGGCGGAAGCTCTCGAGCAGCAACCCGGCGGAGGCGAGAAACACGAGCACGACCGCGATTTGCCCGACGAGCAGCGCTTGTTGCCACAACCTGATCTCAGGCCCTCCGGTCGTGCGGGCACCGGGCTGCACCGATGCGGGCACGTCGACGCGCGATTGCCGCAGCGCCGGCCACAACCCACACACGAGCGCCGTCACGAGCGAGAGCACCGCCGTAAACATCACGGCCGCTCCGTCCACCGTCGTTTCACGGATGAACGGCACGTTGGCGGGCGCGAGCACGCGCACTCCTCGAACCGCGCCTTCCGCCAGCACGAATCCCACGGCGCCGCCGAGCAGTGCGAGCACGAGCGTCTCCAGCAGCAAGGCCCGCACGAGACGCCCGCGACCTGCCCCGAGCGCCGCGCGCACGGCGATCTCGCGCTGCCGCGCCACACTCCGGGCGAGCAGCAGATTGGCGAGGTTGACACAACAAATCAGCAGCACCGCCGCGACCGCGACGGCGAGCAGGGGAATGCCGTCGGGCGTCCCCCGAGAACCTGATTGCGGAGGCTCACCACATCGAACGTCCATCCCCGATTGGTCGCCGGATGATCGGCAGCCAGCGTTCGTCCCAATGTGCCGAGCTCGACGCTCGCGGCCTCCGTCGTACATCGGTTTTCAGGCGGCCAACCGGCAGAAACAATCGCGCGCTCCGCGAGACCCGATCCTCCTCGCCGGGCGCGTTCATGGGGAACCAGAAGGCCTGCAGCCCCGTCGTCACGTTGTTGCCGTTTCCAGCCGACGGCGCACGTTCCAAGGGAAACTGAAGCCCTTGCGGCAGGACGCCAATCACCGTATGGACGGTCTCATTGACGCGAAGCCTTGACCGATGACGTCCGGAGCACCGCCGAATCGTGTCTGCCACAACTCGTAGCTGACCAGCACGACCGGCGCGGCGAGCGGCTCGGCGTCGGAGGAAAGAAAGGGCCGTCCCAACACGGGGCGAACGCGCAAGACGTCCGCGAGGTTCGGCGTGACAGCCAGCGACGGAAGCTCCTCGACGCGATCGCCCTGTTCCCAGGTCGCGGGCCGCGATGCGAATGTCGCCAGCGATTCAAAGGCGTGCGTGGACGCGCGGATGTCCTCGATTTCACGCCAGGACAAGCGATCCTCGGTGGTTCCGGTCCGCGTGTTGGCCAGGCGAACCCACACCAGCTGCTCCGCCGCGTCGAAGCCGAGCGGCCGCAGCAGCACGGCCTTGGCGACACTGAACACGACGGTATTGGCGCCAATCCCGAGCGCGAACGTGAGCACGGCGACGACGCCGAATCCTGGGTGCCTGGTCAGTTGACGGACAGCGTGACGCAGATCCTGCGCGAAACCATCGAGCCACGAGAAGTGGCGCTGGTCCCTGCACGCGTCCTGAATGTGGGTAATCCCGCCGAAGGTCCGCAGCGCCGCGAATCTGGCCTCGGACGGCGACAGCCCCGCACGGATGTTCTGTTCGATCCGCCGTTCAAGGTGGAGACGCATCTCTTCGGCCATCTCCATCTCGAACGTCGATCGATGACGCCACGAGCGGAGGAAACCGAGAAGTGCTCGCAGTGGGTGCATATCAGGTCTTCAGGCAGAGCGCATGATCTCGGCGATCGCGAAGGCCAGCCGATCCCAGGTGGCCTGCTCCACTTCCAGCTGTTTGTGTCCGGCCTTCGTGAGCTTGTAGAACTTCGCGCGTCGATTGTTGTCGGACTGGCCCCATGTCGAGCCGATCCAGCCGCGTGCCTGCAGACGGTAGAGCGCGGGATAGAGAGAGCCCTCTCCCACGCTCAGGATGTCTTTTGACAAGAGCTGAATCCGATCGGCGATGCCCCAGCCATGCATCTCGCCGCTCCTGAGGACGCGCAGGATCAACATGTCGAGCGTGCCCTGCAGGAGATCTGTTCGAGTGGTCGCCGCGCTGACTCTTCCCATCGAACGTCGAGGGTACGCGCGTTCCCATCGAGTGTCAAGGGGAAGCCTCCGCGGCACGCCGCTTCGCCCTCGCGCTTGCCTGATAGGGAGTTGCCGTTGCCATCGTCCGAATACAGCCTTGTCGTCGTATCATGACGACGACGCCAAGAGAGTGATCGTGACGAAGCACGGCGTTGACGGGCGCTACACGGGAGGTGTCATGGCCGAACCGATCTCGACGTCCCTCGCCCCCTGGCTGACGGTTCGCGATGCCGCGCGGGCCGTCGACTTCTACAAATCAGCCTTCGACGCGATCGAGACCTATCGCCTCCAGGATTCCAGACGGCGGCGGCCTGATTGTCAGGCTGTCGATGCATGGCGCGGAATTCTGGATCAGCAGCGGAGCGCCGGAGCCCTTGTACGCGGTCACGCGCGAGGTGGTCGGCGGCGGCTCCGTTCGCATGATTCTGACGGTCGCCGATCCTCAGGCCGTGTTCGCAAAGGCCGTCGCGGCAGGCGCCACCGAGATCTACCCGGTCGGAAACCAGCACGGCTGGCGCCTCGGCCG
>CAWJOH010000007.1:0-10565 GCA_963844455.1 uncultured Actinomycetota bacterium
CCCGGGCGGTCACCCGCCCCCGCCGACGACCCGAAAGAGCCACCCCGGCGGACCAGCGCGGTCCGGCACGCGGTCGGCCCCGACCGTCAGCCGGCGACGAGGCTGGAGGCGGGCAGCACGCGCGGGATGACGGGCAGCACCAGCCAGGTGGGCCGGGTGATCGCGGCCGCCTCGTCGCCGACGGGCGGGCGCGGGGCCGGCAGCTCGTACGGCTCGGCGGCGTCGATGTCGACCTGGTAGCCGATGTCGGCGAGGCTGGCCACCGTGACCCGGCTCATCGGGTTCTCCGGCGCCGCGATGAATCCGCTCATCAGCTCGTTGCCGAAGACCGCCTCCCGCCAGTGCCCCTCCCTCGTGCCGGGGCCACCCATGTTCTCGACGGGGACGGCGACGGGTCCGTCGGCCCCCCGTAGGGTGCCGAACTCGGCGGATGCGCCGGCGCCGGAGAAGGTCGGGTTGTTCGTACCCGAGCCGGCCAGCATGCCCTTGTCGCGCCAGATGGTCCCGATGCCCAGCACGTGCCCCATCTCGTGGGTGATCACATCGTTCAGCGTGTCCTCGCGCTCCATCTCGGCGAGGTCGGCGGTGTCGAAGAACATGACCCCCTTGGCCGGCAGCAGCGCCGTCGCACCCGCCGCGCTGGGCCGCAGCACAGTCGGCCCGGCCTGACCCAGAACGCCGCCCATGCCGTCGATGTCGGTGCCCTGGGCGAGGATGAGCACGTCGTCGATGGTCTCCCCGTCGGCCGTGACGGCGGGCAGATCGCCGACGATCACCGTCGCCCAGCGGTCCGCTGCCCCGGTGAAGGCGGCCTGCTGTTGAGTGGACAGACCGCCGAGGAACCGCACCTCGATGGTGAACGGCGACTCGGTCGCCGCGACGATCCGGGCGCGTTGCGGATCCGCGACGGCGCGGTAGGTCTCGAAGTAGATGTCGTCCGTCATGCGAACACCCCGATCACGAGAACAGCGTTGAGAGCGACGATGGCCGCGGTGATGACCCACCCGACCGTACGCACCGCACGACCCGGCTTGTCGGCACCCATCAGCGCGTCGTCGGAGGTCAGCCGGAGCAGCGGGATCAGAACGAAGGGCAGGCCGAAGGACAGCACCACCTGGGAGATCACCAGGGTGGTCGTCGGGTCCGCGCCCGCGGCCAGCACGATCAGCGCCGGGATGAGGGTGACCGCCCTGCGCACGAGCAGATTGATCCGGCGGCTGAGCAGGCCCTCCATGATGACGCTGCCCGCATAGCAGCCGACCGACGTGGACGCGAGGCCGGAGGCTAGCAGCCCGATGCCGAACAGGACGCCCACCACGGGACCCAGGGTGGAGCTGACCGCGGCATGCGCGCCCTCGATGGTGTCGACGCCGGCCTGTCCCTGCAGCCCCGACGCCGCGAGCAGCAGCATCGCGATGTTCACACTGCCCGCCAGCACCATCGCGACGACCACGTCGGTGCGGGTCGAGGCGATCAGCGCGCGCCGCACGGGGCCGGCCTGCACGGTGCCGAACCGGTCCCGGGTGAGAGCCGAATGCAGGTACACCACGTGCGGCATCACCGTGGCGCCGAGCATCGCCGTGGCGAGCAGCACGGAGTCGAGCCCGTCGAAGCGCGGCACCAGGCCGGCGGCGACGTCCGCGGCGGACGGGGGCGCGACGAACAGCCCGGCGACGAAGCCGATCGCGATGATCAGCAGGAAGCCGGTGATCAGACGCTCGAACGGTCGTTGCCCACGTCGGTTCTGCACCATCAGCAGGCCGAGCGACACGACACCCGCGATGCACCCGCCGAGCAGCAGCGGCAGGTCGAAGAGCAGGTAGAGGGCAACGGCGCCGCCGATCACCTCGGCCAGGTCGGTCGCCATCGCGACCGCCTCGGCCTGCAGCCAGTAGCCGATCCGGGACGCCCTGCCCAGTCGGCGACCCATCAGCTCGGGCAGGGACGCGCCCGTCGCGATGCCGAGGGCGGCCGACAGGTACTGCACCACGCCGGCGGACGCGGTGGCGAGGACCAGCACCCAGACGAGCAGATACCCGTACCGCGCGCCGGCCTGCAGGTTGGCCGCGACGTTCCCCGGGTCCACATAGGCGACGGCCGCGACGAACGCCGGACCCATCAGGCCGACCCGGGCGGCGAGCCGGCGCGATCGGCGCGGGGAGCCGAGGTCGCGGGTCAGGTCGGCCGGGTTCGTCCCGCCGCCCTGTCGGATCACCGGGCCATCGTCGAACATCCGCGGGCCCGGCGGCACACCGGGGTGGGCGCGACCCGGCCCGGACCGAGACTGCCCGACGCTCGCCCGCCCCTGATCACGGGAAGTGACCGGCATGTCGTCGGACTGAAGATGTGTCACCCGGATGAACAAAGTTCGCGCTGCGTTCACGCCGATTTTCCGGCGGCGACGACACTGAGTAATTCCTGGCGCACAAGGTGCATTCGAAAGGACCCTGGCTTCGACTCCACCCGTCACGGACAATGGAACGTGGGCCGAGCAGCGACGATGCTGCCGCATTTCGCGGTCCGAAGGGTCCTGACGGTGTGTACGAACGCCGTCGCGAGTCACAGCCGGAATTGAGGATCGACGACAGTGCTGCCCCGCGAACGGCGTGATCGCCGCTCGACCGCCGTGTACGTCGGCCAGGTCGAGCGCGACCAGCGCGGTGCGCTGTGGGCGGTGCTCTACTGCGGGGACGACGTCGTCAACCGCGAACCGGTCCGGTCGCTGCGCCGGGGTCGGCGACGCGTCACCGACCTCGTGCTGGCCGCCGCCGACAACCAACCCCACGGCCCGATCGCCACCATCGGCACCGTCCCCCCGCGGACGCGTCCGCTCGTCGCCGTCGGCTGACCCGGCCGTCGCCGCACCGCCGGATGGGTGCGCCCGTTCCCTGAGTCCCGGTGGCCCGGCAGTGCCGCCGATCACCACATCGCGGACCATCACGTGGCCCCCGACCGCGTGGCACGATTCGTCCGGTGACCGGCTTCCCCTCCGCGCTGCCGCCCGCCCGCACCCCCGACCCGAGCGACGCGCCGACCCTGCGCTGGGGCGTGCTCGCGCCGGGGCGGATCGCCGGCGCGTTCGTCGACGCGGTCCGCCGGCACACCCGGCAGCGCGTCGTCGCGGCCGGCTCCCGCAGCGCCGAGCGGGCGGCCGCATTCGCCGCCGAGCACGGCATCGACCGCGCTCACAGCTCGTACGACCAGCTGGTCGCCGATCCCGAGGTCGACATCGTGTACGTCGCGGCGCCGCACAGCCGGCACCGCGCGCTGGCCCTGCTGGCGATCGCCGCCGGCAAACACGTGCTGGTCGAGAAGCCCTTCGCCCGCAACGCGTCCGAGGCCGCCGAGGTGATCGCCGCGGCGCGATCGGCGGGCGTCGCGGCCATGGAGGCGATGTGGACCCGCTTCCTGCCGCAGTCCGACGTGATCCGCCAGCTCCTCGCCGACGGCGTGCTCGGCGAGGTCACCACCGTGCTTGCCGATCACGGGCAGTACTTCGACGTGGATCCGACGAGCCGGCTCTTCGCACCGGAGCTCGCCGGTGGCGCGATGCTCGACCTCGGGGTGTATCCGGTCTCGTTCGCGTCCTCGGTGCTGGGCACCCCCGACGCGGTGACGGCGGTCGGCGACCGCACGGGCACCGGCGTCGACGCGCAGGTGTCGATGGTGCTCGTCAGCGGCGCCGCCCAGGCCTGCCTGAACACCAACTTGCGGGCGAGAACGCCTACCACGGCGTCCATCTCGGGCACGGCGGCGCGGCTCGAGATCGGCGACCCGTTCTACGCGCCGGCGCCGTTCACCGTGACGTCGCGGACGGGCGAGGTGCTTGCTCGCGACCGCGACCCGGTGACCAACCATCTCGGCATGTGCTACGAGGCCGCGCACCTCGCGACGCTGGTCGCCGAGGGTCGCACCGAGTCGCCGCTGTATCCGCTCGACGAGACCGTCGGCGTGCTCGGCACGATCGACGAGGTCCGGCGCCAGGTGGGCGTGGCGTACCCCGGCGAGTGACCGGCGCACCCGCCGCTTCTGCGGCGCCCGACTGACTCGCAGGTCACATTCCGCGCATCTTGCCGACGCACTGTACAAGTGTTTAGCATTCTGACCATGAGTTCAGCGCGGATGCCTCGAGCCGAGGACCTGACGACCCGTGCGCGGATCCGCGACGCGGCGATCGGCTACTTCGGCGCGCACGGGTTCCGTTCCGCGACGCTGCGCTCGATCGCCGCCGCCGCCGGGGTGTCGCCGGCGCTGGTGATCCACCACTTCGGCTCCAAGGACGGCCTGCGCGAGGCGTGCGAGGCGTACGTGACCGGGCGGCTCGACGAGCTCTCCGCCGACGCGGCAGCCCACCTGGCGCCCGCCGACGTGCTCGAGATGATCTCCCGCCGCCCCGAGCTCGCGTTCCTCGCGCCGTTCCTGCAGACCGCGATCGTCGAGGGCGGGGAGTTCGGGCACCGGCTGTACACCCGGCTCGTGGACGACCTCCAGATGTACGCCGAGTCGGCCGTGGCCGCGGGCGTCATGCACCCGACCGAGGACGAGCGGGCGAGGGCGCAGATGATCGTCGCCTTCAAGCTCGGCGTGCAGCTGCTCGCCCCGTACATCGCCGGCGCCGACAGCCCGCCGGACCAGGTCCTGGTGGACGTGTCGGAGCGGCTCACCATCCCCGCGCTCGAACTGTTCACCCGCGGGATCTACACGTCGACGGACTACCTGGACGCCTTCCGCGAACGGCGGGCGACCGACACGAACGGATCGGCGTCGACCGGTGCCAGCACCGGCGCGGCCGAGGAGAGCAGGACGCGATGAGCAAGGACGCAATGAGCCAGAATGCGATGAACCCTGCGATCGAGATGACCGGCGTGGTCAAGACTTTCGGGCCCGTGCGGGCCCTCGACGGACTCGACCTGTCGGTCGCCGAGGGCGAGGTCCATGGCTTCCTCGGCCCGAACGGCTCCGGCAAGTCGACGACCATCCGGATCCTGCTGGGTCAGATGCGTGCGGACGCCGGCGCTTCCAGCCTGCTCGGCGCCGACCCCTGGCGCGACGCGGTGCGCTTGCACCGGCGGCTCGCCTACGTGCCCGGCGACGTCACGCTCTGGCCGAACCTGTCCGGCGGCGAGGTCATCGACCTGCTCGGCCGGCTCCGCGGCGGCCTCGACACGACCAGGCGGGACGAGCTGCTCGAGCGCTTCGAGCTCGATCCCCGGAAGAAGGGGCGCACGTATTCGAAGGGCAACCGGCAGAAGGTGGCGATCGTCGCCGCGCTGTCGTCGAACGTCGAGTTGCTGATCCTCGACGAGCCGACGACCGGGCTGGATCCGTTGATGGAGGCCGTCTTCCAGGACTGCATCAACGCCGAGCGCGAGCGCGGGCGGACCGTCCTGCTGTCGAGCCATCTCCTGTCCGAGGTCGAGGCCCTCTGCGACCGGGTGAGCATCATCCGGGCGGGCGCCGTCGTCGAGACCGGAACGCTGTCGGACCTGCGCCACCTCACCCGCACCACCATCAGCGCCGAGCTGAGCGGACGTCCCCGACCTCGGCTCCGCGGCCGGCGTGCACGACCTGGTGGTCGAGGGCAACCGGGTGCGGATGGACGTGGACACCGCCGAACTCGATCCCCTGCTCCGCACGCTCTCCACCGCGGGGGTGCGCAGCCTCACGGCCAGCCCGCCGACCCTCGAGGAGCTGTTCCTGCGGCACTACGGCGTCTCGGCAGACGAGGTTGCGGACCAGGGCGTCGACCGGGCCGCGGTCGCGTCCGCGCCCACCGGGGACGGCGCGGCGGGACCGGCGCCGGCCCGGCCGGGCAGGCACGAACGGGCGGCCACGCGATGACCACGTTGGCACCGCCGCAGGCCGCGGCGCCACCGGCGCTGGTGTCGCTGACCGGGACATGGCCGCTCATCCGGCTCGCCCTGCGCCGCGACCGGATCGTGCTGCTCACCTGGGTTCTCGGCATCAGCGCCGTCGCCGCGTCGACCTTCGCCGCGTTCGCGCAGCTGTACCCGAACGCGGCGGAGCGCGTCGGGCTGGCCACCAGCATCGCCGTCAACCCGGCCTTCCTGGCCATCACCGGCCCGGTGGCGAGCACCTCGCTCGGCGGCCTGACCGCATGGCGGATCGGCGTGCTCGGCACCACGCTGATCGGCCTGATGGCCCTGGTCACCGTCGTCCGGCACACCAGATCCGACGAGGAGGCCGGCCGCGCCGAGCTCCTCGCGTCCGGCGTGGTCGGCCGGGCGGCACCGCTCGCCGCGGCCGTGATCGTGGCGACCGGGGCGTCGGTGCTGATCGGCGTCGTGGTGGCCGCGAGCGGGATCGGCATCGGCGAGCCGGCGACCGGCTCGGTCCTGCTGGGCGCCTCGCTGGCCGCGGCCGGGTTCGTCCTCGCCGGGGTCGCCGCGGTCGCCGCGCAGCTGGTGGAGAACGGTCGGACGGCCATCGCACTGTCCTCGGCGGTCCTGGCCGCCGGCTTCCTGCTGCGCGCGGTCGGCGACGTCGAGCCGAGCGTCTCCTGGCTCAGCTGGCTGAGCCCGCAGGGGCTGGGCCAGAAGGTCCACCCGTATGCGGACGACAACGTCGTGCCTGCTGTTCATCTCGGTCCTCGCGGGCATCGTGCTGCTGGTGGTCGCCGGCCGGTTGCTGGATCGGCGGGACCTGGGCCTGGCGCTGCTGCCGTCGCGGCTGGGCCCGGCGACGAATCCGCGGCTGCGGTCGTCCTGGTCGCTCGCCGCCCGGCTGCATCGCGGCACCCTCATCGGGTGGGCGGCCGGCGTCGGCCTGTTCGGCGCCGTCATCGGCGGCATCGCGGCCAGCGCGGGCGACCTGCTCGAGAGCAACCCGCAGATGGCGCAGATCCTCGAACAGATCGGCGGCGCGGGCGGCGTGACCGACCTGTTCATCACGGCGCTGGCCGGCATGGCCGGGCTGATCGTCGGCGGTTACGCGATCTCCACGGCGCAACGGATGGCCGCCGAGGAGTCGGCGGACCGGGTGGGACCGGTGCTGGCCACCGCCGTGCCGCGCATGTCGTGGATGGGCGGCCACCTGGCCTTCGTCGTGGTCGGCCCCGCGCTGGTGCTGGCCGTCGGCGGGTTCGTCGCCGGGCTGGTGCACGGCGCGCGGATCGGCTCGATCGGCGACGGCATGCAGGCCACGATGGGCGGCCTGCTCGTCCAGCTGCCCGCGGTCTGGGTGATGGGCGGTGCCGCCGTCGCGCTGTTCGGCTTGTTCCCGCGCTGGACTCCCGTCGCGTGGGCGGCGCTGGTCGCCGCCCTGCTGCTCGGCCAGCTCGGGCCGTTGCTGAAGCTGCCCGACTGGCTGATGAACGTCTCGCCCTACGCGCACATCCCGGCCGTGCCGGCCGAGGCCCTCAGCTGGCCGCCGCTGCTCGGCCTCACCGCCGTCGCCGCGGCGCTGATGGCACTCGGCGTCGCCGGGTTCGGCCGCCGCGACGTGTCCTGACGGCCGGCGTCCCTGGGCGGTCGGCCGCGGCCGGCGGCCGACCGCCGCAGAACCGGCGCCGCTCAGCCGGAGCCCCGCGCGCCCGTCCGGGAGGTGCCGCCCAGCCGGGCGGCGTGCGCGAGGGCGACCGCGCGCAACGCGGCCTCGGGATCCTCGCCCCGCCGGCCAGCGGCGTAGGCGATGCGGAACAGCCGTTCGCCCGTGGAGTCGCCCGCCGGCGGTTCGACGTCCAGGCCGAATCGGGCGGCCCGCGACCCGAGCTTTCCGGCGAGCGCCGCGGCCGGCTGGCCGGTGGCGACGCCGTCGAGCACCCGGCCGCGGCCGTGTTCGGCCTGCTTGAGTTCGTCCCACCGGACCTGCTGGTCGGCGGCGTCCGTCAGCCGCTCTGCGCCCTCCTCGAAGACGTGCGGGTGCCGCCGGACCAGCTTCTCGGTGAGGTCCGCGGCGACGTCGTCGATGTCGAAACCGCCCCGCCCGCGCGGCGTCTCGGCGGCGATCCGGGCATGGAACAGCACCTGCAACAGCACGTCGCCGAGCTCCTCGCGGATGGCCGCGGCGTCGCCGGCCTCCACCGCCTCGACCAGCTCGTAGCACTCCTCGACGAGATAGCGGAGCAGGGTCGCATGGGTCTGCTCGGCGTCCCAGGGACAGCCGCCGGGCGAGCGCAGCCGGTCCATCACGGCGACCGCGTCCAGCAGGCGCGTCCCGACGGCTCCGTCTTCCCGATCGGCCGCGGGTTCGCGCGCGCCCGGCGAGGGGTCCGGGCGGGGGGTCACGCCGAGGATCCGGGGACCACCTGCAGGGCCAACGGATCCCAGGCGCCGAGGCGCGGGTTGACCTGCACGCCCTGCTGCTCCGCGGCGGGCACGAGCAGCAGCGCGCCCAGGTTCGCGGCGGTCTGCACCTGCTGGCTGAGGATGGCGTCGGCCGTGAGCGTGGCGTCCTCGACGGTCCGGTCGAGGATGCGGAGCACCAGGTAGCCGTCCGAGTTCGGGTAGACGATCACGTCGCCGGGCTGCGCGAGGAAGACCCCGGCCGGGCCGGCGTCGGGGTTGGACAGCAGGCTGATGGTGGTGTCCGGCACCGCGCGGTCTGACGACGCGATGGCGGCGTCCGCGGCGGCCGGGTCGGCGGCGAACTGCGCGCGCAGCGTGACCGCCTCGTCCCTGGTGGTCGCGCCGACCCCGCTCACCCGCACCGTGACGTTGGTGACCGGCGCGCCGCCGGCCGGCAGCTGCTGGGCGAGACCCTCCAGCAGCAGGCGGTCGCGGACGGCGTCCTCGAGCGAGGCGTCGGTGACATTCAACAGGCTGGCGGTGTTCTCGCGGCCCGAGGCCACGGCGGCGTTGACGTCGGCGTCGGTGACCACGACGCCCGCCTGCGCGGCCGCTGCGGCGAGGAGCTGCGCGCGGACGGCCTTGGTGGTGTTCGAGCGGTTGACGTCGGCCACCAGCGCCGGCGACGGATCCGCCGCGCCCGCGTCGGCGGCCTGGTCCAGCAGCGCTGACGTCTGCTCGAAGATCGTCGACTCCGCGATGTTGCTGCCACCGACCGTCGCGGCCGCGGTCGCCGACGGCGTGGAGCAGGCCGAGACGGTCAGCGCGGTGACGCCTGCCAGCAGGACCGCGACCACCGTGCGAGCGGGGAATGCCACCGACGCCACCTTCCGAGGAGGCCCGCCGACCGCGTTCCGGTCGAGCTGCCACGGGCCCAGGTCAGGGTGCCACATCCTCCAATTGCTGGGCGGGCT
This sequence comes from uncultured Actinomycetota bacterium, assembly GCA_963844455.1. Taxonomy (GTDB): domain Bacteria; phylum Actinomycetota; class Actinomycetes; order Mycobacteriales; family Nakamurellaceae; genus Nakamurella. The sequence continues at coordinate 9,221 of CAWJOH010000007.1, forward strand.
CGCCGCGCCGAACCGCCCGGGGCCGGCGTCGGACCCGCGCGCCGCGCGGTGGCGCGGTCAGCGAGGATCGGCTCAGTACGCGCCGCTGGACGACACGACGGCCCTGGCGGTCTTCCAGAGGATGACCAGATCGCCGGTGATCGACCAGTTCTCGACGTAGTACAGGTCCAGTCGCACCGTGTCGTCCCAGGTCAGGTCCGAGCGGCCGGAGACCTGCCAGAGGCCCGTCATGCCGGGCTTCACCAGCAGGCGCCGGCGGGCCTCGTCGCCGTACAGGTCGACCTCGGCCTTCAGCGGCGGGCGCGGGCCCGACCAGGCTCATGTCGCCCTTCAGCACGTTGAACAGCTGGGGCAGCTCGTCGAGGCTGAAGCGGCGGATGAACCGGCCGACGGGCGTGATCCGGGGATCGTTCTTGATCTTGAAGAGCACCTCGTTGCCGGCGTCCCGCTGCTCGGCCTGCAGCGCAGCCAGGCGCGCCTCGGCGTCGACCACCATGGACCGGAACTTGATCATCCGGAAGATCTCGCCGTTGATGCCGACGCGATCCTGGCGGAAGAACACCGGGCCCTTGCTGGTCACCTTGATCGCGATGGCCAGCGCGAGCAGCACCGGCGAGAGCAGCAGGATCAGCAGCAGGCTGCCGACGATGTCGAACGACTTCTTCAGGATGCGGTTCGCGCCGGCGGTAGGTCGGGCTGTCCACGTGGATCAGCGGCAGACCCGCGACGGGCTGCGTGTGCACCCGCGGACCGGCGATGTTGGTCAGGGCCGGCGCGAGGATCAGCTCGGCGTCGGTGTCCTCGAGCTCCCAGCTCAGCCGCCGCACGGCGCTCGGGCCGAAGGACGAGCGTGGCGGTGACCGCCACGGCGTCGGCGCGCGTCTGCCGGGCGATGTCGGCGACATCGTCCAGCCCGCCGAGCACCGGCACGCCGTCGATCTCGAGCAGGGCGCCGCTGTCCTCCGCGACCTGGTGCCGCCGCTGGCTGACGCAGACGCCGATGACCTCGTAGCCGGCCCGGGGCGCGCGGCGCAGGTCCCGCAGCAGCTCGGTGACCGTGGTGATGTTGCCGACGGCGAGGACCTTCGACATGTATGTGCCCGGCGTCGCGCTGCCGATGCAGCCAACGGCGCCACGCGAAGCGCGAGGCCAGCAGGAGCGCCAGCCCGGCCGGCAGCATGATCAGCAGGTAGCTGCGCGGGAGGTCCAGCTTGAACAGGAAGGACACGATCGCCAGCAGGCCGAAGACCGCGAGCGAGGAGTTGATCACGCGCCGGTACTCGTCGCGACCCGTAGCCGATGATCTTCGAGTCGCGGCTGCCGAACCAGGCGAGGCCGAGCAGCC
>CAWJOH010000008.1:0-219008 GCA_963844455.1 uncultured Actinomycetota bacterium
GTGAGCAGCGTGGCCTCCGGGCTGCCGAGCAGCACGGCCCGGCTCGCGCCGTCGCGCCGCTCGCGCACCTGCGCGATGTCGGCGGTGCCGCCGAGAGCAGCCAGCCGTCGGTGCCCACGTTCGAGCAGGCGCTCCGCCGCGAGCTGGCCGCCGACGAAGTCGTCGACGGACACGGAGCAGGAGTCGTGGTAGGCGGCGAAGCGGTCGGCCAGCACGACGGGCATGTCCAGTCGCCGGGCGAGGTCCCCGTACGGGCTGGTCGAGATCGGGGCGAGGATGACCCCCCGGACCCGCAGCTGCTGGTACAGCTCGAGCGCGGCTTTCTCCCGGGCCGGGTCGTGTGCGCTGTCGGAAAGCAGAACCGAGCAACCGGCCGCGGCCGCGACTTCCCCACACCGCGCGCCAGATCGCTGAAGAACGGATTGGCGATGTCCATGACCACGAGCCCGATCGAAGCGCTGCGTCCGGCCCGCAACTGCCGGGCGGACTCGTTACGCACCCAGCCCAGCTTCTCGATCGCCTCCAGAACCCTGCGACGGTGTTGGGCGCGACGAGCTCGGGCTTGTTCAGCACATTCGATATGGTCCCGACGGACACCTGCGCCAACGCCGCGACGTCCTTCATGCTGACCGATGGCCGCTTGCCCACACGTCCTCCCATCCCAAGATCGCCATCGTAGCGGCTTTCATTGAAACGCTCAATGTCGGCATGCTGCGCTCGCGGACCTGCCGGTCACCGCGCCGAATGTCGGCGATGTGCCCATCGACGTCCGCGTGGCCGCGTGCGGCATGGCGCTTGACAGGAATCGAAACGCACTGCTAGCCTACGCTCACTTGAACGTTTCAATGAGCTCGGCCGCCGGGCAGCACGCCCGCGGAATGCCGAGCGTGCCACGGAAGAAGCCACCTACGAGACGGAGTTCGCCTGTCATGTCCTCGTCAGTTCAGGACGCTGCGCTCCTGGCCGAGCTCTCAGGTCATCGGCTCGTGCCTGTCGTCGTGATCGACGACGCGCGGACGGCCGACTCCCTGGGTGACGCGCTCGTCGCCGGGGGCCTGCCCGTCGCCGAGGTGACCTTCCGTACGACCGCCGGCGTCGAGGCGGTGCGCCGACTCGCGGCGCGGGGCGACCTGCTGGTCGGCGCGGGCACCGTGCTCACCCCGTCACAGGTGGACGAGGCCGTGGCGGCCGGCGCAACGTTCATCGTGTCCCCCGGTCTCTCGCGCGCCGTCGTCGAGCGCTGCCTGGAACACAACGTGCTTCCGCTGCCCGGCGCGGTGACCGCTACCGAGGTCCAAGCCGCCCTCGAGTTGGGCCTGACCACCGTCAAGTTCTTTCCGGCGGAGAGCTCCGGCGGGGCGGCGGCCGTCCGGGCACTCGCGGCGCCGTTCACCGACGTCGGGTTCATGCCCACCGGCGGCATCGGCCCCGACAACCTGGCCGACTACCTCACCGTGCCAGCGATCCGGGCGGTCGGCGGCTCATGGATGGTGCCGCGCGACGGGCTCGGGGACACGGCCCGGATCACCGAGCTGGTTGCCCAGGCAGTCCGCCTCGCGACCGCTCTGCGCCCCTGACGCCACCAAGACGGACATCGATCACCGGCCATCCGGATCTGCCCGGATCTGCCCGCTGCCGATACGGGCTGCCCGTTGCCGATCCTCGAGTGATCGCGCGCAGCGGACGAGTTCACCTGTCGCTCCGCGCGACCTGCGAATGACGCTCGAATGACGCTGGGGCTCGGGGCCCGCCGAGCCCCGCGCTCACCAGCGTCGTCGCCGCACGTCGGAAGAATCGATGGGCCGGACGAAGCGGGACAACCGCAGGCGGCCCGCCTGGCGCGGGCCGCCTGAGAGCGTTTGCCATCTCACCGCAGGGAGATCACCGGCGCGGCGTCCATGTCGTCGAACGATTGGTTCTCGCCGGCCATCGCCCACACGAACGAGTAGGCCGCGGTTCCGACGCCGGAATGGATCGACCACGACGGCGAGATGACCACCTGCCGGTCGGCCACCACGAGGTGTCGCGTCTCGGTGGGCCGACCGAGCAGGTGGATCACCCGGGCATCGTCCGGTACGTCGAAGTACAGGTAGCACTCCGTGCGCCGATCGTGCGTGTGCGCCGGCATCGTGTTCCACATGGACCCCGGATGCAGCTCGGTCACACCCATGACGATCTGGCAGGAGCGGATCCCCTTCTGGTGGATGTACTGGTTCAACGTGCGTCGATTGCTCGTCAGCTGGTCACCGAGCTCGAGGGCATTGCCCTGCCCCTTGAGCACCAGCTGGGTCGGATGAGTGGTATGCGCCGGCGCGCTGAACAGATAGAACTGTGCACCGGGGGTCTCCTGGCCTTCCGGGCCGTCGGCGAAGACCACGTCCCGGGTGCCGCGGCCCACGTACAGGCATGCGCCGTTCGGCAGCGTGTACGTCTCGCCGCCCGCGGTGACCGTGCCCGTGCCGCCGACGTTCACGATGCCCAGTTCGCGGTTGGCCAGGAAGAACTCCGCACGCAGCTCGTCGAACGTGGGCAGCGGCAGCGGATCGCCGGCGGGCGCCGCGCCGCCGAGCACGACTCGGTCGTGATGGGTGTAGCAGAGGGTGATCTCACCCGGGACGAAGAGGTGGTCGACGAGGTATTGCGCACGCAGTTCGTCGGTGTCGAAGGAGAGAAGTTGTTGCGGGCTGGTCGCATAACGATGGTCCATGAGGAGCCTCCGATTGTCGGGTGGTGAGACACGGGACGCGGTTGGTCAGCGGACCAACCAGCCGCCGTCGACGGGAATGATGGCGCCGTTGAGATAGTCGGATGCCGGCGAGGCCAGGAACACGAAGGGGCCCTGCAGATCGGCTGGGGTGCCCCAGCGGCCGGCCGGGATGCGGTCCAGGATGGCCTTCTCGCGGACCTCGTCGGAGCGGATCTGTGCGGTGTTGTCCGTCGCCATGTACCCGGGGGCGAGGGCGTTGACGTTCACGCCGTGGGCGGCCAGCTCGTTGGCGAAGGCCTTCGTGAGTCCCGCGACCGCGTGCTTGCTCGCTGTGTATCCCGGGACCAGGATCCCGCCCTGGAAGGAGAGCATCGAGGCGATGTTGATGATCTTTCCGCTGCCCTGGGCGACGAAGTGTCTCGCGGCCGCCCGAGACAGGTGGAAGACGGCGTCCAGGTTGATCGCCAGCACGTCGTCCCAGTCCGACGCCTGATGCTCCAGCAACGGTGCGCGCCGGATGATCCCCGCATTGTTGATCAGCACGTCGACGCGCCCGAGCGTGTCCACGACGGACTGAACCGCATCGTCGAGCTGCGTGGGCGTCGCTCGGATCAGATCGAGCTCGATGGAGTGCACCCGGCGGCCCAGATCCGTGACCCGCTGGGCGGTTTCCTTCGCCTCGCTCCGGTCGACGAGCGCGAGGTCGGCTCCCGCCTCCGCCATGGCGACCGCCGCACTCTGGCCCAGCCCGCGTGACGAGCCGGTGACCACGGCCACTGCGCCGTCGAGACGAAATGATTCCAGAATCACTGGTTTCTCCTAGGAACGAATTGCTGTCACGAGCACCGAAGCCGGGACTCGCGTGGGTGCGTCCGGTGTATGGACCTGATGAGAGACGGACCGCGTCCCAGGGCTTTGACCGCCGACCACCCCTCGGGTACGGAACGCGATCGGTTCTGCCCGGGCTCGCAGGCCCTCGGGGCTCAGTAGTAGGTGCGGCAGTACTCGGCCAGGCACAGGATCGCCATGGCCTGCCCGTACGGCATCGATGTCAGCGGGATCTCCCGGTAGAAGTCCAGGTCCGATCCCATGCCGGTGCCGAACGAGACCTGCTGCAGCTCACCGTCGTCGGAAACGTTGGCGACGATCGCCCTGACGGCCTTCTCCGCCGTCGCGGCGTATCGCGAATCGAGATAGCCCTTGCGGACGCCTTTGAGGATTCCGTAGGCGATCCCGGCCGTCGCCGACGCCTCCAGGTACGAGGTCGGATCGTCGAGCAGCGTGTGCCACAACCCCGACTCGTCCTGCAGCCGCTCGAGGGCCCGGACCTGCGCGACGAGCACCTCGATCAGGTAGCGGCGCACCGGGTCGTTCTCCGGCAGATCCACGAGCTCGAGGAAGTCGGGAATCACCATGGTGACCCACGAATTCCCGCGCGCCCACCGTGCCTTGGCGAAGTGATGGTTGCCCTCGAACGACCACCCGTGGAACCACAACCCGGTCTCGCGGTCCATCAGGTAGGTCACGTGGGTCAGGAATTGGAACGTCGCTTCGCGAACGTAGTGCGGCCGGCCCAGCACCAGGCCGATCTTGGTCAGCGGCAGGACGGTCATCATGAGCGTGTCGTCCCACAGCTGGTGGTGGTTCTCCTCGGCGAGGGTGACGTGCTGCATGCCGCCGTGCGGGGTGCGGGGCATGCCGCGCATCGCCCACTCCGCCCAGGTGTCGAGCCACGGCACCAGGGTGCGGTCGCCCGTCTCTTCGTACCGGCAGGCCAGGGTCAGGAACGGGGCCATGGTGTTGACGTTCTTCGTGGTCCCCTCGGCCAGACGCGCGGCGAACCAGGAATCGATGATGTCGCGCATCGCCTGGTCGCCGGTCTGGTTGTAGTACTGCCACATCCCGTACAGACCGACGCCGTGAGTCCATTCCCAACCGGCCCAGCCCTTGGTGTCGATGACCCGCCCGTCGTCCAGGCGGAGCAGGAACTCGCCGGTCGTGTCCTCGATCGAGACCAGATTCGTGGTCAGGCGCCGGATGAGCTCCCGGATCTCGTCCCTCGGGATGAACCGCTCCGGCGCCCGAAGCAGCGGACTGTGCTTGACCGGCCACACCTTCGGTGTCGCTGTCGTGTCAGCAGGCATCGATCTTCCTTGATCTCGTTGATGGGAGTTGATCTGCGCATTGCACACCCGCGAAGCGCCCTTCGCAGCAACGTTCGCCATTCGCGGCGCCGTCGACCAGGCCTGGACGCGGTGGAAGCCACGGGCCCGCGGAACCGTCAGGCTGGATTCGTCATCGGGCCCGGATCGACCGGGAGACCTGCGGCACGCAGTTGGTCGTTCAGGTTGAACACCTCGGGGACGTACGTGAACCCTTCGTCCGGGTTGCCGCTCCCGGAGAACAGTCCGGCCATCTCGGCCTGCCACCGCGCGTTGACCTCGGTTGCGGCCATCCGTGCCTGTGCCAGGTCCTTGTCGTCGGCCTCGAAATAGCCGACGAGCAGGCCGGTGTCGGCCAGGAACAGCGAGTAGTTGCGCCACCCCGAGTCGCGCAGCGCCGTCAGCATGTCCGGCCAGACCGCGGCATGCCGTTCGCGGTACCGGTCCAGGTGCCGGGGATCGACCCGAGAAATGAAGCAGTAGCGCATCGTTGCGGCCTTCCGGGATTCCTGATCGCGAACCGTCGTCGAGTTGTAGCGACTGCCGGCTCTCCGCGGTAGCCGCCACGAGCCGGGCACCGGTCCACGTCGGTGGCGGGTGCCCGGCAGGTGGCGACCTACCTACGCGTTGGCGGTCGTGCTGGGTGAATGCTCGATGATCGGGTCACGCTTGCCGAGGTCCGCGAGCGCCGTGCCCTTGGTCTCCGGGGTGAAGAAGGCGGCGGCCGCGGCGACCAGCGCGATACCGAAGGTGACCGATCCGATCACCAGAGGCACGTTTGTCGACCCGGGGGGAGCGATGGCGGTGAAGAGGGTCGGGAACAGCGACGCGATCGCCAGGCCGACGTTCTGCGACACCGCGAACCCGGTCACCCGCACGCGCATCGGGAACTGCTCCTGGAAGAAGGTCGCGAACGTCGCGTTCCACATCTGGAACAGCAGGCCCTGGACCAGGATGACCATCAGGATGACCAGGATGAGGTTCTTCTGCTCGACGGTGTACAGGTACAGGCCGGAGAGCAGGCCGCCGCCGAGTCCGCCGAAGATCATGAGCGAGCGACGTCCGATGCGGTCCGAGAGCGCGCCGAAGAGCGGGATGGTCGCCACCGCGACGATGTTGGCCACCAGAGTCACCCAGAGCATGTCGCTGGTGGTGAACCCGATCCCGTAGCCCTTGGACGTTCCGTAGGACACACCGAAGACGAGCGTGGCGGAGCCGATCACGTTGGTGAAGGTCATCAGGATGCACTTCAGCGTTCCCCACGGATGGGTGCGCAGCAGGTCGATGAGCGGCAGCTTGCGCTTGGCCGCGGTGTCCGCCTGCGCGGCGAAAGCCGGAGGCTCCTCCACATTCCGGCGGATGAGGTAGCCGGCCAGGATGACAAAGGCGCTGAGCAGGAACGGGATGCGCCAGCCCCAGGTCTGGAACGCCTCTTCGGGGAGGAAGGCGGCGAGGGGCAGCAGTGCGGCGGTGGCCAGGATCGAGCCGGCCTGGGTGCCCTGCAGGGCGAAACTCGCGAAGAACCCGCGCTTGCCGTCCGGGGAGTGCTCCACGATCATCGCGCTGGCACCGCCGAGCTCGCCGGCCACGGCGAAGCCCTGCACCACCCGGAGGACCACCAGCAGGATCGGCGCGAGATAGCCGACCTGCGCGAAGGTGGGCAACAGGCCGACCAGGAGCGTCGAAACGCCCATCAGGAGCATCGCGAAGACCAGGACGTTCTTGCGGCCGTGCCGGTCACCCCAGGCGCCCAGAACGACGGCGCCGATGGGTCGGGCGAAGTACCCGACCGCATAGGTGGCCAGCGAGCCGATCAGCGCGATGGTCGGGTCACCTGCGGGGAAGAAGACCGTCGGGAACACAAGAGCAGCAGACAGCGAGTACAGCGCGAAGTCGTAGTACTCGAGTGCGCTACCGATCCAGCCGCTCAGCGCGGCCTTCCTCGGGTCGCGTCGCCCGACTTCCTGTTCGGGAACTGGTGCAGTGCTCATGGGCACATCTCCTTGGTCGACGGTGTCAGGGGCCGACACGGCCCTCCGGGATGGGGCAACCCGCGCTCGACTGGCTCGACCCACTGGCTGGGTCGTGGAGCCGTGCGCGGCGGCGGTCTGGGTTGAGGAGAACCGTAATATATCGTTTCAACGACGTCAACCCCCATCTTCGATCGATCCTCCCTGCAGATGGCAATTCGGCTCACAGTGCCTCTCTACCTGCGATTATGGTCGGGGCCGTGCTGCTGGTTGACCCCCGGCCATGGGCCGTGCCAGGATTGAAACCATCTAGAGCATGCTGGAGCGCGGCAGATCGGTTGGCCTCGGTCTCCGGGGCGGAACAGGTCGACCCTCGACGACCGAGGTGCGCCGCAGCAGGCCACGGCACGGGCGCAGCACAATCCTGCTGCGCCCACAGGAACCCACACCCGCGACCGCTCCCGGCCGCGTGAGCGATCAGGAGCTGAGCATGCGGTCAAGCATTGTCACCATCGGGGAAACCATGGCTCTGCTCGGCACCCCCGACCATGGCCTGCTCCGGTCCGGATCGGCTCCGTCGCTCACCGTCGGTGGGGCGGAATCGAACGTCGCGATCGCGGCCACCCAGCTGGGCGCGAGCACGACGTGGATCGGCCGAGTCGGGGATGACGATCTCGGCGCCCTGGTGGTGCGCGAGCTTCGTGGGCAAGGAGTGAACGTGCACGCGCCTCGGGACCCGGATGCCCCCACCGGCTTGATGGTCAAAGAACACCGACGCGGGAAGCCCACCCATGTGCGCTACTACCGCAAGCACAGCGCCGGGTCGCGCCTCGGACCCGATGACCTGGATCAGGACTCTCTCGCAGCCGCGGACATCGTTCATCTGACGGGCATCACCGCAGCATTGGGCGACACCGCCCGAGCGGCGATGAAGCACGCCATCGCGGTCGCCCGCGGCGGAGGGGCGACGATCTCGTTCGACGTCAACTACCGCGCGACGCTCTGGTCCCCGGACGCAGCCGCCCCCATCCTGCGGGAACTCGCCAGTTCATCCGACGTCCTCTTCGCGGGGCCCGAAGAGGCAGCGCTCCTGCTCCCCGGCGACTCGGACGCCGCGCACATCGACGACCCGTGGCGCGCCGCCACTCAACTCGCACACCAGGTCTGCGCGCTCGGTCCACGCATCGTCGTCATCAAACTCGGATCCCTGGGCGCCCTGGCGCTCGCGGACGGAACCGTCTACACCCACCCGATCGTCCCCATCGAACCGCTCGACCCGGTCGGCGCCGGCGACGCGTTCGTCGGCGCGTTCCTGGCGGAGCTCGCCGACGGGAATCCCATCGAGACGTGCCTGACGAGCGGGGCGAAGATGGGCGCGCTGGTCTGTGCGGTACGCGGGGACTGGGAGGGCACACTCGATTGGACCACCGGTGCCAGCGTGCCACCCACGGCGCCGAGCCAGACGTCCGTCGATGACGGCGGGAGTCGCGCGTCGCGCGCCGGCCGGCGTCGTCGGCCCGATGCCCCGTCGCATCACCGTCCACCAGATGCCGACGCTCACGCCGCCCGGCGGTCACATCCTCCGGTCGTGTCATCGCATCGCGCGGCGGTCCCCGGTGGTCTCTTATGAGTCGTTTTAGCGAACCATGGTCAGGACCGGTACCGGCCGTTGCGGCTCGGCATCCAGCAATCTTGCCGCCTCCGATCGGCTTCGGGTCTTGACAACTGAAACGTCTCAATCCACAATTGGAGAACGCACATCGAGTAGTTGCATCCACCGAGACGAGGACGTCCACCCATGACCGACATCCACGCAGCGCTGTCCGATCTCGACGACTTCGGCATCGAGGTGCCCAGCTGGGCGTACGGGAACTCGGGCACCCGGTTCAAGGTGTTCGGCACCGAGGGGACGCCGCGGGATCCGTGGGAGAAGATCGCGGATGCGGCGCAGGTGCATGCGTTGACCGGGTTGGCGCCGAAGGTGTCCCTGCACATCCCGTGGGATCGGGTGGACGACTTCGGCAAGCTGGCCGCGTTCGCCGCCGACCACGGGGTGGCGATCGGCGGGATCAACTCGAACCTGTTCCAGGACGACGACTACCGGCTCGGCTCGCTGACCAACTCCGACGAGCGGATCCGGGCGAAGGCGATCGCCCATCACGGTGAGTGCATCGAGATCATGCGACAGGCCGGGTCGACCGATCTGAAGATCTGGTTGCCCGACGGCACCAACTATCCCGGCCAGGACTCGCTGGTCGGCCGGCAGGACCGGCTGGCCGACTCCCTCGCCCAGATCTACGCCCGGCTCCAGGGCGACGAACGGCTGCTGTTGGAGTACAAGATCTTCGAGCCGTACTTCTACACGATGGACGTGCCGGACTGGGGCACCTCGCTGCTGCACTGCCTGGCCCTGGGCGAACGCGCGAAGGTCATCCTGGACACCGGACACCACGCGCCGTCCACGAACATCGAGTTCATCGTCATGCAGCTGGTGCGGCAGAACCGGCTGGGCGCCTTCGATTTCAACTCCCGCAACTACGCCGACGACGACCTCATCGTCGGGTCGGCGGATCCGTTCCAGCTGTTCCGGATCCTGGACCAGATCGTCGCCCAGGGCGCGCACCGCCCGTCATCGGGGGTGAACTTCATGCTCGATCAGTGCCACAACATCGAGGAGAAGATCCCCGGGCAGATCCGGTCCGTGCTGAACGTGGAGCAGGCGCTGGCCAAGGCGCTGCTGGTCGACCGCAACGCGCTGGCCGACGCGCAGCGGGCCGGTGACGTGCTGGGTGCGCACGCGGTGCTGATGGACGCCTACGACACCGACGTCCGCGGCCTGCTCGCCGACCGGCGGGAGGAGCGCGGCCTGCCCCGGAACCCGTTGCGGGCCTTCGCCGATTCCGGCTACGCCGCCACGGTCGCCGCCGACCGGGTGGGCGGCACCCAGGCCGGCTGGGGCGCCTGACCGGCCCGCACCACCACGACGAAACCCTGACCCACCACGCCATCCAGGAGCAACGAATCATGAGTGAGAGCACCGCCGTTCAGCAGCTCGTCGAGCGGTCCAACCGGCTCGGCGCCGACCCTCGGAACACCAACTACGCCGGCGGGAACACCTCCGCGAAGAGCACCCAGACCGACCCGGTCACCGGTGCGCCGGTCGAGCTGGTGTGGGTGAAGGGGTCAGGGGGTGATCTCGGCACCCTGTCGGAGAAGAACCTGGCGGTGCTGCGGTTGGACCGGCTGCGTGCGCTGGTCGACGTCTACCCCGGGGTCGACCGCGAGGACGAGATGGTCGCCGCGTTCGACTACTGCCTGCACGGCAAGGGTGGCGCCGCACCGAGTATCGACACCGCGATGCACGGTCTGGTCGATGCCGCGCACGTGGATCACCTGCACCCCGACTCCGGGATCGCGCTGGCCACCGCGGCCGACGGGGAAAAGCTGACCGAGCAGTGCTTCGGCGACCGGGTGGTGTGGGTGCCCTGGCGGCGCCCCGGCTTCCAGCTCGGGCTGGACATCGCGGCGATCAAGGCCGCGAACCCGCAGGCCATCGGCTGCATCCTCGGCGGACACGGCATCACCGCATGGGGCGACAGCTCCGAACAGGCGGAGGCGAACTCGCTGGAGATCATCCGCACGGCGGAGCAGTTCCTGGCCGACAACGGCATCGCGGAGCCGTTCGGTGCGGTCGTGGCCGGATTCGAGCCGCTGCCGGAGGCGGAGCGGCACGCGAAGGCGGCAGCGATCTTTCCGACCATCCGCGGCCTCGCGTCCACCGACAAGCCGCAGGTCGGCCACTACACCGACTCGGAGGTGGTGCTGGAATTCCTGTCGAGGGAGAAGCTGGCCCCCCTCGCCGAGCTGGGCACGTCCTGCCCTGACCACTTCCTGCGCACCAAGGTCAAACCGCTGGTGGTGGATCTACCCGCGGACGCGCCGGTCGAGCAGGTGCTCGCCCGCCTCAAGGAGCTGCACGAGGCCTACCGGGTCGACTACCAGGGCTATTACGACCGCAACGCCACCTCCGATTCCCCGGCCATCCGGGGCGCGGACCCGGCGATCGTGCTGGTCCCCGGCGTGGGCATGTTCTCCTTCGGCAAGGACAAGCAGACCGCCAGGGTGGCCGGCGAGTTCTACGTCAACGCCATCAACGTCATGCGCGGCGCCGAATCCGTCTCCGCCTACGCGCCGATCAGCGAGGCCGAGAAGTTCGCCATCGAGTACTGGGCCCTGGAAGAGGCCAAGATCCAGCGCATGCCCCAGCCCAAGTCGCTGGCGACCCGGGTCGCCCTGGTGACCGGCGCCGGGTCCGGCATCGGCAAGGCCATCGCCGCCCGGATCGCCGCCGAGGGCGGCTGCGTGGTCATCGCCGACCTGAACCTGGAGGGCGCGCAGGCCGTGGCCGACGAGCTCGGCGGCCCCGACGTCGCGGTCGCCCTCCGGGCGGACGTCTCCGACGAGACGGCCGTCGCCGAGTTGTTCGCCGCCGCGTCGCTGGCGTTCGGCGGGGTGGACCTGGTCGTGAACAACGCCGGCCTGTCGCTGTCCAAACCGCTGCTGGAGACCAGCGTCAAGGACTGGGATCTGCAGCACAACGTGATGGCCAAGGGCTCGTTCCTGGTGTCCCGGGAGGCCGCGCGGGTCATGATCGAGCAGCAGCTGGGCGGCGACATCGTCTACATCTCCAGCAAGAACTCGATCTTCGCCGGTCCGAACAACATCGCCTACTCGGCGACCAAGGCCGACCAGGCCCACCAGGTGCGGCTGCTGGCCGCCGAACTCGGTGAGCACGGCATCCGGGTCAACGGCATCAACCCCGACGGCGTGGTCCGCGGCTCCGGCATCTTCGCCGGCGGCTGGGGCGCCAAACGCGCCGAGGTCTACGGGGTCAACGAGGAGGACCTCGGCGCCTACTACGCCAAGCGCACCCTGCTGGGCAAGGAGGTCCTCCCCGACCACGTCGCCGACGCCGTGTACGCGCTCACCGCCGGCGACCTGTCCCAGACCACCGGGCTGCACATCCCGGTCGACTCCGGCGTCGCCGCCGCGTTCCTCCGGTGAGCAGCGGCGAGACCGCCGTCGCGGCGGTGGATCTCGGTGCCTCCAGCGGCCGGGTCATGCTCGGCCGGGTCGGGCCCGGTCGGCTCGAGCTCACCGAGGTGCACCGCTTCCGCAACGGCGCCGTCCGGCTGCCCGACGGCCTGTACTGGGACATCCTCGGCCTGTATCAGGACATCCTGATCGGGTTGCGCGATTCCTACCGGCAGGCACCGGAACTGGCCGGAATCGGCATCGACTCCTGGGCGGTCGACTACGGGCTCCTCGACGGGGACGGCCGCCTGCAGGGCAACCCCCGCCATTACCGGGACCCCCGCACCGACCCGGTGATCGACACCGTGCAGCAACGAGTCTCGGCGGCCGAGCTGTACGCGGCCAACGGCCTGCAGCACCTGCCGTTCAACACCCTGTACCAGTTCGCCGCCGAACCGGGCCTCGAGGGTCGGCGGGCGCTGCTCATCCCCGACCTCCTCGGGTACTGGCTCACCGGCCGCCAGGTCGCCGAACGGACCAACGCCTCCACCACCGGCCTGCTCAACGCCGTCACCGGCGAGTGGGACCGCGCACTGCTCGCGGCCCTGGACCTGCCCGCCGGGCTGCTGCCCCTCGTCGTGCCACCCGGATCGACCGTGGGTGAGCTCACGGCTGACGTCCGCGCCGACACCGGCATCGACCGGCCCGTTCCGGTCACCACCGTCGGCTCCCACGACACCGCCTCCGCCATCGTCGGGGTGCCAGCCGAGACTCCGAACTTCGCCTACATCTCCTGCGGGACCTGGGGTCTGGTCGGGGTCGAGCTCGAGGCGCCGGTGCTCACCGCGGAAAGCCGCGCCGCGAACTTCACCAACGAGGCCGGCGTGGACGGCACGGTCCGCTACCTGCGCAACGTGATGGGCCTGTGGATCCTGTCCGAGACCCTGCGCACGTGGCAGCTCCAGGGCATCAAGGGCACCCTGTCCGGGTGGCTCGAGGAGGCTGCGCGCGTCCCGGCCGGTGGCCCGGTGTTCGATCCCGACGCACCCGAATTCCTGGCGCCCGGGGACATGCCGGCCCGGATCGCCGCCGCCTGCCGGGCCACCGGCCAGTCGATCCCCGCCGGCCGCGGTGAGATCGTCCGCTGCATCCTGGACAGCCTCGCCGTCACGTTCGCCGCCCGGATCGAGGACGCCCAGCGTCTGTCCGGCCGCAGCATCGACGTGATCCACATCGTCGGCGGCGGTTCCCGCAACACCCTGTTGTGCCAGCTCGTCGCCGACGCCGCCCGTCGCCGCGTCGTTGCCGGCCCCGTCGAGGCCACCGCGCTGGGCAATGTGCTCGTCCAGGCCCGCACCCACGGTGCCCTGCGCGGCGACCTCTGGGATCTGCGGGCCCACCTCCGCGGCGCGGTCGGCACCACCGCGTACGAGCCGCGCCCGGTACCCGCAGGCAGCCCCCGATGAGAACCCCGGCCGGTCGGCGCCCCGTCAGGAGGTCCTGATGCGGATCGCACTGATCGCCACGTGCCTGGGGGACGCGTTGTTCCCCGAGGTGGGCAAGGCCACCACCCGGCTGCTGGAGCGGCTCGGTCACGAGGTGGTCTTCCCGCCCGAACAGATCTGCTGCGGGCAGATGCACGTGAACACCGGCTATCTGGCCGAGGCCCTGCCGGTCGTCCGGCACCACGTCGAGGTGTTCGAGGCCGCCTCGTTCGACGTGGCCGTCGCGCCATCCGGGTCGTGCGTCGGCTCGGTACGGCATCAGCAGGCGATGGTCGCCCGACGGGCCGGCGACCCGCGCTGGCACGGCGGGCCACCGAGTTGTCCGGCCGGACGTACGAGCTGTCCGAACTGCAGGTCGACGTGCTCTCGACCCGGTACGGCCGCTCACCATGATCGCGGGGCCGTCGGCGACCAGCGACATCGAACTCGAACGCGTCGAGGGCGTGCACGGACCGCGCACACTGTCCGTGTTGATCGTCCGGGCCCCTCTCCGCTGAACACCATCGATGCTGCGGCGCGGCCGCCCGCCGCGAAAAATCGAGGATCGATGCGCGGACGCGGCCGCCCGCGCGGCGGGCACCGCCGCTCTCCGCTGCCGCGGGGCGTGCGGTCGCCCGCCTACCATGGGGCCATGGCTCCTGGCATCGGTCCCGACGCCGGGGCCCTCGACACCGATCCCGTCGACGCACCTCGCCCGGCGGGGCCACTGCCCGCCGCCGACGAACCCGCCGGTGCCTACCGGTCGCCGCTGCTCGCGCTGCCCGGCGCGGTGGCCGCGACCGGCGCGGACGCCGGCGTGGCCTGGCACTACGGCGACCCGATGGGCGAGCAGCGGGCGGCGATCCGGCGGGCCGCGCTGTTCGACCGGTCGCACCGCGACGTCCTCACGGTCGCCGGGCCCGACCGGCTGACGTGGCTCAACACCATCACGTCCCAGGAGCTGCTCGAGATGCCCGACGGTGCGTCCACGGAGGCGCTGGTGCTGTCCCCGCAGGGGCACGTCGAGCACCACATGGCGCTGACCGACCTCGGCGGAGTCGTCCACCTCGACGTCGAGCCGGGCCGCGGGCCCGCGCTGCGGGCGTACCTGGACATGATGAAGTTCTGGTCGGACGTCGAGATCGCCGACATCTCGGCTGATCTTGCGCTGCTCCGGCTCACGGGACCGGCGGCCGCTTCGGCGCTCGACGCCGCCATGGGGGTCGACAGCGCTGCCGCCGCAACCGGTGTCGCGCAGCCGCTGACCGGCGGCGGGCTCGCCCGCTGCATCGACGACGCATGGGAACTGCTGATCCCCAGGGCGACCCTCGCGGACACCGCATCGGCGCTGATCGCCGCCGGCGCCACGCCGGCCGGCAGCTGGGCGGCGGACGCACTCCGGATCCCGACCCGGCGCCCCCGCATCGGGGTGGACACGGACGAGCGCACCATCCCGAACGAGGTCTCCTGGCTGGCGACCGCGGTGCACCTGTCGAAGGGCTGCTACCGCGGGCAGGAGACCGTGGCCAGGGTGCACAATCTCGGGCGGCCACCCCGCAAGCTGGTGCTGCTCAACCTCGACGGCTCGAACGACACGATGCCGCAGACCGGAGACCCGGTGCTGACCGCGCAGGGCCGCACGGTCGGCCGGGTCGGCACCGTCGCGCAGCACCACGAGGACGGTCCCATCGCGCTCGCGTTCGTGAAACGCGCTGCGGCGCAGGGTGCTCCGCTCGTGGCCGGATCCGTCGACGCGGTCGTCGATCCCGCCGACCAGGAGGACCCCGAGACGGCGCGGACGCCGGTGTCCGCCATCGATCGGCGGACGCTGCCGGACCTGCGCCGCCCGACCACCAGGAGCACACCCCGACCGTGACCGACGTCAAGGACGATGCACCGCAGGACATCTCACCGATCGACGACCGACCGATGGTCGACCTGGCACTGATCCGCGACGCCGCCGAACGCATCCGGCCGTACGCGCTGCGCACGCCGCTGCTCGCCTCGCCGTGGGACGGGCTCTGGCTCAAGCCCGAGAACCTCCAGCCCATCGGCGCTTTCAAGATCCGCGGAGCGGCCACCGCCATCTCCCGGCTGACCCCGGAGCAGCGCGCGGCGGGCGTGCTCGCGCACTCGTCGGGCAACCACGCGCAGGCGGTCGCCTACACCGCGCGGGCATTCGGCATCGACTCCTACATCGTCATCCCGGACAACGCGCCGGACCGCAAGGTGCAGGCCACCCGCGATCTCGGCGCCACCGTGGAGCTCGTCCCCGTCGCCCAGCGATTCAGCCGGCCGCTCGAGCTCGCGGAGCAGACGGGCAAGGCGCTGATTCCGCCGTTCGACCACCCCGACGTGATCTCCGGGCAGGGCACGATCGGTCTCGAGATCGCCCAGGACATGCCGGATGTCGACGTCGTGCTGGTGCCCGTCTCCGGCGGCGGGCTGATCTCCGGGATCGCCGCCGCGCTGGCGGAGCTGCTGCCCGAGGTCGCGGTGATCGGGGTCGAGCCGGAGCTGGCAGGTGACGCCGCCGAGTCGTTCGCCGCGGGCCACAAGGTCGCATGGCGCCCCGAGCAGACCGCCCGCACCATGGCCGACGGGCTGCGCACGTTCAGCGTCGGGGACCTGCCGTGGCGCCACATCAGCACCCAGGTCAGCGACATCGTCACCGTCACGGAGGATGAGATCGCCGACGCCACGAGGCGTCTCGCGCTCGAGGCGCGGCTCGTGGCCGAGCCCAGCGGTGCCGTGGCGACGGCGGCATTCCTGCACCACCGCGACCGGCTACCGCCGGGGCGGACCGTGGCGATCGTCTCGGGCGGAAACATCGACCCGGCCGTGCTGGCCCGGCTGATGTCGGGATGAGCGGCACGACCGCGAACCGCGCGGCCGGCACTCTGATCACCCTGGTTCCCATCGCCGGCGAGTGGGGGCACGTGCTGCGGGTCGCCATCGACGCCGAGCAGGTGGGCGCCAGCCGGATCCACCTGGCGCCGGACCAGCCGGACATCGTCGCGCTGCTGCGCGGGCTGCGGCAGAACACCGAACTGATCGTCACCGGCGACCCCGGCCACCCCGCCGAGAGCCTGCTGGACACCCTGCCGACGGCCGTCACGGACGTGGTGCTCGAGTCCGGGCCGCAGCAGGCCGACCTGGTGTCCGAGGTCGGCCGGATCGCCGCCGGCGCGGGCGCCGCGGGGGTGATCAGCGTCGGCGGCCGGGGCGGCGCGGCCATCCCGGTGCTCTTCGCGGCGCTCGCCGCCGGGCTGCACGTGCTGGCGGGCACCGCGCACACCCCGCTCGCGCCGGCGCCCACGGATCTGCGCGCCGATCCCCGGGAGCGCGGCAAGGACGACGCCGCGCTCGTGGCCAGGGCGAGCGGGCTGGCCAGGATCGCCGGCCGGGCCCCCGTCGAGGGGCGGGCGGCGCGCGTGCTGTGGGGCGTCGAGTCGTGACCACCGCACCCGCCGAGCTCGTCCGGGTCTACCGATCCGGATTCCACGAGGGCTCGCACTTCGGCTCGGTGGTCGTCACCGGGCCCACCGGGATGGTCGCGCACCAGCGCGGCGACGTGCAGACCCCGGTCTTCCCGCGCTCCTCGAACAAGCCCTTCCAGGCGGTCGCGATGCTGCTCGCCGGCGCCGACCTGACGGGCGCGGACCTCGCCCTGGCCGCCGCGTCGCATTCGGGCGAGCCCATGCACGTGCAGCGCGTGCGGGCGATCCTCGATCGCACCGGGCTGACCGAGGACGACCTCGGCTGTCCTCCCGCGCTGCCCATGGACGAGGCCGCCCGGAACGCCGTGCTCGCCGACGGCGGCCGGGCCCGCAAGCTGTTCATGAACTGCTCCGGCAAGCACGCCGGCATGCTCGCCGCCTGCGTCGCCGCGGGCTGGCCGATCGAGGGCTACCTGAGTCCCGGCCATCCGCTGCAGCAAAGCGTCGCCGGGGTGGTCGCCCGGCTGTCCGACGAGACGCCGTCGGCGGTCGGCATCGACGGCTGCGGCGCCCCCCTCTACGCGATCCCGCTGGAGGCGCTCGCCCGCGGGTTCGGCCGGGTGGCGGCCGCACCGCGGGACACCCCGGAGGGCCGGGTCGCCGACGCCATGCGCAGCAACCCCGAGATGGTGGGCGGCACCGGGCGGGACGACACGCTGCTCATGCGCGCGCACCCGAACCTGCTGGTCAAGGGGGGTGCCGAGGGTGTGCACTGTGCGGCGCTGACCGACGGCCGGTGCGTCGCGGTGAAGATCGCCGACGGCGGCGACCGGGCGCGGATGCCGGTGCTCGTGGGCGGCCTGCGCACCCTCGGCCTGGCGTCCGCGCAGCTCGACGACATGGCCGTCGGGCACGTCCTCGGAGGGGGTCGGCCCGTCGGCACGGTGGAGCTCGCGCCGCACGTCTTCTGAGCGCCATCGGTGGCGACGTGATCGACCGGAGCCTGTACTGTTGGGGCACGACACATACCTGATTCCGGGGCCGCCGGCTGGTCGTGACCAGCGGCCGCCCCGCTTCTTACTGCAAGGGGGTCGGCCATGGGGCGCGGCCGTCAGAAGGCGAAGCAGACGAAGGTCGCCCGGGAGCTGAAGTACCACTCCTCGTCGATCGACGTGCACGCCTTGCAGCGCGAACTCGCCGGCGGGCCCGGCGATCCGATCGGGCAATCGCCGCCGCCCCCCGTGGACGACGACACCGACGACGAGGACCCCTACGCCGCGTACGCGGACTACGCGTCCGAGGACGACGACGAGCCGGCCGGCGGATACGCCGCCCCCTCCCGTCGTCGCTGACGTCCGCCGGCCCACCGGCCTCGATCCACAACTCCTGGACGAGCTGTGGGACTTCGACGATCCGGCGGGCTCCGAGCACCGGTTCCGCGGCGCTCTCGCGGACCTCGACCTCTACGACGCGGCGCGCGCCGAGCTGACCACCCAGCTGGCCCGCGCCGTCGGACTGCAGGGGCGCTTCGACGAGGCGCACGGCCTGCTGGATCCCCTGGCCGAGCATCAGGACGGAACCGTGCGGGTCAGAATGCTGCTCGAGCGCGGCCGGCTGCTGAATTCGTCCGGCGCCCGCGCGGACTCGATCCCCGTGTTCGTGGACGCGCTGGCCGCCGCGGAGGCCGACGGCGACGACTACCTCGCCGCGGACGCCGCGCACATGCTGGCCATCGTCGACGGCGACAGCTCGCCGATCTGGACCGAGCGGGCGCTCGGCATCGTTCGGGAATCGGCAGACCCCCGCACCGCCCGATGGGCCGGATCGCTGCACACCAACGCGGGCTGGACCCAGCACGAGGCCGGCGACCACCGGGCCGCGCTGCTGAGCTTCACGGACGCGCTCGACGCGTACTCCCGGTACGGCACGGCCGAGCAGGTCCGCGTCGCCCAGTGGTCGGTGGCCAGGGCGCTGCGCTCCGTCGGGCGATTCGCCGACGCGCTGGAGATGCAGCTGCGGCTCGCCGACGCCGGCCCCGACGACGGCTACGTCTACGAGGAGCTGGCCGAGCTGGGCGTCGCGCTGGGCCGGCCCGCCGACGAGGTCGCGGCGGCGGCGGGGCGGGCGGTCGAGCTGCTGGAGCCGGACGAGTGGGTGCGGGCGAACGAGGCGGACCGGCTCGACCGGCTGCGCGCCCTCGCCGCGGGCGCGAACGCCCCCTGAGGACGCCGCCGGATCGCCGTGTCCCTCGCCGCGTGCGGAGCCCGCTACCACCAGCCCTTGCGTTTCGCCCAGATCAGCAGGGAGACGGACATCACCAGCATGATCGACAGGGCGATGACCAGCAGGTACGGGTGCGTCTCGTCGTTCACGATGACGTTCATCCCGAGGATCGACGACAGGGCCGTGATCGGCAGCGTGACCGCGGCGATCACCGCCAGCCGCTCCGCGGCGATCGTCATCTTGGTGTTCGTGCGCGCCTGGTAGAACTCGATCGTGCCCTGCAGGTAGTCCTTCTGGCCCTCCGCCATCGCGCCGACCCGGTGGAACTGGTCGACGGTGTCCTCGAGCAGCCGCTGACCCCGCTTCGGGCCGAACGCCTGGATCTTGGACATCCGCGCGTAGACCTCACGGCTCAGCGTCGACATCGTGCGGACCGTGAGCAGCCCGTGGCGCGCCCGGAACATCTCGTCCAGGAACTGCTCCGGATCGCCCAGGTGATCCCCCGTCACCCGCTGTTCCAGCCGCCAGACCTCCCGGGTCAGCTCGGCGAGGTAGTCGCGCAGCCGGCCGGTGAGCGCGGAGACCAGCGCGTAGGAGATCTCGTACGACGTCTTGGGCTGCAGCTTGTGCAGGTCGAGGCGATGCACGACCGCGTTGACCTCGTTCATCGCCTTGTCCTGCGACACCGCCGGATTCAGCGGGCCATGCACGGTGATCAGGAACCTGTCGCCGATGAACTGGTCGAGTTCGACGTAGTGCACGTGCCCGGCCGCGCCCTCCTCCGGGGCGTGCAGCACGACGAACACGTGGTCCTCGTAGACATGGACCTTGGGCACCTGGTTGCGCTGCTTGCAGTCCCGGATCGCCAGCGGGTGCACGTAGAAGTGCGTGGTCAGCACCTGCTCGGCCTCGTCCGTCCACTCCGGGATGTCGACCCAGACGATGCCCTCCGGCCGGGCCCTCAGCTCCGCGATCTCGCCGACCGCATGCTCGTGCTCCCCGCTCCCGTCGACCAGCCTGACACTCACCACGGCGCCATTCTGCGCCCGCCCGACGAACCGCACCCGGCGCGCCGACAACGATGGCGGCCCGCGCGCCCGCGAGGGCCGCAGAACCGAAATGCCTTGTGGCGCGTATCACAGACCGGCCGCCGAACTCCGAGCAAGCGGGCCGGGGCCCGACGATGGGGAGGGCGCGCGCATGGCGACGACGGTCACCTTCGCCGATGTGGTGCGCCGCCGGACCTTCCGCAATCTCCTCCTCGGTCACCTCGGCGGCACCCTCGCACAGCTGATGATGACCGTGGCCGTCGGCATCGATGTGCTGGCCAGGACCGGATCCAGCGTCTGGGTCTCGGTCACCGTCGCCCTCGGTTTCGCCCCCTACGTGATCTTCTCCGGCTACGCCGGGCTGCTCGCCGACCGGCACTCCCGCAGCCTGGTGCTCGCCTGGTCGTTCGGCTCCCGCGCCGCGTGCGCAGCCCTGCTCGCCGTCGCACTCCCGCTCGGCTGGCCGGTGCCGGTGCTGGTGCTGGCGGCCGCGCTGGCCGCCGTGCTGGCCACGCCCTCCTACCCCGCGCTCGCCGCGGCGACCCCCGAGTGCGTCGCCGACCACGAGCTGCCCGCCGCCAACGCGCTGGTCACCGGCGTCGAGAACGCCGGCTGGATCGCCGGTCCCGGGCTGCTCGGACTGGTCATGCTCGCCGGATTCGGCCCGTCGGTCGCGGCCGGCCTGGCCGGGGTGATGTTCGCTGTCGCCGCCTGGTGGGCGTGGCGGGTGCACCTGCCCCGCCCGGCCCGTGGCCAGTCCGGCGGCATGGTGGCCGAGCTGATCGAGGGCATCCGGGTCGTCACCCACAACGCGCGGGTGCGCAACCCCATGACGGTCGCGGTCGTCGACAACTTCCTGTACGGCTTCCTGGTGGTGGCCGCGGTGCTGCTGGGCGAGCGGGTGCTGGGTGGCGGCGACGCGGTCGGCTGGCTCAACGCGGGACTGTCGGTGGGCGCACTGGTCTCGATGCTGCTGGTCACCAGGCTCACGGCGCACGGCCGCCCGGTGCTGCAGCTGGGCGTCGCGATGATCGGCTTCGCCGGAACCGTCGCGCTGCTCGGCGTCAGCGGGCTGCTCGGCTCGCTGCCGCTGGCCGTGGTGATGGTGGTCGGCGCCGGCGCCGGCACGCTGGTCGCCGAGGTGGTCGCCGTGACGCTGCTGCAGCGCGCCGCCCCGCCCGACGTGACGGCCCGCGTGTTCGGCGTGTACGACCAGCTGAACGTGGGGGCGATCGCCCTGGGGTCGCTGCTGGCCGGCCCGCTCGCCGACGCGCTCGGCGTCTCGGCGTCGATCGTCGTCGTCGCGCTCGCCGCCCTGGTCGCGTCCGTGGTGGCGGTGAGCCGGGTCGGCGGCGGCCCGCGGCACGCGCTCGGCCCGCGACACCGGCTGACGGCGCGGCGCGCCGGGCACGCCGAGGCGCTGCCGGGGCTGCCGGCGATGACGGGGCAACCGGTCGCCGGTTCCGGGACCTGAGCGCGACCGCGCTCAGAAGCGCGGGTGGCCGCCCGACATCCGCACCCGATCCGGGCTGTCGGGCGACTTGTCGACGGTGCCGAGCACGACGCTCCACACGTGCCGCGCCGTCAGCATCGCCATCGCCCGGTCCACGTCCTCCGCCGGCAGCACGGCGACCATGCCGATGCCCATGTTGAACGCCTTCTCCATCTCCTCGCGGGCCACCCGGCCGTGCGAGGAGATGTAGCCGAACACCGGCAGCGGGGTCCACGTGCGGCGGTCGACCGTCGCCGTCAGCCCTTCCGGGATGATCCGTGCCAGGTTGCCGGCCAGCCCGCCGCCGGTGATGTGCGCGTAGGCGTGCACGTCGGTCTCCCTGGCGAGCGCCAGGCAGTCCAGGGCGTAGATGCGGCAGGGCTCCAGCAGCTCCTCGCCGAGGGTGCGGCCGAACTCCTCGACGTGCCCGTCCAGGGGCAGCCGGGCGATGTCGAGCAGCACGTGCCGGACGAGCGAGTAGCCGTTCGAGTGGATGCCGGACGACCCCATGCCGAGCACCACGTCACCGGGCCGCACCCGGTCGGGCCCGAGGATGTCCTCGGACTCCACGACACCGACCGCCGTCGCGGCCAGGTCGTAGTCCTCCGGATCCATCAGGCCGGGGTGCTCGGCGGTCTCGCCGCCGACCAGCGAGCAACCCGCCTTCACGCAGCCGTCGGCGATGCCGGAGACGATCGCCGCGATGCGCTCGGGGGCGAGCTTGCCGCAGGCGATGTAGTCGAGCAGGAAGAGCGGCTCGGCGCCGCACGCGACCAGGTCGTCGACCACCATCGCGACGAGGTCGATGCCGATCGTGTCGTGCACGTCCATGGCCTGGGCGATGGCCGACTTGGTGCCGACCCCGTCGGTGGCGGACGCGAGCACCGGCTCGCGGAAACGCTGCACCGGCAGCCGGAACAGCGAGGCGAAACCGCCGATGCCGCCGATGACCTCGGAGCGGTGCGTCTTGCGGGTGAACGGCCTCATCAGGTCGACGGCCGCCTCGCCGGCGGCGATCGATACCCCGGAACCGGCGTAGGTCGCGCCGGATCCGATGGGATGCCGAGGATTCATTCCGGTGGTCACCTCACGGCCGGGTCAGCGCGTCTTCGGCGCCGTACCCGGCTGTCGTCAGGGGCGCGGCGTCCCCGGCGATGCCGCGCTCGTGGCCGTCGAGCCCGCCCCGGACCAGCGGATCGCCGGCGGGCACCCCGTGCACCTGGGCCGGATCGATGACGCCGCGCGCGATGCCCTCGAGCACGTGCTTGCCGACCTGGTCGGGGATCGGAATCGGGTACTCCCCGGTGAAACACGCAGCACACAGGCGATTCCGCGGCTGCTCGGACGCGGCGATCAGCGCCTCCAGCGAGACGTAGCCCAGCGTGTCGGCGCCGATCGAGCGGCGGATCGCCTCCACGTCGCCGGCATTCGCCACCAGCTCGGCCCGCGAGGCGAAGTCGATGCCGTAGAAACACGGCCACCGGACGGGCGGCGAGGCGATCCGCACGTGCACCTCGAGCGCGCCGGACTCGCGCAGCATCCTGACCAGCGCGCGCTGCGTGTTGCCCCGGACGATCGAGTCGTCCACGACCACCAGGCGCTTGCCCCGGATGACGTCGCGCAGCGGGTTGAGCTTCAACCGGATGCCGAGCTGGCGGATGGTCTGCGACGGCTGGATGAAGGTGCGGCCCACGTAGGCGTTCTTGACCAGACCCTGGCCGTACGGGATCCCGGACGCCTCCGCGAAGCCGATCGCCGCCGGGGTGCCGGACTCCGGCGTGGGGATCACCAGGTCGGCATCGACGGGATGCTCGACGGCGAGCCGCCGGCCGATGTCCACCCGGGTGGCCTGGACGCCGCGGCCGGCGATGGTGGTGTCGGGTCGCGCGAGGTAGACGTACTCGAAGACGCAGCCCTTCGGCTCCGGCGGCGCGAAGTGCTCGCTGCGCAGCCCGTCGGCGTCGATGGCGAGCAGTTCGCCCGGCTCGACCTCGCGAACGAAACTGGCACCGACGATGTCCAGGGCGGCGGTCTCGGAGGCGATCACCCAGCCGCGGTCGAGACGGCCGAGCACCAGCGGGCGCACGCCGTGCGGGTCACGGGCGGCGTACAGGGTGTGCTCGTCGCAATACACGAAGGAGAAGGCGCCGCGCAGGGTCGGCAGCAGCTTCATCGCCGCGGCCTCGAGCCCGTAGTCGGCGGAGGCGGACGCGAGCAGCTGGGTCACGACGTCGGAGTCGGTGCTGCACTTGCTCCGGCCCGCCGGGCCGGGCAGGGCCGCGACCCGGGCGGCGAGCTCCACCGTGTTGACCAGGTTGCCGTTGTGGCCCAGCGCGATGCCCGTGCCGACGTCCGTGATCGCGAAGGTGGGTTGGGCGTTCTCCCAGGTGGTCGACCCGGTCGTGGAGTAGCGGCAGTGGCCGACCGCGATGTGGCCCGACAGCGAGGACAGCGTCTGCTCGTCGAAGACCTGAGAGACGAGCCCGAGGTCCTTGAACACGACGATCTGGCTGCCGTCGGCGACCGCGATGCCCGCCGCCTCCTGACCGCGGTGCTGCAGCGCGTACAGGCCGTAGTAGGTGAGCTTCGCGACGTCCTCGCCCGGCGCCCAGACACCGAAGACGCCGCACTCCTCGCGAGGACCGTTGTCCGTGAGCACGTCGGACGTGTCGTCGACGACGGTCAGCGGGAGGGGAGAACCTCGACCGACCCGCGTGGGACGGGAGGGGGTAGCCGGGAGCGAGGAGGTTGGTGCGGCGTGCGTCGGGGTCGGTGACGGGCCTGTACCCACGTAACCGTGCTCCTCTGCGAGCGAGTCGTGCCAGAAGGACCGCGGTACCCCACTGTACCTGTCGGAGCTGTGCCGATTCCCCGTCCCGCGCGCGGCATCCGATGGGTTTCGGCTTGCTCATCGGCCAATCCCACGACGCCCCGTTGCCGGAGCATCCCGAGGTCGTCGGAGATCACCGTGACCGCGGTGATCAGCCCGTCCCGCACGGGCTCACGGTTCCGGCGCCAGCTCGGCGTGCTCCGGATCCAGCTCGGCCCGGTAGATCGCGCGCACCGCGAGCGCCCGGCGCAGATGGATCCGGGTGTCGCCGGACAGCGCCGCGGCCAGGTCGGAGTCGGCGGACGACGAGACGATGAAGTAGAGCGCCGCGAACGCGCCGAGGAACGCCGACACCCGGAAGTGCTCCGCGGTCAGCACGTAGGTGTGGTTCGCGAAGGTGATCTCCCACCAGATCCGGGGCGGCGCCCCGGCGAAGGTCTCCGCGACCGAGGCGTCCACCACGATCACGCCGAACACGAGGAAGAACGTCGCCACCACGAGGCCGACGACGACGGCGACGAGCGCCCGGCCGAGGATCGAGACGAGCCGCAGGTTCAGGCGTTCGGCGTACCGCAGAGGTGGGTCCAGGTAGCGCACGGGACCGTCGGGCAGCAGCTGCCGCGGCACCGCCTGGTGGAACCAGGCCGCGTCCGGCTCGACCCGGCGGCCCGAGAGGCCACTGTTCTCCCGGCGGGCCAGCGCGCCGATGGCGAGGCCCAGCACGAGCACGAAGGCGAGCAGGAACGGGATACCGGTGAGCCGGCCGATGGACATCCAGGTCTCGCCGGTCAGGAAGAAGAACGTCACCGCGACCAGCAGCAGCGGCAGCACGTGCGCGAGCCCGGTGCCGGTCCGCCACAGCGCCCGGACGAACCAGGCGATGGTGAAGATCGCCAGCGCCGGCACCCCGACGGCGGTCAGCACGTAGCTGACCGCGATGCACGCGAGAACCGCGGTGACGACGATCGGCGGGGTCTTCTCGATGCCGAGGTCGGCGAGCAGCGAAAGGGTGACGAGCCCGCCGAAGATCACCAAAAAGGTGCTGAGCAGCTGCAGCGGGCGACGGAGCACCGCGCCGGGCCGGCTGTGCCCCTGCACGCACGCCGGCAGGCCGTTGCCGGCGAGCCAGCGCTCGGTCGCGATCCGGCGGCCGCCGCGGCGCGGGTCCCGCACCGGCTGCGGGGCCGCCGGCGCGGCGGCCGCGGAGAGCGGGGGCGGCACGGCCGGGTCGTCGCCGGCGGGCGGGATCGCCGTCACGACGCCCCCGCGCCCGGCGCGCGCACCGGCAGCACCGCGGACAGGTCGGCCCTGGTTCCGCTCGCCGCGACCAGCCCGCGGGCCGCGGCATCGGGCCAGTCGAGCGTCCCGACGACGAGCGCCAGCCAGGTTTCCGGGCTCATCTCGACGACGTTCGACGGGGTGCCCCGGGTGTGCGCCGGCCCGGGGATCGCCTGCACGGCGCCGAACGGCGGCACGCGGATCTCGACGGACCGGCCCGGGTGCTCCTGGGCGAGCCAGCGCAGGGTGGTCCGGACGGCGCCGGCGACCGCGGTCCGGTCGCCGGGCACGCCGCGCGCGACGGCGAGCGCGTCGATCAGCTCGTCCCTGCTGACGGCTCGCTTGGCGGCCACGAGGGCTGAGCGTACGGCGTCGGCGCGGGCGGCCGGCGGGCCGCTGGTCGGCGGGTCCGCCCGGCGCTGCCGGCGGAATCCCGACGCGCTCCCGTCGGTTTCCGGTCGGCGCCAGCGGGAACCTCGCTTCCATGACCGGTGCGTCAGCCGACGAGCCCCGGACCCGCGCCGACGATCGGGACGCCCACGGCGAGACCGCGCACGGTCGGCCTCCGTCGGAGCGTCGGACGCCGATCGGCCGACGTGACCTCGCCCGGGCCGCCGCGCTGCTGGTGCTGCTCTTCGTGCTGCTGACCGCCGTCTGGGCCGGCCTCGGCCTGCTTCTCACCGGGCCGCTCGCCGACACGCTCGGTGCCGCCGACCGGGAGGCGGCCAGGTGGCTGGTCGAGCACCGCTCGCCGGCGCTCGACGGCTGGACGCACGTCGGCTCGTTGCTGGCCGAGACCTGGGTCAAGATCATCGTCACGGCTGCGATCGCGGCCGGGATGTTCGTCGCCTGGCGATCCTGGCGGGAGCCGTTCCTCGTCTGCTGCTCGCTTCTCCTGGAGGCCGCCGTCTTCGTCACGGTGACCTACATCGTCAGCCGGCCACGGCCCGACGTCCCCACCCTCGAGGACGTGTCGGTCGGCACCAGTTTCCCTTCGGGTCACGCGGCCGCGGCCGCCGCCTATGCCGCCGTCGCCATCGTGATCTTCGAGCGCACCCGCAACCGCGGGATCCGCGCGGCCACGGTCGCCCTCGCGGTCGTCACGCCCCTCGTCGTCGGCGTCTCGCGCATGTACCGGGGTGTGCACTACCTCACCGACGTGATCGGCGGCATCTGCCTCGGCATCGCCTGCGTGGCCGGGGTGTACCTCGTCGTCCGGTTGTGCTTCGACCACCGAAGCCATGCGGGGGGCGCACGTCCCGAGCCTCCGCAGGTCCGTCGGTGACCGTCACCCTGACCGTGCTGCTGGCCGCGGCCGCGGCCGCCGTTCTGGCCTTCGTCCTCTCCGCGGCCAGGTCCCTGCCGGACCCGATCGATCCGACGGCCCAGGAGCGCGCCGTCGTGGGAGCCGTCGAGCGGCACCCTCGGCTGCGACGGTTCGTCCGCGAGCGGCTCGACCGCCGCACCGCGGGCGGGCTGGCGCTGACCGTCTGCCTGATCGTGACGGTCGTCGTCGCGGCGGCGGTCGGGATCCTGCTGGAAATGATCGACCGGTCCGTCGGGCTGGCGTCGCTCGACGACGACGTCGCCCGCTGGGGCGTGGCCAACGCCGACTCGGCGACCGTCGACGTGCTGCGGGTCGTGACCTGGCTCGGCGACACCGTTGTCGTCGTCGCGGCGCTGCTGGCGGCGGGGCTGGTGGACTACCTCCGCCACCGTCGCCTCGCCGTGTTCGCCTTTCTCGGCGCGGCGATCATCGGGGAGAAGCTGATCGTCAACGGGCTCAAGGAGATCGTCGACCGCGTGCGCCCCGACCTCATGCCCCTGGTCGGCTGGGAAGGTCCGTCGTTCCCCTCGGGGCACGCCGCGGCCGCTGCCGTCGCGTGGCCGGCCGTCGCGTTCGTCCTCGGTCGTGGCTCCGCGCGCATGACGAGGGCGCTGCTCGCGGCCGGTGCGGCGCTGATCGCCGTCGCGGTCGCGGCGAGCAGGGCGCTGCTCGGCGTGCACTGGCTCACGGACGTCGTCGCCGGGCTGGCCATCGGCTACGGCTGGTTCCTGGTCTGCGCCGTGATCTTCGGTGGTACCGCGCTCCGGCTCGGCGATCCCTTCTCGACGCGGCCGCGGGGCACCGCGATTCCGCGCCCGGACTGAACCGGTCGTCCCGGTGGTGCGCGACCCGCGCCGTTCATGCCGGCCCGCACACCACCAGCGACCGAGGGCGCACCTCGAACCGCAGGTGGTTCGACGTGCCCTTCACGCCGCCGTCGAGCTCGAACCGGTGTTCGGCGTCCATCCGGACATCGATGCTGGCGCCCTGCGTGAGCTGCGCGTGGGCGGAGGTCTCCTGGCGGCCGCGCGCCGCCTCGACGAGCAACCCGGCCCACTCCCGCAGGCCCGCCGCCGTGACCACGCCGACATCGAGGAGGCCGTCGGTCGGCGAGGCGTTGGGAAACGCCACGAGGCCCGCGGACAGCACGCCAAGGTTGCCGACCAGCACACACGTCGTCGGCCCCTCGAAGAACGGTGCGTCGTCCACCGTCACCGTGACCGGGAACGGCTCCCGGCGCCGCGCGTGCATCAGGCCGGCCCTGAAGTACGACAGCACCCCGAGCCGCCGCTTGCCTGCGGTCGAGTCGGCCTCGTCGATCATGGCCGCGTCGAGCCCCGCGCCGGCCATCACGGTGAACGTCAAGTCGTTGCACCTCCCCGTGTCGATCGCGCGCCGGGTGCCGGACGCGATCGACTCGACGACCTCCGCCGGGTCGCTCGGCAGCCCCATGCCGCGGGCAAAGGCGTTGGCCGTGCCGGTCGGCACCACGGCCACGGCCACGCCGGTGTCGACCAGCGCCTCCGCAGCCGCCCGCACCGTGCCGTCGCCCCCGCACACCACGACGGTGTCGGCGCCGCCCGCCACGGCCTCGGCGACGGCGGCGGTGGTCTTCCTGGCCTTCCGCACGGCCACCCAGGACACCGGCTCCCGGCCCGCCGCCGCCAACGCCTCGCGCAACTCGCGGCGGGTCGACTCCGGCACCTTGCGTTCGTGCTCCACGACCGCGATCGCATTCATGACGCCGATCCTCCGCCAGGCCGGAACCGGATGCCCGTCGCGGCTCGGCCGGCGCCGCGTCCTCGTCGGGTGGCCGCCGGAGGGCCGGGGCTCCCGGGCTCGCTCCTCGGGCGGCGGAAGGTGCCCGGAAAACGGGGTGCACGGCCGTCGAGAATGAAGGAAAGGGATCGACGGCGGTGGACACCAGCGCGAAAAGGCATCAAGGGGGGCGCATGAGCGGGCACGTCCTGATCGTCGGCGCCGGCATCGCCGGGATGGCGCTGAGCCGCGCGCTGGCCGACCGCGGGGTGCCGTGCACGCTGGTCGACCGGGCCACCCCGCCCGCCGATCCCGGTCTCGGGCTGAACCTGCCCGGCAACGCCGTGCGGGCGCTCGCGACGCTCGGGGTGGCGGACCGGGTCGAGGAGCACGGCCGGCTCATCCGCCGCCGGGAGTACCGGAGCGGCAGCGGCAGGCTGCTGTTCACCGTCGACGAGGAGTCCTTCTGGGGCGCCCCCTCGGTCTGCATCCGCCGCGGCACCCTGCTCGAGATCCTCGGCGCGGGACAGGATGTCGCGCCCCGTTGGAACACCGTGGTCGAGCGCGTCGAGCCGGCCGGGGACCGGGTCGAGGTCACGCTGGCCTCCGGGGAGACCGAGACCTACGACTTCGTCGTCGGCGCCGACGGCGTGCGCTCGGCGGTGCGGCCCGCCGTCACCGAGTCCGCCGACATCAGGTCATCCCTGATGACGGAGGCGAGCTGGCGGTTCGTCGGGCCGGATCCCGGCGTCGACTGCTGGACGGTGTGGTCGGGCAGGGACGCGACGTTCCTGCTCATCCCGGTCGCGGAGGGACTGGTCTACGGCTACGGGGCGGCCACCCGCGGCGGTTCGGCCGACGCCGACCCCGGCTGGCTGGCGACGACGTTCGGGGCGTTTCCGGCGCCGGTTCCGACGGTCGTGCAGGAGTCGCTCGCGCACCCGGGGACGCTGTACCACTCGCCCGTCCAGGAGGTGCGCTGCCCCCGATGGAGCGCCGGCCGGGTGGCCCTCATCGGTGACGCCGCACATGCCACCGCACCGGTGTGGGCGCAGGGCGCCGCCCTGGCGCTGGAGGACGCCCTGGTGCTGGCGGCGCTGTTGGCGGGCGATCGGGACTGGGCCACGGTGGGCGGCGAGTTCGACCGGCGGCGCCGCCCCCGGGTGGACCACGTGCAGGCCGCGACCGACCGGATGTCCCGGCTGGCGCGCGTGCCGATCCGGCTCCGGGATCTGCTCGCCCCGGTGGTGGGTCCGATCTCCTATCGGGCGGCGTACTCGCCGCTGCGCGAGCCGGTTGATCTCGCGGGGTAGGAGCGGCACCGGCATCGCATCGGGCGCCCGTCGTGGGCCGGCGCGCGGCGGGCTCGCCGGTGGGCCGGCGGGCGGCCGTGGATCCGGCGGGTCGACCGCGGGCCGACCGCAGTGCGCGGGCCTGGCCATCCGGCTCCCGGGTCCGTTACGGATACTCAGGATGTGCACCGTTCCCGCAAACCCGGCGTGGCGCAGGGCGCCGCTCCGGGCGGTGCCGACGGCGTTCCGGCGACAGCGCCGTCCCGCACGCACAGCCCCGAGGACGCCGTGCTCCGGGCGACCTCGGTTCCGGAGCGCCCGACGGCCGCTGTTCTGGTGCTGCACGGCGGCTCCGCGGACTCGGAGATGCGCGTCGCGCGGTTCAGCCTGGCCGTGCTGCGGCTGATTCCGGTCGCCCGCGCCGTGGCCCGGCGCAACCGGGAGGTGGCCGTCTACCGGCTGCGCTTCTCGGTGCGGGGCTGGAACCGAGCCGGCGCCGGCGTGCTGAGCGACGCCCGCTGGGCCCTCGCGGAGATCGCCGAACGGCATCCGGGGCTACCGGTGGTTCTCCTCGGCCACTCGCTGGGCGGTCGCGTGGCGATCTACCTGGCGGCCACCCCACCCGCCGTCGGCGCGGTACTGCTGGCGCCGTGGGCGGACCCCCACGATCCGGTCGAGCAGCTGCGCGGCGGCGTGCCGCTCGCGGTCGTCCAGGGCTCCCGCGACCGGATCGTCCCTGAGGCGAGCACGCGGGCGTGGCTGGCCCGCGCGGCCGCGGCGGGCGCCGTCGTCGACTCGACGGTGATTGCGAACGGTGGTCACAGCATGATCCGGTTCGTCCGGCGCTGGCACCGGCTCGCCGCGGACGGCGTCCGCACGGTGTTGCGCGGCGTCCCGGCGGCGGATTCCCCCGCGTCGGCGCCGGCGGTGCATCCGTAACAGGGGCGGCTTTCGGCCGACCGCTGGGGAAGCGGCAGCTCGAGAACCGGGCGGGCCGGATTGTCGGCGGTGATCGGCGGCATGACGTGCAGGAGCGGCCGGGCCTCGCCGAGATACGGACGCCTCCCGACACGAATGGGTGGGAAGTCCGACCGGCGGACCGTCACCTCCCGACATCGGACATAACGGTCGCTCTGCGGCCGGGATGGTGGTATCCCTGGTGCACCCGCGGCACGGCGATGCCGTCGGAAGCGCGCACCGCGGCGAGGGGCCGGGGTGTCCGGCGACAACCAGGAGGTCGCGGTGACAACGGTCCGGCGCAACGTGTGGCAGCTCGGCAGCGCGCAGAACCCATGGCACGCCATCACTCTCGGGTATGCCCGGGGGATCAGGGCGATGCAGGCGCTGCCGCCGAACGACCCGCGCAGCTGGACCTACCAGGCCGCCGTGCACGGCACCTACAGCACGACCCGGCCGAGCGGCGCGCCATGGAACAACTGCCAGCACGCAACCTGGTACTTCCTGCCGTGGCACCGGATGTACCTGTGGCAGTTCGAGCGCATCCTCCGCTCGCTCCTCCCGGCGGCCGATCGCGCGGACTGGGCGCTGCCGTTCTGGGACTACAGCAGCGGCGCGCCCGGCAACGCGTTGCCCCGGGTGTTCCGCGTCCCGACGATGCCCGACGGCTCGGCGAACCCGCTGTTCGTCGCGCGGCGCCGGCCGTCGGTGAACGCCGGCAGCCCGCTGCCCGGCGCGGTGACGGGCACGTCCGCTGCGCTGGCCGAAACCGCGTTCACGCGGTCGGATCTCGGCGCGAGCACCGGTTTCGGCGGCCCGCGCACCGGGTTCGCCCATCAGGGTCCGGCGTTCGGCGAGGTCGAGGCGCAGCCGCACGGCCCGGTGCACGTCCAGGTGGGCGGCGGGGGCGGGCTGATGACCGACCCGAACACCGCCGCGCTCGACCCGATCTTCTGGCTGCATCACGCCAACATCGACCGGCTGTGGGAGGTCTGGAACATCGGCGGCGGCGCCAACCCGACCATCAAGGCGTGGCTGGATCGCAGCTTCCCGCTGCGGAATCCGGCCGGGCGGACGGAGCGCCTGCGGCCCAGCGGCGTGCTGGACATCGTCGCGCAGCTGGACTACACGTACGAAGACCTGCCGGTGGTCGCAGGGGTGGCACCGAGGAGGCCCGTGCCGAGGAAACGGTCAAGGCCGATGCTGATCGGCGCGAGCGAGGCGCCGGTCCAGGTCGAGACGGCCGGCGCGACCACCCACCTGGACGTCACGCCGCTGCCGGAGCGGTCCGGTCTCGCGGCCGACACCTCGCGCGTGTACCTGAATCTCGCCGACATCGAGGGCACGCGGAACCCCGGCGTGGTGTTCGGCGTGTACCTCAACCTGCCCGCAGGGGCGGCGGATGCCGGGGCCGATGACGGGGCCGACGCCGGGGCCGAGGCCGAGGTCCGCGCGGCCCACCTCGCCGGCGTCGTCTCGTTCTTCGGCATCGAGTCCACCGACCCGATGACGGCCGCGGCGACCCGGACCGAGCGGCACGGCATGCGCTACACCTTCGACGTGACGGAGCTGGTGGACCGGCTGCGGTCCGACGAGGGCTGGACACCGGCGGATCTGCGGGTCAGCCTGCTGCCCGTCGCACCGCCGGAGGAGGCGCCACCGGACGACGACGAGGGTCTCGCCGCGGGCGGCGCCGAGGCGCCGCGGCCGCCGGCGGGCCCCGTCACGGTCGGCACCGTCAGCCTCTACCAGGACGAGGCCTGAATCCGGCGTGACGACGCAGCGGGAGCGGCCGGGGCCGACCGACGCGGCGCGCGTCCGCGGCCCGTCACTTCTCGCCCGATATCCCGAGAGCCTGCCCGTGGCAACGGCTGTCGCGGCGTGGGCGGCGTTGATCGGCCTGGCTCTGGTCGCCGACCCGGCGGCGGCGGGGCGGGACTCGGTTTCCGCGTCGGGGGGCTCGGCCGCGCACCACCAGGCGCTGGCGGTGGTCGGGAGCGGCGTCTCCGTGCTGCCCGCGCTGCTGTCCGCGTCGGTGATGGCGCTCGCGATGATGAGCCCGCTGGCCATCCCCGGCGTCCGCGCCGTCGCCGCCCGCAGCCGGTGGTGGCGGGCGGGCCGCGCCGCGCTCTGGTTCTTTCTCGCCTTCTCCCTGGGCTGGGTTCTGGCGACGATGCCGCTCGCGGTGATCGGCGGCGTGCTCGGCGGATGGCTCGGCCCGACGACGGCGGCCCTGCTGCTGCTGGCGGGCTGCGCGGGGCTGCTGTTCGTGCCCGGGCGACGGCGCGCGGAGCACGACCGGATCGGCCGGCTGCGCGACCGGGGGTGGGCGGCCGACGCGGACTGCGCCCGGACGGGCCTGCTGTCCGTGGTACGCGGGCTCCCGCTCTGCGGGCCGCCGATGCTGGCCATGGTCGTCGCGCCCGGCGGGCTGGTGACGATGGCGATGATCGGCGGATTGACCCTGCTCGACCGGATCACGGAGGGTCGCCGGCCGCTCCTGCTCCTAGGGGGTTACGCCGCGACCGCGGCGACCGTGGTGCTCTTCCGGAGGGGCCTGGGATGACGACGATCGCGCAGAGCATGAGCCAGATCGGCTTCGCGCCGGTGTACGTGGTGCTGAATCGCCAGCAGAAGGACCAGGCCGCGCGGCTGCGCGACCACTTCGTCGTGGAGCCGACGTCGCCGCTCGGCGGGGCGTCGCTGATGGCCGCCACCCGCCGCGGCGACGCGGCGCCGGAGGCGGCCAGGGCGCGGGTGTACCCGAACCTCGGGGTCGTCTACGGAACGGTCGATCCGATCGGCCTCGCCGCCCTGCGGGCGGAGCCGGCGGTCCGAATCATCAAGCCGGCCAACCAGTTCAGCCTCATCCGGCCAGTGACGGCCGCCGCCGCGACCCCGC
This sequence comes from uncultured Actinomycetota bacterium, assembly GCA_963844455.1. GTDB lineage: Bacteria > Actinomycetota > Actinomycetes > Mycobacteriales > Nakamurellaceae > Nakamurella. Next base: position 33,906 of record CAWJOH010000008.1, read on the forward strand.
GCAGCACCTTCACCTGGGGTCTCGAGGCCATGCACATCCCCGAGCTGTGGGACCAGGGGCTGACGGGCGCCGGGGTCAAGGTGGCGCACCTGGACACCGGGGTCGACGGGTCGCACCCGGCGCTCCGCGCGGCGATCGGGGGGTTCGCGGAGTTCGATCTCGGCGGGCGGGTCGTCGGCGACGCGGCGCCGCGGGATTCCGACGACCGGGACGGGCACGGCACGCACACCGCGGCCACCGTCGCCGGGCGGCTGGTCAGCGGCCGGCACGTCGGCGTGGCGCCCGGCGCGGAGCTCTACTCGGCGATGGTCATCGAGGGCGGCGACGTGGTCGCCCGCATCTTCGGCGGGATGGACTGGGCGATCGGCCAGGGCGTCCGCATCCTGTCGATGTCGCTCGGCATCCGGGGGCTGGTGGCGGACTTCCTGGACATCGTCAACGTGCTGCGCGACAGCAAGGTGTTGCCGGTCGTCGCCGTCGGCAACGAGGGGCCGGGCACCAGCCGCTCCCCCGGCAACTACCCGAAGGCGCTCTCCGTCGGGGCGCACGACTCGCGCTTCGCGGTCGCCGACTTCTCCTCCAGCCAGCGGTTCCGGCGGCGGTCGCAGCCGCTCGCACCCGACCTGGTCGCGCCTGGCGTCGACGTCATCTCGGCAGCGCCGGGCGGCGGCTGGCGGTCGCTGTCCGGGTCGTCGATGGCCACGCCGCACGTGGCCGGCCTCGCGGCGCTGCTGCTCGAGGCGAAGCCCGATGCCACCGTGGCGCGCCTGGAGCGGGCGATCTTCGCGTCGACCGACCGCGGCGCGATGGACATCGAGCGGGCCAATCGCGGCGCGGTCGACGGGCCCAGGGCGCTCAAGGCGCTGCTGGCCTGAGCCGGTCCGGTCCGGTCCGGGCCGGACGTCCGACGTCGGGGTCGGCAGTCCCTGGGTCGAGCCGGCGATCGCGACGGCCGAGCACGATCGGCCGAGCACGATCGGCGACCGACACCCCGGAACCACGTCCGGTCCCGGGGTGGTGATCCGGCCGCGGCCGGTGCCCCGGGAGGAAGCCGACGCGCGGACCTGTGGACACGCGGTGGCTACGGGCGCGGCGGGCGGGAGAGCACCGACGGCAGCGGGGCCCTGGCGGCGGCGTCTGCCGCGTCCTCGCCGGACGTGTGGATCGCCTGGACCGCGCTCGCGGACTCGGCGACGATCTCCCGCATCGCGAGCTCGGCCCCTGGGCCGTCGCCGCCCTGCACGCAGGACGCGACCACGCCGTGCAGCCGGATCGCCTCGGGGTCCGCGGTCGACGGCATGAGCGCGTGCCGGGTCCGGCCGGCGAGCACCTCGACGACGACGTCGGCCAGGCCGGTGAGCATCGGGTTGCCGGACGCCTCGAGCAGCGTCCGGTGGAACTCGGAGTCGTGGGTCAGGTAGGCCACGGCATTGGCCGATCGGGAGGTGGCCGACATCCCGATCACCGCGGACGTGAGCGCGCCGCACTGCTCCGGGCTCGCATGGGTGGCGGCGAGCCGCGCGGCCAGCGGTTCGATCGCCGAGCGCAGCTCACTGAGCGACTGCAGGTGACGCAGCCGGTCCGGGCCGGCCAGCCGCCACCGGATGATGTCGAGGTCGAACGGGTTCCACCGCGCCGGCGGCAGCACGGTGATGCCGACCCGCCGCCGCGCGGCCACGAGGCCCATGGACTCCAGCACGCGCACCGCCTCGCGGACGACCGAGCGGGACACGCCGAGCTGCGTCGGCGGCCTCCTCGGCCACGATCCGGCTGCCCGGCGGCAGCGCCCCGGAGACGATGTCCCATCCCCATCGCTGCACGACCGAGTCATGCAGGTCCTGGGCGGGTACTGCGGCACCGGCACTCGGGCCACCGGGAGGGGAGCCCCCGGCGGCCGCCCGCATCGCCGACCCCGCGTCGCGTTCACTCATGCGTTCAGTATGCGTGGTCTGGGCGTATTCGTCGGTGCTGACTACTCCGAACGATTGATTCGTATGCTTATTTGCGCCTGTCTTCTTGCATACATCTGATTCATAGCCGAATCTAGGTCAACTCGTATTCGTAGTGTCGACCTGCCGCGTCGCCCGACCCGGCCCGATCTCATCGGAGAGCATCGATGACCAGCCCCCTCCTCGCCGTCGCGCAGGACCCGATCGTGCCGAGCGGCAGTGACGCGCAACTGATCCTGTCGGCGGTGGTCGGCATCGCGGTGATCATCGTGTTGATCACCTGGCTGAAGATGCACCCGTTCCTCGCGCTGCTGATCGGCGCGATCGGGATCGGCATCGGCGCGGGGCTCGATCCCGGCGAAGGCCATCGCATCCTTCGCCGCCGGCTTCGGCACGACCATGGGCGGCGTCGGCATCCTGATCGGGCTCGGCGCGATGTACGGCAAATTGCTCGCCGACTCGGGCGGCGCCGACCGGATCGTGGACACGCTCGTCACCCGGTCCAGCAAGCGGGCGTTGCCGTGGACGATGGGCCTGGTCGGCGCCCTGATCGGGCTGCCGATGTTCTTCGAGGTCGGCCTCGTCCTGTTGATGCCGGTGATCATCCTGGTGGCACGCCGGTCCGGCCTGCCGCTGATGAAGATCGCCATCCCCACCCTGGCCGGCCTGTCCGCGATGCACGGCCTGGTGCCGCCGCACCCCGGGCCGCTGGTGGCGATCACCACCCTGAACGCCAACCTCGGTCTCACCCTGGCCATGGGCGTGCTCATCGCGATCCCGACGATCGTCATCGCCGGCCCGCTGTTCAGCACCCTGGCCGCGCGCTGGGCGCCCGTGCCCGTGCCGAACATGTACGTCACCGCCGAGGACGAGGGCATCGACCCCGCGTCCCGCCCGCGGCCCACCTTCGCGACCGCGCTGTTCTCCATCCTGCTGCCCGTCATCCTGATGCTCGCCAAGGCCCTGGCCGATGTCTTCGCCGAGGACTCGGAGGCCTCGTGGAAGGCCCTGCTCGACTTCCTCGGTACGCCCACCATCGCCCTGACGATCGCCGTGCTGGTCGGCATCGTCGTCCTCGGCCGCGGCGGCAAGATGGATCGCTCCGCCGTCGCGCAGACCCTGGAGAAGTCCCTGCCGCCGATCGCGGGCATCCTGCTGATCGTCGGCGCCGGCGGCGGCCTGAAGCAGGTGCTGATCGACACCGGGATCGGTCAGGTCATCGCCGACGCGATCGAGGGCAGCAGCATCTCGGTGCTGTTCCTGGCCTGGCTGGTCGCCGTGCTGATCCGCGTCGCGACAGGTTCGGCGACCGTCGCGACCGTGACCGCGGCCGGCATCCTCGCCCCCGTCGCCGCCGACCTGTCCAGCCCGATGGTCGCGCTGATGGTGCTCGCGATCGGTTCCGGCTCGCTGTTCCTGTCCCACGTCAACGACGCCGGCTTCTGGCTGGTCAAGGAGTACATGGGCACGACCATCGGGCAGAACCTCAAGACCTGGACCGTGATGGAGTGCATCATCTCGGTGTGCGGTCTCGGCGGCGTGCTCATCGTCAGCATCTTCGTCTGAGCCGGGGGCCCCGATCATGGAGCGTGAAACGATGACCACCCCGACTAGCGGTAGGGCCGACAACCGCGACCAGCAGCCGGTTCTCGTCATCATGGGAGTGTCCGGGTCCGGCAAGTCGACCGTGGCCGGCATTCTCGCCGGCCAGCTGGGCTGGGACCTGGAGGAGGGCGACGACCTGCACCCCGCGGCGAACGTGGCGAAGATGGCCGCCGGCCACGCGCTCACCGACGAGGACCGCTGGCCCTGGCTGGACCGGGTCGCCGACTGGATCTCCGACCACACCCGCGCCGGGCTCCCCGGGATCATCACCTGCTCGGCGCTGAAGCGGGTGTACCGCGACCGGATGCGCGGACCGAACGTCGTGTTCGTCCACCTGGCCGGCGGCAAGGACACCATCGGCAACCGGCTCACCGCCCGCACCGATCACTACATGCCCGCGACGCTGCTCGACTCGCAGATCGCGACGCTGGAGCCGCCGGGGCCGGAGGAGCAGGCCATCACGATCGACGTCGGGCGCAAGCCCGCCGAGGAGGCCGCCGAGATCATCCGCCGGCTCGAGCTGGCGCCGGAGCCCGGCTCGTCGCTGCTGGGATCCGATCATCCGAGCGCGTCCTCCGCGCCGCCGCTCTCGGCGCTGTGGAGCGACCGTCCGGACCCCCGGACGGACTGACGCCGGCGCCGGTCGGTCGCGACGCGCGGTCGCCGCACTGGTTCCGGACGACCGCGCGCGATCCCCGGGCGGTGTGCACCGGCTCGGAACCAGTGCGGTCGCGCGGCCGGGCCCCGCGTCCTGCGTGGGCGCGGGTCGCGCGATCGGGACGGTCGGGTGGCGCGGATACGATGGGGGTGTCGCTGGAGGTGACCCGTGGCGCTGAGCCAGACCGATCCGGAGCTCCTGAAGCAACTGGACGAGGCCAAGGGCACCGACGACCCGGTGAACGCGGTCGTCCGACTCCGCCGCAAGGCCGGCGTCGCGCCGGAGCCCGCGAAGGTCGAGGAACAGATGCAGGCGGCCATCGAGCGCACCGCCGAGGCCACCGGCGAGCACCCCGTCGACGTGAATGTCATGGGGCGGCTGGCGGTCGCCTACGTCTCCGGCTCGGAGAGGTTCGTCCGCGAGTTCGTCGAGCAGCCCGAGGTGGCGTCGGCCGTGGCGAACGAGGCCGACGGCGACTCATCGGCGAAGATCGCTCCGGCGCCGGGCGCGTCGGACGAGCTGGGCGAGGCGGCGCCGAACGGGTCGGCCTCGGTCGGAACGACCGGTGGATCGGGACGAAACGGTCGGTCCGCCGGCTCCTGACCATCGCATCCCGACGGCGCCCGCGCCGTGCGCGCCCGCGGGAGGCTTGGTCCCATGGATGTTTCGCCGAAGCTCGGCTCCACCCGCGCGTCGCTCCACTGCGGCATCGTCCTTCGAGTCCACGAGGAGACGTGCGACGTGCAGACGGCCGGCCGGCTCAGATCCGTCGGCTACGCGCCGTCGTTCCCGTCGCCGCGAACCGAGCGGGTGTCACCGGGTCACCTGGTCGCCGTCGCGACCGCGGCCGCGGGTGCGGAGGCGGTGGACTGGCGTTGGTACGACGCCGTGGTGATCGGCGAGGAGGCCGGCCTGGTCCGCCTGTGGGAGCCAGCGCACGGCGAGGTGGCCGCCCGCCCTCGCCGCGCCGGACAGCGGTGGCGTCCCGGGACGCGCGCCTACCTGTCCGCGGGGCTGCCCGGCGCGGACTGGTGGGTGGCCGGGCCCGCCCGCGCGACGGCCGAGGAGGCCGAGGTCGGCCTGGCCGAGGTCACGCGCTTCTGCACCGAGCACGGCCTGGTGAGCGGACCGGCCTGAGCCCCCAGGCGGAAACGCCGAGTCCCGGACGGCGGCCCCTGGGACGGATCGTCGACGGCGGCGTCGTCCGAGTGAGCGACAGTGCGGCGACGACCACGCAGCAGTCCGAGCAGCCGGCCGCATCGGCCGTGGATCGCGGCCGTCACCGATCTCGTGCCCGGCGGAACACCGGACCCTCTCGTCACGACAGGGCGAAGAGGCCGACGAGCGCGGCGGCGACGCCGACCACCACGAAGATCGGGCCGATCGCCGACGAGCCGGGCGCTCCGCGCACCACGACCGCGTCCGCGGGATCGTCCGGATTGATCAGGACGTCCACCGTCCTGCCGATCGGGTCCACCCCGGTGCTCGACGAGAAGCGGTTCCAGAAGCGCACCTCGCGTCCCTCGAGCCGAAAGGCGACCTGATGCCGGATGTGCCCGTCGCCGTCCAGTCGCGACGCGACCACCTCGCCCGTTGCCGGCCGCCAGGTCCGTCGACGGCGGTGTGCCTTCACCATCGTGATCACACCGAGCAGGACCAGGAGCAGCCGATCACCACGAAGGTGGGACGGAGCCACGACATGACCATCGAGAACGACATCAGCGCACTGTAGACACCGCCGTCGCCGGCGCGGGTACGGCTCCGGGCGGCCCCGGGGGGCGGCGCGGTCAGCCTGATGTCGGCGGTGGGCCCACGGACGGACGCTGACCGGCCGTGCGCCGGTCAGCGGTCCCGGTCGCCGGCGATCCCGGCAGTCGGCTACTTCATGGCGGCGATCTGGATCAGGTTGCCGCAGGTGTCGTCGAAGACGGCGGTGACCACCGGCCCCAGGTCGGTCGCGTCCTGGGTGAACTCCACGCCCAGCCCCTTCAGGCGCTCGACCTCGGCGTACACGTCGTCGACGGCGAACTGGGTGAACGGGATGCCGTCGGCGACGAGGGCCTTCTTGAACGGGCCGGCCGCCGGATGACCGTCCGGCTCCAGCAGCAGCTCGACGCCGTCCGGGCTGGCCGGGGAGACCACGGTCAGCCAGCGGGCCCCGCCGGCGGGCACGTCGGTCTTCTTGAGAAATCCCAGCTTCCCGGTGTAGAAGGCCAGCGCCTTGGCCTGGTCGTCGACGAACACGCTGGTGATGGCGATGCGGATCACGGTTCTCGTTCCTCTCGATCGATGGGCCACCGCTCGACGATCGAGCGCAGCGGGCCCGTGTCGATGTGGTGGAACTTGTACCGGCCCTGCCGCCGGCTGTGCACGAGGCCGGCCTGTTCGAGCACCGCGAGGTGCTGCGAGATGGCCTGGCGCGATGAGGCAAGTCCGTGCTTCATGGTCAGGCGGCCGCAGATCTCGAACAGCGTCTGACCGTCCCTGTCGGTCAGCTCGTCCAGGATGATGCGTCGCGTCGCGTCGCCGATGGCCCTGAACAGCTCCGGGCCCGGGTCCGCGTCCATGGCACAGTTATAGGCAAGTGACCACTTGCCTGTCAAGCGGAGGCCCCATGGGCACTCGCTCGCGACGGTGAAAGGCGCACCGGCTCCGCGCGGCCGGACGGCCCGCTGCCGGGCGGCAGGGGCGTCGGCGCAACCGATCAGGCCAGGGTCTTCTCCAGCTGCCGGGACAGCAGCGAGACGAACGCGGCCGGCTCGGCGAGCTCGCCGCCCTCGGCCAGCAGCGCCATCGAGTAGAGGATCCTGGCGGTGTCGCCGAGGCCCGGATCGTCCGGTGCCGACTCGTGGGCGCGGCTCAGGCCCGCGACCAGCGGGTGGTTCGGGTTCAGCTCCAGCGTGCGCTTCACCCTCGGCGGCTCCTGGCCCATCGCGCGGTACATCTTCTCCAGCGTGGGGGTCATGTCCCCCGGATCCCCGACCAGGCAGGCGGGCGACGTGGTCAGCCGGTGCGACAGCCGGACACCGGTCACCTCGTCGGCGAGCGTCGACGCCATCCAGGTCACGAGCGCGTCCAGCGCCGGCCGGTCGTCGTCCGCCGACTCGTCGGCGGCTCCTCCCAGATCGATCTCGCCCGCGGCGATCGAGGCCAGCGGCCGGTCGTCGAACGCGGGCACCAGGTCGACCCAGAGCTCGTCGATCGGGTCCGTGAGCAGCAGCACCTCGTAGCCCTTGGCGCGGAACGCCTCCATGTGCGGCGACTGCTCCAGCGCGGACCGGGACTCACCCGTCAGGTAGTAGATCGACTCCTGGCCCTCGGGCATGCGCTCGACATAGGCGCGCAGCGTGGTCGGCTTCTCCGCGTCGGACGTCGTCGGGAACGAGCAGATCTCCAGGACGGCTTGCCGGTTGTCCTGATCGGTGAGCAGGCCCTCCTTGACGGCCCGACCGAGCTCGGACCAGAAGGTCGCGTACTTGTCCGGCTGCGTGTCCAGCATCGTCTTGATCGTCGCGAGCACCTTCTTGACCAGCCGCCGGCGGATCAGCGCGATCTGCCGATCCTGCTGCAGGATCTCGCGGGAGATGTTCAGCGACAGGTCGTTGGCGTCGACGACGCCCTTGACGAAGCGCAGGTACTCGGGGACGAGTGCCTCGCAGTCGTCCATGATGAACACCCGCCGGACGTAGAGCTGCACGCCGCGCCGGCTGTCGCGCATGAACAGGTCCATCGGCGCGTGGGCGGGGAGGAAGAGCAACGCCTGGTACTCGAAGGTGCCCTCGGCGGACAGCCGGATGGTCTCCAGTGGCTCGCGCCAGTCGTGGCTGACATGCCGGTAGAACTCCGCGTACTCGTCGTCGGAGACGTCCTGCTGCGGCCGGGACCACAGGGCCTGCCGCGAGTTGACGGTCTCGGCCTCGCCGGTGCCGTCGGCGGGGGTCATCCGGATCGGCCAGGTGATGAAGTCCGAGTAGCGCTTGATGATCCGGCGGACCGTCGCCGGGTCGGTGAAGTCGGCGGTGCCGTCGTCGGCGTCGGTCGGCTTGAGGTGCAGGGTGACGGCGGTGCCCTGCGGCGCGTCCGGCAGGTCGGCGATCGTGTAGGAGCCCTCCCCCGTCGATTGCCACCGCACGCCGGTGGGTGTGCCCGCTCGGCGGGTGATCAGCTCGACCCGGTCCGCGACCATGAATCCCGAGTAGAACCCGACGCCGAACTGGCCGATCATCTCCGCGGTGGCCTGCTCGGATCCCCCGGCCTCCCGCGAGGCGCGCAGGGTCGCCAGCATCTCGGCGGTGCCCGACTTCGCGATCGTCCCGATCAGCTCGACGACCTCGTCGCGGGTCATCCCGATGCCGTTGTCGCGCACGGTGAGCGTGCGGGCAGCGGGATCGGTGCTCACCGTGATGTGCAGGTCGCCGACGTCGGCGGCCAGCTCCTTGTCCTGGTAGGCGGCCAGGCGGAGCTTGTCCAGCGCGTCCGAGGAGTTGGAGATGAGCTCCCGGAGGAACACGTCCTTGGTGGAGTAGATCGAGTGGATCATCAGCTGCAGCAGCTGACGCGCCTCCGCCTGGAACTCGATGGTGGTCTCGGTCGACATCGTATGAAGGGCCCTTTCACAATCCGCCGGTGCAGGGCTCACGATATAGAGCACAGGCGAGGCAGGTTGCGGCCCGGGAGTCGCCGGGCGGGGAGGGCACGGGTGCGATGGCCGATCGGGTCGAGCCCTCCGGCGCGATCGACTCGAGTCCGACGCAGCCCGGACCGAGCCCGCGCCAGTACCGCATCGTCGCCGTCGAGGGCGTGGCGTCGAACCTGGCGAGTCAGCTCACCGCGGCGGCCGTCGTGCTGCCGTTCATCGCGGTCGCCCTGGGCGGGCCGCTGCTCGCGGCCACACTGATCTATCCGGTGTTCACGCTGGCCAACCTCACCGGCGCGGTGATGACGCCGAGGATCCTGTCGTCGGGTCGCTCGTCGAAGACGATGCTCGCCGTCGCCGTCGCCGGCCTCGCCGTGCTCACCGCCGCCAACGCCGTGGGCAGCGCCGTGCTCGGGGAGGGGATGGCGACCGGCTTCGTCGCGACCGCAGCCGCAATCGGCTTCCTCGCCGGGGTGAGCACCGTCTGCTTCCTGGACGTGGTCGCCGGCGCCCTGCAGCCAGGGCAGCAGAGCCGGCTCCCGGTGCTGCAGAGCTCGCTCGGGGCCGCGCTCGTTCTTCTGGTGACGTTCCTGGACCGCTGGATCTTCGGCAGCGAGGGCGGGGCATCGGATCACATTCGGCTGCTGTGGCTCGGGGCGCTCGCGCTGCTCGTGGCGGCGGGCACCTGCCTGCTGCTCCAGGCAGCGCCAAGGCCGAAGCCGACGCCGACGCGCCTCCGGGGCGGCATCCGCCAGGGATTCGCGCTGGCTCGCCGGACGCCCTGGCTGCGCCGCTACCTGCTCGTGCAGACGCTCTTCCTGACCGTGTCCCTCGGGTCGGCGTTCTACAGCGCGCACGGCGCCACGATGCACGGCGGTGTCGGCGGCAGCCTGCACCTCATCGTCGCGGTGAGCTCCATCGGGCTGCTCGTGTTCGCGGTCGTGTGGGCACCGCTCCGGCCCCGCATCACCCTGCGCGGGATGTACTGGCTGGCCGGTGGGCTCGCCTTCCTGGCGGCGTCGCTGTGCATCGTTGCCGAGATGTTCCGGCTCACGTCGGCGCCCTGGATCTACGGCATCGTCCTGGCGGTGGCGGCCGTGTCCGCCCTGGCGGTTTCGACCGCCAAGCAGGTGTGGCTGCTCCGGAACGCGGGCGACGACCGCCTGGTGATCATCAGCTTCAGCCAGATGGTGGTCGGCGTGGCCTCGGCGCTGATCGCCGGTGGGCTGGCCGCGCTCGCGCACGTCCAGGGTGCGATCTGGCCGGTGTGGCTGGTGCTCGTGCTGGATGTGCTGGCGATGACCATGATCAGGTGGGCGCCCCGCCTGCGGATGGCGGACGTGGCCGATCACCACCACCCCGCCCACTTCTGAGCCCGGAGCGCTCAGGCGTCCCCGAGCTCGTTGTTGATCCGGTCGAGCAGGACCCGGAGCTCGTCGGCGCCCGGATAGCCGGCCGGCCGGTCGCGGCGCAGCGTCTCGTTCAGCTCCGCCTGCATGGTGGTCAGGGTCTGCACGTCCCTGGCCCGCGTGCGGGCGTCCGGGTCCGTGCGGGCCGTGATGTAGGACAGGGTCGTGCGGAGCTCGCCGATGTCGGGCAGGTCGGATTCCTCGGGCACGGCGATCTCCTCGTTCTCGACGGTGGGGTTGCGGCGGCGGTGCGTGCATCGTTCAGCCGAACGAAGCGGGAAGCGTTCCCTCCCAGGCGGTCCGGAGCTCGGCGAGCGACAGGCGGGCCACGTCCTGGATCTCCAGCGCCTGCTCGTCGGGGGCACCCGTGTCCCCCGCGTCGACGACGCCGATCTTCACCCAGGGCTGCGCGCGGGCCGTGCACATCTCGGTGAACCGCAACTCCTCGGTGCGCGGCACGGCGACCACCACCCGCGCGGTCGACTCGGAGAACAGCCAGACGAACGGGTCGGCGCCCTCGGGCAGCACGACGCGGGCACCGGTCTGGCCGGCGAGGCACATCTCCACCAGCGCCTGGGCGAGGCCGCCCTCGGACAGGTCGTGCGCGGCCGAGATCATCCCGTCCCTCGACCCGGCGACGAGGACGTCGGCGAGCAGCCGCTCGGCGCCGAGGTCGACCGAGGGCGGGTGGCCGCCGAGGTGGCCGTGCACCACGGACGCCCACTCGCTGCCGTCGAACTCCGCGCGGGTGCTGCCCAGCAGCAGCAGCGTCTCGCCGGTGTCCTGACCGATGCCGGGGATCGTGCGCCGGCGCACGTCGTCCAGCACGCCGAGCACGCCGACCACCGGGGTGGGCAGGATCGGAGCGCCACCTGTCTGGTTGTAGAGGCTGACATTGCCGCCGGTGACGGGGATCCCGAGGGCGGCGCAGCCGTCGGCGAGGCCGTGCACGGCCCGCTCGAACTGCCACATCACCGCCGGATCCTCGGGTGAGCCGAAGTTCAGGCAGTTGGTCACGGCGACCGGGACGGCGCCGGTGGTGGCCACGTTCCGGTAGGCCTCGGCGAGCGCCAGCTGCGCGCCGGCGTACGGGTCCAGCAGCGTGTACCGGCCGTTGCAGTCGCTGGCCATCGCCAGGCCGCGCTCGGGGCCGGTGACACCAGCCGCGCCGTCGATGTTCTCGGCGACACGCACGATGCCGGAGTCGGCCGGCGGGGCCAGCACGGTGTTGCCGCGGACGTAGCGGTCGTACTGGTCGGTGACCCAGGCCCGCGAGCACAGGTTCGGCGACGCGGCCATGCGCAGGATCAGCGCACCCAGCTCGCCCGGCTCCGGGCGGGGCAGCGCCGCGGAGCCGTCGGCCTGCAACGCGTCCTGCGTGTCCGGGCGGGCCAGCGGCCTCCGGTACACCGGACCCTCGTGCGCGACGGTGCGCGGCGGCACGTCGACCACCACCTCGCCGTGGAACTCCACGACCAGGCGCCCCGTGTCCGTCACCTCGCCGATGACGTCGGCCTGCACCTCCCACTTCGCGCAGACCGCCAGGAAGTCGTCGACCCGGTCGGGCGTGACGACCGCGCACATCCGCTCCTGCGACTCGCTGGACAGGATCTCGGCGGCGGTCATCCCCTCGGCGCGCAGCGGCACCGCATCCAGCACGACGTGCATGCCGCCGTCCCCCGCGGACGCGAGTTCCGAGGTGGCACAGGACAATCCGGCGCCGCCCAGGTCCTGGATGCCGACCACCAGGTCGGCCGCGAACGCCTCGAGGGTGCACTCGATGAGCACCTTCTCGGCGAAGGGGTCGCCGACCTGGACGCTGGGCAGCTTCCTCCTGCCGACGCCGGACTCGTCGCCGGCGAAGGTGTCGGACGCGAGAACGGAGACCCCGCCGATGCCGTCCAGCCCGGTCCGGGATCCGTACAGGATGACCTTGTTGCCCGCGCCGGTGGCGTGCGCGGTGTGCAGGTCCTCGCCGCGCAGCACACCGATGCAGGCGGCGTTGACCAGCGGGTTGCCGGCGTACGACGGGTCGAAGACCACCTCGCCGCCGATGTTGGGCAGCCCCAGGCTGTTTCCGTAGCCGGAGATGCCGGCGACCACGCCCGGCACGACCCGCTGCGAGTCGGCGGCGTCGAGCGGGCCGAACCGCAACTGGTCCATCACGGCGACGGGACGCGCGCCCATGGCCAGGATGTCGCGCACGATGCCGCCGACACCCGTTGCGGCGCCCTGGTAGGGCTCGACGAACGACGGGTGGTTGTGCGACTCGATCTTGAACGTGACCGCCCAGCCGTCGCCGATGTCGACCACGCCGGCGTTCTCGCCGATGCCGGCGAGCATCGTGCGGCGCATCTCGGGCGTGGTGGTCTCGCCGAAGTAGGCCAGGTGCACCTTGGACGACTTGTAGGAGCAGTGCTCCGACCACATCACCGAGTACATCGCCAGTTCCGCGTCGGTGGGCCTGCGGCCGAGGATCGCGCGGATCCGCTCGTACTCGTCGGCCTTCAGTCCGAGCTCGCGGAACGGCTGGGGCAGTTCGGGTGTCGCCGCGGCGTGCTGGACGGTGTCGATCAGGGTCGCCGTGCTCATCCGGCCGCCGCCCCGCCGTGGTCTGCGCCGACCGTCGCGACGGGAGCCAGTCCGGCCGTGGCACCGATCCAGTCCACGAGGGAGAGGAACAGGCCGAGGCCGTCGTCGGTGGGACCCGTGAGGGCGTCGATCGAGTGCTCCGGATGCGGCATCAGCCCGGCCACCCGCCCGTCCGCGGAGCAGATGCCGGCGATGTCGCGGAGCGCGCCGTTCGGGTTGCCCCGGCCGGACCCGTCGGCGACGTAGCGGAACAGCACCCGGCCCTCGGCCTCGAGTTCGTCCAGCACCCGGGCGTCGGCGACGTACCGTCCCTCGGCGTTCTTCACGGGCACGAGGATCTCCGCGCCGGGCTCGAACCGCGACGTCCACACGCTCGACGTGTTCTCCACCCGCAGCCACTGGTCGCGGCAGACGAAGCGGAGCCCGGCGTTGCGCAGCAGGGCGCCGGGCAGCAGCCCGGCCTCGCAGAGGATCTGGAAGCCGTTGCAGATGCCCAGCACCGGCATGCCCTGCCGGGCGGCGCGGATCACCGCCTGCATGATCGGCGCCTGGGCGGCGATCGCGCCGGCCCTGAGGTAGTCGCCGTAGGAGAAGCCGCCCGGCACGAGCACCGCGTCGACGCCCCGCAGGTTGTCGTCGGCGTGCCACAGGGGGACGGGCTCGGCGCCCGCGAACCGGACGGCGCGCGCCGCGTCGACGTCGTCCAGGGTGCCGGGGAAGGTGAGAACGCCGATCCGCGGCCCGGCGCCGATCGCCGGCCGATCGGCGGTGCCGAGCTGCGGGACGGTCACGAGCGAGGTTCCGGCGGGTTCGAGCCGGGTCACGGTCCAGGACTCGATCACCGGGTTGGCCAGCAGGGTGCCGGCGATCTCCTCGAGATCGGCGTCGCTCACCGACTCGTCGACCTCGAGATCGAAGTGCTTGCCCTGCCGGACCGAGGAGACGCCCGCGTAGCCGATGCGGGCGAGCGCGGCGAGGATCGCCTTGCCCTGCGGGTCCAGGATCTCCGGCTTGATGACGACGTCGACTGCCACGCGGGCCACGGCGCTCCCCAGCGGTGTTCGAATGCGATCTTCGGTGTCCGGACGGGCGGAGCGCGGGTGCCGATCGGCGGGCCGGCGCCACTGCCGGGTGCGGTACCGCTCGAAATGACCGATGTCCGCCGCCGTCCTCGCCCAGCCTATACGGGTTCGATCGGCGCCCCAGGACGTCGCCGCCGTGCCGGAGCGGGCCCCTCAGCGGCGCGGGGTCCGGGCGCGCCGCGGCAGCGGGAGGACCATGTGGCGCAGCGGCGGGTGCGGCGCGTCGGCGGGCGGTGCCGATCCGGCCGATCCGGCCGAGCCGGCCGAGCCGGGGCCGTCGGAGCCCGCCGGGCCGTGACCGCTCGGCCGCTGGTCGACGGGGTGGGTCGCCGGCCGATCGGTCGGCTGCCCGGCGGCCGCCTCGGACGGCGGGTGCGCCTCGTCGGCCGAGGGCGGGTTGACCGCCGGGGTGGAGAACCTCCGGCCGAACACCCAGATCACCACCAGCGTCGCGAGCAGCGGCGCAATGATCCCGAAGGGCCGCGTCAGCCACCAGCCGGCGTCCAGCACGCTCGGCGCCGGGTCCGGCCCGAAGATGGCCCACTCGATGGCCAGCGCGATCGCCATTCCGGTGGTGTGGAACAGGAACAGGGGCAGGGCGAACCGGGTGAACCCGTCGGTAGCCCGCGCGAACAGTCCGCGCCTGGCCAGCCCGCGCACCACCGCCGGCCGGAGCAGCTCGGCGATGCCGACCTGGAACACGGTGAGCGCGATCAGGCAGATCGTCGGGGGCGCCATGTTCGAGTACTGCTCCGGCACCCCGACCATCGCCCCTGGATAGATGCCGGAGAACACGAGGCCGACGAGGGCGAAGAAGCCGCCGAGCGTCATCCCCCAGGCCCGCAGCACCGTCCGCCGCGTCTGGTAGGCCCAGTCGACCCTGCCGTCGGCGTCGCGCGGCGCCTTGTCGAGGCCGGATATCCGGCTGTGGAAGTAGCCCAACTGGAACGCGAAGCCCCAGACGAAAATCGTGTTGATCCACAGCACCCACGCCAGCTCGTACCGCATGCCGACCAGGTCCACCACCACGGCGAGACCCGCGAGAACGACCAGCACCAACGAGTCGAACCTGCGGTGCAGCCAGACGGTGATCGGCATGGCGCACACGAAGAACAGGTAGACGAGCACGAACCACAGCGGCGACAGCACCAGGAAGACCGCGAAGACCACCCAGTCCAGGTCGAACGTTGTCGCGATCAGCACGCCGATCGCCGACCACGCCACGACCAGGGCCGCGGACGGGATCGCGAGCGACCTGGCCTGGCGGAAGGCGAAGTGGACGAGGGTCTCGCCGCGGGCGGACGCGCGCTCCCAGGAGCGCAGGTGCACGTAGGACCCGATGTAGAAGAACAGCGGGACCACCTGCAGCAGCCAGGTGAGGATCCAGACACCTGGGGTGTAGGCGAGCGGGTTGGTCGCCGAGGTGATGCCGTCGTCCCAGACCAGGATCGTGAAGCACCAGTGCCAGAGGATGACGACGAGCAGGGAGAACGCGCGCAGGACATCGGCGAACGGATCCCGTGTCTGGGAGGCGGGGCCGGTACTGACGCTCACGACCTCCTCCTCCCGGGCACGTCTCGCGGGGCGATACCGCTGATCCCATCGTGGCCCCTCGGGACTCCCTAGGTCCACGATAGGAGGGTGGGTTTCGCGATCCAGGCCCGTCCCCTGGTCACAGTTCGGCCGGACCGGCGCCGTCACTGGGCCCTCCTGGCCGCGATCCTCGCCCTCGTCTTCAGCAACATCCTGTCCAACCGGGTTCTTCCCGAGTGGGCGTACGTGCCGTGGAACGTCGGCATGGCGTTCGTGCTGCTCGGCATCGCCGCCCAGGGGGGCGCCGGCCCGATAGCGGTCGGCCTCGGCATCCGGCACTGGCACCGTCCCGTCGGCATCGGCCTGCTGCTCGCCGGCGGCATGGCGGTCATCTACGCGCTCGGCCTCGCGCTGCCGATGTTCCGGGACGCGTTCCTGGACAGCCGGGTCGCCGACGCGAGCACGGCGCAGATGGTCTGGGTCGTGCTGGTGCAGATCCCGCTCGGCACGGTGCTGCTGGAGGAGGTCGCCTTCCGCGGCGTGCTCCCCGCCCTGATGGGTGCCGCGCCGTCCATCCGCTGGCGGTGGGCGCCGGTGCTCGGGTCGTCCCTGCTGTTCGGGTGCTGGCACATCCTGCCGTCGATCGGCATGAACACCGCGAACGCCGCGATCGGCGACGCACTGGGCAGCGACCAGCTGCTCACCACGCTGCTGGCCGTCGCCTCCACGCTGGTCGTCGGGGTCGGCCTCTGCGGCATCGCCCGGCTCGGCAAGGGGGTCAAGACCTCGATCCTGTTCCACTGGGGAACGAACTCGCTCGCGTTCTTCGCGGCCTGGCTGGTGCTGCAGTGACCGAGCCGGCGGCTCGCGGTCCCCTGTCGGTGGCCAGTCGTACCGTCGTCCGCAGGCGCGCCGGACGAGCCGGCCGACCGGATCGACGCGAGAGGTGGAGACAACCATGGACTGGAAGCTGGAGCTGATCTCGGTTCCGGTGTCGGACGTGGACCGGGCGAAGGCCTTCTACGTCGACCAGGTCGGATTCCACGAGGATCACGATCACCGGGTCACCGACGAGCTGCGGTTCGTCCAGCTCACGCCGCCC
Organism: uncultured Actinomycetota bacterium; assembly: GCA_963844455.1. Lineage (GTDB taxonomy): Bacteria > Actinomycetota > Actinomycetes > Mycobacteriales > Nakamurellaceae > Nakamurella. Next base: position 50,472 of record CAWJOH010000008.1, read on the forward strand.
GGGTCGGCGTGCTCGATCTCGATCGGCACCGGGCTGACCACCAAGGAGCCGGGGTCGGTCGAGGGCTTGCAGGTCGTCGTCCCGGACGTGCAGGCCGCCCACGACGAACTCGCCGCGCGCGGCGTCGAGGTCAGCGACGTGCAGGACTTCCCGTGGGGCCGCTTCGTCTTCTTCTCCGATCCGGACGGGAACGGCTGGGCGCTGCAGCAGATCGTCAATCGGTAGCCTGGCCGCCGGGGGTAGCTCCGGAGGGCGGCGGCATGCGGATCACCAAGTACGGGCACTCGTGCCTGCAGGTGCAGGACGGCTCGGCGAACGTGCTGATCGACCCCGGTTCGTTCGCCCGCGGGTTCGAGACGCTGACCGGGCTGACGGCCGTGCTGGTCACCCATCAGCACGCCGACCACGCCGACCTCGATCGGCTGCCCGGCCTGCTCGAGGCCAACCCGGATGCGACGGTGTACGCGGACGTCGGCAGCGTCGCGGTGCTCGCCGAGCGGGGGCTCACGGCGACCGCGGTGCAGGCGGGCGACGAGCTCGACGTCGGCGTCCCCGTCACGGTGTACGGGCGGGACCATGCCGTCGTCCACGCGGACATCCCGGTGATCCCCAACGCCGCCTACCTGGTGAACGGGCGGCTGCTGCACCCGGGCGACTCGTTCACCGTGCCGCCGGTCGACGTGGAGATTCTCGCCGTCCCCGTGGCCGCCCCGTGGATGGCCATCAAGGAGGCCGTCGAGTACTTCCGCACGGTCGCGCCCCAGGTCGCCATTCCCATCCACGAGGGCATGCTCGCGTCGACGGCCATGGTGCACACGCTGCTGACCAAGCTCGGGCCCACGGACGCCCGCTGGCTCGATCTGGACGACGGGCACACCGAGGACCTGTAGGCGGAAGCCGTCGACCGGGAGCACGGATTTGCCGGGCCCGACATCCGGAATGCACGATGGCACGGCGCCCCCCGTGGGTCGCGGCAGATATCACTCAGCACGGAATCCAGCAGTCGGCGACGACGAGCGACTCGTGCGGGCCCGAGATCGGTTCGGGCCGGGCGCGGCGCGGTGACGCGGAGGTAGTACATGGCGGACGGCGGCGGGGGCCAGGGGCCGGGTTCAGCGGCCTCGCTCGGGGCGCCCCGGCCGGGCCGGGCCGGCCGTCCCGCCGCCGACACCGAGCGCCCGCCCGGCGACCGCGGCCGCTGGTTGCGGCGGCGGACCCACCCGCTGGAGACGGATCGCTCGGATCCGCGGGTCGTGCGCCGCCTGGTCCTGGGCTCCGCGCTCATGCTCTTCCTCGAACTCGCGCTGATCCGCTGGCTCGGCGCCAACGTCGTGCACCTGAGCTACTTCTCCAACTTCGTCCTGCTGGGCTCGTTCCTCGGCATCGGCCTGGGCTTCCTGATCTCCCGCCGGCGATGGTCGGTGCTGCCCGCGACGCCCGTGATCCTGTCCCTGCTGGTGCTCGGCACCATCCTGGCGCCGGTCACCATCGATCGCGCCGGCAACGACGTCATCTACTTCACGTCGCTGGGCACCACCGGGCCACCCGCCTGGCTGGCCCTGCCCGTGATCTTCGTGCTCGTCGCCGCCGTGCTCGCCGGGCCGGCCGAGGTGGTCGGCCGCTGCTTCGCCGACCTCAAGCCGCTCACGGCCTACCGCTGGGACCTCATCGGCTCCCTGATCGGCATCATCGGCTTCACGCTGCTGTCCTTCCTGCGGGCGCCGTCCGTGGTGTGGGGCGTGCTCGTCTCCATCGGCTTCCTCGTCCTGATCGGCGGCTGGCAGCGCATCCTCGCGGGCGCGGCCGGGGCGCTGTTGGTCGGCCTGCTCCTGATGGAGTCGCTCACCCCCGGCGTGTCCTGGTCGCCGTACTACAAGGTGCTGACGGGCGACCGGATCGTCGGCGACGTGCCGCTCACCGACATCTCGGTGAACGGCGTGCCGCACCAGATCATGCGGGCGGCGGAGACCCGGCTGCGGGAGGAGCCGCAGTACGGCCTGCCCTACGAGCGCACGCCGGGCAACTCGCTCGGCAACGTGCTGATCATCGGCGCCGGGTCTGGCTCCGACGTGGCGATCGCGCTCTCCAAGGGCGCCCAGCACATCGACGCCGTGGACATCGACCCGCGGATCATGGAGCTCGGGCTCGAGAAGAACCCCGACGCCGCCTACGCGGACCCGCGGGTGACCCGGTACGTCAACGACGGCCGCGCCTTCCTGGAGACCACCGACCAGAAGTACGACCTGATCCTGTTCGCGCTGCCGGACTCGCTCGCCCTCGTCACCGGGGCCTCCCAGATCCGGCTGGAGAGCTTCCTGTTCACCGAGGAGGCGCTGGAGTCGGCCCGCGAGCACCTGGCGCCCGACGGCGCGTTCGCGATGTACAACTACTACCGCGAGGACTGGCTGATCGACCGGCTCGCCGGCACCGCGGCCGCCGCGTTCGGGCACCAGCCCTGCGTGGACAAGGCGTACGGCAGTCAGGCCGTCGTCACGGCGGCGCTCGACGAGTCCAAGCAGTCCTGCGCGACGCCGTACGCGGCATCCGGGCCGGTGATCGCGCCGGCGACGGACGACCGTCCGTTCCTGTACTACCAGGGCGGCGCCATCCCGGCGATCTACCTGTGGACCCTCGCCGGGATCCTGCTGATCAGCCTGATCGGCGTGCGCGTCCTGGGCGGACCGTTCCGCGCGATGCGGCCGTACGCCGACCTGTTCTTCATGGGCGCGGCGTTCCTGCTGCTGGAGACCAAGAACATCGCCACCTTCGCGCTGCTCTTCGGCACCACATGGGTGGTGAACGCGCTCGTGTTCGCAGGGGTGCTGGTCATCGTGCTCGCGGCCGTGGAGACGACGAGACGCTTCCGCACGCCACCGCTGCCGATCGTCTTCGCGGGGATCGCCGTGTCGTTGTTGATCAGCTACCTGGTGCAACCCGACTGGCTGCTCACCATGCCGTTCGTGCCGCGGCTCATCGTGGCGATCCTGCTCGCCTTCATTCCCATCTACCTCGCGAACGTCGCGTTCTCCAAACGCTTCGCCGCCTCGGACGACTCCCGGTCCGCGTTCGGGCTCAACCTGCTCGGCGCGATGTTCGGCGGGTGCCTCGAATACGCCGCGCTGCTCACGGGGTATCGGAACCTGCTGATCCTGGTGGGCGTGCTGTACCTGTGCGCCTTCCTGCTGACGCCGCGCCGCGGGCTCGTGTCGGTCTGAGGCGGGCGGCGGCGTCAGTACTGCATCAGCTCGCGCACCTCGACGTAGCCGTAGGTGGGCAGCCGGTTCGCCCACTCGAGCGCCGCTTCCATGCCGTCGCATTCCATCAGGTAGAACGCCTGGATCTGTCGTGCGCCGTCGGCGAAGGGCCGGCGTTCGACGGCGACCTCCATCGGGTGCCCCGCGATCGCCGTGCGCACCAGGCGCGCTTCGGAGGCGGCCGGGGTGAGCGCGCCGTTCAGCACGAAGGCGCCGGCGGACTTGACCTGCTCGTCGAAGTCCACCCAGGCCTGCAGGTCGGACTCGTCCCCCGAGGCGGCGTCGGCATCGGCCCACATGAGCATCAGGTAGCGCATGGTCGCACTCTAGGACGGCGGTCCGACAGCGCACCGCGACGACGCACTCCGGCCGCGCGCTCCGCCGGTCGATCCCGCGGAGGCTGCCATCGGCCCTCGACCCTGCATCCGGTGTGAAGCGGATCACGCCGGTTCCCGCCCGTCCGGTGTCACAGCCCGGCGGGCCGCGGTGTCACACGTATGACGACGACTGCTCGTCGCAGCAGCATCCGGCCGGATCGGCCGGCTCTGTCCACCGGATCCCGGCCCAGGCCCGGACTGCCACCCGGTCCCGGCCCAGGCCGGGACTGCCACCCGGTCCCGGCCCAGGCCGGGACTGCCACACGGTCCCGGCCCAGGCCGGGACGTCGAGGAAGGTCCGCCATGAGCGTCATCCCCGCCCCGCCCGTCAGCGCACCCGAACGGGCCAGCCGTGCGCGCATCCCGCTGACCCGGCCCGCCGGCCTCCTCGGGTCGCTTCTCACCCGCTATGCGCAGCGCCGGTACGGCCAGCTTCCCGACAACGTGTCGGCGTTCTGGCACAACAAGAAGGTGCTGTTCCGCTACCTGCGGTTCGAGATGGGCGTGGCGAAGTGGAACGCGCTCGACCCGCAGCTGAGGATCCTGGCCGAGATGGCCGCCGCCAAGGACATCGAGTGCACCTGGTGCATCGACTTCGGCTACTACGTCGCGCACTCCCAGGGTCTGGACACCGAGAAGCTGTCGGCCGTCGGCTCGTGGCGGACGAGCGATCTGTTCACCGCCACCGAGCGGCGCGTTCTCGAGTACTCCGAGGCGATGACCGCCACCCCGCCGGCCGTCACGGACGAGATGGCCGCCGCGCTGCGTGCGGACCTCGGTGACGCCGCGCTCGTCGAGCTGACGATGATCGTCGGCGTGGAGAACATCCGTTCGCGCTTCAACGTTGCGCTGGGCCTGGTCTCGCAGGGCTTCTCGGAGTCCTGCCGGGTGCCGTGAGCGATCCCGATCGTCCGTCCGCCGCGGGTCCGGAGCCACCGCCGGACCCGTCGGCGGGCGGCGCCGACACCGCCGCGCCGGTCGCCGAGGATCCCGTCGCGCTGTTCAGCCGGCATCGGGACCTGCTCTTCACCATCGCCTACGAGATCACCGGCTCGGTCGCCGACGCCGAGGACGTGGTGCAGGAGACCTACCTGCGCTGGTCGGCGCGCGGTGACGACGAGGTGCGCAACCCCAGGGCGTTTCTGGCGCAGATCACCACCCGGCTCGCCCTGAACAGCCTGCGCAGCCGGGCCCGCAGCAGGGAGGACTACGTCGGGCCGTGGCTGCCGGAGCCGCTCCTCACGGCGCCGGACGTCGCGGACGACGTGCTGCTCGCCGAGTCGGTGTCGATGGCGATGCTGCTGGTGGTGGAGCGTCTCTCGCCGGACGAGCGCGCGGTCTTCGTGCTGCGCGAGGTCTTCGGCTTCGACTACGACGAGATCGCCTGCGCCGTCGACAAGACGCCCGCCGCCGTGCGGCAGATCGCGCACCGGGCCCGATCGGACGTGCAGGCCCGACGCCCGCGCTCCGGCGCCGACGGGCCCGATGTGCAGGCCGTCGCCGAGCGGTTTCTGCAGGCGACGCTGACCGGCGACGTGCAGGCACTGATGGACGTCCTCGCGCCGGACGTTGTCCTGCTCGCCGACGGCGGCGGAGTGCGCACCGCGCCGGTGCGGCCGGTGCGTTCCGCCGACAAGGTCGCCCGGCTGCTGGTGGGCGTGCAGACGAAGGGCGCGGCCGGCGCCGAGTTCCGGCCCGCGCTGGTGAACGGACTTCTCGGAACCCTCGGCTACCTCGACGGCGTGCTCGACTCCGTCCTCGCCATGGACATCGCCGACGGCCGCGTGCAGGGCATCTATCTCGTGCGGAACCCGGACAAGCTGCGCCGGCTCGGGGCGCGGGCCGTGACGCGCTGATCCCGCACCATGCCGGGATGGAGCCGACCCCCGAGCCGATCGGGCCGATCCGGCGATCGCTCGTCCTGCACGCGCCGCTGCGCCGGCGGCCGCACGACCTCCTCCGGGTCTCATAGCCATGTGGAAGTGATCCCCTCAGCGCATTCATCCACGGTCCCAGGCAAATAGCGGATCGTTTGCGATTTTGCCGCGCAGCCAGGGTCTTTCGGCGCCACGACCGGTGAGAACCAGGAGACGGTGTACCGGAGTCAGAACCCGATAGCCCGCTCGGGCGGCTTGGCGTTCTTGCGGATCTTCGCGATCAATTGGCGCTCCCCGGCGGAGTGCGGCGCGTAGAGCTCCCTGTACTCGGGGTCAAGGCCAGCCTCGAGCTCGTCGATGAGCTGGTCCACCGTCAGCAGGGGGCGGCACGGTCGGCCCTCTCCGCCGCCGCCCTCGCCGAGAAACTGGCTGGTCGGGCGCCCGCACCCCGGCCCTGGCGATCGCGGTCCGACCCCTGCCGCTCACCGCCCGCGAACGCGAGATCGTCGCGCTGGCCGCCCGGGGGCTGTCGAACAAGGCCATCGCCGAGCGGCTCACCGTGTCGGTTCGGACCGTCGAGGGTCACCTCTACCGCGCCGGCCTCACGCTCGGTGTCTCCGAGCGCACTGCGCTGGCGGACGTCCTCGGAGTCGAGTAGCGCACTACTCGCAGTCCTGCCCCTCCGCCGACCAAGGCTGTTCGCACCCAGCCAGAGGAGGAGCCATGAGCACCATCCACGTCCGACCCGGAGAAGGCCGGCGCTACCCGATGATCGACGGCGACCACATCGCGAAGGCGGCCGTCCAGGACGCCGCCGGGGCCTTCGAGGTCTTCGAGGTGATCGCGCCCGCCGCACCCATGGCACCCGCGCACGTCTCCCCGTGGACCGGCGTGCTGTTCCTGCTCCAGGGCCGGATCACCGCAGAGGTCAACGGCGCGTCGTACAACGTGGAGGCCGGCGGGTTGGTCGTATTTCCAGCGGGGACGCCGAGCACCTTCGGAGTCGTCGGCGAGTCCGCCCGGTTCCTGGCGATCACCTCCGGCGACGGCGCCGGACGGTTCTTCGCAGACTTCGCAAGCTCGGTTCCGGTGGACCAGCCGCTCGAGGACTCGATGGCGGCGATCCAATCGGTGACCAGGCGCCACGGCGTTGCGCTCACGGCAGCCGACGCCGGTCGGGCGCTACCCAGCTGACCGTTTCCGGCCTCGACCTGCGATCGTGGTCCAGGCCTTCCACGTTGTGGTTCCCAGAGAGCTGCCGTCGATTGTTACGCCAAAGGACTCAACCAGCCTTTCGTTGGGCCGTCACGGCAGGCACACCCTGTGCAGCACATCCGCCAACCAGGCCTGGAACGTCTCCACGGGCCATCCCTGCTCGTGCACCAACCGGTGGAAGGCGTCTGGCGGTACTGCGAACAGCATGTCGGCGAGCATCTGCTCACTGCAGCGCAGTGTGGTCTTGGCGGCCAGGTCCGCGGCGATGCTCGCGGTCCCGGTCCTGCGCTGCCGCCGCACATCCGTCCACAACGCGGCAGCGTCGTCGTCGATTGCCGCAGCCGTTTCGAGCGCACGGAGCACTGACACGACGCGTTGCAGGATCCAGCACACGTTGCGCACGTGCAGATGCAGCGCACGGACCGGATCCGGTTCGTCGACCGCCTCCTTGAACCACGGCCGCTCGGCGAGCGGCACCGGTGCGTCGTCCCCGGCCATCGCCTGGTCGACCACCACTTTCAGAATCATCGGCTTCGACCCGACGGCGGTGAAGATCGTGGGCCGCGCAACGCCGGCTTCGGCCGCGATCTCGTCGATCGAGGTCGCCAGGTATCCCTTGGTGGAGAACAGGCGATGCGCGGCAGCGCAGATCAGCCGAGGAGCCTCGCCACGCCGGATCGACGACCGGTAGGTCCGCCGCTTGACAGTCGACACGCACGCGATAATACTCAAGTCTATTCCAATAGACTGCACGTCTATCAGGGCGGGTGGTGTCCGATGACGGAGACCGAGGAGTTCCTGGCGACGATGCGACCGCGCATCATCGAGGCAGGTACGGCGATCCACAACGGGAACTCCGCCCCCTGGCTGGCCATGTGGTCACGCATGGAGCCGCTGACGCTCTTCGGAGCGGTCAAGTCCGGGCGTGATTGGGGCGAGATCGGGCCGATCTTCGAAGCACTGAGCGACCAGTTCTCCCATTGCCTGTCTTACGAGCCCGAGATTCTGGCGGCTGAGGCGATCGGCGATCTCGCGTACATCGTTGCGCTGGAGCACACGACGGCGTCGATCAACGGCGCCGAACCGACGTCCTACGTCCTGCGGGTCACCACGATCTTCCGGTGCGAGGACGGCGAGTGGAAGGCGGTGCACCGCCACGGTGACGCCCTGACCGCGACCTTCGGCATCGACTCGAGTCTGTTCAGGCCGGCCCGCGACGCGTGACGCACTGACCAGGGCATCGTCCGTCAACCCACGCGCTGCGACCGGCGACACTCTTGCCAGGACCGGCGATTCCGCCTGCCCGACTCCCTGAGGGCCGATCGTCCCGCTCGCTCTGCTCAGAACACACCGCGATCGCGCGTCAAGGAATCCGTTTCCGCAGCAGCTACCAGGAAATCACCGGCCGGCAGGGCCGGTGGGCGACGTCACCCGCGCCAAACCTGTACGAATGTACACGTTTACTGGTACGGTCGTACCTATTGGAGTCGACCCGGTGATCGGGCGACGATCGAGTGAAACGAGTGCATCGTGTCCGTCGCGTGGGTCGTCCTGGTGGTGTCCGGCATGCTCGAGGCGGGCTGGGCACTGTCGCTCAAGGCCTCCGAAGGCTTCAGCCGGCTGTGGCCGTCGGTGGCGTTCGTCCTGCTGCTGGTCGCGTCGATGGCCGGGCTCACCTTCGCGCTCAAGTCCCTGCCGGTGGGTCCCGCCTACGCGGTCTGGGTCGGCATCGGCGCCGTACTCACTGCGGTCATCGGGATGATCGCCTTCGACGACCCGGTCAACGTGGTCACCGTCGGCTCCATCGTGCTGATCGTCGCCGGCGTCGTCGGGCTCCAGGTCGCCGGCTCCGGGCACTGAGAATGTCTTTCGCGCAAGGGTTATGGTCGGCGTGACGGCCCGTACGCCGCGGCAGCGACGGGCCGAGGAGCGGGCGGCCGCGCTGCTCGACGCCGCCGTCGCGGTGATCTCGGAGGCGGGTCCCGCTGGATTCTCGGCCCGCGCCGTGGCGACCCGCGCCCGGTTGCCGCTCGCGTCGGTGAGCTACTACTACCCCCGGCTGGGGGATCTGCTGGCGGCCGCGCTGTCCGTCGTGCTCGACGGCTGGCTCGATCAGGCGGCCGCGGTAGCCGACCGCCCCCATCGGGCGGGGGATCGCGGAGCCAGGGCGGCGGCCCGGCTGCTCGTCGCAGCACTGCTTCCGCATCCCCCATCGCCCGCCGAGATCCTCTGCCGGTACGAGCATCTCCTGGCCGCGGCCCGGATCCCGACCGCGGCCACCGCCCTCGCGCGGCTGCGTCCCGCGCTCGGCGACGCCGTTGCGCGAATCCTCGACGGCGCCGGGATCGACACGACACTGCCGGCCGGCACGGTGATCTCGCTGGTGGACGGTGCGGCCGTCGGCGCGCTCTCCGAGGGCGTGGCCGACCCGGCGGCCGTCGTCCGCCGTGAGCTGGAGCTGCTGCTCGCGGCGGGAACGACCGCACCGGATCGGGTCAGCCCGGCCAGTCGCTGAACCGGCGGGCCGAGATCCGTTCGTAGGCCTCGATGTAGCGCTGGCGGGTGGCTGCGACGACCCCGTCCGGCAGCGGTGGCGGCGGGTGGCTGCCGGCGCGGTCCCAGCCCGAGTCCGCCGATGTCAACCAGTCCCGGACGAACTGCTTGTCGAAGGACGGCTGCGCCCGGCCGGGCTGGTATCCATCGGCGGGCCAGAAGCGGGACGAGTCCGGCGTCAGCACCTCGTCTCCGAGCACGAGATCACCGTGCAGCAAACCGAACTCGAGCTTGGTGTCGGCCAGGATGAGGCCGGCCTCCGCCGCGTGCCGCCGGGCGTGGTCGTAGACCAGCAGCGTCTGGGTGCGCAGCCGCTCCGCGAGCTCGCCGCCGACCTGCGCAGCGACGTGCTCGAAGGACACGTTCTCGTCGTGCTCACCCAGGTCGGCCTTGGTGGCCGGGGTGAAAATGGCCGCGGGAAGGGCCGACGCCTCGACGAGTCCAGGCGGCAGGGGCACGCCGCAGACCTCACCGGTGCGCCGGTAGTCGAGCAGGCCCGACCCGGTCAGGTAGCCGCGCGCGACGCACTCCACCGGGACCATGTCGAGCCGGCGGACGAGGAGCGCCCTGCCCAGTACCTCGTTCGGGATGCGCTCGCCCTCGGTGGCGACGACATGGTGCGGCATCACGCCGGCGAGCAGCTCGAACCAGAACACGCTCATCGCGGTGAGCACCCGACCCTTGTCCGGGATGGGTGTGGCGAGCACGTGGTCGAAGGCCGAGATCCGGTCCGTGGCCACCATCAGCAGGGTGTCGGCGTCGACCTCGTACAGCTCGCGCACCTTGCCGGAAGCGACGTGCCGGTAGTCGGCCAGCATCGCGCGGTCGGGCATCACGGCAGGGTAGTCCAGCACGGCTCATGGCCAGGGCGCTCGGGTGACCCCGAGCGCCCTGGCCTCGGCAGGTGGCACATTCACCGCACCCATCCGGCCTGCCGGGAGCTGAGCTCTGTCCCCGCCGCGGGACGCGACCGACCGATCAGATGGTGTCCTGCCGAGCGAGATTAGCCTAACCTAAGTTCCTCGACGCACGCAAGCCCGCGCCGTCCCGGGGCCCCGCGACCGGCCACCGTCTAGGCTGTCCCGGTGGCGGGCAGCGGCGACGAGGGCGACGACGCCACCCGTCGAGTACAGCCGATGTCCGACGAGACCGCTGGCCCGCGCGGCACTCTCGACTCCGCCGGCAGTCGGGGCGGTACACCGGATCGGAACGCCACGGACGATCCAGCCGCCACCCGCGCCGATCGTGGCCGGTCGCCCGGCAGCCCGGAGGACGACGGGCCCACCCCTGAGGCGGGCGAGGGCGCCGGCACGACCGCGACGGATCGCATCGTGGATTCGCCCGGCGGCCAGCTCGGCACCGCGGCGGATCCGGGCAGCAGCCGCCGGCCGTCCGCCGCCGGAGTGGGCGACGTACTCGACGGGCGCTACCGGTTGGAAGCCCTGCTCGGCCGCGGCGCGACGGCCGAGGTGTTCCGGGGGCGGGATCAGCTCCTCGGCCGGGAGATCGCGGTCAAGGTGTTCCACCTGGGCGTCGGCGACCACGTCTCGCTGGCCCGGCAGCGCACCGAGATGCAGGTGCTGGCCAAGCTGCATCATCCGAACCTGGTGATGGTGTACGACGCGAAGCTGACCGACGACGGGGAGCCGGGAAACTCGGGAGCCCCGTCGCTGTCGTACCTCGTGATGGAGCTGGTGCCGGGCGGCACCCTCGCCGGCCGGATCACGCCGCGCGGGCTGCCGCCGGCGGAGGTCGCGCGGGTCGGCGCTGCCGTGGCCGGCGCCCTGGCCGTGGTGCACCGGACCGGGCTCGTGCACCGCGACATCAAGCCGGCCAACATCCTGCTCTCCCGCACGGGTGACGTGAAGCTGAGCGACTTCGGCATCGCCCGGGAGCTCGAGGCGGAGCGGCTCACCGCGGCCGCCGACGTCATCGGCACGGCTGCGTACCTCAGCCCGGAGCAGGCCCGCGGCGGGGACGTCGGCCCGCCGACGGACATCTACGCGTTGGGGCTCGTGCTGCTCGAATCGCTGACCGGCCGGCGCGAGTTCCCCGGGAAGGCGGTGGAGTCCGCGCTGGCCCGGCTGATGCGCGATCCCGCGGTCCCGAGCGACCTGCCGGCGCCGTGGCCGGGCCTGCTGCGGGCCATGACGCAGTCCGATCCACGGCAGCGACCGACCGCCGAGCAGGTGGCCGCCGCGCTGGCGGCACCGGGAGGCACCCCGTTCGTCGCCGCGGCGCCGGTCGCGGGAGCGACCGCCACGCTGCCGCAGCCCGTGCCGGTGGTGCCACCGCAAGCGCCCGGCACGGCCAGCCCGTACCAGCCACCGGGACGCAGCACCGGGCGGATCGTCGGCATCGCGGCGCTGGTCATCGTGCTGATCGCGGCCGGCGTGGTGGCGGTCGTCGCCCTCCTGCGATCCGGGGGGAGCACCCCGACGGTGCCCGACGTGACCACGTCGCCGCAGACCAGCGCGCCGTCGTCGGAGAGCGTCAGTAGCTCGGAACCCCGGACCACAGCGTCGAGCGCGACCTCGGAGACGGCCCCGACGACGCCCACCACGCCCACCACGCCCACCACGCCCACCACGGCGACCACGCCCCCCACGACTGCGACGACGCCCACCACGCCCAGCGCATCGACTCCGACGGAGCCGTCGAGCCCACCGGTCACGCCGGCGCCTGGCACCGCCCAGGGCAACGGCAACGGGAACGGGAACGGCAACGGGAATGGGCAGAACAACGGCCAGGGAAACGGCAACGGCCAGGCAACCGGCGGCTAAATCCGTAAAGGACGCATCCCGGTGCGCCCGGAGTGTTATCGGGCTGATCTTGCCCTCGTATCCGGGATCCGGTTAGCCTCCCGGGGCCGAACGTTCCGTTTGTCCGGTCGGTCTCACGTGAGGAGTTCGCCGTGTCAGCACCGAACTATCCGCCGCCACCGCCGCCGCCGAGCGGGATCAGGCCGCGTCGCCGTTCCGTCGCGGCCATGGTCATCGGCTGGATCCTGATCGTGATCGGCTTTCTCACCGCGCTCTCCGGCGTGATCCTGCTGGTGCTGTTCGGCAGCAACGCCGCGGTGACCTCGGGGCTGCGGACGCTCTCGTCGCCCACCCCGGTGCTGGTTTCCGATCTCGGCACCATCCAGAATGTCGGCACCACACGGATGTGGACCGGCGTACCGAACCTCGTCGTCTCGAGCACGAATTCCGGCGCGAAGCCGACATTCATCGGAATCGGCCCGACCGCGGACGTCGAGCGATACCTGTCGGGTGTCGCGACCGACCGCATCACCGAATTCGAGCTGTCGCCCTTCAACCTGAGCGTGGTCCGCCAGGACGGCGCGCAGGACGTCGGTAGTCCGGGCGAGCAGCCCTTCTGGGTGGCGAAGCTCGACTCGGCGACCGCAACCGAGTTCTCGTGGCCGATCAGCGACGGGCGCTACGAAATCGTCGTCATGAACGCCGACGGGTCGGCGGGCGTGACCGCGGACGTCTCCGTGGGCGTCAGCATCCCGGATTCGACGCGGCTGTGGATCCTGGTGATCGTCGTGGGCGCGGTCATGCTCATCGGCGGGATCGTGCTGGTGGTGATCGGTGCGCGCAGGGTGCCCGAGCCGCCGCCGTACTACCCCGCCGCTCCTACCGGTTACCCCGCCGGCCCCACCGGATACCCCGCCGGCCCCACCGGATACCCCGCCGGCCCCACCGGATACCCCGCCGGCCCCACCGGATACCCCGCCGGCCCCACGAATACCGCGGATCGCCCTGCCGGACCCCCCGATCGCCCTGCCGGACCCCCCGATCGCCCTGCCCAACCCCCCGATCGCCCTGCCGAACCCACAGCCACCTGACCGGGACGCCCCTGATCGCGGCGCACCCGGGCGCGGCTCAGCCGGACGACATCGGGCTGAACTGGATCCCGGCGAGTCTCCACCGGCCGTCCAGGTCGACCCAGACCTGTGACACGCGTGCGGTGATGTCGACGTGCTGGTCGCGGTAGGTCGCCAGATTGTGCTGGACGTTCCGGACGATCGCGGCGCCGTCGTACATCCGGACGTCCACCTCGCTCGTGTCGAGCGACTGGTAGCTGAAGTGCACGTGCCGACCGATCCACTCGTCCTTCGTCATCACGAAGCCGCGGGGCCCGATCGACAGGAAATCGTCGGCCAGCAGGTCCTCGAGGGCGACTGCGTCGGCGGTGAGTTCCGCGCGGTCGAGTTCCTGCTGGCGTTGCCGGATGGTCGATTCCATGGCGTTCTCCCGTTCAGGACGTGGGTGTTCCGGGGGACGGGTCGAGGGGTTCGAGCGCCGAGATCGCCGGTGCCAGCGCCGCGACCGCGGCGGGCGTCCAGGCCCCGGCGGCGAGCAGGATGACGTGCCCGATCCCCATCGCGGCGAGCTCGCCGCAGCGGCGGAGGAAGTCGTCACGTCGCTCGTCCGCGGGCCAGCGGCTGCTCACCGTCTTCTCGATCGAGGCATACGCTCGACCGGCTGCGCTGCAGTGTCCCGCCAGCACGGCGAGTTTGTGACGAATGGTCCTTCCACCGTCTGGAATGTCGAAGAGATTGCACGCGTCGGCGTAGCGCGCGGCCAGTCGCAGCGTCGAGCGCTCCCCCGTCCCGCCGATCAGCAACGGCGGGTGCGGCACCGCCAGCGGGCGCGGGTTGCCCACCGGTCGCGCGAGGCGGTGCCGCGCACCCGCGAATGCGCTGGCGTCGCCGGACCACATCTGCAGTGCGAGACGAACCGTGTCCTCCAGGGTCTGAAAGCGCTCCCCGATCGGCGGAAGGGACAGCTCGTACGCGGCGGCTTCGTCCTCGAGGTAGCCGGCCCCGATGCCCAGCCACGCGCGACCGTGGGACAGCACATCCACCGTGGTGACCGCTTTGATCAGCATCGCGGGCGCGCGGTAGGTCGCGGCGCTGACCAGCGTGCCGAGCCTGACGCGCTCGGAGACGCCGGCGAGATACCCGAGAACCGTGTAGGCCTCGAGCATCTCGGCACCAGGTTGGCTGTTCGGGTCGGCCTGCAGGAGATGGTCGGCGACCCACACCGTGTCGACGCCGGCCGCGTCCGCGGCCCGCACGACGTCCCGCAGGTTGGCCGCGATGCCCGCAGGCGAGTCCGGCCAGGTGTAGTCGGTCAGCGAGATGCTCACGCGCATCGTCGTCCTCCTGTTCCGGGGCGGGATCCATCCGCCGATCGCCCGTGCGATCGGCTCAGCGGGTCGCCGAACGTGCCGTGCCGGGCGCCGTCAGGCGAGGCGCCTGGCGTAGTCGCGCAGGCCCGCCTCGACCGTGGCCATCGAGCGGCGCACGGTGTCTTTCGCTTCGGCGGTCAGTTCCGCGCCGCGCAGCCCGGATGCGGCGAACCGGCGCACGCTGTGCAGCATGATCCGGTGCACGCCCATCAGGCTGTGCGCCGCGGCAAGGGGCTCCGGGTCGTGGGCGTCGGCGCCGGTGTCGTCGGCGAGCAGGCCAGCGAGCAGGAACGCGTGGCCGGTGATGATCTCCGATTCGCGGCTGCGCAGGGTCGGGCTGGCGGCGACCATGCCACCCGTCAGCGCGATCCGCTCGCCGGCCTCGTCAGCGGACGCGTTGTCGGCCTGAGCCAACAGGAATCGCCCGAACGCCGACGCCGCGCTCTCCCCGGGCGCGCGCCGCCTGACCGCGTCCAGCAGGGCAGCCTCGAAGGCCTCCATGCCATCGAAGACCAGCGCCTCCTTGGACCGGAAGTAGTTGAAGATCGTGGCCTCGGAGACCGCGGCAGCTCGGGCGACGTCCGCGACGGTGACGCGCTCGTACCCGCGCTCGGCGAAGAGCGTCCACGCGGTCTCGACGATGGAGCGATGGGTCAGTGCTCGCTTTCTCTCCCGCAGTCCAATCTCCGTACCCATGCCGACAGCCTGACACAAATATCAAGTGACTACAAGTTTAGAGTGACTCGAACTTGCTGTCAGCCCTCGACCCTCATCTCGCCCAGCTCGGACCAGTCGTCCTGCGGTATCGACACGCTCACGATGCGCGGCGTCTCGACGAGATGGCTCGGCAGGTCGCGCTGCGCCTGCGCGAAGTGTGCCGACTGCACGTGCGCGGCCCCGGCGGCGTCGTCCCGGAACGCCTCGACGAGGACGTACTCGGTCGGGTCGTCGAGGCTCCGCGACCAGTCGAACCAGAGGTTCCCCGGCTCCGCGCGCGTCGCGGCGGTGAACGGCCCGACTGTCTCCGGCCAGCGGTCCGCGGCCTCGGGCCTGACCCTGAACTTGGCGGTGATGAAGATCAACACTGGCTCCCGTGGGCTCGACGGTGGGCCGCGGATGCGACCCAGGCGATGCTACGAGCGCCGCCGGTCGCCCCGCCTGCCGGCGACGGCCGGCACGAGGGCGCCGCACACGATGCCCGCCGGCCGACGGCTCACCCCGGGTCCCGGCGGTGCGCACCGGCGGCGGGCATCACCGGTCGGCGGCGACCACCGCGGCGGGCGCGGGCGGTGAGCCGGACCCGACGGCGGAATTGTTGCGGCCCAGGAAGAATCGGATCATCGCGGCCGAGGCGTCCGGTCCCTGTGGGTCGGTGTAGCTGCCCTCCGGGCGGCCGCCCGACCAGCGGTGACCCGCACCGTGCACGATCCAGCACTCGGCGACGGCCCGGCCGGCCGGATCGGCGTGCACCGTTCTGGTGTAGCTGCGACCGCCGTCGACCGCGGCAGCGCCCTTCGTGACGTGCGATCCGGCGGGCGGGCGGCCGGTCGCCGTCCGGGCGTCGAGCCGCGCCCGGACGATCCGGTCGGCGTTCGCGCGGGTGACCGTGCTGTCCGCGTCGCCGTGGAACACGATCACCGGCACGGCATTCGGGGCTGCGGCCGGTCCCCCGGCGCGCATCGCGACGAAGGCGCCGACCTGGTCCCGCGCCGCGGCGTGCGCCATACCCGAGTGGACGCCGACCGCGGCGAAGAGGCCGGGGTGCGTGGCCGCCAACGTGTCGGCCATCGCACCGCCGGCCGACAAGCCCGCGACGAACACCCGACCCGGATCCACCGCGAACTCGCTCATCACCGTGCGGGTGATGCCCGCGATGATGGCCGGCTCGCCGGCATCGCCCGCCTGGTCCTCCGGACGGAACCAGTTCCACAGCAGGGTCGGGTTGGCGCGCGAGGTCTGCTCCGGGTAGACCACCAGGAACGTGTCGCGCTCGGCGAGGCCGTTCATGCCGGTGCCGGCGGCGAAGTCGGCCGCATCCTGCGTGCCGCCGTGCAGCATCACGACCAGCGGCACGCGGTCACCGCGATATCCGGACGGCACATAGACCTCGTAACTGCGGGTCCCGGCGCCGCCGACGTACCGGGACCGGACAGTCCGGCCGGCGCGGTCGGTCGCGGAAACGGGGTGCACCGCTTCGGTTGTCACACCAGTTCCGCGACGTCCGGCACGGTCTGCAACTTCCGCCACAGCCAGCCGCGGACCGCAGGCGGGTGCAGCAGCCGGTCCGCCACGCGGACGGCGTCGCGCCGCCACGAGCGACCGTCCCGGCGGTCGTCCGCACCCGGGACCGGAGCGGCGGTCACAGCAGGTCCCACGAGGACAGGCCGACGGCCACGGCGGTGCCGAGCACCGCGCCGGCCGTCAACAACACGGCCGAGGACACGAGAAGTGCTTCCTGGAAGAGTTTCATGTCGAGGCTCTACTTTCGATTCAGGGTCGGTCGCTGCGACGATCGGGCATTCGGGGCCCACGCCCGTGGGGCGCGCCGCGTGCTGGTCGAAACCGCCGTGGATTCGGCACGGTGCCCGGCAACGGCGCGGCCGTCGAGGGCCGGCGTGCGGGCGGTCGGGGTCTCGATACCACCCGGCGGCAAAGGTTGGCCGACGCTGTTGTGGCCGCCACCGGGTTGGCTACGCGTGAACTGGCGTCATCGACGGTCGCCGCGAAGCTGAATCCTCCTCATCCTAGGCCAGCACGGCGACGTCCATGCGCGCTCATGGGCCAAGTCACAACCGGGGGCGGTGGCCACGCGGCGGGGGTGCCCAACGTTGTCGGCGCTGCCGTGAAACACATCTCACCCGCGTGTACCGGCAGGCCGGCTGGGAACGCCGGGACCGGCCGCGGGGCGCCGCCGGTCCGCCGGTCGACGGCCGGCGCCGCTGACTAGGCTCGCGGAGTGGACCAGCGACCCCTCGGCGGCACCGGCAGGCAGGTCTCGGTCGTCGGGCTCGGCACGTGGCAGCTCGGCGGGGACTGGGGCAGGGTCGAGGACCGCGACGCCTTCGCGGTGCTGGGCGCCGCGGTGGAGAGCGGCATCACGCTGTTCGACACCGCCGACGTCTACGGCGACGGGCGCAGCGAGCAGCTCATCGGCCGGTTCCTGGCGGAGCGCGCCGTGCCGGGGATCACCGTCGCGACCAAGATGGGCCGCCGCGCCCCGCAGGATCCCGCCGAGTACACACCGGCGGCGTTCCGCGGCTGGGTCGACCGGTCGCGCCGGAACCTGGGCACGGACACACTGGATCTGGTTCAGCTGCACTGCCCGCCGGATGCCGTCTTCCACGACGACCGGGTGTTCGACGCCATGGACGGGCTCGTCGCCGACGGGCGGATCGCGGCCTACGGGGTCAGCGTGGAGACCTGCGATCAGGCCATCGCCGCCATCGAGCGGCCGCGCGTGGCGTCGGTGCAGATCATCCTCAACGCCTTCCGGCAGAAGCCGCTGGAACGAGTACTGCCCGCAGCGGCGGCGGCCGGGGTCGCCGTCATCGCCCGGGTCCCGCTGGCGTCGGGGCTGCTCTCCGGCCGTTACACCCTGCAGACCGAGTTCGACCCGGACGACCACCGTTCGTTCAACCGGCACGGCGAATCCTTCGACGTCGGCGAGACGTTCGCCGGGGTGGACTTCGACACCGGCGTGCTGGCGGCCCGGGAGTTCGCGGCCCTGGTCGAGGGCGGGGCCGTCGGCATCACCCCGGCGCAGGCCGCGCTGCGCTGGATCATCCAGCAGCCCGGGGTCACCACCGTGATCCCCGGGGCGCGCTCGGTCGAGCAGGCGCGCGCCAACGCCGCCGCCGCCGGGGTGCCCGCCCTCGGCGACGACGTGCTCGCGGGCATCGCCGACCTCTACGACCGGCGGATCCGCGCGCTGGTGCACGACCGCTGGTAGACGCCGCGCCCCGGCCGCTCCGGGTCCGTCACTCCCGGCCGGCCGCCGTCCGCCGGCGACTCCGGCCGGCCGCTCGGGTCCGCGCGGGCCGGGCGCCGCGGCGGGGCCGACCCGCCCGGCTCAGGCGGACCCGCCCGGCACGTTCCGCTCGATCTCCGCGAGCCAGGCCGCCGCGTTCCCGTCCGACGGCGCCCGCCAGTCGCCGCGCGGGCTGAGCGACCCGCCCGCGGACACCTTGGGACCGTTCGGCATCGCCGACCGCTTGAACTGGCTGAAGCCGAAGAACCGCTGCACGAACACCACCAGCCACTGGCGGATCGGGGGCAGGTCGTACGCGCGCCGGCGCTCCGGCGGGAAGTGGACCGGCCAGACGCCCTGCTCCACGTCCCGCCACGCCTGCAGGGCGAGGAAGGCGATCTTCGACGGCCGGAAGCCGTAGCGCAGCGTGTAGAACAGGCTGAAGTCCTGCAGCTCGTAGGGCCCGATGGACTTCTCGGTGCTCTGCGGGACCTCGCCCTCCTTGACCGGGATCAGCTCCGGGGAGATCTCGGTGTCCAGGATCGACAGCAGGATGTCGTCGACCTGATCGGAGAAGTCGTCGAGCCCGCTGACCCACCGGATCAGATGCTGGATGAGGGTCTTCGGGACGCCCGCGTTGACGTTGTAGTGCGACATCTGATCGCCCACGCCGTAGGTGCTCCAGCCCAGCGCGAGCTCGGACAGGTCGCCCGTGCCGAGCACGATCCCCCGGTGGTGATTCGCCAGCCGGAACAGGTAGTCCGTGCGCAGCCCCGCCTGCACGTTCTCGAACGTGACGTCGTAGACCTCTTCCCCGCGCGCGAAGGGGTGGTCCAGGTCGCCCAGCATCTGCCGGGCGGCCGGCCGGATGTCGAGCTCCGTCGCGGTGATGCCGAGCGCGCGCATCAGCGCCCAGGCGTTGGACTTGGTGGCGTCACCGGTCGCGAAGCCGGGCATGGTGAACCCCATGATGTTCGCCCGCGGCAGGCCCAGCAGATCCATCGCGCGCGCCGCGACGATGAGCGCGTGCGTCGAGTCGAGCCCGCCCGACACCCCGATCACGACCCGGTCGGTGGAGATCGCGCGCAGCCGCTGCACGAGTCCGTCGACCTGGATGTTGTAGGCCTCGTAGCAGTCCTGGGCGAGCCGCTCGGGATCCGCCGGCACGAACGGGAAGCGCTCCACCACGCGCCGGAAGCCAAGGTCCGTGTCCGGCGGGTCGAGCGAGAACTCCACGGTGCGGTGGACGGCGGCCGGCGCGGCGACCCGCCGGTTGTCCTCGAACGTGCCCTGTCGCGCGCGCTCCTGCCGGAGCAGGTCGAGGTCCACATCGGCGACGGTGAGCTGCGGATCCTCCTCGAACCGGGCGCCCTGACCGAGCTGCACGCCGTTCTCGAAGATGCTCGTCTGCCCGTCCCAGCTCAGGTCGGTGGTCGACTCACCCTGCCCGGCGGCCGCGTACAGGTACGCCGCGAGGCAGCGCATCGACTGGGTCCGGCAGAGCAGGCTGCGGGTGTGCGCCCGGCCGATCGTGATCGGGCTGCCGGACAGGTTCGCCAGCACCGTCGCGCCCGCCAGCGCCAGGCCGCTGGACGGCGGCACCGGGACGAACATGTCCTCGCAGATCTCCACCCCGACGATCAGCCCCGGCACGTCGACGGCTTCGAACAGCAGGTCGGTGCCGAACGGCGCGCGGCGGCCGGCGACCGTGATCTCCAGGCCGGCGATGCCGCGCCCGGAGGCGAACTGGCGGCGCTCGTAGAACTCCCGGTAGGTCGGCAGGTGGATCTTCGGCACCACCCCGAGCACCGCGCCTCGGTGGATGACGACGGCCGTGTTGAACAGTCTCGCCCGGTGCCGCAGCGGCGCGCCCACGATGAGCACGGGAAGCAGGTCCGCGCTGGCCCGGACGATCGCGTCCAGACCCTCGTGCACGGCGTCGAGGACCGTGTCCTGGCCGAGCAGGTCGTCGATCGCGTATCCGGTCAGCGCCAGTTCCGGAAACACCGCGACCGCGACGCCGGCCTCCGACAGGCGCCGGCCCACATCGACCACGCTCTGCGCGTTCCGCGGGGGATCCGCGACGAAGACATCGGCGGTGCACGCCGCCACCCGAGCGAACCCGTGCGCGTAGAGCGAATCGAACGTCATGCCACCCATCCTCTCGGCTGCCGGCCCGCCGTCGTCCGGGGCCCGGCGGTCGGGCGGGCGGTTTTCGACCGATCACCGCGCGTTACGTTCCCGATCGCCGCGGAAGTTACCCCGCGACGAACGCCGCGCCGCCCGCCGCCCCGCCTGCGGGTCGCCGAGGCCTCCGCGCGACCGGGCGCCACCGGCATCGCGGTTCACGGTGACATCGACGGCGGCGACCGGCCGGCCCCGGCGGCGTCCCGGAATGCAATCGCATGCCGAGCGATCGACCGTGAGCCCTCCTAAAGTGATCGATGCCGCACAGGGCACTCCCCGGGGATCACGGGATCAGGGATCCAACGGCAGGGCCCACACTGAAGGGCCGTGGAAGGGATTGCATGGACTCGCCGGACACGTCGCGCGGGTGGACGTTGCTGAGCAACCACGGGCACGTCCTCGTCTCCGTGTATCTCGATCCGAACGCGCGGATCTCGGAGATCGCCGAGCGTGTCGGCATCACCACCCGCGGCGCGCAGATGATCCTGCACGACCTCGTGGAGGCCGACTTCCTGGTCCGGCAGCGCGAGGGCCGGCGGAACATCTACTCGGTCCCGTCCGGCAAGCTCCGGCACCCCGCCGAGGCCCACGTCGACCTCGAGCAGTTCCTCGCCGTGTTCGCCACTTCCGGGCGAGGCCGGCGGCGCCGCGCGGCCGCGCGACGGTCGACGACCGGCTGACCGGCCGGACCGGGTGGGCTCAGCCGGTGGGTCGCCCGGGCGAGCCGCGGCGACCACGGTCCCCCGCGTCCCTGTCGTCGGCGGCGTCGTCGGGGTCGTCGTAGTCAGGGTCGTCGTAGTCGGGGTCGTCGTAGTCAGGGTCGTCGTCGGCGGGGTCGTCGTCGGGGTCGTCGGCGAGGTCGTCATCGTCGCGCCCGTTGGTCAGCACGCGGATCGGCAGCAGCACCCAGAGCCCCAGCAGCAGCAGGGCGACGAACACCGCGGCGGCCACGCCCGCCGCCATGCCCAGCACGAACGAGAAGATCAACAGCACCACCCCGACGATCGCCACGCCCAGCAGCGCGAGGCCGACCTGGGCGAGGCGGTGCGCGATCTCCACCGTCGCCCGCCGCTGATGCCGCCGGAAGAGCATGCGGTGGATGCTGACGGGGGCGATGAGGAAGGCGGTGGCGATCACCGACGCGCCCAGGGTGACCAGGTACGTGTCCTGCTGGAACGGCGTCAGATCGGCGAACCGGGGCTGGAACGGGAGCACCATCAGGAAGCCGGTGAGCAGCTGCACGCCCGTCTGCGCGACCCTGAGCTCCTGCAGCAGGTCGGCCCAGTTCCTGTCCAGCTGCTGCAGTCTGGTCTCGTGGCGGTCGCGGCGGTTCCGTTCGCTCGAACCCGCTGGATCGTCCATCCCGGCAGTATTCCCCGCGCTCGGCCGCGTCAACACCGCTCGACCGGTCAATACCGCCCGGCGACCGCCCGGTGCCCGCGCGCCGACCGCCGTGCTGGGCGCGCCGCCCGCCGGCGCTCAGCCGCGCTCACGCGAAGTGGAACGCGGCCTCCTCGGCCAGCGACAGGCTGCTCCGGACCTGCCTGGGGATCGGCTCCTGGGCCGCCGTCGCAACGACCCGCGCGGTGTGCCGGCCGAAGCCGTCGGGCACCCACGGTCCGCGGCGGGACCAGCCCAGCGCCTGCAGTGCTCCGTCGGCCGCGTCGTCGGGCCCGCTCGCCGGCGCGTCCGCCTGGTCCCGGGGAGCGATGCGCACATCGAGCCGGGTGGAGGACACCGCGCGACCGAGCCGGTCGAGGATGAAGATCGACCCGCCCGTTCGGGTCTCGTTCGCGGACTCGATCACCGGCCAGTCCATGAGGAACGAGCTCGGGTCCTCCTGGACCGCGGTGAACTCGCTGTCGATGTCGATCATGGCGGCCTCCTGGCAGGCGATGACGTGGAACCTGTCGGTGGGCACGATCGAGCGAACCCTTCGCTCGATCGTTCGGGCAGGCGTGGTGCCGACGATCTGGAGACGCGGCGCACCGCCCCGACGCGATGACCGGTCGACACTGACCGCGGCGACTGCGGGCTGCGAAGCCAGGGCCTCGAGGGAAGTCGCGGTCGCCAACCGGGCGCTGCGCAACGGCATTCCCGGTAGTCGAAACGTTACAGGGCGTTATAGACCGCCGAAAGGCTCGAACGGAGGTTTCACCCCTCGGGGTGGGCGGCAAATGGGTGAGTTTGTGGTCTGGTGTCGGGTGCGCCCCGGCCGTCGCCGGCGCCCGACCCTCCGGACGATGCTCGCCGAGAAGTGTTACCTGGCTGAACAAATGGCGGGGCAGGCCGCGGCACCGCGATCGAGCCGAGCCACCGCCTCACAGAATCGCGCCGGGGCGGTACGCGGCCGCCGCGGGATGAGCGGCGACGACCACGGCGATGCGGTCGAGCACCGCGGCGACCTGCCGCTCGGCCAGCCCGGTGAACGAGATCGGGTCCGCGAGCATGGCATCCAGCTGGCCGCCGTCCAGCGGCAGTCGCTCGTCCGCCGCCAGCCGCTCGACGAGATCGTTTGTCACCTGTCCCTTCTCGCGCATCGCCAGGGCGACGTCGACGGCGTGCTCCTTGATCACCTCGTGCGCGAGCTCGCGGCCGACGCCGGCCCGCACGGCGCCGATGAGCACCTTGGTCGTGGCGAGGAACGGCAGGTAGCGCTCGAGTTCCCGCTCGAGAACGGCGGGATACGCACCGAAGTCGTCGAGGATCGTCAGGAAGGTCTCGAACAACCCGTCGATCGCGTAGCAGGCGTCCGGCAGCGCGACGCGGCGGACCACCGAGCAGGAGACGTCGCCCTCGTTCCACTGGTTTCCCGCGAGCTCGCCCGCCATCGAGGCGTAGCCGCGGAGCACCACCGCGAGACCGGTGACCCGTTCGCAGGATCGGGCGTTCATCTTGTGCGGCATGGCGGACGACCCGACCTGACCGGGCCGGAAGCCCTCGGTGGCGAGTTCCGCGCCGGCCATCAACCGGATCGTGGTCGCGAGGGACGACGGCCCTGCGGCCACCTGTACCAGGGCCGAGAGCACCTCGTAGTCCAGGGAGCGCGGATACACCTGGCCGACGCTGTCCAGCACCCGGTGCGGGCCGACGAGCTCCCGCACCACGGCGTTCTCCAGGGTGTCCACGGCTTCCGCGGAACCCAGCAGGTCGAGCATGTCCTGCGCGGTTCCGACCGGGCCCTTGATGCCCCTGACCGGGTATTGGTCCAGCAGGTCGTCGACCCGCCGGTATGCGATCAGCAGCTCCTCCGCGGCGGATGCGAACCGCTTGCCGAGCGTCGTCGCCTGCGCCGGGACGTTGTGCGAGCGGCCGGCGATGACCAGATCCGCGTACTCCGCCGCGCGCTCACCCAGCCGGGCCAGGGCGGCGACGATCCGGTCGCGGATGAGCCGCAGGGCGCCGATCACCTGGGCCTGCTCCGTGTTCTCGGTGAGATCCCGGCTGGTCATTCCCTTGTGGATCTGCTCGTGCCCGGCGAGCGCGTTGAACTCCTCGATCCGCGCCTTGACGTCGTGCCGGGTGATCCGCTCGCGCGCGGCGATCGAATCCAGGTCGACCCGGTCGACGACCGCCTCGTAGTCGGCGATCGCCGCCCCCGGGATCTCGACGCCCGCCGCCCGCTGGGCGTGCAGCACCGCCAGCCACAGCCGACGCTCCGCGACGATCTTCGCCTCGGGCGACCAGATCCGGACCATCTCCGCCGACGCGTACCGCTGCGCCAGCACGTTCTCCACCCGTGGCTTCACGGACCGAGTGTCCCAGCCCTCCGGCGCCGGGGAGTCGCCCGCGGCCCCGGGCCAGCGCCGGGCGCCGACTCCGCGGGCACGTCGTCGCAGGCTTCGGCCGCCCGCTCGCCTCGCGGGGACGCGAAAGGCGCTTGCCGCCTGCGCCGGCACCGGACACCATCCTCCGGTGACCCGCGCGCCGTGGCCGCTCCGGTGAGCGCGCACTGGGACGCCGCGCTCGCCGGACTCGCCGCGGGGTACGGCATCGCGATGCCGGTGGGCGCGGTCGCGACGTACCTGGTCACCCTGACCGCGCGCACGTCGGTGCGGGTCGGCGGCGCCGCCGCGCTGGGCGTGGCAACGGCGGACGGGATCTACGCGCTGATCGCGGTCGTCGGCGGCGCCGCGCTGACCGGGTTGATCGCGGCCATCGCGACGCCGCTCCGCTGGGTGGCGGCGGCGGTCCTCGTCGTCGTCGCGGTGCGGATCGCGTGGACCGCGGTCCGCGATCACGGGCGAGAGCGGGATGCGGAGCGGCCGCTGCCGGCCTCATCGGTGACCGGCCCCGGTCGCGCGTTCCTCACCTTCCTCGGCATCACGATGCTGAACCCGGCGACGATCGTCTACTTCGCGGCGCTGGTCCTGGGCAGCCGCGCGACGGGTGCGGCGGCCGGCGGCGGGGTGATCTTCGTGGTGGCCGTGTTCGCGGCCTCGGCGAGCTGGCAACTGCTGCTGGTCGCCGGCGGGACGGTGCTCGCCCGCGTCGTCACGGGACGGACCGGCCGGCTCGTGATCGGGCTCGCGTCGAGCGCGGTCATCCTCGCGCTGACCGTCGTCCTCGTGTTGACCGGATGACTCCGCACGAAGGCCGGTCTCGGGACAGAATGGACACCCTGGGCTCGTGCATCCGAGATCCGGTCCATGCCGGTACATGGAGCGATCTCGGATGACCGAGGGCGGCGCCGAGGAGACGGGAGAGCGATGACCGAGGACGCCCTGCCGGCATTGGCGGCGGTGACCGGAGCGACCACCGAGCAGGTCGGCCGGTTCCGCTACGACGTCGCCGGCGACTCCTGGTGGTGGTCGGAGAGCGTGTACGCCATGCACGGCTTCGAACCCGGCGAGGTGGTGCCGACGACCGAGCTGATGAGAATGCATCAGCACCCGGACGACCGGGCGCGGGGCGTCGAGGTGCTCGAGGCGGCGATCCAGAACGGTCATCCGTTCAGCTCCCGGCACCGCATCGTCGACTCGAAGGGCCGCGACCGGATGGTCGTCACCATCGGCGAGGGCATCCCGTCGTCCGGTCCGGTGCTGCACCTGAGGGGTTACTTCATCGACATCACCGACTCGCTGCAGCGCGACCTGGACGAGCACAGCCATGAGGCGGTCGAGCGGTCGGCCGAGAGCAGGGCGGTCATCGAGCAGGCCAAGGGCGCGCTGATGGTCACCTACGCGATCGACGAGGACGAGGCGTTCGCGCTGCTGCGCTGGCAGTCCCAGCAGTGCAACATCAAGATCCGCGATCTGGCCGCCGCGCTGACCGAGCGGCTCAACGCGCCCGAGCTGGCGGCGCTCTCCCCGGCCGCGACCATCGGCGAGATCCTCGGCCGCGTCGCCGAGAACCCGATCAGCGCCGCCTGACCGCGGTCCGCGGTCTGCGGCCCGCGGGCTCAGCCGAGCGAAGCCAGCACCGCGGATCCGACGGCGGCGAGCTCGTCGGCGGTGAACGCCGCACCGGCGGTGCCGGTTTCGCCGACGGTGCCCACCAGCACCTGGTAGCCGTCGCCGTACAGGTACACCTGCCGGAATCCGTCGGCGCCGGCAGGTACCCGATACGTCCCGTCCGCGCTCAGCTCGCAGGGCCCCGCGACGGGCGACGCCTCGAGGGTGCATGCCGACGGGTCCGATCGGGACACCAGCACCACCACGTCGCTGGACCCCTGCCGATCGACGAAGGAGGCACCGCCGACGGGATCGTCCCCGCACGGCCCGCCCGCCGGACCGGAGGCGGTCACCCGCCCGGCCGGGAACGCCGCCAGCGCGGCCGCCGTGGGGGCGTCGGCGAGCAGGGGCCAGGCACAGAGTTCTTCGTCCGGCGCGAGACCCGCCGCGGCAGAATTGTCGGCCTCGGGCGGCGGCGCAGCGGCGCCTCCCGTCGCGTCGCCCGATCGTCCGCCCCCCGCGGCGCTCGACGGCGGCGCGCCGCTCGCGGCGGCGCTCGACGGCACCGCGCCGCTCGCGGCGCGCTGGACGGCACCGCCGGCGCCGCTTCAGCCGCCGGATCCCCCGCGGTCTCCCGCGCATCGGACCCGACCGCGGCGGCCGGGGCGGACACGGCGTTGTCGGCGGCCGATCCGGCCGAGGTTCCCGGCCCGGAGCGGACCACGACCGGGATGACGATCGCGGCGATCGCCACCACGGCGGCGGCGACTGCGACGCCGGCCAGCAGGCGGGTCCGGCGGAACCAGGGCGTCGCCGCCGGCCGCTGCGGGTGCGCGAGCGCCGGGGCGGTTGACGGCGTGGTTCCCGGCGACGCGGGCTGCGGCGGGTCGCCGTCGCCACCCGCCAGCGCGATCGGGGCGCCGGCGGCGGCCGCCGACGCGCGGGCGCTCGTGGGCTCGGCGGCCGCGCGGCGGGCCGCGGCGATCACCGACAGCGGCGTCACGGTCGACGTCGGTGCCGCCGGGTCGTCCGCGAGGTCGTGCAACAGTTCGGCGAGGCGGCGCGCCTGCGGATCGGGATCGTTCATCGGATCGGTCTGGTCTGTCGGGTCGGTCGGGTCGGTCGGGTCGGTCACCGTGCGCGCCCCCTTCCGCTGTCCTCACCGGCATCGTCGGCGGGCAGCGCATCCTTCGTCGCGGGCCGCCCGCCCGGATCGGACCGACCGGTCGGGAACGCGTCCGCGCGGTTCCCCCCGGACTGCGGGTCGTCCGGCAGCGCGCCCATGCCCGCCAGTGCCACCTTGAGCGCGGCCAGCCCCCGCGCCGTCTGCGACTTCACCGTGCCCTCGGCGCACTGCAGGATCTGCGCCGCGTCCGCGACGCTCGCGCCCTCGTAGTACCGGAGCACCAGCACCGCGCGCTGGCCGGGCGGGACCTGCTCGAGCGCTGCACGCATCACCGCCCGGTCCGTGATCACCGCGGACAGGTCGACGTCGGGTGTCCGGCCCGAGCCGGGCTCGGGGACCTCGTCGACGAACTGCTCGCGCCGCCACGGCCGCCGCGACTCGTCGACCACCGACCGGACCAGCGACGTCCGCACGTACGCGTCCAGCGCGCCCTTGTCCCGGACCCGGTCCCAGGCCCCGTACAGCTTGACGAACGCGAGCTGGGTGAGGTCGTCGGCCCGATGCCAGTCGCCGCAGAGCAGGTACGCCGTCCGTCGCACCCGGTCGCGACGCTCGGTCACGTACACGGCGAACTCAGCCTCCTCCTCCGGCCCCACCCAGTCCTCCTGCCGTATCCGTTGGACGGAACCTAGCGGGTCGACGGTTGCACGACCGGCACCGGCGAGCGGAGCCCACCGGCCGCCCGCCGGTGGGTCCGGACGGTCACCGATCGAGGACCGGGACCGACCCCCGACCCGGTCCGGACGCCGGCGACGGGATCCTCCGGGCCGGCGACCGCCGATGACGGATGATCTCCGGGTGAGTGTCGGCGCGGGGGTCAGCACCCGCGCCACGGCGTGGTCGCTCATCGGGCTGCTCGCCGTCGCCGCCGCCTGGGGGTCGAGCTTCCCGCTCACCAAGGCGCTGCTGGAGCGGATGACGCCGCTGAGCTTTCTCGCGGTCCGGTTCACCATCGCAGCCGTCCTGCTCGCCGTCGCCTTCTATCCCGCGCTGCGCCGGCTCTCCCGCCGGGCGATGGTGCGCGGCGTGTGGCTGGGCCTCGCCTTCGGGGTCGGGCAGATCCTGCAGACGATCGGGCTCGAGTACACCCCGGCGAGCATCTCCGGTTTCATCACCGGGACCTACGTGGTGCTGACGCCGATGTGGGCGGCGCTGCTCCTGCACAGCCGCATCGGGCCGCGGGTGTGGGTCGGCTCCGGCATCGCGACGGTCGGCCTCGCGATCCTGGGCCTGAACGGCCTGTCGATCGGCATCGGTGAGGCGATCACGCTGGCCTCCGCGGTGGTCTACGCCCTGCACATCGTGGGCCTCGGCGCCTGGACGACCGCCAGGGACGCGGTCGGGCTCTCGGTCGTCCAGCTGTCGGTCACGGCCGCGCTCGGCATCGGCAGCGCGCTCGTCGTCGAGGGCGGCGTCACGCTGCCGACGACCGGGTTCGACTGGTTCGCCGTCGTGTTCCTGGCCGTCGTGGCCGGGGCGGTCGCGATGGTGGTGCAGTCCTGGGCCCAGGCGCACCTGGCGCCCTCCCGCGCGGCGATCATCATGGCCACCGAACCGGCCTGGGCCGCGCTGTTCTCGATCACCCTGCTCGGCGAGCCGCTCACCTGGCGCATCGCGGTCGGCGGGGTGCTGATGCTGGCAGCGATGGTCGTCGTCGAGACCGGCCCCCGGCACGCGCACGACCCGCCGCACCAGGACGAGGTGCCGAAGCTCAGCGGCTGACGGACCGCGGGCGAGCCGAACCCCCCGTCCGCGGTCCGTCACGCCTCCAGCGGGACCGCCCACACCGGGTCGGACGTCGGCTGCTCGGAACCCGCGGCGGGCTCGTCGGTCACCCCGATGGCGGCGTCGCCCGGCTGGATCGGTGCGACGACGACCTGCTGGCCGCCGTCGGCCACCGTGGGCAGCAGGCTGAGGGAACGGGGGTTGGTCGCCTCCGTGAGCATCCACAGCTGGTACGTCCGGTCGTCGGGCAGCTGCGGCAGCCCGGACACGTCGACCAGCGCGCCGGCGCAGGACGGGGCGAGCGTGACGCCGCCGCCGCCCGCCTGGGGACGCAGCTGCTCGCGGTCCGGCGCCTGCTCGATGCACTGCTCCAGCGCGGTCTGGGCGTCGGGCCCGGTGAACTGGTTCACCGCGAAGATCGTGCCGGTGGCCAGGATGGCCGCGCTCGCCGCCGCGATGAGGTAGGTGCCGGGGCGCCGGTACCAGCGACGGTTGATCGGCGTCACGGAGCCGGGTCCGCGGTCCGTCGGCTGATCGCCCGCGGACGGCCGGCCCTCGCCCGGCGGCTCGTCGCCGGTCGTCCCGGTCTCGGCCTCGGTGGCGCGGTGCGCGCCCGGGCCGGGGATGAGCCGCGCGCCCGTTCCCGCGTCGAATTCCGCCGGCAGCGGCGGCAGCTGCGGGGTCACCGCGATGGCTTCCATCACCGAGCGCCGCAGGGACGCCGGCGGCGTCTCGGCAGCCGCGCCGCCGAGCAGCGCCACGGTCTCCAGAAAGCCGGCCAGCTCGAGCGCGCAGGACGCGCAGGTCTCGAGATGTGCCTCGACGTCGGACAGCTCCTCCGGCGGCAACGCCCCCACGGCGAGGACGCCGGTGTCCAGGTGCAGGTCGGCGCTCATCCCCCCACCCCCAGACAATCTCGCAATCGGATCAGGCCGTCGCGCAGCCTGGTCTTGATGGTCGGGAGCGGAGCCGTCAGCAGCTCCGCGACTTCCCGATAGGTGTATCCGCTGTAGTACGCGAGAGTGATCGACTCACGTTGCAGGTCGGTCAGCGTCCCCAGACATCGCTGCACGGCGCGGCGCTCGAAGCTGGACTCCACCGCCTCGATCACCGAATCCACGTCGCGCTCGGTGGACGCCTGCGCGACCTTGACCTCGCGATCGATCGACGCCTGCGCGGAGCGCACCCGGTCGACCGACCGGGCATGCGTCATCGTCATGATCCACGACGTGCCCGAGCCTCGTGCGGAGTCGAAACGACTTGCTCTGCGCCAGATCTCCAGGAAGACCTCCTGGGCCACCTCTTCGGCCTGGCTCGGATCCCGGACGATGCGCCTGGCCAGTCCGAACACCCGCGCGGCGAACAGGGTGTACAGCTGCTCGAACGCCGGGGCCTGACCCAGCGCGGTCAGCCGCAACAATTCCTCCGGCGTCTGCGCGGCGGGCTGGTCCGGCACGGCGCTCAGGGCGTTGTCGGTCCGGCCGGCCGCGTCGGAACGCCCCCGTTCGGCGCGGGCTGGTCCGGGCGGCGGCATGGCCACATCCTTTCGTCCGGGGGCGGGCTTTGCGTGGTACATCGCTGGGTGTTCGTCGCCGAATCTTCGCCGGATGGCCTTCGGACGAAGGGCGAACTTTTCGCGCACGCGCGGTTGCGCGCGCGAGCGCCGGCGCGCCTCCGCCGCCTCCTTACGGGTTGGTGACGGGCGCAGCCGGGATCGGCCGCGGAGGCGGACCATGGAGTCCGTGCCCGAAGACACCCCGCTGAGCAACCGCAACCGCGATCACGATTCAGCAAACCTCACCCATCCGGATCAGCGGTCAGTCCGAACGCCCGTCGTGACGACCAGCGAGCTGCCCACCCGGGTGGGAGCCCCAGCACCCACCGGCGCAATGGCGCCCGGGTCGGGCCGCCGCGGCGCTCGTCGGGGTGATCTCGGTCGCGCTGGCCATCGGCCTGGCCGAGTTGCTCAGCGCCGTCGGCCAGTGGATCAACCTGCTGCACGCGGCGTCGTCACCGATGAATTCACTCGGCCAGACATTCATCCGATTCACCCCGGAATGGCTGAAGGAATTCGCCATCCGCACGTTCGGCGAGAACGACAAGAACGCGCTCACGGTCGGCATGGTGATCACGCTGGCGATCGTCGCGGCGGTCGTCGGCCTGATCGGCCGGCGCAGCCCGCGGGTCGCCGTCGGCGTGACCGTGGTGCTGATCGTCGTCACCGGCGCGGCGATCCTCGGTCGCACCGGCGCCGGCATCCTCGACCTGCTGCCCATCCTGATCGGCGGCGCGGCCGGCATCTACTTCCTCGTCACGGTCCTGCGCCGGCAGGTCGTGCCCGCGCCCCTTGCGGCGACCCGGCCGACCGACGATCCGCAGAGCGCGTCCGCAGCGGGCGCGTTCACGGCCGGCCCGCTGCCCGCGGATCACGCCCACGAGGCAGGGCCCTGGGACGACGCGGCCGACCCGAAGCGCGCCACCACCGGCTCTGCTCATCCGATGGCCCTGGCGACGCCGGGCGGCGGCGGCCGACCCGGCCTCGACCGCCGCGGCTTCTTCAAGATCGTCGGGATCGGGGCGCTGGTCGCCGCGGCGGCGGGCGCGCTCGCCCGCTGGATACCCAGTGCCGGCGACGTCGTGGCCAGCCGCGCCGGGATCAGCCTGCCGACGCCCGTCGACGCGCAGATGGTGGACGTCCCCGGCATCGCCCTGCAGGTGGACGGGATCACCCCGTTCGTCACGGACAACGCCGAGTTCTACCGGGTGGACACCGCCTTCCTCGTGCCCCGGATCACCAGCGACAGCTGGCAGCTGCGGGTGCACGGCCTCGTGGACAGGGAGATCACGCTGGGCTACAGCGACCTCACGTCGATGCCGACCATCGAGCGGATGATCACCCTCACCTGCGTCTCCAACGAGGTCGGCGGTGACCTCGCCGGCAACGCCCGGTGGCACGGCGTGCGCATCGCGGACGTGCTGGCCATGGCCGGCCCGCAGGCCGGTGCCGACTGCGTGCTCTCGACCAGCGTGGACGGGTTCACGGTGACGACGCCGCTGGCCGCGCTCACCGACGGCCGCGACGCCCTGCTCGCCTTCGGCATGAACGGGGAACCGCTGCCGATCGAGCACGGCTTTCCCGTCCGGATGGTCACCCCCGGCCTCTACGGATACGTGTCGGCCACCAAGTGGGTCGTCGACCTCGAGCTCACGAGGTTCGCGGACGTCAGCGCCTACTGGACCGACCGGGGCTGGGCGCCGCAGGCACCGATCAAGACCGCGTCGCGGATCGACGTGCCCGGCAGCTTCGCGCAACTGACCGCCGGCCCGGTCGTCGTCGCGGGCGTCGCCTGGGCGCAGCACCGCGGCATCGCCGGCGTCCAGGTGCAGATCGACGACGGCGAGTGGCAGGACGCCACGCTGTCCGGCGACGTCAGCATCGACACCTGGCGGCATTGGTCGTACGAGTGGCAGGCCACCGGGGCCGGCAACCACGCCATCCGCTGCCGGGCGATCGACGCCGCCGGCGAGATCCAGACCGACGCGATCCAGGGGGTGATGCCGGACGGGTCAACGGGTCTCGACACCCGCCAGGTGTCGGTGACGGCCTGACGAGGCCGATCCGACCGACGCCACCCAGCACGACGCACGGCACGACCAGACCGACAAGAGTTCGAACACCCACGGTCGCCGTCGGGGGAGGTTCCTCCCTGGCGACCATGCGATCAGTCCGAGCGATCCGCTCGTCCCACCGCCGCCGATCGTCGGCGAACACCATCAAGGAGCACCCATGTTGATCAAGCGCGCCCTCACCCTGGCCGCCGGGGCGGCCCTGGCCGTCACGCTGGTGGCCTGCGGGTCCAGCTCGACCCCGGCCGCCAGCAGTGCGGCCGCGACCAGCCCGGCCGCGGCGTCCCCGGGTTCCGAGGCCATGACGTCGGAGTCCATGAGCTCGCAGTCCATGAGCGCGGAGCCCATGACGTCCGAGTCGATGACGGCGGGACCGACGTCGGCCGGGTCGATGTCGTCGGAATCGATGAGCTCGATGGGGCCGATGACCTCGGGCGAGGCCATGGCCGCCGCCCTCGTCGGGCCCGGATGTGCCGACTACGCGGCGGCGGTGCCCAGCGGCGCCGGCTCGGTCGAGGGCATGGCCCTGGATCCGGTCGCGACCGCGGCGTCGAACAACCCCCTGCTCACCACCCTGGTGGCCGCGGTGTCCGGCAAGGTCAACCCGCAGGTGGACCTGGTCACCACGCTGAACAACGGCGAGTTCACCGTGTTCGCACCGGTCGACACGGCCTTCGCCAAGATCGATGCGGCGACGATGGACACGCTCAAGACGAACACCGACCTGCTGTCCGGCATCCTGACCTACCACGTGGTGCCCGGTCAGCTGGATCCCGGCCAGATCGTCGGAACCCATCCGACCGCCAACGGCGCGATGCTGACCGTGACCGGCTCCGGCGACACGCTGAAGGTCAACGACGCGAACGTGATCTGCGGCGGCGTCAAGACCAAGAACGCGACCGTCTACCTGATCGACTCGGTGCTGATGCCGCCGGCGGCAGGCTGATCGAGGACGCGTCCGGCCGCGCCGGCCGGATGCAACCCGCAGGCCGTCGACACGCTGTCGGCGGCCTGCGTGGCGTTCGGCGTGGCGTTCCGGCGCACCGTCGCCGGCGATCCGGCGTCCGGGACGAGCGAACGGCGGGTCCTCGCGATCGTTCTCGCGAGAACCCGCCGTTCGTCACGCTGCGGCCGATGCGCCTGCCTGCCGGCGCGGAACCCCGACTGCTCGGGTGCCGTCCGCCGGACCACCCCGGTGGTGCTGCCGGCCCGATCGCTCGGGCCGGCCCGCCTCACGGGCGGTAGCCGACCTGGTTCTGCCTGCGCTTGTTCGAGATGGCCGCGACCGCCCAGATACCGCCGGCGATGATCGCGATCCAGAACAGTCCGGAGAACACCGCACCGATCACCCAGCCGATCAGGCTGAGCACGATCCAGGCGATCACCACGATGCCGACGATCTTCAAGAACTTGTCCATGTCTTCCTCCTGCCGATGACACCGGCCAGACGCCGGCGGCCGATCACCGGCCCTGTGAGTACCACTGTCCACGAATTCCGACGTCCGGACCTCAGGTGGCAACCCTGATTTCGATCTCAGGGTTTCGCTCGGGGACACCGTTCGTCACCCTGATCAACGACCCCGCGACGGCGAACGTTCCCCCCGGCCGGCGGCGCGCCCGAGGGGCTGGATGCGGCCGCCGAGGTAGTCGGCGAGTGCCGTCACGGCGCCCGTCACGGTCTCCGTGGCGCCGGCGAAGGACAGCCGCAGAAACCGGTGGCCGTCGACGGGGTCGAAGTCGACTCCGGGCGCCGCGGCGACGCCGGCGGTCTGCAACAGGTCGGCGCAGAACGCGGCGGAATCGTCCGTCAGGTGCGAGACGTCGGCGTACACGTAGAAGGCACCGTCGGCGGGCGCGAGACGGTCGATGCCGAGCCCGCGCAGCCCGTCCAGCAGCAGCGACCGGTTCGTCGCGTAGCGGCGGACGTGGCCGTCGCACTCGTCGTAGGCGTCGAAGGCCGCCAGCGCGGCGAACTGCGCCGGCGCGGGCGGGCAGATCGCCAGGTTGCCCGCCAGGGCGTCGAGCACGTCGGCGCAGTCGTCCGGCACCAGCAGCCAGCCGATCCGCCAACCGGTCATCGAGAAGTACTTGGAGAAGGAGTTGACCACGAACCCGGAACGATCGGTTTCCCAGCTGCTCGAGGTCAGCCCCGTGTAGGTGATGCCGTGGTAGATCTCGTCGGAGATCAGCCGCACGCCGGTCGCGGCGCAGTGCCGCGCCAGAGCGGCCAGCTCCGCGCGATCGAGCATGGTCCCGGTCGGGTTCGCCGGGCTGGCCACGACGAGGCCGTCGAGGTCCAGCCCGTCGAGCATCCCGGGGGTCGGCTGGTAACGGGTCTCGGCGCCGCAGGGCAGGTCGACGACCTCACATCCCAAGGCGTGCAAGATGTTCCGGTATGCGGGGTAGCCGGGCCTGGCAAGGCCGACGCGGTCCCCGACGTCGAACGCCGACAGGAACGCGAGCAGGAACCCGCCGGAGGAGCCGGTGGTGACCACGACGTCATCGGGGTCGACGTCCATGGCGTATCGGTACCGGTAGTGGCCCGAGATCGCCTGGCGCAGCGGTGCGATGCCAGGAGTCTCGGTGTAGCCGAGGATCTCGCCGTGCAGCGCGCGGTGCGCGGCCGCCAGCACCGGCTTGGGTGCCGGGGTGGACGGCTGCCCGGCCGCGAGGTTGTGCAGCACATCGCCGCGCTCGGCCCGCCGGGCGGCGGCGGCCAGCACCCGCATCACGTAGAACGGTGCGACGGCGGACCGCTCGGCCGGCGCGATGAGCCGGGCCTCCCTGGCCGCCGCGGTCGCCAGCGGCCCGATCCGGTCGCCGGCTGGGGTGGTGGGCACTCCAGCACGGTACGACAGGCGCGCCTCGAAGCGCCCGGCCTCCGCGCGGCCGGCACGAACTCCGGTCAGGCCTGGCCGGGCACCAGGACGCGGCCCTGCGCGGCGGCCAGCGCGATGTCCGTGCGGTGCTGCGATCCGCGCAGCCCGACCCGGTCCACCAGCTCGTAGGCGGATTCGCGCGCCTTGGCCAGGTCGTTGCCGGTGGCGACCACCGACAGCACCCGCCCGCCGGCCGAGACGAGCGTGCCGTCCGCGCCCATCGCGGTGCCGGCGTGCAGGATGCCGTCCGCGTCGGCGCCGGTGATCGGGTCGCCGGTCACCGGCGGGCCCGGATAGTTCTCGGCGGCGATCACCACGGTCACGGCGGCCCCGGCACGCCAGGACAGCGGCCCGATCTCGGCCAGCCGACCCGCGGAGGCGGCGGCGAGGAGGTTTCCCAGCGGCGTGTCCAGCAGTTCCAGAACCACCTGGGTCTCCGGATCGCCGAACCGGCAGTTGAACTCGATGACCCGCGGGCCGTCCGCCGTCAGCGCCAGGCCGGCGTACAGCACTCCGGTGAAAGGCGTTCCGCGGAAAGACATCTCGGCGATCACCGGGTCGAGGATGGTGCGCTGGACGTGGTCCACCATGCCCGCCGGCGCCCACGGCAGCGGCGCGTACGCGCCCATGCCGCCGGTGTTCGGGCCCGCGTCGTTGTCGCCGATCCGCTTGAAGTCCTGGGCGGGTAACAGCGGCAGCGCGGTCCGCCCGTCGCAGATCGCGAAGAGGGACACCTCGGGGCCGGCGAGGTACTCCTCCACCACCACGGGGTGGCCGGCCGCGAGCACGGCCTCCGCGTGCGCCCGTGCCGCGGCCCGGTCGTCGGTGACGACCACGCCCTTGCCGGCGGCGAGACCGTCGTCCTTCACCACGAACGGGGCACCGCACGTGTCGAGCGCGGCGTCGATGCCGGCGGGGTCGCGCACGGTCACGGAGGCGGCGGTGGCGACGCCGGCGGCGGCCATCACGTCCTTGGCGAACGTCTTGGAGCCCTCGATCCTGGCGGCGGCCGCGCTGGGGCCGAACACCGCCAACCCGGCCGCCCGCAGCTCGTCCGCCGCGCCGTTGACGAGCGGCACCTCGGGCCCGATGACGACGAGGTCGGGCGCGATCCGGAGGGCCAGGGAGGTGATCGCCGCGCGGTCGGCCACGTCGACCGGGTGCGGGACGGCGAGGCCGGAGGTGCCGGCGTTGCCGGGCGCGATGTGCAGGTCGTCGACGCCGGGATCCCGGCGCAGCGCGCGGAGGATGGCGTGCTCACGGGCACCAGAGCCGACCACCAGAATCCGCACGACGGGCAGAGTAGCCGTCTTCGATGGGTCGGACGTCGCTGGCTTTGTCCGGCGGGTCCCCGCGGACCTCTCCCGCGTGCTCGCCGGTCCGCGCGGGGCCCTCGCCGGTCCGCGTCGGGTCCTCGCCGGGGTGTCGCGGTGCCGTGCGACGCTGTGCCCGTGACCACCCCGCCCGGCCGGCCCGACACCGAGCGGCTGATCGCCGCCGTCGCCGCGGAGTCCGCCCTGCTCGCCGAGGAGTTCGCCAGGGTCCTGCCGGGCGACCCGGTGCCCACCTGTCCGCGGTGGACGGCCGCCGAACTGATCCGCCACCTGGGCGGCGTGCAGCGCTGGGCGACCGAGATCGTCGCGCACGCGCGCACCTCGAACCCGTCCGATGAGGAGACGGCGGCGCTGTTCGAGGGGCCGCAGGACGCCGCGAGCGCCGACCGGGACGCGGCGGCCGCGGCGCTGCGCGGCTGGTTCGAGTCGGGGGCCGCCGGGCTGGTCGCCGCGCTGTCCGCTGCTCCGGAGGACCTCGAGGCCATGTGGTTCCTGAAGAACGCCCCGCCGCCGCGACACTTCTGGGCGCGCCGGCAGGCGCACGAGGCGACCATCCACCGCGTCGACATGCTGTCCGCCCGCCTCGGCCGCATGCCGTCGACCAGCGAAGCGGAGGTCGCTCAGGACGTCGCGGTCGACGGCATCGACGAGCTCGTCCGGGGATTCGTGCCGCGCCGGTCGACGAGATTGCGCACCGCGGAGCCGTTCCGGATCGCCATCCGCGCGACGGACGCCGACGCGGCCTGGACCGTCGCGGTGTCCGCCGACCCGCCGGTGACGACGCTCGGCGCCGACGGGGCCGCGGACGCCGAGCTCCGCGGCACGGCGGCGGCGTTGTACCTGGGGCTGTGGAACCGCGGCGACGACATCGCCGAGACCGGCGCGGTCGACGCGCTCGGTCACTGGCGTGAACACGTGCGGGTGAGCTGGTCGTAGCCGTCCGCCTGCGCACCGGACCACCCGCGAGGCTCGCCCGGCTCCGCCGGCTAGTCCGGCCGGTCGGCCGGCGTCAGCTCGGCGCGCAGTTGCAGGAAGCGGAACCTGCCGGGTGTCCCGGCGATCGGTTCGTAGGCGGCGATCTCGTCCGCCACCCATTCGTCGACCTCGTCGGGCGGCAGCCGCCGGGTCCAGTCGGTGGATCCCACCGCCGACCACCGCGCGAAGTCGTCCCGCGACGGGAAGTCCCAGGTGAGGTCCTGCACGTCGAGCGTCTGCACGACCAGCCCCGCCGCCGCCGCGATGCCCGGGTACGCGTCGGGGTCCACGTGCACGAACGGCGCCTCGAATCCGGCGAAGAACGGGGCCCAGCGCGGGGTTGCGCACACCTGCATCGCCACGCTCTCCAGGCTCGGCCGCGGACCGCCGCACACCTGCTGCACGATGACGCGGCCGCCCGGGACGGTGACGCCGGCGATCGCCGCCAGCGCGGCCCGCTGGTCGTGCACCCAGTGCAGGGTGTTGAACGAGACGACGACGTCGAACGGCCCGAGGCCGGCGAGGTCGAGGGCGTCGCGCCGCTCGAACCGCAGCGGCGCGCCGGGCGGCTCGCTGGACGACTGCGCGGGCCGCGCGCGTGCGACGGCGATCATCCGCGGGGATGCGTCGACGCCCAGCACCTCGCCCCGCGGCAGCCGGGCGGCCAGCGCGCGGGTGACGAAGCCGTCGCCGCACCCGACGTCGAGCAGCCGCTCGTCGCCGCGGAACCCGATGCCGGCGAGCGAGCGCTCGGCGAGCCAGCGCTGCAGGGCGCTGATCCGCTCGTAGCCGGCGCCGTCCCAGTCCGCCGTCGACATCTCAGGCGGCCTCGTCCAGCACGTCGTGCAGGACGATCGTCTGATCCCGGCCGGGACCGACGCCGATCGACGAGATCCTCGACCCGGACAGCTCCTCGAGCCGCCGCACGTACGACCGGGCGTTGACCGGCAACTCGTCGAACTCCCGGCAGCCGGTGATGTCCTCGAACCAGCCGGGCAGGAACTCGTAGATGGGCCTGCTGTGGTGGAAACCCGTCTGGGTGGGCGGCATCTCGTCGAACCGTTCGCCGTCGACGTCGTAGCCGACGCAGATCGGCACCTGTTCGAGCGAGGACAGCACGTCGAGCTTGGTCAGGAAGAAGTCGGTGATGCCGTTGACCCGCGCGGCGTACCGGGCGATGACCGCGTCGAACCAGCCGCAGCGCCGCAGCCGACCGGTGGTGACGCCGATCTCGCCGCCGGTCTTGCGCAGGTACTCGCCCCACTCGTCGTGCAGCTCGGTCGGGAACGGGCCCTCGCCGACGCGGGTGGTGTAGGCCTTGAGGATGCCGAGCACGGAGGAGATCGCGGTGGGCCCGATTCCGGCGCCGACCGCGGCGCCGCCCGCCGTGGGGTTGGACGAGGTGACGTACGGGTAGGTGCCGTGGTCGACGTCGAGCAGCGTGCCCTGCGATCCCTCGAGCAGGATGTGGTCACCGCGGTCCACGGCCCGGCCGAGGGCGAGCTTGGTGTCGGCGATCCGGTGCTTGAACCCCTCGCCCTGCTCGAGCACCTCGTCGACGATGCGGCCGCAGTCGAGCGCCCGCCGGTTGTACACCTTGACCAGCAGCTGGTTCTTGATGTCGAGGGCGGCCTCGACCTTCTGCGCGAGGATCGACGGGTCGAGCAGGTCCTGCACGCGGACCCCGAGCCGCGCGACCTTGTCCCCGTAGGCAGGCCCGATACCCCGGCCGGTGGTGCCGATCTTGGCCTTGCCGAGGTAGCGCTCGGAGACCTTATCGATGGCCACGTGGTACGGCATGATCAGGTGCGCGTCGTGCGAGATGAGCAGGCGGCCGGTGTCGATGCCGCGCTCGTCGAGACCCGCGAGCTCGGTCAGCAATACGCCGGGGTCGATCACCACGCCGTTGCCGATCACATTCGTGACCCCCGGCGTCAGGATCCCGGAGGGGATGAGGTGCAGCGCGAAGCTCTGACCGTCCGGCAACACGACGGTGTGCCCCGCGTTGTTGCCGCCCTGGTACCGGACGACCCACTGCACGCGCTCGCCGTACAGGTCGGTGGCCTTGCCTTTGCCCTCGTCGCCCCACTGGGCGCCGATGAGCACCATCACGGCCATGACACACTCCCCACGTTCGCGGCCCCGAGCGGGCCCAGGGCGACCCGGCCGCTGCCGGATCGCCGCCATCGGTGCAGCGCCAGAGCGAAGGGTAGTCGGTGACGCAGTCCCAAGCGGCCGTTCCGCCGCCGGTCACGGTGCTGATCTGCCGGGCCGACCCGGGACCCGGCGGGACCGG
Organism: uncultured Actinomycetota bacterium; assembly: GCA_963844455.1. Lineage (GTDB taxonomy): Bacteria > Actinomycetota > Actinomycetes > Mycobacteriales > Nakamurellaceae > Nakamurella. The sequence continues at coordinate 90,519 of CAWJOH010000008.1, forward strand.
CGGCGGACCCGATGACGGCGGCGCGGGCGACCGCGACCTGCCGGCGGCGCTCGTCGGCCTGCGGGCCCTGCGGGTGGGTCCGCGGCCGGGCAAGCAGATCGATCCGGACCTGTCCGGCCGGGTGATCGTCGTCGGCGACGACGCCGACCTGGCCGCCGTGGCGTTGCGCCTGCTGCGCCGCGACCTGCTGTCCTCGGTCGAGGTCGGCTACGTCCCCGGTCGGACGACGCCGGCGACCCGGCTGTGGGGATTGCCCGCCGACGCCGGTACACAGGCCGCGGTCGCGGTGTCAGGGGCGGTGCGGGAGGTGCCGCTGGTCCGCGACGACGCCGGCGGCGCGCTGGTCGCCGACGGCCGGATCTCCCCGATCGACGGGCCGGTGTACGTCGACGAGCACCGGATCCTCGGCGGCCCCGCACACGAGCTGCGGGTGGCGCCGGACGCGCGGAAGGGGCTCGCGGTCACGCTGACGATCCATCCGCGACGGGTACCGCTGTTCGGCCGGCGCCCGGCGACCACGCTCGGCCGGGCGGTGCAGATCGCGAGCGCGCCCACGACCGTCGTCCGGGACGGGGTTGCGCATCCACGCCCGATGACCCGGTGGACGTGGTACCTGCACACCGCGCGCCTGCGGATCGTGGCCCCGTGAGCCCGCGGCCGCGAGGCGCCGGATCCGGTCGCCGCCCGCATCGGATGGCCCGATCAGCGCGGCATCTCGGCCGTTTCACGCCGGACGGCCCGGCTGATCGATCCGTCGAACCGCTCGACGGGCTCCACCCCGCCGATGCGACGCGACGGCGACGCTGCTCCCCTGGTGCGCCGGTGGGCCGGGCGCCGGACCGACTCCGGGAAGCGCCGTGCCCGTCGCCGGGTGCAGCGCGGTCGTCGGGGGATGCGGGGGTCAGTCGGCAGGGTCACCGCGGCGGCGGACCTCGCCGTTCGCGCTCGCCGCACCGTTGGTGCGGCGGTCGTCCTCCCGGCTGATGTCGCGGCGGGCGGAATCGCGGGCGAGGCGGCGGGCTTGCTTGAGATACGTGTCGACGGGGATGTCACCGTCGATCCATTGGGAGGTGAGGTCGTCGAGGATCGGCCCGGTGATGGGGGAATTCATGCAACCACCTCCTGGGGGACAAGGATACGGTCAGCGCGGCACGGTGGCGTCGACTGCGGCGCGGGCGGATGCGACCAATTTCGCCAGCACGCGCACCGTGCTGATGTCCTTCTCCGAGAAAGCGTCGACCTGGGGCGAGTCGACGGTCAGCATCCCGAACGGCCGGTCGTCGGTGCGCACGGAGAACGCGATCACGGACCGGTAGGCGCTGCCCGGTGACGGCTTCACCGCGGAGTTCTCCCGCGCGTCCGGCACGTAGACGAAATCGCCGCTGTTGATCAGCCGCAGGATCGCGCGGGCAGACGCCGTGCCGGGCTCGAACCGCGACCGCTGGGTGGTCGGACCGTTGGCGAACACCCGGACGACGACCCCGTCGACGAGCTCGTAGTAGGCGGCGCGGGTCGCGGCGGGCGCGAGCAGCTCGCACAGCGCCTCGACCGCGAGCGTGTACACGCTGGCGAACAGCGTCCTGCGCAGCTGGCGGTCCGAGGTGACGAGCATGCGCGCGATGACGTCCGCGACGGGCGTGAGGGTGTAGTTGACCAGCTGCCCGTACTCGGTCACCGCGTCCTCGCGATCCTGCCTGGCCTCCGCCTGATGGCGTTCCGCCTCCCGCTGCTCGTCGTCACGGATGGCGGTGTCGAGTCCCTCGACGAGCCCGACGACGACGAGGCACGCTGCCGCCCCGAGGGCGAATCCGAGGCGGGAACCCTCGCCGGCGAGGTAGCCGAGGACGCTGGCCCCGGCGACGAGCACGATCTTCGCGACGATGAACCAGGTTCTGCGCCGCGGGATCGCGGCGACGCTGCGCAGCCAGGGTCGAACGGCAGTGACGTCCCGTGGACCGCTCATGGTCAGCCCCCATGTTTTCGCCGTCGTTGGCGGTCGCGATGCCGCGGCTCCCACTGTCGATGGTGTCGCTTCGAAATCCTCGCAGCCAACTTCCGGGCGATCGGCCACCCCGGCGGCGCGGCGGCCGACGCAGCGACCGTCGCCGCGGCGATCCGGACGGAACTGTCACGCGGCGGTCGGCGGCGGACGACGGCCGGCACCAGCCGACGAACGGACAGCCCGGGGAGGACGGCCAGCGGAGCCGTCGAGCGGGCAGCGGTGCCCGGGCGATCGGCGGAGCTCGGCCCGTGTCACCGGCTCGGCCGAGGCTGTCGATCGTCCGGCGCCGGGTGCGGCCGCGGGCGTGCCCGGCGCAGCGCGCGAGGCGGTGACGGACGACGGCGTCGTGGACCGCCGCGTCAGCCGCGTGGCCGGGTTACCCGCCGCCCCGGCGGGACGCGCCCGTCCTGGGGTGCGACCGCGACGGGCGGCCTTCCGTGCCGCCGCGCTCGGCGGGCGGCGGCGTCAGAACGGCGCCGGGCCGGTGACCCGCATCGCGAGATCCGGGTAGTACAGGACGAATCCATCCGGGTCGAGGGCCAGCATCCCGACGAAGCCGCGGTGCTCGCCGACGTACCGGACGACGGCACCCGTCTCGTCCAGCCCGACGTGCTCGTAGCGCTGCTTCGACGGGTGCACGTGCAGGTCGGGCACCGAGATCCAGGCCATCAGGAAGTCCTGCTCGCCGGGGCCGACGTGCAGCCGGTGTCGCAGCACCGGCATCGCGTTGGTCAGCGGGCTGCAGGCGAGGTCGCAGTCCAACGCACCCTCGACCGCGGTCAGATCGCCGCCGGCCGGCGGCAGGTCGACCTCGCCGGATGCCTCGACGGCGCAGGTCCAGTGGCCCGCCCCGTCCGACCGCAGGTCCAGGTGCCGGCTCCAGCCGTCGCCTGTCGCCGTGGCGTCCAGCCGGGCGGTCACCCAGCCGGTTCCGGTCTCGAGCGAGTAGTCCAGCCGGTACGGCACCGGCGCGACGCCCAGCTGCGTGCCGGTGGCGCTGAGCCCGTCCGCCGCGAGCCGGACCTGGCTGACCTCCGCCCGCCACTCGTCGATCCCCCGCCAGACCAGCAGCTTGTTCATGCACCGCCTCCCGGGCGACCGGACCTCGTCAGGGCAGGAGCTCGGCGGGAATCTGCGGATCCGCGTCCAGCAGGAACGCCGTCACCCGCTCGAGCTCTCCCTTCTCCTCGATCAGCCCCGCCGCCTGCCCGAGCGCCGAGAGCGCCCGCAGGAAGCCCTGGTTGGGCTCGTGCGTCCATGGGATCGGGCCGGCACCCTTCCACCCCGATCGACGAAGCAGGTCCAGGCCGCGGTGGTAGCCGACCCGGGCGTAGGCGTATCCGGTGACGTCGTCGCCGCGATCGAGCGCCTGCTCGGCGAGCATCGCCCAGCACAGGCTCGACGTGGGGAACCGGCGCACGACGTCCTCGGGTGGCTGGCCCGAGGCGAGTTCCGCCGCGGCCGGGTCCACCGGGAGAAGGGTCGGTGCGGGGCCCAGCAGGTTCGGGGAGCTCATGCCGCCGATCCTGCCACCCGGCCTCCCCGGCCAGAACCCGCGCCCGAGTCGCGACGAGGCTGCTGCGCCGCGACCGGCACCTGCACCGCGACCGGTGTCGCGACCGGCATCGGCACCGCGACCGCCATCGGCACCGCGACCGGCATCGGCACCGCGACCGCCATAGCGACCGGCACCGCGACCCGGCGCCCGTCACGGCGAGTCCTGGCCGACGAAACCGACAGACCGCGTCCGGTCCCGGACTACCCGATGACGACTCGAAGCCGCCCGGTTACCCGAACTGAGCCGCCATCGCCGCGTCGACGTGCCGGTAGCGCTGGGCCGCCTCACCGACCAGGTTCGCGAGCGAGTGCAGGACGTACTGCCGGTCCTCGGCGGCCGAGTCCCACCGCGCCTTGAGCGCCAGATACTGCGTGACCGTCTCGGCGGTCATGCCAGCCGTCCCGCCCGCGACGGCGTCCAGGTCCGTCAGGAGACCCTCGATCCGCCCCCAGGTCGCGATCAGCCCGTCGTGTCCACCGGCCATCGCACCGTAGGACACCGCGATGGTGGTCATCGGCGGACCGCCGTCACCGCGTCGGCGAGCTCGAGGTCCGCCTGCGCGAACCGGTCCGCCGCGACCTGCAAGGCGGAACCGTGGCCGGTCAGGGCGTCCTTCAGGGATGCCGCGTCCTGCAGGTGCGCGTCCATCGCGGACAGGAAGGCGGGGGCGGCGCCGCTGGACTGCCACCCGGCGCGAATCTGGCCGAGCAGGTCGTGCATCACGGCGATCTCCCGGGCCAGCGAGCCGGCGATGTCGGTGACACCGCCCGCCGCCTGGGCGATCCGATCGGTGGCGATGGACAGCGTGCCTGCCCCGCCGCCTGGGTGCTGCGACATGTGCGTGCTCCTCTCGTCGAGCCGCCCGGTCCGCCCGCGCGTTGCGGGGAAACCGTGCCCGACCTCCGGGCGGCGGCGAGATCAGCGTCGGAGGCGAACGGTCCGTCGGCCAGGGGAGGCGGCGCACTGTGGACGGGTCGGGCGCCTGTGGACTAATCGGCCGGTCCGGTGGGCACTGAAGCCCCGGCCTGCGGCTGATGTCGCCGGGACATGGGATGTTGACCACGTCGGTGATCCGACCGGCACAGAGCAGGGGTAGGTACAGCATGTCGACTCGCGTGCTGGTCACGGGCGCTTCCGGGTTCATCGGCTCGCGCCTGGCGCCGGCGCTCGTCGATGCCGGGCACGCGGTCAGGGCCATGACCCGGCACCCCGACCGCTACGACGGCGCGGGCGAGGCCGTCTACGGGGACGTGGCCGACATCGACAGCCTGCGCGCGGCGCTCGATGGAGTGGACGCCGCCTATTACCTCGTGCACTCGCTCGACTCCGACAACTTCGAACAGCTCGACGCCGAGGCGGCGACCTCGTTCGGGCATGCGGCCGCGGACGCCGGCGTCCGGCAGATCGTCTATCTGGGCGGGCTGGGCGACCTCGACGACAACCTCTCCGCGCACCTGCGCTCCCGCCGCGACGTCGAGCAGCTCCTCGGCCTCGGCGGGGTGCCGATCACCGTGTTGCGCGCCGCCGTCGTCGTCGGGCACGGGGGCATCTCCTGGGAGATCACCCGCCAGCTGGTCGACCACCTGCCGGCGATGGTGACGCCCAAGTGGGTCAACACCCGGACCCAGCCCATCGCGCTCCCGGACGTCGTCCGCTACCTCGTCGGCGTGCTCGACCGGCCGGAGGCGATCGGCCAGGTCTACGAGGTGGGCGGGCCCGAGGTGCTGCGCTACGTCGACATGCTCCGGCACGCGGCACGGATCCAGAACCACCGAACGCCGCCCATCGTGCCCGTCCCGTTGCTGACCCCGAAGCTGTCGTCGATGTGGCTGGCGCTCGTCACGGACGTCGACCAGGTCGCCGCGCGAAATCTCGTGGACTCGATGAACAACGAGGTGATCGTGCAGGACCCGGCGATCCGGTCCGTCGTGCCGTTCGAGCTGATGACCTACGACGACGCGGTCCGCCTGGCCCTGTCCGAGCGCGCCGACGAGGAGGCGCGGAACGCCGACACCGCCGCGGCGGGCCGGAGCAGGGAGCGCGACTCCGACGGGCGCGGCCGGACGGGCAGGGGCACGGTCGAACGATGAAGCGCTGGCCAGCCCACGTCGGCCGCGCGCTGCGTCCCGTCCTGATCGACAAGGTGCCGCGGGATCACCGGCAGTCCGACTCGCAGTTCACGCGGCGACGAGTCATCTCGGGCATCACCCTGCTGGTCGGCGCGACCCTGCTGGGTTTCTCGCTGAACGTGCAGGCCGACAACCCCGCCTTCTACCCGTTGACCATCGCGCTGGCGGCGACGTGGGTGATCGGCGGATTCGCGTCCGGCCCGCTGCACCTGGGCCGGATCCACTTCCGGGGCGCGCTTCGCAGGCCGGTGATCCAGCCGATCCTGATCGGCCTGGCGACGGCCGCGGTGTTCGTCGTCGGCGCGCTCATCGTCCGCGAGGTGCCGTTCCTGCGGGATCTCACCGAGAACGTGCTGGCCTTCGCGCGCTACCAGACGTCGCTCTTCCTGGTCGCGCTGATCACGGTGATGAACGGCATCGCCGAGGAGATCTTCTTCCGCGGCGCGCTGTTCGCCGCGATCGGCGTCTGGCATCCGGTCGCGATCTCCACCGTCATCTACACGCTCACCACCGTCGCGACGGGCAACCTGATGCTGGTCTTCTCGGCGGCCCTGCTCGGCCTGCTGCTCGGGCTCCAGCGACGCGCGAGCGGGGGGATTCTGGGCCCGATCCTGACCCACTGCACATGGTCGCTCACCCTGCTGCTGGTGCTGCCGGCGGTGTTCGCCGCCGGGACCTGACGACGCGGCACGCGCAGCCCACCCGCGCGACCGCACGGCCCGCGGCAATCCCGACACGGAGCCGCGTCGTCGGGTCGGCACGCCGGGTGGCCGGCAACGGCAGCGGCGCCCGGCTCGAGGCGACATGGCGGGAGCGGCACCGCCAAGCGCGGGGTGCCCGCGGGGGTAACACGAGGCCGGCTATCCGAGGGGGAAGCGAGAGCGCACCGCCGGGCGCCGGGTAGCAGAGAGGCCCGGCAGCGGCGTGCTCCGGGCCTCTCGGGCTCCGTCCCCAACGGGCATCGCTCGGGACGGGGTCGGCGGGTGCTGGATCGCAGCACTCCTACTACAGGGTCGTCCCTTGCGTACGAATGTGTTACTGCCGCGCCCAATCCTTTGACGTTCTGTGACCTGGAATCACTCGGACGGGGACCAAATGGGCGTCAGGAACCCTCCCATGCAGCAGTCCACGTCTGTTGGCCGATGATGCCGGACGGGTTGATGCCGTTGCGCTGCTGCAGGGCGACCGCGGCGGCCTTGGTGGCGCTGCCGTAGTAGCCGGTTCCGGTCAGACCGTAACCCCGACTGCCCAGCTGACGTTGGAAGCACGCCAGTTCCCGCGCGACGTCTCCCTCGACGAACTGCCGACCAGGCCACGTCGGTGCCGTCGCACTGCCCACCCCGCACGACTCGTTGGTGGGTGGCGAGTACGCCGGCGCTGCCGCCGGTGCCGCCGCCGGCGCCGCCGGCGCACCGCTCCAGGCCGCCGCCCACGTCTTCGGCCCGATGTAGCCGACGACATTGAGGCCGGCCTTGGCCTGCAGGTCCAGCACCGCCGCCTTGGTCTTGGGGCCGAAGTAGCCGGTGCCCACGAGGTCGTAGCCGCGGGTGCCCATCTGCTTCTGCCACGCCTTCAGCGCCTCCGACGAGTCGCCCTCGAAGAACTGCCGGCCCGGGTACGCCGGGGCGCCCGACGCCGCCGGGGCGCTGCCCTCGTTGCCGCCGCCGGCACCCGCGGACTGGTTGCCCTGGACGGGCGGCAGGACACCGGAGCGGGCGTCCCCGTCCTCCCGCAGCCCGACCATCCGCGCGCACACCCACGGGTTCCAGCCGCGCTTGCGGTAGAGCAGCAGCGCGCGGTAGTCCTGCTCGGCCGGGCTGGCCGCTGCCGGGTTTCCGGTGCCGCCGACGGACCGCCAGGTCGGCAGATCGAACTGGTAGGCGCCGTAGTAGTTGTTGCCGGTGTCCGTGTTGTAGCGGCCGGACGACTCGCACTGACGCAGCGCCGCCCAGTCCGACGCGGACGGATCGGCGGCCGCGGGACCGGCGAAGAGCACCAGCGAGGACACGCAGACGGTCGCGATGGTGGTCGCGATGGCCAGGGCACGCCGCATGGGCGTCCTTCCTCGGCCGCCGTGCGCGCCGATCGGGACACCGACGGGCCGCCCCTTGAAGGGGCCACCGCCTCGATGCCCGTCAGCGGCGTCCCTTCCCCAAGACATGACGCCGCTGCCGATCGCGCCCCGCTCGACCTCGGTGATGGCGCATTCGCCGGACGAGTGGAGCGGGGAGCCACGCCGTCGGGCGGATCGCCCTCTCGGGCAACCCGCGATCACCGTAGTTCAACTGTCACACAAGTCACAAGAGTCCCAGCAAACACAGTTTGCACGAGCACCTCAGCATTTCCAGCACGACACGCGGCCCCGCCCGCGCTTTTCATCCGGACCGGTGAGGGAAGGAACCGGCGCCGCGCCTGCATCCCGGCCCGCCACCGGCCGCGCCGCGACAAGGGGGATCGGCGCCGCGCACGGGGATCGGCGCCGCGACGACGGAGGATCGGCAGCGCGACGACGCAGGATCGGCGCCGCGATCGACGCGATCGTTCAGCGCGGCTGGACGATCCGGGACAGAAACTCTCGCGGCTGTACGCCCCCCGACCGCAATCCCGTGGGAGAGGCTGTCGGAGGGCAGGAGAAAGCTTGCCAGGGCGCGCCCGAGGCGAGGGGCCGCGAAGGGCGCCCGGTCGGTGCTGGAGTGGACTCGGTGCTGGAGTGGACGGAGAGCGATGACGCGACGCGGGTGGGTCCTCTTCGGCGCGATGAGCCTGATCTGGGGCGTGCCGTACCTGCTGATCAAGATCGCCGTGAACGCCGACATCGATCCGGTGGTCATCGCGTTCGGCCGCACCCTCATCGGCGCCGTGCTCCTGCTTCCGATCGCCCTGTACCGGCGCGCGTTGGCGCCGGTGTTCCGGCGTTGGAAGGTGCTGCTGCTCTACACGTTCGTCGAGATCAGCGTGCCGTGGCTGATGCTGGGGCACGCGGAGACGCAGCTGAACAGCTCGACCACGGGACTGCTGCTGGCCGTGGTGCCGCTGATCGCAGCGGTGATCCTGACCGTGATGGGCGACGACCGGCTCGACGCCCGGCGCATCCTGGGCCTGCTCATCGGCGTCGGCGGCGTGGCCTTCCTGGTCGGCCTCGACGTCGACCTGTCCGACCTGCCCGCCGTCGGAGCGGTGATGCTCACGGCGATCGGCTACGCGGTGGGGCCGATCATCATCAACCGCAAGCTCGCGGACCTTCCGCCGATCGGCGTCGTCAACGCCAGCCTGATCGTCGCGGCGGCGCTCTACGCGCCGTTCGCCATCTGGTTGTGGCCGGCGACGATCACCGCGCCGGCGGTGTGGTCGATCGTCGGGCTCGCGGTGATCTGCACCGCCCTGGCGTTCGTGGTGTTCTTCGCGCTGATCGCGGAGGCCGGCCCGGCGCGCGCCACCGTCATCACCTATGTCAATCCGGCGGTGGCGATCCTGCTCGGCGTGCTGCTGCTGAGCGAACCCCTCACCGTCGGCATGGCGATCGGCTTCCCGCTCGTCATCGTCGGCTCGGTGCTGGCGACGGCCCGCGCCCGCGGCCGGCGGGGGGAGGCGACGCTGGCGGTCGGGGGGGCCGAGCCGGACCCGGCCGTCGCGACGGAGGCGCGCGGCGACTCCGGCTGACGACCTCGCGCCCCCCGTCGGGCGCGGGCCGTCCCGCCGCCGACGACGGGACCGCATCAGCGCAACTGCGCGCGGCCGGGCGGGACGACGCTCGGTCGTCGACCCGGACCCGACGGCCCGGACCGGACCCGGATCCCCAGACGGGCGCGCCATCCCCGCATCGCCTGCGCGAGGCGCCGGTGCTCACCCTCCGGGAGGGCGGCAGCGACGCGAAGCACTCAGGCGGACTGGGACTTTCCGGCCGAGCCCAGCTGCTCGCAGGCCTCGACGATGCGCGCGGCCATGCCGACCTCGGCCAGCTTGTTGTACGTCCGCGGGTCGTACGCCTTCTTGTTGCCGACCTCGCCGTCGACCTTCAGCACGCCGTCGTAGTTCTGGAAGAAGTGCCCGACCACGGGCCGGGTGAAGGCGTACTGGGTGTCGGTGTCGATGTTCATCTTGATCACTCCGTAGGACACCGCCTCGGCGATCTCCTCCGCCGACGAGCCCGAGCCGCCGTGGAACACCAGGGAGAACGGCTTGGCGCCGGCCGGCAGGCCGAGCTTCGCCGCAAGGGCGTCCTGCCCCTCCTTGAGGACGGCCGGGCGGAGCTGCACGCCGCCGGGCTTGTACACGCCGTGCACGTTGCCGAAGGTGGCCGCCACGATGTACGAGTTGTTCTCGGGCAGGCCCAGCGCATCGAGGGTCTCGATGAAGTCCTCGGGCGAGGTGTACAGCTTGTCGTTGATCTCGTGCGCGACGCCGTCCTCCTCGCCGCCGACCACGCCGACCTCGATCTCGAGGATCACCTTCGCGGCCTGGGTCAGCGCCAGGAGCTCCTCGGCGATCTTCAGGTTCTCGTCGAGCGGGATGGCCGAGCCGTCCCACATGTGCGACTGGAACAGCGGCTCGCCGCCCGCCTTGACCCTCTCGGTGGAGATGGCCAGGAGCGGCTTGACGTAGGTGTCGAGCTTCTCCTTCTGGCAGTGGTCGGTGTGCAGCGCGACCGTGATCGGGTACTTGTCGGCGACCACCTTGGCGAACTCGGCGAGCGCGTGGGCGCCGACGACCATGTCCTTGACACTGGTGCCGGCCGCGAACTCGGCGCCGCCGGTCGACACCTGGATGATGCCGTCGCTGCCGGCGTCGGCGAAGCCCTTCAGCGCCGCGTTGATGGACACCGACGAGGTGATGTTGATCGCCGGATAGGCGAATCCGCCCTCCTTGGCGCGGTCCAGCATGGCGGAGTAGGTCTCCGAGGTGGCGAGAGGCATGGCGTGGTTCCTTCCGCGGCTGTGACGTCGATCCGCGATTGAGTATTCCGCAGAACACGACGCCGGGCAGATCCGGCGAAGCGGCGGTCAGGACGCCGGGGGCGTCATCGCCTCGTCCGGCGCCGGCGGTTCCCCGGCTCCCGCCAGGCGGCCACGAGACCCCTTGCCCCCGCCGGACTTTCGGCGCACCACGCGGTGCGGCCCGTCCTCCCCGCCGTTCCGGGAGTGCCCGGCGGCACCGTGTGAGACCGGGCCGGTGGTTCGCCGGCGGATCAGCGCCGCGCCGACGGTGACCACCGACGGCAGCCGCGGTCCGGTGGTGTTGATCTGCTCCATGAGCAGCCGCGCCGCGATCCGGCCCTGATCCCTGACCGGCTGGGCGACGGTCGTCAGATCGAACAGGTACGCGTGGTCGTGGCCGTCGACACCGATCAGGGAGAGGTCGCGGGGAATCTTCAGGCCGTGGTCGCGCGCCGCGTACAGCACGCCCATGGCCACCTCGTCGCTCACCGCGAAGATCGCCGTCGGCGGCTCGCCGGTGCGGTTCGGCCCGAAGATCCGGTGGGTCGCGGCCTCTCCCCCGTCGACGGTGAAACCGGTGTTCTGGACGAGCGACGGCTCCGGCTCGATCCCGGCCTCGCGCAGCGCCAGGTCGTAGCCGCGGTGCCGGTCCGAGGCCACGTGGAAGCCGCGGATCTCCTCCAGCTCGTCGCCGAGGTAGGCGATCCGCCGGTGGCCGAGGGACAGCAGGTGCTGGGTCGCCTGGCGGCCGACGTCGACGTTGTCCACCAGGACGCCGCAGACGCCCTCCACCGCCGTGCCGATCGTCACCACGGGGACGCGCAGGTCGGCCAGGGACAGCACCGCCGGGTCGGAGAAGGGCACGCTGATGGCGAGCAGCCCGTCGATGCGCTTGTTGAGCGATCTGGTCTCGAAGCCGCCGGGCCGGTTCAACCCGCCGTCGCCCACGGGGTAGAGCAGCAGGTCGTACCCGTGGTGGACGAGGACCTCCTGCACGCCCTCGATCACGGCAGCGAAGAACCACCTCGACACCCAGGGCGCCATGACGCCGACGGCGTTGGTCCGCCCGGTGGTCAGCGCCGCGGCCGACGGCGACGGCACGTAGCCGAGAACGCTGGCCGCGTCCTGGACCGCCCGCCGGGTGGTCGCGGACACCCCGGGAAGATTCCGGAGTGCCCGCGACACCGTGGCGGGTGAGAACCCCGACAGCGCCGCGACCTCGACGATGCCGGCCGGCTCCAGGGGTGGACCGGACGATGGAGGTTGGTCCGCCGATCCTCTGGTCACCGGACTCGCTCAGCCCTTGACGCCTCCGGCCAGGAGGCCGCGGACGAAGTAGCGCTGCAGGGACAGGAACACGATCAGCGGGACGATGATCGAGATGAACGCGCCGGCGGACAGCAGCTGCCAGTCGCTTCCCCTGGTGCCGGAGAGCTCGGCGATCGCCGCCGTGATCGGCCGCAGGTTGGGGCTGGGCGCGAAGACGGTCGCCACCAGCAGGTCGTTCCACACCCACAGGAACTGGAAGATGCCGAACGCCGCGATGGCCGGGACGAGCAGCGGCATCAGCACGTTGAAGAAGATCTTCACGTGACCGGCACCGTCCACCCTGGCCGCCTCGATGATCGACCGCGGCACCTCCTTCATGAAGTTGTGCAGCAGGAAGATCGCCAGCGGCAGGCCGAAGATCGTGTGCGCGATCCACACCGGCCAGAACGAGTTCTGCAGGCCGAAGTTCACGAAGATCGTCTGCAGCGGGATGAGGGCCACCTGCAGCGGCACGATCTGCAGCGCGAAGATCGCGACGAACAGGAAGTCGCGGCCCTTGAAGTCGATCCAGGCGAACGCGTACGCCGCGAGCAGCGCCAGGGTGATCGGGATGAGCACCGCGGGGAACACGATGACGAACGAGTTCAGGAAGAACCCGGCGAGGCCGCCGGAGCCGCTGAAGGCGTCCGTGTAGTTGTCCAGCGTGAACCCCGGGTTGGCGAAGATCGTCCACCAGCCGGAGTTCTCGATGTCCGCGGCCGGCCGGAACGAGGTGACGAACAGGCCGAACGTCGGAATCGTCCACAGGATCGCCAGGATGATCGCCAGGCCGCTCGCCCAGGGCGAGGACAGCTGGTCTTGGCGTCCTGCAGGCGGAGCTGCCGCTTGAGCTGCCGCGGCGGACAGCTGCTCCTCGGGTGTGGCGTCCGTCTGGATCGGGAGTTCGATCGCCTGACCTGACTGGCTCATCGCGTCTCCTCCACAAGCCGCATCTGCCGCACGTTGTACGCGATGACCGGGATGATGATGATGAACAGGATCACGGCGAGCGCGGCCCCGATGCCGACGCCGCCCTCACCCTGTCGGAACGACTGCGTGTAGAACTCGTTGGCCACGATGGACGTGCCGAAGTTGCCGCCGGTCATCGTCCGCACCACGTCGAAGGCCTTGAGGGTGCCCATGGCGATGGTGGTCAGCACCACGACCACCGCAGGGCGGATCGTCGGCACGGTGACCTTCATGAACAGCTTGAAGCCCGTCGCGCCGTCGATCTGCGCCGCCTCGATGATGTCGTCGGGCACGGCCTTGATGGCCGCGGACAGCACCGTCATCGCGAACCCGGCCTGGATCCAGATCATCACGATGATCAGGAAGAACGTGTTCCACGGCTCGGTGATGATGAACTGGTAGGGCTCGAGGCCGAGCCACACCAGGACCTGGTTGGCGAGGCCGATCTGATTCGCGCCGGCCTGCCGGTACTCGTAGACGAACTTCCAGATGATGGACGCGCCGACCATCGAGATGGCCATCGGCAGGAAGACGAGCGCCTTGGCGGCCTTCTCGAACCGCGTCCGGTCCACCAGCGTCGCGTAGACGAGGCCGAACAGGGTGGCGACGACGGGCACCAGGATGACCCACCACACGGTGTTGATCAGGACCTTCTGGAACCCGGGGTCGGTGAAGACCCGGGTGTAGTTGTCCAGGCTGAACGTCAGCTCGGACGTTCGTTGCCCGGTAGTCCTGTCGATGATCGGCTTGCCGTTCTCGCCCAGCACGACCTGGCTCACCTGGAACGAGCGGTAGGCCGTGCCCAGCGCGGGATACACCAGGCCGATGATCAGCGCGATGGTCACCGGGCCGAGGAAGCCGACGACGACGACCCAGTTCGGCACCTTGGGCCGGTCGATCAGCCACAGGATGACGCCCATGACCACCACGAACAGCAGGATCGCGACGACCATCACCAGGATCTTGTCGAAGACCGTTTCGGGCCGAAGGAACCAATCCATGTCAACACTCCCTTCCGCAGATCGAGACCAAGCAGCTCGGCCCGACGGCCCGCAGGAGATCTCTCTGGGAGATCCCTGCGGGCCGCCGGACCGTCAGCCTGCTGTGGTCACGGCGATCAGTTCGCCGGCCACGCGGCGTCGATGTTGGCCAGGGTCGTCGCATCGTCCTGACCGGTGATCCACGCGGTGAACTGCTTCCACTCGGCGTCCGAGCCGACCGGCGCCGGCATCAGGTCGGAGGCGTCGAAGCGGAAGACCGTCTCCGGATCCTGCAGAACCTTCAGCGCCTCCTTCTGGATCACATTCGCGACGTTCTCCGGGTCCAAGCCCTTGTTGGCGTTGATCCAGCTGCCGGCCGCGGCGCGCGCGTTCGCGAATTCGGGGCTGGCCAGGAAGTACATGAACGCCTGGACCTCCGGTCGGTCCTGGAAGGCCGCGAAGAACGTGCCGCCGCCAAGCACGGTCTTGCCGAACTCCTCGGTGATCGGCGGGAAGTAGAACGAATTCACGTCCGCGTCTGGGCCGAACGTGACGTCCTTGAAGTTGGCGTCGTAGTTGGCGGCCTGCCGGGTGAGGGTGCAGTTGCCATTGACGATCTGCGTCGAGGGATCCTTGAAGTCTGTGGACGCGATTGTGGCGACGTCGCCGAAGCCCGCGTTGACGTACTTCGGATTCTTCAGCAGCGCGCCGACCTCGGCGAGAGCTTCGGCGATGGGCGGATCGCTGAACTTGACCTCGTGGCTCACCCACTGGTCGTAGACGTCGGGACCGGAAAGCCGCAGGACGTACTCCTCCAGCCAGTCGGTGATCTGCCAGCCGGTGGCCTCACCGGACGCGATGCCGATGCACCACGGCTGGGTGCCGGACGCAGCGACGCCCTCGTACAGAGACGTCAGTTCCTCCCAGGTTGTCGGCACCTGGAAGCCCTTCTCGGTGAAGGTCTTCGGCGAGTACCAGACCAGCGACTTGAAGTCCGCGTTGTTCGGGATGCCGAATGGGATGTCGTTCACCCGGCCGTAGTTCATCCAGTCCTCGGGGAAGTACTGGTTGGCGAACTCCTCGGTCTCCACGGATAGCGGCTTGACGGCGCCGGTGTCGTTGACGAGCTGGGAGAGCAGGCCGGGCTGCGGGAAGATGCCGATGTCCGGCGGGTTGCCGGACTGCACGCGCACGACGATCTGCGCCTCGAACTCCTTGGAGCCCTCGTACTGCACGTTCGCGCCGGTGCAGTCCGTGAATTGCTTGAACGCTTCAATGTACGGCTGGTCCTCGGGCGCGACGATGGTCGTGTAGACGCCGACCGTGGTGCCCTCGGTACCGGGGAACTTCTCCTTGACGGTGTCGCACCAGCCGCTGTCCGCGCTCACCGCGGCGGCGGCCGCCGCAGAGCCGGAGGAGGCACCGGAACTCGCCGCTCGCCGACGCGGCGGCCGACGTCGTCGCGGCGCTGCGCTCGATGCCTCGCTCGACGCCGCGCTCGACGACGCGGTCGTTCCGGAGCCGCTGCTGCAAGCGGTCAATACCAGCGCTACCGCGCTGATCCCTGCGATGGTTACGGCGAACTTCTTCGCCGGTCTGTAGGTCACTCGGCCGACCTCCGATTCCTGAGTGAGGCATGTGAGGGCGCTCACACGCCCCTCGGATTGAAAGCGTTTCCAACGCCACTTGCAACTCCTGATGCGACATCGATGCGTAACGATTGAGTAACCCGTGGGGACCGTGTGACAACGCTGTCGTCTCGCGCTCGCAATGTTCGGCGGGCTGGACCGAACGAGTGAGCCCGACGCCGAGGCCGGTGCTGCGAGGACCGCGGGCGGCGATTGGCCACGATTCAGCACGCCGGGGTCCGGGCACCGCGACCCCGAGAGCGCCAGCCGTGCCAGGATCGTCCGAGGGTGTGCGGCGACGTCGGCGATGGGAGCGGCTGGGCATGGCGGATCAGGGCGCGCTGTCCGAGTCCGAGGTCGAACGCACGCTGGGCACCCTCGCCACGCTCAACCCCGTCTACGTCGAGGACGCGACCGCGCCGCCCGCCGCGCCGATCACGATCGACGACCTGTACCGCACCCATCGGATGCAGATGGTGCGGCTCGCCATCCTGCTCGTCGACGACCTGGCGTCCGCGGAGGACGTCGTGCAGGAGGCCTTCGCCGGGCTGTACCGGAACTGGTCCGGGCTGCGCGACCGCGCGGCGGCGATCGGCTACCTGCGCACCGCCGTGGTCAACGGGTCGCGCTCCATGCTGCGCCGCCGCCGCACGGCGCGCGCCTACGTGCCGCCCGACCCGGGCACCGCCCGCTCCGCGGAGTCCCTGGCGATGCTCTCGACCGAACACCAGGCGGTCGTGCGTGCGCTCGGCGATCTCGCGCCGCGGCAGCGCGAGGTGCTCGTGCTGCGCTACTACGGCGGCCTCTCCGAGGCGGAGATCGCCGCGGCGACCGGCCTGTCGAAGGGCACGGTGAAGTCGACGGCGAGCCGGGCGGTGGCCAAGCTGGGCGACGTCATGCGGGCGCAGTCGTGAGCGCCCTGCGATGACCGGGGCGCCCGCGGCGCGCGGCGCAGGACCGATCCGCGCCCCCGGCACGGGGCCGGGCGGGGTCCCGGCGCCCCGATGACGAAGCCTGCCGGGCGCGAGCCGGGCCCCGAGGAGTCGCGCGCCGAACAGGTCCTGTCGCAGGCGTTGCGGGCCATGGCGGGCGGGGAGAAGGCGGCGCGTGCCGACCCCGGCGCGGCCATGGCACCCGACGGGTCCGGGTCGCGCTCCGGGAGGCGGTTGTCGACGACCCAGGTGATGCTCATCGCGGCGATCGTCGGCCTGCTGATCGGCTGCGTCGCCGGCCTCGTCTCGCTGACGATGTGAGCCGCGCCGATCGGCCGCGGCGCCGAGGAGCAGGAGTGCGATGACCGACCCGGCCGTGCCCGACGCCGACCCGCGGGCCGGATCGCCCGCCGAATGGTGGCGGTCGGCGGTGATCTACGAGGTCTACCCGCGCAGCTTCATGGACGGCGACGGCGACGGCGTCGGCGACATCGCCGGCATCCGCGCCCGGCTGGGCTACCTCGCCGACCTCGGCGTCGACGCGATCTGGATCGCCCCCTGGTATCCGTCGCCGATGGCGGACGGCGGCTACGACATCTCCGACCACCGGGATGTCGACCCGGTCTTCGGCACGCTGGCCGACGCCGACGCGATGCTCGAGCACGCCCACGCGCTGGGCCTGCGCGTGCTGCTGGACCTCGTGCCCAACCACACCTCGGAGCGGCACCCGATGTTCCAGGCGGCACTCGCGGCGGGCCCGGGCAGTCCCGAACGGGACAGGTACTACTTCCGCGACGGCCGCGGGCCGGAGGGCGCCGAGCCACCCAACGACTGGATCAGCGCGTTCGGCGGCCGCGCGTGGACGAGGTTGACCGGGCCGGACGGCCGGCCGGAGCAGTGGTACCTGCACCTGTTCGCGCCGCAGCAGCCGGACGTCGACTGGCACAACGCGGAGGTCCAGGAGCATTTCGACGGCGTGCTGCGATTCTGGTTCGACCGCGGGGTCGACGGGCTGCGGGTGGACGCGGCGTCCGCGATGGGCAAGGAGCCGGGCCTGCCGGACGCCGGACACGCGCCGGGCGCCGCGTTCGCCTCGTCCGAGTGGGTCGACAACCCGCACTGGGACGTGGACAGCCTGCACGACGTGCTCCGCCGATGGCGCCGGATCGGCGACACCTACGTCCCGCCACGGGTCTTCGTCAGCGAGGCGGTCGTCGGCGGCGCCGAGCGCCTGAGCCGCTACGTGCGCCCGGACGAGATGCACACCACCTTCAACTTCGACTACCTCAAGGCCGGGTGGGACGTGCGCCGGCTGCGCGCCGTCATCGACAGCACGCTGCAGGCGCTCGCCCCGGTCGGCGCGGTGGCCACCTGGGTGCTCTCCAGCCACGACGAGACCCGGCACGTCACCCGGTTCGGTCGTCCCGAGACCGCGGCGGCCACCATGGGTTTCGATGTCGCCACGGGCCCGGCGGACCTCGCCGCGGGGACCCGGCGGGCCAGGGCCGCGGCGCTGCTGACGCTCGCCCTGCCCGGCGGCGCGTACATCTACCAGGGCGAGGAGCTCGGGCTGCCGGAGGTGGAGGACCTGCCCGCCGAGGTGCTGCAGGATCCGACCTGGGAGCGCTCGGGCCGGACCTCGAAGGGCCGCGACGGCTGCCGCGTGCCGATGCCGTGGTCGGGCACCGAGCCGCCGTTCGGCTTCTCCGCCGCCGGCGTGACGCCGTGGCTGCCGCAGCCGGCGGGCTGGTCGGCGCTGACATCGGAAGCGCAGGGCGCGGATCCGGAGTCGATGCTGTCGCTCTACCGCGCGTCGCTCGCGCTGCGCCGTGCCGACCCGGGCTGGCTGAGCCCGGAGTTCTCCTGGGTCGACGCACCCGACGGCGTGCTGGCCTTCGACCGTGGTGCCGGGCTGCGCTGCATCGTCGTGTTCTCCGGCGCCGACTGCCCGCTGCCGGACGGTTACGACGTGCTGCTGGCCAGCTGTCCGGTGTTCGACGCGATCCCGCCGGACTGCGCGGTGTGGCTGCGTCGATCGGACCGCTGAGTCGATCGGACCGCTGAGTCGATCGGACCGCTGAGTCGATCGGACCGCTGTACGGCGGGCCGGGGGTCAGGCCGGGTCCATGGCGGCGAACATCGAGCCGGGGTTGAACAGCCCGGACGGGTCGAGCGCGCGCTTGATCGCGCGGTGCGTCGCGAGGCCGACCGGCCCGATCTCGTCGCGGAGGAAGTCCTGCTTGATCCGGCCGATGCCGTGCTCGCCCGTGACCGTGCCGCCGAGGGAGCGGCCGACGTCGAGGATGGCACCGAAGGCGACCTCCGCGGCCGCGCGCTGATCGGCGTCGGCGGCGTCGAACACGATCGTCGGGTGCATGTTGCCGTCGCCGGCGTGGCCGACGACGCCGATGGTGAGCCCGACCTCGGCGGAGATCCGCTCGCAACCGGCGATCAGGCGGGCGATCTCCGTGCGCGGCACGCAGACGTCGTCGGTGAGCCAGGTGCCGAGCACCTCCAGCGAGGGAAGTACCGCGCGGCGGGCCTGCAGGAGCATCCGGCCCTCGGCCAGGTCGTCGGTGACGTAGCTGAACGTCGCGCCGGAAGCCAGGCACACCCGCTCCAGCCGGTCCATCTCGTCGCGCGCGACGTGCGCGCCGGCGTCCGACTGCCCGATGAGCAACGCGGCCGGCGTCTCGCCGTCGCCGACGATGTCCGTGCCGGTGTGCGCCTGCACCGCGCTGATGCAGGTGGCATCCATGATCTCCAGCAGCGAGGGGACGAGTCCGTCGCGGATGGCCCCGGAGACCGCCGCGCCCGCGTCCTCGGTCGAGGCGAAGGCGGCGACCAGCGTGACCGGCGCCGCCGGCCTGGGGCGCAGGGCGAGCGTCGCCTCGGTGATGATGCCGAGGGTGCCCTCCGATCCGACGAACAGTTTCGCCAGGTCGTAGCCGGCGACGCCCTTGACGGTGCGGCGGCCGGTCCGCAGCACCTCGCCGGAGGCGAGCACCACCTCGAGGCCCAGCACGGCGTCGGTGGTCACGCCGTACTTCACGCAACACAGCCCGCCCGCGTTGGTCGACAGGTTGCCGCCGATGGTGCACCAGTCGTACGACGACGGGTCGGGCGCGTAGAACAGCTCCTTCGCCTCGACCGCCGTGCGGAAGTCCAGGTTCACCACGCCGGGCTGGACCACCGCCAGCCGATTGCCCTCGTCGATCTCCAGGACCCTGTTCATCCGCGTCATCACCACCGACACGGCGCCGTCGATGCCGTTGGCCGCGCCGGTCAGTCCCGAGCCGGCACCGCGCGGAACGATCGGAACCCCGGCGGCGGCGCAGGCCCTGACCACCGCGACCACCTCGGCGGTGCTCGCCGGGAGCACGACGGCGAGCGGCAGGCCGGCCGGCGCAAGCGGCATCATGTCCCGGCTGTAGGAGGCGGTGACGTCCGGGTCGACGAGCAGTCCGCCGGGCCCGACGGCCGCGCGCAGGGCCTCGATCAGGCCGGCACGGCCGTTCGGGGACGAGCTCGAGACCTGCCGTGCAGCCGGCGACACCGCCGCGACGGCGCCCGGTGATCCGTCCATCCCCCGACGGTAGCCCGACCCGCGCGGCGCGTCATCGGCCTTCCGCCGACCGCTCCGCCGCCCGGCCGTACCGCGCCGCGAGGGTGCGCAGTTCGGCGACGAGTTCCGGCGGTCCGTCGACGTCGAAGTCGGACCCGAGCCAGGCCAGGTAGAGCGCGAGCATCTCCGGCGAGTCCGAGCCGGTGTGCAGGTAGCAGGTGCCGTCGTCGATCGGCTCGATCACGCCGGCTCCCGGCGGGCGGCGCCGGGCCACCGCCTCGGCTGAGGCGTGCACACGTACCCGCGCCCGGAACTGCCACGTCGCGGTGGCCAGCCGGTCGGTGATCCACCCGACCAGGTCGCCGTCCGGCGGCTCGCGGGGCGCGAACACCGGACCCGGGTTCGCCCTGGGCTCGATGCGATCGGCGCGGTAGGTGCGCCATTCGTCGGCGTCCAGGTCCCAGGCGACCAGATACCAGCGGTGCCGGGCGTGCACGAGCTTGTGCGGCTCGACGACCCGGAAGGATGCGGACCCGTCGTAGGAGGCGTAGTCGAACCGCAGCCGCTCGCGGTTCCGGCAGGCGGACGCCAGGGCGGTGACGACCTCGGCGCGCACCGTTGGCCCGGGTCCCGCGATCGGCACCGTGGCGGCCTGCAGGGTCTGCAGCCGGTGCCGCAGGTGGCTGGGCAGGACGTTCTCCAACTTGATCAGCGCCCGCTGCGAGCTCTCCTCGATGCCGGTCACGCTGTCCACGGCGGCCGCACGAAGGCCCAGGGCGACGGCGACCGCCTCCTCGTCGTCCAGCAGGAGCGGCGGCAGCGCCGCGCCGATGCCGAGCCGGTAGCCACCCGCCACCCCGGGGGCGGCGTCGACGCGATAGCCGAGCCGGCGCAGCCGGTCGACGTCCGTGCGCACCGTGCGGGTGGTGACGTCGAGCCGCTCGGCGAGTTCGGGCCCGGTCCAGTCGCGGCGGGATTGCAGCAGGCCCAGCAGCCGCAGCAGCCTGGCCGAGGTCGACAACATGCCGTGAAATCTCCTCGTCATCGCGGAAGCATTCCTTCCGCATTCGACGCGACGATCGTCGCATGACGAACCCCACCGAGACCGGAACGGCGATCCGGCCGTTCACCATCGACATCCCGCAGTCGGCGCTGGAGGACCTCGCCGACCGGCTCGCGCGCACCCGCTGGCCCGCGGAGGTGCCGTACGACGGCTGGACCCGCGGCGTGCCGCCGGCCTATCTGCGGCGGCTCGCCGAGTACTGGCGCACCTCCTACGACTGGCGGTCCCACGAGCGGCGACTCAACCTCCTCGACCAGTACGTGACGACGATCGACGGGCAGGACATCCACTTCGTGCACGCCCGCTCGCCGGAGCCCGACGCCTACCCCCTCGTTCTGCTGCACGGCTGGCCCAGCTCGTTCGTCGAGTTCGAGCGGGTGATCGGCCCGCTCACCGACCCGCGTTCGCACGGCGGAGATCCGAGGCACGCCTTCCACCTGGTCATCCCGTCGGTCCCGGGCTTCGGCTTCTCGACGCCGCTGTCGGACGCGGGCTGGGGCAACCTGTTCCGGACCGCCGGCGCGATCGCCGAGCTGATGCAGCGGCTGGGCTACGACCACTACGGTGCCGCCGGCGGGGACGTGGGATCCGGCATCGCCGGCATGCTCGGGATGCTGGCCCGCGACCGGGTGGACGCCGTGCACGTGACCGGCCCGGTGCCGTTCCCCTTCGGCCCGGCGATCGAGCTCGACGGGCTCGCCGGCACCGAGCGGCTGCGGGCGGAGCGGTTCAACGCCTACCAGCAGGACGGGCTCGGCTACCTGCACCTCCAGTCGACCCGGCCGCAGACCCTCGGCTACCTGCTGACCGACAGCCCGGTCGGGCAGCTCGGCTGGATCGTGGAGAAGTTCGCCGAGTGGACGGATCCGGCCGCGGAACTGCCGGAGGACGCCGTCGACCTGGATCAGCTGCTGACGACCGTCAGCATCTACTGGTTCACCGGGTCGGGCGCCACGGCCGCCCACTTCACCTACGAGGGCATGCAGGCGTTCCGGGCGTTCGTCGCCTCCGGCGCGGCCACCGGCGAGATGCCCGGCGGCCCACCGACCGGCGTCGCGGTGTTCGCCGGCGACAACAGCATCCGATCCGTCATCGACCCGGTCGGCGCCATGGAGACGTGGACCGAGTACGACGCCGGAGGCCACTTCCCCGCCATGGAGGTGCCGGAGCTGGTCGTCGGCGAGCTGCAGACCTTCTTCGACCGGCACCGCCCGGCGACCGCCGGCTGACCCGCCGGGCCGCGGGAGGCGCGGCATCGGCACATCGGGATTCGCTGGTGGCAGGTCGGGTCGCGACGGGGTGGCGCGCCTGTCGGCCGATCGGTGGGCAGCGCGTCACCCGGCGAGTCGGTCGGTCGTCGGATCCGCCTCCACGGGATGTCGGGGCATGCTGTGGATCAGGAGGACCGGCCCGCAGACCGCGCACCGTCGCCGACCGCCGGCGACCGAGTGACCGGCACCGAGGCCACGCCGGCCCAGGGTCACGGCGCCGAGCGCCGCGCCCGGGTGCGACGTCATCGGCGACGACGGTCGCGTCCAGCCCGACTCGACGGCATTGATTCACGCAGGTCGGGGACGGTTGCTCGGCTGTGACAGCACTCTCCCGGCAGAACAATCACACCGGAAACCGCCCCATCGACCCGTACCCTGGAGAACCGTGACGACCTCCCACCTCGCCCTCCTGCCGGGCTGGCTCGACCCGTCGAACCTGATCACGGCCATGGGCTCGTGGGCGGTGCTCGGCATCCTCCTGATCATCTTCTGCGAGTGCGGCATCCTGCTCGGCTTCTTCCTCCCGGGCGACACGCTGCTGTTCATCTCCGGCCTGTTCGTCGCGACCGGCGCCCTGGACATCAACCTCTGGCTGTTCATCGGCCTGCTCGCGGTCGCCGCGTTCGTCGGCAACATGGTCGGCTATGCGATCGGCTACACGATCGGGCCACCGGTGTTCAACCGGCCGAACGCGAAGCTGCTCAAGCACGAGTACATCGAGAAGTCCGAGGCGTTCTTCGCCAAGTACGGGAAGATCACCGTCGTGCTGGCCCGCTTCGTGCCCGTGGTGCGCACGGTCGCGACGGTGATGGCCGGCGCGTCCCGGATGAACGCGAAGATCTACACGATCTACTCCGCCATCGGTGGCGTGCTGTGGGTCGGTTCGGTGACGATCGCCGGCTACTACCTGGGCCAGATCGACGTCGTCGCCGACAACGTCGACCTCATCGTGGTCGGCGCCGTGGTCGTCGTGGTGGCCTTCGCCGCGGTGCCCGCGATCGCGCACTGGATCCACCGCCGCCGGTCCGCGCGCGGTCCCGCCGCCCAGGAGATCGCGGAGTAGTCCGCGTCCCGCACCCGCACGGCACCGCGCCGTCCGAGCTGGCGCGCGTCCGCCGCACCTGGGCACCACCTGTGACGTGTCGCCCGCGGGACAACCGAGCGCGCCGGGAGGCGTCTGCCTGACGAACACCCTCAGGCACGACACCTGCCAGCACCTGGAGTGATCTCCGATATGAGCACCATCATCCGGCGACGCATCGCGATGGTCGCCCACGACAACAAGAAGATCGACCTGCTCACCTGGGCGGAGTTCAACCGGCACACCCTCAGGCACCACGAGCTCTGCGCCACCGGGACCACCGGCACGATGCTCGAGTACGAGCTCGGGCTGCCCGTGCAGCGATTCCTGTCCGGCCCGCTCGGCGGCGACCAGCAGATCGGCGCCAAGATCGCCGAGGGCGACGTCGACATGATGATCTTCTTCTGGGATCCGCTGGAGCCGCAGCCGCACGACCCGGACGTCAAGGCCCTGCTCCGGCTGGCCACCCTCTGGAACATCCCCGTCGCGACCAACGTCGCGACCGCGGACATGCTGATCTCCTCTCCCCTGCTGTCCAGCGACTACGTGGCCGTCCGCCCGGACGTCGATCGCCCGTCGACCGGCGCGGCGCCCGTCCTCGCGGGCGTTCGCGCCTGATCGCCGCACCGAACCAGGCGACCGTGACCATCCGCACACCGCCCACCGCCGCCGCGGCCCCGGCCGTCGATCCGGCCGGGCCGGCGCGCGCCGACCGTTATATTCGGCCGTCGTGAGCATCGACCTGGAGACGATCCGGACCACCGCCGTGTGGGGGCTGGTCGTCATCGGCATGCTCGGCCTGGTCGCCGCGATCCTGATCAAGAAGATCGTCGGGAAGATCATCGCCCTGGTGCTCGCCGCCGCACTCATCTTCTTCGGGTGGCAGCAGCGCCAGCACGTCATCGACTTCGCCGACGGGGTCAAGGGCTCTGCGTGCTCGGCGTCCACCACGTTCTTCGGCGTCGACGTCTCCATGCCCGACTCGTGGTGCGCGCCGGCCTGATCCGGATCACACCGATCCGCTACGGCCCCGGCCGCCCGACACGATCACCACGCGGTCGACGGGTTCGCGTGCTGCCGGATCCAGGCGTGCATGGCGATGCCGGCCGCGACGCCCGCGTTGATGGACCGGGTCGACCCGAACTGGGCGATGGACACGGTCAGGGCCGCCGCCGCGCGCGCGTCCGCCGTCAGCCCGGCCGACTCCTGACCGAACAGCAGCATCGCCTCCCGCGGCAGCACCGTCGTCTCCAACGGGACGGACCCGGGAAGGTTGTCCACCGCCACCACGGTCAGGCCCCGGTCCACGGCGAAAGCCACCACCGACGCCACCGACTCGTGGTGCAGCAGGTGCTGATACCGGTCGGTGACCATGGCGCCCCGCCGGTTCCACCGCCGCCTGCCGACGATGTGCACGGCCGCCACCGCGAAGGCATTCGCCGTCCGCACCACGGTGCCGATGTTCAGGTCGTGCCCGAAGTTCTCGATCGCGATGTGCAGGGGATGCCGCCGCCGGTCGAGGTCCGCGACGATCGCCTCGCGCCGCCAGTAGCGGTAGGCGTCGACGACGTTGCGCCGGTCGCCCTCGGCGAGCAGCACCGGGTCGAGGCGCGGGTCAACGGGCCAGGGCTCGGGATGCGGCCCGACGCCCACCGGCGCGCCGCCGGCCGCCCACTCCGTCGGACCGGCGGCCGCCTCGCGGTCCGAGGTCACGGCGAGGTCAGGCCGAGATCCGCCAGGCCGAGCAGCGAACGATAGGTCAGGCCCGCGTCGGCGAGCACGGCGTCGGCGCCGGTCGCCCGGTCGACGATCGTGGCGACCCCGACGACCTCGGCGCCCGCCTCGCGCAGCGCCTCCACCGCGGCCAGCGGCGATGCTCCCGTGGTCGTGGTGTCCTCGACGACGAGCACCCGGCGGCCGGCGACGTCCGGACCCTCGATCCGCCGTTGCATGCCGTGTTCCTTGGCCGCCTTGCGCACCACGAACGCGTCCAGCGGCGGGCCGGGGGCGTGCATCATCGCGGTCGCCACCGGGTCGGCGCCCAGGGTGAGCCCGCCGACGGCCTCGAACGTCCAATCCGCGGTGAGTTGCCGCATCAGCACGCCGATCAACGGCCCGGCCTCGTGGTGCAGCGTCGCCCGGCGGAGGTCGACGTAGTAGTCGGCCTCGCGGCCCGACGACAGCGTCACCCGGCCGTGCACCACGGCCAGGTCGGCGACCAGCTCGGCCAGCCGCGCGGTCGCGCCGCCGTCGGGGATCGGTGCCGGCGCGCCGGATCCGGGAGGTCCGTCCAGGAGCTTCTCGACCGGGGCGCCCCCCGGACCAGTCGGCGTCACCCTTTCAGCGTGTCACACGGTTGGCGCGAGGGACCCGATACATCTCCGGCTTCGGATCAGGTGAACATGCTGACGCCACCCGGGCCGACGAGCAGGCCGACGACGATCAGCACGATGCCCCAGAGGAGCTGCTTGCGGAAGAGGGCGACGATGCCCGCGACCACCAGGATGACGGCCAGGATCCACAACACGAATGCCACGGTGTTCTCACTTTCTCTTGTCGACCCGCGGCTGCCATGCCCGCAGGTCCGATCCATGCGCACCGACCACCATCGACGCCGACCGGGCCGCGCACGGTCCATGTGAGGACGGCGACGTGACGGCGCGCTCCATCACTCGTGGTGAAGTACCCCGACCGCCAGCCGAATCAACCAGCGTGACGGTCGTCCGACGCCGGTTCGACGGCGCTCCGTGTCCGGCCACACGGCCATTCGCGTCCCTCGGAGCGCCCGATCGACCACGCCGTTCGGGGTTTGGCACAGCCCCGCGCGGGGTACCGGTTCAGTGCTGGGCGGTAGCCACCGTCCACGCCGTCACCATCTGAGAAAAGAGGATGAAGCCATGACGATGGGGGACAAGATCAAGCACTCTGCCGAGGAGGCCGTCGGCAAGGTCAAGGAGACCACCGGCAGGTTGACCGACAACGAGGACCTCGAGGCGCGCGGCCGGGCCGAGCAGGCGGAGGCCGATGTGAAGCAGGCCGGCGACAAGGTCAAGGACGCGACCAAGGACGTCTTCGGCAGCTGATCCGAGGGATATCGGATGGGCGGGCGTGGCAGCGATGCCGCGCCCGCCTTCGCCGTCTACCGGACGTCGCCGGGTCGTCGCGAGTTCCGGACCACGCGGGCAGCGCGCCGCGCCAGCCGGTCTACGGAAGGGTCAGGTGCGCCCCTTCGCCTTGATCCGCGACGCCGACCGGCGAACCAGCGAGCGCGGCGCGAGCCGGCTGACCACCGCAACGGTCTTGTAGAGGGCGCCCGGCACGGACAGCGGTCGATTCGCCCGCAGATCGTCGAGCGACGTGCGGACCACCTTGTCGACGTCCAGGTACGCCCAGGCCGGCGTCGTGCTCATGTCGATGTGCGCGCGCTGGTGGAACTCCGTTCGGACGAATCCGGGGCACAGCGCCTGGATCCGCACCCCGGTGCCCCGCAGCTGCATCGCCAGCCCCTCGCTGAACGAGACCACCCACGCCTTGGACGCCGCGTAGGTCGAGCCGCGACCGGACACCAGGCCCGCGGTGGATGCCACGTTGATCACCCCGCCGTGCCCGCGGGCGCGCATCCCCGGCAGGGCCGCCCTGGTCAGCACCATGACCGCCATCACCAGCAGATCCACCTGTCGGATGAGGTCCTCCTCGGCCGCGTCGATGAAGTCGACGCCCAGGGTGCCGCCCGCGTTGTTGACCAGGAGATCGACGGGCGCGTCGCCCGACCTGAGGCGATCCGCCACCGCCGTGCGCTGGGCCGGCTCCGTCAGGTCGGCCGGGATGAGCTCGATCGCCGGCGAGCCCGCGGCAAGCAGCTCCTCGCGTCGCGTCGCCAGCCGCGCCCCGTCGCGGGCGACCAGGACGAGCCGGTAGCCCTCCGCGGCGAGGTGACGGGCGAAGGCGTGTCCGATGCCGGAGGTGGCTCCGGTGACCATGGCGACAGGCATCCCTGAAAAGTACCGAGCGGGAGCCGCCCCGGCCGGGGTCGATCGCCCGCGGCTCGCAGCTGTACGTCCTCATTAGGCTGACGTGATGACGGCGCGCCGGCGTGAACGGTCTCGGCCGGCGTTGATCGAGCAGGTGATCATCGCGTTCGTCTGCGTCCTGCTCGTCTTCGTCGCCGGCTGTCTGGCGCCCGAGGCCGACACCAAGGCGGCCGCCCTGCCGACGTCTGCCGGCGCGATCGCCGCCGCGCGGTCGGCCACCGACTACTTCTACGCGAACAACAACGGGGCCACTTCTGACGCCTCGTGGCGGTGGGCACCGTTCTTCATGGGTGTCGAGGAGTTGAGTCGGTCGACCGGCGATCCCAAGTATCGCGACTGGCTGCAGTCGTGGGGCGACCGCAATCGCTGGGACCCGAACGAGCCGGCCAGCCCGACGTCCAATCCGGACGGTCGAGCGGCGATTCAGGTGTGGGAGCGGTCGTCGAGCCTGGGAGTAGTGGCCGACCTGGGGCCCTCGGACGCGGCCATGGCGTCGGACCTCACCCTCGACCCGAGCACGTACTGGTGGATCGACGCCTTGTTCATGGGGCTGCCCCTGTGGACCTCGTGGACCACGCGCACCGGCGATCCGCGGTACCGCGCGAAGGGCGCCGAGTTCTACCAGTTCCTCAAGACCCAAGGTGCGACGACCTGGCGGAACGGCTGCTCGAACGGCGGGCTGTTCGACCCGACCGAGAACCTGTGGTGGCGCGACTGCATGTACGTGGCGCAACGAGACGCTCAGGGACACAAGGTCTTCTGGTCACGAGGGAACGGCTGGGTACTGGCCGCGATGGCGCGCACGCTCGCCCGCATGCCGCCGAGCGATCCGCAGTACGCCGAGTACGCCGGGATGTTGCGGTCGATGGCGGCACGCATCGCCGCGCTGCAACCCGGCGACGGCATGTGGCGAACGAGCCTGCTGAGCCCGGCGATCTACCCGGTGCCGGAGACCAGCGGTACCGCGCTCTTCGCCTACGCGATGGCATTCGGAATCCGCACCGGCCTGCTCGACGAGGCGGTGTTCGGGCCGGTGGTCCAGAAGGCGTGGGACGGCCTGGTGACCACCGCACTGAAGCCTTCCGGATTCCTCTCGAACTGCCAGGGTGTCGGCGAGGCGCCCGGCACCCCGAGCACGATGACGTCGATCGCGTACTGCGTCGGCGCCTTCACGCTCGCCGCCACGGAGCTCGCCAAGCTCAACGGCACCGCGGTCGCCACCCTGGCCCATGACCCGTTCTCGCGCTCTGTGTCTGCCGGCTGGGGTTCTGCGGACGTCGGTGGTGCCTGGTCCGGCATCTCCGCCCCCACGAGCTATTCGGTCGCCGACGGCACCGGCCGGATCAGCATGCGGCCGGGCGACACTCGAGCGGCCTATCTCGGTGGTGTCTCGTCCGCCTCGACGACCGTCAGCGTCAGCGCGGGGTTCCCGCGAACGTCGATCGGGAGCGTGTATGTCGGCGTCATCGGCAGGCGGGTCGGTACGGCCGAGTACGCCGCACGGGCCGTCGTGGCGCCGGACGGGTCCGTCCGGCTACAGCTCCAGCGCCAGGGAACAACCCTCGTGCAGTCAGCACTTCCGGGCCAGACGCTGCGGACGGGCGATCGCCTGCACCTGAAGCTCGAGACCACCGGGAGCGCCCCGACGACGCTCCGAGCGAAAGCGTGGAAGGTGGGCACGCCGGAACCGGATGACGCCCTCACCACCACCGATGCGACGCCGGCGCTGCAGAGCGCCGGTTCCGTCGGGCTCGTCACCTACTACAGCGCGAACGGCGCACCGAATCCACTGGTCGTCGCGTTCGACGACTTCGGCGCTGCGACGGGCGGGGCCGCACCCGCGAACCTGCCGCCGGTCGCCTCGTTCAGCAGCAGTTCGAGCGGGGTGTCGCTGAGCGTCGACGGTTCCACATCCTCGGACTCCGACGGCTCGATCGCCTCGTACGACTGGTCCTTCGGAGACGGCGCCGTCGCCGGCGGGCGAACGGCGGCGCACGGCTACGCCGCCGCCGGCACGTACGCCGTCACGCTGACCGTCACCGACGACCGGGGCGCGCGTTCGTCGACCTCGAGAAGCATCACCGTCGCGACGGCGCAACCGGCGACTCTCGCGGCGGACGATTTCACGCGGACCGCGATCAACGGATGGGGCAGCGCGCCGGCCGGCGGCGGGTGGACCCTCGCCGGTGGCCCATCGTCCGACTACCGCGTCGAGGGCGGCGCCGGGCGGATCACGACCCCGGCGGGCCAGACCAGGACGGTCTCGCTCGGGGCGGTCTCCTCGGTGGCCACCGACCTGACCGCGTCCATCGCCTTCCCGCGGCCGTCGGCCGGCACGGTGTACGTGGCGTTGGTGGCGCGCCGCGTCGGCGCCGATGAATACGCCGCCAGGGTGCTGGTGGCGGCCTCGGGTGCCGTGCAGCTGCAGATCCGTCGATCCGCCACGACGATCGTGAACCTGCCGATCGGCGCGATCACGTACTCGACCGGTGACACCGTGCGGCTGCGGGTGCGGGCCACAGGGGCGTCACCGACCCTGCTGCAGGCCAAGGTGTGGAAGGTCGGCGCGGCTGAGCCGGCGACCTGGCAGGCGTCCGGCCAGGACAACGCCGTGGCCGGTCTTCAGGCGCCCGGTGGTGTCGGCGTCTCGACGTACTTCAGCGTCGGCGGCTCGCCGTCGCCGGCGCTCGTCGCCATCGACGATCTGACCGCCGTGAAGCCGGGCTGAGCGCTCGAGCTCGATCGGGCCGACCGATTCGACCGCGACCGGACGCCGGCGAACACTGCACACCATGACGTTCAGCGGCTTCGGTCCCCAGGTGTTCGAGTTCTACGAGGGTCTCGCCGCCGACAACAGCAAGGTCTACTGGACCAGGCACGCGGACGTGTACCGCTCCGACGTCGCGGAGCCGTTGCGCGAGCTGGCCGCGGCCATCGAGCCGGAGTTCGGCGAACCCAAGATCTTCCGGCCGTACCGCGACCTCCGCTTCAGCGCGGACCGCCGGCCCTACCACGAGTACGCCCGGCTGGGCGTGCGCCCGGAACGCGCGGACGGTCCCTCGTCCGGCGTGCTGTTCCTCGCGCTCTCCGCGGACGGCCTGTTCCTCGCGTCGGGCTACTACGAGCCGACGCGCGAGCAGCTGCAACGCTTCCGGACGCTGCAGGACGATCCCGACGCGGCCGCGGACCTGGACGCGACCCTGGCGGGGCTGGCCGCCGACGGCGTGCCGCTGAACGACGGGCAACCCCTGAAGACGGCTCCGCGCGGCTGGTCCAAGGACCACCCGCGCATCGACCTCATCCGGCGCACCAGGCTCACCGCCTCGATCCAGTACCCGCCGGCGGCGCACGTCCACGACCGGCGGTGCCTCGATCTGGTCGTCGACGGCTGGCGGCGGCTCGACCGCTGGAACCGCTGGCTCGACGACAACGTCGGCGCCTGATCGACAGGCGCCGACGGCTCTCCGCGGTCGATCAGGCCAGGACGGGGACCCGACGGCCCGCGCGGAGCACCGCGACGGCGACCGCGATCAGCCACCCGCTCCACACCATGTACCCCACGAAGTTCACCGGGCCGGCTCCGGGCACGTGCAGCGGCTCGACGACTCCCACCGCGACCATCGCGGCCGCTGCGACGCCGATGACGGCGAGCGGCCGGCCGAGCAGCGAGCGGCGCAGGCCCAGCGCCACGAGGACGGTCCACGTCGCGGTCAGCGCATAGCCCACGGTCTCGCCGACGAGGGTGCCCAGCACCAGGTTCAGCGTGTCGAAGGTGCCGGCCGCCGACGCGGAGCCGGCATCGCCCAGATCCGCGGCCAGCCCCGGCACGAGGATCGGCCAGCGCAGCAGCCCGATCACCTGGACGGCGGCGGCGGCCACCCCGACCGGGACCGAGGCCCGCAGCAGGGGCGACGTGCCGAGGCGGCCGACCCGGACGGCGATCGGCGCCAGCAGGCCCGCGCCCGCGGCGAGCAGCAGGAACAGCGCACCGATCACCACCCGGTTCTCGTGGAAGGCGGCGAGCACGTGCCCCGCCGGGGCGTTCAACACATCGGGATAGTCGAACACCGACCCGAGACCGAGGAACGCGAGGTTGACCACCACGGCGCCGGCGATCAGGAGCAGCGCCGTGAACCCGGCCCCGGTTCGACCGCGAGCCGGGGGAACCCGCGGCGCGACCGCCGTCGGCGGGGTGGGAGAGGAGATGGGGCTGGTGTTCATCGGTGTGCCGTCCTCTTCTGTACTATGTACAATATTTGTACGCCGTACAGTATTCACGGATCGCTGCGTCGTCAAGGTGCATGCGCCAGGAGAGTTCGGCGGAGGTGTTCCGCCTACGCCGAGCGCCCAGGACCAACGAGGGCAGCTCGTCCCGCGCACCTGCGTGCCCGTTCGGGTGGCCGCGCGGGCCCGAAAGGGAATGTCGCCCGTGCCGGGTATGCGCCGCAATGCGATGATCTTGTGCCATGGACGCCGACGACATCCGCCGCAGCTACCTGGACTTCATGGTCGAACGGGGCCACGTGGTCATTCCGCGTGCGCCGCTGATCCCGCGCGACGACCCGACGACCCTCTTCACCGGCAGCGGCATGCAGCCGCTGCTGCCCTACCTACTCGGCGCCGACCACCCCGGCGGCCACCGGTTGGCCGACAGCCAGACCTGCCTGCGCTCGCAGGACATCGAGGACGTCGGCGACAACCGGCACACCACGTTCTTCGAGATGCTCGGCAACTGGAGCCTCGGCGACTACTTCAAGCGCGAGCAACTGCCCCAGGTCTGGGAGTTCCTCACCGAGCGCGTCGGGCTGGACCCGGACCGCATCTACGTGAGCTGCTTCTCCGGCGACGAGGCCAACGGCATCGAGAAGGACACCGAGAGCGCGGAGATCTGGACCGAGCTGTTCGGCGCGGCCGGGGTCAGCGCCGACCAGATCGACCTGGTCACCGAGGAGCACGGCGCCGAGGTCGGCAACCAGGGTGCCCGGATCGCGTTCTACAGCAAGAAGAACTGGTGGTGCCGGGGCGGCAAGGCCGAGGACATGCCGGTCGGCGAGCCCGGCGGCCCGGACTCCGAGCTCTTCTACCTCTACCCGCAGGTCGAGCACGATCCCGCGTTCGGCGCGCAGTGCCACCAGAACTGCGACTGCGGTCGCTACATGGAGATCGGCAACTCGGTGTTCATGGAGTTCGTCAGGACCGACACCGGGTTCGCGCCGCTGCCGCGCCGCAACGTGGACTTCGGCGGCGGGCTCGCGCGCATCGCGGCCGCGTCCATGGACAGTCCGGACGTCTACCGGATCAACCTGCTCTGGCCGATCGTCGAGCACCTGCAGACCGTCACCGGCAAGAGCTACGACGAACACACGGCGGCCATGCGGGTGGTCGCCGACCACCTGCGCGGCGCGGTGTTCCTCGCCGTGGACGGCGTCGTCCCGTCGAACAAGACCCAGGGCTACGTGATGCGCCGCCTGGTCCGCCGGGCGATCCGGTTCGCCTTCGAGCTCGGGCTGACCCAGGAGTTCTTCCCGGACATGGTGCCGGTCGTCGCCTCCATGTACACCGCGGACTACCCCGAGGTCGAGGAGAACCTGGCGCGCGTCGTCGCCGTGCTGGTCAAGGAGGAGAAGGCCTTCCGCCGCACCCTGACCAAGGGCCTCAAGCAGCTCACCACCTTCGCGAAGGCCGGCCCGGTCGGCGGCCCCGAGCTCTTCACGCTCTACGACACCTTCGGTTTCCCGGTCGAGCTGTCGACGGAGGAGGCGCGCACCAAGGGAATCGCGCTGACCGAGAACTGGCGGGCGGAGTTCGACGACAAGATGGCGGAGCAGCGGCACCGGTCGCAGTCCGCCGCGCGGTGAGGCGCTGACCGCCGGACCGGCTCGTCAGTCGAGCGGACTCATGAACGACCAGAGCTCGCCCTCGGGACCGGTCACCGTGTACTCGCGAAAGCCGTAGGGCTGGTCCACGGGCCCGTAGGCGACCCGGACGCCGTGCTCGCGCACCCGCGCGAAGTGCGCGTCCACGTCGTCCACCAGCACCGCCGTCATGCCGGTCGACGACCCGAGCTCCTTCGGCGACCGCAGGCCGAATTCCGGCGCGACCCGGTGCAGCCAGATCACGCCGTCGCCGGCGAACACCTCGCCGTGGGTGGCCCGGCCGTCGGCATCGCGGGTCAGCCCGCCGGAGCCCAGCCCGAAGACGCCGACGAGATAGTCGTGGGCGGCCTCGATGTCGTCGTACACGAGGATCGAGATCCGGCGTTGGATGGTGGCGTCGAGCATGGTCATCCCCTCCAGGGTCTGCATCAGTGAGTCGGACAGGCTGGGCGCCGCGGCGGCGCCAGCGGCAGCGTCGTCGATGGCCCCGACGAGCGTGTCGAGCTGGTGCTCGAGCTGCTGCTCGAGGCGCACCCGCTGAGCGAGATCCCGCCGATGCCGGGTGAGTGCCGCGCGCAGCGACCAGGCCGGGTCGTCCAGGGCGTGCGCGATCTGGTCCAGGGGCAGCCCCAGCCGCCGGAGCAGGCGGATCCGGTACAGGCGCTGCACGTCGACCTCGTCGTAGAGCCGGTGCCCGCCCTCGCTGCGGGTCGACGGGGTCAGCAGCCCGATGTCGTCGTAGTGGTGCAGCGTGCGCACGGTGAGCCCGGTCGCGCCGGCCAGCTCACCGACCCGCCAGCTCCGTACCCGCGCGCCGTTCTCGCCCATGGACCGACCGTAGGACCGCACGCGACGTGAGGTTCAAGGGCTTTCGCGAATCGGGTGGATCCATCGACGCTGCGAAGATCACCGGCCCTGCCCGCGCGCCGTCCGGGCGGCCTTGTCACCATCGTCGGATGCTCGCCCGCCTCGGTCGTTTCATCGCGCACCACGCGGGCGTGATCGTGCTGATCTGGGTGATCGCCACGGTCGCCGGATTCGCTGCGGCGCTGGGGGTCTTCGGCGAGGGGCTGTTCGGCCGGCTGACCGCGGGCGAGCCGGCCGTGGCGAGCGAGTCGACGGATGGCCGGGCCATCCTGAACGCCGCGTCGACGAGCGGGCCGACGGTGTCGCTGGTGGTGGAGGGGGTATCGCCGACGGATCCGGCGGTCGCCGAGCCGGTGCTCACGACGACGGCCGAGGTCGGCTCGCTCGTCGGCGTGCAGTCCGCGGTGAGCCCGGTGCTGCCGCCGGGCGCCCCGGCCGGCCCGGAGATCGCGGCCCAGGCGGCGGCGCTGACGGCCCAGGACGGGAACGGGTTCCTCGTCTCGGTCACCCTGGAGCCCGACCTCGACGGGCGCGACGGAGGACGCCCTGCTCGACGCCGTGCAGCAGGAACTGACCGCGCTCGGCTCCGAGATCACCGCGGCCGTGCCCGGATCCACGACGCTCGTCGGCGGCGGCACCATCGTGTTCGACTCGATCACCCGCCAGGTCGAGCAGGACCTGCTGTCGGGCGAGCTGATCGCGCTGCCCATCAGCCTGCTGGTGATGATCCTGGTCTTCGGCGGGTTCCTCGCCGCCGGCCTCCCGATCGTCGGCGCCATCGCGTCGATCGGCGGTGCGCTGGCTGCGCTGCTGGCGTTCTCGTACGCGATCGACCTCGACGCGTCGGTGGTCAACGTGGTCACGGTGCTCGGCCTGGGACTGTGCATCGACTACGGGCTCCTCATCGTGTCGCGCTATCGCGAGGAACTGCACCGCGGCCTGGACGCGAGCAGCACGCGGTCGACCAGGCAGGCGCGCGAGGACGCGCTGGTCGCGACGATGGCGACGGCGGGCCGCACGGTGCTGTTCTCCGGGGTCACGGTCGCGATCAGCCTCACCGGCCTGCTGCTGTTCCGGGCCCGCATCCTGCGTGCCATCGGCGCGGCCGGGGTGAGCGTGGTCATCGTCGCCCTGCTCGTCGCGCTGACGCTGGTGCCCGCGCTGATCGCCCTGGCCAATCGCCGATTGATCTCGCACGGCGCGCTCAGCCGCGTCCCGGGTTTCCGGCAGCTGGTCGCCAAGCTCGGCGACGTGCCACCGGAGGAGGGCTTCTTCTCCCGGCTCGCCCGCCGCACGCAGCGCCATCCGTGGCTCGTGGTCGTCGGGGTGGTCGCGGTACTGGTGTTGCTCGCGCTGCCCGCGTTCCGGATCGAGGTGCGCAACTCCGGCGTCGAACCTGCTGCCGCCGAGCGCGCCGGATCGCCAGTTCTTCGACACCCTGGCGGAGGACTACCCGACCCTGAGCATCCCCGCGGTCCAGGTGGTCGGGCAGGCCACGCCCGAGGAGATGGCGCCGCTGGCGGCGGAGGTCCAAGCACAGCCGGGCGTCCGGCTGGTCTCGCCGCCGGCCCCCGTGGGCGACGGGTACTCGTCCTTCTCGGTGTTCATGACGGACCCGGATCCCGGCTCGCCCGAGGCGCGGGCCGTCGTGGCATCCGTGCGCGACGACCGACCCGACTACCCGACCTGGGTCACCGGCCCGACCGCCGCGCTCATCGACTTCACGGCCGCGCTCGCCGCCGACGCGCCCTGGGCGATCGCCGTCGTCATCCTCGCGACGTTCGTGCTCCTGTTCCTGCTCACGGGTTCGGTGTTGATCCCCGTGAAGGCCCTGCTGATGAACGTGATCTCGCTCGGCGCCTCGCTGGGCGTCGTCGTCTGGATCTTCCAGGACGGCAACCTGGAGTCGTTGCTCGGTTTCTCGTCCACGGGCGGCGTCGAGGCCGTCATCCCGATCCTCGTGCTGGCGCTCGGGTTCGGGCTGGCCATGGACTACGAGGTGTTCCTGCTCTCCCGCATCAAGGAATTCGTCGACCAGGGGATGAGCAACGACGAGGCCGTCGTGCACGGTCTGCAGAAGTCCGGGCGGATCATCACGTCCGCCGCGCTCATCGTGGTGCTGGTGTTCTCCGGATTCGTCGTCGGCGAGCTGCTGATCATCAAGCAGACGGGCGTCGCGCTGGCGGTCGCCGTGGCGATCGACGCCACCATCGTCCGCTGCCTGCTGGTACCCGCCACCATGACGCTGCTCGGCGACTGGAACTGGTGGGCGCCGAAACCGTTGCGGCGCCTGCACGATCGGCTCGGGCTCCGGCACTGAGCCGGCTCGGCGGAGGCGCGTCCTGATCCGGTGGCGGCGCGGCCGGCCGGCCGAATCGACCGGCTGCCACACTGTCCGCCATGACCTACGCCGTCACGTACGACTTC
Organism: uncultured Actinomycetota bacterium; assembly: GCA_963844455.1. Lineage (GTDB taxonomy): Bacteria > Actinomycetota > Actinomycetes > Mycobacteriales > Nakamurellaceae > Nakamurella. Next base: position 127,140 of record CAWJOH010000008.1, read on the forward strand.
CACGCCCCGATCGACATCTACGACGCGCTGTACGCCGGTGTCGGCCAGGCGGCGGGGACCGAGCGCGACGGCCTGCTGGTGCACATCGGAAGGCCGATCGAGGACGGCTTCCAGATCCTCGAGATCTGGGAGTCTCAAAGGCATTTCGCCCGGTTCAACGACGAGGTCGTCGACCCGGTGATGGGCCAGATGTTCGAGGGGCCGCTCCCCGACCTGCCCACACCGGTCGAGTTCGAGGTCCGTGGCCTGGTGCTGCCGTCCGCCGACCTGCTGATCTGACGGCGCGGCGGTCGTCTCGACCGGCCGGTCGGAGCCGACGGCCCGCCTCGCATGGCCCCGTCGGTCGCCCGGCGCCGACCCGATCGGCCCGCGATGCCTCGGTGGTACGCAGCCGGAGCGCGAGCACTGCGGCAACCAGGTAGAGCACGCCCTGCACCTGGAGCGCGACCGTCAGCCCGGCGCCGGTGCCCACCAGACCGGCCAGCAGCATGCCGACCGCCTGCACGCCGCCGAAGACCGCGAAGAACAGCGCGAGCACCCGGCCGCGCATCTCCTCGGCGGAGTGCTCCTGCAGCAGGGTGAGCAGCCCGGCCGTCAGCGCGAGGCCGGGCGCTCCGACGGCGATGAAGAGCGCCACGTAGAGCCGGATGTCGGTGGTCAGCAGGGGCCCGTTCCAGATCACCAGGGTGAGCAGCCCGAACGCGGCGAGCGACATCGCGACCATCCGGGCGGGCCGGACGCGCCGAACGAGCGGACTGAGCAGGACGCCGCCGGCCAGCGCGCCGATCGCCTGCACGCCGCGCAGGATCCCGACGGCCGCCTCGTCCCCCTGCAGGTCGCGCACGACGAAGAGGACGAAGAGCACGACGAAGCCGCCCTGGGCGAGTGCGGCGCAACACGCCACCGGCATCACGCGGCGCAACACCGGCGTCCGCGCCACGTCGATCACGCCGCCGCGCCAGCCGCTGAGCGGGACGTCCGGCGCGCGACCGGCTCCCCGGGCGAGATGCGCGGGGCGGGGCCGCCGCCCGGTCGCGAGCAGCGTCGTCGTGAGCAGGAACGTCGCGGCGTCGGCGAGCACCACGACGCCGATCCCGCCGAGCCCGATCGCGAGACCGCCGAGCGGACCACCGACCAGCCGGGCGAGGCTGGACAGCACCCCGAGCCTCTGGTTGACACTCATCAATTCCGCCGGAGCGACCAGCGCGGCGGCGGTGGCGGCGCGGCAGGGTTCGATGACGGTGCCCAATACCGACTCCACCGCGACGACAACGTAGACGACCCAGAGCGTGTCGGGGGAATCGACGAGCAACAGCGGGAGCAGGCAGACCGCCTGCAGCGGCAGCGACCGCGCTCATCAGCGGCCAGGGGTTGCACCGGTCGATCACGACGCCGACCATCGGTGCGGCGAACACCGCCGGAACCAGCTCGAGCGCGAAGACCGTCGCGGTCACCAGCGCAGAACCGGACACCTGGAGCACGAACAGGGGCAGGGCAACGAGGAGCATCCAGTCGCCGAGCTCGGAGAGCAGCCCGGCCGCGCCGAGCCGACCCACGCCCGGCCGGCGCAGCACCGCCGGGCCGGTCACGGCCCGTCCTGCACGTCCGGGTTCACGTCCGGGTTGAGGAACGCGCGCAGCGCGACGTTGACGACGCGCGCGCCCGTCGGCGCGTTCCGCCGAATGCCGCGGACGTACGGGCGGATGAGGGCGTCGACGGCCTCGACGAGCGACCGGAGCTCGTCCGGCGCGACGTCGAGCGCATAGGCGTTGTCGGCAGCTGCGGCGGTCCATTCCTCGGGCAGCAGCTCCTGCCTGGAGAGGTAGCGTCCGTAGAGCTCGTCCGCGTGCTGCGCCGCGATCGCGCCGATGGCGCTCCGGGCCACCCGCGCCGCCGGGCCCGACGCCGCGGAGAAGTCGAAGCCGACGGCCGTGGCCCGCCACGGCCGCGTCCGGGCGTCGCCGGGCACGTCGTTCGCGGGTTCGACCAGCCCCACCCTGGCCAGGGCGCGCAGGTGCCACGAGCAGTTCGACGCGCTCTCGCCGATCACCGCCGCGCACTGGCTCGCGGTCCGGGGTCCGGCGGCAAGGAGGTGGTTGAGCAGCGCGAACCGGGCCGGCACCGCCAGCGCCGCGAGTGCCTCCGTGCCGACGACGGTGCGGGGTGGCAGGCGATTCGGCATTGGCCCTCGATTCTGAAGTGATGCCTTCAGACTCTCGAACGGCCATCTTGATGTCAAGTGGTCGCTTCAGATTCTGCCCGCGAGTCGCGGTCCCCGCCCTCTCGACGGGTGGGGGCGTCGGTGATGAGCTGGGCCAGCCTGTGTCACGGCGCTGGCTCTGTCGGCGCGGCGGGTGGTGGACGATCGTCGGCGCGGCACGGACACGAGAGGCGGGCGGATGGACGAGCCGGGAACGCGATGGACACCCGGCGGCGTCCGGCTGCGCCCGGCCGGTGGCCAGGGGACCCGGCCGTGGAACTGGCTCTTCGTGCCGGGCGGGCCGGGGGTCGGGTCCGAGTCGCTCGCCGGCCTGGTCGCCGTCGTCCGTCCGCCCGGCACCAGCTGGCTCGTCGACCTGCCGGGCGACGGCTCCAACCGTGGCGTGCCCGCGGTGCCGGAGGATCCGTATCGCGGGTGGCCCGGCGTCCTCGCCGAGGCAACGGCCGGCCTCGATCACGTGATCATGGTCGGGCACTCCACCGGCGGGATGTTCCTCCTGGCGACACCGGAGCTCGAACCCCGGTTGCGCGGCGTCGTCCTCGTCGACAGCGCCCGGGATGCCGCCTGGCGTCCTCGCTTCGAGGAGTTCGCGCTGTCCCATCCGTTGCCGGGCCTCGACGCCGCCGCGGCCCGGTACGCCGACAGCCCCGGCGACCGCACCCTCCGCGACCTCACCCTGAGCGCAGCGAGCTGGAACTTCACCGCGCCGGCGCTGGACGCGGGAACCGCCATGCTCGCCGGGCTGCCCTACAACAACGCGGCCGTCGAATGGGCGGACGCCCACTTCGACCGCGACTACCGGGCCGCATGGACCCCGGCCGTGGCGACGCTGATCGTCAGCGGCCGGCAGGACCGCATCGTCGATCAGCGACTGTGGGCAGGGGCCGCCGGCTTCACGGGATCCAACGTCACGCACCGATGGATCGAGGAAGCCGGGCACTTCCCGTGGATCGACAATCCCGGCGGCACCAGGGCGGCGTTCGCTGACTGGTGCGCGCGCCTGCGCGGCTGACCCACGGGCCGATCCGGCCCGCCGAGCGTCAGTCGGGAAGCGTGTATCCGAACGGCAGCTCCAGCCGGTTGGCGGCGAGAAGTTCGGCGTCGGCGAGGATCTCGGCCGTCGGCCCGTCGGCGACGATCCGCCCGCCGTTCATGATCACCGAGCGCGGGCAGAGCTGCAGGGCATACAGCACGTCGTGGGTGACCATCAACGTGGTGAGGCCGAGCGACTGCACGATGTCCGCGAACTCGCGGCGCGCGGCCGGATCCAGGTTCGACGACGGCTCGTCCAGCACCAGCAGCGAGGGATCCATCGACAGCACGGTCGCTGCGGCCACCCTGCGGCGCTGACCGAACGACAGGTGATGCGGCGGCCGGCGGGCGAACTCGGTCATCCCGACCGCGCCCAGCGCACGCTCCACCCTGGCCGTCGAGCTGGTCGCCGCGAAGGCCGAGATTCGCCGGGTCCGAAGGCGATGTCGTCCCAGACGGTCGGGGTGAACAGCTGGTCGTCGGGATCCTGGAAGACGATGCCGACCCGCCGCCGGATCTCCCGGAGCGTCGGCTTCGCCACGGTGAGGTTCTCCACCGCAACCGTTCCGGCCGCGTCCCCGCCGACCCCGAGCACACCGTTCAGGTGCAGCACCAGCGTGGTCTTGCCCGCACCGTTCGGCCCGAGGATGGCCACGCGCTCGCCCCGGGTCACCGACAGGTTCACCCCGAACAGGACCTGACGGCCGTCCGGATAGGCGAAGGACAGATCCCGGACGTCGAGCACGACGTCTCCCGGGTGCCGCGGGCCCGCGCCGGCCGGTGCCGGCGTGCCCCGGTGCCGGCCGACGGACACGCTCACGACGGGCTCACGACGGGCTCACGAGGTTGCCACCATCGCTCCGGCGCAGACGAACGCGGCCAGCAGCGGTGCGACGAGCGCTCGCGACCAGCTCGCCGCCGTTCCGCGCGTTCCGCCGAGCGCATCGACGGTCATCGCGCCGCCGTAGCCGCGGGCCAGCATGGCGACGTACACCCGCTCGCCGCGCTCGTACGACCGCACGAACAGCGCCCCGGCGGTCATCGCGACGGCCCGCAGCCGGCCGAACCACCGAGGGTCGGCGCCACGGGAGATCCGGGCGATCCGCATGCGCCGCAGGTCATCCCGGAGCACCTCGCCGTACCGGATCATGAACGTCGCGATGCCGACGATCAGCCCGGGCATGCGCAACCGCTCGAGCGCGCGCAGCAGCTCGGGGACGGTGGTGGTGGCGATCAGCAGCGACGTCGCCAGCACGCCGAGCGTGCCCTTGACGACGATGTTCCACGCGCCCCAGAGACCCGGCTCGGAGAGCGAGAGGAACCAGACGTCCACCCGGGGATCCCGGCCGACGATCGGCAGGAAGATCGCGAATGCCAGGAACGGGGTCTCGATCGTGAGCCGGCGCGCCAGCTTCGGCAGCGGCACCCGCGCCGCCAGCGCGACGGTGAGCAGGATCGCCGCGTGCAGGCCGAACGCCCACACCGCCTCTCGGGGCGTGGCGACCACCGCGAAGACGAACAGCACGGTCGCGACGAGCTTGCACTCCGGCGCGAGGCGGTGCACGCCCGAGTCGGTGTGCACGAAGAACACGTGGTCGTGCGCGCCGCCGCGCGGGTTCACCACCGCGTGCGCGTGATCGGGCCGGGGGCGGTTCGTTCCGCTCCCGGCCGCGCCGGCGATCATGGGGCGCTCCTCCCCATCAGCGCCGGCCGCCGGGCTCGGCCGGCGCCGGTCCCCCGGACCGGCGCAACGCCCGGACGCCGACCAGCACCGCGCCGCCGACCACGAAACACAGCAGCACACCGGCGATCCCGGCGAGACCGGTGGACAGCGGCTCGCTCTGCACGCCGGCGACGCCGTAGTCCGCGAGCGGGCCGTCGGCCAGCGCGTGCTCCTGGGCGTGACCCTCGAACCCCTGGTCGATGGCGACGCGCTCCAGACCGTCGGGCGACGAGCTGGCCAGCGGGCTCACGAAGAACGCCAGGACCAAGGCGACGGCCAGGCCGGCGCCGACGAAGATCCAGGTCGAGCGATGGCTGGTCATGCCGGACTCCCTGCGGCGGAACCGGACTGGGAGACCAGGCGGGGCCGCAGATGACGGGCGCCGTAGACGAGATCGGGTCGGGTGGCCATGACCGCGCCGACGGTGACGCCGGTGATGATGCCCTCGCCGATGCCGATGAGGCAGTGCACGCCGACCATCGCGATCGCGACGGTGCCGATGGACGCGTCGCCCGTGCCGCCGATCGCGTAGTAGACGACGAAGACCAGCGAGGCGGCGACCACGCCGAAGAACGCGCTGATCCCCGACGAGACCGCGACCGCGCTGCGGGTGGCCGGCAGCAGACGCCGCATCAGGACGAACAGGCCGTACCCGACGAAGCAGGGAACGTAGCCCATCAGGATGATGTTCAGCCCGAGCGCCGTGAGGCCGCCGTCGGCGAACACGAGCGCCTGCACGATGAACACCACGGTCATCACCAGGCCGCCGATCCAGGGTCCGACGAGCACGGCGGCGAGGCAGCCGCCCAGGAGGTGCCCGCTGGTGCCCCCGGCGACCGGGAAGTTCAGCATCTGCACCGCGAAGAGAAGGCGGCGGTCAGGCCCGCCAGCGGCACCTGCCGGTCGTCCAGGTCGGTTGCCGCCTTCTTCACGGACACCGCGATGAGCCCGGCGGCGACCACCCCTGCGACCAGCGACGTCGGAGCGTTGATCAACCCGTCGGGGATGTGCATGCTCGCCTCCAGGTCGGCCGGCATCGCGCCGTCGCAAGTCCTTCGCCGCCTTGGCGACGTCGGATTGGCCGTTCCATGGCACTTCTCCACCCATCCGGGGGCGAATACCGGAACGAACGATCCGATGAGCAGACTAAGTCGGGTCCGGCTCCGGCGCCAGACCCGGCGAGCCAGAAATTGGATTCTTTATCACAACCACGCCGTCACGGACCGTGTCGCGATCCGGCGCTTCCGTCACCCATCCGGGTAATCGGCTGGCCCGAACCCTCCGGTGAGCAGCCGGAACGACCGGCAGCCGGGAGCGAGGAGACGCTCATGAACGATTGGTCCCGGAGGAACCTCCTCCGAACCACGGCCGGAGCCGCGGTCGCGGTGCCGATGGTCGCACTCAGCACGTCGGTTGCCGGCGCTGCCGACCGGGCGGGGTTGACCGCGTCGCCCGCGGGCGTCGGCGAGGCCACCGCCGACATCACCGCCGACCACCCCGTGATGTTCTGCGTGCACGACGCGCGGCGCGGCGAGGTGTCCATCCTGCACGGCGAGAACGAGGTCATCGTCGTGGACAAGACCCTGGTGTCGCGCATCCTGCACGCCGCGGCGTCCACGTCGACATCGTCCGTCCGTTCGTCGAGCTCCAGCTCGGCACTGGCGTAGGGGGCGGCATGTCATCCCATCGCGAGGCCCCGGAGATCTCGAAGGACCCGGTCGCCGACAACACCGACACGTACGCGTTCGTCAGCCCGGATCGCCCCGACACGGTCACGATCATCAGCAACTACATCCCGCTGCAGGACCCGGCCGGCGGCCCGAACTTCTTCGAGTTCGGCGACGACGTGCTCTACCGCATCAGCATCGACAACACCGGGGACGCCAAGGCCGACGTGGTGTACGAGTTCCGGTTCAACACCAAGATCCGCAACCCGAACACGTTCCTGTACAACACGGGACCGATCGACGCGCTCGACAGCCCCAACTTCAACCGGCCGCAGAGCTACTCGGTCACCGAGATCCGGGGCTACCGCAAGCGGGAACTCGGCCGCAAGCTGCTGTGCCCGCCGTGCAACGTGGGCATCCGGTCGACCGCGAACTACCCCGCGCTGGCCAACGCCGCGATCTACGACCTCGGCGACGGCATCAGGGTCTTCGCGGGCCAGCGACTCGACGGGTTCTACGTCGACCTGGGATCGGTCTTCGACCTCGGCGCGCTGCGGCCGTTCCAGAACCTGCACCTGATCCCGACCCCGGCGGCCCCCGGCGTCAACGCGGTGCAGGCGTTCAACGTGCACACCATCGCCATCCAGGTCCCGATCAAGAAACTGACCAGGAGCGGATACCAGCCGACCGACCCGGCGTCCCGCGACTCGGTGATCGGCGTGTGGGCCTCCGCGCACCGGCAGAAGTCCCGGTACCGCGACGAGAACCGGAGCTACTGGTCGGGTCCGTACACCCAGGTGTCGCGCCTCGCCAACCCGCTGTTCAACGAGGTCATCGTCCCGATGAGCCGGAAGGACAGGTGGAACCAGCTTCCGCCGCAACGGGACTCGGAGTTCGCGAAGTACGTCGCCAAGCCCGAGCTGGCCGGCCTGCTACCTGTGCTGTACCCGAACGTGTTCCCGAACCTGGCCGCCTACACCAAGGATCGTGCCGATCTGCTGGCGATCCTGCTGACCGGCATCCCCAGCGGCGTCGTGCCCGGGTTCCAGAACTACACCGGGAACACACAGGCCGACCTGCTGCGCCTGAACGTCGCCATCCCACCGGCGGCGACCCCGAAGCTCAACGGGATCCTCGGCGGCGACCTCGCCGGATTTCCCAACGGGCGCCGCGTGTTCGACAACGTGGTGGCCATCGAGCTGCAGGCTGTGGCGGGCGCGACCATCCCGCTGGTCGACCCGACGTACACCCCGGACGGCGCCGCGTCGCTCATCTACGACATCACGGACGGGGGGACGCTGCCCGACACAGTCAGCTACCTGGATACGTTCCCCTACCTGGATCACCCGGTGAGCGGCTACAACGTCATGCCGCTGCGGGACGCGGCCGCGTTCTGATGGGCGAGATGCACGCGCACGGCGAGCACGTGCACGGACAGCACCCGCACGGGGCGAACCACTCGCATTCCCCGGGCGAGTCGTACGCGCACGTGCGGGGCGGCCCGTCCGTCCTCGACATCGGCGGCGACATCGGAGCTCTCATCGCGACGATGCCGGCCGGGGACGCCGGCAGCGAGCTGCACCTGCGCAGCGAACACGAGCCCGCGGCCGACATCCACACGGGTGTCTGGCTGCGGGACGCACCGGGCGGACCGATCACCACGGCGGTCTTCGGCGAACTGCGCGAGGGCCGCTACCAGGTTCTCGATCGGGCCGGTCGGGGGTTGCGGCTCGTCGAGGTCCGGGGCGGCGAGCTCGCCAGTATCGACCTGCGCGGCTGACCGTTTGGTCGGGAGGGCGCTCCGTCATCGCGACATGGCGCCCTCTGCCGCCTCCCCCGATACGGAATGTCGTCCGCCCTCGGACCGCGCCACCCGCGCGCGGCAGGTCCAGCACCGGCTTCCGAGCCGTCGCGGGACCCAGGGGAGCCCGGCTCAGGATTCGTGTCCCCGCTCCCGGCCGAGCGTGGCGAGCAGGTCCTCGTGCAGCTCGAACCAGACCGAGTGGCAGGAGTCGATTCTCGGTTCGTCGACCCACTTCCGCTCGCCCGCCTCGACGCGACGCAGCGCGGCGGCAAACCGCTCCGGGTAGCCGCCGAAACGCGAGAGCGCCTCCGACAACTGGTCGCCCACCGGACGCAGGCTCCGCGACAGGCCGGCCAGGCTCTCGAGCACGTCCTCGTCCCAGCGCCAGTCGGTGTGGTCGTTCGTGGCCATCGGATCGATCCTCGTCGGCCGGATCTGCCACCGGGTGACGGTCTGCAGGAGTCGGGCGTTGAGCCGCTCGAACGAGGCGTGCGCATCGGAGATGACGCTCCCGACCCCCGCCTCCGCCACTTCGAGGGCCAGCAGGCGCATGTCCTCGGCCCGGCCCTCCGGGGTCAGGCTCCAGCCGCTCAGATCGGCGAAACCGACCCGGTCGACCCGGCCGCGCGCCTGGTGATCCAGCAGGAGTTCCTCCACCGCGTCGCGGTCCAGCGAGTACCGCCGCGAGATCGAGCCCGCATCGGCCATGCCCTGGATCCGCACGCCGTGGAGTACGAGCAGCTCGGCCGGGGAGTCGAATGCCACGGTCCCGACGCTACCGGCGGCCGCGGTCGCGATCGGATGCGCGACACTGATCCGGTGAGCGGCATCGAGTACGCGCCCTGCGGCCCGATCAGCATCGCCTACGAGACGTTCGGTGAGCCGGACGCGGTGCCGGTCCTGCTGGTGATGGGCCTCGGCAGCCAGATGCTGGCCTGGCCGGACGGTTTCTGCGAAGATCTCGCATCCCGTGGGCACTGGGTCGTGCGGTTCGACAACCGCGACTGCGGGCTGTCCACGCACCTGCCGGACTCGCCACCCGGCACCGTCTACGGCGCCTTCCTCCGGCGCCGCGCCGCCTACCTGATGTCCGACATGGCAGCCGACACCGCCGGTCTCATCGAGCACCTCGGTCGGGGCAGCATCCACATCGTCGGCGTGTCGATGGGCGGATGCATCTCGCAGACGCTCGTCCTCGGTGATCCCTCCCTGGCTCGCAGTCTGACCCTGATCTCCACCAGCACCGGTTCCCGGCGCATCGGGCACCCGCAGCCGGACGTGGTGCGCCGCATGCTCACTCGTCGTCCCGCCCGCTCGCGCGACGAGGCGATCGAGCAGGCGTTGTCGATGTGGCGGCGCATCGGATCACCCGCGTATCCGCTGAACGAGGAGCGGGTCCGCCGCCTGGTCGGTGTCGCCTACGACCGCGCGTACGATCCGTCCGGCGGAACCCGGCAGCTCGCGGCGATCCTCGCGTCGCCGGACCGAACCGTTGCGCTGCAGTCGCTCTCGGTCCCGACCCTCGTCCTGCACGGCCTCGCCGACCCGCTCATCGGCGTGTCCGGCGGCCGGGCGTTGGCCGCCGCCATTCCGGGCGCGCGCCTCGTCACCTACCCCGGCATGGGTCACGATCTCCCCGAGCCGCTGTGGTCGGCGTTCGTCGACGAGATCTGCGAGGTCATCACCGTGGGCGAGAGGGCCCCTCGTGCCAGCTCCTGATCCGGTCGACCGACCGTGCCCTCGTCGGGTCCGGCCGGTGGTCCGGCGGTGATCCGGTCGACGGCCGCGTCGACGACGGCCCGGTCCTGAGGTTCGATGTCCAGGGCCCGGTGGATGGACAGTCCCTCCACGAGTGCGTCGAGGATGCGGGCGGTCGTGGGATCGAAGTACCGCTCCAGCGTCCGTCTGCTGCGCGCCATCCACGCGTGGGTGATGTCCCGGTATCGGGGGTCCCGGGCGGCGAGTGTGTAGAGCTCGTGGGTGAGGACGAGGTCTCGCTGATTGCTCAGGACGTCGTCGACGATCGCGTCCGCGACCGCCCGCTCCGCGGCGTCGGCGTCGGGTGCGCCGGCCAACCGTCCGGCGAACCGGTCGCTGGCGATGGTCGCGTACCGGGAGAAGGCGTCGTGCAGCAGCTCGTGCATCCCGTCGAAGTGGTACGTCATCGACCCGAGCGGGACATCCGCCGCCTCGGCGATCTTGCGATGTGATGCGCCGGCCACGCCGCTGCGGGCGACCACGTCCAGGCACGCGTCGATGATGCGGTCGCGCCGCCCCGGGTCGTGTCGTCGCTGCGCGGTCGGTCCTCGCGGAGTCGGCACGACCACGCTCACTGCTCGCGCGCGGCACGGATGGGTGCATTTGCCATGTGTACGATCGTACTCTACCTTGTGTACGGTCGTACATAGTCATTTCGCGAGGGTCGGGCCTCGACGTCGGTCGGGCCCGGCCCTCGACCACCACTCACCGATCCGGGACCGCCGCCGTGACCTCGTCACCTCCCACGCCGCCGCACGACCTCACCGTCCGCCTCGCCAGCAGGAAGTCCGTCGTCGCCGTGGCGCTCCTGTTCGCGGTGAACGGGCTCGTCATCGGCGGATACGGCGGGGTGCTGCCCTCGATCCGTGAGCGCCTGGAGATCGACCCGACCCACATCGCGATCATGCTGTTCACCGCCGGTCTCGCGGCCATCGCGGCGATGCAGGTCGGCGGCCGGCTGTCCGACTCGATCGGCGCCCGTCAGGTCGCCCTCGCCGGGATCCCGGTCCTCGTCGCCGCGGCGATCACCTTCGCGTTCGCCACGAGCTTCCCGATCGCGGTGGTGGGGGCCGTGCTCCTCGGCCTCGGCAACGGCACGATGGACGTCTCCATGAACGCGGTGGGCGTTCAGGTCGAGGGCGCGCGGCAGCGTCCGGTCATGAGCTCGTTCCACGCGCTGTGGTCGCTCGGCGGATTCGTCGGCGCCGGGAGCGTGCTCCTGATGGCGACGCTGTTCGATGTCGACGATGCGGCCATCGTGATGCCGCTGATGCTGTTCGTGGCCGCGCTCGCCACGATCGCCTTCGTCATCGCGTACCGGATCACCCCGCCCACCGCGCTCATCCCGCACAGCGAAGGCGGCGTCCGCACCAAGATCCCGCGGATCGCCTGGCTTCTCGCGATCATGGCGATCGCCTTCGGGCTGTCCGAGGGCACCGCCACCGATTGGGCCGCGTTGCACGTCACCGAGGTGGCCCAGGTCGACGCGACGACGGGCTCCCTCGGCCTCGTCGCCGTGAGTGCCTTCATGGTCCTGATCCGCCTGCTCGGCGACCGGCTCGTCGCTCGCTTCGGGCGCCGGGCGGTGGTCCGCTTCGGCGGTGCCTGCGCCGCCGTCGGCTACGGCACGGTGACCATCGTCAGTGGCCTGCCGCTGCTGCTCGTCGGCTGGGCACTGGTCGGACTCGGCGTCGGCATGATCGCGCCGCAGGTGTACGCCGTCGCGGGCCACATCGGCGGCGGTCGCGTTCTCGCGGTCGTCGTCACCTTCGGCTACGCGGCGTTCCTGGCCGGGCCGGCCGTGGTCGGCTTCCTGGTCAACCAGCTCGGCATGCACCACGCGATGGCGGTCCCGGCCGTGCTGTGCGCCGGGATCGTCGCCCTCGCCGCGACCATGCCGAAACACGACTCGGACCTCGTGACGACCGATCACGGTGATGCGAAGCCGTCCTGAGGCGCCGGAGTCCGGGAGCGGGGACGCAGCGACGCGTGGCCCGGGATCGTCGTGACCGCGATAACCGGCCCTCGCCTCCTCGACGCTAACGGGAACCGGTGGACAGCAGCAGATCTCGCAGAATGCTGCGCACGGTCCTGTCGAACAGCTCGACTCGGGGCGCCGGCGGCGTGGGATCGCCGAGTGCGGCCACGAGATGTGGGTGCGCCTGGGGGTCGGCGCCCCGGAAGAGATGCGCCGGAGTGGCCTGCCGCGCCTGGCCGGGCGACAGGCGGGCGAACAGCGACACCACACCGGTGATCATCGCGACGGCTTCCAGCTTGGCCGGCGTGCCGCACGTCAGCGGCGCCATGATCCGCAGGCAGTACTCGAAGTAGTTCATCGCGTTCGGCCCGAGCGCGCCGCCGCGTGCTGCCGCCTCCAGCAACCAGGGGTGACGGCGATAGAGCGCCAGCTGGTCCCGGGCCAGCAGCACCAGCTCGTCGAGCGGGCCGCCCTCCGGCTTCCGGTCGAGCGGCAGCTCCGCCAGCGCCGCGTCGACCATGAGATCCAGCAGGTCGTTCCGCGAGGTGACGTAGCGGTACAGCGACGCCGCGGCGGAACCCAGCCCACGGGCCACGGCGCGCATCGTGACGGCGGACAGCCCGCCGGAGTCCGCCAGGTCGACGGCGGCGGTCGCGATGTCGGACCGGCTGTGCTCGGGCCGCGGCCCGCGAGCACCGCCGTGCGGCCTGGTCCACACGGTCGACGGTGCGGCGCCGGCGCCGCGTGCGGATCGATTTGCCTCTGGCACGTCCAGAACTCTAAACTGCAAACACCGTTCACTGTTTTGTGGAGGGGCCTCATGCGGGTCGACAGGGTCACCGCGCCGGACGGTGCCGGCATCACCGTGCGCTCCATCGGCGCGGGCCCCGGCATCGTGATCCTGCACGGCGGCGGCCTGGCGGAACGGGACTATCACGGGCTCGCGTCCGCATGGTCCGACCGGTTCACGGTGCACCTCTACAACCGCCGTGGACGACCGGACTCGGCGCCGCTCGACGGCACGGAAACCGTGGCCACGGACATCGGCGATCTCGCCGCCGTCCTCGAGCACACCGGCGCTCGTCAGATCTTCGGGCACAGCGGGGGCGGATTCGTCGCGCTCCGCGCCGGCCTGAGTCTTCCGCTGGACCGCATCGCGGTCTACGACCCGGCGCTGGCGATCCTCGGCCGGCCCGCCTTCGACTTCCTCGAGCCGTTCGGGGATGCCGTGCGCTCGGGCGACTACCCGCTGGCACTCGCCGTGATGAACGCGGGCGTCTACCCGGACGGCCTCGCCGCGAGGCTGCCGCTCGGTGTCCAGCTGTCCATGATCCGGGCGTTTCTGCGCACGCCGATCGGGCGCCGGTTCGCGGAGCTGCTGCCCACCACCCCGCAGGAGATCGGCCGGATCGCGGCCCACGACGGGCCGGCCGACGCCTATGCGGGCATCGCGGCGGATGTGCTGCTGGCGGCGGGTTCCCGCAGCCCGCACTACTTCACGGAGAACTGCCGCGCGGTGGCGGCGGCCGTGCCCCGCGGCCGGGCGATCGTCATCCCCCGGTCGCCGCACAACGCCGCCAACGTCGCCCGGGCCCGCTTCGTCCGGCCCTTCGAGGCGTTCTTCGAGGGCTCGCTGACCACCGCGTGATCGGCGCGCGTCGCATCCGGCGGCGCATCGAGCCGGGCCGGCCGGACCTCCAGGCGCACCCACGTGCGCGTCGCCACGGGGGCCAACCCGTGGGTCTCAGCGCGCCGCGCGCCAGGTGCGCTCGAACGGCAACCGCCACGCGTGCGGGGCGATCAGCTGGTGAATCGCGTTGGGGCCCCACGAGCCCGGCGCGTACGGCTTCACCGGCGGCGGGTCCTCCAGCAGCGGAATCGAGCGCTCCCAGAGGCTTTCGATGCCCTCGGCCGTGGTGAACAGGGTGTGGTCGCCGCGCATGGCGTCGAGGATCAGCCGCTCGTACGCCTCGAGGACGTCGCCGGCGCGGTCGGTGTCGTGCGTGGAGAACTGCATCGAGAGCTTGTCGAGCCGCATCCCCGGCCCCGGTCGCTTGCCGTAGAAGGACAGCGAGACCTTCGTCTCGTCGGCGAGGTCGAAGGTCAGGTGGTCCGGCCCCTGGGTGCCGACGCCGGAGCCGGCGGGGAACATGCTCTTCGGCGCCTCCTTGAAGGCGATGGAGATGATCCGCTGGCCCTCGGCCATCCGCTTTCCGGTCCGCAGGTACATGGGAACACCTGCCCAGCGCCAGTTGTCGATCCTGGCCCTCAGCGCGATGAACGTCTCGGTGTCCGACTCCGGGGACACCCCGTCCTCGTCCCGATACCCGCTGTACTGCCCGCGCACCACGTGCCGGGGGTCGAGCGGCAGCAGCGAGCGGAAGACCTTGTTCTTCTCCTCGCTGATCGCACGCGGTTCCAGGGCGGTGGGCGGCTCCATGGCGACGAACGCCATCACCTGGAACAGGTGCGTCACCACCATGTCCTTGTACGCGCCGGTCGACTCGTAGAACCCCGCCCGGCGATCGAGGCCCAGCGTCTCGGGGATGTCGATCTGGATGTGGTCGATGAAATTCCGGTTCCAGATCGGCTCGAACAACCCGTTGGCGAACCGGAAGGCGAGAATGTTCTGCGCCGCCTCCTTGCCCAGGAAATGGTCGATCCGGAAGATCTGCGTCTCGTCGAAGACCGTGTGCACCTCGGCGTTCAGCGCGATCGCGCTCTCCAGGTCGGTGCCGAACGGCTTCTCCATCACCACCCGTGACCGCTCGACCAGCTTGGCGTCGTCCAGCATCGTGACGACCGCGAGTGCCGCGCTGGGCGGCACGCTCAGGTAGTGCAGCCGGCGCACGTCGACGCCGAGCTCAGCCTCGGCCGACCCGACCGCCGTCGCCAGCGCATCGGGTCCGGCGCTCTGCGGCACATACTGCAGCCGGTTCGCGAACGTGTCCCACTGGGCCTCGTCCAGCTTGCGGGTGCTGAACTCCGTCACCGCCTGGTGCGCGAACTCCCGGAAGTCCTCGGTCGTGAGGTCCTCCAGCGACGTCGCGACGACGCGGATGTCGGGAGTGAGCGCCGAGAGCGACAGGTGGGTCAGCCCTGGCAGCAGCTTGCGGCGGGCCAGATCGCCGGTGGCGCCGAACAGCACGACGACGTGCGGATCGAGATGCTCGACCTCCCGCCGGTACGGCCGTGATCCGGGCGCCGGGTAGGCGATGGTCTGCGGATGCGGTTCCGACATGTGGCGATGATCTCACCGGTGCCGGATATCGCGAGCGGGAGCCGGTCGCCCGCTGACCCGCCTCGGCCGGGCGGGAGACGACGGCCCCGTCAGGAGACGACCGCGAAGTAGTGCTCGAGGACGGCGCCGGGCCGGACGTCGACGGCGATCCGATGCCGCCCGGCGACGCCGTCGGCCCGCCAGCCCGTGCGCCCGGCCGAGGGACCATCGCCCGGCTCGACGCTGATCTCGCCACGGGCGTACTCGCACAGACCGGGCTCGAAAACCGTGGCCGCGGCCAGCGGGTCGTTGAACGTCACGTCGGTGCGGGTGCCGAACCACAACGCGGCCATGTCGGCCACCGGGCGGAGCGCCGGCGCCGCGAAGCGCCGGCGGAAGTCGTCCGCCGGCAGCCGCACGCGCTTCGTCACGTCGAGCCCGACCGCTCGGACGTCGGTCACCGGCGCGTCGAGAACCCGCGCGGCCGCCAGGGGATCGCAATGCAGGTTCCACTCCGGTGTGCCGGGGTCGATCAGGTATGAGCCACCCATCAGCACCAGCGAGCGCAGCAGCGCCGGGATCTCCGGATCGGCGTCGAACAGCGACGCGACATTGGTCAGCGGGCCGATGGTCAGCAACGTCACCTCGCCGGGCCGCGCCCGGATCGTCCGGCCCAGGAATTCCACCGCACCCGGCCCGGGGAAGGATGCGCGATGATCCCACCGGTCGAGCACGGCGGCCTGCGGCGGCGGCAGCTGCAACCCGGGTCCGGCCAGCGGGTCGGCGGCGCCGGGGTGGATCGGTACGTCGTCGCGGCCGGCGTGCCGGCACAGCACGCTCGCCAGCCGCGCCCGCGCGATCGGGTCCGCGGTGACGGTGGTGATCCCGAGCAACTCGCACCGCGGCTGGGCGAGCAGGTACGCAAGGCACACGGCGTCGTCGATGTCGTTCCCGATGTCCGTGTCGACGAGCACCGGCCGGCGGTCACCCGTCATCGGGGCCGCCCGCCGAGAGTGCGTGGCGATCGCGCAGTCTCGGCACCAGCACGCCGAAGGCCAGCGCCAGTGCCACCCCGAGGACGGTCTCGGCCACCCGCTCGACGAAGCGGAACTCCGCATCCTGCGGGCTGCCGTAGAGCAGCAGCAGGAACACCAGGTACGTGGTGAACGCGCTGGTGACATAGCGCCGGCTGCCGCGCGTGCCGGCGAGCGCGGTGAGCGCGGCGGCGACCGTGACGGCCAGTACCCCGGCGCCGGGGTCGAGCACGATGACGGCGGATGCGAGGCCGGCACCGAGCAGGATGCACACCACCCGGTCGAACCCTCGCGAGCGCACCATGTCCGGTGCCGGGCGCATGACGAGCAGCACCGCCGCGGTCGCCCAGCCCACGTGGTCCAGGCCGAGCCAGAAGCCGATTCCCGCGGCGATCGCGGCGGCCAGGCCGAGCCGGACGCCGTAGTCGAGCGACTTCGTCGTGGCCCGGCCCCGATGCGCTGCCGGCCGACCGGGTCCCGCGGGCCACACCAGCGAGACGGCGCATGCGTAGACCGACCCGAGCGCCATCAACCCGGCCGCGCCGGCCGCCGAGCCGATGCCGTCGAAACTGAGCCCGATCCCGATCAGCGGCAGGCACAGGGTGAGCCCGACGCGACCCAGCGGGCCGCGCGGAGCGAGCAGGGCGGCGCCGACCGCCAGGGCGAAGATCGCGGGCACGGCCAGCACCGGGACCAGCGCCAGCACCGAGCCGACGACCATCGACACGCCGCACAGCAGACCCAGCACCACGATCGCCGCGCGGCCACGACGCGGGCCGGGCAGCCCGACCGCGGCCGCCGGGAGCACGCCGACCGCCAGGGCGATGGCCTGCGTCGGGTCGACGAACATCACGGTGACGGCCGGCGCGGCGTACAGCAGGCCGAGCAGCGCGTGCGACCACGACCAGAGGAGCGCCGGCGCGCGGTCCTGCGTGATCATCGGGCGTGCTCCCCTCCGGGCTGTGCGCGGCACCAGCATGCCGTGCGAGCATCCCGCGCGCCGCCTCCGGCCGGTGCCGTCGGCTCCGCTCGACGCGCCGGGACCCCCCGGCCACCGGTACGTTCGCCACGAGGAGGTGCGCGATGTCAGTCGAGGAGATGCGAGCGCAGTACGAGGAGATCAAGGCGAGCTGGCACGGCGCCGACGGTCGCGGACGCGACGAGGGCATCCGGCGGCTGACCGCCCTGGCGGCGGAGGCCGAGTCGCTCCCCGACTCCGGCGCCGAGGCCCTGCAGATGGAGATCGAGGACCTCATCCAGGACATCCGCCGGCACTCGATCCACACCTGAGCACACCGAGGTCTTGACCTCGCCGTCGGGTCGCTCGATACTTAGGCGAGTGCCTTATCTTGTCGAACTGGACCTGGTCTTCCGGGCACTGGCGGACCCCACCCGTCGATCGATCGTGGAACGACTGGGCCGCGGCGCGGTCTCCACCAGCGAGCTGGCCCGGCCGTTCGACATGGCCCTGCCGTCCTTCACCCAGCACCTGGACGTGCTCCAGCGGGCCGGCCTCGTCGAGTCGAGCAAGAGCGGGCGGGTGCGGACCTACCGCCTCGTCCGCGCCCGGCTGGACGAGGCGGAGCGCTGGATGGCGGCACAACGCGATCTCTGGGAGCGGCGCCTGGACCAGCTCGACGCGTTCGTGACCGATCGACAGGAGGCGGCAGCCGATGCGACGCGACGAGCGGCCCGACCCTGACCTCGACCTGGTCATCGATCGATTCGTCGCGGCGCCGGTCGAGCGGGTGTGGAGCGCCTGGACCACTCCCGAGCACCTCGAGCAGTGGTTCGCGCCCGAGCCGTTCACCACGACGGAGTCCGAGATCGATCCTCGGCCGGGCGGCATCTTCCGCACCGTGATGCGATCCCCGCAGGGTCGCGATCTGCACAGCGTCGGGTGCTTCCTCGAGGTGATCGAGCACGAGCGGCTGGCCTGGACGACGGTTCTCGGGCCGGGATTCCGTCCCATGCGGCCCCTGCCGAGCCGGCCGATGACCGTGATCGTGCGATTCGACCCGGCCGGTTCGGGCACCCGCTACTCGCTCGTCGCCATGCACGGCGACCCGGAGACCCGCCGCCGGCACCTCGACCAGGGATTCCACGAAGGGCTGGGCCGTCGCCCTCGACCAGCTCGAGCGCGCGCTCGGCTGACTCGCCGCGCCCGACCGCCGCTCGGGCGCCCCGGCCCACACGCCGCCCACCGAGGAAAGGGAGCTCAGCAGTGCGCAAGCTCATCGAATCGACGTTCGTCAGCCTCGACGGCGATGTCAGCCACCGGCTGATGGACTGGGCACCCGAGTACTGGGACGAGGAGTACTTCGCCTACGAACGACGCCTGCTCTTCGCGGCCGACGCGCTGGTGTTGGGGCGCAAGACCTATGACGGGTTCAGCGTCTCCTGGCCGGAGCGCCACGGCGACCCGTACAGCGACCGCATCAACAGCATGCCCAAGTTCGTGGCGTCGACCACCCTGGACACGCCCGCGATGACGTGGAACGCCACCCGGCTGCCGGGCGACGCGATCGAAGCCGTCGCGGACCTGAAGCAGGAGCCGGGGGCGAGCCTGCTCAAGTTCGGCAGCGGCGCGTTCTCCCGCGGCCTGATCGAGCGAGGGCTGATCGACGAGTTCCACCTCTGGCGGTTCCCCGTGATCGCCGGCGCCAGCGACGACGAGCGCTTCGCCGGGCTGCCGGTCACCCACCTGCGGCTGGCCGACGTGACCACCTTCGCCTCCGGCATCGTGATCCAGGTGTACCAACCGAAATCCGCCTGACCACCGGGCTTCCCGCGCGCAGGTCGGTCAGCGTTTCCGTACCGGGCGGCGGCGAACTCCGTACCGGCTACGGATGTCCGGCACCGACCCGTCCTGGTCTGCTGGAGGCAGCCCGGGGGCGGGCGGACGTCACCACCCGCTCCGGGGCATTCAGCGCCCGGTCAGTCCTCGTCGGGGAGATCGTTCATCAGCCGCCAGACCCGCTCCGGGGTGAGCGGCAGCCGCTCCGGCCACCGCCCCACGGCCCTGGCCACTGCCGCCGCCACCGCGCCGCCGACCGGGTTCAGCGCACCCTCGCCGGCACCCTTCGCGCCGTACGGGCCCACCCCGTCGCCGCGCTCGACGATCATCAGGTCGATCTTGGCGGGAATGTCGCCGGCGCGGGGGACCCGGTAGTCGACCACGTTGGCGTTCACCAGCTGCGCGCCGTCGTAGATCAGCTCCTCGTGCAGGGCGGCGCCCAGGCCCTGGGTCGCGGCGCCGAGATCCTGCGCCTCGACGGCCGCGGGATTGATGGCGAATCCGACGTCGGCGACCGTGACCAGCTGGTCGACGCGGACGGCACCGGTGTCCCCGTCCACCTCGACGCCGACCCCGACCATGCCGAGCTCCCAGAACGGCGGCATCTTGTCGGTCACGCCGTCGCGGCGCAGCAGGCCAACGCCGGTGACCTCGCCCGCGGATGCGCCGAACCACGCGACCACGACCTCGCCGAACTCGACCGGCTTCCCGTCGACGGTCACCCCGCCCGGCGCGTCCGACACCTGCTCGGCGCCGACACCCCAGGCCTCGGCGGCCATCTCGCGGATCCTGCGGCGCGCGTCGGCGCACGCGCGCTGCACCGCCAGCCCCACCAGCGTCGTGGTCCGGCTGGCGCCGGTGGTTCGCTCGTATGCGGTCGTGCCGGTGTCGGACTGCACCACGGAGACCTTCGCGAGGTCGACCCCGAGCTCCTCCGCGGTGATCTGGGCCAGGGCGGACCTGCTGCCCTGGCCCATCTCGGTCGACCCGCTCGCGGTGACGATCGACCCGTCGGTCTGGATCCGCACCTGCGCCGTCGACACCGGGTAGGCGCCGGCGTCGGAGGCCGAGCAGCCGAAGCCGATCCCATAGCGCGGCACCGACTTCCGGTCCCGCTCCAGCGACTCGACGACCAGCTCCAGGTCGGCCTTGATGTCGGCGTCCAGGCCGCGCTTGCCGGGCAGGATCGCCTCGCCGACGTCGACCAGGTTGCGCCGCCTGATGTCCGCCGCGCTGATGCCGAGCTGCTCGGCCGCCCGGTCGAGGTTGGTCTCCCCGGCGAGATTGCCCTGCGGGGCGCCGAATCCGCGATAGGACGACGCGGGCGACGTGTTCGTGTAGATGGATCGGCCGCGGGCGCGGAGGTTCGGCACCCGGTACGGCCCGAAGCACCGGTTGATCGCCTTCGCCAGCACCAGCGGCGAGTTGTCCGCGTACGCGCCGGAATCCATCACCATGTCGAACTCGCGGGCGAGGATCGTGCCGTCTTGGGCGAACGCGCTCCGCGTGGTCACCACGGCCGGGTCGGCGCGCGTGGTGTAGATGGCCTCCTCGACGTCGAGCACGAGCTTGACCGGCCGCCGGCTGTACCAGGCGCCGACGGCGGCCAGCGGCTCGACCTTGGTGTACGACTTCGAGCCGTACCCGCCGCCGATGTACGGCACCCGGACCCGCACCCGGGAGAGCGGCAGCGAGAAGATCCGGGCCAGGTCGTCGCGCACCATGAACGGATGCTGGGCGGTCGAGGTCACGTCCAGCCCCTGCTCGGTGAACGTGGCGACGGCGTTGTACGGCTCCATCGCGTAGGCGTAGAGCATGGGGTAGCGGCTGCGGCTCTCCACGACGAGGTGCGCG
This sequence comes from uncultured Actinomycetota bacterium, assembly GCA_963844455.1. GTDB lineage: Bacteria > Actinomycetota > Actinomycetes > Mycobacteriales > Nakamurellaceae > Nakamurella. The sequence goes on from CAWJOH010000008.1 coordinate 148,228, forward strand.
GCGGCGAACGCCGCGTCCACGTCGCCCCAGCCGATGCTCACCTCGTGCGCGACGTTGGAGGTCGCTGCCGTCGCCTCGGCCTCGATCTGCGGCCCGGTCAGCACCTTGAACGAGTCGTCCCCGGTGCTGCCGTAGCCCTCCTCGTGCACCAGCGGCGCGTCGTCGGCCAGGGCGGACGCCACATCGACCACCGCCGGCAGGTCCCGGTACTCGATGCGCACCAGGTCGGCGGCATCGGCCGCCTCGTACGGCGTCTCGGCCAGCACCAGCGCCACCGGCTCGCCGTAGAACCGCACCTTGCCGATCGCGAGAATGTTGTGGTCGGCGATGATGTGGCCGAAGCGGGGGAACAGGCCGGTGAGGTCGTCGGCGGTGACCACCGCGACGACGCCCGGCGACTTCAGCGCCTCCGTCGTCTCGATGCTCTCGATCGTCGCGTGCGCCCGGTTGGACCGGACCACCTTGGCGTGCAGCATCCCGGGCAGGGCCACGTCCACGGTGTATTCCGCGGCGCCGGTGACCTTCTCGACCAGGTCCCGGCGCAGCACCGACCGGCCGACGACCTCGTGCTCAGCCATGGACGGGCCCCGGATCCTCACCCGCGAGCTGCTTCGCCGCCCGGTCGATCGCCGTGACGATCGGCTCGTACCCGGTGCAGCGACACAGGTTTCCGTCGATGTGCTCGACGATCTCCGCGCGGGACGGCGCGGGATTGCGATCGAGCAGGGCCTTGCCCATCATCAGGAACCCCGGCGTGCAGAAGCCGCACTGCAGGGCGAAGCACTCGACGAAGCTGCGCTGCAGCGGGTGCAGGCCGTCGGCGTTCGCCAGTCCCTCGACCGTCTGCACCGCGTGCCCGTCGATGTCCGTGGCCAGGCAGGCGCACGCGCTCACCGGCCGGCCGTCGACCAGCACCGTGCACGCGCCGCAGACCTCGAGCGCGCAGCTGACCTTCGTGCCGGTGAGATTCAGCTCGTCGCGCAGGAACTCGACCAGCGTCAGCCGGACGGGGATGCGCCTGGTCACCTGCACGCCGTTCACCGTCGCCGCGACGGTGGCGTGCGAGTCGAACGCGTCGGCCGCGCCGTCGGGGTCGGGGCCGCCCGGCGCCTGGCCCGGTGGGTCGGCGGCGCCCGCGGCGCCGGTCCGGTCCGTCCGCGTCTCCGTGGTCATCGCGACCCCCCTCCGTCGTGGCGGACATCGGTGGCGCTGTCCACGACCGCCGTGCCGGCCGCACCGGTCGTACCCGCCACGCCGACGGCGTCGATCGTGCGCCGGGCGATCACGCCGACCAGATGCCGCTTGTAGCGCGGCGACCCGGTCACATCGGAGATGTAGTCGACCTCGGCGGCGAGATCGTCGGCGAGGTCGGCCGCGTCGTCGAGCGAGCCGCACTCGCCGCGAACGGGGACCTCCCCGGCGGCGCCCACCGTCATCACGCAGGACCCGAAGTCGTCGTCCACCACGACGGCCACCCCCACCGTCGGCCGCTCGGTGATCTGGAACTTCCGGTAGGCGGCGCGCTGTCGCGCCCGGATCGGGATCCGCACCTCGGTCAGCAGCTCCTCGGGCTCCCGGTCCGCGTAGTAGGGGCCCTGGATGAAGTCTCCGACGCCGAGCCGCCGGCTCCCCGAGGCCGACACCAGCGTCACCGTCGCATCCAGCGCGAGCAGGCAGGTGGCCACGTCCGACTTCGGTTCCGCGAAGCACAGGTTGCCGCCGATCGAGCCCTGCGCGCGCACCCGTGCGTTGCCCACCCTGGCCTCCACCTCGGTCAGCACCCGGCACCGGTCGGCCACCGTCGGGTCGGTCGAGAGGCGGGCGTGCCTGGCAAGCCCGCCGATGACCAGCTCCTCGCCGTCGACGGCGACGCTCTCGAGCCCCGGGATGCGTTTCAGATCCACCAGTCTCGGCGGGCGCTGCAGTCCGGCGCGCATCGACAGCAGCAGTTCGGTGCCGCCGCAGATCGGGACGGCGTCCTCGCCGATCAGCCCGAGCGCCTCGGCCAGGCTGGTCGGCCGGGCGAGCTGGAAACCGGGCAGCATCAACCGACCCCGAGGGATTCCCCGGCGCGGTCGAAGAACTCGTCGAGCACCTTGTCGGCCTTCTTCCTGATGGTCCCGGTGCCCATCGACGCGACCTTGCCGGTCACCTCGTAGCTGCCGTCGATCTGCACCCGGCATCCTCCGGTCTCGCCGGGCACCAGGTCCAGTGTCGCCGCGACCGTGACCCGGGAGCCGACCTGCCGGTCCTCCCCCGCCACGCTGATCGCGAGGTGTTCGCCGGCGCGCACGTCGAGCATCCTGATGTCCAGGTCGGCGCGCAGCTTGAACGGCCCGATCCGGTCCATCAGCACCGCGGAGTACGACTCCAGCGGCACCAGCTCGCGCGCGTCCTCGACGACCGTGATCCAGCCGACCAGCTGTGGCACGTCGACCAGCGTGGCCCAGGTCTTCTCCGGGTCGGACGACACCGACAGGGATCGGCTGAACGAGCCTGCGGGCACGGGATCTCCCTTCCACACTGTGTTCTCGACAGGAGCTCTCGACAGGAACACGGTCCCGGGTCGCGCGACCCGGGAGCCGGCGCCCCACCGTGTCAGCCGCGGAGCTTGGGCAGCACCTCGCCACCGATCAGCTCGATCTGGTCGAACCACGCGTCGAACTTGAAGCGGAAGTCGAACACGAGGTGCTCGACGCCGGCGGCCTCGAACTTCCGGCATTCCTCGACCGCCTGGTCGGGGTCACCGGCGATCAACTGCCCCTCGAGATCGTCGGCCGTCTCGAACGCGCCCGACGGCGGCTTGACCGAGAACTTCGCCTTGTTCGCCCAGGCGAGCAGCCCGGGGATGTTGACGTGCTGCAGCGCCTCCTCGCGGGTCCGCTCCACCGAGGTCGGCGGGATGACCGCGATCGTCGGACGGGCCCGGCCGGCCTCCGCCGAGAGCTTCTCGATCGTCTCCACGCGCTTGCGCAGCGTCGCCATGCCGATCCGGCCGGGCATCCACCCGTCGCAGAACTCGACGGCGAGGCGGGCGGACCGCGGGGTGCCGCCGCAGTACCAGAACGGCACCGGGCCGCCGACCGGCTTGGGCTCGATCGTGACGTCCTCGAACGAGAAGTAGTCGTCCGAGTACGAGACGTCGTTCTCCAGCGCCACCCTGCGGAGGATCTCCGCGTTGGACCGCACCAGCTCCACCCGGTCGGCGTGACCGAGGCCGACCGCCTCGAACTCGTGGTCGAACGTGCCGGCACCGAAGCCCAGGATGACGCGGGGGCCGAGCAGCTGGGTCATCGTGCCGACCATCAGGGCCGTGGTCAACGGATGCCGGAAGGGGATGAGCGAGCCGGTGCCGAGCTCGATGCGCTCGGTCACCGCGCCGATCGCCGTGAGCGTGGTCAGGGCGTCGTAGAAGGTCCGGTTGGGCTTCTCCATCTCGCCGTGCGGTTCGAAGACCAGGTGGTCCCGCACCCACACGGAGTCGAACCCAAGCTCCTCGGCGCGCTTCGAGCCCTCGAGGATCTTCTCGCGCGATGCGTGCTCGCCGAAGTGCGGCAGCAGCAGCCCGTACTTGGTCACAGCAGGTTTCCTTCCGTCGTGGCGAGCTGCCGATCGGCCAGCGCGAGCCTCCCGAAACCGGGGCTGCCGACCACCTTTCCGTCCGTGTAGACCACATGGCCGCGCACCAGCGTGGTGTCGACCGCGACCGAACAGGTGCGCCCGTTGTAGGGGGTCCAGCCCACCTTGGACAGCACGCCCTCGTCGGTGATCGTCCACGGCGCGGCCGGGTCCATGATCACCAGGTCCGCGTCCTTGCCCGGAGCGATCCGGCCCTTGCTCGAGCTCAGCCCGAACGAGTCGACCGGGCGCCAGGCGGCGGCCTCGACCGCGCGGCGCAGGTCGATCTGCCCCTGGTTCACCGCGTCGATCAGCAACGGGTAGTAGTACTGGATGCCGGGGGTGCCGGTGTGCGCGCTCCACATCTGCGTCCAGCCGATCTCCTTCTCCTCGCGGGTGTGCGGGGCGTGGTCGGAGGAGATCATGTCGATGGTGCCGTCCCGCAGTCCGTCCCAGACCGCCTCGCGGGCGTCGTCGGGCACCCAGTAGGACAGCGCGTACGGGCCGAGGGTCTGCACGTCGGACCACCGCGCCAGGAACAGCGCCCAGTGGTTCACCTCGCAGGTCACGTCGATGCCGCGGGCCTTGGCCCGCCGCACCGCCTCGATGGACCGGCGGGTCTGCATGTGTGCGATGTGGATCGGGCACCCCGACGCCTCGGCCAGGCGCAGGATGACGTCGATCGCGGTGTCCCAGATGACGCCTTCGCGGGCGGCGTAGGCCGACGCGTAGCCCTCGGGAGTGTTGTCGCCGCGCGCGAGCACGGCGCCCTCGATGTAGTCCATCAGTGCCTGGTCGTGCGGATGGATGATGAACCGCGCGCCGGTCGGCGCGATGGTGTCCATCATCTGCAGCAGGTGGCCGTGGTCGTGCATGCCGGTACCGGCCGGGTGCGGGTAGGTGCGGCCCGTGTCGACGACCATGTAGATCTTGAAGGCCCGCACCCCCGCCGCCGCCATGTCGGCGATCGCGTCCGGGTTGGTGGCCGCCGGGTTGTGGTTGTAGTCGACGATCGACTTCTGCGCGTAGAGCTCGAGAACCTCGTCCAGCGCGGCCCGATCGGTCGTCGGCGGGGCGAGGTTCGGCATGCCGAAGATCGTCGTCACGCCGCCCGCCGCCGCCTGCTCGGTGGTGGTCCGGATGTCCTCCTTGTGCGTGTACCCGGGCTCCCTGGTGTGCACGTGCACGTCCACCATGCCGGGCAGCACCAGCTTGCCGGTCGCGTCGATGTCCGTGACGCCGTCACCGAACTCGAGCCCGCCCCGCACGACACCGGCGACGGTGCCGTCCTCGTCGATCAGCACATCGGCGGGCAAGGTCCCGTCACCCGTGACGACCTGCCCACCGACGATTCTCGTGACGACCGCCATGTCAGCCCTTCTCCAGATAGCGAATGTCGACGTCCGCGGCGCCCGCGCGAGGGGGTGTTGCGTGGCCGGCGGTGCTGACGACCACGTCCCCGTGCGAGATGTACCGCTCGAACCACTCGACGATCAGCGGGGTGACCTGCTCCCAGTAGTCGTCGTACGCGGCGTAGTGCGTCGTGTGCCGCTGCATGATCAGCCGCCGCGGCCCCCGGGCGGCCTCGAACAGCGCGACGGCGTGATCGGTGGGTGTCGTGGCGTCACCCTCCACGCCGATGACGAGCAGCGGCGACGTCAGGGTGCGGGCCGCGTCGATCGGGCGGTAGGCGAGGATCTCGTCGGCCGCGGACAAGCGGGACCTTCGTCGGGATCCGGTCGTCGACGTCGGCCTTGATCTTCGTCGCCCGCCGCTCGGGGGTGGGCACCATGATCTCCTCGCGCGGATGGACGAGCCGGCCCGAGCCCTCGGTCGCGCGGAGTCGGCGGTCGGCGTCCAGCTCCCGCTGGAAGTCCAGCCACTCGGACTCGGAGCGCATGCGGTGCAGCCAGTCCGCGCCGTCGGCGACCGGGACCTGGCTCACCGCGGCGCGCACCCGCGGATCCTGCGCGGCGAGCAGGACGGCGTTGCCGCCGCCGGTGCCGCCCGTGCCGAAGGTGCCGATGCGGTCCGGGTCGACGTCCTCGCGGGTGGTCAGGTAGGTCACGGCGTTGAGCAGGTCCTGCAGCTGCGTGCGCGGCGACAGCGTGCGCTCGCCGCCGGAGTCGCCGAACCCGCGGTAGTCGAAGATCAGCACGCCGAAGCCGGCGTCGGTCAGCGCCTGGTGGTAGCGGACGTACAGCTTGGCGTCCTTGAGCCCGAGCCACCCCGGGCCCTGGACGACGGCGCGGAGTCGTCCGGCCGGCTGGTCGGGGGTGCGCCAGAGGCCGGCGATCTGCGTGCCCTCGCTGAAGAAGGTCACCGGGGTGGTGCGCACGTCGCATTGCCTCCTGGATATTTGATCCAACCGTATAGGAACTGGCGGTCACCGACAAGATCTGCGGCGCCCGGCCGGGCGTGACCGACAGCCCGGGTGGGGGCGGAGGTTCCGCCGGACGGCCGTCAGGTCGTCGGTGCGGTCTGCCCGGCGGCCGGCGCCCCGTCCTCCGGGAAGCGCTCGATCTGGTGCAACCCGAGCGCCTTCACGGCGAACGTGTCCTGGATGGCGAGGTAGCGGGCCACCTCGGTGTCGCTGTCGTTGAAATGCTGGTGCCACATCCACACGGGGAAGCTGAACAGGTCGCCCTCGGCCCAGTCGATGCGCTGCTTGTTGACGCCGTCCCAGCTGATGATCGTGTGACCGGTGCCGAGCACGATGTAGATGACGGCCTCGGTGGTGTGCCGGTGGTTCACCGACTCGCCGCGCGGAGGCAGCTCGCTCACGTGCGGCTGCAGCCGGATGTCGCCGCCCAGCCGGTAGAAGCGCGCCTTGGTGTTGCGGTACTCCCGCGGGGTCAGTTCGGTCGTCCGCAGGTCCTTGACGAGAACCGCCTCGGTGGGCGGGTTCTTCCGGTTCCAGGTCTCCCGGTTCGTCATCTCGCTGTTCGGCGTCTCGCTCAGCGCCTGGTCTCGGATCTCGATCTCTTCGATCGAGTCGATGGTCTTCTCTGCCATGGTGTGTCTGGTCCTTCCCCGATCCGCGGACAGGAGCGTCGCGGCGAACGCCGGACAGATGAAGGATAATAGATCCAATCTGTGAGTCAAGGTCTGGTCACGAGACGCCGGTGACATCGTCCGGCGGGCCGCTCGCAAGGGCCGGCCGGCAGCTACGAGGAGGAATGCGACCGTGGGCGAATCCCGAGAACCCTGGGACACGAAAACGATTCAGCGGGCGCTGCCGCCCGGCGCGGTGCCGGTCGCCGCGCTGTGGATGCCGGTGGCGGGGCGCGCGGTGCAGCGCTCGCCCGATGACGTCGTCGCGCTGACGCGCGAGCAGGTGCGCGGGCGGCTGCCCGGTGCCCAGCACCTGGTCATGGCGCTGGCCGCCGCCGACCTGGACCCGGACGAAGAGGCGGACACCCTGCGCCTCATCGAGTCCACCGACGGTGGCGTGATCGTCGTGGGCGTCGCGTACGACCTGCCGTCGGCGCCGCCCAGGGCGCTCGGCCAGAGCTGCCCCGAGTGCGGCTCGACGTCCGCCGAACTGCTGGGACCGTCCGACGACAGCGTCGCACCGGAGTTCCGCGAGCAGGCCCGCCTGTACCGCTGTCTCGACTGCGGGACCGCCTGGGACGCCTGACCTCCCGAGCGGCGATGCCAGGCGTCAGGCGATCTCGAGCTTGCGCAGCCGCGGCAGGATCTCGCTGCCGTACAGCCGCAGGAACCGGCTCTGGTCCGGTCCGGGAGCGTGGAACACCAGGTGCCGGAACCCGAGGTCGACGTACTCGCCGATCCGCGCGACGTGCTCGTCGGGGTCGTCGGAGACGATCCAGCGCGACGCCGCGCGCTCCACCGGCAGCGCGTCCGCGAGGCGCTCCATCTCGATCGGGTCCTCCACGCCGGTCTTCTCCGCCGGCGACAGCGCCAGCGCCGCCCAGTGCCTCGTGTCGTCGAGCGCGCGGCTGCGATCGGGATCGAACGAGACCTTGACCTCGATCATCAGGTCCATGTCGGCGATCGTGCGGCCGGCCTTCGCGGCGCCCTCGCCGAGCGACGGCAACAGCGTGTCCGTGTACAGCTCCCTGGCCTTGCCGCTGGTGCAGATGAAGCCGTCGGCGACCCGGCCGGCCAACCGGGTGGCGGCGGGGCCGGAGGCCGCCAGATAGATGGGCACGGGAATCTCGGGCCGGTCGTAGATCGTCGCGTTCTGCGTGCGGTAGTAGCTGCCCTCGAAGGACACCCGGTCGCCGGTCCACAGCGCGCGGATGAGTTCGACGGACTCCTTGAGCCTGCCGAAGCGCTCCTTGGGCTCGGGCCACACCGCCCCGAGCGGCACCTCGTTCAGCGACTCGCCGGAACCCATGCCGAGGATGACCCGGCCCGGAGCCAGGCAGCCGAGGGTGGCGAAGGCCTGGGCGATCACTCCCGGGTGGTAGCGGAAGCTCGGCGTCAGCACGCTGGTGCCGATGCGCACCCGTCGAGTCGCGTTGGCGAGCGCGCCGAGCCACGGCAGGGCGGCGGGGGCGTGCCCGTCGGTGTGCCGCCAGGGCTGCAGGTGATCGCTGATGAACACCGAGTCGAAGCCGACGCTCTCCGCCTCGACCGAGTACTCCAGCAGCCGGCTGGGCGCGAACTGCTCGGCGGAAGCCTTGTACCCCAACGTGAGCATCGTCTCTCCTGACGGTCCGGCCGGCGGGCGGCGGCGGACGGTGGTTGCAGCCGGGTGTTTCGGGTGCTGATCGCGGCGCCCGGTCCGGACGCGCGTCGACGACGAGCGATCCCGATCGCGACCAACTGCGTGTGACCGCGATCGGGATCGCTGCCGGCGGGGCGCCGACACCCAGGGATCCTAGATTTTGGATCCACAGTGGCTCAGAACGGTCCGGCCGTCAAGGGCGGGCGACGCAGGCGGCGCCGTCCACGGCCCCCGGCCCGTCCACCCGGCCGCGGTCGCCGCGATCAGACGAAAGACTCGAGCGGGGTCCGGGGGTCGGCGAGCCGTCGCCGATCGACAGCGCGGCCACCGGTGATGATCGCGCCGATGGTGTCGGTGACGTCCCACACGTTCACGTTCATCCCGGCGAGGACACGCCCGCCGTTCAGCCAGAACGCGATGAACTCCCCGCCGCCGCCCGCGACGGAGCCGCGGACGACCACCTCGTCGTACGCGCCGGGCTCGGCGTAGCCCGTGTACTCCATGCTGAGCTCGAACTGGTCGGTGAAGAAGTACGGCAGCCGGTCGTAGACGGCGTCCTGGCCGAGCATCGACCGGGCCGCGACCGGCGGCTGGTGCAGCGCGTTGGCCCAGTGCTCCACGCGCAGGTGCCGGCCCAGGACCGGGTGCTCCGCGTTTGCGACATCGCCGACGGCCCAGACGTCTTCGTTCGACGAACGCAGGTGCGCGTCGACCCGGACGCCGTTGTCGACGGTGATCCCGGCCGCGCCGGCGAGCGCCGAGTTCGGCGTGATGCCGGCGCCGACGATGATCGCGTCGGCCGCGACGTGCGAGGCATCGGACAGGCGCACCCCCGTCGCCCGACCGTCCTCGCCGGTGATCTCGGCGATCTGCACCCCGCACCGCAGGACGACGCCGTGGCGCCGGTGCAGCTCCGCGAAGATCCCCGCGACGCGGTCGCCCAGGACGCGCTGCAGCGGCAGCTCCGCCATCTCCAACACGGTCACGTCGATTCCCGCCGCACGCGCGGCAGCGGCGGTCTCCAGCCCGATCCAGCCGCCGCCGATGATCGCGATGCGGCGCGCCGTCCGGAAGGTCGCCCGGAGCCGGTCGCTGTCCGCGAGGCGCCGCAGGTAGTGCACACCCTCGAGACCGGCACCGTTCAGCAGCAGCCGGCGCGGTGCGGAGCCCGTGGCCAGCACGAGCTTCGAGTAGCCGACCCGGCCGCCGTCGGCGAGCGCGACCTCGTGCCGGACCGTGTCGATCCGGGTGGCCGCGACACCCAGCCGCAGCTCGATCCCGTGGTCCGCGTACCAGGCGGTGGGGTGCACGAACGTCGCCTCGCGGTCGGTGGTGCCCATCAGGTAGTCCTTGGACAGCGGCGGCCGCTCGTACGGCGGCTCGCCCTCGTCCCCGATCAGGACGATGTGGCCGGCGAACCCCTCCTCGCGCAGCGATCGCGCCGTGGTGGCCCCGGCCAGGCCGGCGCCGACGACGACGACCGTTTCGGTGCTGGGCATCTCGTACGCTCCTGTCGGGATCGACGGTCAGTCGGATCCGCGCCGTCCCGAGGGCGGCGCGGCGAGGGCGAGGAACTCGGCGCGGGCGGACGCGCTTTCCCGGAGTTGCCCCTTCAGGGCGGAGGTGACGGTGCTGGCCCCGGCGGCCCGGACGCCGCGCAGGGTCATGCACAGGTGCTCGGCCTCGACGAGGACGCCGACGCCGCGCGGGCGCAGGTGGGTCTGCAGCCAGTCGGCGATCTGCTGCGTCAGCCGTTCCTGGACCTGCGGCTGCCGCGCGAACATGTCGACGACGCGGGCCAGCTTGGACAGCCCGAGGATGCGCTCGCCCGGCAGGTAGCCGACCGACGCGACGCCGACGAACGGCAGCAGGTGATGCTCGCACACCGCGTGCACCGGGATGGACCGGGCGAGCACGAGTTCGTCATAGCCCTCCTCGTTCGGAAAGGTGGTGAGCTCGAACGGTTGTGGAGCGAACATCTCGGCGTACGCGCGGGCCATCCGGCCCGCCGTGCCGCGCCGGCCCTCGGTGTCCAGGTCGATGCCCAGCGCGGTGAGCAGCGCGGCCGCCGCCCGCTCGGCGCCCGGCAGGTCGACGTCCCCGGCGGGGTGCACGGACCGCAGCGCGGCCCGGTCGCGGCTCCGGCCGCGATCGCCACCCGCGAGCAGGGCCCCTGTCGTCGGCATCGTTGCCTCCCGGTCTAACGGACACTATCCTTGACGTTAGAGCGCGGAGATTCTTTCGTCAATGGATCCGTCCGTTAGAAGGGGAAGCGATGGACAGCGCGGAACTCGCCGATCGGGTCGGCACGCTGGCCGCCCTGGCCGACCCCGCCCGCCGCCGGCTGTACCTCTTCGTCGCCGCGCAGCCGGAATCGGTGAGCCGGGACCAGGCATCGGAGGCCGCCGGGATCGCCCGGCACACCGTGAAGTTCCACCTCGACAAGCTGGTCGAGCAGGGTCTGCTCGACGTCGAGTACCGGCGCCCGTCGGGCCGGCGCGGACCGGGCGCCGGGCGGCCGACGAAGATGTACCGGCGGTCGGCGCTCCAGGTCTCGGTCACGCTGCCCGATCGCCACTACGAGCTCGCCGCGGAGTTGCTGGCCGGCGCCGTCGACGAGTCGACCCGGACGGGCACACCGGTTCTCGAGTCGCTGCGGGATCTTGCCGCTGGGCGGGGGGCCGGCATCGCCGACCTCGTCCGCGAGCGCCTCGGACCTCGGGCGGGACGCCGGCAGCGGCTGGCCGCGATCCGCGACACGCTGTCGGCACACGGCTACGAGCCTCGTCAGGAGGATGGCACCGTCACGCTGGCCAACTGCCCGTTCGACGCGCTGGCGCGGTCCCACACCCAGCTCGTCTGCGGCATGAACCTCGCGCTGCTCGACGGCCTCGCCGGCGGCGCAGGTGGCGGCACCCTGCACGCCCGGCTCGATCCCGCACCGGGGCGCTGCTGCGTCGTGCTGGACACCGTCGCTCGGTGACCCCGGCGACGGCAGCGAAGATGGCAGCGGCGACGGCAGCGGCGACCGCCTGGTCCGGCGCCACCTGTCGGGCCGGTCACCCGTTCCGGCGCACCGACCCGTCCTCGGAGACCGTGCCCTGCAGCACCTTGCTGACGCGGTTGAGGTGGCTCGTCAACCACTCCACGGCGCCGCGCTTGTTGCGGTCGCTCAGGTGCGCGATGAGCTTGTCGTGACCCGTCGGCTCGTCCATCCGGATCAGCAGCAGGTAACGCCCGACGGCCGCCCGGAGCTGCTCGGCGGATGCCTGCACCCGCGGCCGGTCCGCCAGGTCGTACAGCCGGCGGTAGAAGTCCTGGCGGCGCTCGATGTGGTCCGCCCGGCTCGCCCCGCGGTCGACCTGTTTCGCGATGCCCTCGAGCTCCTTGAGCGTGTCGTCGGTCAGCCGGTCGATGGCGTGCCGCAGCAGGTAGGACTCGAGCATCACCCGCATGTCGTAGATCTCGGCGATCTCGTCGGGCCGCAGCACCGACACGGTGGCCCCCCGGTGCGGAGAGATCCGCACCAGGCCCTCGCCCTCGAGCTGCCGCAGGCTCGCGCGGACGGGCATCCGGCTGATGCCGAGCGTCTCCGCGATGTCGTCCTGGTTCAGCCGCTCGCCGGGCTCGAAGATGCCGCGCATGATCGCCTCGCGGATGAACGACTGCGTCATGCCCTCGATCGTCTGGAACGTGCTGCGCACGGACTGCGCGATGCTCGTCAGCTCGCCGGATCGCTCCGGCGTCGGTGCGGCGACGGGTGTCGCGGCCATGGTGTTCCTCCGCCCTGGACGACGGGCGACGTCGTCCCTCCTGCGCCAGCCTGTCCAGAGCAATACAACACCGCTCCGCCCACCAGCGCTCCGCGCGACTGTATCGGGGATCGATCCAGATTCTGGCTCGATTCCCGGTCGTCGCCGCCGCGGACCGATCGCCCGGCCCCTCACCGGGCGGGCGCCGCACCCTTCCTCGGCGGCAGCGGGACGAATCCCGAGGTGCGCGCGACGTACTGGGCGTAGCCGGGCTTGGACGACGACATCCGCTTCTCGGTGAGCGCCTTGCCGGTCTTGGCGACCAGCAGCCAGATCATCAGCGCCGGCGACAGGATGGTCAGCCAACCGATCCACGACCAGGTGACCGTCAGGAAGATCCCGGTCCACACGCAGGCGTCGCCGAAGTAGTTGGGATGCCGCGTGTATCGCCACAGGCCGCGGTCCATCACCTGGCCCTTGTGCGCCGGGTCCTTCTTGAACGCGGCGAGCTGCGCGTCGCCGACACCCTCGAAGAACAGCCCGACCAGGTAGACGGCGAGGCCGAGCCAGACCACCCAGCCCGCCGGCCCGGGCAGCACCATGCCCAGCTGGACGGGCAGCGAGACGAACCACATGGTCAGGCCCTGCGGCAGCTGGACCTTGCGCACGATCACGCCGGGGCCCCCGGCGTCCTCGAGCATCTCTTCGTAGCGGGGGTCCTCCGGCAGCCCGTGGTTGCGCAGCAGGATGTACCCGCCGAGCCGCAGGCCCCACACGACGACCATCGCCAGCAGGAGCCAGCGCAACGCCGGATCACCGTGCCCGGCCGCGACGACGAACGCCACGACCGCGATCACGGCGAAGCCCGGACCCCAGACGGCGTCGATGATCGAGTACCGGCCGGTGGCGCGGCCCACGGCGAACGAAGCCGCCATCACCACGAGCACCGCGCCGAGCGAGCTCGCCAGCACGATCAGGAACGTGCCGGTCGGGAACATCCGATCACCCCCGTCCTCTCGCCGGCGCCGCGCGGCCGGTACACCGCGTTGAATCCCCGGCCCGGGCGCATCGCCGGGTGCGGCCGATCGCGGTCCATCGCGCCAGTATCGCGGCGAACCCGGGGACGCGACCCGACACGACCGACGCACGACCGACGCCTGACCGACGCCTCGTGCGGGGCCGCCCTCCCGTCAGCTCTCCCAGCCGCGCCGGGTGGCCGGCAGGCCCGCGGCGCCGGAGGCGTCCGGTCGCACCGCGAGGATCTGGTCGACGCCCATCCGGTTCTCGCCGAACGCGAGGCCGCCGCCGGCCAGGTAGAGCCGCCACACCCGGGCGCCGACCTCGCCGATCATCGCGACGACGTCGGTCCAGCGCTCCTCCAGCGTGCGCTGCCAGGCGAGGGACGTCCAGAGGTAGTGCTCGCGCATCGCGTGCACGTCGCGGATCTCCAGGCCGGCCCCGGCGATCAGGCCGATCGTCGTCTCCACGGGCTTCATGTGCATGTCCGGTGCGATGTAGGTCTCGATGAAACGCCCGCCGCCGGTGGCCGTCTCGCCGCGGGACATCTGCTGGACCAGCGCGCGGCCGCCGGGCCGCAGCACGTCGTGCAGGATCCCGGCGAACGCCGGGTACTCGAGATCGCCGACGTGCTCGCCCATCTCGATCGTGGACACCGCGTCGTACGCGGTGCTGTCGGCGACAGAACCCTGCAGCTCGCGGTAGTCGGCCAACCGGACGGTGGCCCGGTCGCCCAGCCCGGCGTCCGCGATCCGCTTGCGGACGAACTCGTACTGCGACCGCGACAGGGTGACGCCGGTCGACTCGGTGCCGTAGTGCTCGGCCGCGTGGCAGAGCAGCGAGCCCCACCCGCAGCCGATGTCGAGGTGCCGCTTGCCGGGTCCGAGGCCGAGCTTGCGGCAGATCAGGTCGAGCTTGGCGCGCTGGGCGGCGGCGAGCGTCCGCCCGTCGGGCCGACCCGACGGGACCTCGGCGAAGTACGCGCAGGAGTAGGCCATCGTGTCGTCGAGCAGCAGCTCGTAGAACTCGTTCGACAGGTCGTAGTGATGCGCGATGGCCGCCCTGTCCCGGTCACGCGTGTGCCGCCGGCCGCGCAGCCGGGCTGCCGCCCCGGGGGGCGGCGGCCGACGGCCCACGATGCCGAGCCGCACGGCGGCCGCGACCAGTCGTGGATACTCGCCGGCGCTCGGGCGGCGCAGGCCGCCGGAGCGGTACGCGGACCACACCCGGGAGAGCCCATCGGCCAGGTCGCCGTCGACGTCGAGGTCGCCGCTGACGTAGGCCTCGGCGAGGCCCAGCTCGCCGGGCGAGTAGAGCAGCCTGCGGAGCGCACGCCGGTTCGCCAGCACCAGGATCGGCCCGTCCGCCGGCCCCGCCCGGCTGCCGTCCCATGCCCGGATGCCGACGGGCAGCGGTCCGCCGAGCGCCGAGCCGGCCAGGCCGGCCAGTCGCTGCGCGGTGGTTTCCGACATCGGGCGGCTCCCGGGTATCCGCCGATCACCGAGGTGTCATCGGTCTTCCCGACATCCTGAACGGACCGCTGTGGTGGCCCGTCATCGCCCCCGGTCGGCGGGGTCACCACAGCGGTCGGTAGGCATTCGGAGCCGGACGGTGACCGGATGGGTTGCGTCTTCTCCCTGCCGCGGTCGACGTTTATACCCTAGGGGGGTACCCTATCCATAGGCCCGGCGCGAGCGCGGCGGGCGCCCGACCGGAGAGCCAGCCATGCAGCCCGAGAAGCACGCCCAGCACGGGTACATCCACGACAAGGACGACTTCCTGATGCGCCTGCGGCGCATCGAGGGGCAGGCCAGGGGCCTGCAGAAGATGGTCGAGGACGAGAAGTACTGCATCGACATCCTCACCCAGATCTCGGCCGTCACGAAGGCGTTGCAGTCGGTCGCCCTCGGCCTGCTGGACGAGCACCTGAGCCACTGCGTCGCGGATGCGACCGCCGCCGGCGGGCCCGAGGCCGAGGCGAAGATCCGCGAGGCGTCCGAGGCGATCGCCCGGCTCGTCCGGTCCTGACGGCCCCGCCCACCACGACACCGTTCGCGCCCCATCCCCTGCACAACACCCGTTCCGAACCCCGTCCGAACCCATCCGAACCCCTTCCGACCACCCGACGAGAACAGCCAGGAAACGAGGGACCCCGTGAGCGTCACCAGCACCTATTCCGTCATCGGTATGACCTGCGAGCACTGCGTCACGGCCGTCAGCGAGGAGGTCGGCCGGCTGGACGGCGTGCAGTCCGTGCACGTCGACCTGCGGCCCGGCGACGTCTCCGTGCTGACCGTGATCAGCGAGGCGCCCCTGCTGTCCGAGGCGGTCCGCGACGCCATCGACGAGGCCGGCTACGCCGTCGCCGCCTGACGGCGGCGCGTCGTCAACCCGATCTCACCGGGGGAGGTGAGCCCATGACCCAGGCGGTGGATCTCCAGATCGGCGGCATGACCTGTGCCTCGTGCGCCGCGCGGATCGAGAAGAAACTGAACCGGATGCCCGGAGTCGCGGCATCGGTCAACTACGCGACCGAGAAGGCGCACGTCGTGCTGCCCGAGGGCACCAGCGTGGCGTCGGCGATCGAGACGGTGCACGCGACGGGGTACACGGCCACCCTGCCGCCGCCCGCGCCGGTCGCAGAGCCGTCGGACGTTGCCGGCCGGCCGGACGCGCCGAGCGCGGCCGATGGCGACGCGGCAACGGCCGCGCTGCGCACGCGACTCGTCGTCTCGACGCTGCTCACCGTGCCCGTTCTCGTGCTGGCGATGGTTCCGGCGCTGCAGTTCCCGAACTGGCAGTGGTTGAGCCTCACGCTCGCCACCCCGGTCATCGTGTGGGGCGCATGGCCCTTCCACCGAGCGGCGGCACTGAACGCGCGGCACGGCGCCGCGACCATGGACACCTTGATCAGCCTCGGCGTGCTGGCCGCGTTCGGCTGGTCGCTCTATGCGCTCTTCCTCGGCGGGGCCGGCGTCACGGGCATGACGATGTCGTTCGACCTGGTGCCGCAGTCCGGCGCCGGAGCCGACGCGATCTATCTCGAGGTCGGCGCCGTGATCACCGTGTTCCTGCTGGCGGGCCGCTACGCGGAGGCGCGGGCGAAGAGGTCCTCCGGAACCGCCCTGCGCGCCCTGCTCGGCCTGGGCGCCAAGGACGTCGCGGTGGTGCGGGACGGGGTCGAGAGTCGCGTGCCGATCGACCGGCTCGCGGTGGGCGATGAGTTCGTCGTGCGGCCGGGCGAGAAGATCGCCACGGACGGCACCGTCGTCGACGGCTCCGCTGCGGTGGACACGAGCCTGCTGACCGGTGAACCGGTGCCGGTCGAGGTCGGCCCCGGCGACGGGGTCACCGGGGCCACGGTCAACGCGGGCGGACGGCTGGTGGTGCGCGCGACCCGCGTGGGCGCCGACACCCAGCTCGCGCAGATCGCCCGGCTCGTCGAGCAGGCGCAGACCGGCAAGGCCCCGGTGCAGCGGCTCGCCGACAGGGTGTCGGCGGTCTTCGTGCCCGTCGTGCTGGCCCTCGCCGCCGCCACGCTGGCCGGCTGGCTGATCGCCGGCGCCGAGCCGGCCACCGCGTTCACCGCCGCCGTGGCGGTGCTGATCATCGCCTGCCCGTGCGCCCTCGGCCTCGCGACGCCGACCGCGCTGATGGTCGGCACGGGGCGCGGCGCCCAGCTCGGCATCCTGATCAAGGGACCGCAGGTGCTCGAGTCCACCCGCCAGGTCGACACGATCGTGCTGGACAAGACCGGCACCGTCACCGCCGGGCGGATGCGGCTCCTCGAGGCGATCCCGGCCGACGGCGTTCCCGAGCGCGAGCTGCTGCGGGTGGCCGGCGGCCTCGAGGACGCCTCCGAGCACCCGATCGGTGCGGCCGTCGCCGCCGGCGCCCGCGAGCGACTGGGCGAACTGCCCGCCGTGCGGGACTTCCGGTCGCTGCAGGGCCTCGGCGTGCGCGGCACCGTCGACGGACTCGACGCGATCGCCTGCCGGCCCGCCTGGCTCGCCCGCGAGTGGGATCTGCCGCTGCCCGCCGGGCTGGCCGCGGCCCGCGACGCCGCCGAGGCCGCCGGGAGCACCGTCGTCGGCGTCGGCTGGGACGGCGCGGTGCGCGGCCTGCTGGTCGTCGCCGACACCGTGAAAGCAACCAGCGCCCAGGCGGTCTCGGAGCTCCGCGGGCTCGGCCTGCGACCCGTGCTGCTCACCGGCGACAACGCAGCGGCGGCGGCCGCGGTGGCCGCGCAGGTCGGCATCGCGCCCGGCGACGTGCACGCCGAGGTGCTGCCCGCGGACAAGGTGGCCGTCGTCCGCCGCCTGCAGGACCGGGGCCGCATCGTGGCGATGGTCGGCGACGGCGTGAACGACGCGGCGGCCCTCGCCCAGGCGGATCTCGGCATCGCCATGGGCACGGGCACCGACGCCGCGATCGAGGCGGGCGACCTGACGCTGGTGCGCGGTGACCTGCGAGCCGCCGTGGACGCGATCCGGCTCTCCCGCCGGACCCTCGCCACGATCAAGGCCAATCTGTTCTGGGCATTCGCCTACAACGTCGCCGCCATCCCGCTGGCCATGGCCGGCCTGCTGAACCCGCTGATCGCCGGCGCAGCCATGGCGCTGTCGTCGGTGTTCGTGGTGACCAACAGCCTGCGCCTGCGCCGGTTCCGGGCGGTGTCGATCGACCCCGGCAGCGACACCGGCCAGGCCGCCGGCATCACACCGGCCAGGCCGCCGGCGGGGCCGCCGCGACGGCCGCGTCGAGGACGAAGGCCGGGGCGTGACGCCCGGGTCCAGGACTGCCGTGCTGCAGGTCGCCGGGGTGCGCTGGGTGTCCTCCAAGCCGGTGACGGAGGCCGTGCTGGGTCGGCGGCCCGGCGTGCTGGAGGTGGACGCGAACCCGGTCGCGCAGACCGCGACCGTCCGCTACGACCCGAACCGGACGTCGGTGGCCGCACTCGCCGACTGGATCCGGGACTGCGGCTACCACTGCGCGGGCCGGGCCGTGCCAGATCACGTGTGCGACCCGCTGGCCGAGCCGGCGGAGCCGCCGGAGCGCGGCGGCGCGGGCCAGGTGGCGGCAGGCGACGGTCCGCCGGAACACCATGCCGGGGAGCACGCCGCGGCGCCGCCGGCACAGGCGCGTCCCGCCGAGCCCGCCGAGCCCGCCGGGGCGCGGGCGGAGGGTCACGCCGGGCACGCCGGGCACGCGGACATGTCGATGGCCGACATGGCCCGCGACATGCGCAACCGGCTGATCGTCGCGGCCGTTCTCTCCGTGCCGATCCTGCTGTGGTCGCCGATCGGGCGCGAGGTCCTCTCCTTCACCGTGCCGGCGCCGTTCGGGCTGACCGACGAGTGGTTCTCGCTGCTGCTGTCGCTGCCGGTGATCTTCTATTCGGCCTGGATCTTCTTCGCCGGCGCCTGGGCGGCACTGCGCGCCCGGACGCTGGACATGATGGTGCTGGTCGCCGTCGGGGTCGGCGCCGGCTGGCTGTACAGCGTGGGGGTCACGCTCACCGGCGGCGGCGAGGTCTTCTTCGAGGCCGCGTCGGTGCTGACCACCTTCGTGCTGCTCGGGCACTGGTTCGAGATGCGGGCCAGGGGCGGGGCGAACGACGCCATCCGGACGCTGCTGGAGCTCGCGCCGCCTCGGGCGATCGTGCTGCGGGGTGGCACGGAGGTCGAGGTGCCGACGTCCGAGGTCGCGGTCGGGGACCTGCTGCTGGTCCGGCCCGGCGCGAAGATCCCGGTGGACGGGGCGGTGGCGGCCGGCGAGTCCGAGGTCGACGAGTCCATGGTGACGGGCGAGAGCCTGCCGGTGGCCAAGGCACCGGGCGCGCAGGTGATCGGGGCGTCCATCAACGTCTCCGGCACGCTGCGGGTGCGGGCGACCAAGGTCGGCGCCGACACCGCGCTGGCGCAGATCGTCGCGCTCGTCCAGGAGGCGCAGAACTCCAGGGCGCCCGGCCAGCGGCTGGCGGACCGGGCCGCGTTCTGGCTCGTGCTGGTCGCCCTTCTCGGCGGCGCCCTGACCTTCTCCGTGTGGATGCTGGTCGGCGCCGGCGTGCAGACGGCGCTGCTGTTCGCGATCACCGTCGTGGTGATCACCTGCCCGGACGCGCTCGGGCTCGCCACCCCCACGGCGATCATGGTCGGCACGGGGCTCGGCGCCCGGCGCGGCGTGCTGTTCAAGAACGCCGCCGCGCTCGAGGCCGCGGCGCGCATCGACACCGTCGTGATGGACAAGACGGGGACGCTGACCAGGGGCGAGCCCGAGGTCACGGACGTGGAGCTGGATCCGGCCGCCGACCTGTCCGAACGGGAGATGCTCGCGCTCGCGGCCGCCGTCGAGCGCGAGTCCGAGCACCCGCTGGCCGCCGCCGTGGTCCGGCACGCAGCGCTGCCGGGGACGGCCGCCGCCGGCTTGACACCGCCTATCGCGGAGGGGTTCCGGGCCATCGCGGGGCGCGGCGCGATCGCCAGGGTGGGCGGCCGGCAGGTGCTGGTCGGCAACCGCGCGCTGCTCGCCGAGCACGGAGTCCCGGTCGGGGCGCTCGCCGACCGCGCCGACGAGCTGGCCGGGGCCGGCCGGACCGCGGTGCTGGTGGCGGTCGACGGGCGGGCGGCCGCGGTGATCGCGATGGCCGACGCCCCGCGGGACACCGCCGCGGCGGCCGTCGCCGCGCTGCACGAGTCCGGTGTGCGGGTCGTCATGCTCACCGGCGACAACGAGGCGACCGCCCGGCGCATCGCGGCCGGGCTGGGCATCGACGACGTCATCGCCGGGGTGCTGCCGTCCGGCAAGGCGGCCGAGATCGCCGCCCTCCAGCGGCAGGGCCGCCGGGTGGCCATGGTCGGGGACGGCGTCAACGACGCGCCCGCCCTGGCTCAGGCGGACGTCGGCATCGCGATCGGGGCCGGCACCGACGTGGCGATCGAGACCGCCGACGTGGTCCTGATGCGCTCCGACCCGCTGGACGTGCCGACGGCGCTGCGGATCGGGCGCGGCACGCTGCGCAAGATGCGGCAGAACCTCGGCTGGGCGATCGGCTACAACGCCATCGCGCTGCCCATCGCCGCCGGCGTCTTCGAGCCCGCCTTCGGGCTCGTGCTGCGCCCGGAGATCGCGGCGCTGACGATGTCCGGCTCCAGCGTGATCGTGGCGACCAACGCCCTGCTGCTCAAGCGCCTGCCGCTGCCCGGGGCCGACGCCGGCCGGCCGGGGCCCGACGCCGGCAGCGAGCGGACCCGCGTCGCCTCGGCCGCCTGACGGGCCGACCGCACCGCCGGGCTCGTCGGTCCGGCGTCGCGTCGGCGGGCGGGCGGCGGGCCGGTGCGGCAGGATCGGACATCTCGCGCAGCCGGCGCAGACCGCCCGCACCGCGAACCGTCCACCCGAACCCCGGCGAGGGCATCATGAGCGACCAGTTCATCGGCGAGCTGCGCGCGTTCGCGTTCGACTTCGTTCCCCGCGGCTGGGCGCGCTGCGACGGTCAGCTGCTCCCGATCAACCAGAACACCCCGCTCTTCGCGCTGATCGGCACCGCCTACGGCGGCGACGGGCGGATCACGTTCGCCGTGCCCGACCTGCGCGGCCGCGCGGCGATCGGCGCGGGCCATGGCCAGGGGCTGAGCGACCGGCTGACCGGGCAGGCCGTCGGCGATGAGACGGTGCGGCTCACCGCGGCGCAGCTGCCCGCCCACCGGCACGCCGTCGGCGCCTCGTCGACGGCCGGCACGGCATCGCCGTCCGGCTCCTTTCCGGCGCCGGCAGCGGGCGGCCCGTCCTTCGGCACGAGCGCGGACGTGCCGATGAACCCGCGGATGATCGCCCCGGCCGGCGGCGGCCGGCCGCACGAGAACATGCCGCCGTCGCTGGTCGTGACTTGGTGCATCGCCGTGGAGGGCGTGTTCCCCGCCCGGCCCTGACCGCCAGGTCGGCTGGTGACGCCGGCGGGCGGTTCAGGCCACCGGCGCCGGCTCCTCGACGCGCGCCGGGCCGCGGTGGGCGAGTTGGTGCCTCGTCGGCTTCGGGCGGATCGGCCACCAGGTGAACGCACCCATGTCCACCGCGATCGCCGGCACCAGGAGGGTGCGGACGACGAAGGTGTCCAGCAGCACGCCGAACGCGACGATGAACGCGATCTGCGCGAGGAACAGGATGGGGATCACCGCGAGCGCGGCGAACGTCGCGGCCAGCACGAGCCCGGCGCTGGTGATCACCCCGCCCGTGACCCGCAGGCCGCGCAGCACCCCCTCGCGCGGGCCGAAGAACGCCACCTCCTCGCGTGCCCTGGTCATCAGGAAGATCGAGTAGTCGATGCCGAGGGCGACCAGGAAGACGAACGCGAACAGCGGCACGGCCGGGTCGGATCCCGGGAAGCCGAAGAGGTTGTTGAACACCAGGGCCGACACGCCCAGCGCGCTGCCGAACGAGAGCACGGTCGCCACCACCACCAGCAGCGCGGCGATCAGCGACCGCAGCAGCAGGATCAGCACGATCAGCACGGCGAGCAGCACCACCGGGATGATCACCCGAAGGTCGCGCGACGAGGTGTCCACCGTGTCGATCTGGATGGCGGTGTTGCCACCGACGAGCACCTGGTTCTCGACGCCGGGGATGGCGTGCACGGCGTCGCGGACCGCGCGCACCGTGTTCTCGGCGTCCTCCGAGTCCGCCGCCGCGGTCAGCGTCGCCTGGATCTGGACCGTGCCGTCGACCACGAGCGGTGGCTGACCGGCGGACTGCGGACCGGCACCGGCCGCGGTGACCGCGGTGGGCGGCGCGGAGATGCCCGGCACCGCACCGACGGTCGCGATCACCTCGTCGGCCGCGGCCTCGGGAGCGATGATCACCACCGGGTTGCCGGAGCCGCCGGGGAAGTGCTCGCCCAGCGCCTCCTGACCGGCGATCGAGTCGACGTCGGTGAGGAACACGTCGGTCTGCGACGTGCCGGAGGCCTTGAGCGTCGGCACGAACAGGCAGGCGACGGCCAGCGCGATCGTCGTGATGATCCAGATCCGCCGCGGGTGCGCGCCGACGAAGGCCGAGATGCGCCCCCAGAGGCCGCCGGTGCCGACGGCGCGCGGGTCCCCGGCCTCCGCTCCGTCCGGGTCCCCCGCCGCGCCGTCGAGGCCCTCTGCTCCGGTCCGGTGCGCGCCCGGCCCGTCGCGGTCGGCGGCGACGCCCCGGGTGCCGTCCGCTGCCGACGGTGCCGGTGGCGCCTCGTGCCGGCCGTGGTGCGGCCCCGGGCGGGGGATGCGCGGCCAGAACAACCACCGGCCGGCCATCAGCAGGGCGGGCAGCAGGGTCATCGCCGCGACGAACGACGACGCGATGCCGATGGCGCCGACCGGGCCGAGCGAGCGGTTGGAGTTCAGGTCCGACAGCAGCAGGCAGAGCAGGCCGATGATCACCGTGCCGGCGCTGGCCGCGATCGGCTCGACGCACGCCCGCCATGCGCGGCCCATCGCCGTGAACGTCGACTCGACGAGCGTGAGCTCCTCGCGATAACGGGAGACGAGCAGCAGTGCGTAGTCCGTGGCCGCACCGACGACGAGGATGAACAGGATGCCCTGGCTCTGCCCGTTGAGCGTGAGCACCTCGTTCTTGGCCAGCAGGTAGACGACGCCGCCGGCCCCGGCGAGCGCGCTGATCGAGGTGAACAGCACCACGAACGGCAGTGCGAACGCCCGGTAGACCAGGATCAGGATCAGCAGCACCGCGGAGAGCGCGACGAGCAGCAGCAGGCCGTCGATGCCGGCGAACGCGGCGCCGAGGTCGGCGATCAGCCCCGCCGGGCCGGCGATGTGCACCTCGCCGCCGGCCGCCGCCGCCTCCGCGGCGACCCGGATGCCGTCGACGACGTCGCCGAGCGGATCCTCCCCCTCGGCGTCGACCGTGGTGACCGCGTCCGCGGACAGCGGCACGAGGACGAGCACCGCCTGACCGTCCTGCGACGGCACCACCGGAATGGGGGCCGGTTGGCCGGCCGGGCCCGGCACCAGGAAGTCGGCGATGGTGCCGAGCGACGGATCGTCCGGGTTCGCCGGCTGCGCCGGCAGGCCCTGCGCGAACGCCTGCCAGGAGGCGAGCTGCTCCGGGGTGGCCGGCGGCCCACCCGTCTCGAAGATCACGAACGCGGGGAGGGAGCCGGACTCCTCGAACCCGGCCGCGGCGTTCGTCGCGCGGACCGATTCCGCGCCGCTCGGCAGGAACGACTCCTGATCGTTCGACTGCACGCTGGACAGCGACCCGATCGCCGGGCCGCCGAACGCGGCGATCGCCAGCCACGCCGCGACGACCGCGATCAGCCCGACGGCGCGGAACACCGCCCGCCGGCGGGACGACAGGTGCCGCGGGGCGGCCTCGTCGGAAAGCGGTTCGTCCGGGCTGGTGGTCTCGCGCTGACCGGCGGGCATGGCGTGATCCCGTCTGTGTGCTGGGTGGGCGGCGGCGAAGTCGGGCCGGGTGTCGATGACAACTACCGCGGCGTGCGGCCGGCCGGATGCTCAGCCAGCTGACTAATTTCGGCCATGGTGCCACACTGGCGCCTCGGCGGCGTGACGGAGCCCGGGCCGCGCGGGTGCCGGAGCCCGCGGACCATCGGGACCAGACAGGGCGAAGAGCCGGAGGTGCGGCGTGGCGAACCCGGAGTCCCGGGACGACTGGGTCACCGGCCGGCTGCTGTCCACGGCCGCCCGCCTCGTCGAGCAGACCTGGAACGCCCGGCTCCGCGCGCACGGCGTGAGTCACGCCGGCCTGGTGGTGCTGTCCACGCTCGCCCGCGGACCGGCGAGCCAGCGGGAGCTCGCGCTGGATCAACACGTCACGGAACAGACGATCGGCCGGACGCTGGCACACCTCGAGGCGACCGGGCACGTGCGGCGCAGCCCGGACCGCACCGACCGCCGGCGTCGCACCGTCGAGCTGACCGCCGCCGGCGCCGGCCTGTTCGAGTCGATGTCCGGCGACGCGGAGGCGATCACCGACGAGGTGCTGCGCGCGGCGGGTGCGGACATCGCCACATTCCGGGCGACGCTCGAGAGCTTGATCACGGGTCTGGACCCCGACCGGGCCCGACCGGCCCCGGCGGCTGAGGCAGCCGGCCGTTCTGGGTAAGGTCTGCGCAGGGGAAAACATTCACCGGTTCGTGGGCGCGTCCGCCCTCGTTTCGCCGCTTTTCAGCGCCAGGGGTCCTCGCTGCGTCAGATGATCACGCTCCGGTGGCGTCCGATGGGTGACTGGAGTATGAATCACCCGTCCAACGGAGGACCCTGCTTCCATAGCCAGGAAGTTGTCACTGTAGGTATTCTCTCGGAAGAGTTGAGTGACCGGGTGCGCGGTCGGGGGGAGGACGTCGTGTACTTCCTCGCCGCGCCCGCCAGGCCCGACGACACCGCATCCGGAAACCGGTCCGATTCCCGCGCATTGAATCCCGCCGCCCTCATCGGCGCCTTCCTGATCCTGCTCGCCTCGCTGGGCTTCCTGCTGCTCGGCCGGATGGGCGCCGCCTCGCTCGGCGGCGCGATCGCCCCGCTGCTCGCGCTCGGCGTGGTGGCCGTCGGGGTCGGCCTCGTGCTGCTCTCCGACACCCGGTCCCGCCGCCGGACCACGGCCGTGTTCGGGCTGATCCTGCTGAACGTGCTGCCGGCCGCCGCGATCGTCGCGATGGCCGGCACCGGCGACGCGCGCGAGCTGCTGGTCTGGCTGGTCATCCCGACGCTCATCGCCGCGTGCACGCAGAACGAGCGGCTGCACCTCGTGCAGGTCGGCTGCGCCGCCGCGGTCGCGCTCATCGTCGTCGTGTCGGTCGGGCAGGGCCTGGTGGCCATGCTGCTCGACCTGACCGTGGTCATCGGCGTGCTGGTCGTGCTGGACATCCTGGCCCGCCAGCTGGCCAGGTCCATGGCCTCGAGAATGGCGGAGCTGCGCAGGCTGTCGTCGTCGGACGGGCTGACCGGAGCGCTCAACCGGCGCGGGCTGATCTCCGGCTTCCCTGGCGTGGTGGCCCGCGCCCAGCGGCTCGGCACCGGGGTCGGGGTGCTGCTGGTCGACATCGACCGGTTCAAGGACATCAACGATCGGTACGGGCACCAGCAGGGCGACGTGGTCCTGCAGCGGGTGTGCGCGGCCATCGCCGGATGCCTCGATGACGGTGACCTGCTCGCCCGGACGGGCGGCGAGGAGATGGTCGTCGTGGTGGCCGGGCCGGCCGAGCCGGTCGCGCAGGCGATCCGCGCCGCGCTGGCCGCGTCGCCGCAGTCTCCCGCGGTCACCGTCAGCATCGGCTTCGTCGACGCCGCGCCCGAGGACTGCATCCCGCCGCAGCGGCTGTGGGACCTGGTGGGCGCCGCCGACCGCGGGCTGTACTCCGCCAAGAACGCCGGTCGCGACCGGATCCGGCGCGGGCACGTCGACGGCCACCGACCCGCGGTTCCGGTTCCGGTGTCGGCCGGTTTCGCGCACGCGGTCCGGCGTCGCCCGCAGCCGGGCCGCGCACACGACACGTTGTTCGGCTGGACGCTGGTGGTGTTCGACCTCGCCGGGTTGGTCGCCCTGACCATCGGCCGCGTGACGCCCGACCCACTGGTCACCGCCGGGCTGGCCGTCGGCATGGTCGGCGGCATCGCGGTCGGGCTGTCCCTGCTGGTGGTGAAGCCGTTCCTGACCCGCACCTGGCTCGCCGCGTCCGTCGTCGCGGTCGACGTGTTGATCGCCGCGCTGCTGCCGCACGCGACGAACGTCAGCTCCCGGCAGCTCGGGCTGATGACGGTGATGATCCCGGCGATCGCCGCGGCGCTGTACCTCGGCCGGACCTTCACCATGGCCCACTCGGCGTTCGTCCTCGTGCTGTGCATCGCGTGCGCACACCGGCCGGGTATCGACGCCGTCACCTGGACCCTGCTCACGGCGCTGTCCGCCGTCGCGCTGCTCGGCGCGTCCGAGTTCATCTTCCAGCTGCGCCGCTGGCACGACCGCACCGTGGACGACCTGCACCGCTGGTCGATGCTCGACCCGCTCACCGGGCTGGCCAACCGGCGCGGCCTCGACCTCGCGTTCGCGCGGGTCGACCGGCACCGCGCGATCGCGGTGGTCGCGCTCGACGTCGACGACTTCAAGCAGGTGAACGACCGGGCGGGGCACGCGGCCGGCGACGAGCTGCTCGCACACCTCGCGCTCGGGCTCGCCGAGCTGGTCGACGCCGACACGATGGTCGCCAGGACCGGCGGGGACGAATTCGTGGTCGTCTCCACGGCCGAGGCGTCGGCGGTGGTCAACCGGCGGGTCGGGGTCGCGGTGGCCGAGCTGCCGGAGGGCCTGTCCGTGTCCACGGGCATGGTGGACATCCCCGCGGGATCGCGCGCCGGTCTGTGGGACCTGGTCGCGCTCGCCGACGAGCAGCTGACCGCTGCCAAGAACGCGCGCCGGGCCGCGCGGGCGGCGCGGATCGCGGCCTGGGCGCCGCCGGCCGGCCGCCGCCGCCGGGCACGCACCCAGACGGCGCTGGCGGCGATCGGCGAGGACCAGCGCGCGGTCGGCTAGCGGATCCCGCTCAGACCGTCGCGACCGCCGACGCCGGGCGGACGATCAGCGCGCCGGGGTCGTCGTCGTTCACGCTGACCACGACCGTGTCGCCGTCCCGCACCCGGCCGGCCAGCAGCTCCTTGGCGAGCTGGTCGCCGATGGCGGACTGGATCAGCCGGCGCAGCGGGCGTGCCCCGTACAGCGGGTCGAAGCCGCCGATCGCGAGCCACTCCCTGGCGTCCGCCGTGACGTCCAGCGTCAGCCGGCGCGCCGCGAGACGCCGCGCGAGCGAGGAGATCTGGATGTCGACGATGGCGCCGAGCTGCTCGGTGTCCAGCGCGTGGAAGAACACGATGTCGTCGAGCCGGTTCAGGAACTCGGGCTTGAAGGCCACCCGCACGACGGCCATCACGGCCTCCCGCCGCTGATCCTCGGTGAGCGAGGCGTCCATCAGCGCCTGGCTGCCGAGGTTCGAGGTGAGGATCAGCAGCGTGTTCCGGAAGTCGACGGTGCGGCCCTGGCCGTCGGTCAGGCGCCCGTCGTCGAGCACCTGCAGCAGGATGTCGAACACGTCGGCGTGCGCCTTCTCCACCTCGTCGAGCAGGATCACCGAATACGGCCGGCGGCGGACGGCCTCGGTCAGCTGGCCGCCCTCCTCGTACCCGACGTAGCCGGGCGGGGCGCCGACCAGGCGCGCCACCGCGTGCTTCTCGGAGTACTCGCTCATGTCGATGCGCACCATCGCGCGCGGGTCGTCGAACAGGAAGTCGGCCAGCGCCTTGGCGAGTTCGGTCTTGCCGACGCCGGTCGGTCCGACGAACAGGAACGAGCCGGTCGGGCGGTCCGGGTCGGAGATGCCCGCCCGGGCGCGACGGACGGCGTCCGACACGGCGCGCACGGCGGTCCGCTGCCCGACGACGCGGCGACCCAGCTCCTCCTCCATGCGCAGCAGCTTCTCGGTCTCACCCTCCAGCAGGCGGCCGGCCGGGATGCCGGTCCACGCCGCGATGACGGTGGCGATGTCGTCCGGGCCGACCTCCTCGCTCACCATCGGCGCGGCGTGCGCGTCGACCTCGCGCTCCGCGCTGATCGCCTCGGACAGCTCGCGCTCTAGGCCGGGGATCCGCCCGTAGAGCAGCTCCGATGCCTTCGCCAGGTCGCCCTCGCGCTGCGCGCGATCGGCCTGCATGCGCAGCTCGTCGAGCTCCTTCTTCAGGGCTCCGACGCGGTTCAGGCCGGACTTCTCCTGCTCCCAGCGTGCGGTCATGGACGCGAGCTGCTCGCTCTTGTCGGCCAGGTCGCGGCGCAGCCGGGACAGCCGCTCCACCGACGCCGCGTCGGACTCCTTCTCCAGGGCGAGCTCTTCCATCTTCAGCCGATCGACGGCTCGGCCCAGTTCGTCGATCTCCACCGGCCGCGAGTCGATCTCCATCCGCAGCCGGGACGCGGCCTCGTCGATCAGGTCGATCGCCTTGTCCGGCAGGAACCGGCTGGTGATGTACCGATCCGACAGCGTCGCGGCCGCGACCAGCGCCGAGTCAGCGATGCGCACGCCGTGGTGTGCCTCGTACCGCTCCTTGATGCCGCGCAGGATGCCGACCGTGTCCTCCACGCTCGGCTCGCCCACGAAGACCTGCTGGAAGCGCCGCTCCAGCGCCGCGTCCTTCTCGATGTGCTCGCGGTACTCGTCGAGCGTGGTGGCGCCGACCATCCGCAGTTCGCCGCGGGCCAGCATCGGCTTGAGCATGTTCGACGCATCCATCGCGCCCTCGCCCGTCGCGCCGGCGCCGACGACGGTGTGCAGCTCGTCGATGAAGGTGACGACCTGCCCGTTGGAGTCCTTGATCTCCTCGAGGACGGCCTTCAGCCGCTCCTCGAACTCGCCGCGGTACTTGGCGCCGGCGATCATCGAGCCCATGTCCAGCGCGATCAGCTTCTTGTTGCGCAGCGACTCCGGCACGTCACCGGCCACGATGCGCTGGGCAAGGCCCTCGACCACGGCCGTCTTCCCGACGCCGGGCTCGCCGATCAGCACCGGGTTGTTCTTGGTGCGCCGGGAGAGCACCTGGACCACCCGGCGGATCTCCGAGTCCCGTCCGATGACCGGGTCGATCTTGCCCTCGCGTGCCCGTTCGGTGAGGTCGACGCCGTACTTCTCCAGCGCCTGGAAGGTGCTCTCCGGATCCGGCGACGTGATCTTGCGATCGCCGCCGCGGACCACCGGGAACGCCTCCACGAGCGCCTCGGTGGTCGCGCCGGCGCCGGTCAGGATCTCCGCGGCGTCGTTGCCGGGGCGCGCCAGCGCGGCGAGCAGGTGCTCGGTGGACAGGTACTCGTCGCCGGCCGCCCGCATGATCTGCTCGGCGCCGGTGATGACGTTGGCCACGGCGCGGGACAGCTGCGGCTGCGCGACGGTGCTCCCGCTCACCCGCGGCAGGCGGGACAGCAGCGCGTCGGCGCGCGCCTTGATCGCGTCCGGGTCGGCGCCGACCGCCCGCAGCAGGCCGGGCGCCGTCGACCCCGGCGTCACCAGCGACGCCACCAGCAGGTGCGCGGGCTCCACGGTCGAGTTGCCGGCCGTCGTCGCTCCGGTGACCGCCGCGGTCACGACCTCGCGGCTCTTGGTCGTCAGGATGTCCAGGTTCACGGCGAGATCGTGCCCTTCTCTCTGTTTCTCGTCTCGGTCGGTCGAGCGCCGTCTCGTCGCGGTGACGTGGCACGGCGCGCGCAGCCGTCCGCGCAGCTCAGCCTACGCGGGGCTCTGCAGGTTGCAACGCTAGAAACTTGAGCGTATTCCACTCAAGTCTGCCTCACCGACGGGACTCCCGGCGATCGGCGGCCGGCCCGGCCCTTCCCTACCTGGGTAGGGTTCTGCCATGGGCGAGATCCTCGCCAACGGCGTGCGCCTCTACTACGAGGAGCACGGCACCGGGACGCCCATCCTGGGATTGCACGGCTCCGGCAGCACGGCCCTGCTCTGGGGCGGTGCGGTGCCCGCGCTCCAGGCGCGCGGCCGACTGATCCTCTACGACCGGCGCGGCTGCACGCGGAGCCGGATATCCGCCCCGCTGCCCCCGACCGGCATCCGGGAGCAGGCGGACGACGCGATCGCGCTGCTGCACGGCCTCGACGCGGCGCCCGCGATCCTCGTCGGCCGCAGCTACGGCGGCGAGATCGCGGTCGAGATGCTCGCCCGGACACCGGATCTCGTGCTGGCCGCGGTGCTCCTGGAGCCGACGATCTGCTCGCTGCTGCCCGGCGCCGAGGCCTGGCTGGCGGCCGTCACCGAGCGCGCCCTCGTCATCGCGGCGACCGACGGGCCCGCAGAGGCAGCCGAGTTCTGCTTCGGCGAGTTCCTCGGCGAGGACGGTTGGGCGACCATGCCCGACGGCGCGCGCGACCTGCTGGTCGACAACGCCCCCGCGCTGCTGTCCGAGCTCGCCGGCGGCTGGTCCCGCCCCACCGCGGAGTCCCTGCGGCACGTCGACCAGCCGGTCCTGGTGGTCTCGGGGGCATCGTCGCCCGACGCCTTCCGCGGGCTCGACGACCGGTTGACCGAGCTGATTCCCGGCGCGCGCCACGAAACGGTGGCCGGCGGGCACGTGATCAGCCCGTCCGCGCCGGTGGTGCTGGACTTCCTGGACGGCCTGCTCGGCGACGGGATCGGGCAGCCGCCCGGATCGTGATCAGTCGCCGGAGGGTGCCGTCTCGCTGCGGTCGTGATCGCCGGTCGCGCCGTCGATCAGCTCGCGCAGGATGTCCATGTGCCCGGCGTGCCGGGCGGTGTCCTCGAGCATGTGGATCAGCACCCAGCGCAGGCTGACGCTGGCGCCGTGCCATGCGGTGCCGGTGTCCGCCAGGTCGAGCTCGGCGATCGCGAGGTCGGCGGCCGCCCGCGCGCGGGCGTAGTAACCGAGGATGTCCGCGGTCGACTCGCCGGGCGCGGCGCGCATGTCCGCGTCGGGATCGGCCTCGTCGAACGGCACCGGATCGGACTCGCGGCCGAACGTCTCGCAGAACCAGCCGTACTCGACCGATCCGAGATGCTTGACCAGGCCGATCAGGTTGGTGCCGCTCGGCGTCATCGGCCGGCGGAGGTCCTCGTCCGACAGGCCCTGCACCTTCCAGACCACCGCGTCGCGATGCCGGTCGAGAGCGACCTGCAGGCTCTCCTTCTCGCCGCCGGTGTACGGCACGATCCTCGCCATCGGCCGACGCTAACAACACCGGCTCGACGCACGCCCGTCGGCCGTTGTTCGCGCGCCGGACGTGCGCCGGGAATGCGGACGGGCCGGATTGGTCAAACGCGGCGGAACCGGGTACCAACAAACCCATGCCAGCGCGCGGGAAGAAGTCCGCACCGACGAGCGGCCCGGCGGCGGCGGGCGGCCGGGCGGCGGCGTCCGGCGGCGCGGCCCAGCCGGGCAGCACCGCAACGGCCACCCGCGCCGCGGAGATCGAGACGAAACTCGAGATCGACGCCGAAGCCGAGCTCCCGGACCTGCGGCGTCGCCGCACCTTGAGCGCGACCGGCCTCGACGGCGTCGCGGACCCGCAGACCTACGAGCTGGACGCCACCTACTACGACACGACCGGGCTCGATCTGCTGCGCTCCAGGATGACGCTGCGGCGGCGGACCGGCGGCAAGGACGCCGGCTGGCACCTCAAGCTGCCGGCGGTCGCCGGGGCGCGCACCGAGGTCGGCCTGCCGCTGTCGGCCGGCGGGCCCGGCGAGGTGCCCGGCGAGCTGGCGGGCCTGGTGCGCGGCGCCGCGCGAGGCAGGCCGCTGGTCCCCGTGGCCCGGCTGGAGAACCGCCGCGTCGTCCGGCACCTGCTCGACCGCGACGGCGGCACCATGATCGAGGTGGCCGACGACCACGTGCGCGCGACACCGCTGCCCACCGGCGGCGACGAGCCGCCGGTCGCCCCCTCGCACTGGCGTGAGGTCGAGGTCGAGATCGTCGACGGCACCGATGACCAGCTCGCGGCGACCGTCCAGGTGCTGCTGGATGCCGGGGCCAGGCCGGCGTCGTCGGCGTCCAAGCTCGCGCGCGCACTGAGCGTGGACGCGCCCCCGGCGTCGGACCCCGCGCGGCGGGGCAGGACGGCCGGCGCCGTCGTCGTCGCGGCCATGGCCCGGCAGCGGGACCTGTTGATCGCCGCCGACCGTGGCCTGCGCGACGGTGCCGTGGACGCGCTCGCCGAGGCCTACACGGCGGCCCGCCGCATCCGCGCCGCCCTCGCCGTCCACTCGCAGCTGTTCGACGGCCCCGATCCGCGTTCGCTGCGCCGCCGGCTCCGCGATTTCGGCGGCGTGGTGAACGCCGCCTCGGACGTGGAGACGGCGCGGCGGCGGTTGCTGGCCCACCTCGCCGACGAGCCGGAGGACTACGCCGCCCACGCCCGGATCCGCCTGCAGTCGTCGTTCGAGGCGCGGGTCGGCAAGGCGCTCGCGGCGGTTCGCGAACGGCTCGACGACGAGCAGTACCTGCAGCTGCTGCGCGACCTGGACGCATTCGTCGACGCGCCACCGTTCGCCAAACGCGCGGCGCGGCCCGGCGCGGCCGAGCTGGCGGACCTCATCGGTCTGGCGTGGCAGCGCCTGCGATCCAGGGCGGACGCCGCGCTCGCCGATCCGGGGAACGTGCCGGCGGTGCACGCGGTGCGCCGAACGGCGGCGACCGTGCGCTACGCCGCCGAGGCGGCGATCGCCGCGATCGGGGACGACGCCGTGGTGTTCGCCGCGGCCATCGAGGACGTGCAGGAGGCACTCGGGGAGTACCAGGACGCCGGCGTCGCCGCGAACCTGCTCACCGAGTTCGCCGCCGACCCCGACACCGACGGCGTCGCCGGCTTCACCTTCGGCCGGCTGCACGCCTTCGAGCAGGCCATGGCGCACGGCGCGCTGGACGAGTTCGCCGATGCCTGGGACCGGGTCGAGGACGGCGACCTCGCCGCGGCGCTGTCGCGTTGAGCGGCATCGGCGCTCGACGTTTCGCGCGCCCGAGGTGCGCGGCGCTGCGCCGGCGCGGTACCGCCGACCGGACGGCGCGCTACCCTCGAGACGCAGCTGGTTCGGCCCACCCGGTGTTCGCCTCGTTCGGCGCGCCGGTCGGGCCGACGCAAGAGGGAATCCGGTGCGAGTCCGGCACTGCCCCGCAGCGGTGAGTGGGAACGACCGCCGTCATCAGCACTGGGCGCCAGCCGCCTGGGAAGCGACGGCCAGTAGGAGACCGGTCCGCCGGTCGCGCCCGCAAGTCCGAAGACCTGCCGCTGCCCGTCCCGCGCCCGCGGGGCGGTGGTCCGACCTCGCGGGTGGGTTGCGGACCGGAACCCGGCCGGCGGATCGCGCCGCGCCGGATCCGGGCTGCCTCGAGCCCCGCGCGGCCGGAAGCGGACTCGCGAAGGAGAGTTCCATGCCCCACCCCTCGGCCGCCACGGCGACCATCCACGGCTACCCGCGGCAGGGCGACGACCGGCAGCTGAAGAAGGCCGTCGAGTCGTACTGGGCCGGCCGGATCGATGCCGGCGAGCTCACCGCCGCCACAACCGCGCTCCGGGCCGCCCGGCTGGCGGAGGTCGGCGCCGCCGGGCTCGGTGAGATCCCGAGCAACGACTTCTCGCTGTACGACCACGTGCTGGACACCGCGTGGATGCTCGGCGCCGTCCCGGAACGACATCGAGACGCCGTGCCGGACATCGGTTCTCCGACCGGGCGGCTCGACCGGTACTTCGCCATGGCGCGCGGCACGGGCGAGGTCGCGCCGCTCGAGATGACGAAGTGGTTCGACACCAACTACCACTACCTGGTCCCCGAGATCGGGCCGGGAACGGCGTTCGAGCTGGATGCCGCGAAGCCGGTGACCGAGTTCACCGAGGCGCTCGACGCCGGCGTGCGCACCCGCCCGGTGCTCGTCGGGCCGGTCACGTTCCTGTTGCTGTCCAAGCCGGAAATCGGTGCACCGAAGGAATTCTCGCCGCTGAGCCGGCTGGACGACGTGCTGCCGCTGTACGTCCGGCTGCTCGCCGAGCTGCGGGCGGCCGGTGCCGAGTGGGTGCAGCTCGACGAGCCGGCACTGGTCCTCGACCAACCCGCGGGGGTGCTCGCGGCGGTCACCCGGGCTTATCGGGCGCTGGCCGGGGCCACCGACCGGCCGAAGATTCTCGTCGCCTCGTACTTCGACGAGCTCGGGGAGGCGCTTCCCGTGCTGGCCGCGACGGCCGTCGACGGCCTGGCCCTGGACTTCACCGGACGGGGCGCCGCGAACCTGACCGGGCTGGCTCGGATCGGCGGACTGCCGGGCAAGCGGCTGGTCGCGGGCGTGGTCGACGGCCGCAACGTCTGGCGGACCGACCTCACGGCGGCGCTCGGCACGCTCGGCACGCTCCTCGGCCTGGCCGATCAGGTCGACGTCGCCGCCTCGTGCTCGTTGCTGCACGTTCCCCTGGACGTCGCCCGCGAGCGCGCCCTCGACCCGCAGATCGCCTCCTGGTTCGCCTTCGCGCGGCAGAAGCTCGACGAGCTGGTCCTGCTCGGACGGGGGCTGGCCGACGGCCGGAGCGCCATCGCCGGCGAGCTGCGCGTGAACGAGCAGCGGCTGGCGGCGCGGGCCGCCTCGCCGATCGTGCGCACCGAGGCCGTCCGGGCGCGCGTCGCGGCGGTCTCGGCCGGCGACCGGGCCCGCACCGGCGACTACGCCAGCCGCCGTGCGGCGCAACGGGTCCGGCTCGGCCTGCCGGAGCTGCCGACCACCACCATCGGGTCGTTCCCGCAGACCGCCGAGCTGCGCCGGGCGCGCGCGGACCTCCGCGCCGGACGGCTCGGCGAGGCCGGCTACGCCGAGGCGATGCGCGCCGAGATCGCGGCGGTCGTGCGGACCCAGATCGATCTCGGGCTGGACGTCGTGGTGCACGGCGAGCCGGAGCGCAACGACATGGTGCAGTACTTCGCCGAGCAGCTCACTGGCTTCCTGACGACCGCGCACGGCTGGGTGCAGTCGTACGGAAGCCGGTACGTCCGGCCGCCGATCATCGTCGGCGACGTCGCCCGGCCCCGGCCGATGACCGTCGAGTGGACCGGCTACGCCCAGGGTCTCGCCGATCGCCCGGTCAAGGGCATGCTGACCGGACCGGTCACGATGCTGGCGTGGTCGTTCGTCCGGGACGACCAGCCGGCGGCCGACACCGCGACGCAGGTGGCGCTCGCGCTGCACGACGAGGTGGTCGACCTGCAGGACGCAGGCATCGCGATCATCCAGCTCGACGAACCCGCGCTGCGCGAGATGCTGCCGCTCCGCGAGCGCGACCGCCCGGCGTATGTGGCGTGGGCGGTGGCGGCGTTCCGGCTGGCCGCCTCCGGTGCCCGGGACGAGACGCAGATCCACACCCACATGTGTTACGCCGACTTCGGTGACATCCTCGGTGCCATCGTCGAGATGGACGCCGACGTCATCAGTCTCGAGGCGGCACGGTCGGACATGACCATCACGGCCGAACTGGCCGCCGCCGGCTACCCGAACGAGGTCGGCCCCGGCGTCTGGGACATCCACTCACCGCGGGTGCCGTCCGCCGACGAGATCGAGGGGCGGCTGCGCGCCGCGGTGTCCGCGTTCCCGGCCGAGCGGTTGTGGGTCAATCCCGACTGCGGGCTGAAGACCCGCGGCTATCCCGAGACGCTGGCCAGCCTGGCGAATCTCGTGACGGCCGCGGGCCGCGTGCGCGACCCCGGCTGATCCGGCGGCGCCCGGCGGCCGGCAGGCCGGCGCTGACGAGCGCCGGTCCGGACTCGGATCCGGGCCTGCACCGGCCGGCGCTCGTCCCGAAACGGCGATCAGGGCCGCTCCTCGTCGAAGACCTGGCCGATCTGCCGCCGCACCTCGTCGATGACGGCCAGCGTGCCGATCGAGTCGGCGAGCGGGCGCAGCGGTGACTCGAGCATCCCGGCCGACACGCACCGGGCGACCTCGGCCGCCTCGAAGAACAGCGCCTCGTGCGCGATCCGGGGCTCGTCCCAGGTGAGGCTCGCCCCCTGCCCGGCGCCGCCGACGCCGGTCAACGTCATCGGGCCGGGCTGGTAGAACGGCCCGGGGATCGTCAGCGTGCCGGCGGTGCCGGCGATCGCGCCGGTGGTCGGGGTGTTGCTGAACACCGTGGTGTGCAGCACCGCCTGGTTCGCGCGCGCGTCGTTGAGGATCATCGACACCTGCCCGTTGACCCCCGCCGGGTGCGGCTGCCCGGTGGCGAGCACCCGCGACGGTGCGCCCAGCACCCACGTCGCGAACGAGACCGGGTAGGTCCCGAGGTCGAGCATGGGGCCGCCGGCGAGGTCCGCGCGCAGGATCCGATGGCCTGGCGCGAAGTGCTCGCCGTGATCGGCCTGCACGGTGCGGATCTCGCCGAGCGCCCCGTCGGCGAGCAACTGCCGGATCACGTCGAACTTCGGCAGGAACAACGTCCAGAGCGCCTCCATGCAGAACACGCCCTGCGCCGTGGCCAGCTCGGCCAGCTGCTCCGCCTGAGGCGCGTTGAGTGCCAACGGCTTCTCCACCAGCACGTGCTTGCCCGCCTCGAGAGCCAGCCGGGCGCAGGGGAAGTGCGCGTTGTGCGGGGTGGCGATGTACACGACGTCGACGTCCGGGTCGCCGACGAGCTCCTCGTAGCTGCCGTAGGCGCTGTCGATGCCGAAGCCGGACGCGAAGGCCGCGGACCGCGCCGGGGTGCGGGAACCCACCGCGACGACCTGCTGCGCGGTGTTCCGCTGCACCGAACCGACGAACCGCTCGGCGATCCAGCCGGGCCCGATGACGCCCCAGCGCAGCGTCGGCGCCGCCAGGGGATCGGGGGTGCGGGGCCGGGGCAGCGCCGACGGGAACGTCGCGCGCGTCATCCGGCGGTCCCCCGCCCGGCCGGCTCGCTCGCCGGCCCGTCCTGCACGGTCGCCCCGACCGGGACGAACCCGCCGCCGCCGTGCATGGACGCCACGACCGCGTCGGCCACGGCGGTCGCCAGCAGGCCGTCGTGCGCGGACGCCAGGTCCGCCGCCAGTGGGTCACGCCACGCCGCGGATCCGGTTCACCCACGCCTGCAGCTCCAGCCGGTAGGCCTCGGCGAAGCGCGGCCGCCAGTCCGCGGCGTACTCGACGGATCGGGTGAGGGCGCTGTCGACCGCCACCCTGCCGGGTTCGCGCAGGGTGAGAGCGCCGGCCTCACCGACGATCTCGCAGCGGATGTCGTACCCGTAGCGCGCGTTCAGGAATGTCTCTACGGTCGTCAGCGCGCCGTCCGCGGTGCGCAGCAGCATGACCTGCGGATCCCGGAAGCCGACGCCTGCCGCGGAACGCCCGGCGTGCCAGCTGGTCTCGACGATCGGGCTGCCGAGCAGCCAGGGCACGACGTCGAGGTCGTGGATGGTGCTGCCGACCACGCTCGACTCGTCGCTCGCGCCCGGCCCCGAGGAGACCCCGCGGCTGACGCAGTGCAGGACGACGGGCGCGCCCACGTCGCCGCGCCGCAGCGCGTCGCGCAGCCGGCGGTACCCGGGATCGAACCGCCGCATGAAGCCCACCGTGACGAGGTCGGCCGCCGAGCGCTGACGGGCGCCCGACGGTCCGGCGCCGGTGGCGTGCAGCACCCGCTCGCACTCGACGACCGTGGGCGCCAAGGGCTTCTCGACGAGCACCGGCTTGCCGGCGGCGGCCGCCGCGATCGTCAGGTCGGCATGGGTGGAGTCGTGTGAGGCGATGACGATCGCGTCCACCTCGTCGTCGGCGATCAGCGCCGCGGCATCGTCGAGAACGCGGATGCCGTCCAGCTCGGCGGCGAGCGCCGCAGCCCGCGAACGGTCGACGTCCGTCACCGCGCAGACCGTGGCGCCGCCGATCGTCCGGTGCAGGGTGCGCGCGTGGTCCGCGCCCATGACCCCGGTACCGATCACGCCGACGCGCAGAACCTGCGTCGCGACCGGGGACACATGGCCGTGCCGGTGCGACGGCGCGCCGAAGGCGGACGTCACGGCGCCACCGGCACCCAGCCGCCGCCGCGCGCGGATTCGGTCATCGCGTCCAGCGCGGCGGAGCTCCGCACCGCATCCGCGAGAGTGCTGCCGACGGGCACCTTCTCGGCGATCGACCGGAAGAAGTTGGCGGCCTCGATGACCTTCAGGTCGTCGTAGCCCATGCTGGTCGCCGAGCCCGGCTGGAACGCCCCGTAGGCGCCCGCCGACGGCCCCACGAACACCGTGCGGACGGCCTGGTCCTGGTACGCGGTGCCGGTGCTGACGCCGAGTTCGCCCATCCGCCGGAAGTCCCAGAACACCGCGCCCTTGGTGCCGTGGATCTCGAAGCCGTAGGCGTTCTGCTCGCCGACGGCGACCCGGCTGGCCTCGACGGTCGCCCTGGCGCCAGACGCGAATCGAACGAGACTGGAGACGTAGTCCTCGTTCTCGACGCGCCCCAGCTCGCCACCGGTGGCCAGCCCGTGGCCTGCGGTGGCGCCGGTCGGCCGCGGGCGCTCCGGGACGAAGATCGCGGTGTCGGCGACGAGCGAGTCGATGTCGCCGAGCAGGTGGGCGGCGAGATCGACGGCGTGCGCTGCCAGGTCGCCCAGCACCCCGCTGCCGCCGCGCTCGGTCTCGAACCGCCAGCTGAGCGCCCCGTCCGGATGCGCGGCGTAGTCGCTGAAGAACCGGAACCGGGCGTGCGTGACGGTACCGAGCTCGCCCGTGGTGATCAGCTCGCGGGCAGCGGCCACCGCGGGCGCGTTGCGGTAGTTGAACCCGACCGCGCTCTGCACCCCGGCCGCGCGCACCGCATCGGCGACCGCCCGCGCGTCGGCCGACGTCAGGCCGACCGGCTTCTCGATCCAGATGTGCTTGCCCGCCTCCGCCATCGCCACGCCGATCTCCCGGTGCAGGAAGTTCGGGGCGGTGATGCTCACCGCGGCGACGCCCGGGTCGGCTGCGATGTCGCGCCAGTCCCGGTACGCGGAGCGGAAGCCGAACTGGCGGGCGGCCGCGTCAGCGCGGCCCGGCACCTCGTCGGCGACGGCCGCGAGCTCGGGCGCGAACGGCAGGTCGGGGAAGTGGTGCATCAGCCGGGCGTAGGCCTGGGTGTGCACCCGACCCATCCAGCCGAACCCGGCGACGGCCACGCCGAGCGTGGGCCGGTCCGGGGCGCTCATGACGATCCTGCCGCGACATCCACGAACGACGAGCAGCGCAGTGACATGCGAAGGATCCTTTCAGGGCGGCCACGACACGGCCTCGTATGGACCGGTCCAAACTGCTCGCACAGTCTCCGACACGATCTGTGGTGATGTCAAGACAAAGCCTCGCGCAGCGGCCGGGACCGCCGCGGCTCCATCCACTTGCCCTCACCCGCCCTTCGGCGCCCTCCGGAAGGGCGATTCGTGGCACGTCGATCGAGGAACCCGCCCCGGGATTAGTGTTGTACCGGTCCAATACCGTCGACGGGACGGCGAATCCCGGCGACGACGATCGGAGGATGTCGTGGCCGACGGCGACCGACGACCGGCCGGGTCCGGGGGCGGGCGCGCACCGACGATCCGCACCGTCGCGGAACGGGCCGGCGTGTCGAAGTCGCTCGTCTCGCTCGTGCTGCGCGGCTCCCCGCACGTCAGCGACGCGAAGCGGGCGGCCGTCCAGGCGGCCATCGCCGAGCTGGGGTTCCGGCCGAACGCCATCGCCCGGACGCTCACCGAGCGGCGCACCCGGCTGGTCGGCGTGCTGCTGCACGACCTGCGCAATCCCTGGTTCGTCGACTGCCTGCAGGCGATCACCGGCGTGCTGCACGACGGCGGGCTGCGCACGTTGCTCACCGACGGCCGCCTCGATCGAACCGTCGACGACACCGCGCTGCAGGGCCTGCTCGAGCTGCGCATCGACGGGCTCGTGCTGCTCGGCAGCATCGCCCCGTCCCCGCTGCTGGCGACGGCCGCCGCCATGGTGCCGACCGTCGTCGCAGCGAGTCGCGACATCGATCTGCCGGCCGTGGATCTCGTGGCGAACGACGATGCGGTCGGTGCGCGGCTGGCGGTCGAGCACCTGATCGGACTCGGGCACCGGCGGATCACCCATCTCGGCGCATCGGCGGGGGCGTTCGCGGCGATCCGGCGGGCTAGCTACCTCGACGGGATGCGAAGCGCCGGGCTGGCCGAGCACATCCGGGTCGAGACGTGCGACGCCACCGAGGAGGGCGGCTACCGGGCCGCGGTCCGGATCCTCGGCCGGCCGGACCGCCCCACGGCCCTGTTCGCCGTCAACGACATCACCGCCGTCGGCGCGATGTCGGCGGCGCTGGAACTGGGACTGCGCATCCCGCAGGACCTCTCCCTCGTCGGCTACGACAACACCTCGCTCGCGCAGATCCGGCACCTGTGGCTGACCACCGTGGACAACGCCGGCCCGGAGGTCGGCCGGCGGGCGGCGCGAGCGCTGCTGCGGCGGATCGCCGAGCCCGGCGCCGCCGGCACGGTGGAACTGCTCACCCCGACGCTGCGGGTCCGCGGCTCGACGGCCCCGCCGCCGTGACCCGCCGCTGAGCCACCGGACCATGGCCGCTCGGCCGGCGCGGGCGGCCGCTCAGCCGGCGGGCTCGGCCGCCGCCGCGGCGCGCGCCCCGGACCGCCGGGCGAGCAGCACGAACGCCGCGGCCATCGCGCAGAACACCGGCATCACCAGGAAGGCGCCGCGGACCCCGAAGAGGTCGGCGAGGGCGCCGAGCACGAACGGACCCAGCCCCGCCGCCAGGCCGAGCCCGATGCTGGCGACGGCGAGGGCACGGTCGGTCTCGCCGCGCGAGTAGCCCATCACCATCGAGATGCCCAGCGGGAACTGGCCCGCGATGCCGAGGCCCACGACGAGCAGGCCGGCGACCGCCGGCGCGGGCGCCGTCGACGTCCAGAGCAGCAGCCAGCCGGCGACCGTCACCGCGACGCCGGCCACGAACAGCCACGGCGCCGGATGCCGCGCGGCGAGCCGGGCCACGACCAGCCGGCCCACCGCCATCCCGCCGATCACGGCGGACACGGCCGCGGTGGCCGCGCCGACGGACAGCCCCGCGTGCACCGCGAGCAGGTCCGGGGTCCAGGTGACGGCGCAGAACTCGATCGCGACGGCGGAGACCACGCCGGCGATGGCCAGCCAGCAGGGCGCCGACAGACCGCGCGCGGAGAACCGGGCAGTGCCGTGCGGCGTCGCCGCGTAGGAGGGCTCGGCGCGGCGCCGCAGCACGAGCAGGACGGCGACCGCGGCGAGCGGCACGGTCAGCGCGAGCGCCGCGCGCCAGGTCCAGCCGATCGCCGTCACCAGGCCGACGGCCAGCGGCGCGACCAGGCCGACGCCCGCCGCCACCGCGTTGGCCTCGCTCACTGCGGCGGTGCCCAGCCTGCCGTGGTGGTCGTGCAGCACGGCGGAACTGACGTTGATCAGCAGCGCGCCGCCGGCGCCGGCGACGATCATCGCGGGCAGCGTGAGCGCCAACTGACCGGCCGGCAGCAGCGAGCCCGCGATGAACGCCAGCACACCGCAGGCCATGACCGCGGTACCGCCGGCCGCCGCGCCAGACCGGTGAAATCGCCGCGCCACGGCCACGCCCGACGACGCGCCGACGATGACGCCGGCCGCGAGCATCAGGCTGTGCAGGCCGGCGACGGCGCTGGAGGTGCCGAGCTCCTCCCGGACGAGCGGGATCGTCGGCGACAGGCCGTACAGGAACCACGTGTAGGTCGACAGCGAGACGTACGCGGCGATGGTCACCGCGT
This sequence comes from uncultured Actinomycetota bacterium, assembly GCA_963844455.1. Taxonomy (GTDB): domain Bacteria; phylum Actinomycetota; class Actinomycetes; order Mycobacteriales; family Nakamurellaceae; genus Nakamurella. Next base: position 189,619 of record CAWJOH010000008.1, read on the forward strand.
CGCGTCGCATGACGATCAGGCTGTCAGATGCGACCCGGGCGGTGGCGATCCCGTGCCACCCGGCGCGCGCCCACCGGTGGACGGTGCGGGAGGTATCTGGTGCGACGGGCCCCGCGGCTACGGTGGCGGCTGCGGAGAGGAGGAGCCCGATGACCGCGATGCCGAAGCCGTCACCGTCCCTGCCCGTCGCCGTGGTGGGCGCCGGGCCGGCCGGCCTGGCGCTGGCCCGTGCGCTCGCGCTGCGCGACATCCCCGTCGTCCAGCTCGAGCGGCACGCGGACGTCGGCGGCATCTGGGACATCGACAACCCGGGCAGCCCGATGTACCGCTCGGCGCACTTCATCTCGTCGCGCGACAGGTCGGGGTTCTTCGACTTCCCCATGCCGGCGCGCTTTCCCGACTACCCCGGCCGGCGCGAGATCCTCGAGTACACGCGCTCGTTCGCCGACGCCTTCGGGCTGCGGGACGGCATCCGGTTCGGCACGGCCGTGCAGGAGGCGCGGCAGGAGGCGGACGGCACGTGGACGCTGCGCACGCTCCGCGACGGCGCCGCCGGCGAGGTCCGCGCGGCCGCGCTGGCGTGCTGCACCGGGGTCACCTGGGACCCGAAGGTCCCGGAGATCCCGGGGACGTTCGACGGCCGGGTTCTCCACTCGGTGCAGTACCGGGACGCGACCGAGTTCGCGGGTCGCCGGGTGCTGGTGGTCGGGCTGGGCAACTCGGGCGCCGACATCGCCTGCGACGCGGCGGGTACCGCGGACGCCACCTTCGTCAGCACCCGTCGCGGCTATCACTTCGTTCCCAAGCACATCCTGGGCAAGCCGTCGGACGAGACGGAGTGGCTGCCGATCTGGGGCGAGCGGCTCCTGTACGCGGTGATGCGGCCGATCGTCATCGGGGACGTCACCCGCTGGGGGCTGCCCCGCCCCGATCACAAGCTGTTCGAGACGCACCCGCTGCTGAACACCCAGCTGCTGCATCACCTGCAGCACGGCGACGCCACCGCCAAGCCCGGGATCGAGCGGTTCGACGGCCGGCACGTCGTGTTCACCGACGGCTCCCGCGAGCAGGTCGATGTCGTGGTCTTCGCGACCGGGTACGACATGTCGATCCCGTACCTGCCGGCCGACTACCTGACGTGGGACCGCGGCCACCCCGAGATGTACCTCAACGCCTTCGCGCAGCGGCCGGGCCTGTTCGGCGTCAGCTACATCGAGGTGAATTCCAGCGCCTACACGCTCTTCGACCGCATCTCCAACCTGATCGCCCAGCACCTCGCCGACGTTCGCGAGAAGCCAGGTAGGGCAGAGCGTTTCCGCCGGCTCGTGGAAACCGACCGGCCCGACCTGACGGGCGGCATCAACCTCGTCGACAGCGACCGGCACGCCAGGTACATCGAGGTGCGTGCCTACACCAAGCAGCTGCGCCGCGTCGCCCGGACGATGGACTGGCGGGAACTCACGCCGGGGATGTTCGACGGGATCCGACTGGATCGGGAGACCCCGTCGCGGCCGGCGGTGACCCGTGCCCGATGAGCCCGCGCTGGCGCTGGTCACCGGCGCCGGCGGCGCGATCGGCGTCGGCGTGTCACGCATGTTGCGGGGAAGGGGCTTCCGGGTGATCGCCGTCGACGTCGACGAGCCGTCGGCGCGGCGGGCGGCGGAGCGGATCGGGGACGGCACCATGGCCGTTGCCTGCGACGCCCGGCGTCGCGACGAGGTCGCGGAGCTGGCCGCTCGCATCCGCGGGGAGTGGGCCGACCGGCTCGCGGTGCTCGTCTGCAACGCGGGCGTGATCGTGCCGGGCGACGTGGCGGCGGCCGATCCCGCCGACCTGACCGCGCAGGTCGACGTGATGCTGTCCAGCCCGATCCAGCTCATCGCGGCAGCCGTCCCCGGGATGACGGCGCGGGGCCGCGGCCGCGTGCTCGCGACAGTGTCGATGGGCGGCATCATCTCGCTGCCGGGCTCGGCGGCGTACTCGGCGGCGAAGGCGGGCCTGCGGTCGTTCCTGACGGCGCTGGCCGCCGAGCTCGCCGGCACCGGCGTTCGGGTCGCCGGCGTGTACCCCAGCGCGGTGGACACCCCGATGCTGCGGCTCGAGGCCCGGCACGGCGGCAGCATGCTGAACTGGGTCGGCCAGGTGTTCACGGTGGCGGACGTCGTCCGCGCGTACGAGCGCGCGCTCACCGGTCGCCGGCTGGAGGTCTACCTGCCCTACTCGGACAGCATCACCACCCGCGTGTCGGCCTTCGTCCCGGCGACGGCGAACCGGCTGATCCCGCTGTTCGAGCGCTTCGCCCGCCGCAAGCACGCGAGGTACCTGGCGAGGATCGACCGGGAGGAGGCCGGCCCGCGCTGAGCCGGAGGTCAGCGTCGTGCGACCCGGGACCGCGGCGCGGGCGGCTCAGGCGGCCGAGGATCGCAGCCCGTGCGGCTCGGGCGTGCTCGCCCGGAGCCGGACGAACACCGCCGCGGCAGCCACCGCGGTCGCGACAACCACTGCGGTGGCGCCGGTCAGCGTGGACGCGGGCTCGCCGGTCAGCCTCGCAACGGCAATCCAGCCGATGCCCCACGCCATCGCCAGGCCGATCGCGACATTGCCGGCCGTGCGCGTCGCCAGCAGCACGCCGACGCCGCCCGCGACCAGCAGGACGGCGGCCGCGATGACCTCGCTGACCGGCTCGGCGGGCCGCACCCCCGCCCCGACCAGCGCGGCGGTGATGTTCGCGCAGACCGCCACGCTGACCCAGCCCAGGTAGAGGCCCAGCGTGCCGTCGGTCACGACGGTGTCGACGCGACCCGTGGCCGGCAGGACCGCGACCAGCCTCGCCGCCACGCCCAGCACGACCACCAGCGCGACGATCACGGCGACGCTCGCCCACAACCAGCCGGCTTGCACGACGAGCAGCCAGAGGGCGTTCAACAGCATGGACGCGGCGACCCACCACCCGATCCGGCGGTGCCGGGCCGCGGTCCGCTGACCGGGGAGCCATTGCCAGATCGTGTAGGCGGCCAGGCCGACGTAGATCACGGACCAGATCGAGAACGCCTGCGTGGCAGGGGCGATGAGCGTCGCGTCCGCCGACAGCGCCCCGCCCGCGGCCTGCGCGACCTCGGGCCCGCCGAACACTCCCACGCCGGCGAGGGTCCCGATCACACACAGCGCCTCCGCGACCGTCACCGCGATCAGCCGCACCCGGTCGCGTGCCGTCAGCGGTGTATCAGTCATGGTTGTTCCCTTCGTCTCGCGCTCGTGTCCGCGTCGCGGGCCGGCCTCGCCCGGTGCTCGGCGCCCGGTCGGCGCCGCCGGTGGCCGGCGTGCCATCGCTCCACGCGAACGCGGACACGGCGTCCGTCAACTGGTCGATGAATCGGACGAGGAGCGCCCGTTCGGTCTCGCTGTACCGTTTGGCGACACGGTCGACGATGCTCGTCAATGCTTCGATCTCGGCGCGCACGGCCCGCTCCGCAGGTTCACAGGGCTGAAGTCGTTTCAGCCTCACCCGGGTTGAAGCACCCGAGGCAGCAGTTGCAGGTGGATGCCATCACTGCGACGCCTCAACCGGGATGAGGGTGGCAGCGCCCCGCATCAATCGCCCCGGCGTGGGGCATGCGAGGCGCTGCAAGGGGCCGCACCATGGTCGACTCGACCCCACCTACATGGTTCCCAGGCCAGCTCGGCATAAACACCCGCACTTCCCTGATGAGCGGTCATGACCCTAGGATGAACTCCGTTCAGCCTCCTTCCGAACAGGGTATGAACCCCCCATGTGCGACATTTGTGGCAGCGAGTCGGGACTGAGAGTCACCGCCCGCCAGCAACTGGTCGGCGCTGCGCGGGTGCAATCCGGTGAAGCCCGGTTCGCTCGTCATCAGTGGGGCCAAGGTCCGCAGTCCCCCCAGCGCGCGCCGCGGCTGGCACGGAATCGGGTCGCTTCGAGGAGTCGTTCAAGGCGCGTCCACAGCGCCTCGTTGGACACGACCAGGCCCATGGCGACTCGCCAGCGCCGGCCGCGCGGCGGATCGCCCGTGGAGCAGCAGAGGCGAACCAGCACCGCCATCGAGGAGCGGGATGTGGTCACCGGCGCCTCCCCGACCTCGAAAGAGATGACACAGCGCGCTGACAAGTCCCCAGGTGCGTACGTCTGGGACGAGACACCAGAACGCACCATGAGCGGGGGGCCGGTCCTCCTGCTGCTCGCCGTCGGGTTCGCCGCGGTCATCGTCGCGACGTACCTGGCAGCGACCGGCGTATGACGAGAACTCCGATGCACATGCGCCTCATCGAAGCCGTGAGGCACCGGCTACGCGCACGCAGGCGACAGCGCACCGCGCTGAACGATGACCTGGCCGACGTCGACGAACAACTGCCCAGGCCACTCGATCGGCGGGATCGAGCGAGGCCGGACCACGACCGTCAGGACAACGCCAACGGACCGGAGAAGTAGGCCCGGGCTGGGCGCGGCGCGACTGCCCTGGCCGGGCGCGTCACCGCCGCGGTTGCGCGGCGTGAGGTGCGCATGGATCCGGCGGCCTTCCGCACCGAAAGCCGATTCGCGTGCGGTACGGGGGAATCGCCCTCGGCGAGCGTTTCGGCGGCAGGGCTGCGGTGTCAGCCGCGGCGCGGGCGCCGCCATGCGACGAGTGCGGTGCTGGACTCCTGCCACGGCACCACGTCGCGGCGGAGGCCGGCGATCGCGTTGGCGGCCGCGTTGGCCGCGTCCATCCGCGACTCGAGCAGCTCCGCCCTGAGTTCGGCGATGTCGTCGGCCATCTCGGCGATCCGCGCGCGCAGCGCGTCGACCTGGTCCTCGAGCTCCATGATGCGGCGGATGCCCGCGCGGTTGACGCCCTCGTCCTGGCTCAGCTTCTGCACCTCGCGCAGGAGCTCGATGTCGCGCTGGGAGTATCGGCGTCCGCCGCCGGACGTGCGGCCGGGAGTGACCAGACCCTCCCGGTCGTAGGACCGCAGGGTCTGCGCGTGCATGCCGGCCAGCTGTGCGGCGACGGAGATGACGAAGAGCGGCGCATCACGCTCGAATCCCGGCGGGGCCGCGGGTTCCGCGGGCCGGCCGGCGCCGGACGGGGCGCCTCCCGGGACCTCGGGGACGCGGCCGCCGGGACCGTCCGGCGCCCGGGAGCGGTCGGCCGGGCCCGTCCCCCGGCCGCCGGCCGGGCCGGTCATGTCGCGCTCGCCGTGCTCGTCCGCGCCTTGAGGGCGCGCGTGATCTGCTCGCGCGGATCGTCGCCGGTCGCCGCGGCGTACGCCTCGAGCGCGGACCGCGCGTCGCTCGAGAGCCGTTGCGGCACGGACGCCTCCACCGTGACGATGAGGTCGCCGGTGACGTCCTTGCGGCTGACCCCCGCGCCCTTGACACGGAACTTGCGGCCCGACGCGGTACCGGCCGGCACCTTGAGCGACACCGACCCGCGCAGGGTCGGCACGGTCAGCGTGGTGCCCAGCGCCAGCTCGGGGAAGGTCACCGGAACGGTCAGGGTGAGATTGTCGCCGCTGCGGCCGAACAGCTCGTGACCCGAGACGTGCACCACGACGAAGAGATCGCCCGCCGGGCCGTCACCCATCCCTGGCTCGCCCTTGCCGGCCAGCCGGATGCGCTGCCCGTCCGCGACGCCGGGCGGTATCCGGGTGGTCAGCCGGCGCGTGTGCAGCACGGTGCGCTCGCCGTGGCAGGTGGGGCACGGATCGTCGATCACCGAGCCGGTGCCCCGGCAGTTGGTGCACGGCTCGGAGAAGGCGAACGATCCCTGATTTCTGGTGGTCAGGCCGGATCCGTGGCACACCGGGCACTCTCGCGGCGACGTGCCCGGCCTGGCCCCGATGCCGTGGCAGGTCGGGCAGGTCGTCCGCTCCGCCAGGCCGAGGGGGACGGTGACGCCGGAGACCGCGTCCTCGAACGAGATCCTGACCTCGGTCTCCACGTCCGCGCCGCGCCGCGCCGCACGGCTGGCCCGCGGTGCGCCGCCGCCGCCGCGGTTGAACAGGCCGCCGAACAGGTCGCCGAGGCCACCGGCGCCGCCGCTCCCGCCGCCGCCTCCCGCGTTGCGCAGCAGGTCGTTGAGATCGAAGCTCGTCGCGCCGCCCGGGCCGGGCCCGCCGGCACCGAAACCGCCGCCGCCGCCCGGGAAACCGCGAAACGCACCGGAGGCCATGAGGTCCCGCGCCTCGTCGTACTCCTTGCGCTTCGCGTCGTCGGAGAGCACGTCGTAGGCCTCGGAAACAGCCTTGAAGCGGTCCTCGGCCTGCTTGTTGCCGGGGTTCTTGTCCGGGTGCAGGTCCCGCGCCAGCTTTCGGTACGCCCGCTTGATCTCCGCGCTCGTCGCCGTCTTCGTGACGCCGAGCTCGGAATAGAAGTCCTTCTCGTAGTAGTCCTTCGCGCTCACTCGGAACCTCCTCCCGTTCCTCCCGTGTCGGGTCCTGCCGCGTCGTCGGGCTGTGCCGTGTCGCCGGCCGGCGTGACGGCGCCGACCCCGGTATGACGGTCGATCGTCATACCGGGGTCGCTCCGGTCATACCCGGGCACCCGACTCACCTCCGCCGGCCTCCGCGGCCGCCGCGGCGTCGTCGTCGTCATCGATCCCGGCGCTCTAGAACACCTTGCCGGAGGTGTCGCCGCCCGCGGACTTGCGTGCCGCGTCGTCGTCGCGCTCCGACTGCGCGGCGGGATCGCCCGCAGGGTCGCCGACGCTCTCCCCTCCGGTCGCTGGATCGCCTGCCGCACCGCCACTCTCGGTCTCCGGGCCGGTGACCACGACGACGGCCGGCCGGATCAGCCGGTCGCCGTAGCGGTAGCCCGCGCGGAACACGCCGGTGACGGTCGGCTCGGTGACCTCCGCCGAGGTGCCGAACTGCACGGCCTCGTGCACGGCCGGGTCGAACGGTTCGCCCACCGTGCCGACGGGCGTCAGGCCGAGCTTGGTCAGCAGGGCGACGAACTTGTCGGCGACCGCGCCGAACGACCCGACGAGGTCGCCGTGCGCGCGCGCCCGGTCGAGATCGTCGAGTACGGGCAGCATCTCGCTGATCACCGAGGCCTTGGCCGTCGCGGTCGCGACCTCGCGGTCGCGGTCCACCCGTTTGCGGTAGTTGGCGTACTCGGCGGTGACCCGTTGCAGGTCCGCCGTGCGCTCGGCCGCCTCCTGGCGCGCGAGATCCAGCTCGGCGGCGGTCAGGTCGACCGAGATCGGCTGGGACGCGTTGGCGGGGTCCCGCGGGTCGCGCGCGCCGGGGCCGCCCGCCCCCGGGAAGGGACTCGCGCCGCCCGTGGGCCCGGAGGCCCCGCCATGGGGCTCCCGGACCTGACCGGTCTGCGGGTCGATCCGGCGATGGTCCTTGATCACCGGATCGGAATCCGGACGACCCTCCTCGGACCCGCCCGCCCTGGCGTGCGGGTCACGTGGGCGTCCGGCACCGAAGCCGCCTCGGTCGGGGCCCCACCCGGGAGACCCACCGGAGCCAGAACCGAATCCGCTCACTTCTTCTCAGCCTCGTCCACGATCTCGGCGTCGACGATCTCCTCGTCCTGCGCCGATGAGGGTGATCCGTTGTTCGACGGCGCGCCGTCGCCGCCGGCGCTCGCCGCATCGGCCTGGGTCTGCGCATACAGAGCGGAACCCAGCTGCTGGGACTCGTTCGCCAGCTCCTCGACCGCGGACTTGATGGCCGCGACGTCGGTGCCCTTCAGCGCCTCGTTCACCTTGGTGATCGAGTTCTGCACGCGCTCCTTCGGCTCCTCGGGCAGCTTCTCGTCGTTGTCCTTGATGAACTTCTCGGTCTGGTAGACCAGCGCCTCGGCCTGGTTGCGGACCTCGGCCTCCTCGCGGCGCGCCTGATCCTCGGCGGCGTGCTGCTCGGCGTCGCGCATCATCCGGTCGATGTCGTCCTTCGGCAGGGCGGACCCGCCGGTGATCGTCATCGACTGGGACTTGCCGGTGCCCATGTCCTTCGCGGACACGTGCACGATGCCGTTCGCATCGATGTCGAAGGTGACCTCGATCTGCGGCACGTTGCGCGGTGCCGGCGGCAGCCCGGTCAGCTCGAACATGCCGAGCTTCTTGTTGTAGGCGGCGATCTCGCGCTCACCCTGGAAGACCTGGATCTGCACCGACGGCTGGTTGTCCTCGGCCGTGGTGAAGATCTCGGACCGCTTGGTCGGGATCGTGGTGTTGCGCTCGATCAGCTTGGTCATGATGCCGCCCTTGGTCTCGATGCCCAGGGACAGCGGGGTGACGTCGAGCAGCAGCACGTCCTTGACCTCGCCGCGCAGGACGCCGGCCTGGAGGGCGGCGCCGACGGCGACGACCTCGTCGGGGTTGACGCCCTTGTTCGGCTCCTTGCCACCCGTCAGCTCCTTGACGAGTTCGGTGACCGCCGGCATGCGGGTGGACCCGCCGACCAGCACCACGTGGTCGATGTCGCCGACCTTGACGCCGGCGTCCTTGATCACCTGGTGGAACGGATTGCGGGTGCGGTCGAGCAGGTCGGACGTGATCTTCTGGAATTCGGCGCGGGACAGCGACTCGTCCAGGAACAGCGGGTTCTTCTCCGCGTCGACGGTGATGTACGGCAGGTTGATCGAGGTCTGCTGCGAGCTGGACAGCTCGATCTTCGCCTTCTCGGCGGCCTCCCGGATGCGCTGCATCGCCATCTTGTCCTTGGTCAGGTCGATGCCGTGCGCCATCTTGAACTTGTCGCCGAGCCACTTGACGACGCGCTCGTCCCAGTCGTCGCCGCCCAGCTTGTTGTCGCCGGCCGTCGCCTTCACCTCGACGACGCCGTCGCCGATCTCCAGCAGGGACACGTCGAACGTGCCGCCACCGAGGTCGAAGACCAGGATGGTCTGCTCCTTCTCGCCCTTGTCCAGCCCGTAGGCCAGTGCGGCCGCGGTCGGCTCGTTGACGATGCGCAGGACGTTCAGGCCCGCGATCTCGCCGGCCTCCTTGGTGGCCTGGCGCTGGGCGTCGTTGAAGTACGCGGGCACGGTGACGACGGCGTCGATCACCGGCTCGCCGAGATAGGACTCGGCGTCGCGCTTCAGCTTGCCCAGGATCCGCGCACTGATCTCCTGCGGGGTGTACGTCTTCCCGTCGATGTCGATCGTCCAGTTGGTGCCCATGTGACGCTTGACCGACCGGACGGTGCGATCGACGTTGGTCACCGCCTGGCGCTTGGCGACCTCGCCGACCAGCACCTCGCCGTTCTTGGCGAACGCCACGATCGACGGGGTGGTCCGGGAGCCCTCAGCGTTGGCGATGACGGTCGGCTCGCCGCCCTCCAGGACGGCGACGACCGAGTTGGTGGTACCGAGGTCGATACCGACGGCACGCGACATGCATTCCTCCTGCTGCCTCTCGCCGGATCGATCCCGGCGGGGATTCCTGGTGACACGGGCCGGGTCGGCGCCGCGTCGTGCTGCTTCTATCCGGGCGGCCTGAGGCCTGCCCGGTGCTTGCTGCGATCGAGGGTGCGATCTTCAAATCCACAATGCCGACGGGTCGTCCCGGCTGTCAAGACGACGAGCATGGGAGTTGCGCCGACCGCACTCAAGTTAGCTGATCCATTCAACTTCCAGGCCGCGACCGCTATTCCCGCAAGCCCGTACCGCTGCACCCGTGGCGGCGGTTCAGCCGACCGCACCCGCCGCGACCACGGCCTTCCGGCGGGTCCGCCTCACCGCCTTGCTGCGCGCGACGCCACGGTGGGCGGCCGCTGACGATCGGCACAGGAGCCCCGGGCGCCCCATGAGTCCCGAGGCCGTGGCCCGCCCGACACCGCACCGTGATCTTCTCGCCACACGGCGAGCGCGATCATCGCTCACAATGACGCTTGTGTCCGAAACGACGATCGTCCAGAGCGACGAGGCACCGCTGGCCAACCTCGATGCCATGACGGAGGTGATGGATCACGAGGCGGCCCTGGTGCCGGAGATCCACCTCACCGAGGACGGGGTGCTGCACGACGGCCACCACCCGTCTGGCAACTTCCCGGGCATCGCGGACTACGCGTTCCTGTCGGACTGCGAGACCAACTGCCTGATCGCCCCGTCGGGCGCGGTCGAGTGGATGTGCATCCCGCGGCCGGACTCGCCGAGCATCTTCACCGCACTGCTCGACCGTGGCGCCGGGTCCTTCCGCGTCGGCCCGTTCGGCGTCAAGGTGCCGGCCGCCCGCCGCTACCTGCCGGGCACGCTCGTGCTGGAGACGACCTGGCAGACGCCGACCGGCTGGCTGGTGGTGCGCGACGCGCTCATCATGGCGCCCTGGCACAACACCTACGAACGGTCCAAGACCCATCGCCGGTCGCCGACCGACTTCGACGCCGCGCACTGCCTGCTCCGGGTCGTCAAGTGCGTCAACGGCACCGTCGAGCTGTCCGTGGCGTGCGAGCCGGTCTTCGACTACGCCAGGTCCGGCGGCAAGTGGGAGTACACCGGCGAGGACTACGGCGGGGTCGTCACGACCGCCGAGGGCCAGCCCACGCTCCGGCTGACCAGCTCCCTGCGCATCGGCATCGAGGGCCGCATCGCGATGGGCCGCACCAAGATCACCAACGGTGAGTGGCACTACGTCGCGCTGACCTTCTCCGATCTCGACCCGCCCAAGGACGCGAACGAGGCCGGCGCGTGGATGGAGCGAACCAACGAGTACTGGCGGCAGTGGCTGTCCCAGGGCGTGTTCCCGGACCACCCGTGGCGGGCGTACCTGCAGTCCTCGGCGCTGGCGCTGAAGGGCCTGTCCTACGCGCCGACCGGCGCCCTGCTGGCGGCGGCGACCACCTCGCTGCCCGAGACCCCCGGCGGGGAACGGAACTGGGACTATCGGTACTCCTGGATCCGGGACTCCACGTTCGCACTCTGGGGCCTGTACACCCTCGGCTTCGACCGCGAGGCGAACGACTTCTTCTTCTTCATCCACGACGTCTGCCGGGACAATCCGAACGACCTGCAGATCATGTACGGCGTCGGCGGGGAGCGGCACCTCGAGGAGCACGTGCTCGACCACCTGTCCGGCTACGACGACGCGCGCCCGGTGCGCATCGGCAACGGAGCCTTCAACCAGCAGCAGCACGACGTCTGGGGCGCCCTGCTGGACTCCTTCTACCTGCACACCCGGTCGCGCGAGCAGATGCCCGAGGAGCTCTGGCCGATCGTGGTGGCGCAGGTGGAGCAGGCGGCCGCGCACTGGCGGGCGCCGGACTGCGGGATCTGGGAGGTCCGCGGCGAGCCGCAGCACTTCACCGCCAGCAAGATCATGTGCTGGGTGGCGCTGGACCGCGGGGCCCGGCTGGCCCGGCTGCACGACTCGCACGCCACGGCCGACAAATGGCAGGCGATCGCCGACGAGATCCACGCCGACGTGCTCGCGAACGGCGTCGACGACCGTGGCGTCCTGGTGCAGCGGTACGGAGACGAGGCGCTGGACGCCTCCCTGCTGCTCGCCCCGCTGGTCCGCTTCCTGCCGCCGGACGATCCGCGGATCCGGGCGACCGTGCTGGCCATCGCCGATGAGTTGACGCACGAGGGGCTGGTGCTGCGCTACCGGGTCGAGGAGACCGACGACGGCCTGTCCGGCGAGGAGGGCACGTTCACGATCTGCTCGTTCTGGCTGGTGTCGGCGCTGGTGGAGATCGGCGAGCTGGGCCGCGCCCAGGCGCTGTGCGAGCGGCTGCTGTCGCACGCCTCCCCGCTGCTGCTGTTCGGCGAGGAGCTGGACCCGGTGTCCGGCCGGCACCTCGGCAACTTCCCGCAGGCGTTCACCCACCTGGCGCTGATCAACGCCGTCACCCACGTCATCCGCCAGCAGGAGCGGGACCGGGCACACGGCTTCAACCCCGCCAACCGGCAGAGCTGAGGCCGGAGTCCGCGGCCGACCCACCGGCGATGATCAGCTGCGGGCGAGCCTCGTCGCGTCGGTAGGGTTCGGATCGACTCGCGCGTCCAGTCGCTGCCCCGGTCGGCTGCGCCGGGTCGACCGCCGGACGTGCGGCGAGCGAGGCGGGGAGGCCGGACATGCGCATCGGACGACGTGGCTGGACGAGGGTGGCGGCGGTCGCCGCTGCCGGCGCGCTCGTCCTCGCGGTCCCGCTGGGCACGGCGCTGGCCGAGCCGCCGTTCCGGGTGCCGTCGCAGATCACCGATCGATCCGGGGTGCTGACCGGCAGCGACGTCGCCGACATCCAGTCCGCGATCAACGAGCTGTCGAGCGAGGACCAGACCAACCTCTTCGTCGTGTACGTCGACGACTTCACCGACCCGGCGGAGAGCCAGGACTGGGCGGAGCAGACCCGGACGGAGTCCGACCTCGGCACGAACGACATCCTGCTGGCGATCGCCACCCAGGGCCGGGCGTACGCGGTCCGCGTCGCCGATAGCTCCCCACTGACGGACAGCCAGCTCAACGCCATCGCCGAGAACGACATCCGCCCCGAGCTGGCCGACGACGACTGGGCGGGCGCCGCCATCGCGGCCGCCAACGGCTACCGCGACGCCCTCGGCGGGTCGTCGTCGACCTGGTGGTGGGTCGCGGGCGGCGTCGTCGTGGTCGGCGGCGGCGGGTACCTGCTCTACCGCCGGTCCCGCCGGAAGGCGCAGGACGGCGCCGGCCGGGGCGGCCCCGACGGTGGCGGCCAGGGCGAGCCGGGCGGCCCGGCAGCGCCGCGGACCGAGGAGGAGACCCTCTCGACGGAGGAGCTCTCCGCGCGCAGCGTGCAGATCCTCATCGACACCGACAACGCCGTGCGCTCCAGCGAGTTCGAGCTCAACCAGGCCGAAGCCGACTTCGGCGCCGCCGCGGTCGCCCACTTCCGCACCGCCTTCGACGAGGCGAGGGAATCGCTGACCGCCGCGTTCGAGATCCGCCAGCGGATCGACGACGACCAGCCGGAGGACGAGCCGACGCAGCGGGCGATGATGACCGAGATCATCAGCCGGTGCCGCCAGGCCGCCGAGCGGCTCGACGACGAGGGCGACCGGTTCGACGAGCTGCGGGATCTGCGCTCGCGACTGCCGCAGGTGCTCGCGGGGCTGCCGGCCGCGATCGCGGCGCAGACCGCCCGGATCCCGGCCGCCCAGACCGTGCTCGCGGGTCTGCGGCAGCAGTACTCGCCCGGCGCGGTCCAGTCGATCGTGGACAACGTCGATCAGGCGCGCGAGCGGCTGACCTTCGCCCAGACCTCGCTCGACCAGGCGAACCACGAGACCGGCGTCAGCGCGCAGGCGGGTCCCGGTCAGGTCGCTCCCGGATCGCCGGGCGCGACCGGCACGGCGCCGATCGAGATCGCGGCGATCGCCGAGGCCGTGAGCGGCGGCGGCGCAGCTGCCACGCCACCGCTGCCCACCGGCGCCGCTCCGGTGCAGCCTCCGGTGCAGCCGCCGGAGGCGGTGCTGGCGGCGGGCGCGGCCGAGGAGGCGGTCGGTCAGGCGACGACGCTGCTCGACGCGATCGAGCGCACGCAGTCCGACCTCGCCGCCGCGGCCGCACATCTCGGCGCCGCGGCCGGCGCGGTCGAGCAGGAGATGGGCGCCGCACGATCCGCCCTGCAGTCGGCCGATCCGGGCGGCTCCGGCGCCGAGCTGGCCGCCCGGCTCGACCAGATCCAGGCGGTGCTGAACGTCGCCCGTTCCCCGCAGGGTGCCTCCGATCCGCTCACCGCGCTGAGCAAGCTCGAGGAGGCCGACCTCGCGCTCGACGACATCCTGGCGGACACCCGCGGCGCGCAGCAGCAGCAGCAGCGAGCGGCTGGGCAGTTCCAGCAGGCGTTCTCGGTGGCTCGGGCCGAGGTCGCCTCCGCGGAGGACTTCGTCACCACGCGGCGGGGCGCGATCGGCAGCGAGGCCAGGACACGGCTCGCCGAGGCGCAGCGGCACCTCGCGGCCGCCGAGGCGGCGGCCGGGGCGAACGACGCGTCCACCGGACTCGCGGAGGCGCAGCAGGCCGTCGCCCTGGCCCGCCAGGCGAGCCAGCTCGCCCAGCAGGACGTCTCGGGCTGGGGCGGCCCCGGCGGCGGCCAGCAGAGCGGTGGCGGACTCGGCGGCGCGATCCTCGGCGGCATCCTGCTGAACGCGGTGCTCAACTCCGGCCGGCGCGGCGGCGGCGGCGGGGGTTGGGGTGGCGGATTCGGCGGCGGTGGCTTCGGCGGCGGGGGCGGCGGCTTCGGCGGCAGCTTCGGGGGCGGCGGCCGCTCCGGCGGCGGCGGGCGTTTCTGAGGGGCATTTCGCTCGCCCGGAAGTGGTGTAGGGCCTACGATGTGACGGAAATGTGACCAACGGTGCCGTAACGAACGGCCATCGGAGTTAAGCTCGAAAGCGTTTGCGCCGCGAATGAAGTAATCAACGCACACTGGCTCGACGACTGTCACGCGGCAGGTGACCACGGTCGGGGCCCATCGACGGAGAGAGGCGGCGCCATGAGCTGGGTCACCGACCGGCGGTCCGCCCGGCTGGAGCACCAGCAGATCCGGCACCACGCCTGGGATCAGGTGCTCCGCTTCTGCCGGCCGGCGGGCGTCGACGACTACGTGGCCTGGCTGATCGGCCACATCGACGAGGGCAACGAGCCCGGCGTGCGGTACTACGACTTCGATATGCACACCAGGCCCGGGGACGAGTTCGGCGAGTCCACCGTGAGCTCCTACCGGCTCTTCGTGGCCGTCGAGCAGCCGCTCAGCTACCCCACCGCCTACGGCGCCGATTCCTACCACCTGATCGTGCCCGCTCACCTCGACGGCCCCGGCGAGGAGCAGGACGACGGGCACAACACCTTCTTCCTGATGCGCGACCACCGGGCCGTCAACACACTCGGGTTCGTCAACGTGTACCGCGACGTGGCCGCCCGGCTGGCGGAGCTCGCGCCGCACCTGGTGATCGACGACGACTCGGCGCAGCCCGCGACGGCGGTGCCGGAACCCGCCCAGAGCTGAGGCCCGCCGGGGTCGCCCGCGCCGTTCGCGCCGCCCCGGGTCGCAGGTCGCCGCTCGCCCCTGCCCGGCACCGTGCGCCGCTGCGTGGGTCAGCCGCCCCGCTGCTCCCGGCGCCGCGACACCGTCCACTGCGGGTGATGTGTCGTCGCCCGCCCGCTCGCTACCGTTCGCAGAATGTCCGAGCAGTCCGGTACGCCCGCATCATCCGGATCCTCGTCGGCGCCGGGCCGCGGGTCGGCCGGCGAGGACGTCGCGCGGCGCAAGCGACTCGCCCGGATCGCCCTGCTGGCCGTCGCCGCCTCGATCCTGGTCGTGGTGGCGGCGGGTGGCCTGGTCGGCCTGTTCCTGGTGGTGGTCGGCGGGCTGGGCATGATCGTCATGCTCATCGGCGGCTACTGGTTCCTGGCCCACCACGGTGTGCTCCGCTGGGCCGGGATCGTCCTGGCCGTCGCCGCGCCGATCGCGGTCATCTGGGCGTACGCCGCGCGGGACGTGCTGCTGGTCGCCATCATCGCCGTCGTGCTGATGGTCGGCGCCGGCCTGGCCGCGCGGAGCGCTCTGCAGGGTGAGGCGACCGCGATCGGCATGTCGACGTACCGGGCTCCCCGTCCCCGCCGGGCGTTCATCGTGATGAACCCGCACTCGGGCGGCGGCAAGGTCGGCCAGTTCGACCTCAAGGCCAAGGCGGAGGCCTTCGGCGCCGAGGTGGCGCTCATGGAGGGCCCCGGCATCGTCGACGTCGCCGCGCTGGCAAGGGACGCGCTCGAGCGTGGGGCCGACCTCCTCGGCGTGGCCGGGGGCGACGGCACCCAGGCACTCGTCGCCGGCGTCGCGGCCGACGCGGGCGTACCGCTGCTGGTGATCAGCGCAGGCACCCGCAACCACTTCGCGCTGGACCTCGGACTCGACCGCGACGACCCGGCGTCCTGCCTGGACGCGCTCGGGGACGACGGCGTGGAGCTGCGCACGGACCTCGGCATGATCGCCGGGCGACCGTTCGTCAACAACGCATCCTTCGGTGCCTACGCCGAGATCGTGCAGAGCCCGGAGTACCGGGACAACAAGGAGGCCACCGCTCTCGCCATGCTGCCCGACCTGCTCTCCGGGAACCGGGGGCCGCACCTCACCGTGACGGTGGGCGGCACCACCGTCGACGGCCCGCAAGCGGTGATGGTCAGCAACAACCCCTACGAGAGCGGGCGGCTCGCCGACTTCGGCCGCCGCTCGCGCCTCGACCGCGGGACCCTCGGCGTGGTGGCCGGAAAGATCGGTTCCGCGGTCAGCGCGGTCGATCTCGTCCGCGGCACCGGCGGATCGGCAATGACCAGGATGGAGGGCACGGTCGTCACCATCGAGTCGAGCGCGCCAACGGTGGCGGCAGGCGTCGACGGCGAGGCGCTCCAGCTGTCCACGCCGATCGAGTGCACGATCCGCCCCGGCGCGCTGCGCGTCCGCGTGCCGCACCACCGGCCGGGGATGATCACGACCAGGGCCAAGGTCGACTGGCGACGGTTGCGGGACCTGGCCTTCGGCTGACCGTCCCACCGGCCGGCCCGATCGCATTTCGAACGACCCCTTGACAGGTGCGCGGACCCGTCCTATCGTCGTCTTAGTCAATCGATTGATTGATCAAGCGAGGAGTTGAACATTGATCGTCGATCCGTCCTCCGACGATCGGCTCGACCGGGCCTTCATGGCGCTGGCCGACCCGATCCGCCGGCGGATGATCGCCCGGCTGAGCCGGGGGTCGGCGACGGTCAATGAACTGGCTGAGCCCTTCGAGATCACCAAGCAGGCGGTCTCGAAGCACATTCAGGTGCTCGAGCAGGCGGGACTGGTCACCCGGACCCGGGACGCGCAACGCCGGCCCGTGCACCTGAATGCCGCTCAGCTGGAATCCCTCACCGCCTGGATCGACACGTACCGGCTGATTCACGAGCAGCAGTACCGGAATCTGGACTCGCTGCTCGCGACCATCGACGGCGCAGCGAGCGCCACCCGCCGCCCCGGCGGCCAGGACCCGAGGAAGGACGCACCATGACGAACGCCGTCACCATCACCGCGCCGGAGGGCGTGCCGTTCATCGAGATCGAGCGGGAGTTCGACGCGCCGGTGGACGCGGTCTTCCGCGCGCATTCCGATCCCGACCTGGTCCGGCAGTGGATGGGCCCCAACGGGTATCAGATGGACATCGAGGCCTGGGAGTTCACCACCGGCGGCCGGTACCGATACCTGCACAAGGACGACAAGGGACAGGAGTACGCGTTCAACGGCGTCTTCCACGTCGTGCGGGAGAACGAGTTCGCCATCCAGACCTTCGAGTTCGAACTGGTACCCGACGTGGTCGCCCTCGAGTCCCTGACGCTCACCGACCTCGGCGGCGGCCGCAGCCGGATCAGCGTCCACAGCGTCTATCCGACGCTGGAGTCCCGCGACGCCATGGTCGCCAGCGGCATGGAGACCGGCCTGGTCGAGGGCTACGCCCGGCTCGAGAAGGTCGCCGCCGGCCTCTGAACCGCCCACCGGCCGCGGAACACACGCCGGAAACCATGCTCGTCAATCCCTCTCGAACGGAGCGCACCATCCATGGACTGGACCCTCGAGGTCGTCATCGTGCCGGTCAGCGACATCGGCCGGGCCATCGAGTTCTACCGCGACCGCATCGGCTTCCAGCTGGACCACGACACCGTCACCGACCAGATGCACGTCGTCCAGCTCACCCCGCGCGGATCGGGCTGCTCGATCGTCATCGGCAGCCTGCCGTCGCAGAACGAGATGTCGCCCGGCTCGCTGCGCGGCCTGCAGCTCGTCGTCGCCGACGCTGCGGCGGCGCGCCAGGAGTTGCTCGATCGCGGCGTCGAGGTCAGCGACATCATGGTGTTCGACGAGCGCGACGGCGGCACGTTCTTCGGCTTCTCCGACCCCGACGGCAACACCTGGTCGGTTCAGCAGATCAAGGCGCGCGCCGCGCAGCCGCTGATCCCGGTCGACGCCCGCGGCCGCTTCGGCGCCGGCGCCGAGCAGTAGAGATTTCATCGTCGAACAATTCCGATCCGACCCGCAGATGACGACCACCCCAACCCCCTGAGGAGAAGCCATGCCCGCGACGATTCCCTGCCTGTGGTTCGACGGCCAGGCCGAGCCGGCCGCCCAGCTGTACACGGAGGTGTTCCCGAACTCGACCATCGACGGCATCACCCGGTTCGGCCCCGACACCCCTGGCACCGAGGGTGCCGTCATGACGGTCGACTTCACCCTCGACGGGCAGCGGTATGTCGGCCTGAACGGCGGCCCGCAGTTCACCTTCAACGAGGCCGTGTCGTTCCAGATCATGTGCGCGGACCAGGACGAGGTCGACCACTACTGGACGCGGTTGACGGAGAACGGTGGGGAGGAGGGTCCGTGCGGCTGGCTCAAGGATCGCTTCGGCCTGTCCTGGCAGGTCATCCCGACCCGGCTCAACGAGCTGCTCAGCGACCCCGACCCGGAACGCGCCAACCGCGCGATGCAGGCGATGCTGAAGATGCAGAAGCTGGTCATCGCCGACATGGAGCGCGCGGCGGACGCGGTGTCGGCCTGACCCGACGGCACGACGAGAACTCCTGTCGCTCCGGGCGGCAGGAGTTCTCGTCGTCCTCACGGAGGCCGAGGTTCACCCGGCGAGCGCCGGCGCCGCGGTTGCGGCCGGCTTCCGGCGACCGATGAGCACCATGCCGGCGCCGATCGCCGCCCAGATCACCAGCACCAGCACCGGACCCCAGACGGACGCAGAGGGGAAGTAGGTCGCGGTCCGGACCAGGGTGCCGCCGGCCCCGGTGGGCAGCAACTGGCCCAGCTCGCCCCACGGCGAGGGCAGCAGCCGCGGCGAGGTGGCGATGCCCGACATCGGGTTGCCGATCAGGACCAGCAGCAACGCGCCCAGGCCCGCGCCGGCCGCGCCGAGCAGCCGGACCAGTCCCGCGACCACCAGGCCGGACGCGGCCACCGTCAGCGCGATCGCGCCGGCCATCGCCCAGAACGCGCCGCTCGCCACGCCCAGCCAGGAGAACACCGCCGCGAAGCTGATCGCGATCACGATCGCGCCGCCGGCCACCGTCGCGAGGACCGTCCACCGGTCGCGCAGCCGCAGGGCGGCCAGCGCGCCGAGCGCGAGCCCGGCGATGATCATCGGCAGGCTGCCGGACGCCAGGCCCACGCCGCGGCTGTCACCGGACGGGAGCGCGACCACGTCGACGACGGCGGGCCCGGTCGCAGCTTCCCCGCCGAGCCCGGCCGCGGCCGCCGTGAGCAGCTGGCTGATCGCCGGCGACCCGGCGCTCGCGGTGAGCATCGTCGGGCCCGCCGGCCCGACCACGATCGCACCGTCAGCCTCGCGCTCCTGCAGCGCCGTCCGTGCCGCCGATTCGTCGGCGACGACGCTGATCTCGAATGCGTCGGGACCGGCGACCTGCGCGATGCCGGCGGTGATCTGGTCGATCGCCTGCGGCGGACCGGCGACCGCGAGCCGCACGCCGTTGGGCGCCGAATTCACGGCGAGGCCGACGAACATGGCGAGGACGGCCGAGAGGGCGACGGTCAGCGCGACGACCATCCCGACCGCGGTCCGTGCCTCGGCGTGCGCGGCGCCTCGCCGGCGGCCGACGGTCACGGGCGTGCCCGCGGGCGCACCCGTCGCGGGCGAATCGGCTGGGCTGGGTGCGGCGGCGCCGGCCGGGGGCACGGCGGTGTCGGCACCGGAGTCGTGCAGCTCGTGCAGGGACATGGCGGGCTCCTGTCGAAGAAGGATCATTCGTTTTACAGAGCATGCACCCCGGCGTCCGGTTCGTCAAGAACGAATATTCGGTTTATGATGTGCCGATGCCCAAGGTCACCGACGCCCACCGCGAGTCACGTCGCGAGCAGATCCTCGTCGCCGCGTGGAAGTGTTTCGCGCGGAAGGGGTTCCACGGCACGTCGATGGCGGACGTCATCGCCGAGGCCGATCTGTCGGCCGGCGCGGTCTACCTGTACTTCAAGTCGAAGGACGACATCATCGTCGCGGTCGCCACCCAGGTCTTCGGCGGCATCCAGGAGCGGTTGTCGGCGCGGCTCGGCCAGCAGCCGCCGCCGAGCCCGGCCGAGGTCGCCGCGTTCCTCGTGATGCAGCCCGTCCTGGCCAATCGCGACGCCCCCGGCGACCTGTTCCCGCTGCTGCTGTCGGTCTGGAGTGAGGCGACCCGCAATGCGGCGATCGCCGAGATCGCCGACCGCATCCTGGGCAGCCTCCGCGAGCAGCTGTCGGCTGCCGTGCGGCGCTGGGCCGAGGCGACCGGGGCCACGCTGCCGGTGTCGGCGACCGATCTCGCGCCGGTGCTGATGTCGCTGGTCCAGGGCATGGTGATGCAGCAGGCGATGTCCAGCGTGCCGAGCCCCGAGGACTACCGCAGGTCAGTGGAGATCCTCTTCACCGCGGCCGGTCTCGGCCCCGCGACACCGCCCACGCAGGGACCGGTCAAGCCCGCCCGACGGCTCCGCGTGGTCCGCTCCGAGTAACCCGTTCCGCAGGGGCTCGGGCCTTCCCGGTCGGGACGTCAATCCACGCGCGGCGGTCCGCCGCGGGGCACGCTCACCCGGCATCGCCGGCTCGGGCGGGACGAATCTCTCGTCCGGGGGCCGCCCTCATTGCGCTCGCCGTGGCCGAGCGGGACCATCGGGGGACCGCGTCCCCGAGCACCGGATGGTGAGCCATGAGAACTCTCGCCTACCAGGGACCATCCGTGGTTCACGTGCACGCCACGGGACCCGAACCCGTGGACGCCTTCGTGCAGATCACGGCAACCCGGATCTGGGCCGGTGATCATCCGCTGTGGGAGGGCCGCCGCGACTTCGCCGAAGGGGCGCTGGTGCGACACGAAAGCCTGGCCGATGTGCTCGAGGTCGGCACCGGGGCATCGGTCGCCAGGGTCGGCGATGTCGTCTACCTGCGCCTCACCGTTGGGTGCGGCGAGTGCGTGAACTGCCAGACGCGGTCCGATGAGGAATGCCTGACGGCAGGCGGCGGGGCCGACGTTCCCGATGTGACGGCAGCCGCCTGGTCCATCCGTGCGCCCGAACTGGCCGACGCGTGGCGACGCATCACGCGACTGCTGCACGCGCACGGGCCGGGTCTGCACTCCGCGCCGCTCGGCCGGGCCGTGCTTTCCCACGCCGGCTCCGACGGCCTTCGCCCGGAGGAGACCCCCATCGACTACCGGCCCTTCAATCGCTGGGACGACGTGTGGGTGTCGGTCGCGCAATCCCCCGGTCGGATGGCCGCGACGAACGACACTGCGGCCGACTCGGCGGTCAGCGCTCTCCCTTGACGCCGGCGAGGAGCATCTGGGCGACGTCGGAGACCTGAACACCGCTGATGTCGCGGGCGATGTCTCCGGCGGCGCGTTCCGGTGCATCCTGTCGGGCGGTCAGGCCGTCGGTGAGCATGACCCGGCAGAACGGGCAGCCGGTGACGATGGTGTCGGCGCCGGTGGCCAGCGCCTCGTCGGTGCGCTCCAGGTTGATCCGCTTGCCGGTCTTCTCCTCCATCCACATGCGCGCGCCGCCGGCGCCGCAGCACAGCGAGCGGCTGGAGTTGCGCGGCATCTCGGTGAGCGTCAGCCCGGAGGCCTCGATGAGCTCGCGCGGCGGGCTGTACACCTTGTTGTGCCGGCCGAGGTAGCACGGGTCGTGGTAGGTGACGTCGGCGCTGGCCGCGCGGTCCGGGTCCTTCTTGACCACCAGCCGGCGGTCCCGCACCAGCCGGTTCAGGAGCTGGGTGTGATGGATGACCTCGTAGTGCCCGCCGAGGTCGCCGTACTCGTTGGACAGCGTGTTGAAGCAGTGCGGGCAGGTCACCACGATCTTGCGCGTGGTGCGCTCGCCGAACGCGTCGTTGATGGTCTCCACGGCGGCCTGCGCCAGCATCTGGAACAGGAACTCGTTCCCGGCGCGGCGGGCCGGGTCGCCGGTGCACGTCTCGCCGGTGCCGAGCACCGCGAACCCGACGGCGGCCCTGTCCATCAGCTCCGCCACCGCCCGGGTGGTCTTGCGCGCCCGGTCGTCGAACGCGCCGGCGCATCCCACCCAGAACAGGTACTCGGTGTCGGGGTCCAGTACGTCCGTCACCACCGGGACGTCGAAGTCCAGGTCCTTCGCCCAGGCCATCCGGTCGGAGTTGTTCTGCCCCCACGGATTGCCCTTGTTCTCCAGGTTCCGGAACAGCCCGCCCAGCTCGGAGGGGAACTCGGACTCGATCATCACCTGGTAGCGGCGCATGTCCACGATGTGGTCCACGTGCTCGATGTCCACGGGGCACTGGTCCACGCACGCGCCGCACGTGGTGCAGTCCCACAGCACCGCCGGATCGATGATTCCGCCGACCTGCCTGCCTTCGTCGTCGATCTCCGCGGGCCCGACCAGCGGCCGACCCGCCTCCAGCATCGCGAGCGGATCCGCGTGTGCCAGGGCAGCCAGCTCCGACTCCCCGAGCCGCTCCTCGCCGCTGGCCAGGTCCACCCCGCCGCCGGCCGCCAGGTAGGGCGCCTTGGCGAACGAGTGGTCCCGCAGCGCGAGCATCACCAGCTTGGGCGACAGCGGCTTTCCGGTGTTCCACGCCGGGCACTGCGACTGGCAGCGGCCGCACTCGGTGCAGGTCGCGAAGTCCAGCCAGCCCTTCCAGGAGAAGTCCTCCACCCGGCCGACACCGAACGTGTCCTTCTCCGGGTCCGCCTCCTCCAGGTTCAGCACCTCACCGCCGGACAGCATCGGCCGCAGCGCGCCGAGCGCGTTCGACCCGTCGTCCTCCCGCTTGAAGTAGATGTTGAAGAACGCCAGGAACCGGTGCCAGGCCACACCCATCGTCAGGTTCCGCGCGAGAACGATCGCCCACACCATCGACACGATGACCTTGACCAGCGCGACCACCGAGATGGCCCACAGCCACGGCGGCAACCAGCTGCCCAGCCACGTCGAGACCGGCGCGGCCCACGCCGGATAGGGCAGCAGGCCGTTCGCCGACGCGAACCCGCGGATCAGGAAGATGCAGATCCCGATCGTCAGGATGATCAACTCGACGAAGTACGCCTGCCAGAAGGTGGAACCCGCGAACCGGGACGTCCGGCCGGGCCGCCGTGGATGGTTCAGCTGCCGGATCACCATCAGCGTGCCGATGCCGAGCACCGTGGTCGCCGCGATGATCTCGACGAACAGGCCGTACCACGCCTGCAAGCCCAGCCACGGGATCTCGAAGGCCGGGTAGAACGTCTCCCCCACCGCCTGCACCAGCGTCAGCACCAGCGCGCCGAAGCCGACCATGACGAACCAGTGCGCCACCCCGACCAGGTGCCACTTCAGCATCCGGGTGTGACCCAGGGACTCCTTCACGAGCGTGCGCAACCGCGGCCCGATCGGACCGGCCCGGTGCGGATCCGGCGCGCCCAACCGCATCGTCCGATAGATCTGCACCGCGGCCCGGCCCAGCATCCCGAAACCCACCACGATGAACGCCACCGCGATCAGGCCCATCGCCCACGACCACCACGCCACCGGCCCGCCCTCACCCTTCCGCGTCGCTCGTGACTGTGCCGCCGTTCAAGCTACCCGTCAGTAACTTGTCGCCGGGTGCCGGTCGGCGAGACCCGGGCGGATCGGATCATCATCCGGCACGCGCGCCGGCGTTCGGCCGCCCCCCGCCGACGGTCGGTCCAGCCGGAACTCGTTGCGCTCCGCGACGCAGAACGACGTATCCGCGGGATCGAACGTCACCTGGAATCCGACGGCCGTGACCCGAGCCCGACCGGAGGCACCGCCGTCGGCGCCGCGTCCTCCCCCGATCTCGCGCCCCGATCTCGCGCCCCGATCTCGCGCCCGATCTCGCGCCCGATCTCGCGCCGATCTCGGTGATCGAGGCGTGCCAGGTGCTGTTCCGGGACTCCGCCGGCAGGGCGGGCGCCGGCCCGATGAAAGGACGGACGTCAGGCCCGGCGGCCGAACTCGGCCAGCAGGAGCACCTGTGGGTCCGCGCCGACCGGGACCTCCGGCGGCGGGGCGGTCGCGCCGGAGTCCCGGTACATGCTCGCCTTGTCGGCGAACCACTCGCCGAGGGCCGCCACCAGCTCGGGATCGATCGTGTCGTCCTGCCCCGTGCCGCGGGCGAGGTCCCAGCCGTGCACGACCAGATCGGCGAAGAGCTGGTAGGCGTACTCGCGGGCCGGGTTGTCGCCGAAGGACAGGTGCACCGTGCGGTCCATCGCGCCCGGCTCGGACACCGCGGCCACGGCCTCCGCGGCCGCGTCGTCCCAGGCCGCGACCGGATCCTCGCCGAGCAGGTCGCCCTCGAACCGATCGCCCACCTCGGCGATCGTCGCGCCGTGGAACAGCGGGACCGCCCAGCGCATCTCGTAGACCAGGTGGTTGACGAGCGCGCGGGTGTCCCAGTCGGTGCAGGGCGTCGGGGCGGCCCACCGGTCCTCGGGGACGCCGTGCACCCGATCGCCGAACGCGGCGGCAGCCCGGCGGAACAGGTCCACGATGTCCGGGCTTCCGTCGTCCGCCATGGCCGGCTCCCTTCGCCGCGAGTCCCGACCTGCGGCGCATTCTGCTCCCCGCCCGGAACGACGTCCAGACCCGTCAGCGGCGGGTGTCGTCCCGGCGGAAGTTCTGGTGCGCGCGGGACGGCGTGGGCCCGCGCTGACCCTGGTAGCGGGACCCGTACTGTGCCGAGCCGTAGGGGTGCAGGGCCGGCGAGGTCAGCCGGAACAGGCACAGCTGGCCGATCTTCATGCCCGGCCACAGCGTGATCGGCAGGTTCGCGACGTTCGACAGCTCGAGGGTGATGTGCCCGGTGAAGCCGGGGTCGATGAACCCGGCGGTCGAGTGGGTGAGCAGTCCCAGCCGGCCGAGCGACGACTTGCCCTCGAGCCGGCCGGCGAGGCTGTCGGACAGGGTGACCGCCTCGAACGTCGAGCCCAGCACGAACTCGCCGGGGTGCAGGACGAAGGCCTCGTCGCCGTCGACCTCGACGAGCGTGGTCAGGTCGTCCTGCTGGATCTGCGGGTCGATGTGCGTGTACTTCGAGTTGTTGAACACGCGGAAGTACCGGTCGAGGCGGACGTCGATGCTGGACGGCTGGAGCAGGGAGGCGTCGAACGGATCGAGGCCGAACGTTCCTGCGTCGATCTCGGCGCGCAGGTCACGGTCCGACAGCAGCATCGCGACAGCCTAACGGCGGCCCGGCGCGCGCCCGTGCGGACGCCGCCGGCCGTCCAGGGGCCGCCGCGAGGCGGGGCCGGCCCGTGGCGGTTCGGTATAGTTGCCGGGCAACGCGGGCGTAGTTCAGTGGCAGAACTTCAGCTTCCCAAGCTGATAGCGCGAGTTCGATTCTCGTCGCCCGCTCCACCGCCTTGCACGTCACGCCGGGATGCCGAGGATCTCTCGACGGCTCCGGCTGGGCCGTGCCCGCGACGACCGCCTCAGGGAAAGTCGACGACGGTCAGCGCGAGTGGCAGCGCGGCACGCCGGGGGCCCGGAGCGGGATCGTGCGTGAGGCTCCCGCTGGTCGGATCCAGCGAGCCGACCACGTTGAATTCGTCGAAGACGTAGGGGACGCTGTCCGCGGAGAAGATCAGGGGAGTGCGGCTGATCTGGAAATGCAGATGGGGTCCCGTCGAATTGCCGGCGTTACCCAGCTTGGCGATCGCCTGACCCTTCGTCACCGAGTCGCCGACCCGCCGACGCGTCGGACCGAGGATCTGCTGTTGGGTATGTGGGAACTGATCCAGCGTCTGGGCCGGGTGCCGCGTCGGCTGATTTGGGACAACGAGGCGGGCATCGGCCGCCGCGGCCGTCTCGCGGCCGGTGTCGCGTCGTTCATGGGCACGCTGGCGGCGAAGTTGGTGCAGCTGCCGCCGAACGACCCGGAGTCCAAAGGCATCGTGGAACGCCGCAACGGGTTCTTCGAGACCTCGTTCATGCCCGGCCGGACGTTCAGCTCCCCAGCGGACTTCAACGCCCAGTTCGGTACCTGGCTGCAGCGCGCGAACCACCGCGAGGTGCGCACCATCAGGGCCCGACCGGCCGATCTGATCGAGCACGACCTGGCCCGCATGCTGGCGCTGCCGCCGGTCCCGCTGCACCTGGGGTGGCGTGACCGCGTCCGGCTCGGCCGGGACTACTACATCCGCCTCGACGCCAGCGACTACTCCGTGGACCCGACCGCGATCGGCAGGTTGGTCGACGTGAGCGCGGACCTGGACCGCGTCCGGGTCCGCCTCGACGGCCGACTCGTCGCCGACCACGCCCGAGTCTGGGCCCGCGGCAGCGTGATCGCCGACCCGGCCCACGTCGCCACCGCGGCGGTGCTGCGCGAACAGGCCCGCCAGCCGCGCACCACCCCAGCCGTCGAGGATCTCGCTCGGGACCTGGCCGACTACGACCGGGCGTTCGGGCTGCACCACGGCGGCGAGGTCGCGTGATGGCCGCCGCGCAGACCACACCGGATGCGGTCAAGCAGATCCACTACCTGGCCGCCGCGTTGAAGGCACCGCGGATCACCCAGGCCGCGCAACGCCTCGCCGATCAAGCACGCGATGCCGGCTGGACCCACGAGGACTACCTCGCCGCCGTCCTCGAGCGGGAGGTCTCCGCGCGCAACGCCTCCGGCGCCGAACTACGCATCCGCGCCGCCGGGTTCGCCGCCCGAAAGACCCTCGAGGACTTCGACTTCGACGCCCAACCCGCCGTCCGGGCGCAGATCGGATCGCTGGCCTCCAGTGCGTACCTGACCCAGGCCCGCAACATCGTGCTGCTCGGCCCGCCCGGCACCGGCAAGACCCACCTCGCGACCGCGCTGGGCGTCGCCGCCGCCCGCCACGGCCACCGTGTGCTGTTCGCCACCGCGACCGACTGGATCACCCGCCTCACCGACGCCCACCGCCTCGGCAGGCTGCCCCAGGAACTGGCCAAACTCCGTCGCTACGGGCTGATCATCGTCGACGAGGTCGGCTACCTGCCGTTCGAACAAGACGCCGCGAACCTGTTCTTCCAACTCGTGTCATCCCGCTACGAACACGCCTCGCTCGTCCTCACCAGCAACCTGCCGTTCTCCGGCTGGGCCGGCGTCTTCGGCGACCAAGCCGTCGCCGCCGCCATGATCGACCGGATCGTCCACCACGCCGACGTTCTCACCCTCAAAGGCGCCAGCTACCGGCTCCGCGGCCGCGGCATCGACAGCCTCCCCAGCATCAGAACCCAGAACCAGGCAGACTAAACACACCAACCGGTGGCCTCACTTTCGGCCGTCGCATCGGCCTCGGATTCGAGCGTCGTCGACACCGCCGACGCACTCCGACCAAGGCAGCATCACGCCCCAGCCCGCAGTATTAGCTTCGCTAAGCTAACTGGTGCCGCTCAACGAGGTGGCAGTGTCACGGAATTCAACGGAGGCCAACATCGATTCCAATGACTTGTCGTTGTCCGCGATCTCTGGTGAGTCCCGGTAGCTTCGCCCCCAGATCAGTAGTGTGTCGTCTCCAACCTTCAAGATCGCCATACGAAGCCGCAGTTCAACCAGGTATCCAAGGCAGTCGTCGCCCACGTCCGTACCAGTGCAGCCCAGCGCTCCCGTCGAGCTGTGCGAGCTGGGAGCCCGACGCATCCCCATCGTCTGGGAGCTGGAGCCTGACCGCGGGTTCCCGACCGACCGCGTGGGTCAGTTCAACGTGCGGCTGAACTGGGGTGAGGGCCGGAGCGAAATCAGGTGACGTAGCTATTGCGGATCCCGAGCGCCACGGCGTGCGCCCGGTCTCGGGCGCCGAGCTTGTGGAACAGTCTGCGAGCGTTGGTTTTGATGGTGTCCTCAGATACGTAAAGGTCCCGCCCGATTTCACTGTTCGACCGGCCCTGGGTCATTCCATCTAGGACCTGAAGCTCGCGCTCAGTGAGCGTGCTGTGCCGCTCCGACGCAGACCGGGGCAGCCCGGGCGGACCGTTGCGGCCCGGATCGGCGTAGTAGGGGGTCCAAAGCATCACGCCGCGCACACCTCGGGCGACGGCCGCGACCAGGAGCGAGCTGGCATTGGCGGAGCCGAACGCGATGACCGGGGCCGTGGGGAACAGCCCGAGCAAGAGATCGGTGGCCCGCGGGCCGCCGGCAGCGCCCACCCGGTACCCGATCATCACCAGATCCGCGGCCTGTTCGGCGAAGGCATCTGTCAAGGCGAAACCATCGCTGACGCAGCGAATCTCCGGTTCGGTCGGGTGGATTCTGATCGCTTTCGTCAGCGTGAGCCCGGTTATCGACCGGTCGTCGCAGATCAACACTCGTCGCACCAACCCGGCGTCCGGCCCCCCGAGCTTGGCTCGGCCAACGGTCAATGCATTCGTTCCTGTCATGATTCCCCACCCGTTGCATCGATTGCGTGAAACCTGCAGTCAATCGCCCCTGAGCCACCCCCGCGGCCTCGCGCAGTGTAATCGACCCAACCACAGCGGGTGATCACCCGTAACAGAAGCTTCATCATCGTCGATCACAGCGATAGCGAGATTGCGCAGCGATTGTTCGGCATCAACGCGCTGCTTTGATCGGCGGGACGTGGATCTCGGTCTTCGAGAGATCCAGGTCGTCAGCTCACCCTCGATTCTGTGCTCGATGACACGGGCCGCGGCAGCGTTGCCGCTGCGACCCGTGTCGCCTCGTGTTAGGGGCAGCCGGTCACTGTGTCTCCGGGGTCGGCTGGGCAGGTGTCGGTTCCGGAGTTTCCGGCCGTGGTGTCGTTCGGGGCACTGTCGACGGCATCGAGGATGTCGTTGCCGCCCTCACCGATGAGCTGATCGACGCCGGGTCCGCCGACGATGGTGTCGTCGCCGGTGCCGCCGTTGAGCGTGTCGTTGCCGGACCCGCCGTTGAGTGAGTCGTTTCCGGACTCGCCGAGCAGGGTGTCGTTGCCGGAGCGGCCGTCCAGTGTGTCGTGGCCGGATCCGCCCTGCAGGCGGTCGTCGCCGGTGCCGCCGATGAGCGTGTCCTGGCCGCCGGCGCCGCCGAGCAGGACGTCGTTGCCGCCGAGCCCGCAGATGACGTCGTTGTTCGGCGTCCCTTGCAGCACGTCGTTACCTGCGCCGCCGACGATGGCACCCGGGGTGGAAAGACAAATTGCTGGGATGGCCTCGGCGATGGTGATGGTCACCGTCGCCTCGTCGGTGTCGATGCCGTCATCGGCCGCGTAGGTGAAGGTGTCGACCCCCACGAAGTCGTTGAACGTCGTCGTATAGGTGAATGAGCCGTTCGGGTTGAGCGTGACCGTCCCATTGGTCGGTGGGGTGACCAGGACTGCGGTCAACGGGTCGCCGTCGGGATCGGAGTCGTTCGTGAGAACTCCTGGGGCGGGCACACTAAGCGGAATTCCTTCGTCGGTTGTGTACGCGTCGTCCGTGGCGACCGGGGG
>CAWJOH010000009.1:0-16758 GCA_963844455.1 uncultured Actinomycetota bacterium
GGGATGATGGCTGCGATGACGACAGACCTGCACTACCTCCCGGCGACCCGGCTGGCCACCTGGCTGCGCGCGAAGCAGGTGAGCGCCCGGAGGTGCTGACGGCCCATCTCGAGCGGATCGACTCGGTGAACCCGGCGGTCAACGCCATCGTCACGCTGACGGCGGAGCGGGCGACGGAGCGCGCTGCCGAACTCGACGACCTGGCGGCCCGCGGCGAATTCGCGGGTCCCCTGCAACGCACTCCCCATGGCGCACAAGGACAACCACCTGACCGCCGGGATCAGGACGACGTTCGGCTCCCGGGCCAGGTCCGACTTCGTGCCGGACGGCGACGATCTCGCGGTGGAGCGGATCAGGGCGGCCGGCGCCGTCACCATCGGCAAGACCAACATCCCCGAGTTCGCGGCCGGCGGCCACACCTTCAACGAGGTGTTCGGCGTGACCCGCAATCCGTACGACCTCTCCCGCACCGCGGGCGGCTCGTCGGGCGGCGCCGCAGCAGCGCTCGCCGCGGGCATGCAGCCGCTCGCGGACGGCAACGACATGGGCGGGTCGCTCCGGCTGCCCTCAGGCTTCGGCAACGTCGTGGGCCTGCCGGCCGTCCGCCGGTCGGGCGCCCGTGCATCCCGCGACGGACGGGTACGTGGGGTTGTCGGTGCAGGGCCCGATGGCGCGCACGGTCGCGGATGCCGCCCTGCTGTTGTCCGTCATGGCGGGGCCGGACCGCCGGGTGCCGCCGTCGCTGGAGGAGTCGGGCGCCGCCTTCGCGGCGGTGATCCCCGCCGACCTCGCCGGGCGGCGGATCGCCGTGTCCACGGATCTCGGCGGCGCGGTGGAGATCCAGGACGACATCGGCGGGATCGCCACCAACCTGCTGGCCGGCTGCTGGAGTCGGCTGGCGTGCGTCGAGCCGGCGAGCCCCGATTTCGGCGGCGCCGACGAGTGCTTCCGGACGCTGCGGGCGTGGACGTTCGAGGCGACCCTGGGCTACTTCCTCGACCGGCACGCGGACCTCATCTGGCCGAGTCTCTACGCGAACCATGCTCCAGGGGCGGGCCATCACCGGGCCGCAGGTGGGCCGCGCGGCGGTGCTGCGCACTGAGCTCTATCACCGGATGCGCATCTTCTTGGAGTCCCACGACGCGCTGGTTCTGCCCGTCGCCCCGCTGGCGGCCTTCGACGCGGAGATCCAGTACCCCGGCGTGGTCGCGGGCGTGCCGCAGCCGGACTACCTGGGGCTGGATGAAGGCGGTCTGCCACGTCACGGTGACCGGCCACCCGGCGATCTCGGTCCCGGCCGGGTTCGCGCCGGACGGCACGCCGGTGGGCGTGCAGATCGTCGGAAAGCACCGCGGCGAAAGGGATCTGCTGGCCATCGCGGCCGCATTCGAGAATCTGACCGGGTATGTGGGGCCATGCATCCGCGGTTGGGCTGAACGGCCGGACCGCACCCCGGCCGCAGTCCGCCCGCGACATCGGCCCGCGGAACTGGACCGCGCCCGCGGCTGGTGGTGGGATCAGGAATGACATGCGTGTGATTCGCGATCGCCCGCGACCGGGCGGGCCGCGCGCAGGTCGCCGAGCCGGACGCTGCTTTCGCGGGAGGACCACCATGGACGGCGTCGCTGCCCAGCACCCCCAGGGCGATCCGCTCGACGGCGCGGCCGATCCGGAAGCCGGTGGCCTGTCCCGGCGGGACCGCGACATCCTCGCCTTCGAGCGCCAGTGGTGGCAGTACGCGGGCGCCAAGGAGCAGGCGATCAAGGAGCGGTTCGACCTCTCCCCGGACGCGCTACTACCAGGTGCTGAATCAGATCATCGACAACTGCTTGGGCGCTGGCCGAGGACCCGCTGCTCGTGCGCCGGCTGCGCCGGCTGCGGACCAGCCGGCAGAAGGCCCGCTCCGCGCGCCGTCTGGGCTTCGACGTCTGACCGATCCGCCGGCCGACCCCTCCCCGCTCCGAGCCGCCGTGGCCGAGCGGGATGATGGCTGCGATGACGACGGACCTGCACTACCTCCCGGCGACGGGCTGGCCACGATGCTGCGCGCGAAGCAGGTGAGCGCGCGGGAGGTGCTGACGGCCCATCTCGAGCGGATCGACTCGGTGAACCCGGCGGTCAACGCCATCGTCACGCTGACGGCGGAGCGGGCGAGGGAGCGCGCGGCCGAACTCGACGACCTGGCGGCCCGCGGCGAATTCGCGGGTCCCCTGCACGGACTACCCATGGCGCACAAGGACAACCACCTGACCGCCGGGATCAGGACGACCTTCGGCTCCCGGGCCAGGTCCGACTTCGTGCCGGACGGCGACGATCTCGCGGTGGAGCGGATCAGGGCGGCGGGCGCCGTCACCATCGGCAAGACCAACATCCCCGAGTTCGCGGCCGGCGGCCACACCTTCAACGAGGTGTTCGGCGTGACCCGCAATCCGTACGACCTCTCCCGCACCGCGGGCGGCTCGTCGGGCGGCGCCGCAGCAGCGCTCGCCGCGGGCATGCAGCCGCTCGCGGACGGCAACGACATGGGCGGGTCGCTCCGGCTGCCCGCCGGCTTCTGCAACGTCGTGGGCCTGCGGCCGTCCGCCGGTCGGGTGCCCGTGCATCCCGCGACGGACGGGTACGTGGGGCTGTCGGTGCAGGGCCCGATGGCGCGCACGGTCGCGGATGCCGCCCTGCTGCTGTCCGTCATGGCGGGGCCGGACCGCCGGGCGCCGCTGTCGCTGGAGGAGTCGGGCGCCGCCTTCGCGGCGGTGATCCCCGCCGACCTCGCCGGGCGGCGGATCGCCGTGTCCACGGATCTCGGCGGCGCGGTGGAGATCGAGGACGAGATCGCGGCGCATCGTCACGGCTGCCGGCCGGCTGCTGGAGTCGGCGGGCGCGCTGGTCGAGCCGGCGAGCCCCGATTTCGGCGGCGCCGACGAGTGCTTCCGGACGCTGCGGGCGTGGACGTTCGAGGCGACCCTGGGCGACTTCCTCGACCGGCACGCTGATGTCATCCGGCCGAGTCTCTACGCGAACATGCTCCAGGGCCGGGCGATCACCGGGCCGCAGGTGGGCCGCGCGGCGGTGCTGCGCACGGAGCTCTATCACCGGATGCGGCATCTTCCTGGAGTCCCACGAAGCGCTGATCCTGCCCATCGCCCCGCTGGCGGCCTTCGACGCGGAGATCCAGTACCCCGGCGTGGTCGCGGGCGTGCCGCAGCCGGACTACCTGGGCTGGATGAAGGCGGTCTGCCACGTCACGGTGACCGGCCACCCGGCGATCTCGGTCCCGGCCGGGTTCGCGCCGGACGGCACGCCGGTGGGCGTGCAGATCGTCGGGAGGCACCGCGGCGAAAGGGATCTGCTGGCCATCGCGGCCGCATTCGAGAATCTGACCGGGTATGCGGGCATGCATCCGCGGTTGGGCTGAACGGCCGGACCGCACCCCGGCCGCAGTCCGCCCGCGACATCGGCCCGCGGAACTGGACCGCGTCCGCGGCCTGTGGTGGGATCAGGAATGACATGCGTGTGATTCGCGGTCGCCCGCGACTCGGGCGGGCCGCGGCGCAGGTCGCCGAGCCGGACGCTGCTTTCGCGGGAGGACCACCATGGACGGCGTCGCTGCCCAGCACCCCCAGGGCGATCCGGCCGACGAGCGCGGCCGATCCGGAAGACGGTGGCCTGTCCCGGCGGGACCGCGACATCCTCGCGTTCGAGCGCCAGTGGTGGCAGTACGCGGGCGCCAAGGAGCAGGCGATCAAGGAGCGGTTCGACCTCTCTCCGACGCGCTACTACCAGGTGCTGAATCAGATCATCGACAATCCGTCCGCGCTGGCCGAGGATCCGCTGCTGGTGCGCCGGCTGCGCCGGCTGCGGACCAGCCGGCAGAAGGCCCGCTCCGCGCGCCGTCTGGGCTTCGAGGTCTGACCGGGCGCCGCCGGCCGACCCGCTCCCCGCTCCGGGCCGGCGTGCCACGACCGTGACCGTCGGCGATCGCGTGCCGGCGGCGCCTACGGCAGCCGGCGACGGGAGAGCCCGCGCCGGCGGCCGTAGCGCTCGGCCGCGGCTGCCGGCCCGTCGCGGGCGCCGGCGAACCGTCCGGCAGCCGGCCGGCGAGCGGTAGCCGGCGGGGCATCCGGAGCCGGATCCGCCGGGTGGACCGCCGGGCCCGGGGCCGGCCGGCCGGCAGCCACAGCTCGGGGTGGTTCTTCAGGTGGTTGTACTTCCACACGGCGTACGGCAGGTGCAGCAGGTAGACCACCATGCCGGCGACGGTGACCAGCTCGGGCTCGACGAACAGCACGGCCACGCCGAGCACCAGCAGCACCAGCGCCGGCACCATCATGCTGCGGCGGCATCCGGACCGACTTCAGCGCGATCGACGGCACCCGCGACACCATCATCAGCCCGATGAAGACGACCCAGAGCGACACGACCCACGGGCTCGCCCAGAACCCGCCGTCGCCGAGCCGGACCGTCAGCAGCAGGGGGGCGGTCACCAGCAGGCCGCCCGCGGGGGTCGGGATTCCGGTGAAGAAGCCCTTCGCCCACGGCTTCGGGGTGTCCTCGAGCAGCGAATTGAAGCGGGCCAGCCGCAGCGCCGCGCACACCGCGAACAGCAGGCAGACCACCCAGCCGAAACCGCGCGCCTCCTCGCGCAGCAGCCACACGTACATGATCAGCGCGGGCGCGACGCCGAAGGAGATGCAGTCGGACAGCGAGTCGAGCTCGGCGCCGATCCGGCTGGTGGAACCGAGCAGCCGGGCGGCCGGCCCGTCGAGCGAGTCGAGGATCGCCGCCGTGGCGATGGCGCCCACGGCGAGGAGCCACTGCCCGTTCAGCGCGAACGCGACGGAGGTGAGGCCCGAGCACAGGGCCAGGACGGTGATGGCGTTCGGCAGGAAGCGGACGCCGGGCATCGCGGGCATCAGGTGTCGCCGAGCCGCAACGTTGCGAGCACCGTCTCACCGCCGATCGTCCGCTGCCCCGTGCGCACCGTGATCGGGGTGCCCGGCGGCAGGTAGGTGTCCACCCGGGAGCCGTACCGGATCAGCCCGTAGGTGTCGCCGGCCGCCACGGTCGCGCCGGCGGTGACGTCGCAGACGATCCGCCGCGCGACGAGCCCGGCGATCTGGGTGACCACGATGAAGTCGTCCGCACCGGCCGGTGCGTCTGCCGCGGCGGGCGCGATGACGAGCGAGTTCCGCTCGTTGTCGTCGGAGGCCTTGTCGAGGTCGGCCGAGACGAAGGTGCCGGGCCGGTACGCGGTCTGGGTGACCGTGCCGGCGACGGGTGCCCGCTGCACGTGCACGTCGAAGATCGACAGGAAGATCGAGACCCGCGGCCGGGGGGTGTCGTCCAGAGCCAGCTCCGGCGGTGGCGCCGCCTCGCCGATCAGGCTGACCAGCCCGTCGGCCGGGGCGACCACCAGGCCGGGTTCGATCGGCGGCACGCGGCGCGGGGCGCGGAAGAAGGCCGCCGAACCGAGGGTCGCCACGGCGCCCGCCGTCGTCACCACCCTGGCCGCGGACTTCCAGCCCACCGCGCGCAGCGCGAGCCGCGCGGCGAGGGTGGCGCCGGCGGACGCGAGCAGGATGGGCCGGCCGCCGCGATGGATGGGCGGAACCGTGGTCCGGATGAGGCTGACCAGGTGGGATCCCGCGCCCGGGGGATGGTCGGCCATGCATCCACGGTAACGCGCTGCCGCGTCCCGCCCGCGCACCCAGGACGGAGGGTCACGCACACTGGCCGGATGGACATCGACGCCGCGCTCGACTTCGTACGCACCCACGACCGCGCGGTGATCTCGACCCGGCGGCGGGACGGCCGGCCGCAGATGTCGCTGGTCAACGCGGGTGTGGTCGACGGGACGGTGTGCATCTCGAGCCGCCGGCCGCTGGCCAAGGTGCGCAACCTCCGCCGCGATCCGCAGGTATCGATCATGGTCTTCACCGCGGCGTTCTTCGGGCCATGGGTGCAGATCGACGGGCGCGCGGAGATCGTCGACCAGCCGGCGGCGCTGGACCTGCTCGAGACCACGTACCGCGCGATCGCCGGCGAGCACCCGGACTGGGCGGACTTCCGGGCGGCGATGATCCGCGACGAGCGCGTGGTCATCCGGATCCATCCGGAGCGGGCCGCCGGCCGGTCGGACTGAGCGAGGCCGTCGGCTAGTTTGAGCTGCATGAACGATGCCGGCGCAGCCGGGACCGCCCGGCGTCGTCATGCCCATCGGGGGAGCCGAGGACAAGATCGGCCGGATGACCATCCTGCGCGAGGTGGCGCGGCTCGCCGGCGGATGCGGACGGCGTGATCGCGGTGATCTCGACCGCGTCCTCGCTGGGCGACGAGATCACCCACGCGTACCTGCAGCTGTTCTCCTCGCTCGGCGTCCGCGACGTCGTCGGCATCCGGCCGGAGAGCCGGGCGCAGGCCGCCGACCCGGGCATGGTGGCGGCGGTCGAGGGCGCCACCGGCGTCTTCATGACCGGCGGGAACCAGACGAAGCTGGCCAGCATCGTGCTCGGCACCCCGCTCGGCCGCGGCGATCCGGGACGCCCACGGCCGCGGCGCGCTGGTCGCGGGCACGTCGGCCGGGGCGAGCATCTGCTCCGAGCACATGGTGTCGTTCGGCAGCGGCGGCTCGACCCCGAAGTTCCGGGTCGGCCAGGTGTCGCAGGGTCTCGGGCTGCTCGGCGGGGTGATCGTGGACCAGCACTTCACCCAGCGGAACCGGTTCGGCCGGCTGCTCGCGCTGGTCGCGGCGAACCCGGCGCAGCTCGGCATGGGCATCGACGAGGACACCGCCGCGGTGATCCGGCCCGACGGCGTGATGGAGGTCAAGGGCCGCGGGGTGGTCACCGTCGTCGACGGGACGGACGTCATCACCACCGCCTACACGGCGACCGGCACCCAGCCGCTGATGATGTCCGGCATCCGCCTGCACACGCTGCCGCGGGGCGCGGTGTTCGACCTGACGAAGCGGGCGCTGGTCTCCGCGCCCGGGCTGCCCGGACGCCGCCGACGCGCCCGAGGTGACCACGCTGGTCGACGTGCCCGCCGGCACGCGCCCCTCCAGCCGGCGGATCGCGGTCGGAGGGCGCGCACGTCACGACGGCGGAGCTGCGCCGCCGGCCCGCGTCGTCCTGACCCGGCTCGAGGCACCGCGGCACTGAGCGCCCGCGCCCCGCGCACCGCCGCGGGGGCGCCGCCACCGGGCACGGGAGAGAATCGGCGATCCGCCCATGCGAAAGGGGCCCGACTCATGACGGTGACCGAGACGACGTCGGACGCCTCGACCGTCGTCGGCGAGCCCGACATCGACATCCGCGAGCTGCGGGTGTACCGCGGCCCGAACTACTACTCCTACGAGCCGGCGATCCACATGGTGGTGGACATCGGCCGGCTCGAGGAGTCGCCGACGGACACCATGCCGGGCTTCACCGAGTCACTGATGGCGCTGCTGCCCGGACTGAAGGACCACCAGTGCTCCCGCGGCCGGGACGGCGGGTTCGTCGAGCGGCTGGTCGAGGGCACCTGGGCCGGGCACGTGGTGGAGCACGTCGCGCTGGAGATCCAGCGCACCGCCGGCCACGAGATCACCAGGGGCAAGACACGTTCCACCGGCGAGCACGGCGTCTACAACGTGATCTTCGGATATCTCGACGAGACGGTCGGCACCCTCGCCGGCCGGCTCGCCGTGCGCCTGGTGAACCACCTCGTCCCCGGAAACCAGCTGTCCGGCGACGATTTCGACTTCGCGGCCGAGCACGACGAGTTCCTGCGGACGAGCCAGCGGGTCGCCTTCGGGCCGTCGCACCCAGGCCATCCTGGAGGAGGCGATCGCCCGCGACATCCCTTGGCAGCGGCTGAATTCCGGATCGTTGGTGCAGCTGGGCCACGGTGTCAACCAGCGCCGCATCCGCGCCACGATGACGTCGGTGACGTCGTCGCTCGCGGTCGACATCGCGTCCGACAAGGAGCTGACCAACCGGCTGCTCGCCGCCGCCGGGCTGCCGGTGCCGTCCTCCGAGGTGGTCCGCCGCGCGGACGACGCGGTCCGGATCGCCCGCCGCATCGGCTATCCCGTCGTGCTGAAGCCGCTGGACGGCAACCACGGCCGCGGGGTCGCGATCAACCTGAACTCCGAGCGGGAGGTCAGGGCGGCGTTCGAGGAGGCGTACGACCAGTCCCGGCGGGGCTACGTGCTGGTCGAGTCGTTCATCGCGGGCCGCGACTACCGGGTGCTCGTCATCGGCGGGCACATGGTGGCCATCGCCGAGCGCGTGCCGGCCCACGTGATCGGCGACGGTTCGTCCAGCGTCGCGCGCCTGGTGGAGATCACGAACGCCGACCCGCGGCGCGGCGTGGGGCACGAGAAGGTGCTGACCCGCATCGAGGTGACCGACGCGGCCGTGGATCTCGTCCGCGCGCAGGGCTACGAGATGACCGACGTGCCGCGCCGCGGCGAGATGGTGAAGCTCGCGCTCACCGGGAACATGTCCACCGGCGGGATCTCGATCGACCGCACCTTCGAGGCGCACCCGGACAACGTCGACATCGCCGAGGAGGCCGCGCGGGTCGTCGGCCTGGACATCGCCGGCATCGACTTCCTCTGCCCGGACATCACCAAGCCGGTCCGGGAGACCGGCGGCGCGATCTGCGAGGTGAACGCGGCGCCCGGATTCCGGATGCACTCGCATCCGACCATCGGCGAGCCGCAGTACGTGGCGAAACCCGTGGTGGACCTGCTGTTCCCGCCGGGCACGAGCGCGCGGATCCCGATCGTCGCGGTGACCGGGACGAACGGCAAGACCACGGCCAGCCGGATGATCGCGCACATCTTCAAGGGCATGGGCCGCAAGGTCGGCATGACCTCGACGGACGGCATCGTGATCGACGAGCGCCTGGTGATCCGGTCCGACGCGTCCGGCCCGCGGTCCGCGCGGATGGTGCTGCAGAACCCCCGCGTGGACTTCGCCGTGTTCGAGGTGGCGCGCGGCGGCATCCTGCGCGAGGGCCTGGGCTACTCCCGCAACGACGTCGCGGTCGTGCTGAACGTGGCGCCGGATCACCTGGGGCTGCGCGGCATCAACTCGGTCGAGCAGCTCGCGCAGGTGAAACAGGTGATCGTCGAGGCGGTCCCGAAGTCGGGGGCGGCCGTGCTGAACGCCGACGACGAGCTGGTCGCCCACATGCGCCGCGCGTGCTCGGGCGAGGTGGTCTGGTTCTCCCTCGTCCCGAACAACCGGATGATCGCCGACCACTGCCGGCGCGGCGGCAAGGCGGTGATCCTCGAACCGGGCGAGCTCGGCGACCTGATCGTGCTGCAGCACGGCCGTCGCCGGATGCCGATCGCGCACACCCACCTGCTGCCGGCGACGTTCGGCGGCAAGGCCAGGTTCAACGTGCAGAACGCGATGGCGGCCGCCGGCGCCGCATACTGCGCGGGGGCCCACCTGCACGACATCCGTGCCGGGCTGCGATCTTTCACCCCGTCCTACTACCAGGCGCCCGGCCGGATGAACATGACCGAGGTCAAGGGCGTCAAGGTGATCGTGGACTACTGCCACAACGCGCCGGCCATGGTCGCGCTCGGCGACTTCGTCGACCGGTTCTTCGACGACGACATGCCGCTGGAGCGTCCGCAGCGGATCGGGGTCGTCGCCACCGCGGGCGACCGCCGCGACCAGGACATGATCGACCTCGGGCACGAGGCGGGGAAGCACTTCGACCTGATCATCGTCCGCGAGGACGAGCGGCTGCGCGGACGGGCCAAGGGCGCGACGGCCGCCCTGATCGTGCAGGGTGCGCGGCAGGCCCAGGGCGAGGGCGCCCGGGTGCGGCAGGTCGAGACGGTGCTGGACGAGATCGACGCCACGCGCGTCGCGGTCGAGCGGGCGAATCCCGGTGACCTGGTCGTGGTCTGCGTGGATCGCGCGCGGGCCGTGTGGGACGAACTGCAGGTGCTGGGCAACAAGGCGCAGGCGGGCGCGGCGGACGAGTTCGACGATCGCTGATCGCCGCCCGTCCGCCGCTATCCCGCCCTGGTCGGGCCGGCAGACCCGCTGAGGCGCGGCCCCGCGGGGGCCGCCGGCGTCACGCCGCCTGCTGGCGCATGATCGCGCGGAGCTCGTGCCGCACGCGCGGATCGGCCGAGCGCAGCACGCGCGCGAGCTCCCGGTCGTTGCGCCGGCGGGTTCTCGACTCCTTGAATTGAAGATCATCTGGATCTCACCTCCTCGGGGTGCAGTACGTGGATCGGGTGCGATCGGTTCGCGGCCGGCTCACGCGGCGGTGGGGTGCTCCGAGCGCGCGCCGGGTTCTGGCCCGGTCGCGCCGGGCGTGTGGGTGAGCTTGCGGTCGCGGTCCTCGGCGAGGTGCCGCAGCAGCGTGTTCTCCGCGATGGGGTGGTACATGGGGTGCCTCCTGGCTCCGGTGTTCCGCGGCGATCCGGGCGGTCTGCGGCGTTCGGTGATCACGACTGCCGGGGTCGGAGGAATCCGGACATCCGTAGCGAGTACCTAGTTAGGCGTCCGCGGTACCGATATCGATGCCGAGGTACCCACCCGGGCCGCGGCGCCCCGAGGCGGTGGCGGGCGCTTTCCGGTCGCCTCTCCCGGGTCGAGCGAGCCGCGTCCGGCCCGCCACC
This sequence comes from uncultured Actinomycetota bacterium, assembly GCA_963844455.1. GTDB lineage: Bacteria > Actinomycetota > Actinomycetes > Mycobacteriales > Nakamurellaceae > Nakamurella. Next base: position 10,634 of record CAWJOH010000009.1, read on the forward strand.
CGGGTCTGGTCGCTGTCGGCGGTCGGTGGTCGAATGAGGCGGCAGGAACCGACCCGTTCGACACGACCCGAGGAGAACCGGTGACCTCTCGACTCAACCCGTACATCAGCTTCGCCGGCAACGCCCGCGAGGCGATGGAGTTCTACAAGGACGTCTTCGGCGGTGACCTGACCATCAGCACGTTCGGCGAGATGGGCGCGACCGACGAGAGCGCGAACGGCGTCATGCACGCGCAGCTGGAGTCGCCGGCCGGATTCACGCTGATGGCCTCCGACACCCCGCCCGGCATGGAGCACACCACCGGCACCAGCATCTCGGTCAGCCTGAGCGGGGACGACTCGGCCGAATTGCGCGGCTACTGGGACAAGCTCGTCGCGAACGGCGAGGCGACGATGCCGCTGGAGAAGCAGATGTGGGGCGACGAGTTCGGCATGTGTACGGACCGGTTCGGAGTCGGCTGGATGGTGAACATCGCGCAGCCGCAGGGCTGACGCCGCCGAAAATCGATCGCTGTTCCGGCCGTCCGAGTGGTTCGCTCGGCGCCGTGGACCTGAGCTGGCTGGACGCGGAGCGGCCGTCGGTCTCCGACCTGGCGGGCGCCGTCGCGTGTTCGAGGCCGCGCGGCAGGTCGACGCGCCGCACGAGTGGCCGAGGCTCGTCTCCGAGGTGCTGGCCGACCTGCGCGTTCGGCTGGGACGGCGATCCCGTGCGGATGCGCCGTCACCAGGGACGGCGACGGGCGGCCGATCGGGGTGCTGACCGTCGAGCTGGGCGAATGGGACAACACGCATCTCGGCTGGCTGGGGATCACCGTGCATCCCCGCCACCGCCGCCGCGGGCTGGGCAGCGCGCTGTTCAAGGCCGGCGCCGACGAGGTGCAGGAACGCGGGGCGGACGCTCGTGCTCGCCGACTCCTGGGCGGACTCGGCGGGCATTCCCTTCGCCGAGGCGATGGGCCTCGAGCGGGCCAGCAGGAGGTCAAGCGGCGGCAGGACCTCGCGTCGCTGGACCGCGCCGACATCGCCGCACTGGTCGGACGGGGCGTGGCCGCACGCCCTGGACTACGAGCTCGTGCGGGTCGCCGGCGCCGTGCCGGCAGAGCTCCGCGCCGCCGTCGCCACGATGACGGAGGCGATCAACGATGCGCCGACCGACGCGCTCGACCTCGAGGACGAGGTCTTCACCGAGGAACGGATTCTCGGGTTCGAGCGCGCGCAGCACGCGCACGACCGGCGGGTCTACCGGCTCGTCGCGCGGCACCGCGAGACGCAGGAGCTCGTCGGGCACACGGTCGTGGTGGTGCTCGGCCCAGCGGCCCTGGGCGGCGTCGCAGCTCGACACCAGCGTGGTTCGTGCGCACCGCGGGCACCGGCTCGGGCTGATCCTGAAGGGCGAGATGGTCGCGTGGCTCGCCGAGGTCGAACCCCAGCTCGCGGAGCTGACCACCTGGAACGCCGCGTCCAACGCGCACATGATCGAGGTGAACGAGCTGCTGGGCTACCGGGTCTGGCCGGCGGCGTCTACTGGCAGCTGCGCCTGGCGACCTGACGCGGACCTGAAGCAGGTCGCGGCGGGCAGGCAGCTGCGCGCCGGGCGGGCGCTCAGCCTGTCCGGCGCCTCGAACGGCCTCGACGGCTGCTCGGGCATCGTGGTCGACCTGCGGTGACGGCGGCCGGCGCGGGGACGCCGGCTGCTCGCTTGCGTTCCGCCTGCCGGCGCCGCGCCGGCCGCCGCCCGTGACGAGGGTGACGATCAGCAGCAGGACGATGGCGCCGAGGCAGGCGACGCCGAAGCTCGCCCACGACCACTCGAAGGTCCACGACTCGGCCGGTGGCGAGCTGGTAGACGAAGCCGGCGAGCACGGCGCCGAGGATCCCGACGATGATGTTGATCAGGCAGCCACGCCGATCGCCGACGATCAGCGAGGCGATCCAGCCTGCCAGCGCGCCGAACACGATCCAGGCGATCACGCCCATGGGAACTCCGTCCTCCCGGTCAGCGCCCCGCCGTGGTGGCGAGTGCCCTCGGCGCCGTCCGCGCCCCGTTCGCCACCAGTCGCCGGTCGCCGGCACCACCGCGTTCGCGCGCCTCGTCGTCCGCCGCCGGCGGCTGGTCGGCAGCGCCGCCCGCAGGGCCGCCAGCGCCGTGGCCGGTGGCTCGCCGCGGCCGGCGGCGACGCCCGCGAGGTAGCAGGTCACCGGCCCCGCGACCCGCGCGACGCCGTGGGCGACGTCGCGGGTCAGGTCGAGCAGGTCGGTGCGCAGGTCGATCGGCAGGGTGTCCGGCCGCAGGTCCAGCGCGGCGCACGCGCGCAGGACCCAGTCGTCGAGGGTGCTCACGCTGCCGACCGTATCCTGCCGCCGGACGTTCCCGTGAATGGCGGCTGCGAGCTAGCTGGAGCACTGGACATGCGCGACGCGTACGCGTCAGACTGCGACTGCTCCGGGGGGTGCCGGCCGAAGGGCGGGCGCGAGCGCGGCGCGGCCGGCGCTGAGCGCGCCGCTCTTCGGCCGGCGAGTGAGCTCAGCCGGTGCCGTGGTTCCCGCCCTGCTCCCCGCCGCGTGGTGCCCTCGCAGCGACCCGGCGTGCGCGACGGCTGTCGGATCCCGCCGCGACTTGATCAGGCTGGCCACGGTGGTGATCGCCAGCACGACCACGATGACGACAGCGAGACGTTGGTGGAGATCTCCGGGACGCCCGGCCACAGGCCGTGCGCCCAGTGCAGCATGAGCTTGATCGCCGATGAACGCGAGAATCACCGCGAGGCCGGTGGAGAGGTAGACCAGCCGATCGAGCAGGCCCTTGACGAGGAAGAACAGCGCGCGCAGCCCGAGCAGCGCGAACGCGTTCGCGACGAACACGATGTACGGCTCCGCGGTGACGCCGAACACCGCGGGGATCGAGTCGAGGGCGAAGAGGATGTCGGTGGAGCCGATCGCGATCAGCACGATGAACAGCGGGGTGGCCAGGCGGCTTGCCGTTCTGCTTGGTGAACAGCTTGCCGCCGTCGTACTCGTCCGTGACGGGGATGATCCTGCGGGTGATCTTGACCAGCCCGTTGTCCTGGATGTCCGGGTCCTCGTCGCGATGCCGGTAGAGCTGGATCGCCGTGAACACCAGCAGCAGGCCGAAGACCAGGAACATGAAGGAGAAGAGCTCGAGCAGCGTCGCGCCCAGCAGGATGAAGATCGTCCGCAGGACCAGTGCCGCGATGATGCCGAAGGTGAGCACCTTGTGCTGGTGCGCCTCCGGCACGGCGAACGTCGCGATGATGATCACGAAGACGAACAGGTTGTCGACGGACAGGCTCTTCTCGACGATGTAGCCGGCGAAGTACTCGGCGCCGAACCCCCAGCCGACCTGGGATGGCGAACACGAAGCCGAACGCGACCGCCATGCCGATGTAGAAGACGGACCAGAACACGGCCTCGCGGAACCCGACGGCGTGCGGTCGGGCCGCGGCGAGGATCAGGTCGAGAGCCAGCAGGCCGACGATGACCGCGATCGTGATGATCCAGCCGAGGGTGCTGATCTCCAGCATGTCCAGCTCTCCGTCCGGGTTGGGGGCGGTTCGTGGGCAGAACTTCCGGGTGGCGGCGCGCATGCCGGCACGCGGCGGGCGGCGGCGGTTCGAGGTGCGAACGGCGCAGCCGCGCGGTAGTTCCGCGCGCGGCCGCTCGATCCGGTGCGGTCGCGATGGCCCGCGCGAGCGGGTGCGCCCGCGCACGCCGGTGCGCCGGGAGAAAGGAGCCGCCCGCGGACAACCCCCTCGGGCGGTGCGGGCGTCAGGGCCGGGGCGGCGGGGTCGGGCGGGTACCGGATCGAGGCCGGGTCCGGGCCGGGTGCCCGGCCGGGTGACCTCGACGCCGGCGCGCTCCCGCTTCTTGTGCGCGAGCGACCCCAGGACCTCGAGCACGACCCGGTGCGCGGCGTTGACGGTGTTGTCGGCGTGGTCGTACGGCGGGGCGACCTCGACGACGTCGAAGGCGACCAGCGGCGTCTCCAGCGCGATCGACCGCACCGCGCGCAGCAGGTCGGCCGGGTTCATCCCGCCCGGGCTCCGGAGTCCCGGTACCCGGTGCGAAACCCGGATCGAGCACATCGATGTCGACGGAGAGGTAGATCGCGTCGCAGCCGTCACCGGCCCGTGCGATGGCGTCCTGGATGACGGGACGCACGCCGCGGTCCCACATCTCGTGCATGAGATGCCAGGTCATGTCCTGTTCCTGCATCCAGTCGAACACGTCGGGCGGCGGCCAGTAGCCGCGCAGCCCGCACTGGACGAAATTGCGGCCGCGCACCGCGCCCGACTCGATCAGCCGGCGCATCGGCGTGCCGTGCGAGACGAGATTGCCCTCGATCTCGTCAGCGGTGTCCGCGTGCGCGTCGAAGTGCAGCAGCCCGAGCTTGCCCCAGCCGAACTTGCGGGCGACGGCGGTGGCCGACGGGTAGGTGATCGAGTGGTCACCGCCGATGACGACGGGGAAGGCGCCGGAGTTCGAGCACGTCGGTGATCTTGGCGTCGATGTTGCGGTGCGAACGTTCGGACTGGCCGTGCGGGCAGTAGGCGTCGCCGGCGTCGACCACGTCGAGCCAGTCGAAGATCTCCAGTCCGAGGTCGAGGTGATAGCTGCCCGGGTCGTACGAGTTGGCGCGCACCGCCCTGGGCCCGAATCTCGCACCGGCGCGGTAGGTCGTGTTGATGTCCATGGGCGCCCCGACGATCGCCACGTCGGGATGACGACCGAGCAGGCCGGCCGCGGTGGCCACCCAGTCCCGACCGGAGAAGCTCGGCAGTCCGACGTCGTCGTTGTCCGATCGTTCGTCACCGCCTGCTGGCGGGCCGGACTTGGCCACCGGATCCTCCGAACGCTCGATGTCTGTTTCGGTCCGATTGAAACCTACGCCGGGACTGCGGGTCCGACGAGCCGGCGTGGGTGGCGACCGACCGACGCGCGACCGCTCGTGCGCGGACGAGGATGCGGAGCGTGACTCGGGACGTCTACACGCACGGCCACCACGAGAGCGTGCTGCGCTCCCACCGCTGGCGCACCGCGGAGAATTCGGCGGCGTATCTGGTGCCGCGCTCTGGCACCCGGGATGTCGCTGCTGGACGTCGGATGCGGACCCGGCACGATCACGGCGGACCTGGCCGCGAGCGGGTCGCGCCGGGCCCACGGTCGGCGTCGATCGCGCGGAGGCGCCGCTGGCCGCGGCGCAGAGCGACCGCCGCCGAACGCGGGCTGGCCACCGTCCGGTTCGCCGTCGGCGACGTGTACCGCCTCGACTTTCCCGACGACAGCTTCGATGTCGTGCACGCGCACCAGGTGCTCCAGCACCTGACCGACCCGGTGGCCGCGCTCGGCGAGATGCGGCGGGTGTGCCGGCCCGGCGGCGTCGTCGCGGCCAGGGACGCGGACTACGCCGCGATGACCTGGTTCCCGCTCGACCCGCTGCTGGATCGCTGGCTCGAGCTGCTACCGGCAGGTCGCCCGCGGCAACGGCGCCGAGCCGGACGCCGGCCGGCGCCTGCTGTCGTGGGCGAGGCGGGCGGGCTTCGCGGACGTCACCGCAACCGGCGTCGGTGTGGTGCTTCGCCACCGCCGCGGAGCGCGACCTGGTGGGGCGAGCTGTGGGCGGACCGGATCACCCGGTCCGCGCTGGCCGAGCAGGCCGTCGCGGCGCGGCTGTCCGACCGGAGCGGAGCTGGCCCGGATCGGGCCGTGCGTGGCAGGGACTGGGCCGCGCGACCGGACGGCTGGTTCGCCGTGCTCCACGCCGAGATCCTCTGCCGGGCAGGCTGAGTCGCTCGGCAGAGGATCTCGGCATGTCGACGTCACGGATCCGGCGAGGTCCCAGCTGAACATGGAGTGGCCGGTCTCCAGCAGGGTCTTGAGGTCGCTCAGCGACTCGGCCCAGCCGCCGCCGGCCCCGCGGTCCTCGTCGCCGCCGGTGATCATCGTGGTGAGCCGCGGGGCGCCGGTGGTGTCGTGCCGGACGGTCAGGCTGCAGACGCCGGCCCTGGCCTCGACGATCTCGTAGGTCAGCCGGGTCGGCGGCTCCGAGTCCCAGCCGGCCCGCCAGGTCTGCACCAGCCGCCGGGGCGGGTCGCACTCGATCACCTC